>NZ_JABASV010000003.1 GCF_016107625.1 Vreelandella alkaliphila
AATGCCGGCCTGTCACGCCGGAGGTCGCGAGTTCGAGTCTCGTCCGGTCCGCCATTTAAGCACTCATCGACTAAACATTTTAGTCGAACGAATTCCAAAAAGCCCAGATCATTGATCTGGGCTTTTTATTGCGTGTCATTTAGTACCTTGAGTCCATTCTCTAGCGCCATAACGTGCAGCCATGCAGCTGCACGGTAATATCAGGCGATAGCGCTTACCCCGGCTTTGGCGATCTGTACGTCCTGGTCAGGCTTCACGCCTGAGATGCCGACAGCACCCACGACGTTGCCATCGACGATGATAGGAACGCCGCCTGACAGCAAACCTTGCAGTGGCGCAGAGACAAATGCCGTGCGCCCACCGTTAATCATTTCTTCAAATACTTGGGTCTCTTTACGGCCTAGTGCTGCACTGCGCGCTTTATGTGTTGCTACATCGGCACTGAAGGGTGCAGCACCGTCTAAGCGGCGCAGAGCGAGTAGATGCCCGCCATCATCCGTTATGGCAATGGTGACCGGCCAGCCGTTGTTATCGGCTTCTTTTTGAGCAGCATCTAGTACCTGAATGACATCGGCTTGGCCGAGAACAGCTTTGCTTTGCATCAAACTTTCCTTTTGATCAAGGGGAGTAAAGTGCCGCGCTATTGTTTGCTTGTAAAAGCTTGTTAGCGCGGCAAAGTGAATTAGTGTTTATACCAGGGCAGCATCCACCACTTCCACCCAGTGCCGTACCGGGGTGCGATTGGCACTAGCAAGATGGGTTTGGCAGCCAATATTGGCAGTGACGATAACCTCTGGGTTGCTAGCTTCCAGCGCATTGAGCTTGTTATCGCGCAGCTGTGTGGCAAGCGCTGGCTGGGTAACCGAGTAGGTGCCAGCTGAGCCACAGCATAGATGCGCATCTTGTACCGGCGTTAGCGAAAACCCCAGCTTGCTGAGCACGCCTTCAACCGCACCATTGAGCTTCTGGGCGTGCTGCAGTGTGCAAGGGCAGTGAAACGCCAGACGTTGGTGCTCTTTCAGCTCGAGCTTCTCTACTGGCTCTTCGCGCAGTATTTCGACAATATCTTTCGCCAGTGCGCTGACTTTTTGCGCTTTCTGGGCATAGGCCGGGTCATCTTTGAGCATGTCGCCATACTCTTTGACAAAAGCGCCGCAGCCGCTGGCCGTTTGAACAATGGCTTCAGCCCCTTGTTCGATCTGTGGCCACCAAGCATCGATATTGGCACGCATACGAGCGCGACCATCGTCCTGGGCATTCAGGTGAAAATCAATGGCCCCACAACAACCTGCTTCGCTGATGGGCGTCACGCTAATCCCAAGACGGTCTAGCAGTCGAGCGGTCGCTGCATTGGTGTTTGGCGATAGGCCTGGTTGAACGCACCCTTCTAGTATTAGCACCTTGCGAGAATGGCGTTGGCTATCCGGGCGTTGGCCTGCGTCGACTGGCGTCGGTGGCATCTTACTGCGTAGCTTGCCAGGCACCAGGGGTTTGAAGGTTTGCCCTAAGGACAGAAGTGCTTTGAAGCGCTTAGGGTCTACCAGCATCTTACGCAGTGCATAGCGTTGGGCGCGTTCGGCCATGAGGCGAGGAACCCGGCGGTCAATTTCTGCACGACCGATATCCAAAAGTTTGTGATATTCCACGCCTGAAGGGCAGGTGGTTTCACAATTGCGACAGGTCAAACAGCGGTCTAAATGCAGGCGTGTCTCTTCGGTGACCTGATCATTATCATCGCGGCTTTCCAGCAGCTCTTTCATTAAATAGATGCGCCCGCGCGGCCCGTCCCGCTCATCGCCTAGCAGTTGATAGGTGGGGCAGGTAGCATTACAAAAGCCGCAGTGTACGCAGGTGCGTAGGATGCGCTCGGCCTCCTGAATATGCGGTTTTTGGCGATCAGCATCGGTAAAGTGCGTCTGCATGTCTACTCTCCTGATTAAAACGCCGCATAAAGACGGCCTGGGTTGAAAATGCCGTAGGCATCCAACTCGGCCTTCAGGTTGCGATGATACTTTTCGACCACGGGGTTGAGCGGGGTGAACGGTGACTCTGCTCCGCCTTGGGCGTAGGGGGTAAAGCAAGTGGCATGACCACCTGCCTGCTGGCAAACCGTGCGTAACGTATCAGCTGCCGCGCTGGTTTTTATCCACCGCTGGCTGCCACCCCAGTCATAGAAGATATCGCTTTGGGGTATATTCAAGGCTAGCGGCGGCGTATTGGGGGGTAATGATAAGCGCCACAGCGCTTGCCCTTCATTCAGACGGAAAAAAGGATGCTGATGGTCGCGCAGTTGCTGCCAGAAATCGCTGGAAAGTGATTCGCCGCCCAAGCGTTCCTTGGTCGCATTAACGGAACTTGCGCCGCCTTCTAAACGAATAAATAGCTCGCCTGCGTGCCATCCTGCTGCGGTGATGGGCAGCGGCTGTCGTCCTAGTTCGGCGAGCTTACCCAAGGCATCTTCAAGACTCATGCTTAGGCGTAGGCTGTGAGTGGCAGTAGGAATGGGAAGGACTTTAAACGAGATATCGGCCAGTACGCCTAGCGTCCCTTGAGCACCTGCCATCAAGCGTGAGAGGTCGTATCCGGCGACGTTTTTCATGACTTCACCGCCAAAACGCAACAACTTGCCTTCTTGGGTGATCACGCGTGTGCCTAAGACAAAGTCCCTCGCTGCGCCAGCCCATGGGCGGCGTGGGCCGGACATGCCGGTGGCAACAGCACCGCCAATGGTGCTGGCATCGCTGAACGCGGGTGGTTCAAAGGCCAGCATTTGATTTTCTTCGGCTAGAGCTGCGTTGAGTGCGCTTAACCGCGTACCGGCACGAACAGTAATCACAAGCTCTACCGGGTCATAGGAGACAATGCCGCTATGGGGCAACATATTTAAGGCGTTGCCTTCTACCGGTCGGCCGTAAAAAGCGCGGGTATCGCCACCTACTATGCGCAGTGGCGTGCGGTTGGCATAGGCGCTGCGCACCTGTTCGCACAGGTCGTCAGCGATATCTTGATCGGCAGCATGTATCGCTAGTTCAGTCATGGTGATTCCTAATCATTATGCTTCCTAGTGGTTAGTCGACTAGGAGTCGCATCAGAAGCGTGGTAGTTCCGGATGCGGTAGTTCGTTGTTATGCACATGCATCGCGCCAAACTCAGCACAGCGCGCCAGGGTAGGAATATTTTTCCCTGGGTTGAGTAAGCGCTGTGGGTCAAAAGCGGCTTTCAAGGCATGGAATACCGTTAGTTCATCGGGTTGAAACTGACTGCACATCTGATTGATTTTTTCGCGGCCGACGCCATGTTCGCCAGTGATAGAGCCGCCCGCCGCGACGCATAGCTCCAGAATTTTTCCGCCGACGTCCTCTGCAAGAGCCAGCTCTCCCTCTTTATTGGCATCAAATAGAATCAGCGGGTGCATATTGCCGTCACCGGCATGGAAGACGTTGGCAATCGCCAAGCCACTCTCTTCCGACAGGGCGGCAATACCTTTGAGGACGCGAGGGAGTTCGCGGCGAGGGATGGTGCCATCCATACAGTAGTAGTCAGGCGACATGCGCCCCACCGCGGGGAAGGCATTTTTTCGCCCTGCCCAGAATTTGGCCCGCTCAGCCTCATCGCGAGCCTGTTGAATGTCGGTCGCCCCCGCTTTTTCTAAGACTCGGCGAACGGTTTGGCAATCGTCGTCCACATCGGCTTCAACACCATCTAGTTCGCACAGAAGAATGGCTTCTGCCTCAACGGGGTAACCAGCTTTGATGAAATCTTCTGCAGCCTTGATGGCCAGCTTATCCATCATTTCTAATCCGCCAGGAATAATCCCCGCGGCAATAATGTCGCCAACAGCACGGCCCGCTTTCTCTACGTCGTCAAAGCTGGCCATTAGTACCTTGGCGGTTTCAGGTTTGGGCAGCAGCTTTACGGTAATTTCAGTGACCACACCCAACATGCCTTCAGAGCCATTCATCAGCGCGAGGAGGTCAAAGCCAGGTGCATCCAGTGCTTCGGATCCCAGCGTCATACGCTCGCCTTCAATCGTCATGACATCAACACGCATCACGTTATGAACGGTGAGACCATACTTGAGGCAGTGCACGCCACCCGCATTTTCCGCCACGTTGCCACCAATCGAGCAAGCAATCTGTGACGATGGGTCGGGTGCATAATAAAGCCCGTAAGGGGCAGCAGCTTCAGAAATAGCTAAGTTGCGCACGCCTGGCTGTACACGTGCAATGCGAGCATCTGGGTCAACATTAATAATCGTGTTGAAGCGCGACATCACTAGCAGGACGCCTCGTTCAAGCGGTAAAGCACCGCCTGAAAGCCCCGTGCCTGCACCACGAGTAACGACCGGAACACCCAGGGCATGGCAGCGTTTTAGAAGACCTTCTACCTGTTCCAGAGTCTCGGGTAATGCAACCAGCATCGGCATGATGCGATAAGCGGCAAGGCCGTCGCACTCAAAGGGATGTAAGTCCTCTTCACGGTGCAGCAGCGTCAAAGACGGCACTGCGTTTTGCAGATCATCTAAAACATCTGCTTTATCGCGGTGAATGAATTCGCCGTCGAGGCGTTCATCGAAAAGAATGTTCATGTTAGCTCCTGTGGGTGAGGAGAGCAGAAAATTATCTAATCACTTTATGGAAAATCTTTCCATAAATAACTAATTCGATGCTGGAAAACTTTTGCATACAGTGAAAATTCTAATAACGTGTTAATGATTTACTGTTTCTGCTGAGGTTGCTGGGTAGTGGTCCCTCGTGAAGAGGCTGCTGGGTTGCCCTTAGGCTACCCAGCAGGAATGACTCACTCTTGATTAACGTTTTCCCGTCACATCAGTGGATCGGTAATGCCAATCACATAGAAAGCAATAAGCGCAATGATCCCAGTAAAGATCAGATAGTAGATCGTGGGAATAATTGTTTTACGAATCGTTGTACCTTCGCGACCCAGTAGGCCAACCGTCGCTGATGCGGCGACAACATTGTGAATCGCAATCATGTTACCCGCTGCGGCACCAACGGCTTGCAGCGCGACCATCATCGCCGTAGACAACCCAAGTGTTTCGGCAACGCTAAACTGGAATTCCGCTAGCATCAGATTAGAAACGGTATTGGAACCGGCAATAAAGGCACCCATAGCCCCAACCGCAGGTGCAAAGAAGGGATAAATGCCCCCTACGCTGTTAGCTACCGCCTGGGCCATCATGACGGGCATTGACACAAGGTCAGCACCATTCACGCCAGAGTTAATCAGGATGCGTACCATGGGAACGGTGAAGATCAAGACAAAGCCAGCACCGAAGATGGTTTTAGTAGATTCAGACACGGCAGCGCTGATTTTCTGCGGGTTCATGCGGTGCAAGAAGTAGGTGACGATGACCACCGCGATAATAATGCCGCCTGGCAAATAAAGCGGCTGTACACCGCCGCTAACACCGGCTTCGCCTAGAATGTTGTTCCAGCTCAGGTTAACGGAGGTCAAGGCAGCTTTCAGCGGTTCAACGGTGCGTGAAGCAACCAAGAATACCGCGAGTAGGACGTAAGGAATCCAGCCCTTGAAGGTCGACATTGGCGCTTTACCAACAACGTCATCCAATTTGATCTGCAGGTTGCCGATCCATTCATCTGGCCAAGACGTTGATTCAGGAAAGTCCCAGGTGTCTTTCGGTAGCAAGAAGCCTTTGCGAGCAGCGGGTACTACAATCGCTAAGCCCACCATAGCACCAATCATTGATGGGAATTCTGGGCCTAAGAAAACGCCGACCAGCATGTAAGGTACGACGAACGAAATGCCAGTAAAGATTGCAAAGGGTGCAATGGATAGGCCTTCTTTCCAGGAGCGATTCGCACCGAAGAAGCGCACCATGATCAATACCAAAATCAGAGGCATCAATATGCCTACGATGCCGTGCGTGATGGCCACAGAACTAGTAATTTGCTGGAAAAAAACGTCCCACGTAGAGCCGCTAGCTTCCAACTGGGCTGTGATGCCAGCGCGATCAAGCCCGCTACCGACACCCACTACAACTGGGGTGCCAACGGCGCCAAAAGAGACCGGAGTGGACTGGATCATCATGCCGACAACAACGGCTGCCAGTGCAGGGAAGCCAAGCGCTACCATGAGTGGTGCAGCGACTGCTGCGGGCGTACCAAAGCCAGAAGCCCCTTCAATGAAGCAGCCGAATAACCAAGCAACAATTAGCGCCTGAACGCGACGGTCAGGGCTAATGCCTGAAAAACCGTTACGAATCGCAGTGATGCCGCCAGAATGCTTAAGCGTATTTAGCAGCAAGATGGCGCCAAAAATTATCCATAAAAGGCCTGCTGTTTGAATCAGCCCTTGAATGGTAGACGCGGCAACGCGGCTAAACGACATATCCCAAGCGGTCAGACCAATGACGGCTGCGGTCAGGAAAACAATCGGCATCGCTATTTTTGCGGGTATTTTAAAACCAATGAGCAAAATACCGGCAAGCAGCAGCGGCAGAAATGCCAGAAGTGCAAGTGTAGTTTCATTCATTTTAGGAATGGCCCCTTGTTATTGATTTGGTGTGCTCGGCAGATGCCAGCGGTCGTGGCAATGCTGGTTGGATCAGTGCGAAAGATACGGTTAGGTAGAAAAAATGGCTATATTGGATAATTGGTAAGACCAATTAAGGGCGGTTGTATGTATAGACTTTGAACCACTCTTTTAAATTTAACGAATTGTTTTTATTTGCTTTTCAATTTCCACAATGCAGTAGGGCTGCCTGCAACCCATTAGACTAATAGACAGTGCAGTTTCCATCTAAGAGGGCAGTACAGGGCAAGTGAATGGAGAAAAAGTCGCTTGCTTACTTAGTTGATATGAAGACATTTGGGGTAGGTTCAGAACAAGTAAAACCCGTTACTTGCGTCCTTGGTGGCTTGAGCCCATTGTTGTCAGCGTGTGTTTGGTTTTAACCACGTTTCTAATTACAAGGAGGCCGTCACAGTGGCAATAACTCTTTATGACTTATGCGGGCGCGATGAGCGCTTACGCTTTTCTCCCTATTGCTGGCGCGTTCGTATGGCACTGGCACACAAAGGGTTGGAATATACGACTGTTCCTTGGCGTTTTCTTTATAAAGAGGCACTTGCCTTTGCCGACTACGACAAAGTGCCGGTGTTAACCGATGGTGACACGGTTGTCACTGATAGCTTCGAAATCATGCGCTACTTAGATAAGGCCTATCCTGCCAATCCAGTATTGGGAGAAGGAGTGAGCTATCAGCGAGTCCACTTTTTTAAGCTCTATATTGAGCGTAGCGTGACTCCGGCACTTTTTCGAACGGTCGCGCTGGATTTATTAGCGGCCATACATCCTGACGACCGTGCCTATTTCAGAGAGACCCGCGAAGCCCGTTTTGGTATGCGTTTAGAGGACGTCAATAATCCAGAGCAGGGGCGAGCACAGCTGAAAAAAATGTTGGCTCCTGTGCGTGATCAGCTTCGCAGTAGCCCATTTTTAGATGGCGAAGCACCCAGTGGAGCAGATTACCTCCTATTTGGCAGCATGATGTGGGCATATACAGTGTCACTTGAGCCATTAGTTGACGCTAATGATCCGGTTGATGAGTGGTTTAAGCGTATGCTGGAGGTGCACGAAGCGGTCGCGGGTAAGGCCATTACTATTCGTGATCTATAATGTGTCAGGCGGCAATAATGCCGCCTGTATCCATCGTATGTACGAGGAAAGCCACACAAACGGCTTATGTCGTATGTGTGAGAGGAGATGGCAATGATTGATCTGTATTACTGGACAACTCCCAATGGCCACAAAATCTCCATCATGCTTGAAGAAGCAAAACTTCTTTACCGAGTAAAACCTATCAACATAGGGCTTGGCGAGCAGTTTGACCCTGAGTTCTTAACCATTGCGCCGAATAATCGTATTCCCGCTATTGTTGACCATGCACCTCAAGACGGTGGTCAGCCCCTGGCACTGTTTGAGTCAGGGGCTATTTTGGAATACCTAGCTGATAAGTGCGGACAATTTCTGCCCGCTGAAGGGCGAGAGCGTTATGTTGTGCTGCAATGGCTTCATTGGCAAGTGGGCGGGTTGGGGCCGATGGCGGGTCAAAACCACCATTTTTGCCACTATGCACCGCAGAAAATCGAATATGCTATCGGGCGTTACGTTCGCGAGACGTATCGCTTGTACAGCGTGCTAGATCAACGACTATCTCAGCAGCATTATGTGGGTGGTGATCGTTACTCCATCGCTGATATGGCGATTTATCCATGGATTGTGCCATGGGAAAAGCAGTGCCAAACGTTAGAGGAGTTTCCTGACCTAGAGCGTTGGTTTGATGAAGTAGCACAGCGCCCAGCTGTTCGAAAAGCTTATTCTTTGATCGAAGACGTCAATCCACAGGCGGGGGGAGAAATAGATGAGCAGGCACGTAAATACTTGTTTGGCAATCGCTAAGTAGTCACTACTTGGTTGATGAGGTTGCTGCCTTCAATCGCTAGCAGCAATGTTGTTAAAAAATAATGTTGCGCTGCACAAAAGGCACTGCTAGCTTTGTTGTTAGTAAAGGCAACCGCCTGATCATCGACCGCTTATCGATGCGTGTCGAATCGCTAGCTCACTTAAGGAGATTATGTGATGAACAAGGCCGCAGAGAAATCCACCCAGCAGTTTGAGTCTGTCTTTGTATCGCCAATGCGTTCTTATACCCTGGCAGCGCTTGATTATTATCAGCAAGTCGTCAGCGCGCAAATGGATGCAGCGCGTGCATACTCTGACATGACGGTTGCTCAGGCACGCACATGGTTAGACGTTAAAGATGCCGACAGCTTTAAAAAAGCTATGGAAAGTCAGCAAAAAACAGCTTCTGACCTAATGGAGCGTATGAAAGGAGACTCTGAAAAAGTCACCTCGATTAGCCAAAACTTTATGCAAGAGAGTCAGAAAATGGCGGAAGAGACCACTAAGAAAGCAGTGGAAACCGCTAAGCAGTAACCTATTTTTCATTAGGTAAATGCCTGATAGTAAGCGATCAGATGCTATTGATTGATCGATGAAATGCCGCACCGTCAGGTGCGGCATTTTTTTGTCTATATGCATTTTAACGCGTTGTAAGATGTTATTTCTGCAAGCAAAAAAGAGTGGCTGCATGCGGTGGGCTTTGCGTGGTGATATTCCCGTTACAACGGCTGTTCAGCCCGTACGTTCAGCCTGAAACGGGCGATACGAATGATCTCCTTAATTGCTGTTTCACGCTCTTCAGCTAAACCATTGTGTAAGCGTGCTTCAAACGCTGCCAAAATGGCGTGGCGATCAAGCCCCTTCACCGCAATGACGAAGGGGAAGCCAAATTTTTGTTTGTAAGCAGCGTTAAGTTGTTCGAAGCGGGCAAACTCTTCAGGCGTACATTGATCTAGCCCAGCGCCTGCTTGCTCGCGTGTAGAGTCTTGGGTCAGCTCACCCGACATCGCCGCTTTGCCTGCTAAGTCAGGGTGGGCCTGAATAACAGCGATTTGCTGTTCAGGTGTTGCCCGCTGCAGCATAAGTCCCATCAGGTCAGCTAGCGCGTCAGGTGCGTCATGCGCATTGCTTAACCCTTCCTTCCAGGCTGCTTCCGCCACCCAGGGGGAGTGCTCATATACATCGCCGTAATGTTGGGTAAAGCTTTCTAAGCTGCATGTACTAGGAGTGGGCGAAAGGGTCAGTGATGTTGAGGTAGCCACTAAATTTCTCCAGTATGTTTAATAATGGGAATACTGTATACAATAAATGGTATCAACGGTACTCTTTGACCGATAGGTTAAGTCGGTCAGCTGTTATCGACAACAGTAAACAACAACTGTGATTATTAAGGAGTTGCTATGGGACGGTTAACGACTCACGTACTCGATACCGCTAAAGGACAGCCCGGCCAGGGGATTACCATTGACGTGTTCCGCCTAGCAGGCACCACGCGCGAACACTTGGGCAGTGTGATTACCAACAGCGACGGTCGTTGTGATGCGCCTATCTTAGAGGGTGATGCCCTCACGGTAGGCGAGTACGAGCTGGTTTTCTACGCGGGTGACTACTTGCGCGCCCAAGGCATCGCCTCTCAAGAGCCGCGCTTTTTGGACGTGATTCCTTTACGTTTTGGCGTTGCAGATGCCAGCCAGCACTACCATGTGCCGTTACTGCTATCCCCTTATAGTTACTCTACCTATCGCGGTAGCTAGAGCTTGGCTATCTTTTTGCCGCTTTTTGCCTAGCCTGACATTCGCTCGCTGAGTTACCAGGTAAACCTGCTAGGACTTGTTTATGCAAGCATATATTATTGATTTTGCTAACTTATTGTTACGCTGGTTGCACGTTATAGCAGCCATAGCCTGGATCGGTGAGTCGATCTATTTTGTCATGTTGGATAATGGCTTAAGAACGCCGAAAGCAGCCGAAGATCGTGAAAAAGGCGTTTTTGGAGAGATGTGGGCCGTGCATGGCGGTGGTTTCTACCATAATCAAAAGTATGCTACTGCGCCTGCCAAGCTGCCGAATGACCTTCATTGGTCGTTCTGGAAAGCCTATACGACATGGCTATCGGGTTTTGCCTTGTTCGTTATTCTCTATATGGCAAACCCGGGCTTCTATCTAGTTAACCCCAACAGCAACTGGGCGTGGGCGGCGAGTATGACAGGCTGGCAGGCCAACCTACTGGCGCTGGCCTTCTTGCTCGGCGGTTGGGTGGTTTATAACGAACTCTGTAAACGCATAAGTCCTAATATGGACCGCGACGGTCTTCTCAGCGTTACCGTTGCGGTGATGATGATAGTGGTCGCCTATTTAAGCACTCAGATGTTCACAGGACGTGCCGCCTTCCTATTAACCGGGGCTGTGATGGCCACCGCCATGTCAGCTAACGTGTTCTTTTGGATTATTCCCGGTCAACGCCGTATGGTGAAAGCCATGAAGGCAGGTGAGGCGCCTAATCCATTAGATGGCAAGCGGGGCAAGCAGCGTTCGGTACATAACACCTACTTTACGTTGCCGGTAGTACTGTTGATGGTGAGTAACCACTACTCTTTCATCTACTCCCATGAGCTTTCCTGGGTGGTCATGGTACTGTTTATTTTTGCCGGTGCCCTTATCAGGCAATTCTTTGTATTAATGCACGCAGGAAAAACGCAGCCAGCCTATCCTGCGGTTGGGATAGGGCTTATTCTATTAGCGTTTTGGGTAGCCGCACCGAGCCCAGGTGCTGGTAATGTGAGCGCGTCTGGTGCGCCCAGCCAAGCCCAAATTTCAGGGTTAATTGATCAGCATTGTAGTCAATGCCATGCTCGCAACCCTGAGCATGCCGGTTTTTCAGCGCCGCCTGCAGGCTACGCGTTTGATACTTGGGATGAAATCCTGGGACATCAAGCGCAAATTAAGCAAGTTGTCGCGAGTCGATATATGCCACTTGGCAACATCACCAACATGAGTGATGAAGAGCGCGATATTATTGCCGCGTGGGAGGAGTGATTAAAGGAGATCCTATGAGTGATGCGCAGGCGGCGTTAAAGCAAAGACCCGCAGAAAAAGAAGGCGAGGAGCGTCACGAGTCAATCTATCGCGCGGTTAGCGATGCCATTGTAGAGCAGCGGCTAAAACCGGGGGCTCGGCTGCGCGAAGACGCCTTGTCAGACGTCTTTGGTATCAGCCGTACCGGTATTCGTAAAATCTTGCAACGCTTAGCATTAGAACAGTTGGTAACGCTCACGCCACGTCGGGGAGCCAGCGTAACACGGCCTACCGCCGAAGAGGCCAAGGATGTGTTCGACGCACGCCAGATGATTGAGTGTGGGCTAATGCCTGATGTAGCAAAGCGGATTGGAGAGAAAGAAGCCGCTGAACTACGGGAAATGGCTCGTCAGGAGCGTCAAGCGCTGCGCAATGGCCAACAGAGCATCGCTATCCGCCTGTCTGCTGACTTTCACGTGCGCCTTGCCCAGCTTTCGGGTAACGCAACGCTTGCTGAGTTTGTTGAGCGTCTGTGCTCACGCTCGTCGTTGATTCTGGCGGTTTACGGTCATCGTGGCCACTTAGGCTGCGAATCCCACGATCACGATGATTTGATCGGCTATCTAGAAGCGGGCAATGGCGAGCGTGCGAAAGCGTTTATGAGCCGCCATCTCAAAGCGATTGAAGCCTCACTTTCGATGGTTGAAGAAGAAGAGAATGTGCCAGACCTGCAGCAGATTTTTGGTGGTTAAGCAGGTTAAGTAGTCATATATAAGCAGTGAAAAAGCCCAGGCCTTTAGGCCTGGGCTTTTTTGTGAAGGTAGGAAGTTTAATGCTGTGTGAGTGCTTACATCGCAGGTGCTGGGACGGCCTTAAACTGGCGCATTAAACCATAATAGAACAGCCCACCTAACCCTGCGCCAATCAGCCAACCAAAGCCGCCAAGGCTTTCGAACGCGGGCACGATGACCGTAGAGAGCGAGAATAACGCTGCACCGCCGAAAGCAATCAAGGCGCGGCTATTCCAGCCATTAACGTAGTAGTAGGCGCTGCTGGGCGCTGAAGAGAATAGCTCTTGCATATTGAGGTGTTGGCGTTTGATCAGGTAGTAATCCACCACAATGATGCCGTAAAACGGCGCTACTATGGCACCTAAGGCGTTAACGAAGCCGGGTACGCCGATTTGGCTAATCACCGAAATCCATAGCGCACCGACAAAGAAGGCAATCACTGCGGTAATCAGGCCACCTATTTTAAAACTGATTTTGCTGGGAAACAGGTTGGCCAAGTCGTAAGCCGGTGGAATAAAGTTAGCGACCAGGTTGATGCCTACAGTGGCCGCGAAGAAGGTGAGGGCAGCCACAATGGTCAATGGTAGTGAATCAACACGCTCAACAATGTCGGCGGGATTGGTCAGCGCATCCCCAAACAGTACCAATGTGCCAGCCGTAATGATTAGCGCAATAAACGAGAAAAATGCGACGTTTAGTGGCAAGCCCAGCAAGTTGCCAAGTTTCATTTGGCGCTCGGTTTTGACAAAGCGAGTGAAATCGCCAAAGTTAATCACTACCGCTGCAAAGTAGGCCACCATGGTGCCAACAATTGCTAGAAACGCCCCAAGACTACTGCCACTTTGCTCACCGCTACCGCTAAAAATAGTGCTCACTGCGGGTAGCAGTTCACTTCCGGCCTGGAACCATACAATGATCATCAGTACGACCATCACCACATAAACCAGCGGCCCAGCCCAGTTTAGAAAGTGTTTGATACGCTCAATGCCCTGCCAGAAAATGGCAATTTGAAATAACCAAACAATCACGAAAGACAGCCAAGCGACCCCAGAAAGGCCCAGAAAAGTGCTGCCATTGTCAGCCCCAAACAGGGCTGTGATGAGCAGCGCCACTGCCGTTGAGGCAAAGTAAGTCTGTACGCCGTACCAAAAAATACCAACGATAGCGCGTAACAACGCTGGCAGGTTAGCCCCCCGTACCCCCATGCTGGCGCGAACCATAACAGGAAAAGGGATGCCATATTTGACGCTTGGTTTGCCGGTTAGGTTGACCAGGAACATGACAATGACCCCGGCAAGAATGATGGCTGCCATCACTGCCCAGCCATTCAGGCCGTAGGACAGAAACAGCGATGCCGCTAAGGTGTAGCCAAACAGGCTTTGAATATCATTCGACCACACGTTGAAGATTTCAAACGCGCCCCAGTTACGGTCTTGGGGCTTTAAGGGCGCAAGATCTTCATTGTAAAGAGTGGGATCAATTTGCTTTATATCGAGATCACTGCTGGACGGCTGCTTATTCATGGTTAACGCTCTCTTGTCGGAAACGTTTGCCTGCTACGCACAGCGAGCAGGCAGACACGCATCATGGTTACTGGGTAAAACGTTGGCAGGCAGGCCAATGCTTCATCAGTAGGTAATAGGTCAACCCGGCAGGAATAAGGCTGGCGTACCATGAGACCGAAGAGAATGTCAGCGCGGCCACAATGCCGACTACCGTGGCAATTAAGGCGGCTTTGTTGACGCCTTGATAGGGGCCAGAAGGGTCGTATAGTTTACTAATGTCCAGTGTGCGACGGCGGATGATGTAGTAATCGACGACGAGAATGGCAAAGATAGGCCCAAGAAACGCAGAGTACGTTTGTACGAATAGCTGCAGACCAGCAGCCGACTCAGGCTGAACAAGTTTCCATGGGAAAGTGGCAAATGCCAGTAGGCCTACAATAACGGTGGCGACCGGAAACTTAAGTTTGAATACGTCCATTAATACGTAGGTGGGGGGCACCACATTATTCAGTACATTCGTGGTTACCTGTGCAAAGGCGATGAATAGCAGTGTGGTCATTAGCAGGGGCGTGTTGTCTACAGCGTTAGCAAATACCTGAATGGGGTCTGCTGTGCCTGTCGCCTCTGACACCATGTAGCCAATCAAGCCCATAAACAGCGTACAGGGCAGAATAGACATGGCATAGATCGTTGTTAATAAGCTTTGGCGGGTGCCTTTCTTGTGCTCTCGTGAATAGTCGCTAACATTCAGCATCATGGTGCTATAAATGCCCAGAAACAGCATGGTAGCGCTCCAGAACGGCAAGCCCCAAGAGCCTTCCATGGTCAAAATGCTGGCCGACAGCTCATCGCCGTAGCGTTGCACCGTGGCGTAGAACATATACATCAGCGAAAGCAAAATAAAGACGCTGCCTATATTCTCAAGCCATTTAATCCCCTGAAAGCCCAGTACTGACAAACCAATCTGCAAAAATTGGAAGGTAATAAAGTAGAAAATCAGATTATCGAAACCGAACAATGTGGCAGACACCATATTGAGCGCGCCTGCGCCTATCCAGCTTTGAAAGCCGTACCACACCACCGCTGGCACAGCCCTTACCAAGCCAGGAATGCGGGTGCCGGTAAAGCCAAAGGCGCTACGCGCCTGCACCATAAAGGGAATGCCATATTTGTAGCCAGCTGCGCCATTAACTGCCAGCGCAATACCGATTACAAAGCAGCCAATCGCTATAGCGAGTGTTGCCTGTAGTAGGTTTAAGGTGCCCACCACGCTTGAACCCATGGCAAAGGTACCAATTGAGACGCATCCACCAAACCAGGCTAAAAAGTAGGACGTTCGCCCCATGATTCGCGTGCTTTGCGGTGCTAGGCTTTCTGCGCCGATGGCTTTGTCAGCTATTGCGGTGTTCGCAACGGGAGGTTCTTCTGACGTAAGAGCAGGGTTGGAGTTGCTCATGTTTCCGTCCTCGCAAGATTGTCGGTGTTATTGGCAGCTTGAGCGCATTACGCGCCCAAGCGATGCTTGCGGCATGGCGTGCTAACGGGAGTACAGTTATTTTTGAAGTTATTGTTTTTAAGATCTGTTTTTAAGATCTGTTTTTAGGATCTGCTTTTAAGGTCATTCTTTTAAGTCATGGCTACTACGTGTTTTTTAGTGATATTTACCTGGGTAAGGGGAGGTGAAGGTCGGAGAGTGCAGAGAACTTGCCGGTAAATGCTTTCGGGCGCGGGTAGTCCAGGTCGCCATGTTTGCTGGTGTGGAGACCTAGGCTAACCAACGATTCTGCAAGCTTTAATGCGGCACTAACGCCCTCTATCACCGGTAAGCCAACCTCGCGGGTGATCTCTTCCGTTAAATTGGCCATTCCGCCACACCCTAAAACGATGGCACCAATGCCGTCTTCATCGCGGGCGCGGCAGCACTCTTCGACAATGCGGGTAAAGGCGGCATCAGGGTGATGTTCAAGATCGAGAACCGGAATTTCTGCAGCGCGTATGCGGCGACAGTGGTGGCGGAACCCATACTGCTCAAGTAAGTGTTCTGCAATAATACCAGTGCGTCCTAACGTCGTTACAATCGAAAAGCGGGTGCTGACCAGCGTGGCTAAATGAAAGGCAGCTTCCGCAATGCCGATGACAGGCGCGCGGGTTAACTCTCGGGCTGCGAGTAAACCAGGATCGCCAAAGCAGGCCACCACGTAAGCATCGATGCCGCCTTCACGCTCTCCTTTAAGAACTTCTTCGGCAACGCCTACCGCGCTAATGGCCTCGTCAAAATGACTCTCGATGGACACCGGTCCCGCATCAGGCTGGGTGGCGGTAACCGTTGTTGATGCCGCTGCCTGCCGCTGGGCGGCTTGATGAATGGCAGCCGTCATTGAGGCTGTTGTGTTTGGATTGATAATGCGTATATGCATGTTGAATCGCTCGCTGGTAGACAAAATTGAGCATCTTGTATACGAAAATAGGGCGGTTTTGCGTGGATCGCAAGCCTTTTTATGCGGTTTAAGTACCAGCATTGCTTGACCAAATGTTCAGGTTTCAACAGGTTAGCGACTTGCCTACTATAAAATGCTAACCATCTCAGCTAATTAAGCGGTTATTGGATTGCGGTTGTTCTATAAAGTCGCTATTTTGTATACAATTATTTTCTGTATTGTAGATCTTTAATTTCAATAAAATGCTCTGCAACCCGCTATCTACAATCGTATAAAAGGAGCCGTTGAATGCCTCATTCATCTAATCGACCATCGAATGCTTACTCTCGCGATCTGGTGGGATATGGTCGTACCCCCCCTCATGCTAATTGGCCAGGCAAGGCGAAAATTGCTGTTCAGTTTGTGCTTAATTATGAAGAGGGCGGGGAGAATTGCGTCCTTCACGGCGACTCAGGCTCCGAACAGTTCCTGTCGGAAATCATCGGTGCACCGGCTTATCCGGATCGCCACTTGAGCATGGAGTCTATCTACGAGTACGGCTCCCGCGCCGGGGTGTGGCGCATTCTGCGTGAATTTGAAAAGCGTGATTTGCCTCTCACGGTGTTTGGCGTTGCCATGGCGCTGGAGCGTAACCCTGATGTCGCCCAGGCATTTCAAGAGTTAGGTCACGAGATTGCCTGTCACGGCTACCGCTGGATTCACTATCAGGAAGTGCCCGAGCACGTTGAGCGAGAGCACATGCAGAAAGCCATGGAGATTTTCCAGCGTCTTTACGGTGAGAAGCCACAAGGCTGGTACACCGGGCGCGATAGCCCCAACACCCGGCGCTTAGTGCTAGACGAAGGCGGTTTCCTTTACGATAGCGACTATTACGGTGACGATCTGCCATTCTGGACCTCTGTGACCGATAGTCAGGGTAGTGAGCATAATCACCTTGTTGTGCCCTATACCTTAGATACTAATGATATGCGCTTTGCTGCCCCGCAAGGCTTTAATACCGCGGATCACTTCTTTACCTATCTGCGTGACGCCTTTGATGTGCTTTACGCGGAGGGCGATGATTCGCCAAAAATGCTCTCTATTGGTATGCACTGCAGGCTATTAGGGCGTCCTGGACGCTTCCGCGCGCTGCAGCGTTTTTTAGACCATATCGAGGCCCATGATCGCGTATGGGTAGCACGCCGTGTGGATATTGCTCGTCACTGGGCAGAACATCATCCCGCTCCAACCCGCTAAAAGGCAAAATAATGAATAAGTCTCCTTACTACGCCCCTACGGGGGGGCATCCGCCACAAACACAGCTAACCGCTGACCGTGCCGTGTTCACAGAAGCGTATGCGTTGATTCCCAAAGGCGTGATGCGCGATATCGTCACCAGCAACTTGCCTTTCTGGGAAGGCACTCGGTTATGGGTGCTGGCGCGTCCGCTTTCAGGCTTTGCTGAAACGTTCTCTCAATACATTATGGAAGTACAGCCTGAGGGCGGCAGTGAAAAGCCGGAGCTAGACCCCCAGGCCGAAGGCGTACTGTTCATTGTGGAAGGTGAGTTAACGCTTACTCTGGCGGGTGAGCGCCACACGATGCGCCCCGGTGGCTATGCGTTTCTTCCCCCAGGTAGCCACTGGCAAGTGCGCAATGAGTCATCTGCTCCCGTACGTTTTCACTGGGTGCGTAAAGCGTATCAGTTTGTGGAGGGGCTAGACGTACCGAAGGCTTTTGTCACCAATGAGCAAGACATTGCTCCCCTCGAAATGCCGGGAACCGAAGGTCGCTGGGCAACCACGCGCTTTGTTGATCCTGCTGATGTGCGCCATGACATGCACGTCAATATCGTGACTTTTCAGCCAGGTGGCGTGATTCCTTTTGATGAAACTCACGTGATGGAGCATGGGCTTTATGTGTTGGAAGGGAAGGCGGTGTATCACCTTAACCAGCAGTGGGTTGAGGTAGAGGCTGGCGACTTTATGTGGCTTCGCGCATTCTGCCCTCAAGCGTGTTACGCCGGCGGCCCAGGGCCATTCCGCTACTTACTGTACAAAGATGTCAACCGCCACGCCGCACTCAAGCTCTAGCATTGAGCTCAGGCGGTTAAGTTCTGGTATATAAGTTCTGGTATATAAGTTCCGGCGTTGGCTGCTTCGCTGTGTTGTTATCCGGAGAAGCAGCCTATTTTAGGATTTTATAATGATTAAATTGATAGCCGAACCGCTAACAGCTGAGGCGTTTACGCCTTTCGGCGATGTGATAGATGCCCGTACGTCGGCGTCGTTTCCCATTAATGCAGGTCGTACCCAGCGTCACCACGACCTAGCACGTGTAGAAACGCTAGGTGACAACGCCCATACGCTGATTAATATTTTTGTCAGCCAGCCGATTACGTTACCGTTGGAATTAACTTTCTTAGAGCGCCACCCTCAGGGTAGCCAGGCCTTTATGCCGCTGCATCAAGAGCGCTTTATTGTGGTGGTAGCCCCCCCTGGCGACACTATTAACGCTGCAGATGTACGCGCGTTTGTTACTGATGGCCGTCAGGGCGTCAATTATCGGGCAGGCACCTGGCATGCTATTCAGTCGGTGCTTGAGCGTGAGGGCGAGTTTTTAGTGGTAGATAGGGGAGGTGATGGCAATAACTGCGATGAGTACTCGCTTGATATTACCGTTACTCTAGGCGAATAACTTGCGCTAACAGCATACGGTTGTCATCTTGCTCAGGTTAGCTTTTGACTGAACGAGAAAAATAGAGCGCACATTGCGCGTAGGAGACCAGCATGTCACAAGCCCACCGTTTGCCAAAACTACTCAAAATGCTGCGTCACTACGACGATCCAGTCAGCGGTGCGGATTTGTCTGAAGCGCTAGGTATACCGCTGAGTGTTCTCTACAAAGATATTGCTGTGCTTAGAGCCGTTGGGGTCGAGATTGTTAGTGAACCAGGCCAAGGCTATGTGCTCCCGCCTAGCGCTCAATTACCTCCCCCAACGCTTTGCGAGCCAGCCGCCGAACGGTCTGACGAACTGGTTTTCTATACGCATCCCCTTTCGCGGGGAGGCATTGTGCACTGGATGCTTGAAGAGCTTGGTGTGCCTTATCGCTTAGTGGTCCTGGAGTACGGGGCCACAATGCATTCGCCAGACTATTTAGCCATCAACCCGATGGGCAAGGTGCCGGCTATTCGCCACGGTGAGCGAGTGGTCACGGAGGCTGCCGCTATCTGTGCTTATCTTGCCGATGCCTTCCCCGAGGCGGGTTTGGCACCGCCGCTTTCAGCAAGAGACGACTATTATCGCTGGCTATTCTTCGCTGCTGGGCCGCTAGAAGCTGCTGCCTCGCTTAATAGCTTGGGCTTCCAACCTAATGCAGAGCAGCGGATGCGGCTAGGTTCTGGCGACTTTGCGACGGTGATTGAGGCTCTGGCTGCGGCCGTCAATGGACGCCGCTACATCGCTGGTGATGCTTTTAGCGCCGCCGATGTTTATGTCGGTTCCCACATTGGATGGGGAATGCAGTTTGGAACCCTTCCACGCCGTCCTGAATTCGAACATTACTGGGCGGGGATGCAAAACCGTCCTGCACGACAGCATTGCGAGATGTTCATCCAGCAGGCATTGGCACAGTAGTTGCCCTGTAAATGGTGACGCGCCAGAGGTAGTTGTCCCCACGCTGATGAACGCTTATTAAGTTTTTATTCTCATTCTATTAATAATTAGGAAAATTATGAACGCACTGCACTTCTCTTCGATCCGTCGTACTAAAATTGTCGCCACCCTGGGCCCCGCCAGCGACCGGGAAGGTGTCTTAGAAGCCATGTTAGCGGCGGGTGTTGATGTGGTGCGTTTAAATTTCTCGCATGGCACCGCGGATGATCATCGTCGACGCTTAATGCGCGTGCGCGAAATTGCTGCTCAGCTGGGCCGAAGTGTCGCGGCGCTGGGTGACCTTCAAGGCCCTAAAATTCGCATCGCGCGTTTCAAAGAGGGCGCTGTGGTTCTTCAAGAGGGCCAGCCGTTTATTCTCGATATGGCGCTTGATGGTGATGCGGGCGATGTGCACCAAGTGGGCTGCGACTACAAAACCTTGGCGCAAGATGTGACGACCGGTGACCGCCTACTGCTAGATGATGGTCGTGTGGTACTGGATGTCACACGAGTAGATGGCCAACAGGTACACACCGACGTGGTTGTGGGCGGTAAGCTCTCCAACCACAAGGGTATTAACAAACAGGGCGGTGGACTTTCTGCTCCCGCGTTGACCGAGAAAGATAAAGTTGACCTAAAAACCGCTGTTGAAATTGGTGTCGACTACCTTGCTATCTCATTCCCCCGGCATGCGGAAGATATGTTAGAGGCGCGCCGTCTACTCGGTGAAGCAGGTAAAGATATTGGCTTAGTTGCCAAGGTAGAGCGTGCTGAAGCCGTAGCGGATGAGGCAACCCTTGACGGCATTATTGAAGCATCAGAAGCGGTCATGGTGGCGCGTGGCGATTTAGGGGTTGAGATTGGCGATGCCAAGTTGGTCGGCGTGCAGAAGCGCATGATCAAGCGCGCGCGTTCGCTTAACCGCGCTGTGATTACTGCCACGCAAATGATGGAAAGCATGATTTCTGCGCCGCTGCCTACCCGCGCAGAGGTATTCGACGTTGCCAACGCAGTACTGGATGGCAGTGATGCGGTAATGCTTTCCGCCGAAACGGCTGCAGGTGATTACCCACTGGAAACCGTTGAGGCTATGGCACGAGTATGCTTAGGCGCCGAACGTGAGAAAACTGCCCAAGAGTCAGGACACCGTATTCATGAAGGCTTCTCACGGCCAGACGAAACCATTGCACTTTCGGCAATGTATGCTGCCAATCATATGAAAGGCGTTACTGCGATTGCCTGTATGACCTCCTCGGGTTATACGCCGCTAATTGCCTCGCGTATTCGTTCAGGCTTGCCTATTGTAGGACTTGCCCATACCCCCATTGCTCAACGCCGTATGGCGCTTTATCGTGGTGTGGTATCACTGCCGTTTGATACCACAGCTATGAGTGCCACAGAGTTGAATGACGAAGCACTGACGCTGCTGGTCAAACAGGGTGTTGTTAAGCTTGGCGATCATGTGATACTGACTCGAGGTGATCATATGAATGCTCATGGCGGCACCAACACCATGAAGATCATGGCAATTACCGAGCAGCATATTGAGCAAGCGCAGCGCTGATTGATGCGAATCCTGCTATTAACGTGTTTACTGTTTGTTACTGCGCCTGTGTTTGCAGGCGCACCTATCATTGCGGCTGCTTCTAATCTGCAGTTTGCGTTGGAAGAGGCTGCGCAACGCTTTACTCAGCAAACGGGTCATGCTCTGCGCCTCAATTTTGGTTCCTCCGGAAATTTTCGCCGCCAAATTGCTCAAGGAGCCCCCTTTGAGTTGTTTCTCTCGGCGAACGAAGCCTTTGTACAAGCGCTTTATCAAGAAGGCCACGTCGATAACGAGGGCGTTATTTATGCCCGTGGTCGGCTGGCGTGGGCGCAGCCTAAAGGAAAGTACCCACCCCCCGATGCACACACGCCGCTTGCTGGTGTTCATGAGGCGATTGCCGCACTTGAGGAGGGGCAGCGTCAGCGTATCGCGATTGCCAGCCCAGAACATGCGCCTTACGGAGTTGCTGCCCAAGAGGTATTGCAAAAGGCTGGGTTGTGGGAAACTACCGAGCCATTGCGTATTCAAGGTGAAAATGTGTCGCAAACGCTGCAGTTTGCCCTGTCGGATGATGCTCGCGGTGGGTTAGTGGCGAACTCTTTGGTGCTGGCTTCAACACTCAGCGAGCGAAGTGAGTTTGTCTTGATTCCCGAAGCGTGGCACACGCCGTTGCGTCAACGTATGGTACTTACACCTCAGGCAGGAGAGGTGGCACAGGCTTTCTATGCATGGCTTCAGCAAGCAGACGCGCAGGCTATTTTGCAACAGTACGGTTTTAATACAGATTGATGGACTGGACGGCGCTCTCGGTATCGCTGCGCTTAGCAGGCTTGACCTGCCTCTTTTTGCTGCCCGTTGGGGTGTGGTTAGGTCGTGCATTGGCTACCGCACATTTTCGCGGCAAAGGGCTGTGCGAAGCGCTAGTGGCGTTGCCGTTAGTGTTGCCACCCACCGTGCTCGGCTTTTATTTGCTACAGCAATTTGGCCGCGACGCACCCTTGGGCAGCGTTTGGGCCTCGTTCACAGGGGGCGGGCTCAACTTCACTTTTAGCGGTATCTTGCTAGCCTCATTAATCGCTAATTTACCTTTTGCAATTCAGCCTATTCAGCGGGCGTTTGAGAATGTGCCCACTAATCTGCGTGAAGCGGCTTGGTGCAGCGGGCTGAGCCCTTGGCAGACCTTTTTGCGCATTGAACTACCGCTGGTATGGCCAGGCATTCTTTCCGCTATCGCATTAACATTTGCCCATACATTGGGAGAG
This sequence comes from Vreelandella alkaliphila, assembly GCF_016107625.1. Lineage (GTDB taxonomy): Bacteria > Pseudomonadota > Gammaproteobacteria > Pseudomonadales > Halomonadaceae > Vreelandella > Vreelandella alkaliphila. The sequence continues at coordinate 22,641 of NZ_JABASV010000003.1, forward strand.
TTTGGGGTGATTTTAATGGTCGGTGGTGCGATTGATGGGGAAACCCGCACGTTAGCGATTGCTATTTATGATCGGGTACAGGCGTTTGATGAGCAGGGGGCCGCACGTATGTCAGCGCTGCTGCTATTGGTGTCGTTAACAACCCTAGGTCTGGTCTACGGGCTTGCAGGCAGGCGCAGGTGGGTTCGTGGCTAAAGTGATCACTGGTAGCGGACTGGAGGTAATGGCCAAGCAGCGTAGTCCGATACCACTGGACGCGGCATTTAGCTGCCCAGCGGGCGAGCTTCTAGCGCTGGTGGGCCCGTCCGGTAGTGGCAAAACCACGTTACTGCGTACTATCGCTGGCCTATATCAACCAGAGCAGGGCCATGTGGCATGTTTGGGCAGCACTTGGTTAGCAACTGAACGGCGCTACTCGCTTACCCCCCAGCAGCGAAAAATCGGCATAGTGTTTCAAGATTATGCACTGTTTCCCCATCTTACTGCACTAGCGAATGTCCAGCTTGCCCTGGGACATCTTCCCCACTCTGAACGTACGCTCCGTGCGAAGCAGTGGCTTGCCAATGTGCGTTTGGAGGGGCTGGAAAAGCGCTTTCCCAGCGAACTTTCTGGCGGCCAGCGCCAACGCGTGGCGCTGGCACGCGCCTTAGCGCGTGAGCCGCAGGTATTATTGCTAGATGAACCCTTCTCAGCTGTTGATCAGGTGACCCGACGCCGGTTGCAGCGAGAACTGGCGCTGTTGCGTCAGCAAATATCGATTCCCATTATCTTGGTTACCCACGATTTAGAAGAAGCCACTGCACTAGCAGATCAAATCTGCGTGCTGCATAACGGCGTAAGTCTTCAGCAGGGGAGCCCCGAAGCACTATTTCGGCGGCCTGCCTCGCCGCTGGTGGCAAGGCTTTTAGATCGCCACAATATTTTCGAGGGTGAAGTGACCAGTGTTAATGGCCAGAAACGGCTGCAGTGGGGGGATCGCTACTTAGAGGTTGCCGTAGGCCTTTCTGATCTGCCGCAGGGTGAGAGAGTAACCTGGTACTTACCGCCTTCCGATATTGTGCTGCATCGCCGTGATCGACCTTCACAGGGTGAGCGCGAAAACCCTGTGGCCGCTACTGTGCATGAAATGGTCGTTCTTGGCGGTATCACCTCAATCTCGCTGCGTGTTTTGCATGGCGATATGCTACGTTTCGATATTGCCACCCATGCCGCTAGGCGCAACCAGCTAGCACTGGGAGAGCAGGTATATGTGTCACTGCTTGCTGCAGGCATTCATATTATGTCAGGAAAACATGTTGCTATGTCGTCACGCCATATGTCCTCAAATAACCTGTCTTCAAATAGCCAGTCTTCTACTAATATGCCCTCTCATCATAAAAGGAACTTGTCATGACTGTTACTCGCCGTCAGCTACTGAAGACGTCTTTGGGAGTTTCACTAGCGGCGAGCTTACCGTTGCCGCTGTTGAGCGCCTGGGCTGATGAATCTCGCCAAGCCTCGACATTGCCGCTGGCGATTCACAGCCAGGAAGGCCCGCATCGATTAGACGTTGAAGTGGCCGAGACCGCCGCTCAGCGACAGCGCGGCTTAATGGAGCGCGAGCACCTGCCTGAAGCGCGTGGCATGCTATTTCGGTTTGAGAGCGAACAGCCCGCTGGCAACGCCTTTTGGATGTACCGCACGTTAATCCCGTTGGATATTGCTTTTATTAACGGAGAAGGGCGCATTGTGGCGATCAACACCATGCAACCCTGTGCGTCTGATACCCCCCGTGAGTGCCCCGCTTACCCAGCCGGTGCGTCTTACCATGCCGCGCTGGAGGTTAACGCAGGCTACTTCGCTGAGCGCGGTATCCAGGTGGGCGACTGCGTATCAGTCCCTGCTTTGGCAGGGTTTTGCCGCCCTGATGCATAGTGTGCCGATACCGGCGTACTACAGTGGCTTTGCTGGGCGACGCTTACCAACGTTGAGTACGATCAGGGCAATACCGGCTACCACAAGCCCCCCGCCTACCAGCTTATGAATACCTAGGCTGTCGCCCATCAACAGCGCGCCCAAGCCAACAGCAAGTACTGGCACCAGCAAGGTCATTGGCACCACGCGATTCACAGGATGGCGGCGTAGTAAGGCATACCAAATGCCGTAAGCAACAATTGATGACATTACCGCGGTGTAAGTCATCGCTCCCCACCCGCGCCAACTCGCTTGCTGAATGGCCTGCCACTGGCCAGTTTCAAATAGCCAAGACCCTAACGCGACCTGAGGAATCGCAAACAGCGCTACCCAACCCGCCAGTGCTAAGGGAGCGATAGGCGGACCGCGCTTAATCAACAGTTGGGAAACTGCCCAGCCAAAGGCGCTTAACAAAAGAATAGTCAGCGGCAGTGGTGAGGGCAGCGTTGGTCCTCCAGCGAGCACAATAACGCCAGCGAAAGAGAACAGCAGCCCCGCGATGCGTTTTGCCCCCAGTTTTTCTTTAAGAAACACCACCGCCAGTAGCGTGGCAAAAGGCGTGCCCATCTGCACCAGCAGTGCTCCAGTGCCTGCTTCTGCTTGGCCTAAGCCGATAAACAGCAGCGCAAAATGTAGGCTGCCAAATGTGAAGGAGAGTAAGAGCAAAAAAGGCAACTGAGCTCGAGCGACAGGGTAGAAAGGCACTAATAGAGCAGCGACCAGCACAAAGCGCAGGGTCGTCATTAGTAGTGGCGGTAGCTCCGCCACGCCCACCTTTATGACAATGATATTCAGCGCCCAAATGGCGATGACGAATAGGCCTAACAACAGGTCGCGTAGTGGCACGTTGATATCCGTTGGTAACGATTTAACAGTGGCTTTAGCATATCAGTAAGCGCTACTGCAGCGTAATGGCACGGTGTTCATCCACCTGCAGTTAACGGCGAAATGCTAACGACCGGCTTCCTTTAAACTCATGAGTGCCTACAATAGAGCGTTGCCTGCTTTAGCGCTTATTTTGTAGCAAACAGAGGCACACTGTGGGTAGATAATAGATATCGCTGGATACCAACTGATAAAAAAGGATCGACAATAATGACGCTGACACGCTCTATGGCTCGTTTAACGGTAGGTTTAGCTGGTGCGGCCTTGCTCTCGGCTTCTTTCTCTGCACAAGCACGTGAACTCTCTGTATCCACTGTTTTATCTGATGCTTTCCCATGGGGGCAGGCGGCGGAAAAGTGGGCGGAGTTGGTGGAAGAGCGCAGTGGTGGAGAACTAACGCTGCGGGTTTACCCGAACTCTCAGTTGGTTTCCGGTGACCAAACTCGTGAGTTTTCGGCCATGCGTTCGGGGCTAATCGATGCTGCGGTAGGCTCGACGATTAACTGGTCGCCTCAGGTTCCTGAACTGAATTTATTCTCTTTACCTTTCTTTATTCCCGATGAAGCTGCTGTGGATGCGGTTACTGGCGGAGAAGCGGGTGAGTTGGTCTTTGCAGCGATTGAGTCTCGCGGTGTTATGCCGCTGGCCTGGGGCGAAAATGGCTTCCGCCAAGTGTCAAACTCCCGTGGGCCGATTAGTCAGCCAGAGGATTTGGATGGTCTGAAAATCCGCGTGGTTGGCTCACCGCTGTTCCAGGATACCTTCTCTGCCCTTAACGCAGATCCGACGCAAATGAGTTGGACAGATGCTCAGCCAGCGTTAACCACTGGCGCGGTTGACGGGCAGGAGAATCCGCTTTCAGTATTTGATGTCGCGCGTATTGATCAGGTGGGTCAGGAGCACTTAACGCTTTGGAACTACATGAATGATCCGCTGATTTTTGCGGTTAACCAGCAGGTATGGCAGTCGCTTGATGAAGAACAGCAAGTGCTGTTGCGTGAAACGGCCATTGAAGCGGGGGAGTGGGAAATCGCCATGACGCGCGAGGAAGAAAGCGAGCGCTTGGCGGCTATTCAAGAGCGTGGTGTGACGGTTACTGAGTTAACCGATGAACAGTATCAAGCCTTTGTGGAAGCCACCCAGTCCGTTTACGAAAAATGGGCCCCGCGCATTGGTGAAGATGTGGTTAACGCGGCTCGGTCGGCTATCGACGCACGTTAATAACTCCTTAGTGTTTTAACTGCCGGCCTACAGGGCCGGTAGTTTTTTCTATTGTGAGGCTGCCATGAAAGGCTTTCCCGATGCACGCCCTGAACGTTGGCTGGGCGCGCTGTCACTTATTATTATTTCGTTGATTAGTTTGGGAAATGTGGTCACACGTTACCTGACTGGCGGCTCATTCTCGTTTACCGAAGAATTTTCCGTATTTTTGCTGGTGGTGCTTACCTTCGCAGGGGCATCGGTGGCGCTTAGGCGAAACCGTCATATTCGTATTGGTTTTTTGGAGCGGGCGCTACCTGGGCGCTGGCGCAGCGCACTTATTCTATTTCAAGCGCTATGTGGGGTAACCGTTCTGGGCTTGATCACTTGGTATGGTGGAAAGCTAGCCTGGCAAGAGTACCAATGGGAGTCGCTATCGCCGGGGTTAGGGTTGCCTCAGTGGTGGTACTTAGTATGGCTTCCGATATTATCCTTTGCCATGGTATGGCGTCTCGTTCAGCAAACCCGAGATCGACTAAACGGAGGGCTGGATAATGACGCCTGATATTTGGATGATTCTTGCCTTTGCCGGATTTTTGATATCGGGTGTGCCCGTGGCATTTTCGCTCGCGTTAGCTGGCTCGGTAGGTATTGTGGCTGGGCTTTCGCCAGATATGTTGGCGACGCTAGGCACCAATACCTATAACAGCATTGCCAAGTACCCTTTAATCGCGATACCGCTATTCATACTGACAGGACTGATTTTTGAGCGCTCTGGTGTGGCGTTACGCTTGGTACGCTTTGCTCAGGCACTTATTGGGCCTCGTCATGGCGGTCTGGCGCTGGTCGCGGTGCTGGTGTGCATGATTATGGGGGGCATGAGTGGGTCAGGCCCGGCGGATGCGGCGGCAGTGGCTATGGTAATGCTGCCAAGCATGACAAAAGCGGGCTATCCAAAGCCATTTTCCGCAACCCTTATTGCCGCATCGGCATCCACCGCTATTCTAATCCCGCCTTCCGTGGCGCTAATTCTTTACTCGATTGTGGTGCCCGGTGTCGATCTGCGCGCGTTATTTGCCGCAGGACTTTTTCCAGGCATTTTGGCAGGGCTAGCGCTGCTGGTGCCTGCGATGATCGTTGCTAAGCGTTACGGCTGGGAAGGAACACCGGTAGCTGGTGCTGAAACCTTGACCGTGCGTACGACGTTTAGGCAAGCGTTGCCCGCTTTGTTTGCTCCAGTGCTTATTTTAGGGGGGCTGCGCTCAGGCTTATTTACTCCAACAGAAGCCGCCGTTGTAGCGGTTGCCTATGGCACCATCGTGGGGTTGTTTTTGACGAAAGAACTTTCGTTACGTGACCTATGGGAATTGTTAGGAGAGGCCGCGATTATTTCTGGAGTGGTGATGTTGATTATCGCTCTAGCGGGAATTTTTGCTTGGGCTGGTACAATGCTGGGGACTTTTCGTCATTTGGCAGAGTGGATTATTGGCTTAACGGACAACGGTGTTTTGCTGTTGGTGCTGGTCATGCTAGCAGTATTAGTCGCTGGCATGCTGCTTGACGCTATTTCTATCTATCTCATCATGATGCCAGTGCTGATACCCGTTATGCAGCACTTTGAATGGAACCCGGTTTGGTTCGGCATTCTGCTAGCTATGAACATTGCAATTGGTCAATTTACCCCGCCGGTTGCGGTGAATTTAATGGTAACCACAGAGGTTGCCAAAATCCGTTTGGAAGAGACTTTAGGGTGGGCATTGCTATTTGTTGTGGCGATGGGATGTGCGCTTGCTCTTGTGGCCATTTTTCCAAGTATTGCGCTGTGGTTGCCATCTGTACTTGGTTATAACGTCTAACACACCTATGCCTGACGTCATTCGTCATAAGATGTTCAATCCGATATACGCTATGCGAATACGGCATGGCTATTAACGGTAACTAAACGTAATTCATCGGTAATCTAAGTATGTTGTCTGAGCTGCTTGTGGTAGGTAATGCCATCTACCGTGTGCATTGCCTCTAAGCATTAAGTTTATCTGTTGAACAGTAGGACTTAATTGCAAGCACTAGGATGTGTATGGGCGTTATATCGGTAATGACTTGCCGTGTATTTCGCCAAGTATGTTTTTTTTCGCTAAAGTAGTAAGTGTCGGCTGTATTAGTCGGCGTTGATAACAGATTGTCTTGAAAACGTTTTGGCAGAAAAACACCTGAGGGAACCGTTCAGCAGGTGGAGTTAAAGCGAATAACGCTCACAACATCAAGATAAAGAGGTGTGTCCATGAAACGCCATGTATTTTCCACTGCCGCCTTCTCCGGCGCGCTGATTGCGGCCGCTACGTTTGCATCTCCTGCGGTTGCACAGGAACGCTTCATCACTATCGGTACCGGTGGCCAAACAGGTGTGTACTACGTAGTCGGTCAGTCGATCTGTCGATTGGTGAACCGTCTGGAAGACGCAGACATCAAATGTAATGCACCTTCTACTGGTGGCTCAGTCGCCAATATCAATGGTATCAAATCCGGCGAATTGGATATGGGTGTCGCTCAGTCGGATGTTCAGTACCAAGCTTACAATGGCACCGGCAATTTCGAAGGCGAGGCCTATGAAGACCTGCGCGCGGTATTCCGTGTACACGGTGAGCCTTTGACTCTGCTTGCGCGTGCTGACTCGGGAATCGAAACACTCGATGACCTGGAAGGTAAGCGCGTCAATATCGGCAACCCAGGCTCTGGGCAGCGCAACACCATGGAAGTGGTGATGAGGGCGAAAGGTTGGACCGAGGACTCTTTCTCGTTAGCGTCTCAGCTTGATGCCGCCGAAATGGCTGCCGCGCTTGCTGACAACAACATCGACGCTATGGCCTATGTCGTGGGTCACCCCAATGGAGCCATCCAGGAAGCGACCACCACCGTTGATTCGCATCTGGTACCTCTCAACGATGAGACGGTTCAGGGAATCGTTGACGAGTTCCCGTACTATTCCATGTCAGTCATTCCAGGTGGATTGTACAAAGGTAATGACGAAGACGTCGAAACTTTCGGCGTCGCAGCGACCTTCGTGACCACCGCTGAGACCGATGAAGACATCATCTACCAGACCGTCAAGGCGGTATTCGATAACTTCGATCGCTTTAAGCGCCTGCACCCGGCCTTCGAGAACCTCGACCCCGAAGACATGGTGACCTCTGGTCTGTCGGCGCCACTGCATGAAGGTGCCGCCCGTTACTACCGTGAACAGGGCTGGATCGAGTAACCGTATAGCTTGACGTACTGTTACCTTGGTAAGAAATGCGCGGCTACCCCAGGGTACCGCGCATTTTAGTTTAGAATGTTTATAGGGCATTTCGATATGGCAATTATGCGTCAATCGTCTCGGAGAAGGGCAGGCATATGACTGAAGATAAGAATAGACCTTCGGGAGCCGGAGTAGACTTGGAGGATATGGTAGCCTCCAGTGACACGGGAGCCCGTAAACCGAGCGGCATGCCCGGTAAGCTTCTTGTAAGCATTGCAGCGGCGTGGTCTCTATTTCAATTGTGGATCGCTTCTCCAGTGCCCTTCATTTTGGGGTTTGGTGTTTTTAATGCCACTGAAGCTCGCTCTATCCACTTAGCTTTTGCACTGTTTCTGGCCTATATGGCCTATCCAGCGCTAAAGCGTTCACCGCGCGACCGCATTCCCATTCAGGATTGGGTATTGGCCTCGGCTGCTGCCTTCTGTGGTGCCTATATGTTCATGTTTTATGAACAGTTATCTCAACGACCGGGGGCACCGATCCTACAGGATGTGATCATTGGGGTGGCGGGGCTCCTGTTGCTGCTTGAGGCAACGCGTCGAGCGCTTGGGCCACCGCTGATGATCATTGCCTCGATCTTCATTATCTATTCCCTTGCCGGGCCCTACATGCCAGGCATTCTTTCCCATCGTGGCGTCAGTATCTTTGGTCTGGTTAATCACCAATGGCTGACTACCCAGGGGGTATTCGGTATCGCCCTTGGGGTATCGACTAGTTTCGTATTCTTGTTTGTGCTTTTCGGTGCCCTGCTCGATAAGGCGGGTGCCGGCAACTATTTCATCAAGGTGGCGTTCTCGTTGCTGGGCCACTACAAGGGGGGGCCGGCCAAGGCCGCTGTGGTGGCATCGGGCATGACCGGCCTGATCTCGGGCTCCTCGATTGCCAATGTGGTGACTACAGGTACCTTCACCGTGCCGATGATGAAACGCGTCGGTTTTTCCGCCGAAAAGGCGGGTGCCGTCGAGGTAGCCTCCTCTGTTAACGGGCAGATCATGCCCCCTGTGATGGGGGCCGCAGCTTTCCTCATGGTCGAATATGTCGGCATCTCCTATGTGGAGGTCATCAAGCATGCCTTTCTGCCGGCACTGATTTCCTACATCGCTTTGATCTATATCGTTCATCTCGAGGCCATGAAGGCCAACCTACAGGGTCTGCCAACCAGCAACCCTCCCAAGCCGTTGGTGCGTAAGGTGATCGGCTTTTTGGGCGGTTTGTTACTGATGATGGTGACGGCGCTGGTAGTCTACTACGGCCTGGGGTGGTTAAAACCCGTTCTGGGCTCCGCCACGCCTTGGGTGGTGAGTGTGGCCCTGGCGGTGATCTACATCGCACTGCTCAAGGTGGCTGCAGGCTACCCAGAGCTCGAACTCGATGATCCGGATAAGCCGATCTTCAAATTGCCCCAGACGCGACCAACAGTGATGGTCGGGCTGCAGTTCATTCTGCCGGTGATCGTGTTGGTTTGGTGTCTGATGGTGGAGCGCTTGTCGCCTGGGCTGTCAGCATTCTGGGCCACGGTGTTCATGGTTTTCATTATCCTGACCCAGCGCCCCATCACGGCAATCTTCCGCGGACAGAGCGAGTTGGCCGAGGATATCCGTGCGGGTGTCCTTGATCTGTGGAGTGGCCTAGTGACTGGTGCTCGCAACATGATCGGCATCGGCATTGCCACCGCGACAGCCGGCATCATCGTTGGCGCGGTTTCCCAGACTGGTGTGGGTCTAGTGCTGGCCGATGTGGTGGAGATCCTCTCTATGGGGAACCTGATGCTGATCCTGCTGCTGACAGCAGTGCTCAGCCTGATCCTTGGCATGGGGCTGCCCACCACCGCCAACTACATCGTGGTGTCGGCACTACTCGCCCCGGTGATCGTGCAGCTCGGTGAACAGAACGGTCTGCTGGTGCCGCTGATCGCCGTTCACCTGTTCGTGTTCTATTTCGGCATTATGGCCGATGTGACACCACCGGTGGGGCTTGCCTCCTTCGCGGCAGCGGCGGTCTCGGGGGGAGACCCGATACGGACCGGTTTCCAGGCCTTCTATTACAGCTTGCGGACCGCGGCGCTACCGTTCCTGTTCATCTTCAACACCGACCTGCTGCTGATCGATGTGAGCTTCCTGCAGGGCATCCTGATCTTCATTATATCGACGATCGCGATGCTGATCTTCGCAGCTGGCACCCAAGGGTTCATGATCGTGCGTAACCGCTGGTATGAATCGATCCTGATGCTGCTGGTTGCGTTTACGCTGTTCCGCCCGGGGTTCTGGATGGACATGATCCATGATCCCTATGAGTCGGTGCCGCCATCACAATTCGTCCAGACGCTGGGTGCTGTCGACGAGGAGAGCACGCTGCGACTGCAGATCCGCGGTGAAGATGACTTCGGTGACCCGCTTACCACTTACATGATCCTGCCTGTGCCTGAAGGGCAGACGGGTGAGGAACGCCTGGAGAACTTGGGGCTTGAGCTGCTGATCGAAGATGAGAGGGCAGTGGTCGACATGGTGGCCTTCGGCAGTACGGCAGCGGACCTTGGCCTGGACTTCGATCAAGAAATCATCGAGGTGCTGGCCCCAGTTGACCGTTGGATCAAAGAGCTGATGTGGATTCCTGCGTTCCTGGTCTTTGGGCTGATTGTATTGATGCAGCGTCGGCGTCGTAATAACACGTCAGCTACTGCTACCGCATGAAGGAGAATGCCATGTACAGCAAGATCATGTTGCCGGTGGACTTGAATGAGGAAGCTTCTTGGTCAAAGGCGTTGCCTACAGCCCTGACGTTATGTCGTACTTTTGGTGCTTCGCTACATGTGGTTACGGTACTGCCGGATTACCGTATGCCTATGGTGGGTTCCTATTTTCCCAAGGACTTCGCTAAAAAGGCGCATGCAGCGATAACCGATGCACTTCATGACTTCATTAAGGAGAAAGTGCCTGAGGACATTCAGGTGCAAAGTGTCATTGTGAATGGATCCCCATGGGAGGGGATTATCAAGGCTGGTAAAAAACTGGATGTGGATCTTATCGTTATGGCATCACATACCAAGCGTAAATTTGTAGATTACGTTTTGGGCCCTAACGCTGAACATGTGGTTCATCACTCCAAGGTATCGGTAATGATCGTGCGCTGACGTTTTAGTACCGAGTTGCTTGTTAAGCGAACTCCAGGCCATTTGGCCTGGAGTTTTTGTTTGTGAGGTTATATTAACGCTGGCTAACGCATCGAATAAATTGGCGTTAATAGCATGAAAGCAGGATTTTTTGTACGCGATGCAGCTAGACAGCCCCACCTTGTCATTGCTCAGCTACATTAAAGATACGTTAAGCCATTAACCCATGGTTAACGAACTCATGCATGTGGCAACTTTTTCAGGGTATTGGGCAAGTTCGATCTCAATCTGAATGGGGTTTAAAAGCCACCACTGCATTGGGGTAAATCTAAGGAGTCATGCTATGAATGCAGCTACAACAAAAACGCACGGCCGAGCAGATATGCCTAATGTGAAAATCACTATTAATAAGGTGGGAATGGATCGGCCGCGTGCATGGCTTGCCGCGGGGTTTGAGGACTTTCGTCGCGCAACTGCTATCAGTTTAACCTACGGTATGTTTTGGGTGGGATTAAGCATAGCCATTACGGCGGGGGCAATAACACTCGGCTATTGGTACTGGTTATTACCTATGATCGCTGGGTTTATGTTTATTGGGCCACTGGTGGCGGTAGGCTCCTATGGCATTAGTCTTGCTCTTGAGCGGGGAAGGGTTCCTAACCTTGGCGATGCCTTCGGCAGTTGGCGTCCGCACGCAGGCCAGTTGGCGATGATGGGCGTGATGATGATGATTTTCTTCCTCGCCTGGATTCGCCTTGCAACGCTGCTGTTCGCGTTGTTCTTTGGCTTTGAAGTACCTAGTCCAGCAACCCTTTACACATCACTCCTTACCACGCCTGAAGGCTTAGGCATGATTGCAGTAGGTTCAGTAGCGGGCGGTATTCTCGCTTTCGGTGCGTTTGCGATTAGCTCAGTGGCTATCCCAACGCTAATGGATCAGGATCTTACCTTTATGGAGGGTATCGAAGCTAGCGTGCGCTGTGTTGCCAAAAACTTCCGTCCCATGCTGCTGTGGGCCGCTATTTTGACAGGTTGCGTTCTTATCGGTGTGCTTACGTTTTACATTGGCTTGGCCCTCATTTTACCCGTTTTAGGCCACGCAACATGGCATGCTTATGAAGACTTGGTGCGCTTCGAACCAGTCGAAAAACTTGAGACCTAGCGGTTAGAGAGCACTGAAATGTGGGCCTCAATCTAGCTGTTAAGTAAAAACATACTTAACCTGACTATGTAAAAGAGATAGCGTAACCTTTGCGCTATCTCTTTTTTATCCAGAGTCCTGCCTGTCTTGATAGTTGACAGAAGCGGTTCTATTTTCAAGACATTGTGTCGTGAGGTAAGCGTTGTGAAAGCGTTTTTACTGGGGTGGATTATGCTGGCGCTCAGTATTCCCGTGACGGGCCATGCGCGGACAGATGCCTCCCTTGATATGCCCGAAGGGCCTGTTATTCTCACAATCAGCGGTGACATCACGCATTTCAACGCAACCCAGGGCGCGCGCTTTGATCGTGATATGTTACAAGCTTTGCCACAGCACTCCTTTGAAACGGGCACGCCGTGGACCGAAGGTAGTAGTACTTATAGCGGACCGCTGATGCGTACATTATTAGAGCATGTCGGGCTGCCTGGTTCTGAAAATAGCTCTGGAAATAGCTCTGGAAATAGCTCTGAAAATAGCGTTTATGTCTCTGCATTAAACGGGTTCGAAGCAGAAATTCCGATCAGTGACTTTTATGAGTACGATGTGATCCTAGCATTAGAGCGGAACGGGCAAAGCATTCCTATCCGTGAGTATGGCCCTTTGTGGGTGCTCTATCCTTTCAGCCAAGATGAGGCTCTTTTGAGTGAAAAAATGCGTTTTAGAGCTGTTTGGCAAGTTATGCAGATAAATGTCCGTTAGCCGATCTCTTTCTCGGGCTCCCCGCCTGTTGCGTTATCCGCGTCGCTTTAAAGTGGTTGCTATGATTACCGTCCTGCTGTTCGCGGCAGCCTTGGTAGTGGCAGCGTTAGCGGCTTGGCGTCAGGATAATTTGACACAAAGTTTGAGAGAAGATACGGCTTGGGTTGTTTATAAGCTTGATCGCGATGCGATTCAGCTATTCAACCACTTGCTTGCGGCCACCCGTGGCCCGATTTCACCTTCTGATCAGGACGATCTGAACCTGCACTTCGAACTGCTCTATAGTCGAATAACGCTGTTACAAGAGGGCGAGGTGAGCCTGCTGCTAGACAACATCAGTATGGCAAAAGCGTTATTAGTTCAAATTCAGCAGCAGCTAGATACGCTAGATCCCATGTTTGAACCTCATGCATCTTTGCCTCAGCTGCCGATTGCTGAGCTAGAGGAAGAGCTGTTGGTGCTAACTCGACTTACAGAGCGATTTGTTATCGCTATTAATGGTTATCTAGCGAAGTCTGCTACTGAAGAGCGCGTGCTATTAAATATTTTATATAAGCTTTTAATGTCGTTATTGGTGGGAATGAGTTTCGCTGTATTGCTGGTAATTGTGTTTCTAGTGCGTGAAATGCGAGAAAGCGCCTCCGCTCGTCGTGAGCAAGAGCAACTTAGCCATCAACTAGAAATCACTGCCACGCAGGCACAGGCCGCGAATCACGCTAAATCTGACTTTTTAGCAATGGTTAGCCATGAAATTCGCACGCCGCTCAACGGCGTTATTGGTATGAGTGAGTTGCTGCGTGAACCATCTAGCCTTGCGCAAGTAGAAGACTATGCTCGTACGATTCATGACAGCGCTAATCAGTTGTTAGCGATGATCAATGAAATTCTTGATTTTTCAAAGATTGAAGCGGGGCACCTAACGCTTGAAACTTCGCCCACCGCCCTTAAACCATTAGTCGACAGCGTTATATCGCTTTTTGAGCCTCGCGCTAAGGAAAAAGGCCTGCAATTAACGTTAGATGTTGATCCCTTAGTACCGGCATGGGTAATGATCGATGCCAGCCGATTGCGCCAGATTTTGCTTAACCTCATCACAAACGCTATTAAATTTACTGACCATGGTAGAGTCAATATACGTATTTATTCCACGGTAAAGAGCCTGTTATTTGAAGTTTGTGATACCGGTTGTGGCTTAAATGAGGAGCAACAGGCGTCACTGTTTGAGCCATTTCAACAAGCGGATGAGTCAGTTGCTCGTCGGTTTGGCGGTACTGGGTTAGGTTTGGCGATTTGTAAACGCTTAAGCGAAGCCATGCAAGGACGATTAGGGGTTCGTAGCACTCCTGGGCAGGGCAGCACATTTTGGTGCGAGTTGCCCCTGGTAGAAGCCAGTCCCGTCACCGCTCCATTGCCGCCCGAACCAACGCAGGATTTTACAGGCACCTCCCTACTACTTGTGGAAGACAATGCCGTCAATCGTAAAGTTGCCACTGGGCTGCTGTCGCGCCTTGGATGTGATGTCGTCTGTGCTGAAAATGGCCAAGATGCACTGGACATGGTGCAGGCTCAGCAGGTGCACCTTATCTTTATGGATATCCAGCTACCGGACATCGATGGCATCACCGTGACCAAAAGGCTTCGCTCTCAAGGCGGTTGGCTGGCTAACGTGCCGATTGTGGCCATGACGGCTGGCGGCGTGGAAGATGTTCGCCAACGCTGCCTAGCAGCGGGAATGAATGATTACATTACCAAACCGCTATCCTTACTTTCCCTTAGCCATGTGCTGTCACTGCAGCTGTTTACGGCTTCGCGCCCAGATGCGTTGTCGGCGTTGCCTTTAGATCAGGAGCAGCAAGAGTTACAGCCACTCCTTAACCGTGCAACACTAGAGTCCCTGGTTATGTCACTGGGAGCTGAAAGTGTCGATCAGCTCATCATGCTTTATTACCAGCAAGTGAGTGATTACTCTGCGCAGTTGGCTGCTTACCTAAGGAACGCGGAATTTCTGACAACGGAGCAAGCCAAGCAAGTGGCGCGCTTAGCACATCAGCTGCGCGGCGAATCGCTCGGTGTGGGGGCAGAGCGTTTGGCCGCTGAGGCTAAACGGCTCGAAATAATCGCTAGTAACAGCGCGTCTTCACCGCAAGATTTTACTGAAACCATGAATCTGTTGAGGCAAACCGCTTCGCGAACTCATGCAGCGTTGGAGAAATGGCGCCGTGACGATAGCACCGAAGAATAGCGGTATTCAGATCGCTGCCAGCAACCAGCTAAATCCCTTTCAAGCCGCCGGTGAACTGGCTCAGCAGCTAGGCCATGAGCACTTAGGTTTTGTGCTTTTTTTTTGCAGTGCAGAGTATCCGTTAGAGGAACTAGCAACTGCCCTTGGCGGTGCGTTTGATAAGGTGCCGATGAGTGGTTGCACGACGGCGGGCGAGATTACACCGCTAGGCTATGACCGAGGCTCTGTGGTTGCGATAGGTTTTGATAGTCGCGTGTTTGCAATCGAAACCGCACTGGTAGACGACCTTGAACACTTTGACCTTAGCCGCGCACAACCGCTCGTCGACACTTTGCTGGAGCGTTGCCGACAGCAGGCAGTTGCACCCGTGAACGAGCATAGCTTTGCCCTCACGTTACTAGATGGTTTGTCCAGCCGTGAAGAACAGGTATTAGCAACCTTAGATGCTGCTCTTGGCCGTATTCCCAGCTTTGGCGGCTCGGCCGGTGATGATAATCACCTTACCCATACCCATGTTTATGCGAATGGGCATTTTCATACCCGCGCGGCCGTGGTGGTAATGCTTAACACGCGGCTCCCGTTTGAGGTGTTTTCTACCCACCATCTTGAGCCGCTTGCCCATAAATTGGTGGTAACAGAGGCTGACCGGGAGCAGCGCCGAGTGCTAGAACTCAACGGATTACCTGCTGCTGACGTGTATGCAGCGTTAGTCGGCTGTTCTGTTGATGCGCTATCGCCATCCATTTTTGCCCAGCACCCGCTGGCAGTTTATATCGGCGGCCAACACTATATTCGTTCAATACAACGCGTGAATGAAGATGCTAGCCTAACGTTTTACTGTGCGGTAGAAACGGGCATTGTGCTCACCGCGATGCGGCCTGCGCCGTTACTCCTAGATCTAGAGGTGATGCTACAGCGCGTGCAACAACGCCTGGGTGCAACACCTTCGATTATAGGCTGTGATTGTTTCTTAAGGCGTATGGCGCTTGAGTCCTTGCAGCAGTTGGATCAGGCGTCAGCGCTGCTTCGTCAGGCACGAGTGGTGGGGTTTAATACCTACGGCGAACATCATCATGGCATGCACGTAAACCAAACCTTTACGGGGGTGGCTTTTGGCGCTCTTCCAACTAGCGGCGGATAGTGATACTGCGGCGGATAATGCCACGCTGCGCGAGGAAAACCGCCGTTTGCGTAAGGTTTGCCAGGCGCTGATGGAGCGTGTGGAGTCCGGAGCAAGCCCCAACAGCGCTCCCTATGCAGCGTTTGAGCGCTCGGTGCTGCTGGCAGAGCAAGTACGCGAACGCACCGACGCACTTCACCGCACATTAGATGAACTTAGCCAAGTGAATGCACGACTGCTGGCGGCGAATGCCGAAGCGGAGGCGGCCAATCTTTCCAAAACGAAATTTTTAGCGGCGGTCAGTCATGACCTGCTTCAGCCGTTAAACGCCGCACGGTTATTCGCCAGTGCCTTAGAAACGCATGCGCTCCCCGAGGCCTCCCAGGCTTTAGTAGGGCACATAGGGCGTTCGTTAAAAGATGTCGAAGGGCTTTTAGGTACATTGGTGGATATTTCCCGCCTGGATGCCGGCGTGCTCCATGCGGATAAAGCACCGTTTGCGGTAAGTACGCTGTTAGATGCCTTGGCCGAAGAGTATCGGCAAGTGGCCGCCGTACGTGGGCTGACGCTTAACTATGTGCCGTCGAGTGTGGTGGTCGAATCTGATCTAGCGCTGCTGGCGCGTGTCGTGCGCAACTTCCTCAGCAATGCCGCGCGCTACACTGAACATGGCCACTTACTGCTTGGCTGTCGACGACGCGCCAACGGTCTTGAAATTATGGTGGGCGATACTGGGCCGGGTATACCAGAGCCACAGCGTAAGGCGATTTTTCTAGAATTTCGCCGCGCCAACCAGTCCCAAAGTGGCCACAGCCGAGGGCTTGGATTGGGACTGGCAATCGTAGATCGTATCAGCACTATGTTAGAGCACCCGGTGTCGCTTACTTCACAGCTTGGGCGTGGCTCGCTTTTTTCTGTGCTGGTCCCTTTTTCTGTGCCAGCACCTAATGCAGCCCCAAGCGCGGGCGCATCGCCCGTTGCGTATGCGCCAAAAGCGTTGCCTGGATCTGATCGTTGGCAGCACGATCCGCTACAAGGCTGTGTCATATGGGTGATTGATGATGATCCCGCGATTATAGAAGGGATGCAGGCGTTGCTGGGCAGTTGGGGGTGTCGGGTGAGGGCAGCCGCTACGGTGAGTGCGCTGGAAGCAGCGAGTGACGGTGAGCGCCCGGCCGTACTGTTGGTGGATTATCACCTGGGTGACCACCGCGAAAATGGGATCGATCTGGCTGCAAGACTGCGTCGGCGCTACCCTGGGTTGGCCACCGTAGTCATCACTGCCAACCATGAGGCAGCTTTGAAGCGGGCCACCCGAGAAGCAGGTATGCACTGTTTGTTAAAGCCGCTTAAGCCTCTTCGCTTAAAGATGCTGCTGGGAACGCTCTTAGAGAATTCCGCTTAACGGGAAGTCGGCGGTTAGGTGGAAGAGGTTCGTTTTGCAAGATAAGCGCCTAGCTCCTCTTCACCTGCGATAACGATGGCATGTACTCTACTTGTTGCACCTAGCTTGCGTAAAATAGCTGAGACATGCGTTTTAACGGTAGTTTCAGCGATGAACAGTTCTCGTGCGATTTGTTTATTGGACATCCCCTGAGCCATGCAAGTCAATACATCTAACTGCTTGTCGGTTAAGCGTATTAGCCGTTCGCGAGACACCTCCGACGAAGGCGTCAATGCTGATGACTCCATGCGTGGGGGCGGCTGGCGCATAATATCTGCAGGCAGATAAAGTTGCCCTTGAAGAATTTGGTTGAGTGCTGCTAACAGCTGCTCTCGGGGAGTTGATTTCGGAATATAGCCTACGGCACCTTGGGTAATGGCATCTAACACCAACTGGCGCTCCTGATGTGCCGAGACAATAGCGACGGGGAGCCATGGGAATCTTTCTCGAAGTATTGTCAGACCCTCTAGTCCATCGGCATCGGGCAGGCTTAAATCGAGCAACAGCAGATCAAGCTCATCGTGGGTGCCTATCGTGTGAATAGCCGCCGCCAAACTGTCCGACTCCAGCAGTTGAGTATCTGTTAAACCAGCGCTAATCACCGCGTGTAGTGCTTCGCGAAACAGCGGATGGTCATCTGCCACTAGCAACGAGTACATGGCGTCTCCTACCAAGGGATGAGGGTGCGTCCTGCCATCGGGCTATATCGTAAATGGCGCGTGTGGCTAACACTGGGTAGGCACCTTATTTAATAATCATAATACTCAGGAGCTTTACCATGATCTACGCCAACCCGGGTGATGCTGGTTCCGTTGTGTCCTTTGAAAAACGCTTTGGCAATTATATCGGAGGTGAGTTTGTTCCCCCGGTCAACGGCCAGTACTTTGATAATATCAGTCCTGTTAACGGCCAAGTATTCTGCGAAATTCCCCGCTCTAGCGCTGAAGACATTGAGAAAGCGCTAGATGCAGCTCACAAAGCAGCGCCTGCCTGGGGTAAAACCTCCGTTCAAGAGCGCAGTAACATCCTACTTAAGATTGCCGACCGCCTCGAGCAAAACCTTGAAATGCTGGCTGTCGCAGAAACGTGGGATAACGGAAAAGCGGTTCGTGAAACCCTGAATGCGGATATTCCGCTTGCTGTTGACCACTTCCGTTACTTTGCTGGCTGCCTGCGCTCACAAGAAGGTACGGCTGCGGATATCGATGCTAACACTGTTGCCTACCACTTCCATGAGCCGCTGGGCGTTGTTGGTCAAATTATTCCCTGGAACTTCCCGATTCTAATGGCTGCTTGGAAACTTGGCCCTGCCCTTGCCGCAGGTAACTGCGTCATACTGAAGCCAGCTGAGCAAACTCCTGCCTCGATATTGAAAGTTATGGAGGTTATTGGCGACCTGCTGCCACCCGGCGTGCTAAACGTCGTTAATGGATTTGGCGCAGAGGCAGGCCAAGCACTCGCCACCAGCAAGCGTATTGCCAAAATTGCCTTTACCGGTTCGACGCCGGTTGGCTCGCATATTCTTAAATGTGCCGCAGAAAATATTATCCCCTCGACAGTGGAGCTGGGTGGTAAATCGCCCAATATCTATTTCGCTGACATCATGAACGCCGAGCCGACGTTTATTGATAAAGCCGTCGAAGGCTTAGTGCTGGCCTTCTTCAACCAAGGCGAAGTATGTACCTGTCCTTCTCGTGCGTTGATTCAAGAGAGCATGTACGACGAGTTTATGGCCAAGGTGGTTGAGCGGACTAAAACAATCAAGCGTGGTAACCCGCTGGATACCGACGTGCAAGTAGGTGCTCAGGCGTCACAAGAGCAGTTCGATAAAATTATGTCGTACATGGACATCGCGCGCGACGAAGGCGCCGAGTTCCTTGCTGGCGGTGATAAAGAGAGCCTGGATGACAGCATCAATGGCGGCTACTACATCCAGCCGACACTGCTCAAAGGCAACAACAAGATGCGCGTTTTCCAGGAAGAGATTTTTGGACCTGTGGTCGCTGTTACCACCTTCAAAGATGAAGAAGAAGCGCTCGCTATTGCCAACGATACCGAGTTCGGCCTGGGCGCCGGCGTATGGAGCCGTGACATCAACGTCGCCTTCCGTATGGGGCGTGGCATTCAAGCAGGTCGTGTATGGACCAACTGCTATCACCAGTACCCTGCCCATGCTGCGTTTGGCGGTTATAAGAAATCAGGCGTAGGTCGCGAAACCCATAAAGTGGCGCTTGAGCACTATCAGCAAACTAAGAACCTGCTAGTGAGTTACGATATTAACCCGCTAGGTTTCTTCTAATACACTATTCTGCAGTGATACCGCCCGGCCATTGCCGGGCGTTTTGCTACTCCTCTGACGCTTACTGTAACGATAAGAGCAACCACAAGTTGCCACATCGACAACCATCAGGAGTTGCATTATGGATAACACAATGCGGGCGGCAGTCGTACGCGAATTCGGCCAGCCACTAGCGATAGAAGAAGTAAACGTGCCTCGTCCCAAGCGGGGAGAGGTGCTGATGAAGGTGGCGGCCTCTGGCGTTTGCCACACCGATTTACACGCAGCACACGGCGATTGGCCGGTAAAACCCTCGCCACCGTTTATTCCAGGGCACGAAGGCGTTGGGCATATCGTGGCGGTGGGTGACGGCGTTACCCATGTCAAAGAGGGCGATCGTATTGGCGTGCCCTGGCTGTACTCAGCCTGTGGTTACTGTGAACACTGTTTAGGCGGCTGGGAAACCCTGTGTGAATCCCAGCAAAATACCGGTTATTCGGTCAACGGCGGGTTTGCCGACTATACCTTGGCGGATGCGGGCTATGTAGGGCGTCTGCCGGACGCCGTTGATTTCATTGAAATAGCCCCGGTTCTGTGTGCGGGAGTGACGGTTTATAAAGGCTTGAAAATGACCGATACCCGCCCCGGCCAGTGGGTGGTTATTTCAGGCGTCGGCGGCCTGGGGCACATGGCGGTGCAGTACGCGAAAGCGATGGGGCTGAACGTCGCGGCTGTTGATATTGACGACGGTAAATTAGCCCTAGCCGAACGGCTAGGTGCCACGGTGACTGTTAACGCGATGAAAACCGACCCGGCGGCGTATCTGAAGAAAACCATTGGTGGTGCCCATGGAGCACTGGTCACAGCGGTATCGCCGAAGGCGTTTGATCAAGCGCAAAACATGCTGCGCCGTGGTGGCACACTGGTGCTAAATGGCTTGCCGCCGGGTGACTTCCCGCTGCCGATCTTCAGCACGGTGCTTAACGGTATTACCATTCGTGGCTCTATCGTGGGGACGCGCAGTGACCTTCAAGAAGCGCTGGATTTCGCCGCCGAAGGCAAAGTCAAAGCGACCGTGGCGACCGACACGCTAGACAATATCAACGACGTCTTCCAACGTATGATCGACGGCAAGATAGAAGGCCGTATTGTGCTGGATATGGCGAGCTGAGCGAGCAAGTGGGGGAGACGATAGCTCCCCCTTTTATTCCCTGCCGTCTATTCAATACCCACTGAATCTTTCTTTTCCAACCAGCGATGTGCCATACGCTCGGCATGGGCAAGATTGCTCACGACCCCTAATTTACCCACTTCACGCTTAATGCCCGCGCGTTTAATTTTGAGTGCCAGGCGCGGCTGCAGCCCAACAAACATCACTCCTACGCCATGTTCGCTAAGCTCACGGCGCAACGTATCTAACGCCACCATGGCCGTGGTATCCAGACTGGGAACTTTGCGCATATCCAGGACGATAATTCGCACGTTGTGATCAATTACTCGTAGCGTGGCAATCGCTTTTTCTGCGGCGCCGAAAAATAGTGGGCCGTGAATTTTGTAAAGGGCGACTTCCGGTGGGAAGTGCGCGTCTTTATCGGGTGTGTCTAAGCGTTGAGTGTGGGTCAACTGTGCCATGCGGCGAATAAACAACGCGGCGGCCAAGCCAATACCGACAGCTACCGCAATCACCATATCAAAAAGTACCGTTAGCCCAAAGCAGATCACCAGCACCCACACATCGCTAGCTGGGGCACTTTTCAGCGTATGCACAAAGTGTCGTGCCTCGCTCATATTCCAGGCGACGATAAATAGTAGCGCAGCCAGAGCCGCCATAGGCACATGTCCCAGAACACCTGCCAGCGCGACTACCGCGAGTAACACCACCAGCGAATGTACTACCGCGGCGAGAGGTGAGAAGGCGCCGCTTTTAATGTTGGTCGCCGTGCGGGCAAGCGCTGCTGTGGCGGTAATGCCGCCAAAGAAGGGCACGATTAAGTTGCCCAGCCCCTGACCAATCAGTTCAGCATTAGGATCATGTCGAGTGCGGGTTAGGCCATCTGCCACGACGGCGCAGAGCAGTGATTCAATGGCCGCCAGTAACGCGATGGCTAGCGCTGGGCCAAGCAGCGCTTGAATTAGCGCGAAGTTAATCTCAAGCGGTGCGCCGTCAGCGCCAGGAAAGTGCCAGGGTGCAGCAACGCTAGGTGCAAAGGGTGGAATGCCGCTACCGCTTTCACCTTGGAACTCCCAGCTAAACCGTGAGGCGATCGTGTCGACTTCAACGCCACTCATTACTAGTAGTGCGGCAGCCAGGGTACCTACCGCCAAGCCAACTAGTGGCGCAGGTATCGGGGTATTCAATCTGGGCCAGATTAACAGCGTTGCCAAGGTAACAACTCCCACGCTGATTTCTGCGGGGGAAAGAGTGGGTAGCGCTTGGCCAATCAGTACTAGGTTATGCAGGGTACTATCGCCTAGCTCTACTCCGGCCAAGCCAAGAAAGTCAGGTAGTTGTAGGAGCGCAATGACTACCCCGATGCCCGCCGTAAAGCCGAGGATAACCGGGTAGGGCACGTACTGAATCAGACTGCCTAACCGAGAAAGCCCCAGTGCGACCAAAATAGCACCCGCCATCAGTGTGGCGATCAGCAGTCCGCCCAGGCCATGGTTGGCGACAATAGGAAATAGAATTACCACAAAAGCGGCGGTGGGGCCGGAAATGTTAAAACGCGAGCCACCCGTCAAAGCGATCACTGCGCCCGCGACAATCGCAGTATAAAGCCCGTGTTGGGGCGGCACGCCAGTGGCAATCGCCAGCGCCATAGAAAGTGGGACGGCTACCACACCAATCGTTAGCCCCGCCATGACATCACGTTTCAATTTGGCAAGCGTGTATCCTTCGCGCCAAGCGCTAAGTAGTGCACTGCCCGGCACTGGAAAGGCGTATCCCGAAGGTCGGTGAGCGCGGGCCATCAGGCAAGTCTCCTAATAAAGTTGAAAAACAAGCAAGTGGGAAAACAAGCAAGTGGGAAAACAAAGTTTTACGTTACGCCTGCCCAGTGATTCTCACAATATGGCGTTAGTTGTGAGGGGCGTCATCAGGGCGTTTTTCGGGCATAAAAAAATCCCAGCACGTAGCTGGGATTTCTCTTTTCACTTAAAGACTTACGCCATTACATCTGGGAATCTTCGGGCGGTTCGCCGATGGTGCCGGGCATTGCTTGCACATGGCCCATCTGTTGACCTGCCAGAGTAAGGAAGTGTAGATGGCGTTCGTACTCTGCCACGAGATCACCAATCACTTGACCACGGGTATAGCCGTTCAAGTCTTTATCTTGACCGCCTTCAGCTAAGTACACGTCCAAGCGGACATAGAAGTCATCATCCGCAGGTATAAAGCTGGGTGTACGCATACGGTGCGGACATACTTGATAGACAAAGCTAGTGGCATCGCCCAGGTCAACCTGCAGCGTCAGATTGGGAAGCGACTCGCCATCAAGATGCTCTTCGGTAACGTTGGCGGTTTGGCCTCGGCTTTCAAGTTCTTGGGCAAATTGCGTCATCGCTGGGCGAATAGAGTGTTGAATGGTTGCCGCGGCACCCGCACGGTTAGAGGTATCCAGCGCACGATCCAAACGCTCGCGCCAGTCGCCGCCGGGTGCGCCACCGGCAATCATGCGACGTGCGTCGGCTTTGCTGCCTTCCAGTTTTAGGGCTTTATACATTCCCACCATGACGGCGAAAATCACCAATGAGAAAGGCAGGGCGGTAATCACCACGGCACTTTGCAGAGCGTTTAAGCCGCCAGCCATTAACAGGGCGATGGTGATCAAGCCAATCACTGCCGACCAGAAAATACGCAGACGGATCGGCGCATCATGGTTAACGTCACTCAAAATAGAAGTGAAGTTGGCCAGTACCAGCGCACCGGAGTCCGCAGAGGTAATAAAGAACACAATGCCTAGCACTGTTACTATGGCTGCAGTAAGACCTGCGTAAGGATAGTACTCAAGCAGTGTATAAAGCGTGGTTTGCGGAGTGTTGAGTGCCTGCTCACCCAGCTCGACCACACCTTGGTTGGCCACCAGCTCAATGCCGCTGTTACCGAACACCGACATCCAGACCATCATAAAGGCCAGCGGAATAAACAACGCTCCAGCAACAAATTCGCGGATGGTACGGCCACGTGAAATACGTGCCAAGAAAAGGCCGACAAACGGTGTCCAGGCAATCCACCAGCCCCAGAAGAAGATCGTCCACCACATTTTCCACTCTTGGGCGCCTTCATCGGCAAACGCGTAGGTGTCAAAGCTGGCACCCACAAACCCAGAAAGGTAGTCACCGGCGTTATTGACCACTTTATCTAGTAGGACCAGGGTATCGCCTGAAAAGAGTACAAATAGCATCAGGGCTAGCGCGAGTAGCATGTTGAACTCAGAAAGACGGCGAATGCCTTTCTCGACGCCAGTCACCACAGAAATGGTTGCCAACACCACGACCAGGACGATCAAAATCACTTGCACGGTGAGGGTTTCAGGCACACCAAACATGTAGGTAAGGCCGTAATTGAGCTGCATCACCCCAATACCCAGGCTAGTGGCGATACCGAATACAGTGGAGACAACAGCGGTAATGTCTACGGCGTTACCGATTGGCCCGTGGATACGCTTGCCTAAAATTGGATAGAGAGCGCTACGGATCGCCAGTGGCAAGCGATGGCGGTAACTAAAGTAGGCCAGCGCCATACCCATCAACACGTACAGCCCCCAGCCGGAAAGCCCCCAGTGCAGATAGGTTTGAACGACGGCCTGACGCATGGCCTCTTGGCTTTCAGGCGCTAGATCAGGTGGTGCCAGATAGTGGGCGACCGGTTCAGCAACGCTGAAAAACAGCAAGTCAATACCGATACCTGCAGCAAACAGCATGGCTGACCACGATAGCAACGAAAACTCAGGCCGAGAGTGATCTGGGCCAAGGCGAATGCTGCCAAAGCGCGACATGCCAATAATCACCACAAATACCAGATAAGCCACAATCGCCAGCATGTAGTACCAGCCGAATGTTTTACTTACCCAGGCAAGCCCAGCATCGAAGAAAGCACCGGCCTGTTCGGTAAACAGCATGGTAAGAATCAAGAAAAGGAGAATTCCCGCCACACTCCCGTGGAAAACCACGGGATTGAGGCGGTCGCGTGAGGGGAGGTTGGGGTTGTCTTTCGCCATGGAGGCGGACTCCTGTTGTTAAGACAAGAATTAAAAACAGCGTTATTTTTGAATGAACGTTCAAATAAAATACGCGGTTTATGTGCTCACTTCAAGTCGACGGGAAGCTTTCAGACCCGCGGATAAAGCGCTTTTCAGGAGTATAGAAACAAAAATGCCCGGCTAGGCCGGGCGTTAGAGCAGGGTTTGACGTTTAAT
This sequence comes from Vreelandella alkaliphila, assembly GCF_016107625.1. Classification (GTDB taxonomy): domain Bacteria; phylum Pseudomonadota; class Gammaproteobacteria; order Pseudomonadales; family Halomonadaceae; genus Vreelandella; species Vreelandella alkaliphila. The sequence continues at coordinate 47,487 of NZ_JABASV010000003.1, forward strand.
AAACGCTTACTCTGCCGCACTTTCCTCTGCAGGTTCGCTGTGGTGTCCACGACGCTCATGATCGCGCTTGCCATGAGCTCCTTCACCCTGGCGACGCTCGCCATGTCTCTCAGCATGCATCTCGCGCATGGCATCGCGCAGAGTTTGTTGCTCTTCTTCGGTTAGGATCTCGGCCACCTGTGCTTGGTGCTCTTCGCGCAGCGACAGCATGGCATCACGGTGTTCAGCGTGTGCTTCGTTTAAGGCAGTTTGCTGCTCTTCGCTTAAACCGGCGCGTTGATAAGCTTCTTGGCGGTACTCTTCCATGCGTTCCTGCATTGCTTCGCGGTCAATACCTGCACTGTTGTGGTGACCGGCATTGGCACTGACGGCTAAAGGCATAAGTGCAACGGCAAGTAGTGCAGGAGCAAATAATTGACGTAATGTCATGTTCATAATAGACCTCGAAACGTTTTAAAAAGTGGCAGTTTATCGATGTCAGTATCTAGGAGCTTGGTGTAAAACGTTTGCACAAAGTGTGCAACAACCGTGACCTTATTTTAGCTTACACGGTCACAATCACTTGGGTGGGGGCTCACTGGATTTAAGAACTGGATTTAAGAAGACCTGTGATTAAAAACTGTATTGAGGGGGGAGTATTGAGGAATTTTACATGCTGGATTTACGTATTATGCGTCGATACCTGGGCGTAAGCGCGCTGACTCTCTTGATGAGTGGCTGCGGTGCAACGCATCAAGCCAGCCAGGGCCTACCTGCCATTGAGCAGGGGATGCTGAACACTCCGCAGACCTTTACTCGACTACCTTCCAAACGTTATACACCTGATGATTGGGCACAAACATTGAGCGCCCAGGTGCTATTGCCGAATGCGTCAGACGCAGAGCGTCGACCAGCTGCACTCATTGTGCATGGCGGTGGCTGGCGCAACCGTGGACCTGACGACATGGAGGCGATTGCTGAGCAGTTAGCAGAGCAGGGATATGTGACAGTGAATATTGAGCACCGCTTTGCTCCCGAGTACCGATTCCCTGAACAGCTACATGATTTGCAACAGGCGATGAGCTGGATTCACAGTAACGCTGAGCGTTGGCAAGTGGATACTGACCGCATCGTGGGCGTTGGCTTTTCTTCTGGCGCACATTTGATAAGCCTGCTTGCCTTGGCTGGCGATGAAGGCCCGCTTGGCGACCCCTATGGTGGCGAGCACACAAAGCTAGCAGCGGTGTTGGTCGGCGGTCTACCCAGTGATCTGCTGAAGTTTGATGACGGCCGCTTGGTGGTCGACTTTATTGGCGGCACCCGCGCCGAAAAACCAGAGGCCTATGTGCTGGCTTCACCTGCGCGGCAAATCACCCCTCAGGCACCACCGTTTTTTCTGTTTCATGGCAGTTGGGATCAGCTAGTGCCCGTTGATCACGCTACTGACTTCTATCAAGCACTCCAGGCTCAGGGCACTGAAAGCGAGCTTTACTTACAGCGTGGCTACGGTCATTTTGCCAGCTTTCTGCTGCGTGGTAGCGCCATTGACGCGGGAATCGCCTTTTTAAATCGCCAAGTTCAGCCACCGATTGTAGAGAGCAAATAGACGGGGTTATCCCTCAGGCTGATATTTATATCCAACCCCGTAAACGGAGCGAATAATCTCTAGCTCGGGGAGTGCTTCATGGATTTTTTTGCGTAGCTTCTTAATGTGGCTGTCCACGGTACGCTCCGAGACAATGCGATTATCCCTGTACATGTGATCCATTAGCTGCTCGCGACTGAAGATACGTCCCGGGGACTGCATCATGACGCGCAATAGTTGGAACTCTACGGCAGTGAGGCCAAGGTCGTGCCCATTGGCAAGCGCCTGCCAGCCCTCTTCATCGAGTGTCACTGGTGCTTGTGGGGTGGTGTCGGAGGCGTCATCGACTTGCGCCGCGGCTTGGCTGCGGCGTAATACGGCTTTTACGCGGGCAACCACTTCGCGGGGGCTAAAGGGTTTGCAAACATAGTCGTCTGCACCTAGCTCCAAGCCCAGTAAACGATCAACTTCCTCGACTTTCGCGGTCACCATAATAATGGGTAAGTTAGGCCAGTGTTGACGGATTTCTCGACACAGCGCTAGTCCATCTTTACCAGGGAGCATGACATCTAGCAGTACTAATGCAGGAACGTGCTGGGTTAGCCAGGGCATAACGTCGTTGCCGTTGGCAATTATTGTCGGAGCAAAATTATTGTTTTCCAGGTAGTCCGCCATTAAGCGGGCAATTTTAGGCTCGTCTTCAACAATGAGCAGTGAGGCGTCTTGGGATGAATTATTCTCAGACATAGTCAGCTCGCTTAGATTAAGAGGCAATAAATAGCGGAAAGCGCAGCGTCCATTTCAGGCCGCCTAGCTCAGAAACGCCAGGTGAGAGTGTTCCGCCATGGGCATTGACTAACGCGCTAGCAATAGAGAGCCCCAGCCCGCTGCCGCCACTTGCGCGGTTACGTGAGCCTTCCACGCGGTATAGGCGTTCAGTTAAGCGTGAAAGCTCGTTTTCAGGCACGCCTGGGGAACTGTCTTCCCAAGTAATCACAGCATGGTTAGTCTCGCAGGTTAATGAAACCCGTAGCTCTCCTGGTGGTTGTGTATAGGCGCAGCTGTTATCCAGCAGGTTATTCCAGAGCTGGCGTAGGCGTTGGGCATCCCCTTGTATCATGATGCCGGGGGTAAGCTGGCTTGACAGTGTCAGGCCGCTCTCTTCTAGCCAGCGGTCGGCATCGGATAAACGGCCTTTCAAGCTTTCGCTAAGGTTCATTGGCGCTAGCTGAATATCTAATGCGCCTGCATCACTTTGCGAAAGCAGCCTCAAGTCAGTGACTAACCGTTCCAGTTGAGACACTTCTTGAGCCAGTGAGCTAAGATTTTCCTGGTTTAGCGGACGAATCCCATCCTGCATCGCTTCGATTTCACCACGCAGGACTGCCAACGGGGTACGTAGTTCGTGCGCTGTGTCTGATACCCATCGTGCTCTGGCGTCACGGCTAGCTTCTAAGGTGGCCGCCAATACGTTGAAATCGCGTGCCAAACTGGAAAGTTCATCTCGGCCGCGTTCTGGTAACCGAGTGTGATAATCACCTTCGGTTAAGCGCAATGTTGCGCCCGCCAATGCTCGGGTGCGTCGGCCTAGCCACCAGGAAAGCCCTCCTGCCAGTAACAGCGATGCTAACCCAAGAGAAACAACAATAAGCACCAAATTGCGCTGCTGGCGCTCTAGGAAGCGACTTTCCATGCGCTCCATCATATCTTGCGGAGGACGAAACCCCAGTTCTCCAATCGCTTCATTGTTGCCGCTTGAGGTCACGTCGCTATACAGGGTGAGCCACCGCCAACCGTTTGAGCCGCGTGCGCTCTCAACAGGCGGGACGACGAAGCGGCCATCGCTATTGCGTAAAGCGAAGTCCTGAGCTTCGCCGAGAGGAGAAGGGCGATCACGGTGTGCCTGGCCAAGCTCAAAGCGCACAATATAGGGCCAGCGCTCTGGCGATTGCTCCAACCACTCCCAACTGCCTTGGGTTTCCCAGCGAGTAATTAGCCCATCCGCCAGCAGCGTAGCGCGTCGCTCTTGGGCTTGATTGAGATATTCTAAAAAGCCGCGATCGATGCTGTAAGTTACTGCTAAAAAAACGCTCGCTGCAATGGCTACGTTGACGCTTAAAATCGCCACAAAAAGCTTTAGACCCAGCCGAGAAGGGCGCCACTGGCGCAGCGAAGCGAACAGTTTCATTAGCTGGCTCCCTCATGGCTTGGTTGGGGTGGTTTGTTGAGTCGTTCGCGCAGGTTTTCTAAACCCAAATAGAGGCAGGGCACTACCAGCAACAAAATAACCGTGGCGAATAGCATGCCAAACCCTAGTGAAATAGCCATGGGTATCATAAAGCGCGCTTGGCGAGAGGTTTCTAGAATCATTGGTGCCAAGCCTAAAAACGTGGTGAGTGTGGTCATCATAATCGGCCGCAGGCGGCGGGTCGCCGCGGCGACAATCGCTTCGCGGGCATCCATGCCCTCGCGACGCTTACGGTTAGCATAATCAATCAGAACCAGGGCATCGTTAATTACCACGCCCGAAAGTGCCAGCATACCAAGTAGGCTAATAATCGATAGTCCGAACCCCATTAGCATATGGCCTGCAACGGCCCCGACAATACCAAACGGAATAGCGGCCAGTACCAGCAGTGGCTGAAAGTAACTCCGGAAAGGAATGGCCAATAATGCATATAGCGCGGCCAGCATTAGCCACATGGCGTTGCGAAGTGTGGCTAAATTGTCGGCGGTGTCTTGCTGTCGACCGCCCATGCTCACTTCAAGCCCTGCCCAGGTATTGCTAAGCGTGGGGAAAACATCCTCTTGTAGCGTGGCGAGCACCTGGTTAATTGCTTGGTCGCCTTCCGAGTCTGCGGTCACTGTAATGATTCGCCGGCCATCGATACGCTGAAGACTGCTAGAAGCTTGGCTTAACGTAATATCTGCAACGCGTGACAGCGGAACGCTTAGGCCGTCGGGGGTCCGGATCGGCAGCCGATAAAGCTCATTGAGGCTATCGCGATCTTGTTCTGGCAGGCGTACCTCAACGCTGACTTCTCGGCGGCCAATAAATTGTTCTATGGCTGTGGCACCCTGTAGCGGGCCGCGTAGCGCCTGGGCTAGGTCGCTCCCCGTTAGCCCTAACGCGCGCCCTTCAGCAGACAGGCGCATTTCAAGCTGCGGTTTGCCGTCTCCCAGTCCGCTGTCGATATCGGTTAACCCATATTCAGCCAGTTGTTCAGCCAACTGCGCAGCGGCCGCTTCTAACACTTGGGTGTTTGGGTGGGATAAACGCAGGCTTAGCGCTGCACCACTACCGGGGCCGCCGAAGTCTGACTCAAAGCGCACTGATTGCGCGCCGACTAAGTCGCCTGTTAAGTCGCGCCACTCCTGGGCAATTCGAGATGGAGGCCAGGCATCTAAACTTTCTCTGGCGATATCCAGGCGCACTTGCAGGTTCTCACCATCCAGGCTGCTGCGGGTACTGCTAAAGCTGAGGGTTGCCTCGCGTTCGCTAAGTTCCTCGGCGGCATTGAGTAATTGTTGGCTTAGTCCGCGGCTAACGCTAATGTTGCTGCCAATCGGCAGGGTAACGCTGGCTTGAACTTGGTCTGATTCCACTCTGGGCATAAGTGAAAAGCCAAGCCTACCGCTCATTGCCCAGGCAAGCGTGACACATAGCAAGGCGACGCCTAGGGATACGGTCAGCAGGCGTTGAGTAAGCGCGCGCTGTAAAAACGGTTCAAACTGCTGGTAAGTAAAGTGATGCAAGCCCTTTTGCATACGTAGACGAATAGCTTCTATAGGGCGCTGCCATACGGGTGTCTGGCGGGGTTTGCTGGCGTGGGCGAGGTGGGCGGGTAGTATAAACAGAGCTTCCACCAGAGAAATAATAAAGACCGTGGTAACGACCACTGGCACGGTAGCAAAAATAAGCCCTAAAAAGCCCGGTAAAAACAGTAGTGGCAGGAACGCAACAATATTAGACAGAATCGCAAAGGTAAGCGGTGTGGCGATTTCTTGAGCACCTTTCACCGCGGCATCGCGCAGTGAGTAGCCCTGTTCCCGGTAGCTGTAAATATTCTCACCGACCAGAATGGCATCGTCCACGACGATGCCAAGGGCAATAATAAAGGCGAACATCGACATCATATTGAGTGAGACGCCAACCCATGGCAGAAACAGCATTGCACCCAAAAATGCCGTCGGGATGCCTAGCGTTACCCAGAAGGCCAATCGTGCCTCAAGAAACAGTGCCATCAGAATTAGCACCAGTGCCAAGCCCATCCAGGCGTTTTTTAGCAGCAGGTTTAGGCGGTCTTCATAGATTTCTGAGCTATCTCTGGAAACATCCAGGCGTACCCCAGTGGGCAGGTTAGCGCGCAGTCGCTCCAGCTCTCCATAGACGGCTTGGGAAATACTGGTCGGCGTTTGATCACCAATTTGATAGATATCTACCGATAAGCCCTGCTCGCCGTTGTAGAACTCCTCGCGATCGGTTTCAGCAAACCCTTCGCTTACGCGAGCAATATCGCCCAGTACAACGGGGGAACCTTGGGCAGTGGTGAGAATAGGGAGCGCAACAAACTCGTCCGCACTGTTGCGGCGTCCCTGATAGCGAATCAACCACTCGCCTTCGGCGGTAGTTAGCTGGCCACTGGCGAGGTCGAGCGCTTCTTCAGCAATTCGGCTTGCAAGCTGTTGATGGTCTAACCCAAAGCGCTCAATGGCTTCTTCATCCAAAAGCACCTGGATTTCACGTTCCCGGTTGCCGGAGAGCTCTGCACGGGAGATACCGCTAGTAGCCTGTAATTCTGCGCGCACATCCTCGGCGGCGTCATGCAGTGCGGCTAAGCCCACTGAGCCATACACCTGCAAGCTCACCACGCTGCGAGAGCGGCCAGCCAGGGTAAAGCGCGGTGGATCTGCTGCGTTAGGCAAGGTGGTGATGGCATTCACGGCTTGCTGGATATCCTGATAGGCCCGCATCACATCAACACCGTCGATCAGCGTGGCGCTGACTACGCCGCTACCTTCGCCAGCGCTGGCGGTTAATTCATCGATGCCTTCCACATCGGCAATGGCAGCTTCAACTGGTAGCAGCAAACTTTGCTCAACATCTTCCGGTGTGGCACCGGGATAGCCGATGCTAACTTGGATGATTTCCGTTTCAAATTCCGGGAAAACCTCTTTCTTGATGGCCAAGGATGCCATTAAACCGCCGACGATAAACAGCACCATCATCAGGTTAGGGGCAACGCCATGGTCGACCATCCAGGCGAGTGGGCCACGGCGAATCATGGGCTTTCCTCATCACTGGCTGGCGTGTCGCCTCGCTGGCGAATGCGGACTTGTTGGCCTTCACGAGGCTGAGCCAAGCCGGCAATAACCACCCGCTGTCCGGGGACTAAACCGCTGCGTACCAGCGCCGTTTCCTGCCCGCGGTAGGCCAGGGTGACATGGGTGCTGCGTAGGCGATCTTCATCATCTACCCACCATACCTGCTCGCCGGGACGCAATGCTGAAGAAGGCAAGGCGATGAGCGGCTCCTGAGCTGTGCTATGAAAGGCAACACGTAGAACATCGCCAAGACGCAGCGCAGGGCCATCTTGCTCTAGCGACAGCGGGTCATTCACGGCGATCAAAAGCTGCGCCTGTAAGCCGTTCTCTTCCAGGTTTGGCAGAATAGAAATTAAGTTACCTTCTCTGCTTGCTCCTTCCGGCCAGCCTTGACTGGTAAGCGTGACGCGGCTGCCCGGCGTTAGCCAACTCAAAATATCTCCCGGCAACGAAGCGCGAACCCAAAACTGCTCGACACCAACCAAACTGAGTAATTCAGTACCCTGGCTTAACAGGGTTCCTGCGCCAACCAAGCGGTCTTGTACCATCGCTCGCCAAGGGGCAGCTAACGTGGCACGCTCAAGATTAAGCGCTGCTTGGTCTCGCACCACGCGTGCTTGTGTTAGTTGAGCTTGAGCTTGGCGTAGCTGTGGTTCACGTAGCACCAGTGCACGGCGCTCAGCACTGAGTTGGCGGCCAAAAGATTCATACTCACTTCGGGCGCGCTGTTGCTCCGCTTGTTCTAGTGCTAACTGCGCCTGAGCATTGGCTAATTGTGCTTCAGCATCTTCGAGAATCAGACGTAAATCGGCCTGATCGATATAAGCAACCGGCGCTCCTTGTTCGACGACCTGACCTGGTAGAACGCCTTCGCCAAAGCGCTCTAGCTGACCAGCCACTCGACTGGCTAACATGGTGGATTTCTCAGCTTCTACACGACCAAAACCGTTAAGCATGGGCGCTTGCAGGCGCTCTTCAGTCGTCATGATATCCACTAAGGGTGGCGCGGCGGGCGATGGCGGGCGGCGTTCAACGCGAGGCGGCTGGCTGATAATCCACCAAGCCAAGGTTAAGCCGCCAACGAAAACCAGTAGTGCTGCCAAGGCTCCGAAACCGATACGGCCTTGTTGAGAAGGTGCGTGAAAGTGAGAGGAGGTCATTACCGCGCGGCATCCGTTGGCTGAGGGCGAAAATTCCAGAGAAAATGGCGTATCATGCTAGCATCACCGATACGCAAGCAATGATTAGGTAAACAATGTGCAAATAGCGTGCAACCCGTTAAGCATCGCTGCAGCGTGCGGTTTAACCGCTGACGGGCCTCACAATACCTGTCATTATTATTTTGCAAAGCACTAAATTCACTGGTTAATGTGACGTCATGAAAAACACCGCCACTCGCGATAAGTTAATTGAAACCGGTGCCGAGCTGATTGCCCAGCAGGGCTACAATGCGACGGGTATTAATGCCGTCTTAAAAACCTGTGGTGTGCCTAAAGGATCGTTTTACCACTACTTTTCCAGCAAAGAAGATTTTGGACTGGCGGTGATCGAGCGCTTTGCCAGTCAGTATGATGAACGCTTGGCAACACTGTTTGAAGACGCTTCGTTGCCGCCGTTAGAGCGCATACGGCGTTACTTCGCCACTGGGCGTGAGCATATGTTGGACTGCGACCACACCACTGGCTGCTTGATTGGTAACCTGGGTCAGGAGCTTTCGGGGCAGAGTGACACCTTCCGTGATGCACTTAACTTGGTGTTCCAGCGCTGGGAGAAGCGTTTAGCCGTCTGCCTGAAAGAAGCGCAAAATCAGAATGATATCGATAAGGCAATTGTTCCAGAAGCCCTGGCTAGTTTTATATTGTCGGGCTGGGAAGGCGCTATATTGCGCGCTAAAACGCTTAAGTCAGTCGCTCCTATGGAGCACTTTGAGTCGATTTTATTTGCCCATGTGCTGGCGCCATCAGTGTCCTGCGAAGCAAGCCGCTAGTGACGTGCGCGAAAATGGCGCTCTCCGCTAGCCACATCATTGCACACGGCTGCCAGCAGCGAATCATCTAGCGACGGGTCGTCCAGTGACAGCAGGCCGCACTGAGCCAACGCAGACCGCAAACTTATCTGTTCATCTAAGCGCTGGTAGACCACTCTCACACAACAGGGCATACGCTCACTGTTATCAGCCACCCCCATTTTCAATCCGGTTAAGCGTGTGACTTGGCTTTGGTAGCTGGGAAACAGAATAGTTTGGGTGATTTCATGGCCATTGAGGGTCTCGTGGTCAACCAAAAATAGTCGGTCTGCAAGTTTAACGGCAGTTCCTACGTACCGGTTATGACAGGGCCGCTTTCCCAGAGCGACTTGCATACGCTCGGTGCGCTGGTACACCACACCTCCTTCTCTGGCTTCTAGGCACACCAACGTGCGCATCAAATGCCCAGGGCGCGACATTGAGTGGTAAAGCTCGAAGTAGCGACCTAGATAACGCTCCATACCTTCGCTACCCCGCTGAATCAACGCATTAGGCCAGGGTAGTGTGTTCGGTGAGCTATCTGCGTTGAGCTGGCCGGTTTGCACCAGCGCACGGAAGTCGTGGTGAGGCAGCGCAATATCTTCTGGCGTCACCCCAAAAAAGTGGCAAATACGCTGCAGCGCGGCGTGGCTTGGGTAATAGCGACCGCTGAGGTAGCGGTTGAATTGAGCACGGTTAATGGATAAGCGGCGGCAAACGTCCGCAATAGACGGGTAGTAGCTGCATAGCAGGCGTAAGTTGGCCACAAAATCATCATGCATGGGGGCGGTTTCAGCGTTCTCAGTAAGCGTCGGTGCGGCTAATGTGACGCTTCGAGCCTGTCAGTGCAATGCTTCCCAAGACGAAGCGGGTAAAAAACTGGATAATGGCCGCCATCAGCCTATGGCCCCAAGACCTTCAGCACATTTATCTATCCGGATGCCCGCTCATGGAAATCAAAGTTAACTATCTCGACAACCTCCGCTTAGAGGCCAAGTTCGACGATTTTACGGTTATCTCCGACCAGCCGATTCGCTATAAGGGCGATGGCTCGGCACCTGGGCCGTTTGACTACTTCCTGGCGTCGTCTGCCATGTGTGCGGCCTACTTTGTAAAGGTTTACTGCAACGCCCGCGATATTCCTACCGAAAATATTCGCCTGTCACAGAACAACATCGTTGACCCGGAAGACCGCTATAAGCAGATCTTCAAAATCCAGGTCGAGTTGCCGGAAGATATTTCTGAAAAAGATCGCCAGGGTATTCTGCGTTCCATCGATCGCTGCACGGTTAAGAAGGTGGTTCAAACCGGCCCTGATTTCCAGATCGAGACGGTAGAAAACATCGACGAGGACGCCCAGGCACTGCTGATGGGAGCGCCGGAGGGCAGTGCTACTTATATTCCAGGCAAAGACCTGCCATTAGAACAAACCATCGCCAATATGAGCGCGATGCTGGCTGACCTGGGCATGAAGATCGAGATCGCCTCCTGGCGCAATATCGTGCCCCACGTCTGGTCACTGCATATTCGCGATGCGGCTTCACCGATGTGTTTCACCAATGGCAAAGGGGCTACCAAAGAGAGCGCCCTGTGTTCGGCGCTGGGCGAATTTATTGAGCGCTTAAGCTGTAACTTCTTCTATAACGATCAGTACTTTGGTGAAGAGATTGCCAACAGCGATTTTGTTCACTACCCCAATGAAAAGTGGTTCAAGCCGGGGCCTAATGATGAACTTCCCGCAGAAATTCTCGACGACCATTGTCGCGATATTTATAACCCTGAAGGCGAGCTGTGTGGCTCGCATCTGATCGATACCAACTCTGGTCGTGAAGATAGGGGCATTGTCTCACTGCCGTTTGTGCGCCAGTCCGACGGCGAAACGGTCTACTTCCCCTCCAATCTGATCGAAAACCTGTTCCTCAGTAACGGTATGAGCGCGGGCAATACCCTGGTAGAAGCCCAGGTGCAGTGCCTGTCGGAAATTTTCGAGCGGGCGGTGAAGCGTGAAATCCTCGAGCAGGAGTTAGCTCTGCCGGATGTACCGCAGGACGTGCTAGCTAAGTATCCAAGTATCGTAGAAGGCATTAACGCCCTGGAAGCCCAAGGGTTCCCGGTGTTGGTCAAAGATGCCTCTATGGGCGGGCAGTTCCCGGTGATGTGCGTCACCTTAATGAACCCGCGTACCGGCGGCGTATTTGCTTCATTTGGTGCCCACCCAAGCTTTGAAGTGGCGCTGGAGCGCAGCCTAACTGAGCTTCTGCAGGGGCGCAGTTTCGAAGGATTAAACGATCTGCCGCTGCCGACGTTTAACTCGCAAACCGTTTCTGAACCCAACAACTTCGTTGAGCATTTTATCGACTCGGTGGGCGTGGTTTCCTGGCGCTTCTTTAGTGCCAAGCCCGATTTTGAATTCAGCGAATGGGATTTCTCTGGCAGCAATGAGGAAGAGGCCGCGACGCTGTTTGGTATCTTTGAAGAGTTGGGCGCGGAAGTGTATATGGCGGTCCACGAAGACCTGGGCGCACCCGTCTGTCGCATTCTGGTGCCGGGTTACTCAGAGGTGTACCCCATTGAAGATTTAATCTGGGATAACACCAATAAAGCGTTGGATTACCGGGAAGATATTCTCAATTTGCATCGCTTGGATGACGACCAGCTCACCGACCTGGTCGAGCGGTTGGAAGAGAGCCAGATGGATGACCACGCCGATATCATCACGCTGATCGGTATCGAGTTTGATGAGAACACTGTGTGGGGGCAGCTAACGATTCTAGAGCTCAAGCTGCTGGTTTACCTTGCGCTGCAACGCCATGAAGAGGCGCTGGACTGCGTGCAGATGTTCCTGCAGTACAACGATAATACCGTTGAGCGCGGCCTGTTCTACCAGGCGGTGAACGCGGTGCTGGAAATTGTGTTGGATGATGAACTGGAGCTTGAAGATTATCTGCATAACTTCCAGCGCATGTTCGGCGAAGCGACCATGGCGGCTGTCGTGGGGTCGGTAAGTGGCGAAGTACGCTTCCACGGCCTAACGCCGACTAACATGCAGTTAGAAGGCCTGGAGCGCCACCAGCGCTTGATCGAAAGCTATAAGAAGCTTCATGCGGCACGGGCGGCGAAAGCGGGCATTTAAGCATTCCCCAAACGCGCTGCTAGTTAACTGTTTTGCTGGTGTTACGGCGCCAGCAGAGCAGGTCGCCATTTTGCCCGAACAGACGGTCTAATCAGCAGCGTGGAACCAAGATTGGCGGCTGAGAAATTCGATTAACTCGCTGCGGAACACCTTTGAACGCGCTGAAAGGCTGCGCCGGTAGGGCCATACCAAGAAGATCTCACGGTGGCGTCCCCGCCACTCAGGGAGCACTTGTATTAACTCTCCCGCTTGTAAGCTGTTCGCCACCATACTGGCGGGCATCAACGAGACGCCTGCTCCCGACGTTGTGAGGTTCAGCACAATATTCATATCGTTACTGATATGGAAATGGCTCTTGTGACAAGCGTGCTGACTACCGTCGTGATGGAACAGCAGCCAATCGCTAAACATTTTTGCTGCCACGCTGGGGCATGCTTGTAGCTCTTTAATAGTGCTCGGAAGAGGATGCTTCATCGACGGTGAAGCCACCAAAATCGGCTCTATATAACCCAGATGTTTTTGGATCAGCGTCGAATCTTTTTGTGGCCCCGAGCGAAGCGCAATATCAGCCTGGTGGTCGCGAATATCAACCACGTTGTTATCGAGTTCGATCGTCAGCGCAATCTCAGGGTAGCGATCAATAAAGTGACGCCAAAATGCATCCAGTGGCCCGCTGCCCAGGTTGACAGGTGCCATAACCTTCAATGGCCCGCTTAGGCTATACAGTGTTTGATCCAGGTCTGAAATTCGCTGATCCAGTGCGAGTACTAACTCCTCACACTCGCGGAAGTAGGACTCACCCTGAGGCGTCAACGTTAACCCCTTGGTTGAGCGATGGAGCAACTCTACGCCTAGTGTGGCTTCCAGTGCGCTTATGCGCCGAGACACGGTGGCAATGGTCATCTTCAACGTTGCCGCCGTAGCCGTGAGGCTGCGTTGGTTGGCGGCCACGATAAAGATATTTAGGTCATCAAGAGAGGGTTTTCGCATTTTGCAATTCTGTAAAATTGATTCTCATATATTGGCATATATTACCGTTATAGGTGTTTGTTAATCTGTCCGCACTCAAACATCACTCTCAGGTACTGCCATGAAACACAGAATTATCTTCGCTATTCTCATGTCGTTTACGCTATCGCTGATTATGTCTGCCTGGGTGACGTACGTGAATATCGGAACTCATGCTGATTTTGTTGGCATCTGGATGCACGCTTGGCTGCTTGCTTGGCCAGCTGCTGGGATCATTGCGTTTATCTGCGGCCCCTTTATTCATAAATTAGCCCATCGCATTGCCGAGAAAGTCTGACGGCTTGCCTGATGCACTCTGGTGCACCCGCTGATGCAGTGAGTGCACACAACTGCATCGCTGCGCCAAATTTAATTCTTCCCCATGCTTGGTAAAACGTTCTCCGCGGCGCGGTTTTAAGAAGCGCGAAATAAAACGACGCGAATTCCAACATAACGCTAATACAAGAACGCGGAGACAATCACATGCTTGATATGCTCAATGAGCTCCTCTGGGGAAAGGTACTGCTAGTGCTGCTAGTCGGCGTTGGCATCGGTTTTACCGTTGCTTCCCGCTTTGTGCAGTTTCGTTATTTCAGCCAAATGTTTCGCATCCTGGGGTCGGGTCAGGCCTTCAAGCGTAATAAACACGGCCACTTAAGTTCGTTTCAGGCGCTTGTTCTGTCAGTGGCGGGGCGTGTGGGTGGCGGTAATATTGCCGGCGTGGCGGTCGCGATTACGCTAGGTGGCCCTGGGGCTATTTTCTGGATGTGGCTGGTGGGCCTGATGGGGATGGCGACTAGCTTTTTAGAATGTACCCTCGCGCAGACCTACAAAGAGGCGGAAGGCGATGGCACTTATCGCGGTGGCCCGGCGTACTACATTGTTAAAGGGTTGGGCAAACAGTGGCGCTGGCTGGCAGCGTTTTACTCGGTGCTATTGCTGTTAACCTTTGGTTTTGCCTTTACCGCACTGCAATCTTATGCGGTAGCGACCTCGTTTGGCGACGCCTTCGGTGTGCCGGTGCTTTACAGCGGCATTGCCCTGGCCATGCTGGTCGGGCTGATTATTTTTGGTGGCATCAAGCGTATTGCGCGTATCTCAGAGTATCTAGTGCCTTTTATGGCGGTCAGCTATATCGCCATTGCGCTGTTGGTCATCGCCATGAACATTGGTGAAATTCCCGGCGTTATAACGCTAATCGTAAAAAGTGCGTTCGGCCTTGAGCCGCTGATTGGTGGCGGTATTGGTGCGGCCATTATGATGGGCTTGAAGCGTGGCTTGTTTTCTAACGAAGCGGGTCTGGGCAGTGCGCCTAATGTGGCGGCGGTTGCTTACGTACCGCACCCAGCTAACCAAGGTATCGTGCAGGCGTTTTCGGTGTTTATCGATACCGTGATTATCTGCTCGGCCACGGCGTTTTTGATTCTGCTCAGCGGTGTGTACGACCCGGCCGCAGGTGCTGGCGTTGAAGGTATCGCCCTCACCCAAGCGGCGCTTGCCGATCATGTAGGCGAATGGGGTCGCACCTTTGTTAGCCTCGCGCTGCTGTTGTTTGCGTTCAGTACTATTTTGTACAACTACTACCTAGGCGAGAACAGCCTCAACTTCTTTAGCCGCGATAACCAGAATCTGTTTAACGCTTTCCGGGTCGCCATTGTGTTGCTGGTGTGCTGGGGCGCGACCACAGATCTTGGCACTGTGTTCGGATTTGCCGATGTCACCATGGGCCTTCTGGCGGTGGTTAACCTCGTGGCACTGATTCTGTTGTTCAAGTGCGGCCTACGCATTCTTAACGATTACGATAGCCAGCGTCGCCAGGGCATCAAGCAGCCAATTTTCGATGCCAATCAACACCCAGATCTTGAGCTAGATCCGAAAGCCTGGGAGCTAGAGCCTGAAGAGGCCGAAGCGTTAAAGCAGCGTCTAGAAAGCGCGCCTGCTAAGTAAGCCCCCGTATGCACTAACGCTATTAGATAAGGAGGGACTATGCCCCGCGTACTCATGCTCTACACCGGCGGTACCATTGGTATGCAGCCATCGCCACATGGGTATGTGCCTTGCGCGGGGCTGGCCGAGCGCTTAACCGCGCACTTAGCGATGGGCGATGCCGACAGGCTACCATCGTTTGATGTGCTGGAAATGCAGCCTCTCATTGATAGTGCCGAGCTAATGCCCGACGCCTGGAACCGTTTAGTGGCACAGTTAGAAAGCCACTGGCAAACATACGATGGGTTTGTGGTGCTACACGGTACCGATACCATGGCGTATAGCGCCGCTGCGTTGTCGTTTATGCTCGGCGCGCTCAACAAGCCGGTGATCTTCACTGGCGCTCAAATTCCTTTGGGGGAGCCCCGTAGCGATGCACTGAATAATCTCGTCAGTGCACTGCAACTGGTGGCTAACTCCGCAACACCTTGTGAAGTGAGTCTGGTCTTTCACGATCGACTTTTGCGCGGTAATCGCGCGCGCAAGGTGCGCACCCAGGGGTTAGATGCCTTCGACTCTCCCAATTTTCCTTGGCTTGCCGAGCTTGGCATCGCCATATCTTACCCTCAGCCCTCTGCGTTGCTGAGCGGACGGCCTGACTTTTCTCCCATTGAGGTAGATGATGAGGCGGTTGCGATATTGCCACTCTATCCTGGTATGTCGCTACGTCGCGCCAAGGCGTTGCTGGCCGATGAACGCTTAAAAGGTTTGATTCTGCATAGCTACGGCGTGGGCAACCCGCCTAGTTTTGAAGGCGAGCTGTTAACGGCGTTAACGGCTGCAAATGAACGAGGGGCCGCACTGCTTAACGTGACTCAGTGCGCCCAAGGGGAAGTCGTACAGGGAGCCTACGCTACCGGCGCGGCGCTGAACCAAGCCGGTGTGATTGCAGGAGGTGATATCACCCTAGAGGCCGCCGTTGCAAAGCTCACGGTGCTGCTAGGTCGTGGAATGAGCGGCCCTGCACTGCGCAGGGCACTTAGCGGCTCACTACGGGGCGAGTGCAGCTAACGACTTGCCTACTAGTGCTTTTTAACCTTCCAAATTCGCCACGTTAAGATGGCTATAATAAGCGCACTCAGTGGCGCTATAACGGAGGCAGCAACGTTGGGTTCGATATCGACACCGAGTGCTCTTAAGCTTTCCAGCCCTAATTTCATTAAGCTAAAAATGTAGTAGCTGATGACGATGATCGAGAGGCCTTCAACGGCCTTTTGGATTTTTAGCTGGCTGCTCGCACGGGCATCTAAACTCTGCAAAATTTTGTAGTTTTGTCTCTCGATTTCGACCTGGGTGCGGGTACGCAACAAGTCGTTTAAGCGTGTAGCGCTGGTGGCCAGCGTTTCTACGCGGCGATTCATGGCATCGCAGTAACGCACGGCAGGCTCAAAACGCCGCAAAATAAACATGCCAAGCCGAGGATAATTACCGATACGCTCCTCGCGTAGCTCATTGATGCGTGCCAACACGATGTTGGCATAGGCATCGGTCGCGCTAAAGCGTTGACGTGTTTGTACTCCGCAGCGTTCGAGTTTTGCCGAGAGCAGTGTCAAGGCGTTGAGCAACGGTTCGGCTGGTGAGGTGTGCTGTTCGGCGTGTTGATGAGAGAGCGCAGACAGCTCCGTTTCATAGTGTTGTAGCTCACGGCTGAGTGCTTTGGCTTCCGGTAGCGCCAGCATTGCCATTATGCGGTAAGTCTCAATATCAAATAAGCGTCTTGCCATCCTGCCTAGTCGATAGCTATCCAGATTATCGTTAACCATTAGCAATCGGTTTCTTTGTTGATCATCCAGGTTGAAGTCGCTCCAAACCGTGGCATCTCCGCCGCCTACCTGTGAACCCGCTGGCTGATCTAATCCATAGGCCTCCACGCTACCTGCCCATCGATTAGCCGTTTCCACGCGCAATACGCTGGCGCTGATTATTTTATCGGCAACATCCGCGAGCAAACGGGCTAAAAAAGTAGGTGGTGTTGGCCAAATGCGAGGGTTGCTGTTGTTGTCGTGCTTAATGGTCAGCGTAAAAAACTCGGTGTGCCGCTCCCACTTTACTAAGCAACCCTGGCAACTGACTATTTGCTGAACCTGATCGGGCGTGACAGCGACCTCTGTCAGCTCTGCTAGGCGATTAAGCAACGTCGTAACGTCATCGCCTTCAAGCGTAAAAGCGTAGTGATGAAGACAAGCAGGCCCTTCAAAATAGATGGGAGGCCGCGCGTGAAGCTCGTTATGTAATGCCGTGTGTTGAGCATGCATGAAACAAATTACCTGATCTATTGTTGTTACGAGTGTTGTAAAGAGAGTTGTAAAGAGTGTCGTTAAGAGCGTTGTGACGAATGTTGTTATGAATAACCAGTTTGTTGGCTAACCTAGTTGCCAAGCGGCGTTAGCCAAAGAACCAATAGCAGACAGTGATGGCAGTAATAATGCCCGCAGCGTCAGCGATGAGCGCGCAGCCCAGGCCATGGCGAATACGGGTAACGCCGACCGCGCCAAAATAGACCGCTAGCACGTAGAAGGTCGTCTCGGTGCTGCCTTGCAGGGTGGCGGCCAGCAGGCCAGGAAAGCTATCGACGCCAAAGTTGTTCATTGTCTCAATCATCATGGCTCGCGAGCCGCTACCAGAAAGCGGTTTTACAAAGGCGGTAGGCAGCGCATCTACAAAGCGAGTGTCCCAGCCAATCCCTTCCACTAACCAGCGAATGCCACTGAGCCCTGCGTCCAGAACGCCGCTGGCACGCAGTACGCCAACCGCCACCAGCATGGCAATAAGATACGGCAGCAGGGTGACGGTAAAACTGACACCTTCTTTTGCCCCTTCAATAAAGGCGTCATACACCCTGACACCACGCAGTGCGCCGACCACTAAAAACATCATGACAATAGTGAATAACGTTAGGTTACCCACCAGTGTTGAAGCAGCCGCCAATGCCTGGGCCGACATGCCCGCCAGCGTGGTGATTAATAGCCCTAAGGCAAGCGCTGCAGCGACCAAATAGGCCAGCACCACGGGTTGCCAGAGCTTTAAGCGCTGTACGAGTGCAACCGCGAGTAGCCCTGCCAGGCTGGAGGCGCTGGTAGCCAACAAAATCGGAAGAAAAACCAGGGTGGGCTCTGCCGCGCCTTGCTGAGCACGATAAATGAAGATCGTGACAGGTAGCAGCGTCAGTGATGATGTGTTGAGCACTAAAAACAGAATTTGTGCGTTGCTGGCGGTATCGCGGCTCGGGTTGAGACTTTGCAGCGATTGCATGGCTTTAATGCCAATCGGTGTGGCGGCGTTATCTAAGCCTAGAATGTTAGCCGCAAAGTTCATGCTAATTAGCCCCATGGCAGGGTGGCCCCGGGGCACTTCTGGCATTAGGCGGGAAAACAGTGGGTCAAGCACGCGGCCTAGTAAGCGAATCATGCCTGCCTTTTCGGCAATTGAAAGAAAGCCTAACCAAAGCGTCATCGTGCCTAGCAGCACTAAAATAATATCCACGCTGACGCTTGCCATATCGAACAGCGATTGCACTAAGCGAGCAAAAACCTCGCTATCACCACCGACTAACCACTGCCATAAAGACGCTGCAAACGCAGCAATGAAAAAGCTTAACCAAATTCCGTTTAGCATGGTAGGCAGTCATCCTGGGCAGTGAAGCAGTTGTGTTTTAACTGCGCGTACACTCCTAACTAAGCGTGCGCAAAAGGGTACGTAGTTACAAATAACGCTGCTTATCCTACCCAATGATTGCCTGCAATCGCTAACCCGACAGCGAAAGAAAAAACAGAATCAGTGGTGGAGAGAGTAGTGACAGGATAAATCCGCTGACCACTGCAATCGGGACACAGGCCACACCGCCGTGCTGCTGGATCACCGGCAAGGTAAAGTCCATCGACGTCGCGCCGCCATAGCCAATGGCTAGCGCGGTGTGGCGGTGGATAACGAGCGGAATCAGAATAAATGCCAGCAGTTCGCGCGTTAGGTCGTTGAAAAACGCCACGCCACCCATTAACGGACCAAGTTGGTCGCCAATCAAAATAGCCGAAAGCGAATACCAGCCAAAGCCAGATGCCATGGCTAAGCCTTCATTCCAGCTAAGTGAGAGTAGCGGGGCGGCTAACAAGCCAGCCAACAGTGAGCTCAGTGCAAGGGTGACCGCGATGGCAAGCCCTAGGCGATTGAGCAAAATTTGTTTAAGTGGCATGCCAGAATTGCGTAGCTGGCAGCCAATTAGCATCAATAGTGCGTATAGCACCCATTCCGCCAGCCAGTCGGCGGTGGTAAACAGCGCTTCCCCAATAAGCGGGCCGAGCAGTAGCCCAACCGCTACACCACCTGCCACCACGCCTACCAACATTAGCGAGCCCTGCATGGCGGCGAGTTTGCTGGTAGGGGCATTTTCCACCACCGGTGAACCACCGGCCTTCAAAGCCACTCGGCGTGATAGCCACCATAGGGCGCCTAAGTTGAGCACCGTGGTAATGCTAAACAGCAGTAGCGCGTTACCGCCTAATCTTGAAAGTTGGCTGCCCAAGTTTTCAAGACCCGCAAGGCTGACCCCCATAAATAATAGAATCAAATAAACCGAGCCATTAACGGCTCGGTTGATGAGGTTCAGTAAGCGGGTAGAACGAACGCGCACTAAGTAGCCTAACAAGAGAGGCAATAAGACAATCAGTAATCCAGAAAGCATTTAAGGTGCGTTACCCCCAGCGGGGTTGAATTGAGTCATGGTGAGATACGTCTGACGACGCCCCTCTTTTCGATATTCTGCCGAGAGGATCAGTCCTGGCCAATCTGGGTGAAAATTAATGTGTAGATATCGGTCGGGCTTTTCTTTATCAATCAGCGTGACGCGCGTGGCTTCGAACTCACCGGCGGGAATGGTAATGGTGTTGGGCTCGTTGATATTCTGTTGATCGACATAGTACTGAAAGTGTTCGTCGCGTCCGCGGTGATCAACAAACTCGATATCACAGGGGGTGCTTACCATGCAGTCTTCATGACCCGCTCGTCGGGAAAGGTCAAATAGAGCGGCCTGGCGATCAAGCGAGCTAATATCACTTTCGTTGAGTTGGTAACTGTCGCCTATACCCAGTAGTGAATAACTGCTGTTATAGAGCAAAGAGCGAGTCGAGGTATCGTCTATCGAAAAGCGACTACGCTCCTCACCTCGGGCAATCGCGACTGCAAAATTCATATCACTTAACCAGTGAAGCCCTTCATTACTGAGCGTATGGGTAATAGTTGCGCCGGGCCAGCCGCGTATTTCTAAACGATATTGAGCCTGGAAGGGGTGTGGGGCCTGCAGAGTTTGCTCATCTTGTGGAGTATCTGCTGTTGCTAAGCCGCACAGGGAAAACAGGCAAGCGCCCAATATTGCGCTCGCAGACTTAGGGTGTCTGATGCCTCTTGTAACATAACGCAAAGGCCCTTCCTCCTTCTCGAGTGTTTTCCTAAGAGCCTTTAGCTAGCGCTTGGTTCCCCGTGCAGTATAGCGTGCGTATGGCTAAGCGTCAGTAGCCTGCTTCTGGGCTAATCGTTGCTAACGATTCACCCGCTTCAAATGCCTCAATATACGCAATGACTTGATCAATGGCGTCATTAAGTGGTGTAGGCGCTGCCATGTGAGGCGTTACTAACACGCTTGGGTGCTGCCAAAGGGGGTGGTTGGTTGGAAGAGGCTCTTCACAGAAAACGTCTAGCAGGGCACCACGCAGATGTCCTGGCTTATTCGTTTCACCGAGCGCATCTAGCAACGCCTGTTCATCGATTAGGCTGCCGCGACCGGGGTTAATAACACTGGCACCTTCGGGTAATTTCGCTAGCCGTTCGGCGTTAAGAATGCCTTCAGTGGCGGCGGTGTCTGGCAAAATAGTGACTAAGCTCTGCACTTGGCCAAGCAGTTCATCAAGCCCTTTATCGCCATGCAGGCAGCGTACGCCGCTAATTTCTTTAGGTGAGCGGCTCCAGCCAAGTACGGGGAATCCTGCTTGCGACAAGTGAGTGGCTACATAACTGCCGATTGCGCCAAGGCCTAATACGCCAACTGGCCACTGTGTTTTTTCAGGCACGGCTTGGGGTTTCCAAGTAGCGCTCTGCTGTTGAGTGGCGTAGCGATCCATGCTGCGGTAGAAGTGCAGTACGCCATATAGCACGTAATCTGCCATGAGTTCGCCCATGCCAGCATCACGTAATTTCACGATAGGAACATCGCTTGGAAGGCCGGGTGTTTTCAGTAAGTAATCAACACCCGCACCCAGATTAATAATGCCTTTGAGCTGGCTTTGCTCCTGCAGTAAATGCTCTGGGGCTTTCCAAACGGCAAGGTAGTCGGCGTTTTTTCGTTCATCTTCAGGTGCGTCACTTGTCAATACAGTGGCCTGGGGTAACGCTTTTTCAAGTGCGGCTTGCCATTGGGCTGAATCATCAATATGGATGACTACTTTCATTTTTCCTCCTGACTACATGTTAACTATGGTTACGCTATCACGGCTTGCCACAATTTTTGTCATAAAGGCTTTGACCGGCAACCAAGGGTCGGTGCTAGTATCGCCCTAAGACGACATTGGCAGGCCTACTGCGGGGGTGGCCAGGTCGATCCTGTGGCCCAGCGTACCTAACTTACAATAGATGGCGCTGGTTCTTAGTGATCTTTGATGGCGAGTTGCCCGATGACTGAGGTTTCCCTGCCTTTCACGCGTGAAGAGTATGCTAATCGCTTGTGGAAGGTGCGTGCAGAAATGGCTGGCCGTGGCATTGACGTGCTGATTGTCAGTGACCCCTCCAACATGGCGTGGTTGACCGGCTACGACGGTTGGTCATTTTATGTTCATCAATGTGTATTGGTGGGCCTTGAAGGCGAACCTGTATGGTTTGGCCGCCGTATGGATGCCAACGGCGCGCTGCGCACCTGCTGGATAGACCCCGATAATATTACCTACTATCCGGATTACTATGTTCAAAATCCGGATATGCATCCAATGGAGTATCTTGCCCAATCGATCATGCCCGACCGCGGTTGGCATACCGGTGTGGTGGGTATGGAGATGGATAACTACTACTTCTCTGCTAAAGCCTATCAAAGCCTTTTACGTGAGCTTCCCCATGCGCGTTTCATGGATGCCAACGCACTTGTCAATTGGTGCCGGGCGATTAAGTCGCCGCAAGAAATAGCTTATATGCGTGTGGCAGCAAAAATTGTTGAAGGTATGCACACGCGTATTTTGGAAGTTATTGAACCCGGGCTGCCAAAAAGTAAGCTGGTGTCGGAAATTTACCGCGTCGGCATCGAGGGATTTGTCGACGAGAATGGCAAGGTGTTTGGCGGCGATTATCCTGCCATTGTACCGATGTTGCCAACCGGTAAAGACGCTGCTGCGCCGCACCTTACCTGGGACGACACGCCATTTCGCAAAGGCGAAGGCACGTTCTTCGAAATTGCTGGTGTATTCAAGCGCTACCACGCGCCGATGTCGCGCACCGTATTTTTAGGTACGCCGCCAACAGACTTTATTCGTGCTGAATCTGCCTTGTTGGAAGGCATTGAGAGTGGCTTGGCCGTGGCTAAGCCGGGCAATCGTACGGCGGATATTGCCATGGCACTGGGTGCGGCGATGGATAAGTACGGTTTTGACCGTGGTGGCGCACGCTGTGGTTACCCGATTGGTATCTCGTACCCGCCGGATTGGGGCGAGCGCACGATGAGCTTACGCCCCTCAGACGAAACTATTCTTCAGCCCGGAATGACATTTCACTTCATGCCTGGCCTCTGGGTAGAAGACTGGGGGCTGGAAATTACCGAAAGCATTCTGATTACTGAAAATGGCTGTGAAACCCTGGCCAATTTTCCGCGCCAGCTGTTTGTTAAGTAGCTGTCTATACAATACAAGGGACATACAATGACGCTTCAACCGAACCAACTGCGGCCTAGCCCTATTTCCGCCACCGTTGATTTCGACGCCGATGGCGTACAGCACGGTTTTTTAAAACTGCCGATTTCCACCGATGAGTCTGCCTGGGGCGCGGTGATGATACCTATTACCGTGGTTAAAAATGGCGAAGGCCCCACAGCGTTATTAACGGGCGGGAATCATGGCGATGAATACGAAGGCATAACGTCGTTGTTGAAGCTTTCTTCCACGTTGAAAGCGGAAGAGGTGAGTGGGCGAGTAATTATCGTACCGTGTATGAACACGCCAGCAGTCATGGCCGGGAAACGCACGTCGCCGATGGATAAAGGCAACTTGAATCGTAGTTTTCCAGGGGACCCAAACGGCACCGTAACGTCGCAAATCGCTGATTATTTTACCCGTGTATTGGTTCCTATTAGCGATGTAGTACTCGATTTGCACTCTGGTGGCCGCACGCTGGATATTTTGCCGTTCGGCGCTTCTCACGTTTTAGACGATAAGTCTCAACAGCAGGCTGCGTTGGAAGGCGCTAAAGCGTTCGGCGCTCCCTACGCGATGGTGATGTTTGAGCTAGATGCAGAAAAGCTGTTCGATACTGCCTGTGAGCGCCAAGGTAAAGTATTTGTGGCCACTGAACTTGGCGGCGGCGGTACGTCCACGCCGCAAAGCATTGCTATTGCTGAGCGCGGTGTGCGCAATTTTTTGATCCAGTACGGTTTGGTGCAAGGCAAAGTGGAAATGCCTGAGGGCGGGCAAATGTACCTCGATATGCCAGATGCCAGCTGCTACGTGCAAAGCCAGCACTCTGGGGTGTTAGAGCTGTTGGTGGCGTTGGGTGATAGCGTGAAAAAAGGCCAAACCATTGCTTATGTTTATGATATGACCCGCAGCGGTACCGCTCCTGTGGCTTACAAAGCGGAACGTGATGGCATCTTAATGGCTCGCCGTGCGCCATCGTTAATCAATATGGGGGACACCCTGGCGGTGATTGCCGATGTTGTTGAACGCCTGGAGGCGTGACAACCAGCATGATGAAATTGGACCGTTATGATTTAAAAATTCTCGATATTCTCTCTCGGGATGGACGAATCACTAAGTCGAAGCTGGCGGAAGCCATCAACCTCTCGGTGAGTCCCTGCTGGGAGCGAGTTAAACGCCTGGAAAAGGCGGGCGTTATCGAAGGATATACCGCGCGCATTAATGCTGATGTATTAGTGCCGCGCAACTCCGTATGGGTGCAGATCGAGCTTAAACAGCACAATGCTGAAAGCTTTACCCGCTTTGAAGCATTAGTCATGCAAACGCCCGATGTCACAGAGTGTGTGGCGGTAGGCGGTGGCGTGGACTATCTAGTGAAGTTTGAGGTGTTTTCCATCGACAGTTATCAACGTTTGATCGATAGTTGGTTGGTCTCGGACGTGGGAATAGAGCGTTACTTCACCTATATCGTGACCAAGTCCGTCAAACGGACTGAGCCAGGTATTGGATCGAACGACTTTTTGTAATGTCGGTCTGTGCAAATTGGATTTAATAAATCCCCTTTGTATTTGATCAACGATATTTCAGCGTTTCATTGGCTTAACATGAAAGTTAATGCCACTCACCACTAGCTTAGTGAAAGACATCCATAGAAGTTAATTTGCTAAGCGGAAACAGTCAGACCGCCTGACGCAGAGAGAAGCTAATGTCATATTTCACCATTGCCGGTGTTCAAATGCATGCCCTGCACCATGGCGACAATACCGAGGCTATGCGCCATCGGATCGATGCGCTAATGAATCGTTTTCCTCAGGTTCAAATGGTGCTGTTCAGCGAATTAATGCCGATGGGAGCTTCACCGCTCCACGCTCAAACGTTGCCCAGCGATACCGAAGCATTTTTTTGCCAACTGGCTGCGCAACATCGCATCTGGTTAATTCCGGGCTCAATGTTCGAGCAAGTAGGCGAGCATACCTACAATACCTTGGTAGTGATTAACCCACTGGGCCAAGTTGTAACGCGTTATCGCAAGATGTTCCCGTTCCGGCCTTACGAAGCCGACGTCGAGGGCGGCAGTGAATTTGTGGTCTTCGATGTGCCAACGATAGGCCGCTTTGGCGTTTCTATCTGTTATGACATGTGGTTTCCCGAAACGACTCGTACTCTGGCTTCAATGGGGGCCGAAGTCATTCTCCACCCCACTATGACGGATACCATTGACCGAGATATTGAGCTGTCAATTGCCCGCACCAATGCGGCGATCAACCAGTGTTACTTCTTCGATATCAATGGCGCTGGCGCGTTGGGGAACGGCCGCTCTATCGTCGTTGGTCCTTCTGGCGATGTAATCCATCAAGCGGGTATTGGTGAAGAAGTCATACCCATCGAAATTGACCTCAACCGCGTCCGCCGCGAGCGCGAAACAGGGTTACGCGGTTTGGGCCAGCCACTGAAAAGTTTCCGTGATCGTGAAGTCGATTTTTCGCTATACCGTAGCGAAAACGGATCTTCTCCTTTCCTTGACACCTTAGGACCACTTGCTAAACCGGTACGTACCGACCAAGACATTTTTTAGGAGCCTATTTGGCTTGACCCATCATCACGAGAAGAACGGATTTCGCGCCAAGCTGGATGATCAATTTAGGCGAATATCGCGATATTTAGCGAAACTCCTAGGCAGCACTAGTTCAACACGGCCTTCAGTACGTGTCATACAAGGAGCGAAAACAATGAATAAAATAACGTCCATTGCAGATGTTCGTAGATATTTTTTAAACAATAAAGAGCCGGTTTACTTTATTTCTGCGACGAACTTCAATCTTCTGGGTATCGGTGATTGGGTAGGGAGCTTCCGTCATATTAACTATATTGACTGCTTTGAAGGCAAGCAGCGTAATGTCTTCGTGCCTAAACAGAAGTTTCCCCGCGACTTCGAGAGCATTGAAGACATTAATAACTATCTGCTTGAGCACAAAGAAGTCATTGATTTCATTCAATCACGAGCCAATGGCGAAAGCGCAGGGGTGGCAGCGTTTTTAATGTTTGATGAGCACACCGAAGAAATTTGTGAGCAGTTGGGCCTGCGGGTTGCCTTCCCTCCCGCCGAACTGCGCAAGCGGATGGATAATAAAATTGAGACGGTGCGTATTGGCAATAAAGCGGGTGTGCCCAGCGTGCCCAACGTGTTGGCCAGGGTAGGCAGTTATCAGGAGCTTCTAGAGGTCAGCGAGTCGCTCGGTAACGATTTAGTGGTACAGACCGCGTTTGGCGATTCTGGTCATACCACCTTCTTTATTGCCAGTGAAGAAGACTATTATAAGCATGCTGAAGAGATCGAAGCCGAACCCGAGGTCAAGATCATGAAGCGCATCAACTGTCGCGGCTCGGCGATAGAAGCTTGTGCCACGCGTTGCGGTACGGTCGTAGGCCCGCTGATGACAGAGCTTGTAGGCTTCAAATCCTTGACTCCTTATAAGGGCGGTTGGTGTGGCAACGAAATGTTTGCCGGCGCCTTTAGTCAGGAAGTGCGTGATTTAGCGCGCGAGTACACCTTTAAGTTTGGTGAGGCACTACGCGAAGAGGGCTATCGAGGATATTTTGAACTCGATTTCCTGATTGATATGGATACCAATGAAGTGTATCTGGGTGAACTTAACCCCCGTGTGACCGGAGCAAGCTCTCTGACGAATGTGGCGGCTTTTGCTCATTCTGATATTCCACTGTTCCTGTTTCACCTGCTTGAATTTTCGGATGTCGATTTTGACCTGGACATCAATGATATCAACGAGCGTTGGGCGCATCCTGAAAGTGTCGACAGCTGGAGCCAGCTGGTTATCAAGCATACTGATGAAAGCGTTGACCTGTTAACGCAGGCGCCTACTACCGGCGTATGGCGCATGAATGCTCAGGGCGAAATTGCTTATGATCATTATAGCTATCACCCCCACGCGGCAGAGAACGAGCATGAAGCCTTTTTTCTGCGCATTAGTGGCGCAGGAGACTTCCGGTATGAGGGGGCCGACCTGGGTATTTTGATCACCCGGGGGCGGTTAATGGATGATGACTTCCAGCTGAATGAGCGTGCCAAGGCTTGGATAGACGGCATTCGTGGTCAGTACACCGGACAGGCGTTGCAAGATCCAGTGGTGGAGGAAGTTGCCGTCAGCCATGCTATCGGCGGTGGCAACTTCAAAATTCTTTAATCATGGACAGCAACTTTGCTGCAGGCCGAGCACCTGGTGTGGAGCTGGACAAAGCCTTGACGTTTCGCACCGTGCATGAAGAGGTGGCGGGGCCAAAATGGCAGTCGTTGTTCCATTACCACTGGCCTGCCTATGAACCCTGGTATCTGGCCGAAGGCGAGCGTGAGCGTCCCTCTTATCTTGAGTGTCATAACGCCTTACGCAAGCACATGCCCGAATTGCTGGCTACTTACCGTACGTTGTGCGAAGTAGCCGGTGGAGGAGATCTTTCGTCACGGCTACTGAGTTTGTATCGTCCGCCGCCGTATATTACCGGCTGCTCACAGGCGGTACTAGCAAGGCCGACATCAACTGTGCTGGCACGCAACTATGATTACCCGCCGGAGCTATGCGAGGGCTCCATTCTTTACACCCGCTGGAATCAGCGCCGTGTTATCGCTATGTCTGATTGCCTGTGGGGCGTGCTAGACGGGATGAACGATTCAGGGCTTGCTGTTTCTCTGGCCTTTGGTGGGCGCAAGGTGGTGGGGGATGGCTTCGGTGCTCCGATTATTCTTCGCTACATTCTCGAATTCTGCGATACCGTGCCCGAAGCTGCTGCGGTACTTGCGAGAGTGCCTACCCATATGGCCTACAACATTACCGTGGCAGATGCTTCGGGACGTTATGTCACGGCGATGATTGCACCAGATCGCCGCGCCAGCATTCGGCGGGTGGCGGTGGCTACTAATCATCAAAAGAAAATCGAATGGTATGCCCATGCGCTGGCTTCTGAAACCCTAATTCGCGAGCGCCAGCTCTCGATTCTGGTGGACGATGACGCCACCACTGAAGAGCGACTAATTTCGGCTTTTTCCGCTCCTCCTTTGTTTCGCCATGACTATCGGCGTGGCCTGGGCACAGTGTATACCGCGGTATATCGCACCAAGGAAAGGCTTACCCAGTTCCGTTGGCCCGGCAGAGTATTAGACTTGAACTTCGACGAGTTTCCAGAGGAGCAGATTACCGTGCGTTATGGCTCCCGCGGACTGTATGGCTGATTAGCACTATTGCTGAGGCAAGTGTCTTTTCCAGATAAATACCTAAAAAGGATGGGTGTCGTCATGCAAGAGAATAATTCAACCGAAACTTCCTACACCGCCCTGGGTTTTTATCACAAAATTTCCCAACTTCGTGCTGATACCTGGAATGAGCTTAAACGTGATTTGGGTATTTTGACGCGCCTTAAAGAAGAGGATCGCGCCAAAAACTTGATTAAAGCTATCGACATCAAGTTGACACGCTTAGAGATTATTGAGGACTACCACGCATTTCCATCCAAAGAGGATTTTCGCCACCTTTGGACGCTATTTAATCGCGGTGAATATGCGCTGTTGGATAAAGTCGTTAAGCGTTTGGTAAGGGCGTTGATCAGTGAGTCCTATCGTCGACGGCATGTCGATCTTTCTGAGACGGATGCGGGTGCTGAAGACATGGAAGCACTGGACGCCCTTAATCAACTTCGCCGCGGGCACCCGGCTTCCAATAGTTCGGCGCAACCTTACTTTGAACTGCTGATCGTAGATAATCTTTCTAACCAGGAAGAAGATGTGGTGCGTGAAGCATTTCATAACATGCGCCGATCTGAAGATCGCTTTGTTTACGATGTTGTAACGGTAAAAAGCTTTGAAGATGCGTTGATTGCCATATTAGTGAATCCTAATATACAAGCATGTCTGATTCGCTACGAGTTTCCGTATAAGTCCAAGTATAACCTCAGTGCTTTGCGTAATTATCTGGAAGGTCTCTCAGAAAATGAGCTGGAGCACCATAGCGAAGCTGATCGCAGTATCCTGCTGAGTTCGATGATTCATGAGTTGCGCCCAGAAATTGATCAATTTCTGGTGACGAGCGGTGATGTTGAAGCCACGGCAAGCCGAGATATTAAGCACTTCAACCGTATCTTCTACCGCGAAACGGATTACATCGAGCAGCATCATACGATTCTACGCGCCATTGATAATCGCTATCGCACACCGTTTTTTGATGCTCTGCGTGAATACAGTAGAAAGCCCACAGGGGTATTTCATGCCATGCCCATTTCCAGGGGCAAGTCGGTGACTCGGTCCCACTGGGCAGGGCACATGATCGACTTCTACGGCATTAATATTTTTCTGGCAGAAACATCAGCAACATCCGGGGGACTAGACTCTCTGTTGCAACCGTTTGGGCCAATCAAAAAGGCACAAGAGTATGCTGCCCGCGCCTTTGGAGCTCGTCGTAGCTTCTTTGTGACTAATGGTACGTCCACTGCCAATAAGATTGTGGTGCAGGCGCTAATTAAGCCGCGAGACATCGTGTTGATCGATCGTGACTGTCACAAGTCGCATCATTACGGCATGGTTTTAGCCGGTGCACATGTCAGTTATTTAGACTCCTATCCGCTTGATGATTATTCCATGTACGGTGCGGTGCCGCTGCATGAAATCAAGAAAACGCTGCTGTCCTACAAGCGTTCCGGACAATTGCACAAAGTTAAGATGTTGTTGCTGACCAACTGCACCTTCGATGGCATCGTCTATAACGTGCGCCGAGTGATGGAAGAGTGTTTGGCGATTAAACCAGATCTGGTTTTTCTTTGGGATGAAGCATGGTTTGCTTTCGCTGGTTTTAACCCGACGTATCGGCCACGTACGGCTATGAATGCGGCACGTACGTTGCGCGATCGTTACCGAAGCGAGAGTTATCGGGAAGAGTATGCGGCTTGGAAAGCCGAGTTCGATAAGCTCGACCCAGAAGATGACGCTACATGGCTTGACCAGCGACTGATGCCCGACCCAGATGAAGTACGTATTCGCACCTATGCTACTCACTCAACCCACAAAACGCTGACTTCATTACGCCAAGGCTCAATGATTCACGTGTGGGATCAAGATTTTCGTCAGAAAGTGGAGGCTTCTTTCCATGAAGCCTACATGACTCACACTTCTACTTCGCCCAACTATCAGATTGTGGCATCGCTGGATGTGGGAAGAATGCAGGCGGAAATGGAAGGTTTCGAACTGGTACATGCCCAGGTAGAGACGGCGCTTTCGCTCCGCGAACAGCTCTACACCCACCCATTACTGCAGAAATATTTCCGCGTATTGAAGAATAGCGACATGGTGCCTGAAGCCTACCGCGAGTCGGGTGTAGAGTCCTATTACGACCCGGTGACGGGTTGGAATAAGATGGAGGAAGCCTGGGCGCGAGACGAGTTTGTTGTTGACCCTTCCCGTGTCACGATTGCCATCGGCAATACTGGGGTTGATGGCGATACATTCAAAAATGAATACCTGATGAATAAGTACGGTATTCAAATTAACAAAACTTCCCGCAACACCGTACTGTTTATGACCAATATCGGCACGACACGGGGCTCTATTGCCTACCTGCTGGATGTGCTGATCAAGTTGGCGAAAGAGTTCGAATATCGCTTGGAAGACAGTAGTCGTCCTGAGCGCAAAATCATCGAAAATCAGGTGCATTCGCTGAATCATGATTTGCCGCCACTACCTGACTTCAGTCGTTTCCACGATGCCTTCCGGCCGAATCCCGATACGCCCCAGGGCGATATTCGTTGCGCTTACTTTCTAAGTTACGACGAAGAGAATACTGAGTACTTACGCTTCGATAATGGCAAGTTGCAGGCGCAGATGCGTGCCGGTCGCGATGTTGTATCGGCAAGTTTTGTCATCCCTTATCCGCCAGGATTTCCGGTGTTAGTACCAGGGCAGGTCATCAGCGAAGAAATTTTAGCGTTTCTTCAGGCGCTGGATGTCACTGAGATCCACGGCTATCGGCCGGAGTTAGGGCTAGTGGTGTTTACCGAGGAAGCCTTGATTAACCCCGCAGCAGGTTAAATGCAGCAGATTAAATAGAGGCGCTGCCAAAAAAAAGCACTTTAAAGGTAGCTTTCACAAAAAAAGCGCCGGAATTATCCGGCGCTTTCAAAAACACTTCGTGCGGTATCTCCCTTACGCTAGACACACTGAAACAGCCCATCGAGACGTTGGGCTGTATAGCGATTTTTTAGCAACATTTTTCTGTGCAACGGTTTGTCGCCAGCGATTGGCTTCACCGTAACTGGCTGCAACCTGGGGAGGTGCCCATGACCACACTATCGACCACGCTCACTAAGCGCTTGGAAGATCCGCGTCTGTTCCGGCAGTACGCCTACGTAGACGGTAAATGGACCCACGGTGACGGCGGCCGCGAAGAAGCGGTGTATGACCCGGCGACCAATGAAGCCATTGGCCACATTCCCTTGCTGGAAGCGGAACAAATTACCGCTGCCGTGGATGCTGCTGAAACTGCCTTTGTACAGTGGCGTGCCCTACGCGCTGACGAGCGCTGCGAGCGCTTGCTGGCTTGGTACGATTTGATTCAAGCCAATCGTGAAGACCTAGCCACCATCATGACGTTGGAGCAGGGCAAGCCGCTGCCGGATGCCCGTGGCGAAGTAGAGTACGGTGCCAGTTTCGTACGTTGGTTCGCTGAAGAGGGTAAACGCACCTACGGTGAAACCATTCCAAGCCATATTCCTAATGCATCACTGGGCACCATTAAAGAGCCGGTAGGCATTGCGGCGATGATTACGCCGTGGAACTTCCCGCTGGCAATGATTACCCGCAAGGCCGCAGCGGCGTTGGCCGCTGGATGTCCGGTGATCATCAAGCCTGCCAATGAAACGCCGTTCTCTGCGCTGGCGCTGGCGGAGCTTGCCGAGCGAGCAGGGATTCCGGAAGGTATTTTTAACGTCGTACTGGGTGATCCTGCAGAAGTCTCTAAAATTTTGTGCAGCGAGCCGCGTATCCGAGCGCTCTCTTTCACTGGCTCCACCCGTGTTGGCCGCTTGCTGATTGAGCAGAGCGCAAATACGGTCAAACGGCTATCGCTGGAATTAGGTGGCAATGCGCCGTTTATCGTTGGTCCGGATATGGATCCCAAAGAGGCAGCCTATGCTGCAGTCTCGGCCAAGTTTCAAACGGCTGGGCAAGATTGCCTAGCCGCTAACCGCATTTTGGTTCACGAATCTATCCATGATGAGTTCGTTGAGCAATTTACCGAGCGTATGGCGGCACTTACCGTGGGTAACGGATTGCACGGTGAAGTTGACCTTGGCCCGCTGATTCATCGCCAGGCAGTCGAAAAAGCAGCATCGATTGTTGATGATGCGATTTCCAAAGGTGCCACTATGATTGCTGGTGACCAGAGCCAAGCACCGGGCGATAACTTCTTTATGCCAGTGCTGTTGACCAATGTAACACCGCAAATGAAAGTCTGGCGTGAAGAGAACTTTGCCCCGGTGGCCGGTATTACCGCTTATAGTACCGATGACGAAGTTATTGAAATGGCCAATGACACCGAATACGGCTTAGCGGCCTATATCTACACCCATGATATTCGTCGTATCTGGAAGCTAATGCGGGCGTTGGAGTATGGCATGGTTAGCGTCAACTCCGTGAAAATGACAGGCCCACCGGTACCTTTTGGTGGCGTGAAACAGTCCGGCCTTGGCCGTGAAGGCGGCGCTACTGGTATCGATGAGTATTTAGAAACGAAGTACTACTGTCTTGGGGCATTAGGTTCAGTATCGGGAAGTTGATATCCAATCGGTTTTATTAATTTAAGCATCCTCCTCACACGGTGGGGAGGGACTGTATAGAGAGAACGTTATGAGCTTGCATCAGGATCTGATCGAACGCGACCGTAAAGTCACTTTTCACGCCTCTACGCACCTGCGCGACTTCGCCCACGGCGATTTGCCAGGTCGTGTTATCACTGGCGGTAAAGGTATTAATATCGTAGATAAAGATGGCCGTGAGTTTATCGACGGCTTTGCGGGCCTTTACTGCGTCAATATTGGCTATGGCCGCACTGAAGTTGCTGAAGCGATCTATAAGCAAGCGCTAGAGCTTTCTTATTACCACACCTATGTAGGCCACTCGAACGAGCCGCAGATCGAACTTTCTGAGCGTATTCTGAAAATCGCTGGCATGAACATGTCCAAGGTGTATTACGGCATGTCAGGCTCTGATGCGAATGAAACACAGCTCAAAATAGTACGTTACTACAACAACGTGTTGGGACGTCCGCAGAAGAAAAAAGTGATCTCGCGTATGCGTGGTTACCACGGTTCCGGCATCGCATCTGGTTCGCTAACTGGTCTTAAAGCGTTCCACGACCATTTTGACCTGCCAATTGACACCATTCGCCACACTGAAGCGCCGCACTACTATCTGCGCGCGGCAGAACAGCACGGTATGACAGAACTCGAGTTTTCTGCCTACTGTGCTGAGAAATTAGAGGCAATGATTCTGGAAGAAGGCCCCGACACCGTCGCAGCATTTATCGGTGAGCCGGTGCTGGGTACCGGTGGTATCGTACCGCCGCCAGAAGGCTATTGGGATGCGATTCAAGCAGTGCTGAACAAGTATGACGTGCTATTGATAGCCGACGAGGTCGTGTGTGGCTTTGGCCGTACCGGTTCGGACTTCGGTAGCCACCACTACAACATGAAGCCTGATTTGGTCACCATTGCTAAGGGGCTAACCAGCGCGTACCAGCCGCTTTCTGGCGTGATTGTTGGCGACAAAGTATGGAAAGTGCTTGAGCAGGGTACTGGTGAGTTTGGTCCCATCGGCCATGGCTGGACCTATTCAGGTCACGCACTAGGCTGTGCCGCTGGCCTTGCCAATTTGGATATTATCGAACGCGAAAACCTAGTGGGTAACTCTGCTGAAACTGGCGGCTACTTCCAGCAGCAGCTCCAGGCTACCTTTGAAGGTCACCCGTTGCTTGGCGACGTGCGCGGTGTTGGCCTAATGGCCGCTCTAGAGTTCTCGCCAGACGCCAAACAGCGCTTGCATTTCGACCCGGCGTTGAAAGTTGGCCCGCGTGTTGCTGCAGCGGCAATGGAAGAAAACCTGATCGCCCGTGCGATGCCACAAGGTGATATTCTGGGCTTTGCACCGCCACTGACTATTAACCGTGATGAAGTTGACGAAATGATTGGTCGCGCCAAACGCGCCATTGATCGCGTGACTGATGAACTGGTGCGTTCCGGTGATCTTAAAACCGGTGAGCAAGAAGCCGCCTTTACGATTTAATAGCGCTTAACGCTCCCCAAACGCCGCTGCCTATCGCAGCGGCGTTTTTGTTTTTGAAGAGGGCAGCTATGCTAAATGCATGAGATCATCTATCTCCCACCATTATCCGATCCATCAGGCTAGGAGTTATCATGCAACCGGTACTTGCTTTTGATGTATACGGCACGCTCATTGATACCCAAGGGGTAACGGTTGAGCTGGAGCGCCGCCTAAGTGACGCAGCCAAAGCTGGGGATTTTGCTAAGCGCTGGCGGGAAAAACAGCTGGAATACAGCTTTCGCCATGGTTTGATGGGGGCTTATGTGCCGTTTTCGGAGTGCATCCGGGAGGCATTAGTGTTCACTGATCGTGCGATGCAAACCGGTCTTTCTGATAACGATCATGACCACTTAATGGCGGTTTATGCGGAGTTACCTGCATTCCCAGATGTGGTGCCTGCCCTAGACCAACTACGTGATGCTGGAATTCGTTGCGTGGCGTTTTCTAACGGCACTCAAGAAGCTGTAATTAAGCTACTGGCCCGCGCAGGTGTGGAAAACCACATGGATGCGGTGGTAAGTGTTGATGACGTTAAGCGCTTCAAGCCTGATCCTGCAGTATACGCCTACTTACGCGAACGTTTAGAAGCACGCCCAGAACATACTTGGCTGATTTCCAGCAATCCTTTTGATGTGATTGGAGCAACGCATGCAGGTTTACATAGCGCCTGGGTGCGCCGCCACCCTGATGCGCCGTTCGACCCTTGGGGTGGAGAGCCGGATATGACAGTGCCAGATTTGGAAATGCTGGCCGAACGAATGAGCCGTTAGGTTGTTAACCCACACCGACAAGCCGCATAATGGTGCCAACTTAACCGCTTAGGATATGACCATGTCGGAAAAAATTTATTGTATCGCCAGCTTTAAGCCCAAAGCTGGAAAAGAAGAAGCGGTATTTAAAGCGCTGCAATCATTAGAACCAAACACCCATCGCGAAGATGCTTGTATTCACTACACTGTGACTCGGCAAATCGACAATCCTTTTGCCCAGGGCACCAGCTACCCGATCGTGTTTCATGAAATTTGGGCCAGCCGAGAAGAGTTTGAAGCCCACTGTCAGCGCAAAGAGATACAAGAGTTTTTCGCTAAGCACGTCGAGTCACCCGACGGCGATATTGAAGATGCCAACGTGTGTGTTTATACCGACGAGCCGTGGAATTTCGACGCTCCCAAGGTGTGAAAAGCGGTAACGGTGTAGAATAAGTAAGCGTTGTACCTAGATGACGGAGCCAACATGACTGAAAAGAAAATGAACGTCGAAAGCTTTAACTTGGACCATACCAAGGTAAAAGCACCTTACGTGCGTTTGGCCGATATTAAAGAAGGCCAAAATGGCGACCGTATCCACAAATATGATTTGCGTATTTGCCAGCCCAACAAAGAGCACATGGAGATGCCCGCGCTGCACTCCCTGGAGCACTTGATGGCTGAAATGTCGCGTAATCACACCGATAAAGTGGTTGATATTAGTCCGATGGGTTGCCAAACCGGTTTTTACATCGCGATGATTAACCACGACGATTATGACGGCGTGCTAAGCATTATCGAGCAAACGCTCAACGATGTGCTGACTGCCACGGAAGTACCTGCCTGTAATGAGATGCAGTGCGGCTGGGCCGCTAGCCACAGCCTGGAAGGTGCCCAGAAGCTAGCCAAAGGCTTGCTGGCTAAGCGCAGTGAGTGGACCGAAGTATTTGCTTAAACGGTAAGCACGTAATATCGGTAATACGCCTCCTTATTGGGGGCGTTTTAGTGTTAGTCCATTAACCAATGGAAAACGCCCAATAACGTTAAGCATGGGGAAGGTATGAACATCACTGCTCTATCAATCGAGCAGTGATGTTTAAGCGATTTAAAATACGACGGTTTGATTTAATCACATTATTGCGTGGCTTGAAAATTCTCGGCAGCTGCTTCTAGTACGGCTAATGCAGACTCGGCGTCTTCAAACCCTAGACCTTCCATACCACCGTCAGGGCCTTTGTAATTCGCGAACCAGATATCAACAATCTGGCTAACACCAGGGAACTCACTATCGAGTTGCTGCATGCTTTCAATATGGGCAAATGGTGAATCCTGGGTAAGCACCGCCACCAGTTTGTCGTCTTGCTCACCGTCGTCTAACATTTTTAAAACGCCAATAACACGTACATCAACGACTTCACCGCGCGGTAATGCTTGGCCTAATACGATGACATCTAGTGGGTCACCGTCACCGCCTAGTTCTTTGGGCAGGGCGGTACCCGGTATGGCGCCATAATTGCCGGGATAACCCAGGTAATTTACAACGCGCGGCTCGCCATCTTTATACTCCCAATAAACCGCGTTCGGGTCTTCTTTGCTAACTTCCCATTTGGCAGATGTGCCAGTTGGTATTTCGATAATGGCGTTGGCATAACCATTGCTATTAATGGCATCCATCGCCATTAAATCGACATCACCGACAATGGTGAAATCATCTTTTAGGGTCATGTCTGAGGTATAGGGCGTTGTTTCAGAAAAGGCTAGATTGCCTAATGACTCCGCATGCGCCGTAGAGGTTAACATCGAGATGCTTATCACACCTGCAAGCAGTAGTTTGTTATGCATGACCATTCCTGTAAGCGATTTAATTCGGTAAACCCTATCAGGTGGGAGTGACGAATTAGTGACAGGGGTAAGTCGGTCAAGCGGGGTCTATCGTTAGCAATAGCCGCTTTTGACCTGCCTCCAAAGAGGGGCTGCGGTGCACTAAGCCATGCTCTTCACAGCCCACCCAACCGCTGCCTTTTAGCAACGCGATGTCACCAGCCAGCAAACGCTGAATGGCAGTTGGGTCGTTGATAATCTCGGGGCGATCAGGCGTTGGCGCACCTAGCCCTGCGCGGTTAATCGCATTTTCAGGCAACCACTCGCTGCCTGGGCCGACATAGGTGGTCACTAAACGTACCGGCAAGTTGTCGCAGTGAAAACGTGGGCACATCGCCGCTGTTAATAAGCGTAGACGAATGCCAACAGTGTCGGTATCAAACAGGAATGCGATGGCTTCAGCAATGGTTGCGATATCGTCAACCAACGCATCTCCTGCTGAGGGCTCTGGGAGCTTTCGACGCAAGTCATTTTTAAAGTCATCTGTAGGACTGCCAAGCCATGCATACTGCCAGTCTCGCGATGTTTGGCTCTGTGCGTTTGCGCTAAGCGCCACATCGGCGGGCAGAGCGCGTTGCAGAATAGCGATGTTAATCTGCTCTTCAAATATACGCGGAAGCACGCTGATGTCGGTATCCAGTGCGGCGTGTTGTGGTAGCGGCCAGGATGCTGCTTGATGAGAGTGTGGGGTGGGCATGTAGGTCTCCTGTTACGTTTAGCAGTGCACTAGCATTGAGAAAGGTTAGGTCGCAGAGCTCTATTTGTTATGTTATAACGTTTTTATCAATAGGAGGCTATACATTGCAACCCGATATCACTCAGTCAGTAACTGCCAGAGCAGACAGTGGCGCTGAATTCCTAGATGCAAAAAAAGCTGAGGAGGCTTTGCTGTTGGCCTCATCAGCAGACGAGTACATGAATGCCGTACAGCTTGCGTTTTTCCGTCAGCGGCTTTTGAACGAACGTGCGGAGCTTGAGGCGCATTTAAACGAGGTGAAAACGGCTATCGCCTCCCATGAGAGAGATAGCGACGAGGCTGATCAGGCCTCGTTTGAGGAGGAGCTGCGGTTGTCACTTCGCCAAGCAGATCGTGAAAGTCGGTTGATCAATAATATTGATGTAGCCTTACAGCGTATCGAAAATGGTGAATACGGCTTCTGTGAAGAAACTGGTGAGCCCATTGGTCTCCCACGGCTACTTTTTCGTCCCACGGCAAAGCTTTGCATTGAGGCAAAGGAGCGCCAGGAGCGTAAAGAGCACCATTTCCGCAAGGCACGGGGGGAGTGATGCAGTTCTCCACGCTGACACCGGTTAACGTACTGACCGGTTTTTTAGGGAGCGGTAAGACAACGTTACTCAATCGTTGGGTACGCCAAGCGTCAATGCAAAACACGCTGATCGTAATTAATGAGTTTGGTGATATTGGGCTAGATCATCAGTTGATTACCCAGAGTGATGAGCAAGCGGTGGTGGAGATGAGCAGCGGCTGTTTGTGCTGCACATTGAGGGGGGACTTAAGCCGTACGCTAAAGCAGGCTATTGATTCGCTGTTGGCAGAGGGAAAACCAGCACCTTCCCGTGTTGTGATTGAAACCACAGGACTGGCCGATCCCGCCCCTATTTTACAGCTGTTAATGACCGATCATTGGCTTGCCCACCGTTTCCAGTTGGATAGCGTGGTGTGCTGTGTTGATGCCGCGAACGGTGAGGCAACGTTGCAGGCGCATCGTGAGTCACAGCGCCAGATAGCGATAGCAGACCGGTTACTCATCACCAAAACTGACCTGGTCGACGAAGTCCGCCTAACACCACTGGCTAACCAACTGGCGTCCATCAATCCGGCAGCAGAGCAGTGGCAGGTAGTGAACGGTAACCTTTCGCCTGAGTTGTTGGTAGGTGCAGGGCTTTTTCGTCAGGATTCTCAACGATACCAGGTAGAGCAATGGCTGAAGTCAGCACGTTACAGCGTTATCCACGCTGAAGATGTTAAGCACGAGGGGGAGCAGCAGGGCGACAGTAACGCTGCTTTTGTGCAGCCCACTAGCCAGCCAACGTTGACTCGTCATGGGGAGAATATCAATGCGTTTTGTTTTTGCGTTGAGGGATTAATTACTCCAGAGGCTTTGGAAAACTGGCTGGATCTATTGATGTCGTTGATGGGCGAGAAAATGCTACGCATTAAAGCGATTGTGCATCTTACCGATCGCGATGAACCGCTCGCACTGCACGGCGTCCAGCACATTTTCCACCCGCCGACGCCTCTGCCGATGCAGTGTGTTAATGACCGCATTTCTCGGTTTGTCTTCATTACTCAAAATGTCGCGCCTGCCACTGTGGCGCAGCTTTATCGTTATTTCACACCCTTTAACTCATCAGCTAACTCATCAACGAACGAGGCAATTTAATGACGGCTTTTACTTTACCCGATATTGCCCAACAACCTGCCCGTTTACCGGGCACGCTTTCCTGGGTTGGGATGGAAGGCATTGCGTTGCCGGTACAGCTGGCGGGGTACCAAGTGAATGCCAATGTGTCAGCTGGTGTTAGCCTTGAGGAGGCCGGTGCTCGTGGTATCCACATGTCACGGCTGTATACCGCATTGGATGCATTAGAGCACCAGCCGCTAACGCTCACATTAATTCATCGTGTTCTTGCGGCTTTTTTAGAGAGTCACCAAGCATTATCAGAAAATGCTTACCTAACGTTCAGTGGGGAGGTATTACTTAAACGTGACGCGCTGATCAGCCCTTTGTCAGGTTGGAAAGGCTATCCGTTTACACTGCACAGCCAGCTCACACCGTCAGGTTTTAAGGTAGAGCTAGACGTATCCGTTGGTTACTCCTCAACTTGCCCTTGCTCAGCGGCATTAGCAAGACAGCTAATCCAGCAAGCGTTTGTGGAAGATTTTGAAGAGATCCCCTTAACCAAGCAGGCTGTACTTGCGTGGCTAGGCAGCGAGGAAGGGGTACTCGCCACTCCACATAGTCAGCGCAGTGTTGCCCACTGTTCCATACGGCTGGCAGGAAACGATGTTATTCCGCTTGCCGACCTTATTGAGCGTATTGAGAACGCCCTGGGGACAGCGTTACAGACAGCTGTTAAACGTATTGATGAGCAGGCATTTGCGCTCGCCAATGGTCAGAATCTGATGTTCTGCGAAGATGCAGCCAAACGTCTAGATCAAGCGCTTAGAAGGATGGCTGATATTTCAGGCTTCCAGCTGAAGGTGGTTCATGCTGAAAGTTTGCACGCCCACGATGCGGTAGCGAGATGCGAATGGCAGTGGTGAGAAATGTTCATGAGAAATGTTCATGAGAAATGATGTTAGCTGGCTGTAAGAAAATAAAGATGTGTTTACGCATTGACACCAAGCAGTCGTGACCTTATATACGATGCATCATCCATCACTATGAGCTCCCATGTTCCTTCTTATCACGATTGCTACCCTTTCAATCGCGTTCTCTTTTCTGTGCTCTATCCTTGAAGCAGCGTTGCTGTCTATTACGCCAAGCTATATCGCCAAGCAAAAAGAAGATAATCCCAAGCTTCATGCGGCGCTGACGAAGCTAAAAACCAATATTGATCGGCCGTTGGCCGCGATCTTAACGCTTAACACCATTGCGCATACTGTCGGTGCAACGGCAGTGGGGGCGCAGGCCGCGGTCGTGTTTGGCGAAGCCTCTATTGCCATTGTGTCGGCCGTCATGACCATGCTGATTTTAATTCTTTCTGAAATCATTCCCAAAACGATTGGTGCTACCTATTGGCGAGGTCTATCACCGGTGTTGCCACGGTTACTGAACCCAATGATCATTGGGTTGCTGCCGTTTATCTGGATGTCCGAACAGATTACGCGCCGTTTAGGGAAGTCAGAGCATGATGTTGACTTGCGCGATGAAATTAAAGTGTTGGCGCGGGTAGGTTTAGAAGAGAAAGTGTTGGATGCGGATGAGTCACGCACCATTATTAACATGTTGAATTTGCATGAAATTGCGGTTAATAAAGCGATGACGCCCCGTACTGTCTGTGAAACGGTATTGCCTAACATGACGGTTAAGGAGTTTGACGAGCAGTATGGCAAAATGCCATTCACTCGTTTCCCTGTGATGGATAACGGTGAGCAGGCATTTGGTTATGTACACAAAGCCGATATGTATCACGCCGATGATGCCAAAACTATGCGCGAGCTGATGCATCCGATTGGCAGTGTCGACGTATCGAACAATGTCGAGCAGGTGTTTACATCAATGTTAAAGGATCACCTGCACATGCGGGTGGTTTATGATGAACACGGCACCTTTGTGGGCCTTATCACCCTAGAAGACATCATTGAGACGATATTAGGTCAAGATATTGTCGATGAAACCGACAGTGTGGCGAACTTGCGCCACTATGCAAAACAGCGCTGGGTAAAGCGCATCAAGCGGGAAGAGAAAGACGTCAAATCGCTGGATTGAGCATAGTAAATGTTTCACTGCTATAGCGCTAAACGTTCTATAGTGAAGGTGTTGAAAGTCATATAAGGTATTAAGGTCACTTGACCCTAATGAGGAGGAACGATGTCATTACGTATCAATGCGGTAGTGCCTGATTTCGAAGCAGAAACTAGCCAAGGCCCGATTCATTTTCACGACTGGATCGGCGATAGCTGGGCGATCCTCTTTTCTCACCCTAAAGATTTCACGCCGGTCTGCACCACAGAATTCGGCGCAGTGGCAACGCTGAGCCCCGAATGGGAAAAGCGCGGCACCAAAGTCATTGGCGTCTCTGTGGATGGCGTTGAAGACCACAAACGCTGGGCAAGCGATATCGAGAAAGTTTGCGGCAATACGGTTGGCTTCCCCATTATTGCTGATGAAGGCCTAAAGGTTTCCAAGCTGTTCGATATGCTGCCAGAAGATGCTTATCTGCCAGATGGCCGCACCCCTGCCGATAGCGCAACGGTACGCTCGGTGTTCATTATCGGGCCGGATAAGCAGTTGAAACTATCGATGACCTACCCGATGACGGTAGGCCGTAATTTCGCAGAAATTCTGCGTGCGCTGGATGCACTGCAAGCCACGGCAAAACATGGCGTTGCAACGCCTGCTGACTGGACAGTTGGTCAGGACGTTATTATTCCGCCGAGCGTGTCTAATGAAGATGCCAAGCAGAAGTTCGGTGAATTTGACGCTGTTCTGCCGTACCTGCGTAAAACGAAATTGCGCTAATAAGTTAACGCTACCTTGTTTTAAGACTAAAAAAACTCGCCATGAACATGGCGAGTTTTCTTCTTATGAAGGTGCTAAAGAGAGTCGTTCGATAGAGTGAGAAACATTCTGCGCGCCTTGCAAAATTTCGCTCACAATTGACTCTATTTCTTTAACACTCGTTTGACTGCTTTCACCTTGCTTGACCACTTGCTGCATTGCCTGAGTGGTGCGGGCGACAAGTGCATTATTTTCTTTTAGAACTCGAGTGATTTCGCTCACCGCTTCACTTGATCCTTTGGCTAATTGGCGTACTTCATTTGCTACAACCGCAAATCCACGGCCCTGTTCACCTGCTCTTGCGGCTTCCACCGCGGCATTTAATGAAAGCAAGTTTGTTTGGCTGGCAATTTGCGCGATTGATGCAGTAATTTTGTTAATCTGTTCCGCTTGTTGGTTTAGTGCAGTGATTAGTTGCTGTGCTTCGTTGAGCGTATGGGCGGCATGTTGTGAGTCGGAAAGCACCGTTTGCAAGTGGGTTAACCCATTTTGAGCAATCCGCTCGGTTTGGCTAGACGATGCTTGAGCGCTGCTTACGGTGGCTTTAGCCGCTTCAGTTGCCAGCATTGCTTGAGTGATATCGGTAGCAAACTTAACGACCTTTACCACCTTACCCTCGTCATCAAAGATAGGGTTATAAGTAGCTTCCAGCCAAACGGCGTCTCCTTTGGCATTTAGGCGTAAGAACTTACCCTGCTTATACTCCCCTTGGCTTAAGCGTTGCCAGAAATCTGAGTGTTCTCGGTAAAAATCATTATCGCAGAACAGTCGATGATGTTCGCCACGAAGTTTGTGCAGAGGATACCCCATTACTTGTTCAAAATTAGTATTGGCATCCAGAATAAAACCGTCAGTTGTGAATTCAATGACTGCCATTGAGCTATTTAGGGCTTGAAGAATGAAACGTTCGCTAGCGGCGTTTTGGTGCTCTTTGGTCACATCAGTGGCTACTTTTAAAATTTGTACAACGTTGCCACGACGGTTCTTGATCGGTAAATAGGTGGCCTCAAGCCATACCTCTTCGCCAAGTGCGTTCATGCGCCGAAAACGCCCCTGCTGGCTTACACCTGCTGCAAGTGATTTCCAAAAATCATCATATTGACGGTTAGACGTTTCTTCAGGAAAACAAAAAATACGGTGATGCTGCCCCTTAATATCAGCTAATAAGTACCCCATAGAGGCTAAAAACGGCTCACTAGCCTCTTGGATAATGCCTTCCGATGAAAAATAGATACACGCAGTATGTTGGGTTAGGGCGCTACGTAAGGCGTCAGAAGCGAAATATGCGAGCATTGGTAGTCCCTTGAATCTAGTCTGTTGTCACCGAGAATAGGGTGATAGTAGATCAGATCTTGATAAAAGGCACTCTGTTTGTAATGGTTTTGTACAAATAAGTAGTATGCTAGCCTTATTTGACTATTGGGGACATGTAGGGGGAGTGCTAAGGCTAGAAAAGCCTAGTTGGGTAAACCACGCAGTGGCGTTGCCGCCTGTATTATCACCATCACTCATTAAGGCGATACCGTTGACTTGGCTAGGAGCGTTGCCAAAAAGAGCTTGGTAGTCAGCACGGACATCGCGTACTTCTGCCACCCACTCCCCAACCGCGCTATTGCCACTTTGCAGCGCCATCAGTTGTGCTCGGTCAGTAAAGGCATTTGGCCACGATGCACCCTGAGGTTGGGTAGAGGACCAGACATAGTTAACCGATTCGACCTGCCAGGGAAGAATCCCCGTCTTACGCGCCACATAAACCCGTGCTGGATAGTCATCGCCCGCTTTCGTAGTTTCATCAACGCCCGGATAGATTGAGTCTACTTGCCAGCACCAGTGAAGGTAGGGCGTTTCATTTAAGTCAATATCGCGTTCCAGGTAGCGTGCAGAGGCCTGGCCCTGAGCATTGGCTTCAAGCACTCGTTGGCCTGATTTCTCAACAATGGAATAGCGTGTTTCGCCTTCGAAGCTTCGGGTAGGCCAGGTCATGATTTGGTTAGGTGTAAAGCGTATCTCTTGCCCGCTAGCGGTTGTGAATAATAACGGGCTAAAAAATAGGCTCGCTAATACTGTTCCTTTGATGGGAAAAGCGCTAGCGAGGCTCATAACGACCACCGCCGTCTGTTGAGCTTTTGGGTGCAGCAGGGTGGTGCTCACCAATTTTGTGAAGCAGGTCAAATTGGCGGGCACAGGCGCGGCAGGCGCTGCACATAGAGAGATGTATGCGTAGTGCAGTACGTTCGCGAAAGGT
Source organism: Vreelandella alkaliphila (assembly GCF_016107625.1). Lineage (GTDB taxonomy): Bacteria > Pseudomonadota > Gammaproteobacteria > Pseudomonadales > Halomonadaceae > Vreelandella > Vreelandella alkaliphila. The sequence goes on from NZ_JABASV010000003.1 coordinate 91,877, forward strand.
GAGTGCTCTATCTTGTTTAAGTGACATCAAACGCGTTGCTTCACGGCACATTAGCATCTTTATTGGCTCCTACTGAATCCAGCCGTTATCCAAACAGGCTCTTAACCTTAGCCGTGCTCGGTGTAAGATAACCCAACAGTTAGTTTCTGTTATGTCGAGTTCCTTACAAATATCCTGTGTCGATAATCCCATCAGCTCTCGTAAGGTAAATACGCGTGCGATACTGTCAGGTAGCGCTATTAAACAAGCATCGAACACTTGCCAGAAGCGCTGATTCTCTAAAATATGCTCAGGTTCTCCCCAGTCGTGCGGGCGGGCGCTGGGCTGCCAATGCCCATTTGATTTGAATAGTCGGTCTAACGTGTCCTCGTCGATTGAGTCATTTAGCGGCTGCCAGCGCCCCTGTTTTTTCTGCTGGCGCAGATGGTCAAGTATCTTAAATTTCAAGATGCCAAATACCCAGGTTTCAAATTCTGAGCGCCCTTCAAATGAACTGGTTTTTTCAAACGCGGTGAGCAACGTTTCCTGAACGGCATCTTCAGCGGCAGCACTCTCCCTAAGCTGCAAGCGTGCAAATGCAAGCAGGCGGGGGCGGATATGTCTGAAGTGTTCGGCAGCTTGCTGTGAGGAGATAGGCAATATGAGCGTCCCTAAGCTAAGAAAAGTCAGGCTTAAAGCTCAAGGATCCCATCACCGCGTAAGATGCGTTGCGGTGACGGGAGAAGCACCTAAACAGTTAAGCGGTTAAGTGCTCTACGAGCGCTTGGGCAAATGTATCGGTTGTGCCGGTGCCGCCCATGTCGGGTGTCACCATATCGCGGCGTGTCTCCAACACCGCGCGAATTCCGTGACGAATCGCGTCGCCTTTTTCGTTCATGCCTAAATGGTCAAGCATTTGGGCGGCTGCTAGTAGCAGGGCGCAAGGGTTGGCGATTTTTTGTCCGGCAATATCCGGTGCTGAACCGTGAACTGCTTCAAAAATAGCAGCCTTTTCGCCGATGTTAGCACCGGGCGCTAGACCTAATCCGCCAACTAGCCCTGCACATAGGTCAGAAAGAATATCGCCAAACAGGTTGGTGGTGACAACGACATCGAACTGGTGCGGATTCATCACTAGCTGCATGCAGGCGTTATCTACAATCATTTCCTGGAATTCGATCTCGGGATACTCTTTGGCGACTTCCCGAGCGACATCCAAAAACAGGCCAGAGCTGGTTTTAATGATGTTAGCTTTATGTACAGCGGTGACTTTCTTACGGCCGTTATTTTTGGCTAGCTCAAACGCATAGCGCACAATGCGTTCGGAACCCTGGCGGGTTACCTTGATGACTGAAATGCCGGTATTGCCATCGTCAATCATCTCTTGGCCATCAGAGAGGTAGGCGCCTTCGGTGTTTTCCCGCACGGTAATCATATCGATATCGCTGTAACGCGAACGCGTACCGGGGAAGCTAATCGCAGGGCGCACGTTAGCGTACAAGTCAAAATGACGACGCAGTTGCACATTGATGGAGGAGAAACCTTTGCCAATGGGAGTGGTCAGCGGGCCTTTCAGGGCAATACCGTACTTCTCGATGGCATCAAGCGACTCTTGAGGAATCAGCGTACCGTGTTTTTCAAGCGCCGCCAGGCCAGCATCGATAAACTCATAATTCAGACCGCACTCCAGCGCATCAAGCACGCGCAGGGTGGCATCCATAATTTCTGGGCCGATACCGTCGCCTTTAATCACCGCAATTGACTGACTCATCATCTACTTCTCCTCTTTGGCGGGCATATTCGGCACGTGGCTATGTGTGCCGCTTCAACATAAAACGTTGGCAATTGTCATCGTTTCTGGTGGCGCAATGGTACGCCACAATCAGTCGCGAGGTCACCCTGCCTAAGTAGAGGTGAGGGCGTGTTAGCGCGTATCACAGTGTGAGCTACCAGAGTGGCGTGAGATGCAATGCGGCTGTGATGCTGTTAGAATACTGCGCTTTGTCGCATCTTGCTTATTGCAACCGTACAGAATATTACTTATGACTGAATTTACTCACATCTTTTCTGGGCTGATGACTCCGCCCTAAGTAATTCCCTCCTTTATATAAGCGCCATGACGCCTATCGCGTTTTGTCGGCGCTTGTGCATCCTATGGCCGTTCATTGGCTATTGATGCTGCCCCGTATCTTCGTGATGCAGCACTGTTTTGACAACCTATTCGCTTAATTGCGCGTTCTCGCTTCACCTCGGTGTGGCGGTAGTGCGTAGTGTTTCACCTTCAACTATGGACTCCCTGAATGGCACTTTTCAGTAAGCAAGAGTGGTTCTCTAACGTCAAAGGCGACACGCTCTCAGGCATCGTTGTTGCCCTAGCGCTAATTCCTGAAGCGATTGCATTTTCGATTATTGCGGGCGTTGACCCCAAAGTGGGCCTATACGCCTCATTTTGTATCGCAGTAGTGATCGCCTTTACCGGTGGTCGCCCAGGTATGATTTCAGCAGCTACCGGCGCCATGGCACTGCTGATGGTTACCTTAGTGCGCGAACATGGCCTTGAGTACCTACTGGCGGCCACGCTATTGACTGGGGTATTACAGATTATCGCAGGCTACTTAAAACTTGCAGAGCTGATGCGTTTTGTATCCCGTTCGGTGGTCACCGGGTTCGTGAATGCCCTAGCGATATTAATCTTCATGGCGCAACTGCCCGAGTTAACTAATGTGACGTGGCATGTTTATGCCATGACGCTAGCAGGCTTAGGCATTATCTATCTCTTCCCGTACTTGCCGGCGATTGGAAAGTCGGTTCCTTCTCCTCTGGTATGCATCGTGGTGCTTACCGGGGTGTATATGGTAAGCGGCATGGATATACGCACGGTAGGTGATATGGGCGAACTGCCCGATACACTGCCAATGTTCTTATGGCCTAGCGTGCCACTTAATTTAGAAACGCTAATGATCATCTTTCCCTACGCCATCATGCTGGCGGTGGTGGGCCTTCTGGAATCTATGATGACAGCCACCATTGTTGATGACTTAACGGATACACCCAGCGATAAAAACCGTGAGTGTAAAGGTCAGGGTATCGCTAATATCGGATCGGGTTTACTGGGCGGTATGGCAGGCTGTGCAATGATTGGTCAGTCAGTCATCAACATAAAATCCGGTGGCCGGACTAGGCTCTCAACGCTTATCGCTGGTGTTGTTCTGTTGTTGATGGTGGTCTTCCTCGCGGATTGGGTCTCGCAGATTCCTATGGCAGCGCTGGTAGCGGTGATGATTATGGTATCGATTGGCACCTTTAGCTGGGAGTCGATTCGCGACCTTAAAAAACATCCGGTGAGTACCAATATCGTTATGCTAGCCACAGTGGCGGTGACTGTGGGGACGCACAATTTAGCGATTGGTGTCTTTGTAGGTGTACTGCTGGCGGCGATGTTCTTTGCTAATAAAGTCGGCAACATCCTGTATATCGGCTCGAAAGAAGTAGAGCCCGGTAAAGAGCGTGAATACCAAGTGGTTGGCCAAGTGTTCTTTGCCTCTTCTGAGCGTTTTATTGCGGCCTTCGATTTTAAAGAGAGCATCGATAAGGTCACTATCAACCTTTCCCGTGCCCACTTCTGGGATATTACCGCTGTTCAAGCCCTGGACCGTGTGGTGATTAAGTTCCGTCGTGAAGGTACTGAGGTGGAACTGGTGGGCTTGAGCGAAGCCAGTGCCACTGTCGTCGACCGCTACGCGGTACACAACGACCCTGAAGCGGTTGAAAAGCTAATGGGCGGCCACTAACCACCGCAAGGAGAGCGATATGACTGAACACGTACTCGCCGCGATTGACGGCTCCCAATATGCAGAAAGCGTCTGTGACTACGCCGCTTGGGCAAGCTTGGCATTAAATGCGCCGCTTAGCTTTGTGCATGTGGTGGATAATCATTCTGATGTGCCAGCAGAGCAAAATTTGTCGGGTAACCTAAGATTTGGTGCCCGCGAGCGCTTGATGAAAGAGCTTTCTGAGCTTGATGAACAGCGCGCTAAGGTAAACCGTGAGCAAGGCAAGCTTATGCTGGAAGCTGCCAAGGCACGGGCAGTAGAAGATGGGGTCGTTGATCCCATTATTCGCCAGCTTAACGGCACGCTGGTCGAAACCTTGGTAGAGCTAGAGAAAGACATACGTTTGTTGGTGGTAGGCAAGCGTGGTGAAACCGCTCACCACGCCAGCGGCCACTTAGGTTCAAACCTTGAGCGTGTGGTGCGTGAAATGCATCGCCCAATTCTCATGGTGCCCAAAGCCTTTAAGCAGCCTGAAAGGGTGCTGATTGCGTTTGACGGTAGCAAAACTGCCCGTAAAGGGGTGGAGATGCTGGCGCGTTCTCCGTTATTTACCGGTACCGAATGCCATGTGCTGATTGTGGGTGCTGAAACCGCTGAGCATCGCAGCGAGCTTGATTGGGCGTTGACTACGCTACGCGATGCTGGCCACCAAGCCGAAGGCGCCATCCGTTCCGGTGAGGTAGACGACACCTTGCAAGCGTACGAGAAGGAGCATGCGATCGACCTTCTAGTGATGGGCGCTTATGGCCACTCGCGTATTCGCCACTTGCTGGTCGGCAGTACCACCACGGCGATGTTACGCGGTAGCCGAATTCCGGTACTAATATTGCGTTAATCAATACGTACGCTTTAACGCCGGTCACCACGCTAAGGGGCCGGCGTTTTTTATAGCTGGCTCGGAATTAGCTTGCCGGGCACCCAGCGTATCAACGCTATCATGCCAAATAACTCCACTAGCGATTGAAAAACAATAACTACTACCGCGGCTTGCCATCCATTGGGCAGGGTAAGCGTAATGGGCAACATGACAAACGAATTGCGCGTGCCAAAACTAAAGGCAAGTGTTCGGGCGCTGGCAGGCGGTAGTTTGAATAGGCTGCCTAACGTTTTACCCAACAACCCAGCGATGACTAAAAAGCCAATAAAGATAAACACAACCTGCCACAGAACATAGCTAAGCCCTAGCACGCTATTTACTTGCGACGCGGCAATGATGAACACCGCCAGTGCTAGCAGCGGCACTGGTAAATAAATGAGGCAGCCCACAGAGCGTTTGATAGCTGAAGATCGCTTGGCGGCAAGTTCTGTCAGCCATGCCAAACTCAAGGGCAGCAGGATCAGTCCAGCAAATGCGCTGAGAAGGTCTGCAGAAAAGGTTAACTGCAACCACTCGCCGCCTAAAAATAGCCACAGATAAACGGGCAATGCGACCATTTGGATGAGCAGCAGCAGTGGCGTTGCCGCAACCGCGCGGGCGGCATCGCCTTTGCCTAAGTGCGTGAAGGTAATAAACCAGTCTGTGCAGGGCATCAGTAGCACTAGCAAAACACCAGCCATTACCGGTGGGGGAAGTGGTAGCCCCACTACTAAAAGACCTAGCACCAACACCCCGAGTAGTGCAGGAATGATAATGAAGTTGCCAATCAGCAGCGCTGCCATAAAGCGTTTATCGGTAACGCTTTGCTTGATATGTAATAGCGGTATTTGAGTAAAAGTGGCGTAGAGCAGTATGCCGAGGAGCGGACATAGCAGCTGTTCAAGTGATGACGCTAGTAAGGGAGCTATCAGACCCAACGTAAGCCCTAAGCAGATAAATCCCAGGTAAAGCCAAGACTGTTGTCGCTCTAACTGCTCGCGCATGAAATACCTACGGTTATAGACGAGAAAGCGCTATGCGTTCTCCTAGCCAGGCCGCCAGTAACCAAAGCGGTAGGCTGATAAGTACATAAAGCAGCGCTAGCCCAGAAAGCCCCTGTTGAATAAGGTGCAATGTTTCCAGGCTAAAGAGTGAAAACGTGGTAAAGCCGCCGCAAAAACCGGCCACTAACAGCGGCTGCCAGTGCGCAAGCTTGCCGTTAGGAAAACGTGAGGCGGTAGCGGCAATCCAACCGATGATTCCAGAACCCAGCACGTTAACCAGCAGCGTGCCCCAGGGGAAATAGCCACCAAGTGCTGCCAAAGACATGAGAGATACCCCGTAGCGAAGTGCACTGCCAAGCCCGCTACCAATCCCGACGGCTAGGTAAGCTCGCCAGTTCATAGCAACAACCCCTTAGCTAACAGCCAACCGAGCATGGCCATCACCATGCCGAGCACTAGGGTAGCGGCAATATTTAAGGCGGCACGCAGCGCTTGGCCGCTTTGCCACAGCTCAATAGTTTGTAAGCTAAATGAAGAAACGGTGGTGTAGCCACCTAGCAAGCCTGCAACAGTAAATAGCCACAGCGGCTGTGCGCTTGGCACGCCGTAGTAACCAAGAAGCCCGCCCGCTATAAACGCACCGCTGGCATTCACCAGTAAGGTACCCCAGGGGAAGGTTTTGCCCAGCAGGTGGGCCATAAGGTTAGAAACGGCATAGCGACCCATGCCGCCCAATGCGCCGCCAAGTGCTACCAGTAGCATGCTCGCGATACCATGCCCCATCGTAACTCCTTTAACTGGCCGCGTTGATAGGCTGCTAAGTGTACCACCTACCCCATAACGATAGGGATGAACACAAAGAACGCGTTAAGGTGTCGCTGGTCAATAAGTTCGTGTAAAAAAGAGTGAGAATAATAAAAATCTTAACGCACCCGCTCAAGGAGTCGCTTTTATGTCTGATCGCGTGTTCGCCGCTATTGATGGATCTCAGTATTCAGAAAGTATCTGTGATTATGCTGTTTGGGCCGCCAAGGCACTTGGTGCGCCATTAAGCTTTATTCATACCCTGGATAACCACGCCCAGGTGGCAGAACCTGATCTAACCGGTAATTTAGGTTTAGGGACCCGAGAGCATCTGCTTGAAAAGCTTTCTGATATTGAAGAACAGCGCGCGAAAGTTGCCCGTGAGCAGGGGCGCTATATGCTCGATGCGGCAAAAGCACGCGCAATCGAAGCCGGTATTGTTGATCCACTCTGCCTTCAGCGTAACGGAACGTTGGTAGAGACCTTGGTTGAGAACGAAAAGGAGATGCGCTTACTGGTACTAGGCAAGCGTGGCGAAACTGCGCATCAAGCCAGTGGCCATCTCGGCTCTAACCTTGAACGCGTTGTGCGTGAGATGCATCGCCCACTATTGATGGTGCCTAAGCAGTTTACGCAGCCGAAAAACGTGATGATGGCGTTTGATGGCAGCAAAACGGCTCGCAAAGGCATTGAGATGCTGGCCAAAAGCCCGCTCTTTGAAGGTGTTGCCTGCCATGCTGTGATCGTGGGCGCTGAGACGGCAGAAAATCGATCACAGCTTGAGTGGGCAATTGATGTTCTTGAGTCTGCTGGCCACCACGCTGAAGGCGCAATTCGCGCTGGCGAAGTGGAAGAAACCTTGCGCGCTTATAAGCAGAAGCACGGTATTGACCTGTTGGTCATGGGTGCCTATGGGCATTCGCGTATTCGTCACTTGCTGATTGGCAGCACGACGACCGCCATGCTACGCAATGCCCATTTGCCGGTGCTGATTCTGCGCTGACTTGTGAAAGATTATGCTTCTACTTCGACATCCGCACCTTCCTGCTGATGCTGCTTGGTGGCCTGCGCCATATTAATGCCTGACAGCAGCGCCTTCAGCGATGCGCTAACGGTGTCACTATCTTCGGCCACGGCGCAAAGTCGTTGTCCATCAATATTCAGCTGCACAAAGGCAATCGCATTGGCTTCGCTGTCGCCACCCAAGGAGTGCTCACTGTAGTCAATAATGGCTACATTGCTGCCTGAATGCTTCTTCCAAGCATCAGTGAAGGATGACATGGCGCCATTGCCGGTACCTGACAAGCGCAGTGTTTCAGCGCCTTGCCAAAGGGTTATTTCTATTCCCTCGTGCTGGCCTTTTGATAGCCGGTAATCGGCCAATGCCAGTGGCGCATCCTGAGTGAAATTATCAAACATCACTTGGCGAATGATTTCACTAGAAAGCTCGCCGTTGCGGCGTTCGCTCTCTTGTTGCACGTAAGGAGCAAGGGCCAGCATCATCCAACGCGGTAAATTAATGCCGTAGTCTCGCTCCAACAAAAAGGCCATGCCACCTTTGCCAGACTGGCTATTCACCCGGATAACGGCTTGGTAGTCGCGGCCAATATCATGCGGGTCAATGGGTAGGTAAGCCACTTGCCACGGCTCGTCGGGCTTTTGATGCTTGAGGGATTTACGAATAGCATCCTGGTGGCTGCCAGAAAACGCGGTATACACCATCTCGCCAACCCAGGGATGGCGCGGATGCATAGTAATACCAGTACACTCATGCACCACCTGAACGATCTCGTCCGGGTTAGAAAGATCCAGCTGCGGGTCGATGCCTTGGCTGTACAGGTTCATCGCCAAGGTGACAATGTCCATATTGCCGGTGCGCTCGCCGTTACCCAGTAACGTGCCTTCGACGCGGTCAGCTCCCGCCAACAGTGCCAATTCTGCTGAGGCGACTGCGCCGCCGCGGTCGTTGTGGGTATGTACCGAAATAATCACGCTGTCGCGACGGCTAATGTGCTGGCAAAAGTATTCAATCTGGTCAGCATGATGATGTGGCCCCGCAACTTCTACCGTGGTGGGCAAGTTGAGGATGCATTTGTTGTCAGGCGTTGGCTGCCAGACATCCATCACGGCTTCGCAGATGGCCAGTGAAAAATCGATTTCAGTGCTAGAGAAGCTTTCCGGCGAATATTGGAAACGCCAGTCAGCATCTGGGTGTTGGGCAGCATAGGTCTTCACCCAGGTAGCGCCTTGCACGGCAATATCGGTAATGCCATCTCGATCCATCTCAAACACCCGCTCGCGCTGGATGGTCGAAGTGGAGTTATACAGGTGAATAATGGCGCGCTTGACGCCCGTCAGCGATGCAAAGGTTTTCTCGATTAAGTGTTCACGGCACTGCACGAGTACCGCAATAGTGACATCGTCTGGAATTTGGTCTTCTTCAATTAGCCAGCGGACAAAGTCGTAGTCTGGTTGGCTAGCCGAGGGAAAGCCCACCATCACTTCTTTAATACCCACTTTAATAATCTGCTGCCAAAAGCGCTGCTTTTGCTCAACCGTCATCGGCTCTAATAGCGCCTGATTGCCATCGCGTAGGTCTTCACTTAGCCAAATGGGCGCTTGAGTTAGGTCGCGGTCAGGCCATTGGCGGTTGAAGGCGGGAACACGCGGAGCAGGGCGGTATTTGCGATGATCAAAAGCAGACATGGTGAGTTTCCTGAAGGCAGTGAGTTAGTTGGGCGGCCGCTTGTGGCGTAAGCCGCGTTAACAGGTGTCTGGGTAAGGCACCGTGTAGGGGCTGCTTGTGACAGTCAATACAGTTTACTTGAAGTAAGGCGAAAGGTTATTGCGAAAATGTGGTTTTATCGCCAATAATTGGCAATAAATGTCGTATTTTTATTTTTTATTGGTAGGAGCTGCTTGTTATGCCTGTCGTGCCGCTTGAACTTGATCGTTTTGATCGCCACATTCTGAATGTGTTACAGCAGGAAGGGCGGATTAGTAACCAGGAGTTAGCCGAGCGCATCGGGCTTTCCCCTTCACCTTGCTTGCGCCGGGTGCGTGCGCTAGAGGAGCACGGCTTAATTACCCAATATCGGGCCGATGTTGATGCGCGGCAGCTAGGCTATCAACTGATGGTGTTGCTGCACATTTCAATGGATCAACATACTCCCGAACGGTTTGATAACTTCGAACGTCATATTCGTAAAATCCCCAACGTGATTGAGTGTTTGATTATCACCGGCCAAGCGGCAGATTTTCAGCTCAAGATTCTAGTGCGGGATATGGACGACTATCAGCACCTTTTACTGCACGTGATCAACCGTATTGAAGGCGTCACCGGAGCCCACACCAGCTTTGTTTTGCGACGAGTCTTTGAGCATCGCCCCGTGCCTACGGAGCGCGTTTGATTAAGAAGGCATAGGCAACGAAGCGGTGGCGGTTTACACTGCTTTTTTTGTCTTACCTAGGAGATTGAACCATGACAATTCAGCGCCATGATACAAAAGCCCGTATGAGCCGTGCCGTTATTCATCAAGGTGTGGCCTATTTGTGTGGCCAGGTAAGCGGTCCTGAAGCGCGCCACGAAGGAATTAAGGAGCAAACCGAGAGTATGCTGGCACGGGTTGATGCCTTGCTAAAAGAAATTGGCTCCAGCCGCGAGCAGCTACTGAGTGCGACAATCTACCTTAAAGACGGCAATGATTTTGCTGCAATGAACGAGGTGTGGGATGCCTGGGTACCCGAAGGCTATGCACCGGCACGCACCTGTGTATGCGCGCCGTTGCCTGCGGATGAGTTAAAAGTAGAAATTACCGTTACCACTGCCGTCAGCAGTTAAGGTATCCGTATCAGCGATAGCTGTCTTACTGATTACTTACCTGCCTTTTCCACAGGAAAGCGGGTATCGCGCAGGCTATCTTTGATTTTCTTCAGGTGCGGTAGGAAATCTTCGCCGCGCCTGAGTGTAACCCCAGTGGCTAAGGCATCAATCAGCGTTAGTTGAATCATCCGCGAGGTCATGGGCATATAGTGGTCGGTGTCCTCGGGGGTGGCGACTTCGAGAGTCGAGGTACATTCCAAAGAAAGCGGGGAGTTAGGGGCGGTGATCCCCAGCACCACGGCGCCTGCTTCGCGAGCAACGCGTGCAATATCGACCAGTTCTCTGGTGCGGCCTGTGTACGAGATAATCACCACTACGTCACCGGTATGACAAGCGGCAGCCACCATGCGCTGCATCAGCACATCTACATAGGCCATGACGGGCAAGTTAAAGCGAAAGAATTTGTGCTGGGCATCCTGAGCGACGGCACCTGAGGCACCTAAGCCAAAGAAATGGATCTGTTTTGCTTGAGTAAGATAATCAACCATGCGCTCAACGGCGGCCATATCGACCTCACGCTGGGCTTCGTCCAGGGCGGCAATCGTCGCGCCAAAAATCTTATGGGTATACTGCGTTGCCGTATCGCCGGGCTCGACAGCTCGCGTCACATAGGGCGTTCCGCCTGCGAGGCTCTGCGCAAGTTTGATTTTAAAATCGGGGTAGCCTTTGGCGCCGAAGTTGCGGCAGAACCGGTTGACCGTAGGCTCGCTGACGCTGGCCGCTTGGGCAAGGCTTGCAATGCTCAAGCTGGTGGCTACTGCTGGGTCCTCCAGGATGACATTGGCAACTTTGCGTTCTGAGCGGTTTAATTCTTCTAAGCGTTCGCGTAAGCGGTCAAGCAGGTCATGCGCCATCAACAGCCTCCATGGCAATATTTTTTTGGGCGTTGGGTGCCCATTCGAGGCACCACGTAAAAAATGCGTCGGCGGTTAGCGGACGCGCATAGTAATACCCTTGCGCCGCTTCACAGCCAATAGAACGTAAGTAGTCCGCCTGGGCAGATGTTTCAATACCTTCTGCCACTACGTCGCACCCAACGGCATGGGCAAGCTGAGTAATGGTAAGGGCTAAATGACGGTCTACTGCGTCGTGCTCTAAATCCATGACGAAGGCACGATCTATTTTCAGGGTAGAGAAGGGCAGTGTTTTAACATAGGCGAGAGAAGAGTGACCAGTGCCAAAATCGTCGATCGCAACGGCAATATTCATCTCAGCAAGCTGAGCCAACTGCGTGCGTGCGTTGTGCATATCGCTTAATAAGCCTGACTCAGTAACTTCCAGTGCAAAAAAACGTTCAGGGATCTCTTGCTCAGCCAGCTTGGAAAGCAATGCCTGAGCAAAGTCTTTGCGCGCCAACTGGCGGGCTGCAACGTTCACCGCAATATGGAAGTCATCATCCAGCAGGCCTTTTATTCGCCATTCGACGATATGCTGCATTGCTTTCTCAAGCACCCACTCACCAATAGAGAGGATATCACCACTTGCTTCCGCAAGGGGAATAAAGTCCCCTGGGGAAATATGGCCTAGCTCGGGGTGGTTCCAGCGTAGGAGAGCTTCAGCTCCGATAACACGCTGTGTTGCCAGAGAAACTTTTGGTTGAAATGCCAGGGACATCTCGCCCCGTTCGGTCGCACCACGAATAGCTTGCTGAAGATTCAGGCGCTGGCGTTGTTGCGCTTCCAGCGTTTCGTTATAGCATTGAACGCGCAGCGTACCGTTCTGCGGCAACGCTAAGGCGGCCATATGCACAAGGCGTTCAATATCGAAATGGGCATCCGCCCAGCTAATGCCAATGCGCGCATTTAGAGGCAGTAGTAGGTCGCCCAGCGCTTGGTCTTGATCGAAGCAGCTCAATAGCTGCGCCGCGGAGTGGCGTAACGCCTCGAGTTCGGCGCGAGCAGTAATCACCAGTATCTCACTGCCTCCCCACAAACCTATTTGGCATTGCTGACTGAGTTTAGCCGAAAGTTGACGGCTGATATGAACCATCAATTTATCAGCGACGCCATAGCCATGTAGCTTAATAACGTCGTCTAGGTGGTCCAGCGCAATGAAGAGAAGCCCTGTTCCCGTGCCTCGCATTGCTGCTTCACGAAGCATTTGAGTCAGTGCGCGGCGATTAGCTAGTTGGGTGATTGGGTCGGTACGAGACTGGCGATCTAGCTCTTTTGTACGCTTTGCCACCATGCGTTCAAGTACGTCTGCCTGTTGATTGCGGGTTTGATAACGGTGCTCAACGCTTAATGTATTGCGGATGCGCTGTAGCACCTCATCCTGTTTGAACGGTTTCGTGACGAAGTCGCGCACACCCATGCTCAGTGAGCGATGACGCGTTTCATCATCAATCTGTGCGGTGAGTATAATAATTGGGGGGATATGGTGACCAAACTCTGCTTGCAATTGATTGATAACCGCGTACCCATCCAAGTAAGGCATGCGAATATCAAGCAGGATCAGGTCTGGCAACGTTTGCTGACAGTGCGCCAGCACTTTGCGTGGATCGCTTATACCATGCGTGTTTTCAAAGCCATGGTCGTCAAGCAGGTCCAATAGCAGCTCCACGTTAATACTGTTGTCGTCCACCACGAGGAGGTGTTTATGGAGCAGACTCATAGCGCCGTCCTTGGTGCAATGGTAATAAATCGATTTAGCGATACGGTCAATTTGTCAATATCAATAGGCTTGGTAAGGTAGTCCGCAAACCCAGCCGCCAGTCCATAATGTAAGTCTCGCTCCATCGCATTGGCAGATAACGCTATGACATCGATCTGCTTTAGCATGGGGTCGTTTTGCATAATGTCGAGCGCTTGAAAACCACTCATTCCGGGTAGATGGATATCCATTAGGACGAGATCAGGTGGCGAATGACGCATTATCTCCAAGCTGAGTTCAGCGCTTGCCACGACACGTAATTGTATTGATGGGAAGTCGTCAATAATATCTTCCATAAGCCGCTGATTAGCAGGATTATCTTCTACATAAAGCAGGTTGAATGCGCGGGGAGAACCGCTTGAGGTGCCCACGACGCTATTATGAGACGGTGCTTCATGTTCGGCCGGGTGTTCGGTAATGGGCAGCGTAAACCAGAAGGTGGAGCCTTTGCTTGGTTGGCTATCAACACCGAGACGCCCTTTCATCCGCTCTACCAGTTCACGCGTAATGGCTAACCCAATGCCTGTCCCTTCAATCGGTCCGTGCTCTGCATCCAGGCGGTTAAACGGTTCAAAAAGCTCGTGCTGGCGCTCTGGCGCAATACCATGCCCAGAGTCGATAACGCTCACTTTTAGTTCGCTCCCAATCGGCTCAATATTTACATGGATGGTGCCGTTTTCTCTATTGTATTTAATCGCGTTGGAAAGCAAATTAAGCAGTACTTGCTTAACCCGCGTGTAATCCGCCATGACCATGCAGGGTAGCGCTAATGAATCACGCGTTAGCGTAATATTGGCTGCTCCGATGTTGGCTTCCAGCGTTGTGCAGGCATCATCCAATACGTTTTCGATTAGCATAGGCTCTAATGAAAGCGTCATGTGTCCTGCTTCGATCCTCGCTAAATCAAGTACTTCATTAATCAGGCTTAACAGGTGTTGACCGCTCTTCTCGATTTGCCCTACTTGGCGTTGCTGCTTCTCACTCAGTGGATCACGACGGCCTTTTGCTAACAGTTGGGCAAAGCCGATAATCGCATTAAGAGGGGTGCGCAACTCATGGCTCATTGAAGAGAGAAACTCACTTTTTGCCTTGTTAGCTTGCTCTGCCTGATCACGAGCGGTTGCTAAATCGCAGGTAACTTGCTCGCGCTCTGCCATTTGGCGATAGAGGTTAATGAGTAGCGCGCAGGTATCAGTAAAAGGTTGAAGCCAGTCTAAAAGAGTCTGGTTTAATGGCTGTTTACTATTTGCGATGGCAAACATGCCAATAAGTCTATCGCCGCTGAAAATCGGCACGCCTAAGTAGTTGTCTAAGCGAGGGTGACCTGGTGGGAAGCCGCCGCGCTTGGTATGGCGATAAACGTCGTTAGTCATGATGACATCGCCATGGGCAAAGACACGCCCTAAGAGTGAGTTAGGGTTGGTTAGCGTCATATCTCCGCTGCGTAGACGCTCCATCAGAAGTCTGGATTCATCGCTCCAGGAGAGGTCAGTGATAGCATGTATCTTGAGAGCATTGGTGGTATCGGTAGGCAGCACTTCCCCAATCAAGGCGTAGTCGCTATCAGTGAGTTCTCGCAGCGCTTCCATTAAAAACGTCCACAACTGTTCAACCGACATTAGTGCCTGATAGTCCGTAATGCCTTGATGAAGCACTTTAAGTAGGCTTTGCTCTTTATGAATTTGCTGTGTGGCGTTATAAACATCAGTTAAGTTGGTCAGAATACCCAGAAACTCAGCAAAATCTCCCTGCTCATTATGGATGGCGTTGACGGCAAGATGGACGGGTATCAAGTGGCCGTCTTTATGGAGTGCTTCTACTTCTCGGCCTCGGCCAATCACCTTGGGTTCGCTGCCCGCCAAAAAGTTGGCAAGAAAGCTGTCGTGATGAGCGTTGATCGATGCAGGTGTAAACATCGACACATTGTTACCGACTACTTCGTGTTGCTGATAGCCCAGCATCGTTAGTGCAAAAGGATTAATACTTAACACGCTACCAGAGCGGTCAATGCGCACGATGCCGGTGGCACTTTCGTTAAACAGCGCCTCGTAACGGCGCGTCGTTTGAGCCAGGGCTCTACGTATTTGATGCTGGCGAAGCAACTCTTCCACTTGCCCAGCTAAGCTTTTTAAAATGCCTCGGTCTCGCTGACTAAACGAGCGCGGCTGACGATCAATTAAACATAGCGTACCTACGGGCAGATCATCGGCCAGTTGTAATGGCTGTCCGGCATAAAAGCGAATGTGCGGGGGGCCGGTGACGAGGGGATTGTCCGCAAAGCGCAGATCATCGAGTGCATTTTCGACGACCAGCATGTCATTAAGCCCCACCGCGTGGGCACAAAACGATAGGTCTCGGCAGGTTTCGCTGGTAGTCAATCCTTGGTGAGACTTAAACCACTGTCGTTCTGCATCGACGAGGGAAACTAGCGCAATAGGTAAGTCAAAGAGGCCGCAAGCAAGCTGAGTGATTCGGTCAAACGCTTCGTCAGCGGGTGTGTCAAGCACCTGGAGAGCGTGCAATGCCGCCAAGCGCTGGTATTCATTCTCAGGAAAATCTGCGGCTTGCATTGTGCGTCCCAAAAAATAGTTCATTCAAAAAGTGCGCTCAACTAAGTCGTTAACTAATCGGCGTAGTTAACTAATCGGCGAATAGTAATAATTATCGGGTATTAATGGCGAAGCTTTAGCCAATCCTGAGTAATTTTAATAGCCAGCGCTTATAAGGTGGCCTTACCAGTGAACTAGAGGCCCGTTTTGATTGATAAAAAATACCTCGTAAATGGCTGAACCGTTCAAAACCATGGCGACCGTGATAAGCCCCCATACCGCTTTCACCAACGCCACCAAAGGGCAGCGAGGGAACGGCGTGATGAAGCAGCGTTTCGTTAAATACCAGCGCACCAGAGCGAGTGGTGTGACGCAAGGTTGTTTGCAGCAACTTATTGTCGGTGAAGGCATAAAGTGCCAGTGGGTGAGGCCGGGTATTCACAAAGGTAATCGCGTCGTCGATGTTTTTAACGCTGATAAGCGGTAGTGCACGGCCAAAAATTTCCTCTTGCATCAGCTCAAGGTTTTGGGTTGGATCAATAACGAGCGCTGGTGCGTGTTGCCCGATATCGATGATGCGGCAGCCGTGATCTCTCGCTTGTGCTATCAGCCGTTCACTGCGTTTCTGATGATGGGGGCTGACAAAGCCTGTGGCCTCTTTATCGCTGGGGCGCTGCTGTTCGATAGCTCGACTTAGTGCCTGAATAAGTGCTTCCAGGTGGCGGCTTTCTACAAGCACATAATCCGGCGCAATGCAGGTCTGGCCGGCATTCATTCCCTTGCCAAATATAATTGAGGTGGCCGCACGATCCAGATCAGCGTCACTCGCCACGATAGCGGGTGATTTACCACCTAGTTCAAGCGTCACCGGGGTTAACTGCTCGGCAGCGGCAAGTGCAACTTGGCAGCCCACCGCCGTCGAGCCGGTGAAAACCAGATGATCAAAAGGTAGTACGCTAAACGCTTTTGCTATCTCTGGGCCGCCTTCAACAACGCATACTTCTTCATCGGTAAAGTACTGCGGTACTAGCTTAGCCAGCAGGGCGCTGGTATTGGGGGCGTGCTCGCTGGGCTTGATCATGACGCTATTACCCGCTGCGACAGCATCAATAGCGGGCATCACTGCTAAGCTCCAGGGGTAGTTCCAGGGCGACATAATACCCACCACGCCAAGTGGCTGAGGAGCGATGCGGGCGCGGGCGGGCCATAAGCGCCATGGCATGTTGGCAGCGTATGGGCGCATCCAATGCCATAGGTTTCGCCGTGTATGACGAATGGCATGCAGCACCGCGTTAATCTCTGCTAAGCGTATCTCTGTCTCACTACGCTTGCCGAAGTCAGTTTGAATGGCCTGGATAATCTCCCGCTGGTGATGCTTAGTCATTCGTGCAAGGCGGGCTAAGCGCTCTCGTCGCAATCTTAATGAGGGGAAGGGCGCTTGGCCAAACGCATGACGCTGAGTGTGCAACAGGCGCATTAAATCGCGTTTCATGGCAGCTCCTTGGGTTAATTCTTAATAACAATAGTCGTTTGTCCTGCTACTTGAATACCTCACTCCAAATAGAAATGACAGCATCAACAAAAGCACTGACAGCTTGGTTGGTGGTAAGGTCACACTTTCACCATTTAAACGATATGCCTCGGGAGGCATCATGCTTTCGCGCTCACTGTCATGCATTATGCTACCTGCTATCGACGCTGTGGATGCCGCCCAATGGGACGCACTGGTGAGTAGCGACCAGCCTTTCCTACGACACGCGTTTTTGCATGCATTAGAAAGCAGCGGCTCTGTCTGCGAGGCGACCGGCTGGGAGCCTTGCCATCTGTGCGTATGGCAAGATAGCCGCTTAGTGGGCGCGTTGCCCATGTATCGCAAACACCACTCTTACGGTGAGTATGTGTTTGATTGGGGATGGGCCGATGCACTGGAGCGAGCAGGCGGCCATTATTACCCCAAGGCATTAAGTGCCATTCCTTTTACCCCGGTGCCTGGTACGCGTACTTTAATTGCCGATGATGCCAACGCGGAGGATGTTCGCGGGTTATTAGCAGCGACGTGGCAAACCCATTGTGAAGAACAAGCGTTATCGAGTTGGCACCTCCTGTTTGCACAAGATGACGAAGTGGATGCCTGGCAGCGCCAGTTTCCAGCGTTAATTGCGCGAGAAGGCGTTCAGTTCCAGTGGCGAGATCGCACCTTTGGTGATTTTGAAGGCTTCCTGGCGAGCCTTACGTCGAAGCGTCGCAAAATGATTAAACGTGAGCGTCGCTTGGTCGCCGAGCAAGGCTTTACGCTACGACGTTTAGAGGGCGAGGCGATTACGCAAGAAGCAATGGCGCACTTCTTTCGCTGCTACACGATCACATACCACGAGCGGGGACGGCCTCCCTACTTAAATGACGTTTTTTTCGAGCGATTACGGCATTCGATGCCTGAAGCGCTTGTATTGGTTCAGGCGCTGCTGGATGGCCAGCCTGTTGCAGCGGCTCTCTATTTTCGTGGCAATAGCACTTTATACGGCCGCTATTGGGGAAGTGAGGTGGTTGCCGACTGTCTTCATTTCGAAGCCTGCTACTACCAAGGCATTGAATTTTGTCTGGAAAAGGGGCTCTCTTTGTTCGACCCCGGTACTCAAGGAGAGCACAAACTGGTGCGTGGTTTTGCGCCCCAGCGGGTACGTTCGCTGCACTATCTTGTACACCCAGGCCTAGCGGCTGGAGTCGCCCAATTTTGCCAAGAAGAGGGGGCCCATATCAGCGCCTATCGAGAGGCAGCGGCCGACGCATTACCGTTCAAATGAAAATCGCTTTATAAAGCCAGCTATATAAAGCGTGACTCGCTGGAAATAGCCCATGATGGCATAATGCGCCTCGTTCAGGCCTAAACAAAGGGATGCGGTGATGCATAAATGGCTAACGGTTGCGCTGCTTGCTGTATTGGGGCTTCTCCAATACCAACTTTGGCTAGGTAATGGTGGCTGGGAGGATTTGCAACTGGTAGAGGAGCGCGTTGCCGTTCAAGAGGCTGCCAATGTGCCGATGAGAGAGCGCAATGCTCGGTTAGCGGCTGAAGTTACCGACCTAAAAACCGGCCTGGATGCGATTGAAGAGCGTGCTCGTAGCGACATGGGCATGGTGCGTAGCGATGAGCAGTTTTTTTGGGTGCCGGGTGTTGCCATTGAAGCAGAGCTAGTGGGCATCAATGCGGGGCTAGTGACTCAGCCAAACTTGCCTAGCGAGGACACAAACGAATGAGTCATTCGCTGTGGCTAATCGTGCCCGCCGCTGGGCAAGGTAAGCGAATGGGCGCTGATAAGCCTAAGCAGTACCTGCCACTGGGCGAAAAGCCCATTCTTGCCCATACACTTAGTCGACTACACCGAGCCTTCCCCACTGCGCATCTTGTGCTGTGCCTGGATAGTGATGATCATTGGTTCAAGCCTGAATGGGTGCCATTTCCCCAGTGGCAACGGGTGGCGGGTGGCGCGGAGCGAATGGATAGTGTTTTAAATGCGCTGCACGCTATAAAAGCGCAAGAAAACGATATGGTGATGGTGCATGACGTCGCGCGCCCCTGCATTACATCATCTGATTTGCTGGCGCTTTATGACGCTGCTCAGCAGCACTCAAGTGGCGCACTCTTGGCGATGCCTGTTGCTGACACCATGAAACGGGCCAATGCCGAACAATTAAGCGCCGTGACAGAGCCTCGGGATCGGCTGTGGCACGCGTTAACACCTCAAGCTTTTCGTTATGCGCTTTTGCGGCGCGCCCTTGAATATGCTGTCGCTAATCACTGTGTGGTCACGGATGAAGCCTCGGCTGTTGAAGCGCTTGGTCAGGCGCCCAGGCTGATTAGTGGGCGTCGTGATAATCTCAAGATCACCCATCCTGATGACCTTGCCCTTGCTGCCGCTATCATGGCGTCGCAAGTAGCCCAATCCTCTGAATCTGAAAGGAGTTGTTAATGCGAATTGGCCACGGATTTGACGTGCACCGATTTGGCGTTGGCGACCATTTGATGATTGGTGGCGTTAAGCTGCCTTTCGAACATGGTTTTGTTGCCCACTCGGATGGCGATGTGTTGCTGCATGCTATCAGTGACGCACTGCTAGGTGCCTGTGCGCTCGGTGATATCGGGCGGCATTTCCCCGACACCGACCCAGCATGGGCTGGCGCAGATAGTCGCCATTTATTGCGCCACGTGGTTCAACTGGTTCACGCAGAGGGCTTCTGTGTGGTTAACCTGGATGCTACGTTAATGGCGCAGGCGCCTAAAATGGCGCCGCATATTGATACGATGCGCGCTGTCATCGCTGAAGATTTAGGTATTAGCCTTGGGCAGGTCAATGTTAAAGCCACAACGACTGAACGGCTTGGGTTTACCGGGCGAGGCGAGGGTATCGCCGCTGAGGCAGTGGTGTTGATTGAACACCAAGAGGCGTTAAATGCTTAACTTACCCGCTTGGCAGCGCTGCTTAGATGCCGAGTTTGGTGCCCCTAGTCCAGGTGGCTATCGCGTTCAGCCAGAAGATTTTGTCGTCGACGAGCAGTTGGACTTTACGCCTGAAAATCATGGCGAGCACCTGTGGTTACGTCTTGAAAAGCGCCATCAAACCACGTTAGATGTGGTGAAAAGCGTCAGCCGCCTTTGTGGTGTCACACTTCGAGATGTGGGCTACTCCGGGAT
The DNA here is from genome assembly GCF_016107625.1 of Vreelandella alkaliphila. Lineage (GTDB taxonomy): Bacteria > Pseudomonadota > Gammaproteobacteria > Pseudomonadales > Halomonadaceae > Vreelandella > Vreelandella alkaliphila. Next base: position 112,127 of record NZ_JABASV010000003.1, read on the forward strand.
GAAGGATCGTGTCGCAGTGACGCGGCAGTGGTTAAGCGTGCATTTGCCCGGACGCGAGGCGCCACGTGATTTGAGCGAATCATTAGCGGCAGTGGGTATTACTGTGTTGGCCCAGGCAAGGCATCCCCGAAAACTCAAACGCGGTGTCCATCGCACGAACCACTTTACCTTGCGGCTTAGTGGTGAAGCGCTTCAACATCCGAATTTTTTTGACCGCTGGGAGGCGCTTTGTCGCCACGGTGTGCCTAACTATTTTGGACCCCAGCGTTTTGGTCCTGAAGGGCGAAATTTACAGCGTGCAGAAGCTCTTCTAGCTAAAGGTTGGCGCAAGCGAGATGATCGCCAAGGCATGATGCTTTCCACCGCGCGTAGCTTCTTGTTTAACGAGTTGCTGAGCGAGCGTTTGACGGATGGAACGTGGTGCCAGCCGCTAGCGGGCGATATGCTGATGCTGGATGGCACACACAGTGTGTTTACCGTTGATGCCGTTGACGACGACTTGATCGGTCGTGCCGCTGCGCTTGATATTCATCCAACCGGTGCCCTGTGGGGTGTCGGGGAACTCGCTGAGTATCAAGTGGCTGACTACGAAAAACGGCTGTTAGCGTGCCATCCAATGCTGTGCGAGGGATTGGTGAAAAGCGGTGTGAAACGCTCCCATCGGGCGCTGCGAGCAAGGTTAATTTCGCCTAGTATCGAGATATTACCTAATGCCGTGGTACTCTCATTTGCCTTACCACGGGGAAGTTTTGCCACGGCGGTGGTGAGTGAGTTAATTGCTCATCCGGATTTTGCTTAATGCGCCCAACGTGCGCTTATCTTTGCTAGGCATCTATAAAGGAGACGTTAATGCGGCGACTGCTGCTTTCCAATGACGATGGTGTCCATGCACCGGGCTTGCGGGCACTTCATGATGCGCTAGTCGCCCATGCGAATTTACGTGTGGTTGCTCCCGATCGAGACCGCAGCGGCGCCAGTAACTCGCTGACGCTTTCTCGTCCGCTCTCTTTAACCGCGTTAGATAATGGCTTTTATAGCGTAGACGGTACGCCTGCCGACTGTGTTTATCTGGGCGTGAACGGCGTCTGGGATGAGCGTCCTGACTTGGTGATTTCGGGGATTAATCACGGCAGCAATCTTGGCGATGACGTACTCTATTCAGGCACTGTGGCGGCTGCCATGGAAGGGCGCAATTTGGGCATGACTGCCATTGCTATGTCGCTGTGTGGTGAGCGCTATTTCGCGACGGCTGCGAAAGTGGCGGCCAGCTTAATCGGTGCTGCCGATCAGCTATCACTGCCACCCCGCACACTCTTGAATGTCAACGTGCCAGATGTTCCGTGGGAAGAAATTAAAGGCGTCAGAGTGACCCGCTTAGGCTATCGCGGACCAGCAGAGAAACCTGTTCCCGTAAAAGATCCGCGTGGTCGTACGCGCTTCTGGATAGCACCGGTGGCGGCTAACGCCGATGATGGTGAAGATACCGACTTCTCTGCTATCGAAGCAGGTTATGTATCAATTACTCCACTACAAACTGACTTAACGCGCCATCCCGCGCGCAGCGACGTGCAGGACTGGTTGGATGCTTTTGCCTGAGCTTTCGCCCAACGAGCTGCGCGGACGAGGCATGACCTCTCAGCGGACTCGAGATCGCATGGTAGAGCGGCTTGAGCAGCAGGGTATTCAGGATGCGCGGGTGCTCGATATTATGGCAGGTGAGCCAAGGCACTTGTTCGTTGATGAAGCGCTGGCGCATCGTGCCTATGAAGACACCGCGCTGCCTATCGGTTTTGGTCAGACACTATCGCAACCCTTGACGGTTGCGCGCATGACCGAGCTGGTGTTACGGGCTAATCCAAAGCGCGTGCTTGAAGTGGGGACCGGTTCGGGTTATCAAACGCTGATACTGTCTCGGCTGGTGCCAATGCTTTATTCGGTCGAACGTATTTATGCATTACATCAACGCGCTGCAGAGCGGCTTTGGCGGCTTGATGCCCCAGCGACGCTGGCAGTGGCTGATGGTGGTGAAGGGTGGCAAGAAGCTGCGCCTTTTGATGTGATTTTGTTAACCGCTTGTGCTCAAACGCTGCCAGAAGCTCTATTGGAGCAGCTTAGCCATGATGGTGTACTCATTGCTCCATTAGAAGAGCCTGACGGTAGCCAATGGCTCACCCAAATAAAACGCATTGGTAGTGCCTTTGAAAAGCGTCGGCTCGAACCCGTACGCTTTGTACCTCTATTGCAAGGAGTGGTGGATTGAAGCGTCGATTTGTAGAGCTGTTTTTAAAAGGCGCAGGGATGGGGGCAGCCGATGCGGTGCCCGGTGTTTCAGGTGGAACGATCGCATTTATTACCGGTATTTATGAGGAACTCATTAATACCATCAAACAGTTTGGCCCCGGCGCCTTCATCGCTTGGCGTCGTGGTGGTTGGCTAGCGCTGGCTCAGCATTTGAATTTGGCCTTTCTAGTGCCGCTGCTACTTGGCGTTGCGGTTAGCCTTTTCAGTGTGGCTCATATAGCGCTATGGCTAATGGAAGCGCAGCCGCTGCTGATTGAGGGATTTTTCTTCGGCTTGGTGGCCGCGTCGGGGTTTGTTGTCGCCAAGGCGGGAAGAGGCTGGAAATTTTGGTATTTATTGCCGATGGTCGGCGGGCTGCTGTTGGCTAAGTCGCTGCCAGGTATGATGCCGCTGGTGTTACTTATTGGTAATGAAGCTTTGGTAGTCATGGTAGCTGGCTGTATTGCTATTAGCGCCATGCTGTTGCCAGGAGTGTCTGGTAGCTTCTTGCTGCTTACGATGGGGCTTTATGGCACCATTTTAGGGGCTATTCGAAGCTTTGATATCGGTATTATCATACTCTTTGGCATGGGGTGCGTTGTTGGTTTGGCGTTATTCTCGCGACTACTGTCGTGGCTTCTGCGTCGCCATCATGATTCTACGCTACAGCTTTTGCTCGGGTTTATTGTTGGCTCGTTACCCGTGTTATGGCCGTGGAAAGAGCTGGTTCGTTATCAGCTTGGCCCTGATGGGCAAATGATCCCGTTGGCTCATCGTTATCTGTTGCCTAGTGACTATGCGGTATTGTCTGGTGCATCTGCACAAACGGTAGGCGTTGTGGCACTAATGGTGGTTGGCGCACTATTGGTGGTGTTATTAAACCGTCGCGCAGTGCACTATGCCGGACATAGATCAATAGGAAACGCGCGCGACGTTGAAAAGGAGTAGGGTTTCCATGCGTAAGGTTTTTATCATGTCAGTATTGGCGTTAGCGGTCAGCGGCTGCGCCAATCAGCAGCAAAACACCCCACAAGTGCGTGATTTAAGTGAAGCGCGCCGCGCGGTAGCAGACTCACCTCAATATACTGTTAAAACAGGCGATACCCTTTATGGCATCGCATGGCAGCACAATCTTGATTATCGTCAGTTGGCGCAAATCAACAATATTGATGCGCCTTATCAAATTTACCCAGGCCAAACCATTGCGCTGCGTGAAGGCGCGGCGGCATCAAGTAACCCGTCAGCAGGCTCCTCTGCCCCAGAGCGCCCTGCGTCGGGCGCTGTCGCAACAGGACTGAACCCTCAAGCGACTTCCGTGGCAAGTAACGATCAGCAGCTAGATTGGTTGCTGCCCGATGAGAGTGCGATTGAGCGTAACCAGCGTTTAACGGCTGAGCGGGCGGAACGTGCTGAGCAAGCTGCTGAGCAAGCGTCGGTGGCCGCCGCGCAGCAAGTGGCTGATAGCGCAAGTGCCGCTAACACCGAGGCGACGTCTACTGTTGAGGCGTCTCAGTCAGAGCCTACGAGTGAGCCGGAACCAACGGCTGAGCCTAAGCCAGAGCCCAAACCTGAACCAACTCCAGAACCTGAGCCAGCAGTGACCACACCGCCTGCAGAGGCTGAGCAGCCGAGCCAAACCGCTCGCGTTGACCGCTCCTCACGCACGTTTACACCTGTTGATAATGTTAACTGGCAATGGCCAACATCAGGCCAGGTAACTGGAGAGTTTGGTCAGGGTGGCTCTATCACCGCTGGGATTGATATCGGCGGGCAAAAGGGGCAACCTGTCAAGGCGGCAGGCCCTGGTATCGTTGTCTATGCGGGTAGCGGCGTACGGGGTTACGGTAACTTAATACTACTCAAACACAACGATCAGTATCTGAGTGCTTATGCGCATAATGATAGCTTAAGCGTTAAAGAAAATGATGTCGTTGAAGCAGGAGAAGTGATTGCCACGATGGGGGATAGCGATGCAGACAGTGTCAAACTGCACTTTGAAGTACGCCGTGATGGGCAGCCTCAAAATCCCTTGGACTATCTGCCGTCCCGTTAATCATTGCCAAGCGAACCTTTAAGTTGGTGTGATTGGGGTACCCGAATAGCTAGAGTTAGGGCGTCATATAACAAAAATGGTGTAAGTGCACAGGGAGTGCGGCCACCTTTACTTTTCTAAATGGCGGTTAGGCGAAATAACGGGGGATACTACCATGAGTATGCTGGAGAAGGATCTACAGGAGGTTGACCTGGACGCTGTTGAAGAGGCGCTGGATAGCGTCGATGATGTCTCCGCGGAGGAAGACGCCTTTGAAAAAGCGTTGAGCCGTGATGAGCGTCAATCGACTCAAAGCTTGGACGCGACACAAATCTATCTCAATGAAATTGGTTTTTCGCCGTTATTAACGCCGGAAGAAGAAGTCTACTATGGCCGTTTAGCGCGTAAAGGTGACCCGCTTGGACGGTCAAGGATGATCGAGTCTAACCTTCGCCTGGTCGTTAAAATTGCCAGGCGTTATCTTAATCGGGGGCTTACACTGCTTGATTTGATTGAGGAGGGTAACCTTGGGCTAATCCGAGCGGTGGAAAAGTTTGACCCTGAGCGAGGGTTCCGCTTTTCTACCTATGCCACGTGGTGGATTCGACAAACCATTGAGCGTGCGCTAATGAATCAAACGCGCACCATTCGTTTGCCGATCCATGTGGTTAAAGAGCTAAATATTTACCTGCGTGCAGCGCGTGAACTGACCCAAAAGCTTGATCATGAAGCCACTGCAGAAGAGATCGCAGATCATCTCGATAAGCCAGTAGAAACGGTTAAGAAGATGCTTGGGCTTAATGAGCGCGTCTCCTCGGTAGATTACCCAATGGGTGGCGAAAGCGATAAGCCGTTAATCGACACCTTAACCGACGACGACGTGCTAGGGCCGGAAGCATGCTTAGTGGATGGCGATGTGCGTGAGCACGTAGACCACTGGTTGGATGAGCTAAGTGATAAGCAGCGAGAGGTGGTTGTACGCCGCTTTGGTTTGCGAGGCCATGAGTCCGCCACGTTGGAAGAAGTTGGTGCAGAAATTGGCTTAACTCGCGAACGTGTTAGGCAAATCCAAGTAGAAGCACTAAAGAAACTGCGCCGCTCATTGGAAAAACAGGGCCTTTCCCTTAACGCTATTTTCGAGAGCTAATCGCGGTAAGCTGTTGTGTCATACCGACCATAACGCACCGAGTTCATCGCTCGGTGCGTTGTTTTTGACGCCCATTGGTTGATCAACCGTTAACTATTGACTGTGTAAGTGAGAAACGTGATGCGCCCCTTGGTGGCCCATATTGATTTAGACGCCCTGCGTCATAACTATCAACTAGCGTGCCGCTGCGCGCCCCAAAGTCGCTCGGTAGCCGTTATTAAAGCGGACGCTTATGGTCATGGTGCGCTTGAGTGCGCGCGTGCTCTAGAAGCTGATGTGCCCGCATTTGCTGTTGCTTGTATAGAAGAAGCGATTAGCCTGCGTGAAGGGGGAATTAAAAAACCTATTGTATTGCTTGAAGGTATTTTTACCGCTGACGAGCTGGCGCTCGTTGATCAGCACAATTTTTGGATCAGCGTTCACAGTGAGTGGCAGGTAGCGGCCTTATTGGCTTTTTCACCCCGTCAACCTATTCCGGTATGGATGAAAGTGGATTCCGGTATGCATCGTTTAGGCTTTTCTCTAGACGAGGCACTTGATGTTTGGCAGCGGTTAGCTAGCGCACCACAGGTGACAGCGCTGCATTTGATGAGCCACTTTGCGACAGCAGATGCACGTGAGGGCAGCTACTTTAATCAGCAAATGGCCGCTTTAACGACATTGGCAGAAGCGCTTGATGCGCCCCTATGCTTAGCAAACTCCCCGGCAACACTGGCATGGCCAATCGCCCATGGCGACTGGAATCGCCCTGGTGTCATGCTGTATGGCAGTGACCCGCTGGAAGACGCCAATGAGATCACCCGGCAACTGCGCCCGGTGATGAGCTTACGTTCCGAAATTATTGCCCTTCGTGAACTAGAGGAAGGCGAGCCTGTTGGCTACGGTGGCCGTTGGCGCGCATCTCGGCGTTCTAAAATTGCCGTCGTTGCGGCAGGTTATGGTGATGGTTATGATCGCCACGCCATAGACGGCACCCCGGTGTTAGTGAATGGCCAGCGCTGTGCGATTGCCGGCAAGGTCTCAATGGACATGCTAACCGTAGATGTCACCGACGTGTCGGGGGCTGCTATCGGTAGTGAGGTGGTGCTGTGGGGAGCCGCTAGCAACGGTGCCGTGTTGTCCATTGATGAGGTAGCACGCTATTGCGATACCATCAGCTATACCCTGTTAACGGGAGTGCTGCCAAGAGCGCCGCGCCGCTACCATGGGGCCTTCGCTTAAACGGTTATCAGTATGTCTAAAAGTACGTATCCGCGCTCTTTCGCGCATCCCCGTTATTGGTCAACGTGGCTGGCTATTGGAGCAATGTATGTCGTTGCTTGGTTGCCCTGGCGGCTTAAGCTGTGGGTTGGGAAAATAATTGGCCTGTTGGCGTGGCGCTTTGCGAAACGTCGTCGTCATATCACTGCGACCAATATTGCACTCTGTTTCTCTGAAAAAAGTGTCGATGAGCAGCGCCGCTTGGTAAAAGAGGTTTTTATTGCGAACGGTATTGGCTTAGTGGAAACAGCCACTGGTTGGTGTCGTGACGCAGAAGGGTTACGGCACCGGGTGGCCTATCATGGCCAAGAGCATCTCGCACGGGCTAAAGCGCAAGGCAAGGGCGTACTGGTGGTGGGAATTCACTTCTCCACACTGGATTTAGGGGGGGCGCTGCATTCGCTATTTTTCCCTGCTGATGTGGTTTATCGCCCGCACAACAACCCCTTATTCGAACGCTTTATGACTCGTGCCCGCTCACGTATTTTTGGCCAAGCGATCGATCGGCATGACTTGCGTGGTGTTGTGCGCAGGATTAAAGCAGGTCACATAGTGTGGTATTCACCGGATCAGGATTTTGGTCGCGATGTTAGCGTGTTTGCGCCACTGTTCGGCCAGCAAGCCGCTACGATTAGGCTGACCGCAAAAATCGCCCGAATGACGGGCGCGCCGGTGGTGCCATTGATGTTCCACCGCAATCCTGATGACCAGACATATACCATTACCTGCCTGCCCGCGCTTGATAACTTCCCAAGCGGTGATGAAATGGCCGACGCTACTCGGGTAAATGAATTTATCGAACAAGCTATTCGTAAGTATCCGGAGCAGTACTTATGGCTTCATCGGCGCTTTAAAACGCGTCCGGAAGGTGAGCCAAGCGTTTACTAGCGACATCCGTTAACAAAAAAAGCCGTTCTGCTTAGTAGCAAAACGGCTTTTCGTTAACGTTGAAAGCAGGCGTTAGTCCAGGTTTCGAGAGTAGAAAATCTCTAGCATCTCTTTGCGCAGACGGCTTTCAATGTCTCGTGCTTCTTCGAAGGTAATGTCGCGGCGCGATGTGCCGAACAGATAGTTATCAAGTTCGAAATCTTTCAGCAGCATTTTGGTGTGGAACATGTTCTCTTGATAAACATTCACATCGATCATCTGATAGGCGTGCTTGGTATCTTCTGCCAAGTAGTCCTGGATCGAGGTAATGTCGTGATCAATAAACAGCTTTTTACCATCGACATCGCGGGTAAAGCCACGAACCCGATAATCCATGGTGACAATGTCAGAGTCGAAACTGTGAATTAGGTAGTTCAGTGCTTTCAATGGACTGATGTGTCCACAGGTAGACACATCAATATCCAATCGAAAGGTGCTAATACCGTTATCAGGATGCGACTCAGGATAGCTGTGCACTGTCACGTGGCTTTTATCAAGATGTGCCACGACTGTTTCAGGTAGCGGCCCAGGGCCTGGTTCAGTTTGCTCTGGGTTTGCTTCATCCAGCTCGTGTTCAGCAATCAGAATCGTAACGCTGGCCCCATGGGGCTCATAGTCTTGACGAGCAATATTGAGCACATGAGCGCCAATAATATTGGTGACGTCTTTTAGAATCTGCGTCAAACGTTCGGCGTTGTAAAGCTCATCGATATAATCAATGTAAGCCGCACGCTGCTCTTCGGTTTTGGCGTAACAGATGTCGTAAATGTTAAAGCTCAACGAGCTAGTCAGGTTATTAAACCCGTGGAGTCGGAGATTATCTGACACGTCCGAACCTCCCTATGGCAGATGAAGACACCCCGACGAGCCAGCGCCGGAACCGATAGTAACTTGTCACCGTGATGCTGTAGTCGCTTTCTGCAAAGCGGCTGTTTGCTACGCAGTAGGGGTAAAAACAAGCGAGCGTATTATGCCCGCCAAGCGCATGGTATGCATCCAGCCGCGCTATTTTTTTTAATACATATGTCGTTGATACATGAGAAGGATGGCGCTCCGAGTAGTTCAAGCGTCGACAATCTCAAAAGAGTGGGTAATCTCAACGCCGCCTTGTGTCAGCATAATAGATGCGCTGCAGTACTTCTCTGCGGAGAGCTCAACCGCCCGCTGTACCTGCTTCTCTTTTAAGTTGCGGCCAGTCACCACGAAGTGTACGTGGATTTTGGTAAATACGGAGGGCACTTCATCAGCGCGCTCTGCGTCAAGCTCCGCGATACAGTCGGTGACATCAGCGCGGGCTTTATCAAGAATATTCAAGATGTCAAAGGCGGTGCAGCTACCCATGCCCATCAGCAGCATTTCCATTGGGCGGGGGCCGGTGTTGCGGCCGCCGTGGTCAGGAGGGCCGTCGATAACGACGCTGTGCCCACTACCGGACTCTGCTACAAATTGGCGACCATCTGTCCATTTTACCCGTGCTTTCACGTCGCTCTCCTCATCTAGGCACCTATAGGTAGTTGCGAAGCATAACATTTCTAGCGATAGACGCACTTTTTCATCGCTTGCTAATCTGTTGCGCTAAAAGGTGATGTTCAAGAACCTCAAGGCGCTCTGGAGTTCCTACATCTACCCAGTGGCCTGAAAAGTGTTCACCACTGACCCGCTTGTCTGCCATTGCTTGCTTAAGCAGCGGTGCCAGGGCAAATGCCCCTGGCGTCTGATCGGCAAGAAGATCCGGGTGCAGCAGGCTAATGCCGGCAAAGGTGAGACGCTGAGGGCCTTCCATTCCAACGCGTCCGTTGATAAGGGAAAAATCACCGGTAGGGTGGTGGGAAGGGTTATCTACTAGCACAAGATGGGCTAGGTCACTTCCCTGTAGCAGTGATTCTGAGGGAATGTAATCGCACCAGACATCCCCATTGACCAGCAGAAACGGGGCATCACCAAGCAGGGGGAGTGCCTTTTGAATGCCTCCGCCGGTTTCTAAAGGTGTCTCTTCATGGCTCCAAAGAATCCGTAACTGGTAGTCGCTTCCATCACCTAGCGCTGCCATGATCTGCTCTGCGCGATAGCTCACGTTGATGACCACCTCATCAATGCCTGCACGCTTGAGCCGTTCGAGGTGGTGCACAATAAGCGGCTTATCGCCTACCGGTAACAGTGGTTTTGGGCAGTGGTCGGTAAGTGGCCGCATCCGTTTGCCAAGTCCCGCGGCTAAAATCATCGCTTTCATAATGTGCTTTCTGCTAAACGTAGGGCAATGGCGGGGCGCAGTGTGCCACTTACCCATTCAGCAAACTCGCTGTGCTGGGGCAGCGCGGTTAGGCTATCTTCTAAATGCGCTAAAAAATGCGGCAGGCGTGATAAATAGCCTTGTTTGGCATCGCGAAGCGTTAAGCGGCAAAAAATTCCCAGCACTTTTAGCGAGCGTTGAGCGGCCATGGCTTGGCATTGGATAAGAAATTCATCATTGCTGGCATGGCGAGGGAGACGCCCATCTTGGCACGCTTGTCGATAGAACGAGTCGACAAACTGCATAAACTGCGCCTGAGAAAAGCGGCAGTAGCGACCGCGCAGTAAGGAAATAACGTCGTAACTAATTGGCCCTGCCACTGCGTCTTGAAAGTCAATCATGTAAAGCTGCTGGTTGTGCACCATGATATTCATCGCATCGTAATCACGATGTACGCTGACGACGGGTTGATTGAGGGCTTGCTCAACGAGGTGGCCACGCAGCGCATCCCAACTGGCTGGCGTTGATAACGACAGCCAATTGTTTAAACACCACTCAGGAAAAAGGTCGAGTTCTCGGTTCAGCAGCGTCGCATCATAAGGCGGCAGCGCGGCAGGGTTGGCGTGGTTTTGTAACTTGGCCAGTAACGACAGTGCATCCAAATGACTCTGTTGAATGCGCGCTTCATCAGTGAATAGCGCTTGTAAAGGGGTATCCCCAAGGTCATCAAGCAGCAAAAAACCCGCGTCGAGATCGGCGGCGTAAATATGCGGTACGGGCAGTTTTGCCGCGTACCAGCGCTTTCCGATAGCGACGAACGGCGTTGAGTCTTCCTGGTTAGGGGGGGCATCCATTACTATGCGAGTGCTGCCACAGGGCAGTGTCAGCCGGAAATATCGCCGGAAACTTGCGTCACCGCCCGCTGGGGAAAGGCGGATAGCGGCGCTGTTTAGGCCATTTTGTTCAGCCACCCACTGGGTGAGGGCGTCAATCCTAGAAGAGGACATGCAAGCTCCTTGCTGGTCGGGCATCATGCGGGCTGTATAATACCGATTCTGGATGCCAAGGATAACGAACATGGGCAAGCGAATCTCGCGTACCGTACCGGTTGCGCACACGCTGTTGGGCAGTTTGCTCGCTGGCGCCTCATTTTCAGCGGTGGCACAAGGCCAGGCGCTGCCTGCCGAGGCGCTTGACTGGCAGGCCTGGAGCCAAGATGAAGCACCGCATCAGCTGTGCCGAGGGCGATATGTGATGCCTGACTACCGCTTGCCAGCGGTGGATAACCCCGAAACGTTGTCGGTGGAGACTCAGGAAGTCGATTACGCCGCAGATGGGGAAGCGTTGTTGCGCGGTGATGTTGTACTGCGTCGTGGAAACACAGAGCTACAGGCGGCGCAGATGTATTTACCCGCCGACCGCCAACGCGTAGATGCAGAAGGCAATCTCGCCATACGAGATGGTCAGGCGCTGGTGCGCGGCGAGCAAGCCACGTTAATGCTGAACGATGACCGAGCCTCGTTACGTAACAGCCACTATGTGCTCTACGAACAACATTTACGCGGTCAGGCCAGTCAATTAGAGCAAACCGGTGAAGAGCAATATCGTCTACGCAATGCTTCATTTACGACGTGCGATCCAGGTGCCAATAGCTGGCAACTCGTTAGTAGCGATATAAAGCTGAATCAAGCAGAAGGGTTTGGTACCGCACGGCACGCACGTTTAGAAGTAAAAGACGTGCCGATTTTTTACTGGCCTTGGCTACGTTTCCCCATTGATGACCGCCGTCATACAGGATTGCTGTCACCTTCTATTAGCTTTTCCAATGAGGGGTTTGACTATGCGCAGCCCTTTTACTGGAACATAGCGCCAAATCATGATGCCACCATTACACCGCGCTGGATGTCTGACCGTGGGCTGCTGCTCAATGGTGAGTACCGCTATCTGCTTGAAGAGAGTAGAGGGACGATAGAAGGCGGATATATCAATAGTGATGACGGCAGTGAAAATGGTGATAACCGCTTTGAAGGTAATGATCGCTGGTATATTGATGCACAGCATGCAGGAACGCTGACGCCACGCAGTGATTACCAATTGCGCTATGGTGCCGCCAGTGATGGTCGCTATTTCGATGATTTTGGTGGTGAGTTTGGCAATAGTGAACGCGTTAGTATGGAGCGGCTGGCTCAGGTAGATTACCGCGGTGAGCGTTGGCAGTTAGATGCCCGTGCCCAGGGTTTTCAGCGGTTGGAAGACCCGCTGAGTGATTCCGATAAGCCATTTTATCGCCTACCAAGTTTGACAGCGAACTCTGACTGGCAATTAGGCGGCGGTCTCTATACGCAATGGCGCTCTAACGCGACCTATTTCTGGCGTGATGTAGACGAGCGACAGGTGCCTGAGCGCGAGGCCGCCATCGGCACGCGCCTGCATCTCACGCCGGCTATCGGTTGGCGTTTTGAGCAACCTTGGGGCTATATCGAGCCGCGTACCGAATTATGGCATACCGCTTATGAGTTGGATTATGGCGATCGCGTCACTGATCGTGGCACGTCTCCCAGCCGCAGTGCGGCGGTCACATCGATAGATAGTGGCCTGGTGTTTGAGCGTGAATTAGAGCTGCGCGGACGAGACTATCGCCAAACCCTTGAGCCACGTTTGAACTACGCATACGTCCCACGTACTAACCAAACACAACTGCCTGATTTTGACAGCCGCGAGCGAGCGTTCTCGTGGGATCAGCTATGGTCTCCTTATCGTTTCTCAGGCGCAGATCGTTTAGGTGATCTCAATCGCGTGTCGCTTGGCGTACAATCTCGCTTTATTGAAGACGCCACTGGGCAGGATCGGTTAACGCTTGGGGTTGGGCAAAGTGTTTATTTATCTGAGCGCCGCATCGATAGTGAAGGCGACCCAGACACATTGCCTGCTCGTCCAGAGGATGATCCAAGTGTGAATCCGCTTAGCCGCTATCAAGCCACTCGCGATCGCTCTCCGTTGGTGACGCGGCTTGATTGGCAGATAAATGATCGGTGGAGTGCGGGTTATGAATGGTTATACGACGACCAGCGTGAACAGACCGAACGCTCTAGCGTTGATGCGCGTTATCGCCATCCCGCTGGCCACGTAGTGAACCTTGGTTACCGTTGGGAGATCGAAGGTTTCGATCCAGGCGTCGTACCCGGCGATGACGGCTTTAGAGATTACAGCCGAGAAGAGTGGGATCTGTCACTTGCTTGGAAAGCCAGCCCGAGGATTGATTTGATTGGTCGCTATCTGCACGATCAAACTAATGACCGCGCGCTTGAACGGCTGGCAGGCGTTCAATGGAACGACTGCTGCTACGGCTTACAGCTAGTATGGCGTGAGTGGGTAGACGATAACGACACCGCCCGCGTGGGTGATGACTTTAATGATCGCGGGCTATTTTTACGCTTTGTATTCCGTGGTCTTGGTGGCGTTGGTCAAGAGGCTGACGGCTACTTTGAACAGGCCATTCCTGGCTACCGCCCAACGCCGCTGTAACGATTTTGTTAAATGGCGACTGACTGAAAGAGATTCTTTATGACTACCAGAATGACCCTGCTGACCGATGGCTTGAAAAATCGGGCAAAACTGCTTTCTGCGGGCGGTATGATGGCGCTCTGTCTTGGAACGAGTGCTGCGCTTGTGCCGCTATCGGTTTACGCACAAAATTTCGAATCAACCCAGCGGCAAATGTTGGATAGTGTTGTGGCTGTCGTTAATGACGGCGTCATCATGCGCAGTGAGCTTGATGACCGCATTGCCCAGGTAGAGCAGCAGGCGCAAACCCAGGACGGTAACTTACCGCCTCGTAGCCAACTGGCTCAGCAGGTACTAGAGCGCATGGTGATGGATGAAATCCAACTACAAATGGCTCGCCAAGCCAACCTTAGCGTGGACGACACGGAGCTAAATCGCCAGTTGCGCTCCATTGCTGAGTCTAACGGCATGACGCTAGAACAGTTTGCCGATGCCGTAGAGGCGGATGGCATGACCTTGGGTGACGTACGTGAAGAAATACGCCGCGAAATGTTGATGCGCCAAGTACAGCAGCGCCAAATTAGTCAACGTGTCACCGTGACTGATCGTGACGTTGAACGCTTCTTGAGCCAGCAACCATCTCAGCAGGGGCAAGCGTTCATTGAAGAAGTACGTGCCCGCCACGTGTTGGTAGAGTTAACGCCAACGCGCAATGAAGATCAGGCTCGTGCCCGCGCTGAGCAGGCTCGCCAGCGTTTACAGCAGGGGGCAGACTTTGCGTCCGTCGCTCGTGAGTTTAGCGACGACCGTGGCAGTGCCATGAATGGCGGCGAGCTTGGTTGGGTGCGTCCAGGACAAACGGTGCCAGCCTTCGAAGAAGCGATGGGGTCGTTGAGTACTAACCAGCTATCTGAGCCAGTGCGCTCCCAGTTTGGCTACCACGTCATTGAAGTGCTAGAGCGTCGCCGTCAGGATGTGACGGATGAAAGTCGCCGTGAGCAGGTTCGTCAGGCCATTTTCCAGCGTCGTGCTAACGAAGAGCTACAGACGTGGCAGCGTGAAATGCGTGAACAGGCTTTTGTCGATATTCGCCTTTAATGAGCCAATCTAATGAGCAATAGTGCGCCACTGCTGATAACTACCGGAGAGCCAGCGGGCATCGGGCCAGAAATCACGCTGATGCTGGCCGCCAATGGCCAATTGAATAATACGGTGGCTATTGGCGATACGCAGTTGCTAAAACAGCGTGCATCGCTGCTGGGGCTTCATCTTGATGTGATAGAAGCAGCCCCTGGAAGCGGGGTTACTTCCTCGCCAGGGCATTTGGTTGTGTGGCCCGCGGCACTTCGCGAACCAGCACTCCCAGGCGTGCTCAATCCTGCTAATGCAGGCTATGTGCTAGAGACGTTGCAAATCGCTGTAGACGCCTGTCAGCAGGGGCATGCAGCGGCCATGGTCACTGCACCGCTGCATAAAGGGGTGATTATCGAAGGCGGCTTTGCTGGCTTCACTGGCCACACCGAATGGCTGCGCGATGCCTGTGGGGTTGATGAGGTCGTGATGTTGTTGGCTACCGACCAGGCGCTGCATGCCCAGTCGAGCCGTTGGCAGGGTAACAGTGACCTACGCGTCGCACTTGTTACCACACACCTACCGCTGCGTGACGTGGCGGATGCGGTTACCTACGACAAAATTACCCGTATTAGCCGTTTGCTTGCGACTGATCTGAAAAACCAGTTTGGGATTGCCGCTCCGCGCATTGCAGTGTGTGGGCTAAACCCTCATGCAGGAGAAGATGGCCATTTAGGGCGCGAAGAGCTCGATGTTATTATCCCCGCGCTGAAAGCGCTGCGCGCTGAAGGCCTTGATGTTCAAGGCCCGTTGCCAGCGGATACGCTTTTCACCCCACGCCATTTAGCGGGCGTTGATGCGGTGCTGGCGATGTATCATGACCAGGGGCTGGCAGTGTTAAAATACGCAGGCTTCGGTCAGGCGGCGAATATTACACTTGGCTTGCCGCTGGTGCGTACTTCGGTAGATCACGGTACCGCGCTCAGTTTAGCCGGTCGCGGCACTGCCGACCCCAATAGCTTAGGCGTTGCCCTAGCGCTAGCAAAGCGACTTTCCGCGCAGCGCGCCAATGGCTTAAATGCTTTATGAATCAACCCTCCAAGGAACACTGTTAGATGTCTCAAGTGCCTCAGCAGCACCGCGCTCGTAAACGCTTTGGTCAAAACTTTCTGCGTGACCTCGGCATCATTTCGCGTATTGTCCGTGCCATTGGGCCTCGCGAAAGCGACCGACTCGTCGAAATTGGCCCTGGGCAAGGCGCGCTCACTGCTCCGTTGCTAGAGGCGGCAGGAAAGCTTGAAGTCATTGAATTAGACCGTGACCTTATTCCGGGCTTAAGGGTGCAGTTTTTTAACTACCCTGACTTTGTTATACATGAGGGTGACGCGCTAAAGTTTGATTTCGCCGCGCTAAAAGGGGATGGCCCTGCGCTGCGAGTCGTCGGTAACCTGCCTTACAACATCTCGACGCCGTTGATAGTGCACCTGTTAACCATGGGCAATGCGATTGCCGATATGCACTTTATGCTGCAAAAAGAGGTTGTTGAGCGTTTGGCCGCTGAGCCAGGTAGCACTGATTGGGGGCGCCTGTCGGTGATGGCGCAATATTACTGCCACGTGGATCAGCTGTTTGTCGTACCGCCGGAAGCCTTTGTTCCCAGGCCGAAAGTTGACTCCGCCATTGTTAGGCTAACGCCTCACGAAAGCTTGCCCCAAACAGCAGATGACCCAGCGCTGCTGTTTGAATTGGTCAAGCTGGCGTTTGGTCAGAGACGCAAAACACTGCGCAATAACCTGAAAGGCAGGGTAAGCGCAGAAACATTAGAAGCACTAGGCATTGACCCTGCACGGCGCCCTCAAACCTTGACGGTTGCAGAGTACGTCACTATCGCCAACCAAGTGGCTACTGACGAAGCGCTTGGTGGTAATGGGAGTTCTGACGCGTGAGTGCCCTAGCCATTGAGGTTAGCGTCGCGCCTGAGTACCGTGCAGCCGAGTCAGATGACCGTGAGTCGCGCTTCGTGTTTAGTTACACCGTGACGGTACATAACCAAAGCCCTCATAGCGTGCAGCTTATGGCGCGCTACTGGAAAATTACCCAAGGTAACGGTGATAGCCAAGAGGTGCGTGGCAAAGGGGTGGTGGGCCAGCAGCCGTTAATTGGCCCGGGGCAGCGTTTTCGCTACACCAGTCGAGCCATTCTGCAGACGCCGGTAGGCGTTATGGAAGGCGCTTACACGCTGCTTAACACCTACACCCAACGAGCTTTTGAAGTGCCCATTGCGCCTTTCAGGCTAGCGGTGCCGCGTCAGCTTCACTGACCATTCTCTAAAAGGGGGAGCGATGAGCACCTATGCCATTGGTGATCTGCACGGCTGTCATGCCGAGTTTGTCAGTTTGCTAGAAAAGCTAAGCTTCAATGCAGCAAACGATACACTCTGGCTGGTTGGTGATTTGGTCAATCGTGGCCCTGGCTCGCTGGCTTGCTTGCAGGAAGTGCAGGCGTTAGGCAGCGCCGCTCGATGCGTGCTGGGTAATCACGATTTTCATTTGTTGGTGGTGGCTCGTGGCGGCGGCAAACTGAAAAAAAACGACACTCTAAGCGATATTCTTGCAGCACCACAGCGCGAACAGGTGCTGGATTGGCTGCAAAGCCAGCCATTGGCAGTTTATGAAAACAATGCGCTGATGACCCATGCCGGTGTGTTACCAACGTGGTGCGCCGAGCAAGCGGTATCGTTTAGCCAAGAAGTGCAGACGGCCTTGCTTAGTGAGCGTTCGGGTGATTTTTTAACGCAGCTATTTGGTAATCAACCTGACCAGTTCCATGATGATCTAGAAGGGATTGATCGTTTGCGCTGTTTCGTCAATATATTTACCCGCATGCGCTTTATCGACGCTAACGGTCGGCTAGATTTTGCTGCTAAAGAAGGCTTGGAAAGTGCGCCTGACGGGTTCACCCCTTGGTTTCAATACCCAAGAGCCGATGCGCTTCAACTGTTATTCGGGCACTGGGCTGCATTAGAGGGCCAAACCCCGAACGCCAAGATAAAGGTTGAAGCGCTGGATACTGGTTGCGTGTGGGGTGGGTCGTTAACCGCTCTCAATATGGAATCGGGTGAGCGCATCAGCGTACCTAGCCGTCAGCCTAGACATTAAAATACGAGACATTAAAACACGAGACATTGAAAAAAGGGCGGTAGCCGTGTTTCAGGTGGATGCGAAAACCAAAGGACTCGATGTTTATCGTGTTGGCGGGGCAGTGCGCGATGCGCTGTTAGGCTGGCCGGTAGTGGATAATGATTGGGTCGTCGTCGGTGCCACGCCAGAAGTCATGCAACAGCGGGGCTTTAAACCAGTGGGGCGCGATTTTCCAGTATTCCTGCATCCTGATACCGCCGAAGAGTATGCGCTAGCGCGCACTGAGAGAAAATCTGGCCACGGTTATGGTGGCTTTGAAGTACACGCAAGTCCTGATGTGACCTTAGAAGAAGACCTTTCAAGACGTGATTTAACCATCAATGCGATTGCGCAGCGCTTTGATGGTGCGTTGACCGATCCCTTTAACGGACAGCGAGATATTGAGCAGCGGCTATTACGCCATGTGTCCCCGGCATTTAGTGAAGATCCCCTACGGGTGCTTCGCACTGCACGCTTTCTTGCCCGTTATGCGCACTTAGGGTTTGCCATTGCGCCTGAAACCCTCGAACTAATGCGAGATGTAAGCCGCAGTGGTGAGCTTAGCCACCTTGCTGCGGAGCGAGTGTGGGTCGAAACCGAAAAAGCGTTGGGTGAACCAAATCCTGACCGTTACTTCACCGCCTTAAAAGATTGCGAGGCGCTGGCTGCTTGGTGGCCTGAGCTAACCGATGACGTTGTGCTGGCAAACGCACTTGAGCTGATGGCGCTTGAGACGGTTGCACAGGTAGCTATCGACAGCTCACTTCCTCTGGCTCACTGGCGCTACGCGTTGTTGGTGTCGGTATTGAATGATGCTCAGCGTGATGCGCTGGCAATTAGATTGCGATTGCCTAATGCGGTGACGCAGCTGGCGCGCCATGTGGCGTTGAGTAGGGATATATTGGCCGAGCCATTAAGTGACGAACGCGTTCTGCACTGGCTGGAGCGTTTGGACGGTTGGCGTAAGCCCGCGCAGGTTAATGCACAGTTACAACTCATTAAGCGTTTAGCAGAGAATACGCTCGAACCGCTGAATCGGGCGTGGCAGGCTGCACAAAGCGTTGACCCTCAAGTGCTATTGCAAGCGGGTTATCGCGGTGCAGCTTTAGGTAAGGCGCTACGTGAGCACCGCCAACAGGCAGTAGCAAGTGCGCTGATGGATACGCACTAAGGGCTGGTTATAGGCTTTGTTCAGCGAGCGGATACCGCCTTTGGCACAGAGTCTGCCTGGGAAATCCAGCGCCCACGCCAATGAAAGTCGATGGCCCATAAGCGTTGACTACCCAATTCAAAGCGCTGCCATAGCGCAGCGTAAGACAAGCCATAGATAGGGTGATACTGATCGGGTAGCAGTTCGGCCAGCGGTTGTAGAACGAAGGCATTGTGCGTGATTTCCCCTCGGGGCAGGGTAACACCGTCAATAGTGCCGCAAATACCGCCCACTGTGAGCAGGTCAATATCCAGTGCTCGAGGACTACACTTAAGCATATCGGGAGTGCGGCCATGGGCAATTTCGAGTTGCTTAGACCACGCCTGCAGCTCACCCGCCGACCAATCGCTATCAAAGGCAACCACAAGGTTGTAAAAGTTGCGATTATCGCTAAACCCTACCGGCTCGCTTTCAAATATGCGCGATATTTGAAGGAGGCCAAACGTGTCTTCAAGCGCATCTAGGCACAGGCGGATATGAGTGTCCGGATCGATATTGCTGCCTAAGCTGAGAGTAACCAAGCTCATGGAAGCGTGCCGCGGGTGATTTCAAGACCGACGCTAGCGGCTTGTGGAACGGCACCCGGTTTGCGTACGGTAAGGCGCAGCCAGATAATGGAAAACTCCTGCTGTAAGCACTCAGCTAGGCGCTCGGCAAATGTCTCGACGAGAGCAAATTGGTGCTCGTCGGCAAAGCGCTGAATTCGCTGGCAAATGGCTGCATAATCAAGCGTTAGGCTCAAATCATCTGCAGCGGCGGCGGGACGAATATCCGTTGCGAGCGATAAGTCCAAGCTCAAAGACTGAACAATAGTGCGCTCCCAGTCGTACACACCGATGACGGTATCTACTGCCAGCGCTTCGATCAAAATGCGATCCACAGCTATTCCTCTAGCGTCAACAAGCGGGGGATTGTACTTGAGGATAGCGCGAAACGACAGCTAGGTACGATCTAACGCTGGGAAGGAGCCAAGATGGTGGGCGGAGTGATATGGATGATGGTGGGCTACTTAAGCGGAAGCTGGTTGGCGGCGCTTAGCGTATGCCGGCTAGCAGGTGTTCCTGATCCGCGATATTGCGGTTCGTGTAACCCTGGGTTTTCGAATGTGCTACGCCTTTACGGGCCGCGCTTAGCCGTCGCCACGCTTTTACTAGATGCATTAAAAGGGGCACCTGCAGTGCTGGCAGCCAAATTGTTAGGGCTGCCTGTTTGGTTGCAAGGGGCGGTTGGATTTGCTGTTCTGCTAGGTCACAGCTATCCACTATGGCATAGGTTTCGCGGTGGTAAATCGGTTGCCAGTGCGTTTGGTGTGCTGTTGATATTGGTACCCAGCGTGGCACTGCTTAGTGCGGTGTGCTGGATGCTGCTGGCTTGGCGGCTACGCATGGCAGCGGCAGCGTCGCTTGTTAGTGCATTCGTCGCACCGCTGGCTTGTGCGTGGCTAGCACCTGACTATGTTGTGGTCGTGAGTGGGTTCAGCCTACTGGTGCTTGCTCGCCATGGGTTAAATATTCGCCGCCTGCGCCGCGGAGAAGAGCCTCATCTACGCGGCTAGGCAGGGGCTAGAGGTGTAGGAGCTATAGGTGTTTAGTAGGCGTTAGCGTGTCCAGCGGCCAGCGCGGTGTAGCCTTCATAATGCCGTTGTCATCATGCTCACCCGCCGCCAGTCGTTGGGCGCCCACATAAGCGATCATCGCGCCATTGTCGGTGCAGAAGCGCCCGCGAGGGTAATAAGATCGCGCGTTGCGTTTCTCCGTTTCAACCGCGAGGCGTTCGCGCAGGCGTTGATTAGCGCTAACGCCTCCTGCCACCACTAAGCGCTTCAATCCGGTTTGATCCAGTGCGCGGCGACATTTGATAACCAGGGTGTCCACTACGGCTTCTTCAAATGCCCTCGCCACATCAGCCTTGGCCTGGGTGTCTAGCTCGCCAGCAGCTTCTAATTGGCGAATAGCGGTCAGCGTGTGGGTTTTCAAGCCGGAGAAACTGAAGTCTAGGCCAGGGCGGTCGGTCATTGGCCGTGGAAAGCGGAAGCGTTTTGGATTGCCCTGTTCAGCAAGCTTAGCAACGTGAGGGCCACCGGGGTAGGGGAGCCCGAGCATTTTGGCCGCTTTGTCAAAGGCCTCACCCGCTGCATCATCAACGGATTCCCCGAGTAACTGGTAGTGTCCTAGGGCCTGTACTTCGACAAGTTGAGTGTGTCCGCCAGAGACCAATAAGGCGACGAAAGGGAAGTCAGGGGCATCATCTTCCAGCATAGGGGCTAGCAGGTGGCCTTCCATGTGGTGTACGCCCAGTACGGGGATGTTCAACGCACGTGCCATACCATGCGCTGTGCTGGCGCCCACCATGAGTGCGCCGACTAACCCCGGGCCAGCAGTGTAGGCAATGCCGTCTAGGTCGCTACGCGTCATCTTGGCGTCGTGCAATACTTGCTCGATCAGTGGCAATAGTTTGCGCGTATGGTCGCGAGAAGCGAGTTCAGGCACCACGCCGCCATACTCGGCATGCATGGCAATTTGACTATACAGCGCGTCAGCGAGCAGGCCGCGGCCTCCAGTGTGCGAAGTATCATAAATCGCGACGCCCGTTTCATCGCAAGACGTTTCAATGCCTAGTACGCGCATGGCTGAAGAACTCGTTGTAAGTTAAAAAGTTGCAGGTTAGAAACCAGTGCTGCTAATCAGTCGCCTAGTTTAGCATTCTCATGCTTAAGGCGCGTAAGCATTTGCAAAGATCGCCAACCACGACTAGACTACTGTGCGCTGTAAAACTGGGTCGTACACTGTATTCTAAAAGTGTACGTACTATCCGAACTCAAGACTCCTTAAGGTAGGTGAGTGCTTAATGCCTTCTGTAAAAGTACGTGATAACGAGCCGTTTGACGTCGCCCTGCGTCGCTTCAAGCGTTCTTGCGAAAAAGCCGGTGTTCTTTCTGAAGTACGCCGCCGCGAGCACTATGAGAAGCCGACTGCTGAGCGTAAACGCAAAGCGGCAGCTGCCGTAAAACGCCACGCCAAGAAAATTCAGCGTGAGCAAAAGCGTTTCGAACGGCTCTATTGATCCGTACCCGAGGGGGCCGGAGCAGTTAGCTGGCCATCTCAAGAGGGATGTCAAGCGGCCGCCACTAGGTGGCCGTTTGTTTTTGTTTTGATTTATCGCTGTCTATGGTGATTTGGTAATAAGCCCGATGACCCTAGGCAAGTGAGTTAGCGCTTTGCGCGAGGATGCCCGCAGTTCATGGCAGGCCAAATTCCACAACGTTTTATCGATGACCTGTTAGGCCGCGTTGATGTGGTCGAGGTGGTTGGTGAGCGTGTGCAGCTTAAAAAGGCCGGGCGTAACTATTCTGGGCTATGTCCTTTCCATCAAGAGAAAACCCCATCGTTTACGGTCAGCGCTGATAAACAGTTTTATCACTGCTTTGGGTGTGGTGCCCACGGTAATGCGCTACGCTTTCTAATGGAATACGACAAACTACCCTTTCCCGATGCGGTTGAGCAGTTGGCTAGTCGTTTAGGGCTGGATGTTCCTCGTGAGGGTGCCGATGATCCGCGCGCCCAGCAGCGCGAAAAAAAGCGCAAAGAGGGCGTTAATCTTCTTGAACTTGCTGCCAGTTTTTATCGAGAACGGCTAAAAATGCAGGAAGGGCAGGGAGCGCAGCGTTATCTGCAAGGGCGCGGATTATCTCCAGATGTTGTCAGTACTTATGGTATTGGCTATGCGCCTGGTGGGTGGGAAGCCCTAAAGCAGCACTTGAGTGCGCGGGGTATTGGTGAGCCTGTACAAGTAGAGTATGGCTTGCTTATTCACCGTGAAGACACCGGGCGAACGTATGACCGCTTTCGTGATCGAGTGATGTTTCCCATTCGGGATTTAAGGGGGCGCACCATCGCGTTTGGCGGTCGGGTAATGGGCGATGAGCAGCCTAAGTATCTGAACTCGCCTGAAACGCCTGTCTTTCACAAGGGACGTGAGCTGTATGGGTTGTATGAGGCTCGCCAAGCGTCAAGCAAGCTTGAGCAGCTCGTCATCGTTGAAGGTTACATGGATGTCGTGGCGCTGGCGCAGTACGGTATCAACAACGCTGTCGCAACCTTAGGGACGGCTACAACAGAAGACCATCTAAGCCGACTATTTCGTTTAGTTAGCCGTGTGGTTTTTTGCTTTGACGGTGACCGTGCAGGACGTCAAGCGGCCAGCCGTGCGTTGGAAACCGCCTTGCCGCAGATGATTGACGGTCGTGAAGCGCGCTTCCTGTTTCTGCCGGAAGGTGACGACCCGGATACGCTAGTACGCCGTGAAGGTAGCGACGCATTTCAAGATCGCGTTACCTGTGCGATGCCGCTATCTGAGTTTCTTTTTGAGCAGGCAGCGCAGGGGCGAGACTTGAATACCGTGGAAGGGCGAGAGCGGTTTGCAAGTCAGGTGCTTGAGGCATTGAACAAAGTGCCTGAAGGCATGCTCAAATCGTTACTGTTGGAGGCGTTAGCTAAGCGCAGTGGGTTGGCACAATCGCAACTGAAAACGCTGCTTGATAAACGCGCGGCCGCCAGTGCGCAAAAAGAGGCACAGAAAGCGCCTTCGCAGGAAGCCGTGCACTGGGAGCCGCTTGAGTCGCCCGACATGATGCCGTTTGAGCATCATGAGGAGCAGCTGGTCGGCGCAAAGCCTGCTGGTAAAAAGGCACAAAAGGGGCGCGCTCAGTCGCCTCGCCCGCAAGTGCTCTCAACCGTTGCGCGTATTGTGCAGCTACTGTTGCATGAGCCTGGTTTAGTGACGTCGCTGCCGGATTCCCTGGATTGGTTGCCGGAGAGTGAAGAAGCACCGTTATGCCGTGACTTGATTGAGTTACTACGTGCCGGGCGTTATCGCAGCCCGCAAGTGGTGTTGGCGCACTTTCAGGGGAGCCATGAAGGTCAGGTCTTGGCTGAGTTGGCGTCACGGGAGTTGCTGATTCCCAAGGGAACCCGAGAGACTGAGCTGACAGGGTTGGTTGAACATCTAATAGAGGTTCAGCGCAAGCGATCGCCTCAGGAAGAGTACCAGGCGTTGCTGGATTTAGAGCGTTCTGGGCAAAAGCTGGATAAAGCGCAGCGGCAGCGTTTGGCAAGCTTAATGATGGAGCTTGTTCAACGACATTAAGCCGGCTTTACGGCGTTTGTCTTTGAATGAGTAGAGTTTGGAATGAGTAGAGTTTGAGGCGCTAGGGTTGAATTTCCCTAACGTTGGCACCAAATAAAGGGTCAGTCGCCAGGCGCTGGCCTAACCGAACAACCTAACACACCTGAATGACCGCGCAAATACGTTTCGCTGGAAAAATTCCTGCTATTTACGCTATACTGTTCGGCTTGTTGAGTTTAATCGATTCAGCGCCCCAGGTGTTTCATTCTTCTTCGTCGAGATAGGGTTTCTATGGCTGGAAATGCGCAGCAGCAGTCACGTCTGAAGGAGTTGATCGCGCGCGGCAAGGAACAGGGCTACCTGACCTATGCCGAGGTCAACGACCATCTACCCGAGGATATCGCCGACCCGGATCAAGTGGAAGACATCATTGGCATGATCAACGACATGGGTATCAGTGTCGTTGAAGAAGCGCCAGATGAAGACACTTTGATGATGTCGGATCACTCCACGGACGAGTCCGCTGCGGAAGAGGCCGTCGCGGCACTCGCCGCCGTGGAAAGCGACGTCGGTCGCACTACCGACCCTGTGCGCATGTACATGCGCGAAATGGGTACGGTTGAACTTCTAACCCGCGAAGGTGAGATCGAAATCGCCAAGCGGATAGAAGAGGGCACGCGGGAAGTGATGTCAGCGCTGGCGTATTTGCCTGGCGCTGTTGCTTCTATCCTGGATGCCTACGATGCCACGCAGGATGAAGAAGCGCCTGGTCGCTTGTCTGATCTGTTCTCTGGCTTTATCGACCCCGACGAGGGGATTCCAGGCGTTGCAGAAGCCGAAGTGCCCGAGCCTGAGCCGGAAGCCGAGTTGAGCGATGATGATGATCTCGACAGCGACGGTGACGACGAAGATGACGACAGCACGGCCAGCGAAGGCGGCCCTGATCCGGAAGAAGCGAAAGCTCGTTTCGAACAAATCCGTGAGCAGAATGCCGCTGTTGAAGCTGCGTTGGCGAAATATGGTCGTGGTAGCGCGGAGCTTAAAAGTGAGCAGTTGCGTTTAGCCGAGCTGTTTTCGCCTATTAAGCTGGTGCCGAAGCATTTTGAGCGTCTGGTCGGCCAAGTACGTATTAGTGTTGAGCAGGTGCGTGCCCAAGAAAAAGCGGTTATGCAGCTGTGCGTGAAGAAAGCTAAAGTACCGCGCAAAACCTTCATTAAGTCGTTCCCTGGGTACGAGTCTAATCCAAAATGGTTAGACACCTTCCAGGAAGCGCAGCCCAAGTATGCTGACCGTCTTGAGCCACTGCGCGCCGATATTGCTCGTTCGCAGCGCAAAATTGCCTTTGAGGAAGACATGGTGCAGCTCACCGTGGCCGACCTCAAGGAAGTTAACCGCAAGCTCTCTATTGGCGAGGCGAAAGCACGTCGTGCTAAGAAAGAGATGGTTGAGGCTAACCTGCGTTTGGTAATTTCGATTGCGAAGAAATACACCAACCGTGGCCTGCAGTTCCTGGATCTAATCCAAGAAGGCAACATTGGCTTGATGAAAGCGGTTGATAAGTTCGAATATCGCCGTGGTTACAAGTTCTCGACCTATGCCACATGGTGGATTCGTCAGGCGATTACGCGCTCTATCGCTGACCAGGCACGCACCATCCGTATTCCGGTGCACATGATTGAGACGATCAATAAGCTCAATCGTGTTTCTCGTCAGATGCTGCAGGAAATGGGCCGCGAGCCAACGCCGGAAGAGCTGGGCGAACGCCTGGAAATGCCGGAAGACAAAGTACGCAAAGTGCTAAAAATTGCCAAAGAGCCGATCTCTATGGAGACGCCGATTGGTGATGACGACGATTCGCACTTAGGTGACTTTATCGAAGACGGCACTATGCTGTTGCCGATTGATATGGCCACCGGCGAAGGCTTGATCGAAGCAACGCGTAACGTCCTTGGCGGCTTAACCGCACGTGAAGCGAAAGTGCTGCGCATGCGTTTCGGTATCGATATGAATACCGACCACACGCTAGAAGAAGTGGGTAAGCAGTTTGACGTTACTCGCGAGCGGATTCGTCAGATCGAAGCTAAGGCGCTGCGCAAGCTACGCCATCCGAGTCGCTCTGAGCCGCTGCGCTCATTCCTCGACGAGTGATCAGTTAGTTCTCGTACTTGGTAAGTAGTGGCTAGTAAGTAGTAAATAGAAAGTGGTGAACTGATAGTCGTCACCATGAACAAAAAGCCCGCCATTCTATGAACGGCGGGCTTTTTGCGTTATGCCATAAGCGTTATATGGTGATATGGCTTAAAGCGTGTAATGCGTGGCTGATCCTGGGCCGACAGGCAAGCCAAAAACAAATACCCAAATAAAGAACAGCAGGCTCCAGCCAATCAGCATAAATAGCGTGTAGGGCAGCATAATCGCTACCAACGTACCAATGCCCATATCTTTACGATAGCGAGTTGCTACGGCAAGAATTAAACCAAAGTAGCTCATCATGGGGGTAATTAAGTTAGTAACCGAATCGCCGATTCGATACGCCGCCTGAATTACTTCAGGGGCATAGCCCATTAGCATCAGCATCGGTACAAAGATGGGAGCTGTTACTGCCCACTGTGCAGAGGCGCTGCCTAGTGATAGGTTGACGAACGCACACATAATAATAAACAGCGCGAACAGACCAGGGCCGCGTAGCCCCAAAGACTGCAGCAGATCGGCACCGGCAACGGCTGTGACAGTGCCAAAGTTACTCCAGTTAAACAGCGCTACAAACTGTGCCGCAAAAAAGACCAGAACGATATAAAGGCCGAGGCTACTCATACTTTTCGCCATAGCATCGACAATATCGCGATCGTTTTGCATGGTGCCTGCTAGGCGGCCATAGACAAACCCCAATACGGTGAAGGACACCGCGACAATTACCACAATGCCACGCAAAAAGGGCGAGCCGCTAATTAGCCCTGTTTCGGGGTTACGCAATATGCCGCTTTCGGGCACAACCATGACCGCGACCAGAGCGGCTAATGCTAATGTCGCAAGTCCAGTCCCTTTTAAGGCGCGCTTCTCTGAGTCGGATAGCCCTTCCATGCGCTGGTTTTCAATGCCGCTATCAGCATAGGCAGAATCGAATTTACCTAGCTTGGGTTCTACGATTCGCTCAGTAACAAAGCCACCAATAAGCGTGACAAAGAACGTACTGGCGAACATAAAGAACCAGTTGGCTTCTGCGCCCACAATGTAAGCAGGGTCAAGAAGACGTGCTGCTTCCTGGGTGATGCCCGATAGTAGCGGGTCAACAGTACCAATCAGTAAGTTAGCGCTGTAGCCTCCAGAAACACCGCAGAACGCAGCCGCTAGGCCCGCCAATGGATGACGCCCTAATGAGTGGAAAATCATGGCCGCTAAAGGAATTAATACGACATAGCCAAGCTCAGCCGCCATGTTCGACATGATGCCGGCAAACACCACTGCATAGGTGACAATGCGCGGCGAGCGATTGAGAACCAGCGCACGCATGCTGGCTGAAAGCAGTCCTGAGTGCTCAGCAACGCCGACCCCCAGCATGGCTACCAGTACTGTACCCAGCGGTGCAAAGCTAGTGAAGTTAGTCACCATTTCAGTGACTAAACGGCGCAGGCCTTCGGCATTGAGCAGCGAATTAACCGCTATCCATTCACCTTCGTTAGCAGGGCGAGGGTCAGCAACAGATACTCCTAATGCACCGGCGATGCCGCTGGCGATTACTACCAGAACACATAAAATAGCGAAGAGAGTAACAGGATGTGGGAGTAGATTACCCAGCCACTCAACGCTATCAAGAAAACGAGTAAATGCACCTCGCTTTAGGGTTTCTTGGCGATTTTGTGAGTTTGTCATAAGGTTTTTGTCGTCAGTAGGTTGTTTTTCAGCAAAAAATGCCCATGAGTCTGGGGGACGACACTACGTTGAAGCCATCGGGGTCGCAAATGGCTTTATGTATAGCGAGATGTAAAAAATGAATGCCGCCTGCGCAAGGTGTAAGGCGGCGATAAAAAAGGGCTGCTAGCGGGAGATGAGAGGACTAGCGTGCGACTTGTCGCGCTTTGTAAATACGCCGAGCAATCAGCAGAAGCTCAATCATGGCAAATAGAATCAGGCTGTAGCCTAAAAGCTCGATGGCTTCCTCAGCGACATCTTTAAATTCGCGAATATAGTTATCCTGCATGACGGCTCGCCAGAAGTCTTGGCGACCATAAAGGCGGGAGAAAATATAGGTAACGAGCACACCGCCAGTGAAAAGTCCAAACGCGAACGTATTGCTATAATGTGAAAATTCTTCAATAAATCGACGACGCTGGACGACTACCCAGGCAAGGCTAGGGATGACAATTAACGATACCAGCACTTTCCAAGAGTTGTCTGCGACGTAGTAATCTAAAAAGTAATCCTGTTCGCGTACCAGCGACGCAGCCACAAACGCCAGCAATAGAAGCGTAACAGTAGGCCATACCTTGAGTACTTGGCGCACGTAGATGAGTAAGCCACAACAGCTAGCCAGTACCAGGGTTTGAGTGAACTCTGTAAAGCCTAATTCGGTATAGCGCACATCGGGTAGGTAGAGAGCTTCAAAATATCCGCCTTGGGCGATACCAGCGACAAAAAACATATAAAGTGTTGCGCGCAGAAGCGTATATCCAAAACTGAGTGGCCACTGCGGTGGGGAAGATGGCATACCAACATCCTTATCAGAGAGATGACGTTGTAAGAGAGGGGCTTAAAAACATGCATAGAAGAATGTTCATTATATCGACACACTTCTATGCTCGCACGTCGAACTTAATGTGAGCTGCTCGACTAATGGTGGATTAAGGCTGCAAAGTAACTAGTTATTAGGTAATCAACAATTACCGCTGAAGGGCAGACAACACAATGGCAATAAGCGTTTTTGATCTCTTTAGAATTGGGATTGGCCCATCAAGCTCTCATACGGTTGGGCCGATGCGTGCGGCGCGCGATTTTAGTCAAGCGGTTATCTCACCCTCGCTGACGCGCATTGTGGCTAGGCTCCACGGTTCGTTAGCTTCTACTGGCATCGGGCATGGTACTGATAGTGCGGTCATCATGGGCTTGATGGGCGAAACGCCAGAGTCAATCGATCCTGACACCATTACTGAGCGGCTACATGCGCTGGATGAAGGCGCTTTAATAACGCTGCCCAATGGGCAAGCGCTATCGTTTGATCGCAGTCAGGATATTGAATGGGACGACCATTGTCTGCCATTTCACCCCAACGCTATGGTGTTGACGGCTTATCAGTACGATACGGTTATTGCGACAAATACTTACTATTCCCTTGGTGGTGGCTTTTATGTCGATCAAGCCTGCGCCGATCAGGGTGGGTTAGACGAAGACAAAACCGCGCTACCTTACCCATTTGAAACGGCTAATGAGTTGTTGGCGCTTTGCCAAACAAATGGTTTGCGTATCAGTGAGCTCATGTTTGAAAACGAAAAAGCATGGCGCAGTGAAGAGGTGATTCGCACAGAGCTGCTGACGATTTGGCAAGCCATGCGCAGCAGCATTGAAAATGGCTTAAAAGCGACGGGACACTTACCCGGTGGATTAAATGTTCGGCGACGCGCCCATGGCTTGCACCAACAGCTGCTTTCACCACCGCAGAATCAACGCTTAATTGTATCGAGCTTTACTGTGATGGATTGGGTCAATTTGTTTGCACTGGCAGTGAATGAAGAGAACGCCGCCGGTAAACGGATGGTCACTGCACCGACGAACGGTGCTGCCGGTATTGTGCCTGCTGTGCTGGCGTACTATTTGAAATTTGAGCCAGATGCCTGTGACGACGACATAGTGGCCTTTTTGTTGGCAGCGGGCGCGATGGGCATATTATGTAAAAAGAACGCGTCTATTTCCGGAGCGGAAGTTGGCTGCCAGGGGGAGGTCGGCTCTGCTTGTGCGATGGCCGCAGCGGGGCTTGCAGAAGTGCTGGGTGGCTCGCCAAAACAGGTAGAGAACGCTGCTGAGATTGGTCTAGAGCATAATCTTGGCCTTACTTGCGACCCCGTGGCGGGGTTGGTTCAAGTGCCGTGTATTGAGCGAAACGCCATTGCCTCGGTGAAGGCGATCAATGCTGCGCGTATGGTGATGAATGGTGATGGTGAGCATTTTGTATCGTTGGATAAAGTGATTCGCACCATGCGTGACACTGGCCGAGATATGCAAGATAAATACAAAGAAACGTCAAAAGGCGGTTTGGCTGTTAACGCCATCGAGTGTTAGTGAGTAAGGCGGGGTGGCAGCGTTGCATCAATATTGGCCACCAAGTAATCGACGAGCTGACGGATTTTAGGTGATAGATGGCGGTGACGAGGATATACCGCCCATACCGCCGTATCGTTGTGTTGGAAAGGTTCCAGAACGGATACCAGTTCGCCACTGGCAAGATAGGGGGCTACGTAGTAATCCGGTAGTTGAGCAAGCCCTAGCCCTTTAAGCGCGGCGTCAAGCAGCGCGGGGCCGGAGTTTCCGCTCCAGCAGCCCTCCACTTTAACTTCGCGGCGCTGACCGTTGACTTCAAACAACCAGTTAGGACGTGAACCCATCAGACAACGGTGTTGGCTAAGTTCCGACAGCGTATGTGGCCTGGGAGCTTGACGGAAGTAAGACCGTGAGCCCACGACATACTCCTGCCGTTCGCATAGCCGCCGAGCAATCAAGCTAGAGTCTTTTAGTACCCCCATACGAATGGCAATATCGTAGCCCTCTTCAATAATTTCTACGGGGCGGTTGGTGAAGTGCATATGCACTTCAAGCTGCGGGTGCAGACACTGAAAATCATTCACCAGTGGCGCGATATAGCGCTCGCCAAACGTTGTCGCTGAGGTCAGTTTCAGCAGCCCACGTGGATTTGCCTGAAGCTCGCTGATCGCTTGCTCTGCATCGCGCAGGCCATCAAAAAGATGGCGGCAGTGCTCAACGTAGATTGCCCCAGCATCGGTTAAACGAATTTGCCGTGTTGTGCGGTACAAAAGCTGAACACCCAACTGATTTTCCAGCTGGCTCACCAAGCGGCTAATATGCGATGTCGATACCTTTAAATGGCGTGCGGCCGCTGAGAATGTTCCCAGTCTTACCACCTCGACGAATGCCTCAATACGGTCCCAGCGTTGCACGAACTATCCTTAATTAATTTTTGATTGTTGCTCAGTGGCAATAATCTTGTGAGTGTATCCCGCTTTATCCCACTCGCCTAGCTGGCCTACACTGCAGTCATTAAATCTGATTCGATTAAAACGAGTCCGACAAAACAGTATTTATTCTTATGTGACCGTTAAGGAGATGCATAGATGAAATCGCGTGCAGCCGTAGCACTCGAAGCGGGTAAGCCGCTTGAATTAGTTGAGATCGATGTGGAAGGTCCAAAAGCGGGCGAGGTACTGGTGAAGATGGCAGCGACGAGTGTATGCCATACCGATGCTTATACCCTTTCTGGTGCTGACCCAGAAGGTAATTTCCCAGCGGTATTGGGCCACGAAGGTGCTGGTGTGGTACAAGAAGTTGGCGAGGGTGTGACCAGCGTTAAGCCGGGTGACCATGTTATTCCGCTGTACACCGCCGAGTGCGGAAAATGTAAATTCTGCCTCTCCGGTAAAACCAACCTGTGTGGCAGCGTGCGCGCTACTCAGGGGAAAGGTGTGATGCCTGATGGCACTTCGCGTTTTTCGCTAGATGGCAAAATGCTGCATCACTACATGGGTACGTCGACTTTCAGCGAGTACACCGTGCTGCCGGAAGTGTCGCTTGCGGTGGTCTCCAAAGAAGCACCCATGGATAAAATTTGCCTGTTGGGCTGTGGCGTTACTACCGGTATTGGTGCGGTACTGAATACGGCAAAAGTAGAGCCAGGCTCCACCATCGCCGTTTTTGGTTTGGGCGCGATTGGTTTGGCGGTCATCCAAGGGGCGGTAATGGCAAAAGCCTCGAAGATTATTGCCATCGATGTGAACCCCGATAAATTTGCATTGGCCAAGCAGTTTGGCGCGACTGATTTCGTTAATCCGAAAGACTACAGCGACCCGATTCAGCAGGTAATCGTCGATATGACCGACGGTGGTGTTGATTATTCCTTTGAGTGTATCGGCAATGT
The DNA here is from genome assembly GCF_016107625.1 of Vreelandella alkaliphila. GTDB lineage: Bacteria > Pseudomonadota > Gammaproteobacteria > Pseudomonadales > Halomonadaceae > Vreelandella > Vreelandella alkaliphila. The sequence continues at coordinate 144,228 of NZ_JABASV010000003.1, forward strand.
TAACGTGATGCGTTCGGCCCTTGAGTGCTGCCATAAAGGCTGGGGGGAGTCGATTGTCATCGGTGTCGCGGGTGCGGGCGAAGAGATCTCCACGCGTCCTTTCCAACTGGTCACCGGGCGGGTTTGGAAAGGCTCTGCGTTTGGTGGTGTTAAAGGACGCAGTGAGTTACCGGGTTACGTCGAGCGATATATGAATGGTGAGCTGAATATCGACGACTTTATTACCCACGACATGCCGTTTGAGCAAATTAATGAAGCCTTCGAATTGCTCCATGCAGGTAAGAGCATTCGTACCGTGCTGCATTACTGAGTATCATTGGTAATAGGGTAAATGAGCGCGGTAGGGGAAACCCTCCGCGTTTTCATCTTTTTAAGGAGCCGGCCCATGAGCATGAGTGAAACTTTAGAACTAGTGTCTGCCAATCGCAGTTTTGGTGGCTGGCACAAGCGCTACCGCCACTACTCCCGGGCGCTGGATTGCGACATGGTGTTCGCGGTTTACCTGCCTCCTCAAGCAGAGAGCGAGCGCGTGCCGCTGCTTTGGTGGTTGTCAGGTCTAACCTGCAACGATGAAAACTTTATGCAGAAAGCGGGCGCGCACCGTATTGCTGCTGAGCTAGGGGTGGCGATTGTTTGCCCCGATACTAGCCCACGCGGCACTGAGCTGCCCGGTGAGCATGAAAGTTACGATCTAGGATCGGGTGCGGGTTTTTATGTGAACGCCACTCAAGCCCCCTGGAAATCGAATTACCGCATGTATGATTACGTGATTGAAGAGCTGCCTTCTGTAGTGCGTCAGCACTTCCCTGTGAATGGGCGTGAGTCGATTAGTGGTCACTCCATGGGCGGTCACGGCGCGTTAATTCTGGCGTTGCGTCACCCAGGCCGGTTCCGTTCGGTTTCCGCTTTTGCACCTATTGTTAACCCAATGAACTGTCCTTGGGGGCAAAACGCGTTTACCAGCTATTTAGGCGACGACCAGTCGCGTTGGCGCCAGTACGATGCCTGCGAGCTGGTCGCTAATGGTGCCTCTCGTCAACGACTGTTCATTGACCAGGGTGAAGCTGATCAGTTTCTGGAAGAGCAATTAATGCCCGAGCGTTTAGAGGCCGTGTGTGAAGCGCATGATCATCCGCTAACACTGCGCCGCCAGCCAGGTTACGATCATAGCTACTTCTTTATCGCCTCGTTCATTGAGGAGCATTTGCGCTATCATGCAGAACACCTCATGAAGCGCTAAGGATATCGAAATGCTTAATCGCGCGTTGCGCCGTTTTCTTGGTTTGATATGGCGTCTTATTTGGCGTGGCGCGCTGGCTTTTATTGTTCTCTCAATTGCGCTGGTTTTACTATTCCGATTTGTGCCACCTCCTGGCTCAATGGTCATGGTAGAGCGCAAAATACAAAGCTGGATAAACAGCGAACCTATCGATATACAACGCCAATGGAGAAGCTGGGACAATCTATCCAGTAATGCCAAGTTGGCGGTGATAGCAGCGGAAGACCAGCGTTTTCCTCAGCATCGTGGTTTTGATTTAGTTGAGTTGAAGCGTGCCCTGAAGGCCAGTCTCGATGGCGAACGATTGCGGGGTGCCAGCACGCTCAGTCAGCAAACAGCTAAGAATGTTTTTTTATGGAGCGGCCGTAGCTGGGCCCGTAAGGGGCTAGAAGTATGGTTTACGTTGCTGATCGAAATGCTGTGGAGCAAGCAACGCATACTGGAAGTGTATTTAAACGTCGCTGAGTGGGATACGGGAGTATTTGGGCTAGAAGCGGCGGCGGGGCACTATTTTGGCGCTTCTGGCAGTGCATTGACCGAACGGCAAGCAAGCCTGCTAGCGGCTATTCTTCCTAGCCCGCGTACCCGCAGCGCGTCACGCCCAGATGCTCAGGTAGAGCGCCGCAGTCAGTGGATTCTTCAGCAAATGCGTAATCTAGGCGGTGTTCGTTACTTGGAGCGCTTGTAGCGCTTTAAGCCTCTCCTTTGTTGCTAGGCTTGCGTACCACCATGACCACCCCAGCAATGGCAATGACCATACCAGCCAGTCCGAGCAGGGGCAGGCGCTCGTCGAACAGCCACCACGCTTGTAGCGCAGTGACCGGAGGTACTAGATAAAACAGACTGGCAACGCGGGAGGCTTCCCCCTTTTTAATCAACGCCATTAATAGCAAAATGGCGGCGATAGACAGAATAAGTACTAGCCAGCCAAGAGTGAGCACAAACGTTAAGCTCCATTCGACCTGGCGGGTTTCAAACAGCAGTGCACCAATGCCCAATAGCATGCCAGCCGCTATGTATTGAATTACCGCCCCGGAAAGAAGTGGCATGCTGGTGCAGTAGCGTTTCTGATAAAGCGTCCCCAATGAAATTCCCACCAACGCAGCCATCACGCTAACCAAGGCGCCAAGGCCAAAGCCAGCAAAAAGTGAGGTGCCGAACTCTAGCTTGCTGCCCAATACCAGACAGATGCCCACAAGGCCAAGCAGTAGCCCTAGCCATTGGCGGGTGGTTAGGCGCTCACCCAACAACGGGCCGGCACAGGCTGCTGTTAATAGTGGTTGAAGGCCAACCAATAACGCTGCCAGCCCGGCAGGCATGCCCAAATAAATACCGTAAAAAACTCCACCTAAATAAGTGCCATGTACCAAAAGTCCTGAAACGCCTATATGCAGCCAGAGTACTGGCGAAGAAGGCCAGGCAATGCGCATTAACCACGTCAGTGGAATAAGCAGCATCAGGGTGAGCACGAAACGAATAAACAAAAACGTGAAAGGTTCTGCGTAGGGCAGGCCAAATTTTGCGCCAATGAACCCCGTGCTCCAGAGTAAAACAAATAATCCAGGCATAGCGGCAAGGCCTAAAGAAACCGTATTTATATTTTTTAAGTAACTAATATTATTGGTCATAATTCCTCGGTGTGAGAATTCACTGCATGCTTGTCTGTTACGTTGCGTTCTTTCTGTTACTAACTTTTACATAAAAAGTTGAACCTGTTCCTGAACAGCGCGTCACACGCTGCACATTCATAACGCGTCAATGAGGTTTCTTACTATGCAACGTATGACTGCTCTGTTCTCTGCTGCTCTTCTCGCTACTGGTCTTCTGGCTGGCACCGCTCATGCACAGCAATCCGAAGAATCCGCTCAGGATACGATGGCTACCCAGCAAGCGCCCACTCAGGATTTCTCTGATGAGCAGCTACAGCAGTTTGCCGATGCTTCTCAAGAAATCGCCGTGATCTCTCAAGAGTACACACAGCGTCTGCAGGAAGCAGAAGATGAAAACACCCAACAAGAAGTTCGCGCTGAAGCCAACGACCGCATGATCGAAGTCGTTGAAGATAGCGGTCTAGATGTTGATACCTTTAACGCCATTGGTCAGTCAATCCAGCAAGACCCTGAAATGATGCAGCGTGTTCAGGAAATGGCTAACCAGTCATAATTAGTTCCAGTCAGCTAGTGTTGTGGATAGTGACAGATTTTCCTTAACCTGCGAAGTATTCTGTCCTCCTACTGCCAGTCTGTTACTGCACAAAACCCAGCGTTTTTCGCTGGGTTTTTTTGCTTTTGTTCACTCTCATTTGTGACTGAAGGGTTTACGGTACACGCTATCCAAGACAAACTTCATCTATTGATGATGCTGCCGCGCCAAGTGCAGGAGATCGCATGGATGTTGAACTGTTAGAAATACGTCAGCATATGGGGCAGTTTCCCCCGTTTGATGGCTTATCGGATGTATTGCTAGACGCCATTGCCGAGCAGGTTCAAGTACGCTACTACAAAACTGGGAGCGATATATTAAAGTTTGACGATATACTCACGGAATTGTGCTATATCCGTAGCGGAGCCGTTGAGGTATATCGTCGTCAAGGTGAGCTTTATAACCGCTTGGGCGAAGGGGATATCTTTGGGCATTTTAGCCTGCTGAGAAACCATAAAGTTCGGTTACCCGCTAAAGCGATAGAAGATACGCTAATCTACTTTATACCCAACGTCGTCTTTCAGCGACTTTGTGAAGAAGACGATGATTTTGCTGACTTTGTTGAGCTCGAACGCCCTCGTTTAGAAACTGCAGCAGAACAGCAGAAGAAATCTAACGATATGATGGTTACGCGGATACGCAAATTGGTAACGCGTTATCCCGTCATGGTTGAGTCCACGACTACCGTCCAGCAAGCCGCTAAGCAAGTGAACGATGCTCAAGCGTCGGCGGTGCTGGTAATTAATGAAGGCAGTGATAATCCGCGTTACAGCTTTCAGGACAGCGAAGGCAAAACGTGGCAAATGTGCGGTATTCTGACGGATAGTGACTTCCGTACCCGCATTGTAGCTGAAGGGCTGTCAGCGCAAACGGCCATTGGTGAGGTTGTTTCCGAACGGTTAATTACCATTCAGTCGGATGCGTCGGTTTACGAAGCCATGCTGACGATGCTGCGTAACAATGTTCACCACTTACCGGTGCTTTACCGACAGCGTCCGGTTGGGGTTGTTCACCTCTCCGATATTATTCGTTACGAGACGCAAAGTGGGCTGTACCTAGTAAGCAATATTTTCAACCAGTCCAGCGCCCAAGGGTTAGCAAAACTTGCTCCAGATGTGCGCGCTGCTTTTGTAAGAATGGTGCAAGAAGGTGCTAATTCGCAGATGGTGGGGAGTGCCCTGTCGACCATTGGGCGTAGTTTTACGCGGCGACTGCTAGAGCTTGCCGAAGAAGCGCTAGGGCCACCGCCGGTGCCTTACTGTTTTATGGTTAACGGCTCCATGGCGAGGAATGAGCAAAGTATCGTCACCGATCAGGATAATGCACTGATCTTGTCAGACGACTTTAACCCCGACGAACACGACGACTACTTTCACGCGTTAGCGGCCTTTGTAAGCGATGGCTTAGACGCCTGCGGTTATACCTACTGTAAAGGCGATGTGATGGCGACTAACCGCCAGTGGCGTCAGCCGTTGCATGTTTGGAAGCGTTATTTCCAAGACTGGATGGCGAACCCAACCCCTGAACGACTACTCCATAGTTCGATTTTCTTCGATTTAGACAGCATTTACGGCGAAGACCATTTTGTTGAAGCGCTTCAGGATTTGATTGCCCAAACGGCGCCCCAGTCGCCACTGTTTTTGGCGGCCATGGCCCGTAATGCGCTGAATCGAACACCGCCGCTTGGGTTCTTCCGTACGTTTGTGATGGAAAAGGATGGCAAACATAACAACTCAATCAACCTAAAACGGCGTGGTACCGCCCCGATGGTTGACCTTATTCGGGTACATGCGTTGGCCTGTGGGTCTAAAGCGCAAAACTCGTTCCAGCGCTTAAATGATATAAGCAATACCCAACTGCTGGCGACGGGTGTAAGCGATAAGCTCAGTTACGCATTTGAGTTTTTATGTATGTCGCGGATTCGCCATCAAGTGATAGATCTGCAAGAAGACCGTTTCCCCGATAATAATATCGAACCGGAGAATGTTGAGGATAGCGAGCGCCACACGCTTAAAGATGCTTTCCAAGTACTCAACAACGCGCAAAAATTCTTGAAGTTCCGCTATCCCGTTCCCGCTCAGCGGCAGGGGCGATAAGATGCATGGAATCCGGCCCCGCCAAAAAGTAGTTCAAGCTAACTGGATAGGCTATATGGCTGAGCGAGCCGAAAAGGCTCATGATAGTGCGCTTAGACAATTCTTTGCAACGCCGCTACCCAGCCCGGATACACCTATCGCGCAAGTGCCGATGGTAGCGTTAGATATGGAAACAACGGGATTGGACGAGCGGCGTCACGCGATTGTCAGCATTGGGGTAGTGCCTTTCACACTGGATCGCATTCCGCTTGCTCAGCGTCGCTACTGGGTAGTGAAGCCCTCGCGACCCTTAGATGAGGCGTCCATTGCTTACCATCACATCACTCATTCTGAAATCGCCACTGCGCCTGACTTTGATGCCGTGTTGGATGAGCTATTAGCTGTGCTGGCAGGGCGGCTTGTGGTGGTGCATTTTCGCAACATCGAACGCCCGTTTCTTGATGCTGCCGTAAAAGCACGACGGGGAGAAGGGGTGATGTTCCCGATGATCGATACGATGTCGCTTGAAGCGCGAATGCATCGACAAACGTTATGGGCACGGTTTCGCCGTTGGTTAGGGCGTCCGCCTGTTTCGATTCGTTTAAATGCCAGTCGTGAACGCTATGGCCTGCCTGTCTATCAAGGACATCACGCGCTGGTTGATGCACTGGCGACAGCAGAACTGTTACAAGCGCAGATCAGTCACCACTACACGCCTGAGACGCAGTTGAAAGATATTTGGGTTTGAGCAGCGCAGCGTTACTTAACGCAAACGGGCAGCCAAATGGCTGCCCGTTTGTGGTTTAGTGCAAGTGCATTTAGTTTAATGGTTAGTGATTCACATCATACCGCTTTGGGTTCGCTCATCAGACCTTTGATAATGGCATAACATGCCACTAGCAAGATGATGGTGAACGGGAAACCGGTAGAAACCGCCATAGTTTGCAGTGCGGTCAGACCACCGCCAAGCAGCAACGCAATTGCGATAGCCCCTTCGATAATCGCCCAGAACACGCGCTGAGGCTTCGGTGCATCCACCTTGCCGCCTGCAGTAATGGAGTCGATAACCAGTGAGCCTGAGTCAGAAGAGGTCACAAAGAAAATAATGACCAGTAGAATCGCAATAAACGAGGTGATTTGTGACAGCGGTAGCTGTTCAAGCATGATAAACAGCTGTAAATCCACGCCTGCGTCGCGCACAGCTTCAATGCCTTGGTTAACGTACTGATCAATGGCGGTGCCGCCAAAGGTAGTCATCCAGAGTACCGATACAATAGAAGGTACCAACAATACTGAAATTAGAAATTCGCGAACAGTGCGGCCACGTGAAACCCGTGCGATAAACATACCAACGTACGGAGACCAGGAGATCCACCAAGCCCAGTAGAAGGCAGTCCAGCCTTGGCTAAAGTTCGCGTCTTCACGGCCAAACGGATTCGACAGTGCTGGCAGATGAACAACATAATTAAGAAGGTTTTCAAAGAAACCTGTCGCGATAAGCAGTGTTGGGCCAACGGCAATAACGAAGAAAAGCAGCAAAGCCGCCATGGCGATGTTGATTTTTGAAAGCAACTGAACGCCTTTATCGACACCGGCCAGAATTGAACCAATGGCGATAATAGTGATGCCTATGATGAGTAGAATCATCGTGATATCGCTTTCTGGCGCGCCAAACAAGTAGCTTAGCCCTGCGGCTGCTTGGGTTGCACCTAAGCCCAGCGAAGTTGCCAAACCAAAAAGCGTGGCAAATACGGCCAAAATGTCGATTAGATGCCCTGGCCAGCCCCAGACGCGCTCACCCAGTATGGGGTAGAACACCGAGCGCATAGACAGTGGTAGCCCTTTGTTAAACGAAAACAAGGCAAGTGACAGCGCTACTACTGCGTAAATCGCCCAGGGATGTAGGCCCCAGTGAAAGATAGTGGCTGCCATACCCAGCGCCGCTGCGCCAGCAGCATCACCCTCAGCGCCTGCTAATGGTGCCCAGCTTCCACCATCAAAGGATGTACCAAAGTGGGTCAGCGGCTCGTTAACACCAAAGAACATCAAGCCAATGCCCATGCCTGCGGCAAATAGCATTGAAAACCAACCCACATAGGTAAAGTCGGGCTTTGCATCAGCGCCGCCAATGCGGATTTTACCTAGTGGGGAGATAATTAACCCAAGACACAGAATAACGAAAATATTGGCGGCAAATATAAAGAACCACGCCAAATTACCGGTCAAGAAACTAAAAATAGCGTCATAAACCGGTGCAATAGTGTCTTGTAGGGCGAGTGTTAAAACGACAAACAGTAGAACCACAATCGACGAAATGGTGAAAACCTTACCGTGTAGGTCGAGGTTAACGCCCATGGTGCTGGTGGTTATATTGTCTTGACCAATAACGTAATCGGTATCGATCAGGTTTGCCGGCCCCTCCGGGGCAGGAATGCCTTCCGAGACAGGCTCTTCAGGTGGTCGATTTTGCGGCTTTTTATCCACAAATTTGCTCCCATCATTATTAAAGGTGCGTGCTGTTAAGCGCGAGTTGTCAACGGATTGCTTCTACAACGCAAGAGCGCGTTTATTGGGCCACTCGAATCAGGAAAACGGAGACGTCTGTGTGGGTGGCTACTTTGCTGCCATGGGACGGCATAATAATGTCCAGGTGGCGGGGTAAATGTGTTGCCATTACCACCAAATCAGCTCCCGTTTCCTCCACTGCATCGACAAGCTGCTTATCCACATTAGCAACGGGATCCGTCGAGCTGTAAACCCTAATACTTACCGGTTGACCGTGCACTTTATGCCGCTCGTGGGCAAAAGCTTCAAGTTTCTGCTCGTACTCTTGGGGTGTGCGGGCAACGCTTGTAGGTGTATTAGCGGTAACGCCAACGTAGATGATATGAGCATCATATCGCTTAGCAAGGTCTGCCACTACGCTTAAGGCAGGCTCCAGTAGCTCTAGATGAGCAAGATCGACTGGCACCATAATGTTCTTAAACACAGTACGCTCCTCATATAGCTCCATTTAGCATGGGTTTACCGTACTAATTAAAGCTATATCGTTTTTTGAAAACAGTGGGTTGCGACAAATGAGCTGAAGCGAAGTGCGGCTTCAGCTCATTAATCATTCTACTAATAAACTGTATTTAGCCAAGACAACATTAGTTACTTAATTAGTTGCTTAGCCACTGTTCGACGACATCTTGATTATCTTCAACCCATTGCTTGGCATTTTCGTAGGGGTCGCTGCCATCTTCCTGATTCATCAGCATGACCTCACCCATCTGCTCGGGCGTCCACTCAAAAGAGTCAAGGATGGCGTAAGCTTCCGGCAAGTCATCTTTTAGACCTTGGCGTACCACGGTGTGAATCTGCTCAGCACCGCCATAAACATTTTCCGGATCTTCAAGGTATTTCAGATCGAAGCGGGCAAACATCCAGTGTGGCGTCCAGCCAGTGACCACGACATCCTCTTCATTGTTAATCGCGCTTGAAAGCGCTGCGGTCATGGTGGCACCGCTACCGCTACGCAGGCGCAGCCCGAGGTCATAGGTATCCACGACCTCTTCAGTAAGAGCCATCAGGCCCGCACCGGGGTCAATACCGATGATCTCGCCGTTAAAGCTGTCGGCGTTGTCGTTTAGGTCGGCAATAGAATCAACATCTGTGTAAGCCGGTACTACCAATCCCAGCTTGGTGCCATCCAAGTTCATGCCGAGATCTTCAATATTGTCACCTACACGCTCCATGTAGTCTGCGTGAGTCGTGGGTAGCCAAGCGGCGACGATGGCATCGGCGTCGCCAGTGGAAAGCGCCTGGAACATAGCGGCGGCAGAAAGCGACGTTAGTTCAACATCGAAACCCGCTTGCTCTAATACAGCAGCGACGACGTTGGTAGATGCTACTTCAGACGACCACTCAACATAGGCAAGGTTGATAGTGCCCTGATCTTGGGCGTGGGCCAGACTTCCGGCGGTCACACCTGCACCGGTAATGAGGGCTAATGAGGCGAGGCGGATGCGGTGATTCAACGTACGACTTTTCATTCACTTGCTCCTTGGGAAAATAGTCCTGGCGTCTATCAATATAGTGGTTAAGCGCCACAACTGTAGTAAGCATGCTTTCCAACGTTGCTTAACTAAAAATTTATAGGCGCGCTATCAGCATGCACATCCAAAAAGAGTGCATCAAGAAGATCAGTCAACGCAGCACGATGGTGGCCGCGCGATCTTCCTTGATTCACTGTGAGCGGCGCGTTTTCCGTAGTGATTGAGTTAAACGGTCAAGTAACATGGCTAGAATGACCACGGCGATACCAGCTTCAAAGCCATCACCGGGGCGTAGCCGCTGAATAGCACGCCACACTTCGCTACCTAGGCCATCTGCACCAATCATGGCGGCGATAACCACCATCGAAAGTGCCAGCATAATGGTCTGGTTAATACCCGCCATCACTGTGGGTAGCGAGAGCGGAAGCTGAACCTTAAAAAGTTTTTGGCTGCGCGTTGCGCCATAGGCATCGGCGGCTTCAATAAGCTCAACCGGCACCTGGCGGATACCTAACGTTGTGAAGCGAATCGCAGGCGGCATCGAGAAAATTACCGTTGCAAAAATGGCGGATACAGAACCAATGCCGAAAAACGGAATTGCTGGTATCAGGTAAACAAAGGCGGGCATGGTCTGCATAAAGTCCAATATCGGCATGATCAATCGGTACAGTCGATTAGATAATGCTGCCGCAATGCCGACAGGCAATGCGATAATCACGGCAACCAGGGTGGCGAAGACCACCAGCGTGAGCGTCTCAATCATTGGGTTCCAGAGACCCAAGTTCCAAATTAAGGCTAGCCCGGCTACTGAACCAATCGCTAAGCGAGCACCCGCTAGCCTCCAGCAGAGTAGGGTGATTAACCCAAGTAGCGCCCATTCAGGTAGCCACATCAAGCTATCGTTCAAAACATCAATGCCGGTTTGAGTAAAACGGGAAATTGCCCGAGTGACGGCTGAATATTCGCTGGTCAACCAGGTCAGGCCACTTTCGATCCAATCGCCAAGGGGGATGCTTGGAATATCCATTACTGTTCTCCTGCTCGTGCTAATTCATCCAGTACCGCGCCCTTCACAACGACACCTAGCAACCGCTGCTGCTCGTCAATGACGGCGATGGGAAAGCTTTTATCGCTAAACATAGCGAACAGGTTTTGCAGGGGTTCTTCAGGGGGGACTTTGCGGAAGTCTTGAGTCAGGTGATCAATAATAGTATCTGACTTGGCATCAATCGCCTTGCTCGCCGACTCGGCCTCTAGCAGGCCGATTAGGCGGCGGTCACGATCAGTGACATAAATTGAATCAATACTGTGGTCACGCATACGATGTAGTGCAGTGCGTGGGCCGTCGCTTTCGCGGGCGGTAGAGCGCACGGGGCGCATGGCGCTCTCGGCGGTTAATACACGCGAACGATCGACACCTTCGATAAAGCGGCGCACATAGTCATCAGCAGGTTGGGTTAATATTTCTTCCGGTGTACCAATCTGTACGACTTCGCCATCTTTAAGCAGCACTATGCGATCACCAATATTGAGCGCTTCATCTAAATCATGGGTGATGAAGACGGTTGTTTTCTGCATTTTAGATTGCAGTTGCAACAGCTCTTGCTGCATATCCTTGCGGATTAAAGGATCCAGCGCTGAAAAGGCTTCATCCATTAATAGCACGGTGGAGTCATTCGCCAGGGCGCGGGCTAGGCCGACACGCTGTTGCATACCACCGGAAAGCTGATTCGGATAAGCCTCTTCCCAGCCATCTAGCCCCACTTGGGTTAGCGCGTTTTGGGCAATTTGCTTACGCTCAGCTTTATCGACACCGCGGATTTCAAGCCCGAACTCGGCGTTTTGGCGTACAGTGCGGTGTGGGAATAGCGCAAAATTTTGAAAAACCATAGAAAAATGGCGGCGGCGACACTCCAACAGCGCCTTTTCGCTTAACGTGGGAATATTCTCGCCATCAATGATTATTTCGCCTTCGGTGGTATCAATCAGGCGGTTCAAACACCGAATTAACGTTGACTTGCCAGAACCAGAAAGCCCCATAATGACGAGCAGTTCGCCTTCATAGACATCGAATGAGATGTTTGAAAGGCCTAACGTTTGGCCAGTTTTCTCAAGAATTTCAGGGCGTTTTAAACCCTGGTCACGAAGCTCAAGGGCTTTTTTCGGCTGCTTGCCAAATACCTTGCTTAAGCCGCGAACCTGAATTTTGACAGGGCGTGTCTCGTCCATCAGCGATGCCTTTTGCGTGAATGAGCAGCCTTGTGTCGTTGCTCAGCTAGCTTTCCGATGCCAAATGGCTTTCCCTGCAAACAGCGACACAAAACGGTTCATAATTAGAATTTAAGTTTTAGCTTGGTTATTTATTAATATTTATTATACATAAGTGGGCAGGGTGTGTCACAACGCCTCCTGCGCTAAGCGTCAAAAGGTGTCACATGTGTCAGTTTTAACCCGCAGTAACAATTTTCTGGGCATAGAATTAATCTGGTTATTTTTATAAATTTTTGATTTTTATATATAAATTTATATTTTTTGGTTTTTGGTATGAACTATGCATTGAATTAGGTAGTTAATCGATATTTTGGTTAGAAGGGAGGTAAGCCTAATGGATAAACCAGTTAATCAAGTTACCAAACGCCCCCGCGTGCTTACATTGTGCATGTTAGCAGCTACTGTTAGCACATTAGCTCTTGCTGGTTGTGGTAACGGTGATGAGCCAATGCCGCCTGCCGAACAGCCTGAAACGATGGAACAAGATGCGACTTCCTCTACTGGACAGGCAACTACCGCAAGCGATGCTACCGCATCGGATACTACTTCTGACCCCATGATGAACGATGAGTCTGCAGTGGCTGATGACTCTGACATGGGCGATCCTGGGCTAAGCGATGATGCCGCGGCATCACAAGAACCTATGCCAGGTGAAGAACCTATGCCAGATGAAGAGGCTAGCAACCCAGACGATCCTGAAGAAAACCCAGGATTTGGTGAAGGTACTGACCCGATGCCAGGTGCTGATGAGAATGATGATGCGCTGAATAGCGGCCAGTAATCGTTAACGCTCCCTACGATGATAAGCCGACCCAGCTGTCTGTTCCCTGCGGCTGCTCCACACGGTTTATCATCCTTTTCCCCCGCGCCCGCGGGGGTTTTTTATGTGATCCGTGAACCCTCTTTGATAAGAAAATTCCCCACACGTACGCCATTTTGGCAAGGTAGTGCATAGCTTGTCGTCACATAGACGAATAGTCGGTTACACCGGTGAGTGGCCGACTATTTGCGTTAATTTATTCCTCGTTATCTTCCAAACGACGATAAAGCGTTCGTCGAGCAATACCCAGCACTTCAGCCGTACGCCGTTTATTGCCGCCGGTGGCCTCTAACACTTTGCGTATGTAGCGCTTTTCTACTTCTTCCAGGCTGGGCCAGCGGGTAGGTGCAGGTGCTGGAACCTGAGTGCCAGGTAACACTTCACCAGTAAGTGTCGGCGTTATTTCCGAGCCGTTATGTTGGCTAGCCTGTTCGCGTAAACGCTCTGGCAAATCTTGGTGTTGCAATATGCCTTCTTCGCTCAGTGTTACGGCTCGCATAATGGCGTTTTCCAGCTCGCGTACGTTGCCGGGGTAGGTGTAGTTCAACAGGCTATTTAGCGCTTCGGGCTCGATTTGTTCAATCTGCTTACTTTGCGCTTCGGCGTGCTTGTCGATTAATGCAAATACAAGATGCTCTATATCGGTGCCACGCTCACGCAGTGGAGGAATGCGCAGAGAGAACGTCTCAAGGCGATAGAACAAGTCACTGCGAAAGTTCTCTTGTTCGATCTCTTTTTCAAGATTGCGATGGGTCGCGGCAATGATGCGGACATCTACCGGCTCCTCACGCTCGCCGCCAACGGGTCGTACCGTCTTTTCTTGCAGCGCACGCAGCAGTTTTGCTTGGAGATTAACCGGCATTTCGCCAATCTCATCCAAAAACAGGCTACCGCCTTGAGCGCTATGAAACAGACCGCGGCGCGCTTCGTTAGCCCCGGTGAATGCCCCTTTTACATGACCAAAAAACTCACTTTCCATTAGATCGGCAGGAATGCTGGCACAGTTAACAGGCACAAAGGGTGCTTCGTGACGTTTGCTTTCTTGGTGGATAGCGCGAGCCAATAGCTCTTTACCGGTACCGCTTTCGCCCAGAATCAAAATAGGCGCATCGCTTTTAGCCAGCCGAGATGCATCATGAAACAGAGACTGCATTCCTGAGCTTTTTCCGACAATACCGTGAAACTGGCTCAACTCAGTATCGTGGGAGAGAGACAAACGCTGGCGCTCTAAGACGCGAAAGACTGCCTCGCGAATGGCATCTAAATCCAATGGTTTAGTTAAAAAGTCATCGGCTCCCAGCTTTAGCGCCTCGACGGCTTGGTCAATGGTGCCAAAGGCAGTGATGACAATAATGCCCAGCTCGCTGCCGCTTTGACGCAGTTGCTGAAGTAACTGAATGCCGGTCATTCCAGGAAGACGTACATCCGTAATCATCATTGCCACAGCTGTATGGCTTAGTAGCGCCAAGGCGTCTTCGGCACTGGGAACGCCTAGCGTGTCATAGCCCGCGTCGTTGAGCTCTTCTTCTAATAACTCACGTATAGCGGCGTCATCTTCCACTACCAATAAAGGTAAAAGGTGTTCCTGATGGGTCACAAACGTTTTCCTCAAGCGGATGCGGTTTCACTAAGGGGAAGCGTAATCTCGAATCCAGCGCCGCCAAGGCCGCTATCAAATACGCCAATCGTCCCGCCGTGGTCGTTAATAATGCGATGCACCATGGAGAGCCCTAAGCCACTGCCTTGGCCCACCGGTTTGGTCGTAAAGAAAGGATCAAATACTTGCTGATGATGCGACGCTGGAATGCCAGGCCCGTCATCTTCCACCCAGAGTGTTAGCTCTTCACTGTATTGCTTGGCACTAAGGCGTATACAGCTAACATCTGGTGCTTGCGCTGCGTTGCGTAATAGATTGGTGAGTACCTGCACAATTTGCTGCCCATTGACCAATAAATGGGGGGTAGGGGAGGGAAGATCAATATCCAAGTGAATATTTCGTGGCTCCAGCTCCTCTTCCACTAACTCACTGGCACTCAGAATAAGCTGATCCAACGCTTGCGTGTCTTTCTCTACGTTATGTTGTCTGCCTAGTTCCATTAATTGGCGGACAATTTGAACAATTCTTTCGACTTCGCCTCGGATACGGCCTAATCGTGCACGTTCGTCATCGCCAATGGTGTCCCTGCGGGCTAAGCGCTGGGCTTGGCCATTGATGACGGTTAATGGTGCGCCAATTTCATGGGCGACACCGGCCGCCAAAACGCCTAACTCCGCCAGCTTTTTAGATTTGCGCAGGCGCTTTTCTAGTTCGATTTCGCGCTGCCGACGGGCATCAATATCGCGATCTTTTTCTGCCATGGCATCTAGCATGCCGTTCAAGCCTGATGCTAAGCGGCGATATTCCGTCGGGCCATCGACCGTAGCCCGTTGGCTGCGGTCGCCATCTTCCACAAGTAACATCACGTGCAAAAGACGATTGAGCGGTCGTTCTATATAGTGCCTAAAGCCCCACCAGATGCTAAAAACAATACCGGCCGCTCCGATCACAAACACCAGAACAGCCACAATACTGATAAAGCCCGTATAGTTTTCGATGCCGGTATTAAGTCGATTTACCTGCAGAACACCTCGTACCGTACCATCTTGCGCCCGCAGCGGAATCAATGCTGAGTAGTACGTCCAGCCTTCCTGTTGGCGGTAATTGCTATACAGGTCATCTTGTTCGATAACCTGCTGAATTTCATCCGGCGTAAACAGGTCTTTGCCCAACCCCAGCCCATAAACTTCCCGGCCTTGGGTGTCGAACACATAAGCACCATAGATACGATGGAATGAAAAAGCGGATTGCAGTGCTTCTTCTAGCGGGGTGTCGCTATCGCGAGTGACGGCGTAACTCAGTGATGTGCCCAGTGCACGGGTGATAATCTCAACTTCGGTTTGCAGCTTGGAACGCACGTTATCTTCTAGCGACTTGATAGCCACTAGGCTAAAAACCACTAGAATGACAAACAGTGGCACGATGACCGTCAAAATAATTAAATTACGTAGTCGCATCAGGCATCCGTGATGAATACTGGCTGTTCAGCAGTGGACAGCATTGGCAGCGTACATAGATAGTGTAAATAAATAGACAGTATCAATAGGCAGTATAAAGAGTAGCGGTTCAGATAACGTTAGTGTGGGTTAATTAACCACCTGCAAACGGTAAAGGCTGCCCTGATCGCCATCGGTTAGCAAATAAATGGCGTCGTTAGGGCCTTGGCGCACATCGCGAATGCGGCCAATGTGGCCGTCAAGAATAACTTCTTCATCCACCACGTTGCCGTTTTCCAATTGCAGACGCAGCAATGTTTCGCTGGCTAAACCACCGGCTAATAGCTGCCCCTGCCAGTTTCCAAACGCGCTGCTGGTGACTTCGGTAAGGCCCGAAGGCGCAAAACGACCTTCGAAGCGGTAAACCGAGTCGACCATGCCGGGCTTCGATTCGACTCCAATCGGCTCATTAGTCCGATAATCATTTCCCAGGCTAACCTCTGGCCAGCCATAATTACTGCCTGCTTTGATGTGATTAAGCTCATCGCCTGTGCGCGGACCATGTTCGGTCGCCCAGGGTTCACCATTGCTAAGTACCGTCAACCCTTGAATGTTGCGATTGCCCGTGGAGTAAATTTCATCCAAGGTGCTATCAGCGCCCACGAAAGGGTTATCGTCAGGAACACCGCCTGTATCCGTTAGGCGTAGCGTTGACCCCGCGTGGTCGTCGCTTGCCTGGGCACGGGATGGGTTAACGCCGCGGTCACCAATACTCATTAGTAGTGTGCCGTCTGCTAGCCACGCCAAACGCGAGCCGTAATGACGGCCGGGTGACGAGGCGCGATCTTGTTCAAAAAGGTGTTCGACCTCACCGAGTGAATCTCCTTGCCACTTAACCCGTGATAGTGCTGAGCGACTGTTATTGCCGTCTGGTTTGCTCCAGGTGAAATAAATCCAGTCATGTTCACCGTCACCAAACGCAGGATGCAAGGTGATATCGAGAAGCCCACCTTGCCCCTGGTGGCTGACCGTGGGCATTCCTTCGAGCGTTTGCTGGTTACCTTCTTGATCTACCAGGGTGAGTTGACCACGGCGTTCGCTGACTAAAAAACGCCCGTCAGGCAAAAAAGCCACTGCCCAGGGGCTGTTCAACCCACTCGCCACACGTTCAAGTGACAAGGTCATTTGATCGGTTTCGATCGCGTCGTAAACCATTTCTGCTTGGGCATTGCTAACAGTGCCCGCCAACATTAACCCGCCAATAGCTGTTAGAAACCAACGATGAGAAGGCGTCGTTAACACTGCTTGGCGTGCTTGTGACTGAGGTTGGCGCATCATGGTCACTCCTGTCGTCGGGGCCTTCGATGATCATGTTCCATGCCTAGCAGTGACTGCTTAAAGCGAGCGGGGTTCCCTGTGCTGCTATATATCCGGCGGGCTAAATCAGACGGGCTATAGCAAAAACGCTACATCAGAAATGCCAGCAGTATCGGTAAATACACCAGGGCAAGCAGCGTAGAGCAAAAAACGAGGCTGGCAACATACGCCGGTTCGCGCTGGGCACGCTGGGCGAACAAGTAGTTAAACACTGCCACAGGCATGCACATTTGTAGCACCAGAATGCTTTGCGCCAGTGGGGGAAGGCCAACCCAACCCGCAATTAGCCACGCTGCCCCAGCGGCAAGGGGAATACGTACTAGGCTAAAACCGATGCCGGAACGCAGGCTTTTTACCTGGATGCTGGCTAGGGAAACACCGAGCGTGATCAACATAAGCGGTACGGTGAAACCAGACATTAAGTCGACCGTATTGGCTAGCCAAGGGGGCAGTGATGTGTCGGTTAACAGCAGCGCCATTGAGATTAAAATGGCATAGACGGTGGGCGTTTTCAGCAGCGTTTTAGTCGGGCTTCCGTTGCTATTGAGAACGGCCCCTAAGGTGAACTGAAAGAGCGAGACCGTCACCATCACCGTAATACCGTAGGCAAACCCTGCGCTGCCAAAGGCATACAGAACGACGGGTAGTCCCATATTGCCGGTGTTGGGATACATCATCGGGGCAAGTAATACGCGCCAACTGCGGCGCAACAGTTTGGCGACCACAAAGCTAGCCGCGCCCATGGTGAGTATCACGATGGCCGTGGCAAACATCATCTGCCCGAAGCTATTGGCATCAATATTAGCCCCAGATAGTGAGGCAAGCACCAGTGCGGGGGTACCGATGTTAAACACCAAACGAGTAATGAAATCGACGGGGTAGGGATGCCCTAAGCGTACCCATAAATATCCCAGCCCAGCACCGGCGAGTACCGGAGCCATCACGGCAAAAAGTTCGGCGAGCATTACCATTCCTTGACGATGATTAGCGACTCATTGTCGTTAATTAGGCCGCTAACTGGCAAGGTGAATTGGTTATTCAGCGTTAGTGGTGGAGTGATTGGATTGCCAAGCAGCCGGAACTTGCTCGCGTAAAAACTCGAGCAGTGCGTTAACCCGACGCGAATGGTGGCCGTAAGCGTACAACATGGTGATGGGCAGTGGGGCAGGTTCCCAGCCGGGCAAGCAACTGACTAAATCACCAGGATGATGCTGCTCGCGTTTTTCAACCACCCAGTGGGGCAGCAGCCCGATGCCTTGGCCATAAGCAATGGCATCAATTTGAAGCACCGTTAGATCGACGCGCAGCCGCGAGCGGGGCGCATTAAACAGAAAGTCGTCGTGATGAGCATGGTGGAACAGCAGGCCGCTAGAGGCGCTATCGAGTAAATCAATCCATGCGTGTGATTCTAGCTCGCTTGGGTGCTGAGGATAACCAGCGTTGGTAAGATAGCTGGGGTTGGCATAAAGGCCGCGAGTCAAGTGCCCTAAGCGCTCCTGGTTGAGACCGCATTCGTGGGTTGCCCCTAGCCAGATGTGCACACTGTTACTGTGCATTTTAGTGGGCGGAGATTCTCGCGTGTGGAGGGTCAATTCCACCTTGGGATAGCGGGTTAAAAACGCATCAACGACACCTGCCATCCAACCCCGTGCTAATGCCCCGTGAACTTCCAGTGTTACTTTTCCGCTGATTTCCTCACGCAGTTCTGCCAACGCTTCTTGGCTATGTGCCGCCATCGCTAGCAGTTCTGTGCAGTAGTTATGAAATAGCAGACCCGCTTCCGTAGGAATCAGCCGATTGGCTTGCCGCCTGAGCAGCGGCTGACCCAATCTTGCTTCTAACTGGCTAATACGGCGGCTCAGTGTCGATTTAGCAAGTCCTAGCTTTTGTGCGCTGCGCGTTAGGCTACCGGTAGTCATCACATCGGCAAAGGCGGCGAGTTCATCAAAATCGTACATGGTCGGGCCATTAGGCAACAGTTGAAGCGCTATTGTGCCATTTAATGATGTTAATGAAAATAATTGGCATTTGTGTTCCGGATGACTGAACGTACTGTGCGACCTCTTTGTGTAAGAATTATGCAAAAATACGAATGTTAATGATTCGTATTTGATTGCAAGTGCTCTTTCACATTAAAGGAACCCTGCTATGTCTTCTCGTTTGCGTCGCACGCTATTGGCCGGTGCCATCTCTTCATTGGCCAGTAGTGCCGTGTTGGCACAAGAAACACCTCGGCTAGATGATGTTGTGGTTACCGCATCGGGGTTTGAACAGCAAATTTCCAGTGCGCCTGCTTCTATTAGTGTTATTTCTCGGGAAGAGCTTGAGCGTGGACACTATCAAAATGTCACCGATGCGCTGCGCGACGTGCCGGGTGTGATTGTTACCGGTGGCGGCGCAGGTGACCGTGGCAATGATATTTCAATTCGTGGCATGCCCTCCCAGTACACCTTGATTTTGGTGGATGGACGTCCGCAAAATTCTCGGGAATCACGCCCGAATGGTAGCGCTGGGTTCGAACAGGACTGGCTACCGCCACTCCAAGCGATTGAGCGCATTGAGGTGGTGCGTGGGCCAATGTCGACACTTTACGGTTCAGACGCTATCGGTGGGGTAATCAACGTAATTACCCGCAAGGTGGCTGATGAATGGCACGGCAATGTGCAGCTCGACACGGTGCTACAAGAGAACAGCAATTCTGGAGACAGCCGCCAAGCGAATTTTTACCTAAGCGGGCCGTTAGTGGGTGACCGGTTAGGTCTGCAACTTTATGGGCGTGCCTCAGAGCGGGATGAAGATGATATTTTGAACGGCTACGAAGAGAAAAGCCTGCAAAGTCTAACCGCACGGCTGAACTTCGCGGCGAACGATAATCATGACTTCACCGCCGAAGCCGGCGTTACCGAACAGGATCGCCACTCGCGGGTGGGGCGTTCTGGCGCTGCTGAGGGTTGCCGAGGTGGTTGCACCGACAGTATCGGCGAATACACCAACACTCACGTTGCTGTTACCCACAGTGGCCGCTTTGACTGGGGTACCAGCGAGACCTTTGTACAGCGTGAGCGTAGCGACAACAAATCACGCGATATCGAAATTACCAACACCACCGCTAAAACCAGCGCGGTGATCCCACTAGGCATGCACTTAGTGACTGTTGGCGCGAGCTACGAAGAGGAGTCGCTGAGCGATACCACCACCAACCGAATATCTGACCGGACCGAAATCGAAAATAGCCAGCGGGCGCTGTTTGTAGAAGATGAGTGGATGCTGACTGACACCTGGGCGTTGACCGGTGGCTTACGCGTCGATGACGACGATAACTTCGGCAGCCACGTCAGCCCGCGCCTTTACAGCGTTTGGAATGTGACACCTGACTGGACGCTTAAAGGGGGCGTTTCAACTGGTTATCGCTCGCCAAGTCTGCGTGAAATCACTCCCGATTGGGGGCAGGTCAGCCGCGGTGGCAATATTTACGGTAATCCGGACCTTAAACCTGAAACGTCGCTTAACAAAGAGATTGCACTGCTCTACGCCAATGATGCAGGCCTGAGCGGCAGTTTGACGCTGTTCCACAACGACTTTGACGATAAAATTACGCGTATTGCTTGCCCTGTTGATATCTGTACCGATGGCCCTAATGATTTTGGCAGTGATCCTACTTATCGCGTCAACGTGGATGAGGCGATTACGCAAGGGGTAGAAGCCAGCCTGGCAGCGCCGTTGACAGATGCAGTGTCGTTAACGGCTAGCTATACCTTCACTGACTCTGAGCAAAAAAGTGGCCAATATGCTGGTGAGCCTTTGACGCAGCTACCGCGCCATCAGGTCTCGGCTACACTTGACTGGCAGGTCAACTCGCGACTCAGCCAGTGGACAAAAGTGAGCTACCGTGGCGAGGAGAGCCAGCCCACTACCGGCCCCTCCAGCCGCTCGGTGGTGGCACCTTCCTACACCTTTGTTGATGCAGGAATGGGTTACAAGCTCAACGATAGCACCACGGTGAACGCAGGTATCTACAACCTATTTGATGAGCGCATTACTTACGAAGAGTACGGCTACGTGGACGATGGTCGCCGTGTTTGGTTGGGACTGAATGTCGCGTTCTAGTGCCTGTTAGTACCTGTTTGCTATTAAACGTTGCGGCCACCTTATTAGGTGGCCGTGTTTTTGAGTGAACCACGTATTTATTTACGGATATTTATTCACGGATGTTGGGCTTGGGCAGGCTGCGTATTGCGTTTGCTAAGCTGCAGTACGCTTATCATCAATGCTGGCAGGAACGTCACCGTCACGATGGAAGCTCCCAGCAAGCCAAATAAAACAATCGCCCCGACACCACGGTAAAGTTCGGTGCCTTCACCGGGTAAAAATACCAGCGGCGAAAGCCCGCACAGGGTTGTCAGCGTGGTAATCGCAATTGGACGCAGGCGGGTTTGTACCGCCTGAGATACGGCTTCCTGAATGGATAGCTGCTTATCGTGTAATCGCCGCCGAGCCTGGTCGACCACCAGGATGGGGTTGTTAACCACGGTTCCCATTAATATCAAAAAGCCCAGCATCGTAATCATATCGAAGGGCTGACTTAGTGGAGCGATGCCAATAAGTGGCAGTAGGCTGCCCACTGCATTCATGGCTGCCAGACCCATAATGCCACCCACCACGCCCAAAGGAATGGAGGTAAGGATCAGCAGCGGGTAGCCCCAGTGAGAGAAAATTGCTACCAGTAGCAAATAGACAATCACAATGGCAATCAAGAAGTTGCTCATTAGCGCGTCTCGCGTGGCATTTAACTGATCACTAGCCCCAGAAATCGAAATATCCACCGCCGATGGTAGTCCCCCCTCACGGCGTAGACGCTCCAACATTCTCTCGGCCTGCTCAACCCCTGCTTCCAGGGCAATGCTGGGTGGTGGGATGACATTGAGGGTCACCGTGCGGCTACTATCGACCCGGCGAATAACGCTGGTGTCCATAGTTTCATCAATGCTGGCGACGGCAGAGAGCGGCAGTGTCGCGCCGCTGGGGGTATGCAGCAGAAGGTTGGGTAGCTGGTCCAGAGGTAGCGACAGCTGGGGGCCATAAAGATAAATATCGATCTTCTCGTCATCGAGAAAGAAGTCATCCACATAGGCACCTTCGGTGAGTGCGGCGACTGAAAAGCCGACATCTTCTGCCGCTAAGCCAAGTGCTGACGCCTGCGCCCAATCTGGGCGAATTTGAATCAGCGGCTGATCCAACGACAGCGAAGAGGGTTGGCTCTGAATGCGCGGATTGCCAAACTCATTGCGGGCTTCTCGGTAGAGGTTATTGGCGGCTTCATAAACGGTCGCCAAATCCGGGCCGGCGATATCCAGGTTGATACTCCGCGTGCCGCCATCGTTACTGGAAATGATCGAGCCTTTCGAGGCAAATGCGCGCATTCCTGGAAAGCGCTCGTAGTAGCTGGTAAGTGCGTCCATTAACGCTTCGATATCACCAGGGTCAGCTGCTTCCGCGACGATAAACAGCCGCGTAGGGGCAACCCGCATGTTCATATAAGCCAGCGGCGGCACCTCGGTGTCGCCCGCTAAAAAAGCCGCTGGGTCAGCGTCTACATGGGGTAAAAAGTAATCCTCTACTTGCGCGGCGATTCCCGCCATCTCCTGCAGGCTATAGCCAGGCGGTGGGCTCATCACTGCAAAGGTTTTAGGTTCCTCGCCTTCGGGCAAGTACTCGGCAGGCGGAGTGAGTACAACGATAGTCCAGCCGCTGATCACTACTGTAGTGACTAGAATCACTCCGCGCCGAAAAGGAGTGGCGATCAAGCGATCAAGCCGCTCCCCAGCCCACGAAGGGCGTGAGGCCGCGGGGCTATCCTCATGCTCGTTGCGCATCGAAAAATTAAAGCGCGAACAGAGTGACGGCACTAGGGTAACTGCCACCAGCATTGAGGCAAAAATAGCGGCGGAAACGGCAATGGCCACGTCAGAGTACAGTTGCCCAGCTTCCTCTTCTATAAACAGAATAGGCAGGAAAACCAAGATGGTGGTGGTCGTCGATGCCAGCGTCGCGGGCCATACTTCCTGCACGCCGCGTAGCGCCGATTCAATGCGGTCGAGTCCTAAACGACGGTATCGCTCAATATTTTCCAACACCACAATGCTGTTATCGACGCTCATGCCAATGGCAAAGGCAATGCCTGCCATGGAAATTACGTTAATCGTGCGTCCCGTGAGCATCAGCCCTAAAAAAGCCGCAATGGTGCAGAAGGGGATGCCAATAACGCCAATAAAGGTGGCGCGAGCGGAGCGCAAAAACAGGTACATCACCAACGTTGCGAAGGCCGCCCCGAGTAGCAGGTTGCTCCATACGTTACTGACCGAGGCCTCCACGTAGCGCACATCATCGGCAGTCAGCACCATTTCCATACCCGCTGGGCGCAGAATGCTGTCGTTAATCGCCGCTATTTCTTCTTCAATGGCGTATTTGATATCGATGACGTTGGCACCGCTTTCCCGCCGAAGGTCCATACCTATGCCCGGTTTGCCGTTATAAAACGATAGCTGGCTTAAGCGAGATTGCCCCTGGCGGACCTCGGCAACGTCGGCGAGCCGCACGATGCTATCACCCTGACGAGCGACAACCAGCTGCGCCAGTGCCTCAGCGTCATCAAAGCGGCCCAGCGTGCGTATCAAATAGCGGCGTTTACCGGCTTCTAATTCACCACCGGAGATATCCCGGTTACGCTGGGTGATAGCGTCGCGTAACTCGGTAAGTGAAACCCCGCGCTGAGCCAGCGCGCCAGGGTCGACCAAAATTTGTAGCTGCCGCTGAGCGCCGCCATTGACGCCGACTTCCGATACCCCTTTAACGCCTTCCATGCGAGGTCGCACACGATCGTCGATAAAGTCGCTCATCAGTTGGATATCTAGCGCCTTAGGGTTGCCGGGTAGCGTACCCACGTGAAAGCGCAAAAACGCGTCTGTCGAAAAAGCGGCAGAAACAATCCGTGGCTGATCCACATTGGTGGGATATGACGATACTTGGCTGAGCGCGTTATTGACTTGAATCAGCGCTGCCGTCATATCCACGCTAAACGGGAATTCAAGCTCAATTTCAGCGCTGCCGCTTTCGGCCATCGCCGTCATGCGGGTAAGGTTCGGCACATTGCGCAAATACTGCTCCTGCTCAATGAGGATCTCTTTTTCGATATCCTGGGGTGTCGCTCCCGCCCAGCGCGTTTCGACCGTTATTGTGCGGGCTTCAATGTCAGGAATCATCTGAACGGGGATGCGCAGCGTGGCGGCAATGCCCAGCAGCAGGAAGATTAGCGCGATAACAGTGACCAGCGTTTGCTGGCGCAGTAGGGCTGCAAACATTACTCGCTCCCCGCTGCGATATCCTCAACACTGACACCTTCGACCAGCGATTCATTACCCCGAATGACCACCTGCTCATCACCAGAGAGGCCCTCGACAATTTCCACACGGTCGGCAAAGTTAATACCCAACTGCACGCGTTGCTCAGTAACCTGATACGTGTTGTTTTCGTTAGGGGTGGCCACCCACACGGTGACTCGCCCGTCTGGGTAGCGGCTTAACGCATCGCGGGGAACCGTCAGCCCATCGCTGCCGGTCGACGCCCGCAGCACGGCATCCACTGCATTACCTGGGTATAGTGAAGCTGAATCGGGAACATGGGCGCGTAATAGAAATGTGCGAGCACTGGGGTCACTGATCGGCACCATGGTGGCGATAGTGGTCTCGTAGGTTTGTTGGCCCACGCGCAGGCTGATCAACGCTTCGTCTTGAACGGCGGCATAAAAGGCTTCGGGCACCTGAAAATCAGCGCGCAGCTCATCAAGGTTAACGAGGCGCGCAACGCTATCTCCTGGCGTGACCCACTCACCGAGATTGACGCTGCGAGCGCTGACGACACCATCAAAAGGGGCGTTAATTGCATGGCGAGCCAGTAGGGCGTTTAAACGTGCTTGCTCCGCCGTTAAACGCGAGCGTGCGGCGCGGGCCACGTTAACGGCACTACGACGAGCGCTCGCTTCAGTCGCTGCGATGTTACGCCCCACGCCCACCGATTCCGCTTCTCGCAGTAGTCGTTCTGCTTCCGCTAGTGTGGCCTGGGCCTCCTGTTCTGCAGCAACCGCCGCTGCTACGTCAAAACGAGCCAGATCGTCATCCAGCGCGATTAGCGTGTCTCCCTTGGCGACGTGGTCGCCAGGATTAACCGCTACCTGAGTAATAAGCCCTGCTACTGATGCTGAGAGGAGGGCATCTTCCAGGGAATTTACGGTGCCGACCAGGTTTGTTTCGGTATAAATTGGCTCGCGGTTTACGGGCGCCAGCTCAACCCTGGGGGCTGATTGCGCGAAGGAAGCGCTAGAGAGCATTAGGCCGCAGAGCAACAGTAGAACCAAGGCAAGATAGCGGACGAGCGGGTGCGCGGTCATGACAGACAGTTCCCTAATAAACATCGAATTCGCTGTTAAGCGGGCGTAAAAAAGCCCTGGCGCATGGCCAGGGCAGTAAGTCAGCATTGAAACAGTAAATAGAACCTTTTAGCTAGTAGCGTTTAGAACTCGTAGCGTGCAGAGAGCCACAGTCGACGTCCCTCTTCGCTATTGGCATACACATTGCCAAAGCTAGTGCCGTCACCATAAGCGCGGTAATCGACGAAGTCTTTATCGAACAAGTTGTAGATAGTGGCACTCACGTTAAATTGCTCGGTAAATGCGTAGCTGCCGCCTAAGTGGAACAGTGAATAGGCTTTGAAGTCACCTAGGTCATCGAAAGAGGGCGCGCCCCTAACGCTTTCACGGTTACGGTAACGTTCGCTGCGGTACTCGGCGGAAAGCCACGTGTCCAACTGAGGCGTAGCTTGCCAGCGCAGCGTGGCATTGAATGCATGCTCCGGGGTATCGGTCAGCGGTTCGCCACGGTTGTTACCGCTCTTCTGTTCGCTATCGGTGTAAGTGTAGTTGGCCGATAAGCGCCAATCTGGCGTGAACTGATAGCTGGTAGAAAGCTCGATACCCTGGGTAACGGCTTCATCGATATTGACGTCTTGGCTATAGACACCATCGGGTACCAGCGGGTTGTTCTCAATAACAATGTCGTTGCCGCTGGCTATTTTGTCGTCAAACTCGTTATAGAACAGCGTGGCGCTAGCGGTGAAACCTGCCAGGCTATCGTAATGTGCACTAATTTCACTGCTGGTGCTGGTTTCCGGCTTAAGGTTCGGGTTGCCGATAGTGAGTATGGTGCCCTGACCGGTGACGCCGTTGATTCCCGCATGCAGGTCATTCAGCGAGGGCGTTTTGTAGCCTCGGCTGACGCCGCCTTTCAGTGTCCAGTTTGGCGTCGTGTTCCACACCAAATAGCTACGTGGACTGAACTGGCTGCCAAAGGCATCATGATGATCGTAGCGGCCGCCAAGCGTTAGCGCCAAATCGTCACGTAGCATCCACTCATCTTCTGCAAAGAGCGACCATGTGGTTTGCTCAAAGGTCTCATTTGCTAACCCATCATCGAGCTTAGCATCCCACCACTGCAAGCCCACTGTGGTCATGTGGTCGCCTAGCGGCATGACATATTTGCTGTCTAACACTGTATTGGTGGTTTCTAGCTCGCGAGGCGCGCCGCCCACGATGCCAGGGAAGCCGTCATAGGCAACGCCATTTTCACCAGGAATCGTACGGCCTTTAGTTTCTGTGGTGTTGCGCATCAAACTGGATTCGAGCGTGCCTGATGCAAAGCGCCCAGTGTGACCAATAGCAACCTGCTGACGCTCAAAACGCAACTCGTCGGCGTAGCCATTGGCGGCGCCAGGATCTGGCGCGCAGCTACGGGTGCGGCCATCTAAAGTACCGAGCTGGCATTCGTCATTGTTATAACGCTGTCGATTAACTTCACCATCCACCCAAAGGTCGTGATCGGCATTGGGTGTCCAGGTTAACTTGCCGCCCAGGTTATAGGTATCGCCTTCAACGGGGCTGGGGCCGCGCTGGCTAACGTCAATGGCGTTGCCGTTGCCGTCAGTGTAAGTAAGTTCAGATGCATCCCGCTCGTATAAGCGACCACGCACCTGAATGCCTAGCGTGTCTTGGATAAGCGGGCCGCTGGTGTACAGGTTGATTTCGCGGCGATCACCGAAATCACGATCTTCATTAAATGTGTTTTCAACGCCTACGGAACCAACCCACTCGTGGTCTACTCGACGAGTGATGATGTTGATTACCCCGCCCATGGCGTCAGAGCCATATAGCGTCGACATTGGGCCACGAATGACTTCGATACGTTCAATACTGGAGACAGGCGGGAAGAAGCTAGTAGACGTTTCGCCAAACCCGTTAGGCGTGACGCTGCCAGCCGCGTTCTGCCGACGGCCGTCAATAAGAATCAATGTATAGTCGCTAGGCATCCCACGAATGCTGATATTGCGGCCCCCGGTTTTGCCGACAGCCCCACCAACATCAACACCTTCTACATCACGTAACGCATCAGCCACGCTGGTAATGCGCTTGCGCTCCAGTTCTTCACGAGACACGACGGAAATACTGGCAGGGGCATCCACCAGTGCCTGCTCAAAACCACTTGCAGATACAACGATATTGTCTAGTTGTTCTGATTCTTGAGCTAAGGCCGCAGTGGCGGTGACGCTAAGAGCGACGGCGCTGGCTAACGCGGTGCGAGTGAAGCGTGGCATGGTGATCCCCTGAGATGAAACTTATTTGCTAATGAAAACTGTTATCAATCGAGGTGGTGATTCTAAGAAGAAAAGTTCCCATATGCGAGTTTGTTTCATCGAACATTGTGTTGCTTAATATCGAACAATGCTATGAACAAAATACACCCCTATTAAGGTTATTAGGCGGCTAATTAAGCGGGTGTTGCAGTAACTGGAACGTTCGATTCGTTGGAATAATGATGCAAGTGCTTTTGAGAATCGTTATTATCATTGCCACAGACACTCAGGAGCGTTACTTATGGGTTACTCATCGCTGCGCAACGGACTTGTAGGTATTGTGGTAGGCGGGTTATTGGTAGGTGGATCGTTGGCAAGCGTTGCTCAGGCGCGCACGCTGGATACCGCTTACGGAGACGTTGAAGTTAGCGATGCGCCAGAGCATATTGTCACCCTGTATGAAGGTGCTTTAGATGCCGCCTTGGCTGCCGGCGTGACCCCCGTTGGCGCGGTCACTACCCGCGGTGGTGATAACGTTGCTGAGTACGTGGAAGCCCACCTAAATGGCGAGCGTCCTGAGATTGTCGGCGTTACACGTGAAATCAATATTGAAGCGGTTCTGGCCCAACAGCCCGATTTAATTCTGGCCGCTGCTCAGCTATCGGAAGAGCAGTACCAGTTGCTATCGCGCATCGCGCCCACCGTGGTGCCACATGCTCAACCGTTAGCGTTTGATAATTGGAAAGCGGAAGCGCGGCTTTATGGACAGGCGCTTAACCGTGAAGCGGAAATTGACGATGCGATTGCGACCGTCGATCAGCGTATTAGCGAATTGGCCGCTGCGATTGATGATGCGAACGCAGGTGGCACTGCTGTGCTGGCTCGCTGGATGCCCAATGGCCCGATGGTGATGTCCAAAGAGCTGATCGCCACTGGCCTATTGGCGAAAGTGGGGGTAGAGGTTCGGGATGCGGGTCTGGTTGCTGAAGGTCACCCCCATAGCGATATACTCAGTCTTGAAAACCTTTCCCAAGTGGACGGCGATTGGCTGTTCCTGGCTACGCTTAACGCCGATGGCCAAGCGGCGTTAGATGCCGCCAAGCAAAGCTCCGCCTTCACACGTTTGGACGTAGTTAAACAAGATCAGGTCGTGCCGGTGAATGGCCAACTGTGGAGCAGTGCCAACGGCCCGCTGGCCGCCCAAGCCATTCTGGACGATATTGAGAACGCATTGTTGCCGTGAAAGATGCCGTGACATCACTATCTAGCGCAATGGGCAGCGCCAGTCGTCGGCGCTATGCTCCCCGTACATGGATGCTTATTTTGCTCACCGCCCTTGTGGCGGTGAGCGTCGTTAGTTTGCTGATTGGGGCAGGTGAGGTTGGGCCACGCCGAGTACTGGGATTGCTGCAGGGCGCCAGCGACAGCGAAGCGCAGTTTATCGTCTGGGAGCTCCGCGCTCCGCGTACCTTAATTGGCATTGTGGTGGGAATTGCATTGGGCGTTGCCGGGGCGCTGCTACAAGCCATTTCCCGCAACCCGCTCGCCGAGCCGGGGCTGCTGGGGGTAAGCGCAGGAGCGGCCTTTGCGGTAGCACTGGCACTGGTGCTAGGAGCTAGCGCTGCCACGCTACGCATTTCGGTTGCCCAGTTAGGAGCACTGATCGGCTGTGTGTGTGTCCTCAGCGTGGCGCGTTTTCGCGGAGTGGGAAATGACCCCGTGCGTTTAGTGTTGGCGGGGGCGGCATTTTCTGGGTTGTTAGGCTCGCTCACCTCATTAATGCTGCTGTACGACCAGCGCGCCGCGGATGAGATTCGTTTTTGGGTGGTAGGCAGCCTTGCAGGAAGACGGCTGGATGATCTTGTGGCGGTGCTGCCGAGTTTACTAGTTGCTGCCATCGCGGTGGTTATCATGGCGCGGCCACTGGCAGCGCTGGCGCTAGGCGAGCGAGCGGCGAGTGGCTTGGGGCATCACCCCACGCTGATCCGCTGGGTAGCCGTAGGTTGCGTGGCACTGCTAGTTGGCGCGGCAACTGCGATTGCCGGGCCGATCGCCTTTGTAGGGCTGGTGGTGCCATTTGTAGCGCGTGCGTTTGCAGGGCCCGATATTCGCCGCACGCTGTGGTTTTGCCTGCCGATAGGCCCATTGATTGTGCTTATGGCGGATATTATCTCGCGTGTTGCCGTGGCACCTTCTGAGCTGCCATTGGGGGTGCTTACCGCGCTATGTGGCGCGCCGGTATTGATTGCCGTGGTGCGTGCTAAACGGTTACCCATGCTGTAACGCTTTTTTTTAACACCCTGCCGCTCGGGCGTCTTGGTGTCATCTTGGTGATGTGTTGATATGAAAGTAATGGCGAATCATCCGCCTTTAACGGATGTTGTCACTCCCAGCCATGTTTTAAACAATGTTCCAATCCATACCGCAGAGCATGCCGATAGCGTGCCAGCGCCGGAAGGCTACTGGCATATCGCGCTACCCCGTTGGGGCTATAGTTTCCTGCTCGAAAAGCGCGCGCTAGCGGTCAATATTGGTTTGTTGATTGCGTTGCTGGCATCTTGCCTGCTCTATCTAAGCTTAGGTAGCGTACCGCTGGCGCCCAGTGCGGTTATTCCTGCCGTATTAGGTAAGGGCGACATGATGACGGCCTTTATGGTTCAGGAGCTGCGTTTGCCTCGTTTGGCCGCTGCTTGTTTTGCCGGAGCGGCGTTCGCACTTTCAGGTATTTTGATGCAAACCCTGGCACGCAATCGCTTAGCCACGCCCGGCATTATCGGTATTGATAATGGCGCAACGGCGTTTGCGGTGGCCTCTATTGTAGGCATGAGCGTGTCTATTGCGCCGCCCGCGATGGCTCTGGCCGGGGCAACGACCGCCGCCGTGCTGACCTTTGGCCTCGCGGCAGGCAGTGGCACTCAGGGGTATCGGTTTATTGTCGCGGGCATTGGCGTGGGAGCGGTGTTTGGTGCTGTCACTCAATTAATGCTGGCGCGGGTGGCGATTGACACCGCTAATGCCGCCTACCCATGGACAGTAGGATCACTCAATGCACGCCCCGGCGGCGCAGTACAACTGCTGGGGGTTGGCTTGGCATTGGGGGTGATTGCCGCCTTGGCGTTAGCGCGCTCACTGACACTACTGCGCTTTAAAGATGCCACCGCCAGCGGCCTAGGGCTTCGTGTGAAAGCCCGCAGGCTACAGATCCTGATGCTTTCCGTTGTGCTTACCGCCTTTGCGGTTGCTGTGGCGGGACCTGTAGGCATGGTTGCACTGATTGGCCCAGAGATTGCCCGCTCACTCTCCAGCGCTCGACATGTGCCGATTATGGCCGCCACCTTAGCCGGTGCTTTAGTGATGCTGTTGGCCGACCTTGCCGGGCGCACCCTCTTGGCGCCGATTGAAATTCCCGTTGGCATTGTCACCGCGGTGATTGGCGGGCCCTGGCTGCTATGGATATTAATGCGCCCACAACGGAGCCGCCCATGAACAACTCATCTCTTTCACCAGAGCAAGTTTCACCAGGACAAGTATCAGCAACGCCTGTTTCACCAACGCTGGCCACCGATGCGTTGTGTATGAGCTACGGCCAGCGCCGAGTGATTGAAAACCTGGACATTAGCCTGCCAAGCGGGCAGGTCACCGCCATTGTTGGCCCTAACGGCTGCGGCAAATCAACGCTACTTTCCGGCCTTGCTCGTTTGCACAAACCAGGTAGCGGCGCGGTACTGCTGGATAGCCAGGATATTCAACACCTGCCCGCGCGTCAGTTAGCTACTCAGCTAGCGTTGCTGCCCCAAGAGGCGGTGGCTCCAGAAGGCTTAACCGTCACTGAATTGATTCGCTTTGGCCGCCAGCCCCATCAAGGCTGGTTGCGTCAATGGTCAGCGGAAGACCAGCGTGTGGTGCAGTACGCGCTCGATGCTGCTGGTTTGGAAGACCTCGCCGATCGGCCGCTAGAAGCGCTTTCCGGCGGCCAACGCCAGCGTGCCTGGATCGCCATGACCATTGCTCAGCAAACGCCGCTTCTGCTTTTAGATGAACCCACCTCTGCGCTAGACTTAGGCCATCAGATTGAAGTGTTTGAGTTAGTGCGCCACTTGGCTTGCCATGGCCGCACGGTGGTGATGGTATTGCACGACCTCGCCAGTGCTTGTCGTTATTCAGACAACCTGATTGCGATGCGCGATGGCCAGATTATTGCTCAGGGAGCGCCCGCTGAGGTGGTGACGCCCGAGCTAGTACGCGAGCTTTACCAGGTAGACTGTACGCTGCTGCTTGATCCGGATACTGGCAGCCCCTTGCTGGCTAACGTGCGTCGCGTGGCTCAGCCGGCATAAGCGCCACTCAGTAACTTCAGCCCATAGTTCTCGTTCTCTCTACATTCTCTCAATAACTTCTAAAAGGAACCGATGTGGCTTCTTCACCACCTCGCGCTCAAGCGACGTCTTCAAACCAAAGCTTTCAAGCGCTCGTGCGACTGCTGCGCTATGCCAAAGGTTATCGGCGGCGGATTGCCGCGGCCACCGCCTGTTCCATTATTAATAAACTATTTGATATCGCTCCGGAAATTCTGATCGGTGTGGCGATTGATGTGGTGGTGAATCAGGAAAACAGCTTTGTCGCGCGGCTGGGGTTTGAAACGCCTCATCAACAAATCACCATTTTGGCGGTGCTGACGTTCTTTATCTGGGCGGGGGAGTCGCTGTTCGAGTACCTGTTCCAAATTCTCTGGCGCAACCTTGCCCAGCGGCTACAGGCGGATATGCGTCAGGACACCTACGAGCACGCCCAGCGCTTGGATATGGCGTTTTTCGAATCTAAAAGCTCCGGCCAGCTCGTCGCCACCATGAACGACGACGTGAACCAACTGGAGCGCTTCCTGGACGGCGGAGCCAACGCGCTGATTCAAGTTGGTGTGACGGTAATAGCGGTAGGCGCTGTGTTCTTTGTACTGTCACCGCTGATTGCGCTACTGGCGTTCACGCCGATTCCGCTGATTATCTGGGGCGCCTTCTTCTTCCAACGCAAAGCTGGGCCGCTGTATAGCGATGTGCGTGAAAAGGTGGGTGATCTTGCCAGCCGCCTTTCCAACAACCTAAGCGGCATTGCCACCATCAAAAGCTTTACCAGTGAAGCACGGGAAGCCGAGCGCCTCCGTGATGCCAGCGAAGCCTATTTAGAAGCCAATCGCCGGGCGATAAAGGTCAGCTCCGCGTTTATACCCGTCATCCGTATGGCGATTCTGGCGGGCTTTCTCGCCACCTTTACCGTCGGTGGCATGATGGCGCTGAACGGCAGCCTCAATGTAGGCGCTTATGGCGTCCTGGTTTTCCTTACCCAGCGCTTGCTGTGGCCGCTCACTGGCCTTGCCCAAGTGATTGACCTGTTCGAGCGCGCAATGGCCAGCACCAAGCGAATTCTCGACCTGCTGGAAGTGCCGATTACGGTTAAAGATGAAAGTGCGACGCCTCTCTCTGCGCCCGTGAAAGGCGAGGTGCAGTTCGAAGCAGTGAGCTTCCACTACGCCTCTAGCCAAGTAGGGGTGAATGGCGTAGATCTCCACGTGCCTGCAGGCAACACTCTAGCGCTAGTAGGCGCTACCGGTTCCGGTAAATCGACCCTGATCAAATTGCTGCTGCGCTTTTACGACCCAGTCAGCGGCCGCGTACTGGTCGACGGTCAGCCGATCACAGAAGTCAGTATGCACTCGCTGCGCCAAGCGATAGGGTTGGTGAGTCAGGATGTGTACCTGTTTGAAGGCAGCATTCGCGACAATATTGCTTACGGCAAACCCGATGCCTCGGAGGCCGCGATTATTGACGCCGCGAAAACCGCCGAAGCCTGGAGTTTTATTGAAACGCTGCCCCAAGGGTTGGAAACCCCGGTTGGTGAGCGAGGAGTATTACTCTCTGGCGGCCAACGTCAGCGGCTTTCGCTGGCCAGGGCGCTGCTTAAAGATCCGCCGATTCTGGTGCTGGATGAAGCCACAAGCGCGGTGGATAACGAAACTGAAGCTGCCATTCAACGTTCACTAAAGCGCATCGCCCATGGCCGCACGGTGATTATGATTGCCCACCGGCTTTCGACCATTGTGCATGCCGATGAAATCGTGGTGATCGAAAATGGACGCGTTGCTGAACGCGGTAAGCACTCAAGCTTGTTGGTGTCTGATGGCCACTATGCTGCCCAGTGGCGAGTACAAACTGGCGCCGCCCAGGCAGGCGATGTGGAAACACTCAGCCACTGAACGCGCCTTACGGCGCGTTAGCGGTTCACCAGCAGGGCATTCAAGGTGACCGGTACATGCTCGTCAATCTCCTGATAGCCCAGCAACGACAGCACGGTTCGTACCGTGCTGTTGGCCATCAGCGCGCGGCCATCCATCGCCATCGGTTCAGCATGGGTAACACGCACTTCGTTCAACCCTTCACGGGTAAAGCGCAGCGGCACCGACTCTTCCTGATTAATCAGGTCGGTTTGTACCCGAAAGGTAAGCGTTTCTACCATGGATTCACCAATATCCAAGCCATCTAACCGCTCTGGCGGCATCTGCGCGACCAGTGTGACTAGCGTGGTATTGGCCAGCAAGCCCACCCAAGGCGGCAAATCACCAAAGCGAGTCAGCAAATCCGTTTGGCTCAAACGTAACGGCAGGCGCAGGGTGCCATCGGCAGAGATATCACCCTGCAAATTATTCACCTGATGGTGATGGGTTTGCGGGGCATTGCCATCTAATTGAGTAATAGACGCCTGCACCCGCGACTGACCAGGATCTAGCTGCCAATCCGCATGAATCGGCACCGCCAACAATAGCGGGATAAGAGCAATCAAAGCTTTCACAGCACGTCTCCGCATTAGGAACTCACTACCAGACCCCACGCTTTTCAATAAGTGCCCCTAAAAAATTGCTGCTATCACCACAAGATAGCACCGTAAGGGGTAGCCTCGCCCGAACACATTCGCTATTATATGCACGCTTCACGGGCCTATAGCTCAGTTGGTTAGAGCAGGGGACTCATAATCCCTTGGTCGTAGGTTCAAGTCCTACTGGGCCCACCATTCAGATCAACTACTGAAGAATTTTCTGTCCCATAGTCCAAGGGTACAGAGCTGATCTTTCAGGCCCTGGAAGTTTTTGTAGCCTCGTTGTCAAGTCCCCCTCTGGTAGCTGGAAAGCCGGCATCCGCAAATCGGGTTGGCAAGCGGCACCTGCCTACGTTATCCCCACCAAGAAACCCAGCAGCCAGAAGAGCGAACGCCCCAAGGCCAATACGTTGATTGAGCATTTGGGTAAATACTCGCTAGCAGCCCTTACGCCAGAGCTGGTCGTCAACTACCGTGACAAGCGTTTTAACAGTTTGGGACGTGTCGGATCCCGTGTAATTGTGCAGTCAAGCGAAGAGCTTGAGTGTCTGCTCCAGATCCTCGCCTGAGGTATAACGCCGAGTCGCCAGCACGTCGTTAATACGTCCGTTGGATATTCCACCATGCCATTCGTCTGTGACCTTCCCAGATTGATCAGGCGGTGTTCGCGCCTGATCAAAGGGGGGGAAGGGTATTGCTATCCAGCTGGCCAAGGCATGTCGTACGCATATTATTGCCGTCACTGGATCCGACAAGTAAGGGAACAACCGTATTTCTAGGTCATTTTAGGTCATCGTCACCACCACACGCCCGCGAATTCGTCCAGTAAGCAGGTCGTCGGCCGCTTCGATAGCCTCGTCAAGAGTGATAGAGCGAGTGATAGCATCAAGCTGCTCGGGAGCCAGCAGCTCTCCCAGCCGCCGCCATGCCTCGAGGCGATCCTCGCGAGGGCGCATCACGCTGTCGATTCCTACCAGTGTCACTCCACGCAGAATAAATGGGGCGACACTGGCAGGCAGGTCCATGCCTTGAGCCAGGCCACAGGCGGCCACGCTGCCGCTATAGCGGGTGGAGGCCAGAACGTTGGCCAGAGTGTGGCTGCCTACCGAGTCGACTGCCCCCGCCCAACGCTCTTTGCCCAAGGGGCGCCCCGGTTCGGAGAGTGTGGCACGATCGATCACCTCTACGGCGCCGAGTTCCTGGAGGTAGTCGGCTTCCTCTGGGCGGCCAGTGGAGGCTACCACTTGGTAGCCCAGCCGCGCGAGCAGTGCAATAGCATAGCTGCCCACACCACCGTTGGCACCGGTCACCAGTATCTTGCCCTGCTCAGGCGTAATACCCTGCTTCTCAAGAGCCATCACCGAAAGCATGGCCGTATACCCGGCAGTACCAATCGCCATGGCCTGGCGCGGCGTAAAGGCTGCTGGCAACGGAATCAACCAGCGGCTATCCAGGCAAGCCTTTTCGGCCAAGCCTCCCCAGTGAGCCTCACCCACGCCCCAGCCGTTGAGCAACACTGTATCGCCTGGGGTAAAGGCGTCACTGGTAGTGTGTTCCACTGTTCCGGCCAGATCGATACCCGGCACCATGGGAAACTGACGAACCACCGGTCCCTTGCCTGTAATCGCCAATGCATCCTTGTAGTTGAGAGTACTGCAGTCGACCCGGATGATGACATCGCCCTCAGGCAGCGTCGACTCGTCGATGTCTTTTAGCGTTGCCTGCTGTTTGTCGTCATGCTTCTCGATCAGTATGGCCTTAAACATGTAGTGCCTCGTGTTGTTAGATTTTTTTATAGACCGATCATCTATAAAAAGGCCTGAAGAAGCCCCATTTAGTGGGGCAAGCCTTGAAGATACGTTGAGATGAAGATCCTTAGTGGATGTGCGCTGCGCTCTAGCTTCGCTCGCATCACGGCGCCCTCCCAGCCAATCCAGAAGGCTTTAGCTAAGCGGTCGCAATCGGCCCCCTCGGCGAGCTCGCCCGCCTCGCAAGCCTCTTCAAGGCAACGGGCCAAGCGCTGCTCCCAGTCGGCTAGGGTTGCGAGCAACCAGTCGCGATAGCCCGTCGGTAGCCCGCCCGCCTCCTGTCCTAGGTTTCCTACCAGGCAACCCCGTCGATAGCCATGCCGTGCCATGCCGGCAGAGGCATCTTCGACGAAGGTCTCCAGGCGCGCTAGGGGAGGCTGCGACATATCGCTCAAGTGGCGATCCAGTTTGGCAGCGAAGTAGGCGCCGTAGTGCTCTATCACGGCACGCCCGAAGGCCTCCTTGCTGTCGAAGTAGTAGTAGAAGGAGCCCTTGGGTACACCGACCCGCTTGAGAATGCCATCGATGCCTGAGGCGATGAAACCTTGCTCAGTTAGCACCTCTAGCCCGCTCCGAATTAGCGCGGCGCGGGTATCGGGATCCTTCCGCGGTATCTTGGGGGGGCGGCCACGACGTCGAGCCTTGGGGAGTTGGGTAGTTGTCATGAGAATAATATAGACTGATCGTCTATTAATTACAATCGACCATCGTGCCCGACCACCTGTTACCGGCCGTGAAGGTCGAGCTCCGCCCCGGAGTAGCGCCACGCTTTCTGCTGCCGAAGACTGGCGGTGTTTACTCACCTAGTCCTGCTATAGCTCTTAGAATGACCAGATATCGGCCAACGCATTGCGTGCGGTGGCGATGACCGGCTCGCCGCGTATTCGCCACCAGTCACGAGATTAGGAGCATAGCTGCTCCAGGAGTCGTGCCCACCAGAGGCACTGCTATCGGACATCGTCGGGCAGAGGAAGGGGAGGAAGCGATGTCTTGGATCAATCATCGAATATCTTCTCAACAGGTTTACCGAAGAAATGTGCCAACTTCGGTGTCTGGGTAGCGGCCAACCTAGATGGTATTGCGTGATACACCCAGCGTCTCGGCTAGGTCTGCCCGGGATAGTTTTTGCGCAGCTCGCGAATCCGATTTTTCATTTGAAAAGAGGGTTGTGGCATAACTTACTAATGGTATACTTACTATTGGTAGGTTTGCGGCTGAGCTTATACCACAAACCACCATATTCTTTTAAAGAACAGGCTTTGCCCTGCCATTTTTTGTTGAATGAGGTGAACAATGAAACCGGTGAGTCTTGAAACGGCCGATGATCTGGCCACGCCTATTCTGAAAGAGTTCCAGGAGCGCTATGGGATAGTCCCGAACTTCTACGGAGCCTTGGGTATCGATGGGGCGAGCCTTAAAGGCTACCTGGCATTCGAGGCGGCGATTGAGGAGCGCTGTCTGCTGAGTGAGCAGCAGCGAGAGTTGATCTCCCTAGCGGTGGCTAACCGCAACGGTTGTCATTACTGTGTCAGTGGGCATACCTTTTCGGCCCGAAAGCTGGGCATGAGTAAGGAGGAGTGCCGTGCTGCCCAGGTAGGCGAGGCCAGTGATGCTTTGGATCAGGCAATGCTCGACCTAGCCCTTGACGTGATGAAACATAATGGAGCTTGCTCCCCTGAGCAGAAAGATCGCTGCAGGGCTCTAGGCATGAGTGATGCTCTGATCGTGCAGATAGTGTCATGGACAGGAATTAACAATTTCAGCAACTGGATCAATAATCTGGTGCAACCAAAGATTGACTTCCCGAAAGTTGAGCTGATTCCGAATCCTAAGTAAGTGAGGCGTCAATGCGAAAAAGGCTTTCCAAGGACGAGAGACGACAGCAACTGCTGGATATGTCTCTGGTGATTCTTGAGCGAGATGGAGCGGACGCTCTTACTCTGGCCACACTCGCCCAGGAAGCGGGCGTGACCAAGCCAGTGGCCTATGACCACTTCCAGAGTCGAGCCAATCTGCTTTATCAGTTATTTGCTCGATTTGACCAGCAACTGGCCGATGTGACCCGGCAACGGATTGCTGGCAAGGCTTGCTCGCTGCAGGAGCGGGTGCATCATGTCGTGGCGCTTTATTTTGATTGTGTCAGGCTGTGTGGCCCTCAGTACGAAGCCATCGTATCGGCCTTAATGGCCTATCCCGAATATAAGGATATTCGCACCAACATTCGAAATTCCTTCGTGTATGTCTATCGGGAGCTTTTCTCGGACTATGACACCGATGGATGCCTTGGCTATCGGCTGGTGGCGATATTTGGGGCGATCGAGGAAATGGCGAAAGCCACGATGGAGGATCAGGTTCCCTATGATCAGGCTGTCGTGACTTTGGAGCATTTAATCGTTTCGGCTCTCCAGCGAGACTGAGGGGGAAGGACAAAACCTTTTGCTTGTAGATTGCTGAATATACCCCATATGGAGGAGAGCATGTTTCACGAGGTCATGGATCGACAACCTTGCTATAGAGGTGAGTGCACTCATTGTCCGCCATTGTGTGAGAGGAAAATCCAATCATGAATATAAAGTTTATTTCTCAAGTCACAATGGGTAAGTTTTATGCAAGGTATAAAGCGAAGAGTGATCTATGTTGTGTTCTATGAACTGATCACGTTGTTGATTATAAGTACGGCCTTCTCCTTTTTCTCAGGGAAAGATGCTGGACATAGTACTACGCTAGGCGTTGTGGTAGTGATGTTAGCTGTAGTCTGGAATACTGTGTACAACACATTATTTGAAATGTGGGAAAAAAACAGACAGGCTCGTGGAAGAAGCCTTGTCAGGCGAGTGCTTCATGCCATCGGGTTTGAAATAGGGTTCGTTGCCATTACCCTTCCTCTATTTGCATGGTGGCTGGAAATGACACTGCTGGATGCTTTCATGCTTGATGCTGGGCTTACTCTATTTTTTATGTTTTTTACATTTTTCTATAACTGGACCTTTGATAAGGTATTTGGACTTCCTCTTTCAGCGCAATAACACTCCTCATCATATTCATTATCCTGGTTGAAGAGTGAAAAGTTAAAAGTATATGGCTGATTTTTTAACTCTCTTATAGGCTCAGGCGAAATCTTGACTTTTGAGTAAATAAGAATATAAAGTCGACTTGATCGCCACCAAGCTTAATAGTTGGTGGCGGTTTAAAAATGGTTGTCGAAATGTTAAGTGATTTATTTATGCTTTTTTCCTTGAATTTTAATGGAATATTTAATAAGTGGAGGGCAGTATAATCTAGATAAACACGCCGTCGGGCTTATCTAGGTTATGTAGAAAGGTGTATCATTAATGTTCGGCAGGCAAACCAATGGTATGAGCAATCAATGACCCACACGCTTAGGTTTATCTATCAACTTGTCTCATGGGGTTGCATCGTATTGGCTTGGACTAACGGTGCTATTTTGTTGTGGGATGGTTGTACTAACGGGCAGTCCCGGGTCATCACTTTCGCGGTCGCGCTGCTGTTTGGCGTTATTGGTGGCATCGTTCTTGGCGTGGAAAGAAGTTTGAGTCGAATCTACCGGTGCTCCACTAAGGCTTCCAAAGAGCTTCTGGATTCAGCCTCCGCCAGTTCTTGGACATTGCTTTACGTGTGTCTCATTGCAGGAGTGTTCCTCCTTGCTCTGGTAATGGGAAGCGGTTTGTACGCGATCATTGGAAGGCTGCAGCAAGGGTTTCATATCTTCGGATGAGTACTAATGCAGACGTGTTCGATGCTTGAAATTCCCAACAAAGAAAATGCTGAGCAAGGCTCTGCACCGGATGGCAATTCCGCTGTGTTCCATTGCTGGCGGTGAGCTTAAACGTTGTATTAATGTTGGCTAAAAATACCGTTCCTGACTGAGGCTGTGTAACAGCTTATAAGTCAGCGGCGATGACAGTGTCCAGTCGCCTTGGCACAACTATCGGCTAACAATACATTTCAGAATGCCTTCATTGATTACTCCCGCATCTCTAGCTGCTTTAGATTGCTACGGAACATTCGCTTAAGAGCGTGATTGGCTTGCATCGTTGTCGTTATTGTTCATGCAAATAAAAATCCGTATCATTCGCTTTGTTATAACGATACTTCTCCTCATGCCTGTGAGACCTTCCTATGCTCCCTACGTCCATGTCGTTTTCTGTTGCGCCGCTGACTGCGGCGGTTCGCCGCTCGTTGGTGGTGTCGCTGGGTGGAATGCTTAGCGCTGCGCCTTTGGCAGCGCTTGCTCAAGAGGAGCGAGTTGCTAACGATCCTGTCGTGGTAACCGCAACTGCCTTGAAAGTGGATACGCCGCTGGTGGAAACGCCGCGCCCTGTATCCAGCGTTGATCGTGAGGAGTTGGAAGCCCGCAACGTCCAGCAATTAGATGAAACTTTCCGTTATCGTGCAGGCGTGCTTTCGGGGCATTTCGGCAGTGATAACAACACTGATTGGTTCAAGGTGCGTGGGTTTGATCAGTCCACTTACCAGGATGGCCTGCGGATCTATCGCGAAGGCTTCTATCAGTGGCTGCCGGAGCCATTTGGCTTGGAGCGGGTGGATGTGTTCAAAGGTCCATCCTCTATTCTTTACGGCGAAGCGCCTCCTGGGGGCTTGATTAATGCGGTTAGCAAGCGCCCAACAGAAACGCCTCAGGGTGAGGTGAATGTACAGTTTGGCAATCGCGATCACCGCCAAGTAGGCATTGATACCAGTGGCCCGGTAGGCGAGAGTGACAATGTTCGTTACCGTTTGGTCGGCCTTTATAAAGAGCGTGATGGTGATTTGAACGCGACTAATAACGAGCGTTACTACTTTGCGCCGAGTTTGGCGGTGGATGTTAGCGACGATACAACGGTTACCTTTTTGGCCAGCGTGCAGAAAGATGACGGTGTTCCGGTCAACTCCTTCAAGCTGCCCTATGGCACGGTTCAAGACACCCCCTTTGGCCGTGTCGCCCCCCAGACCAACCTGAGTGAGCCGGGTTACGATAAGGATAACCGTACCCAGTGGGCGTTAGGCTATGAACTACGCCATCAGCTTAATGATACGTGGCGCTTCGAGCAGGATTTACGCTACAGCGAGTTGGATTTAGAGCTGCGCAGTACGTACGCCTTCTTTATGGCAGATGAGCGTCAGGCGGCACGCGGGCATGTGTATCGCGATGGCACCATTGATAGTTTGACGGTTGATAACCGTATGGTGGGCACTTGGTACACCGATCGTACAGAAAATACCCTGCTGCTGGGGGCGGATTATCAGAACCTTGGGGTGAGTGGCCAAGAAGCTGATCCGTTTCCCTTCGGCGATCCTATCGATATCTTCAACCCCACCTATGGCAACTTTACGCCCGTAGGGCAGGATGATTTGTTAACCCGAGAAATTGATAAAGAGCAAACCGGCTTGTACGCCCAAAACCAACTGCGTATTGATGACCGTTGGGTGCTTTTAGGTGGGGTTCGCTATGATCAGGCGGATACCGAAAACAGGAATGTTACCGCGGGAACAACGCAACGCTCAGACGATGACCAAGTATCCTGGTCCGGTGGTGCGATGTATTTAGGGGAAAACGGTGTTAACCCCTATATCAGTTATACCGAATCTTTTGACCCGTTGGGTCGAGTAGACAGCGATGGTGATCTTTACGAGCCCCGCGAAGGTCGCCAGTGGGAAGCTGGGGTCAAAGTCTCGCCCTTTGGCTGGGACGGCTATGTCACTGCCGCAGTATTTGACCTGCAAGAGAGTAATACGCTGATCAACTCGCCAAGTGGCTTCCAGGTGCAAGAGGGGGAACGAACCTCTCAGGGCTTTGAGTTGGAAGGGGTTGGTTACCTAACGGATGACTTAAAAGTGACGGCGGCTTATACCTATACCGATTCACGCCTTGAAGATGATCAGCGGGCGCCTCTGATCCCGCGCCACCAGGCGTCAACCTGGTTGGACTATGCCTTTACCGGCGGTGCATTGAATGACGTTACCTTAGGTGGAGGTGTGCGTTATGTGGGGAGCACGATAGACACCAGTGTGGCAGATAACACTGCCGTGGATAGCTACACGCTGGTCGATGCGATGGTGGGCTACGAGTTTGCTGATGGTTGGCAGGCTCAATTAAACGTCAATAATCTCACCGATAAAGAGTACGTGGCGAGCTGTGAATATTGGTGCTACTACGGCGAGTCTCGCAGTGTCATTGGCAGCGTGAGGTATCATTGGTAACGCTTGGTTTTCCGCCACTGCTCCGTTAGCTGTGTGGTGTCAGCACACGGGCATACAGCGCACAATCTTCGCTATAGCAAGTGCAAGACGCTTCGATCAGGCCGGGGCGGTCTATGATGATGATTTCACCACGGTGGTAACGAATTAGGCCGCGTGTTTGCAGGGCAATTGCCGCCAACGTAATCCCTGCTCGTCGAACGCCTAGCATCATGGCCAAGAACTCGTGGGTTAGCTGCAATCTATCTGATTTGGCGCGGTCTTGGGTCATTAGCAGCCAGCGGGCAAGGCGTTCCTCAATCCGGTGAAAATGGATGCAGGCCGCTGAGTTTGCTAGCTGATTAATGACGACGTAAAGGTAGCGTTTTAGCCGCAGATGCAGTACCGGGCACTCTAGCAAGAGCCGTTGAAAGCTAGCAGTGTTGATACGCAGCGCTACCCCGGCTCCCTGAACAACTGCGAGCAGTGGCGCTTCTTCGATACCGAGCATCAGTGAGAGGCCAAGCATGCCTTCACGTC
The DNA here is from genome assembly GCF_016107625.1 of Vreelandella alkaliphila. Classification (GTDB taxonomy): domain Bacteria; phylum Pseudomonadota; class Gammaproteobacteria; order Pseudomonadales; family Halomonadaceae; genus Vreelandella; species Vreelandella alkaliphila. The sequence goes on from NZ_JABASV010000003.1 coordinate 187,409, forward strand.
CTGCCATCGCCACTTCGAGGCGGCTATCCCCATGGAGAATGACGATCTGTGAAATGAAACTGTTGATGGGGAAGTAGGCGTGGGTGACTGTATCGGTGGGGTGGTAAAGTTCTTCGCCAAACGTAAGCGACACAGTCTCGCTACTGGCCATCAAAGCGTCTTGCTCAGCAGTAGGCAGATCAGCAAGAAGGTGATTGGCATCGGCAGCGTGAAAAATAGACGTCATGTGCCTCTCCGGTTGAAAGAACCTGGCAAACGGCACAATGAAGGTCGCGATCATTTTGATGTCGGCTGCAGACGCACCATCTTTTTTTAATGGTACCTCCACACATTAACATTGGGTGAATCAAGCGTCGGCACGCTAGCGTACATAGCGCGTTAGTACTTTTGGCATTATGTTAGTGGTTTCGCTTATGTTGCTCACATAACGTTATGGTGGTTGAGTAGTCGATCATACTCGCGTTTGACCACTGAGTAGCACTCGCAGACCCGTGCTTCCAGCCCAGGGCGGTCGATTACTTTAATGCGCCCTCGGTTGTAAGAAATCAATCCAGCCTTTTGAAGTTTACCCGCTGACTCGGTGACTCCCTCGCGACGCACGCCTAACATATTGGCAATTAATTCCTGGGTCATCACCAGTTCATTTCCCGGCAGCCGATCAAGGCTGAGCAACAGCCAGCGGCATAGCTGTTGGTCGACGCTGTGGTGACGGTTGCATACCGCTGTCTGCGCCATCTGGGTCAGTAAGGCTTGGGTATAGCGAAGCAGCAGTCTCTGCATGGCACCGGCGCGGTAGAATTCGTTTTTGAGCAGCTGTCCCTTAAGGCGATAAGCATGTCCTGCGCTCTGTACGATCGCTCGGCTGGGGGTGGTTTCACCTCCCATAAATAGCGAGACGCCTACAATTCCCTCGTAGCCGACTATAGCGATCTCCGTCGAAGCGCCGTTCTCCATCACGCAGAGTAGCGAGACGATGGAATCCAGCGGGAAGTAGACATGGCTCATTTGCCGACCGGATTCACTAAGTGATTGACCCAATGTCAATGTAACTTTTTCAAGGTGAGGCAACAGATGCGCGAGATCATCTCTGGGAAGTAGGTTTAGCAACGCATTTTGTTTAAAATCATGCGGTTCAAGCATTTAATATCCTCATTATCCCTGACTTATAAGCAGCTTTTTTAGCCGCCGCTATTACAAGGGAGCCATTGTGGATCTATGTCTCCTGCTGATAGATATGCTTCTTTCAAGTATAGAGTGCCTTGAGGCCGTCTCTGTACGCTATCGCACATAGGACTGATTTGTGGGCTTGTGTGTCGCCAATTCTAATTAAAATAACTTGCTGCTTGTGTTCGCCAGCGCACAGTGAGTCATTAAGCGACCGTCTAATGTCACTATCAGTGAGGCAAGGGATATGCCTGAACAGGATGTTGCACTGTGCGCTGCAAGGAAAGCAGCGCCGACCTTACCCTTGGGCAAGGCTACACATGGATAAAAACGTCATGCTGTACGGTGGTCACCAAAACAATAACGCCCACACGACAGAAAATGATGCCGAGCAAGGTGCCGACGAGCGATTGCGAAGTGTCGAGAATGCCCTGCAAGTAGAAAGAGATTGGGCTAAAGCAACACTAAATTCAATCGGTGATGCTGTTTTGACGACCGATTTGAGCGCCAGGATTACCTATCTGAACTGCGTTGCTGAAGTGTTAACCGGTTGGACTAGTTTAGAGGCGCTTGGTAAACCAATTGATCAGGTCTTGAAACTCGTTCATATCCAAACTTACGAGCCCGTGCCTAACCCAGCGCTAAGAGCGATAGACGAAAATCGCCCGGTAGGGTTGGCTCTGGACTGCGTGCTGATTCGCCAGGATGGTAGCCAGCTAGAGATAGAAGATTCGGCGGCTCCTATTCATGATAGCCATGGTGTTACGGTAGGGGCGGTAATTGTATTTCATGATGCCAAGCACTCTTTAACACGCGCAGAGCAACTAGCCTATCAGGCCCACTATGATGCGCTAACCAAGCTGCCTAATCGTTTTCTATTTGCAGAACAATTTGCTCGCGCTATCCGTCTTGCAAAACGGCACGACCATTATGTCGCACTGTTATATTTAGATATCGATAACTTTAAGTTCATCAATGATTCACTTGGCCATACTGTTGGCGACAGTTTGTTGCAGCTCGTCGCTAACTGTCTCAGTGAATGCGTACGTGCTACAGACTCCGTGTCCCGTCAGGGTGGAGATGAGTTTATAGTGCTGCTTAGTGAAATTGAAAAGCTAAACGATGCTGCCAGAGTGGCAAAAAAAATCCTTCGGGCATTAGCGATGCCATGCTGTGTTGGTCACTATAAACTAGGCATTAGTGTCAGTATCGGGATCAGCCTCTATCCCGATCATGGGGCAAATGAACATAGTTTGCTCGAGAATGCCGATACCGCTATGTATTGTGCAAAGAAAAGCGGTCGAAACCAATACCAAGTATTTAGTCATGATATGGGAAACAACAGTAGACAGTACAATTATAAAGAACGTTGAACTCGTTTAGCTATCCATTCTATTAGAATTCACTAGACTCAAGCGTTACGCTCACGCTTATGTGACGTTGTGTGCCTGGGAGCTGGTTATGACACGATTTTATCGCCGTTTTAGTTTGATGTTGCCGCTTGCGTTTCCCGCTTTGCTGATTAGCTCAATGGTTTATGCGGATACTCCGCAAGCGAGTGCCTCGGTATTAAGTGCTGAAGCTTCTGACCCGAACCGCTTAGGCTGGATGCAGGGCTTCCCACCTGCGCCGGAGCAGTTGATTGGCCAGCCAGACTCCAACTACTTTAGTTTCCCCAAAATGCGCTGGACGGTGTGCCACTTTCGCGAGCTGTTGCCTACTAAGCAGGTCAGCCGTGGGTTAGGCGCACCTGCTCCTTTGCCCTATGCATTAGATGACGCGATAAACGATGTCACCTTCACTCCGATTGACGCTAGTGAGCCTATGTCGTGGCAGGCGTCGCTAAATGAAAACTACACCGATGGTCTGCTGATTCTTCACCAAGGCCAGGTGGTGTATGAGACTTACTCAGGCTGTTTGGATGAAACTGGCCAGCACGGCGCGATGTCGGTGACTAAATCGATGACCGGCTTGCTAGGTGAGATCTTGGTGGCAGAAGGCGTGCTGGATGAGCAAGCGCTGGTGGGTGATATTTTACCGGAACTTGCCGACAGTGCTTTTGGTAATGCCACGGTGAAGCAACTACTTGAGATGACCACAGGCCTTGCTTACAGCGAAGATTACAGTGACCCCAACGCTGAGATCTGGGCCTACAATGCAGCGGCAAGCCCGCTCCCCAAGCCAGACGATTACACTGGGCCGCGTACTTATTATGAGTATCTCGCAACGGTACAACCGGAAGGGCAGCATGGGCAGGTCTTTGGCTATAAAACGATTAATACCGATGCACTTGGCTGGGTGATCGCGCGCACGACGGGTGAATCGGTGGCGTCATTGCTGTCATCGCGTCTTTGGCAGCGGTTAGGCATGGAGCAGGATGCTTACTTTACCGTGGACTCCATTGGTACGCCGTTCGCAGGGGGCGGTTTGAGCGCTGGCCTTCGGGATTTGGCCAGAGTCGGCCAGTTGGTGCTTAATGAAGGCGTAATGAATGGTGAGCGGCTATTTCCTGCCGCAGCCGTTGAGCGCATTCGGGAAGGCGGCGACAGGCAAGCGTTTGACGCCGCGGGATATCGTTATTTACCGGGCGGTAGCTACCGCGGCATGTGGTGGTCTCTGCATAACGAGCATGGCGCCTTTGCCGCAAGAGGCGTGCATGGACAAACCATTTATATTGATCCCACCGCTGAGATGGTCATTGTGCGTTTTGCATCGCACCCGGTGGCAGGAAATGCGGCTAATGACCCTACCTCACTCCCCGCCTATCAGGCTGTTGCAGAGTATTTGATGGAAAAAGCGGCTATGGCACCTGAGTAATATGCCAAACAGTACTTTCCATGGGTCCTTTCTCAAGGTCGGTGCAATTGGATGAAGGGACTGGAGGCAACCTCGGTCGCTGGGCAAATCGCGACAAGTCATTAGGGGAGTAGTGGAAAAATATATATCTGCAGAAGGTTGTTTTTCATGAGATTAAAACTAAAAACTCCGGTTTGAATTATTTACAAACCGGAGTTTTTTTACGTGTTTAGCTTATTGGAAAGCTAAAAGCTTGAGGTGATTTTAGGTTATCAAGCTGCGGGTACACTGCGTTGATGAGTGGTTGTTTGTTCGGCGTTATCTGCTGGTGAGGTTCTCCAAATGGCAATATTGGCATAGCCGTAGAAGATAGCGATTACCAGTACAAGCATGTGATACCAAAGGAATGGCAGGTAGCTCAGTGTCGAAACGCCAAGGGTTGCGGCCATAAATACACCACCGTCTGTCCATGGCACCATAGGTGTTGTAATGGTGCCGCCCGCTTCTGCGTTACGAGAGAGAACGCGACGATCGATCCCCTGTTTGTCGTAGTTCTTCTCAGTTATCGTGCTGGCGGTAATGAGAGAGACATAGGCTGCGCCACCGAAGAAGTTACCGAAGAAGCCACCCAATATGGTTGAAAGGGTGAGTCGGCCTGGGTTGTTGGCCCAACTGAGAAACCCCTGGCTGATAGCCTGTAGAATGCCGACCCGTTCCATTAAACCGCCTAAACCAAGCGCGAAAAGGATGAGGGCAACGACACCCAGCATAGACTCTATTCCGCCACGATTAAGGAGAGTGTTGAGAAACGCTTCATCAGACTGCATTGCATTGCCGGAATAGGCGGTTTGGATCGCATCAACGGGGCTCATGTCCTGCACTAGCCAAGCACAGATGCTGCCGAGGACGGCACCTAATGTGATGACAGGGATGGCTGGCAAGCGACGAGTCAATAGGATAATAACAACGACCGCTGGAAGCAGCAGCCAAGGCGTTATTGTGAAGTGACTTTCCAGGGCCTGCATAGCCGCTGCTGCTTGAGATGTGTCTGCTGTGTCGCTGATATAGAAAAAACCAACGGTGATGAACAGTATCGACGCTATGATAACCGCAGGCCCGCTAACCCACATCATCGAGCGAATATGGTCTATAAGATTCACTTTACACAGTGACGCGGTCATCACTGTTGTATCGGAAAGCGGCGACATTTTATCACCTACGTACGCGCCTGATATCACGGCACCAGCAACCAGTGGTAGCGGGATACCAAAGCTGTGGCCGATACCCATCATCGCTACCCCAGCCGTTCCCACTGTACCAAAGGAAGTGCCGGTAGCTAGAGACGTTAAGGAGCAAATAATAAAAGCTGCGAAAAGGAAAATCTGTGGGTTCATCACTGACAGGCCGTAATAAATAATGCTCGGTACGATACCGCCTGCAATCCAGGTGCCAATCAGTGCCCCCACGGTAGTGAGCACCAAAACGGCCTCCATGCCATTATGAATACCTTTAATAAGCCCTTCCTGCATGTTTTCGTAGGAAAGCTTAAGTTTTAAACCCAGCCCCATAATCAAAAACCAAGAGGCGAACAAGGCAAGTTGTATCGGGAGTTCAAGTAAGCTGATACTGACAAACATGATGGCTATAAAGCCGAACATGATGGCAAAAACCTCTATCATGTTAGGCAGTCTTACGAGACCTTTTGGGGAAGACATAATAGCTCCTATGATGTTGTTCTTAGGGTTGGGGTGTCGCGTGCTAGGAAAATCGGCTTAGCCGATAGGGAGATAAATCAATGGGCAGTTGAGCTTGTTGGTTTTCTTGCTTGGCCAGCTGGCTAATAATTTCGGCTGTAATAGCGGCTTGAGTGAGACCAAGGTGATGGTGCCCGAAAGCTAGTAGGACTCTGCCACTTTTAACGCTATCGATAATAGGGAGTGAGTCGGGTAACGAGGGGCGAAAGCCCATCCAAGTTTTGGCGTCGGTAGTATCCAAGTCGTTTTTGAAGAGCCCTTGGCTGAGTTTGTGCAGTTGCCAAGCGCGTTGCATATTGGCTGGTCGATGTAGCCCGGCAAATTCGACGGTACCTGCCAATCGTAATCCCTCATCCATGGGCGTCATGATGAAACGACGCTCCAACGAGGTAACCGCCATAGGCAGCCGATGCCGTTCATGAGGCAGCATCAGGTGATAGCCCCTCTCCGTATCAAGAGGAACTTTAGTACCCGTTAGCGTGGCAGTGAGATGGGCAGAATAAGCTCCACATGAAATAACAACTTTGCCGGCCGTGAAGGAGGACGAACTCGCGGTCTTCAGCATCACACCGTGGCCATGGTCTTGGCCTGATACGACGTTTTCTTGTCTAAACTGCACTCCATTGGCTTTAGCAGCTGATACGAGTGAGTCGACGATCTGTGAGGGATTAATCGTATGTGCGGTGTCAGGGAAGAATAGCCCGCCTTTAATGCTGTCTGACAATTGAGGAGCGATGTCTTTAATTGCACTGCCTTGCCAGTATTCCACGGCTACTTGCTGGTCAGTCATCCTTGTGTGAAGTGCTGCTAACTCTTCGGCAGCGCTATCTTTTTCATAAACCAGGAGAGACCCGTCCTCTTTTAGCAGATGCCTGCTATCTATGGTGTCAAGCAATCGGCGCCAGGCATCCAGGCTATTCTCATTGAGAGCACGGATGCCTGCTACGCTGGCTCGATAGGGAGCCTTGCGTAGATTCCAAAGTAGTCGAGTGAACCAGGGTAGAGCCTTGGGAACATAGCGCCAATCCAAGCGTAGCGGCCCCATTGGGTCCAGTAGCATTTTGGGTAATCGCTTCACAATGGCTGCATTGGCAATAGGAAAAACCTGCTCCGTTGCCATATGGCCCGCGTTGCCAAACGATGCACCCATACCCGGATGCTGGTGGCTGTCTAGCACCAAAACACGCAAGCCTTGTTGGCTCAATGACAGGGCACAAGCGCTACCTACCACTCCTGCACCGATAACGATGACATCGGCATCCTCGTTAGAGCCGCTACTCTTAGTGCTTCGTGGATTCATGAAGCTTCCTTAATTCTATTTTTTGTAGATTGTATAAAATATATCTCAGGTTTATGAATTGGATCAATACCGTCAACGACAAATATTGGTAAGAAATGGCAGGAGAGGAGCGCCGTGCGATAGCAAAGGGCAAGTAGCGAGCGGTAAAAATGAAACTAACTAGTAGTTCAAAGGTGCTTATGGGGTAGAAACGATAGGAGCAGGGCTTGATCCGCCAAAACTATTCGAATAGCCGGAAGGCGCTAGCGTTAGCTAGCCGAAGTATATGAAGAGGGTAAGTTGGTGCTAGACGTAGTGTTTATAACTTAAGTAGAGGAGAGGGAGAGGCTGCTATGGTTGGAGTCGGGTAGTGAAAGTGGCACTTATGCTTCAAAGTGCCTCTGCTTGGTTGGAGCGCTTTTCAAGTACCGCGATAATACTTCCACAGGCGTCTTCAATGTGGGTTTTAAGCAGCTGGCAGGCATTATCGGTGTCGCGTTGGCGCGCTAACTCCAGCAATTCGTGGTGTTCCTTTTCAGCTTTTGTGATCTCTTGGGAGTAGACGAGCTGCATGCGGATATAGCGGTCTGATTTGGTATTTAACTGATGAATGATAGCGAGTGTTTCTGGAAGTTCGGCCGGCGCATAAAGCGCCAAATGAAAGGTATAGTTGTACTCACTCCAATTGTCGACTTCGCCACCGCGATTTAGAGCGTCGTCATATTTGCGCAGTATATCCTCAGCTTTATCGAGGTCTGCCTCAGTGAGATTATCAATGGCATGCCTAAGCACATAGGTTTCAAGCAGAATTCGTAGCTCAAAAAGTTCACGAATTTTGCTGACGGAAAGCTCGGTGGTAAAAGCGCCACGGTGAGCATGAAACTCTACTAGCCCTTCTGATTCGAGGGTTAGCAAGGCCTCCCTGACAGGAATACGGCTGACATCATAGTCGCTGGCTAGGGCGTCTTGACGAAGTTGAGTACCGCCCTTGAATTCACCGCCAAGGATACGTTTGCGTAAGTCGTCGGCGACGAAGTGTGCTCGTGTTTTGAATGTCGCCATGGTTCACGTCCATCCTGAAAGTTAATTTGCACATTTTATACAAACCTATATAGATGTCCATGGCTGGTAGCTGAATGGTTACTAATTGAGCAGTTGACCAGCTTGCATGGCTCAATGCATGATGCGCCGCTCTCCCCATAGGAGAGCGGCGCAAACTCCTATTGATCAGTCTTCACGTTCTCCATTAACCAGGCGCTTAAGTGACAGTGGGTTGCTATGCTGCAATGCCTCTGGCAAAAGTGCATCCGGTAGATCTTGATAACAAATAGGACGTAAAAAACGAGCAATAGCTGCGGTACCTACAGATGTGGTGCGCGAGTCCGACGTTGCTGGGAAAGGGCCACCATGGACCATGGCATCGCAAACTTCGACGCCTGTTGGCCAGCCATTGACGAGTAGCCGGCCCGCTTTACGTTCCAAAATTGGCAGCAGGTTGAGAGCAACTTCCTGATCGGCATCCTCCAGTTGAAGAGTGGCGGTCAACTGGCCTTCAAGCGCCTCCGCAACGCGCTGAACCTCGTTCTGATCTTGGCATTCCACTACCAGCGACAACGCGCCAAATACTTCTTCCTGCAGTGTTTTCTCAGCCAGAAAATGAGCCGCAGAGGTTACAAAAAGAGCTGTTTGGCATTGATTTTGGCCAGCTCCTTTTTGACCGCGAGCTACTTCGTGGACCTTACCTGTCGAGGTAAGGGCTTGCACACCGTTGGTATAGGCTTGGTGAATGCCGGGCGTAAGCATGGTTTGAGCGCTGCTGCTCTCGACCGCTTGGCGTGCCGCTGCAATGAACGCATCTAGCCCCTTGGACTTTACGGCAATGACTAACCCAGGGTTAGTACAAAACTGGCCAGCTCCCATATTCAACGAGCTTATGAATTCTGCCCCCATGCTGGCACCACGTGACTCCAGTGCCGCTGGTAGAGGGAATACTGGGTTGATGGAGCTCATTTCAGCATAGAAAGGGATTGGCTCAGGGCGCGACTGTGCCGTTTTTAATAGTGCCAAGCCGCCGCTGCGGGAGCCAGTAAACCCGGCCGCTTTGATGTAAGGGTGCGCAACCAATGCCTGCCCAACCTCACGGCCAGAGCCGAAAATTAGCGAAAATACGCCTTCGGGAAGATCACACCGCTTGACGGCAGTTTGAATCGCACGCCCTACTAATTCGCTGGTTCCTGGATGTGCGGAGTGGGCCTTGACGACCACGGGACATCCCGCCGCTAACGCTGATGCGGTATCGCCACCGGCGACGGAGAAAGCCAGTGGGAAATTGCTTGCACCAAAAACAGCGACTGGGCCAAGCGCGATATGGCGTTGACGCAAATCGGCGCGCGGCATGGGTTGACGATTAGGCATGGCCGGATCAATTCGAACATCTAGCCATTCACCATTGCGTAGGGTTTTTGCAAATAACCGTAGTTGGTTACAAGTCCGTCCTTGCTCCCCTTGGATCCTGGCTTGGGGAAGGCCAGATTCGGTCACTGCCCGGTTAATCAGCGTTTCTCCGAGCGCTTCTATCTCATCTGCAATGGTCTCGAGAAACTGTGCCCGTGCTTCCAGCTGCGTTTCGCGGTAGCTGTCAAATGAGCGCCAAGCTAACTCGCAGGCTCTTTCTACCTCTTCCTGGGAGCCACCTAAATAAGCGGGTTCAAGACGTTCATTATTCGCTGGATTGATTGCGTAAATGGCGTCACGAGAGCCCTGTACAGCTTGTTGGCCAATCAGCATTTTGCCTTGCAATGTCATGTTCGTCTCCGTCGTTAGAATAACGCGAATGGTCGGTAAGAAAAGAGCCGTCATAATCGCGCTAGGCGTGACAACTCCTGATATAGGGATTCTGGAATTGAAATACCTTCTTTTTGAGTGCGTTGCCGTGCCGTATATCGTCGTTGCGAAGGTAAGCGAGCGCCCTGGGCTATGATCGACGAGAACAGATCTTCAGCACGGGCCATATAATCCTCGAGCGTACTCCCCAGGAAGCGTTCAGGATCCATAGCGAGTATGAGTTCGCCGTGATAGGGGGAAGCTCCGGCTCCATCATCGTATGCCAGCGATTCAGCGCTGGTTAAGTCACCGATGAGTGGGCCAGCAATAAGCTCAATCATGATCGATAAGGCAGAGCCTTTATGGCCGCCAAAGGTAAGGAGTGCGCCGTCTAATACGTCAGCAGGGTTTTGGCTATGCTGCCCTAAACGGTCGATACCCCAACCCTCGGGAATCGGCTTATTTTCACGGTGATGGAGTTCGATATCACCGCGAGCAATGGCACTGGTAGCAAAGTCGAAGATAAATGGTGGCTGTCCATTAGGGCGCGGCCAGCCAAAGGCCAACGGGTTTGTACCCAGTAATGGGCGATTGCCACCCGCGGGGGCCACCCAGGCATGGCTGGGATTACAGGCCAGCGCTACCAGCCCCTGGTCTGTGATAGCTTCAATCTCAACCCATAAGGCTGAAAAATGTACGCAGTGATTGATGGCAAGCGCGGCAATTCCTTGCTCACGCGCTTTTGCCGTTAAAATGGGTAAGCCAGCCTCGAAGGCAAGTTGCGAAAAACCTCCTTTGGCATCAACCCGTACGATGCCTGGGGCGTGATCGTGTACTTCTGGCTGAGCATTGGCGACCACTTTCCCTGCCGCTAGCGTTTTAACGCAGTTGAGTAAACGGTACAGGCCATGTGAATGGCACTCGTCGCGTTGCCCCGCTATCACTGCTTGAGATAGGGCGTGTGTCTGCTCTTGATTGAAGCCCTGGGCGTTGAGCACTGCTTTTGCCAGTACCTCGGCTTCCTTCAGACTCATACGATGCATGAGTAACTCCTAGCAAAGAGAGTTCGCTCCAGCACATTAGCTGTGCTGGAGCAGTCGGCTGCTAAGCGGCAAAAAATTGTGTACCACTGAGCCTTAGATGTTCTCTAAGGAAGCAGACCAATTGGCATACCAGGTACGGAACAAGGCGTATTGAGATTCCACATAGTGGCGCTGGGCATCGCTCAGAGTGTCAGTTTCATTGAAGTGGAGGGAGTATTCGGAGTCCCCGTTGAGTACCATTAAGTGTTTGTAATACAGAACTAGGTCGCCGCCCTCATCGAAGGAGGAGAGAACTCCCAGCGCTTCCTCAAGCTCTTTGGCTAAACGGCGTGCTTCGACATTGCCTTGCGCGGCTTTTTTACTAAGAGCGACGAGCTGGAGCACCTCGCGGGGGAGAGCATTGCCAATGCCGGTGATGGCACCGGTGGCGCCACAGTTGACGAAACCATGGTAGACAGTCGTGTCTACACCTACCATCAAGGTGACATCGTCATCCTGGGAGGTAATGTTTTCCGCAGCGTAGCGTAGGTCATCGGCACCACCAAACTCTTTGAAGCCGATTAGGTTTGGGTAACGATGACGCAGCTCAAAGAAGAGGTCTGCACGCGTCGCGAAGCCGTAGTAGGGGCTGTTATAAATGACGGCGGGCAGCTTAGGCGCTGCTTCTAAAATGGCTGAGAAATGAGCTTTTTGTGCCGCTACTGAGGTGCCCCGTGAGAGCACGCGCGGAATAACCATCAGACCATGGGCTCCCACTTTAGCAGCGTGAGCGGCATGGGATACGGCCTCTTTGGTATTTACTGCGCCAGTGCCCACGATGGTTGGTATGCCTGCTTGAACTAAACGGGCGACGCCTTCTTGGCGCTGTGCTTCGGTTAACAGTGGCCAATCGCCCATAGAGCCGCAGTACACGACGCCACTCATACCGATATCTATTAACTCACGACCTTTAGCAACCAGTGCATCGAAGTCCGGTTGACGGTCCGCATTACAGGGGGTCATTAACGCTGGGATGCAGCCTGTAAAGATGTTATCGCTCATTGTTTTTCCTTTCGGTTGGTGTTGTCAGTACTCACATCAGCGCCGAGTCGATAGTGGAGTAATCGGTGCTGCTTGGTTTATGAAGAATTAGGGTTAGCGAGTTGCGTGCTTACACGTCAGAAATACCCCAGGCAAACGGGTCCTGTTCATCAATGAGTAGGGTGGCATCTGCACTTAGATAAGCTCGCCCCTTGATATAGGGACGGATGCCATTGCCTTCCCATTCATATTGTCCTTCGAACTGGCTGCCACAAATACTGGCTTGTACCCAGGTCTCTCCTGGCGACAATTTTCCATCTGCCGCTAGGCAAGCCAGTTTGGCACTGGTGCCGGTACCACAAGGGGAGCGGTCATATGCTTTACCGGGGCAAAGCACAAAGTTACGACTATCGGCTGCCTCGTCCTCTGTGAAGAGCTCAATATGATCGATTAGCCCGCCGTCCTCGCCAGTAATCGAGGCGGCTTCGAGTGCCTGGCGTACGGCCCAGGTGAATTCGGTTAGCTTTTCGGTGTTATCAAGCGCTAGCGATTGGCCATGCTGACTGATAAGGAAGAACCAGTTGCCTCCCCAAGCGATGTCCCCATGCAAAAGCCCATATCCAGGCACTTCAACAGGGACTTGCTGGCGATAGCGGTAAGAAAGGACATTGCGGACAGTAACTGCACCGTCGTTGTGAAGGGTTGCACTAATAGGACCAACGGGAGTGTCTATCTTATGGGCACCGGGTTCTATAAGGCCTTGATAATGCAAGGATGCGACTAGCCCGATAGTGCCGTGACCGCACATACCCAGATACCCCGAGTTGTTAAAAAAGATGACCCCGCAAGTGGCATCTGGTGACTCTGGCGCACAATAAAGCGCTCCCACCAACACATCATGCCCACGTGGCTCCAACATACAGGCGCGTCGCCATTGATCATGCGAAGTGCGCAGCGCTTCACATTTTTCTGCCATGGTTGCGCCAGGCAGAGTCGGGAATCCCTTCATTACCAGCCGTGTAGGTTCACCTGCTGTATGAGAGTCGATGATATGCACTCGTTTCATGGAACACCTGTGATTGTTTTGTCCTGGTGATCAACGCTGGCGCTACAGTGGATGTCAGCATCAATTGGTAGTTTTTATATTTTATACAATCTTCAAAATGATTTGTGAAGCCATATTTCGCATCAGGCTTACGTTCTCTATGCATGAGTTATTGATCTGAGCATTAGGAAGAGCTTGCTATTACAACGATTTATAGCAACTGGAGTAGAGATGTCAGTTGATAGAGAGCTAGACTAAGGTCTTATTACTGTGGAGATGATCGAATTATTCCTCGCTTTTTCTAAGTCTATGGGAGCTCAGTAAGTCCCGATTCGGGATCCTTACTTAATTTCTAAGAAAACAAAGCTATTCCCATAAACGCTTCTTCACATAGCCTTCTATATCAGAATTATCTTAAGTGTCTGAATTAAGATGGTGTTTTTATAAAATTGTCCTGATTCTGCAAAGATAGTCTTGCAATGATTTATTATATATTTTATACAAAAAAGGAAGCCAAGATTGATTTGCTCGTAACTCATCTGGCTTTGCTCAGCGCGACAAGTCTGTTCCAGGGAGAGGGAAAGGCGAACAGCAGACGGCTCTGCACTAACAGTATTTGCTGTAGGAAAAGCTTAAACGTACAGGCATGTAGCTACCTCTCAATGCCCTTTATTTAGCAATGGGGTGAGAGATAAATAAAACCAACATATAGAAAGGTTAGTGATCATGAAAACAAAGCAATGGCTTTCCTCTGTAGTAGCGGCGATAGCACTTTCCTCCCAAGTGCATGCAGCCGAAGTGGAATGGCGGGTGCCCACCTCCGTCCCAGGAGGCTCTCCATTCTATGAAAATTTCCTCGAACGGTTCTCACGCAACACAGAAATTTTAACTTCAGGACGAGCTAACATTCGGCCTTTTGGCGCGGGCGTGATTGTGCCTGCCTTGCAAGTTTATGATGCTGTCAAAGAGGGTACAGTAGAGGCGGGGCACTCCACGCCAAGCTACTTAGTTAATCAAAATCCTATAAACGCTATTTTTGCTGGATTCCCGGGAGGCATGGGGCCACAGTCATATATTAATTGGATTTATGAAGGTGGCGGTCAAGAAGCATTGCGGGAGCTCCGGGCTAGTGAAGGATTGCACTCGCTAATCGTTGGCATTGGATCTACTGAAGTATTTGCTCATTCCAACGTGCCAATTAACGGGCCTGAGGATCTCGACGGCTTAAAGTACAGAACTTCTGGCCCTTGGGCTGAAGTTATGCGTGAGTACTACAATGCAGTCCCTACTGTTGTTCCGCCCGGAGACACTTACACTTTATTACAGCGTAAGGGTGTCGATGCTGTGGAGTGGGCAACGCCTTCCAGTAATTATCCAGAAGGCTTTCATGAAGCAGCCCGCTACATCATAGTCCCAGGTGTACATCAACCCACATTCCTTTGGGAAGTCGTTGTCCGTCAGGAAACATGGGATCAAGTGCCAGACGACCTAAAGCAGCTAATTGAATCTGCAGCTAAGTTGACGACTTATGAAGGGCTTTCCAGTTTCTATCATAACGACCTAATCGCTATGGAAAATTATCGTGAAGGTAGAAACGAAGTCATTAGTTTGGACGAAGCATTCGTTGACGAATTAGCGGAAAATGGGCGTTCATGGATTACTGCCCGGGCTGCGGAAGAAAGTGAAGCTGGCAACCCTGACATGGAAGAGATTTTAAAAGACTACCAAGAATATCAGTCACGTTGGAATTCTCAGAAAGACTATCTCATAACTAATTAACATAAAAATTATAGGGGGAGACTTTAAGAGTCTCTCCTTGTATATATAGACATGAGTGGTGCCAATAATGATATTTAAATTAGTAGATAAAATTTCTGAAGTGTCTGCGTGGGTGAGCAAGCTGGCAATTGTTGTATTGGTATTGTCAATGTTATATGAAGTGATAGCTCGCTATGTTTTTAACTCATCAACCATATGGGCATTCGATATTTCTTATATGGCTACAGGTGTTGCGTTTGTGCTGGGTGTTGCTTGGACAGCGCAGATTGATGGTCATATAAAAGTTGATGTGTTAAGTAGCTTGCTACCAAATAATGTTTATCGATTGATTATCGGAGTGGTTTATACAGTTGTATTGTTTCCGACTTTTCTATTTATGGCCTGGTATGGTTGGAAGAAGACTGTGTCGGCATTCATAACTAATGAGGTGGAAATGGTCAGTACATGGGCGCCTCAAATGTGGCCATTCTATACATGTATAGCTGTAGGTCTTACTCTCCTTGCTCTTCAGTTTCTTGTCATTGGGCTTCGTTCTTTTTTAAATAAGACTATAAAAAGTGAGATTGAGTAATGGATTCGACAATAGCTTCGTTAATGTTTCCAGGGCTTTTTTTGTTAATATTTTTAGGTGTTCCGGTTGCTTTTTCATTAGTTATAGTGTCACTTGTTTCTGGTTGGTTCGCTTTTGGTCCTATGATTTTTCAACAACTTTATGGCAGTGTTTATAGCGCTTCATCAAATTATGTGCTCTCTTCGATTCCTCTTTTTATTCTAATGGGGGCGATACTAGAGAAGTCAGGTATAGCAAAAAATCTTTTCGATGCCATTCAAATGTGGATTGGGCGGCTACCAGGAGGGCTAGCACTAACAACGATTGCTATGGCAGCAATATTTGCTGCTGCATCTGGAGTCGTTGGTGCGGTGGAAATAATGATTGGGCTAATGGCAATTCCTGCCATGAGGGCCTATAAATATAATAATTCACTGATTGCGGGTACGGTTTGTGCCGGAGGTTCTTTAGGAACAATTATACCTCCTACTGTCATCGTAGTCGTCTATGCTGCGCTCGCTCAACAGTCGATAGGTGCCTTATTTGCGGCGATTATATTCCCCGGCATTCTTATGCTTTCTCTTTTTGCTACTTACATAATTGTTCGATGCTGGCTGCGCCCTCAAGATGGCCCAGTCTCTACTATTGTTGACGATGATAAACCCTTTGCTCTTAAAATAAGAATTACACTGAAAGCGTTAGTGCCACCCTTGCTATTAATGTTCGCTGTGCTTGGGTCACTGTTGGGTGGTATTGCATCCCCAACAGAAGCAGCGGCAGTTGGTGTTGCAGGCGCAGTGATCTTAGCAATAATTAATGGTGGTATAACGATATCTTCACTTACTGACTCTTTATCTCTTACCGTACGCATTACATCTATGATACTGCTTATAGTAGCCGGTGGTACGATGTTTACGGGTATTTTTGCAGTCAACGGTGGTGGAGAAATGGTATCGGCAATAGCCAATGGGTTAGGTGGTGGTACAGCAGGCGTTATTTTATTTTTCCTAGCGGTTACCTTTTTGCTAGGATTTGTTCTTGATTGGACCTCTATCGTTTTAATTTGCGTGCCAATATTTACTCCTGTGATTAAACAGCTTGGTATCGACCCTATTTGGTTTGCTACGTTAGTGTTGATAACAATCCAAACGAGCTACCTGACACCTCCTATGGCGTCGTCAATATTTTATTTAAAGTCAATTGCCCCTAGTGATATTACCTATGGGCAAATGTGCAAAGGTGTGTTGCCCTTTATTGCTGTGCAATTACTAACACTGGCTATCGTTGTGCTGTTTCCTACAGTAGCTACATGGCTGCCTGATAAAATTGTGGGTTTTTAAGTAGTAAGCCATAACAGGTGGACTTCCGTCCACCTGTTAGCGTTAGTTAAAATGTATATGGCATGTTGTTGTCGTATGTGCTTTGCTCGAAATAGCTAATAGTCACTATTTATTAGAAAGGCTCAGGCGATTAAAGCAACCATAGCGCTCCTCAGCTACCCGCCAAACAGTACTTTCCATGGGTCCTTTTTCAAGGTCGGTGCAAGTGTCAATTCG
The DNA here is from genome assembly GCF_016107625.1 of Vreelandella alkaliphila. Taxonomy (GTDB): domain Bacteria; phylum Pseudomonadota; class Gammaproteobacteria; order Pseudomonadales; family Halomonadaceae; genus Vreelandella; species Vreelandella alkaliphila. The sequence goes on from NZ_JABASV010000003.1 coordinate 204,218, forward strand.
CATGATGGTGGTGGCTGGGCAGCGCACGCTGAGTTGGCCTTGAGCGTTTCCCCATTGCCACTGCCAGCGTATCAGGCGTTCTTGCTCACTGCCGCTATCGTCCAGCAGCGCTAGCTGGGGTTGGTGTTGATCCGTGCTTAGTTGTGTACTTAGGTGAGTCAGGGCGGCTAATTCTGCATACTGTTGGGCGGGGGTGAGTTGTGAGCTGCACTGGCGGCCACCCAGATGGCTGCTTTCCCAGACCTCAAACGGTAGCTGGTGGTCAGCAACCGTTTGAGCCAGCGCCTTATAGGTTTGGTAGCCGTACTTGGCGCAGCATTTGTCTTTAGTGCCGTGGGTGCAGCAGAGCAGTAGGTCTTTTTCTAGCGGGGCTGTTCCCACTCTGCCAAGCTGTTGCCTGTTTGCAGAGCGCTTAAAAAGTCTTCTAAGTGATGGCGGGCGATTAGAAAGCGCCGCCGCTCTGGCATCAGAAATACTTGGTGCTGATGTTTATCCATTCCCAGTTACTGAATCAGGTTAATACGTAGGCCGCTATCGGCAATGTCATCTAGTGTCTGTTTCAGCGTGTCGTTCATGTCGCTGGCATGGCGCAATTTGCGCAGCCACTTTGCGCGCGGCCAACTGATTAATAGATTGAGTTCGGCATGGGCAGCGCTCCCAGCTAATGGATCACTCTGTTCACGGCTGAGGTTGGCGCAGAAAGTGTGCTTCATAGGGCGATATGTTCAAGAGCCTATGTGTTCAAGAGTGCGTGTTCAAGGGCGTATATATTCATGATCGATCAAAGAGTTTTAATCAATTGTGTGCTTTTAACGCCATGCTTTTAACCCCATGTTTTTAACACCATAGTGGTTTCGATTTTAATCTTTTATGTATTGCTCTTTGTGGTGCAGCATATTTTTTGTTGCACCGTTTTGGGATGTCCTTTTAGCCGGAGTAAGTGTTTGGTTGAAATCAACAGAGTTGCTGGTGAAAAATTATTTCTCTTGACCGTATGAAGGAAAGGCTATAAAGAATAAAATTCCTTGTAATCGTATAGAGGGGAAATAAATTGCTTATTGATCGGTTTGATTTAAAAATTCTTGAACAGCTTCAGCGCGATGATAGTCTTTCTATTGCACAGCTTGCAGAAGGGGTTGGTCTCTCTGTTACGCCGTGTTGGCGGCGAATACAAAAGCTGGAAAAAGACGGAATTATAGAAAAAAGAATTGCCGTACTGAACCCTGAGAAATTGGATCTTAGTCTTACCGTGTTTGTGATGGTTAAAACGGATAAACACAACCAAGCTTGGCTTGATACATTTCAGGAAACGGTTAAAAACTTTCCTGAGATCGTAGAAGTTAATCGTCTCGCAGGTGAATACGACTACTTACTCAAGGTCATTACGCGTAATAACCAATCTTATGACGCCTTTTATAAAAGGCTGATTGCGAAAATAGAGCTCAGTAATGTCACATCGTGCTTCTCAATGGAACAAGTCAAGAAAACCACCGAGCTCCCCCTCGGCGATCTCTCGTGAGTGGATGGAGCGCCTACAGAGTGGGGTCATTGGAGAAGGGCGCTTGATTCCCGGCCCATTTGGTGACTGCCCCTTGCTCTATGCCGATTACACGGCATCGGGAAGGGCGTTGGATATAGTAGAGCGGGCAATTCAGGAGGAGGTGTTGCCTCTGTATGCCAATACGCATACCGAAACCTCTTACACCGGTAAAATGACCACGCGGCTACGGGAAGCTGCTCGCCAAGCAGTGGCGGAGTCTGTAGGTGCTGATGACGAATATGCGGTCATTTTTGCTGGTGCTGGTGCTACCGCGGCGATAGATCGTTGCTGTCGCATTCTTGAGTTGACCCATGAGCAAGTGACTTCGAAGGTCTCCAAACCGGTTGTTTTCGTTGGCCCCTATGAGCATCACTCCAATGACCTGGTATGGCGTGAGTGCGATGTTGATCTGGTACGTACTCCTCTGGATAGCGATGGTCTTGTTGATTTGGAGGTGCTTGAGCAGCAATTGCGGGCACATGCCGATCGCGACGTTAAAGTCGTGGCGTTTTCGGCAGCTTCCAATGTCACGGGTATTCTGTCGCCCGTGACCCAGATAGCCAAATTAGCGCACCAATATGGTGGCTTGGCTGTGTTCGACTATGCGGCAAGTGGGCCCTATGTCGCGATCAATATGGCAGGCAGCGGCCAAGGCGATCATCTGGATGCCGTCTTCCTTTCTCCTCATAAATTTGTCGGTGGGCCTGGGAGTTCCGGCGTGCTGGTGATTCGCAAAGCGGTGTGCCGCAATGCGAAGCCGTCCATTGCCGGTGGCGGCACGGTATCCTATGTAACTGCCTCCCATCATCGCTATGTTCAGAGTGTCGAGCGTCGGGAGGAAGCGGGTACGCCTAATATTTTGGGCGATATTCGCGCGGGGTTGGCGTTCCGTATCAAAGCAAAAGTTGGCACTGAGACCATTGAGTTGCGCGAGAAAGAGTTGGTGGCCATGGCGGTGGCACGCTGGCAAAAAATAGCCAACCTAAACCTGCTTGGCTCACTTAATGCGCCCAGGCTGGCCATCTTCTCGTTCAATGTCACTGCTGGAGAAAGGGCGATACACCATAACCTCGTGGTTGCCATGTTGAATGACCTATTCGGTATTCAGGCTAGAGGTGGCTGTTCCTGCGCGGGCCCCTATGGTCATGAACTGCTTTCCATTGATAGTGATACGGCTGCAGCGCATGAAGCGTTAGTCCAAAAAGGTAGAAGCATATATCGCCCAGGTTGGGTAAGACTCGGATTTAACTTCTTTTTTAGCAATGAGTCGGCTAACTATGTAATATCAGCGGTCGAGTTTATTGCGCGTTATGCCCCAGTATTAATGAAACTTTACTCTGTGGATGAACATAGTGGTGTTTGGGTTGCCCAGCGCCCTGATGCGTCAGCTCAATCCGAAGAGTCAGTAACGCCATGCCTATTGGATACGCTTTTCACTAAGGATGCATCTGTTGGAACAGCTGACGAGGCCACAGTACTTGATTGCTTTGCCAGAGCGCTTGAATTGGTTGAACTGGCGAAAGCCTTGCCTTTACCCGCTAATCGCCATGCTGAAGATGTAGCCGTTCGTTGGTTCTGGTGGCCCCATGAAGCCGAACAGGCCATGCAGACACAAGCCGAGATGATGCCATGACCCTCACTCCCTCTTTGGCCGGTGCCGGCCTTGAAGCCTTGAATGCACGTGTGAAGCACGACCTCGCCTGTCTGAACCTGCCACCTGCTAATTGGGTTCCCCCATTAGAGAGAGAGGATGGGCGGCACGTTTACGATGTCGTGATTGTGGGGGGTGGTCAGTGCGGTTTAGTGGCGGCTTTCGCGCTACTGTCGGGAGGCATCTCCAATATCCGTATTTTTGATCGCAACCCGGCGGGTAAAGAAGGGCCCTGGATGAACTATGCCCGCATGGAGACACTGCGTTCGCCGAAAACATTACCAGGACCCAGCTATGGGTTTGCCTCACTGACCTTCCGGGCTTGGTATGAGGCGCAGTTTGGCACCGAGGCTTGGGAAATTCTTGACAAGATTCCGCGACCTACCTGGATGGAATACCTTTGCTGGTACCGTGAAGTTCTCAACCTGCCGGTCGAAAATAGTGTCAAGGTTGAGCATGTTAAGCCCGAGGGAGAGCTACTCAGTCTTGAGCTTTCTGGCCCAGGCGCGACGGCTGAACGTGTTCTAACACGTAAACTGATTATGGCGACTGGCCGTGAAGGTACCGGTGCCCCCAAGATTCCCGATTTCGTTGCTGGTTTGCCGGCGTCTAGCTGGGCGCACACGGCGGACGATATCGATTTTACTGCCCTTAAAGGTAAGCGTGTGGTCGTGGTGGGGGTAGGCGCCTCGGCGATTGATAATGCTGCTGAGGCGCTGGAGCATGGAGCCAGCGAGGTTCGCTTCCTGATTCGCCGTCAGCAGATGCCGACAATCAACAAAATGATGGGTATTGGCTCCTATGGCTTTACTCATGGCTACGCAACACTGCCGGATGAGTGGCGCTGGCGCATTATGCACTACTCTTTTATCACCCAGACGCCGCCTCCTCGTGGCTCGACGTTGCGCGTCAGCCGCCATGAGAATGCTTATTTTCACTTTGGTTGTGGCATTGAAAATATTCGAGTTGAAGGGGCGGAAGTGGTGATCACGACCCAGCAGGGCAAACAGGTTCGCTGCGACTTTCTGATTCTGGGAACTGGGTTTGAAGTTGACCCACTGGCTCGTACCGAGCTGGCAGGGTATGCCGATCGTATTCTGCTGTGGCGTGATCGATATCAGCCACCCACCGAGCTTCAGCACGAAGAGCTGGGCAATTTTCCTTACGTAGATCGCGACTTTGCCTTCCAGGAGCGAGAGCCAGGAGCGGCCCCCTGGCTGCGTAATATCCACTGCTTCAACTATGGTGCCTCTATTAGTTTAGGCAAAGTCAGCGGTGACATTCCTGGGATCAGCGAAGGAGCTAGCTGGCTGGCAGGCGCAATTGCAGCAGGCTTTTATCGAGAAGACATTGAGCGCCACTGGCAGCTACTCGAACACTACGACTCTCCGGAACTACTGGGGGATGAGTGGGAGCCTTCCCCATTGCCTTGAATGCGTAGCGCTAACGTCGTCTTTGTATTGCAATGTTAAGGAACCGAAATGTCACATGTACTTGAAACAGCCGCTGGCGTGCCCAGCAGCGGCCCGCTGGCCGAAGCCCTGACCATGCGCGGCAAATTGATGGAGCTGACACAAGCATCCTATGAAGCTGCACTGCTACCCAATGATGCCGGGAACCTGCCTGCCAGCTTAAGAGCGGCGTTGGCATGTCGTATGGCGAGAATTTGCCAGCAAGCAGGGCTGACACAGCACTATGCTGATTTGCTTGCCGGGTATGGCGATGATGCGGATCCTTACCAACTAGCCCTTCCGGGACAAATGCCGCCAGCAGATGAGCAGCGTTTGGTTGCGATGGTGGATTACGTTGACTTAGTCACCGAACGGCCGCGAGATGCCAGCGAAGCAACAATCGGTTCGCTACGTGCCGCAGGCATTGATGAAGCAGATATTGTCCGCTTAGCCGGGCTGGTTGCTTTCGTTAACTACCAGCTACGCGTTGCTGCTGTGCTGAGTGTGATGGGGAAAAGCCAATGAGTCGTGTCATTCACAAGTTCACCACCCGGGTACCCACGTGGCGTCCCCATATCACCCCGATTGATTTTGATCAGGCGACGCCTGCTCAACGGGAAGCGCTGAAAGAAACGCCTTCCAACACCAAAATTTCCGACTATGTATTGGTGTTGGCGCATGATCCTGAGCCGCTGCGTATTCGCACGTCTCTATTTAACGGCATCATGTATGACAAGGGTGGTTTATCCCGTGAAGAGCGGGAACTGGGAGCGGTGGCAGCATCGGTCGTCAACCGCTGTATCTACTGCGCGGCTGTGCATGCTCAGCGTTATAACAACTTGACGCGTGATGAGCGGGTGATGCAGGAGATCTTCTTCAATGGCGAAAAGGCGGATATCGATGCACGTCAACGTGCCATCCTTAAGTTCGGCATGCGGCTCTCTGAGTGTCCTCCCCAAGTAACCGAAGATGATATTGCCAGCCTACGTGAAGCGGGGCTGGATGATCAGGAAATTTTGGATCTTACCCTCTCAACCACTCTATTTGGCTGGGCAAACCGGCTTATGCATACCCTTGGTGAACCTGTATCGGGAGCATAGCTTAAACAAGCACCCGCTTTTTAAAACGTTGGCACATCCCTGGCGAGTATCTATCGGCAGCTAGTACCTATAGGCAGTTAGTACATAAATAAGAGGAACGTCCCCATGACAAAACGTACGTTTTCGCGCTTGGCTCTGGCAGCCGCAACTTCCATGCTTTTTATTTCTCCTGCTATGGCAGAAACCTTACGCCTGGGCACGGTAGTAAGTGCTCCTCACCCATGGATTGATGCTGCTGAAGCGTTTAAAGCCGAAGTAGCAGAAGCGACCGATGGGCGTATCGATGTACAGATTTTCCCAGGTGGCCAATTAGGTAATGACCAGACAATGGTTGATGAGATTCGTATCGGTACCACCGATATGATCATTGGCGGTGTGATGAATATTTCGCCGTATACCCCTGAGTTTGAAATTTTCAGTCTTAATTATCTGTTTGAAGATATGGATAAATTCCGGGCTGCCACCTCTCCCGACTCGCCCGTGTTTGACTACTTCGCTAACGCTATGCAGGAGTCAGGCGTAGGCTTGAAGTTGTTGAGCCTGACAGGAGGTGGAACGCGCAATTTAAGTACCAATACCGGACCTGTCACCCAGCCTTCGGATCTGCAAGGTATCAAGATGCGTGTGACTGGTTCCCGCCTGGATGCTGATATGTGGCAATCAGTCGGTGCGTTGACGACATCGCTACCATGGACAGAAATCTACACTGGCCTGCAAACCGGCGTAGTGGGGGCCTTCGAGAGCACCATCAGTGGTTATTACTCAAGCCGCCTTTATGAAGTAGCTCCTTATCATGCCAAAACCGAACACCAGGTGATGATGAGCCATATTTCCATCAGTGAGAACCGCTTTAACCGCTTCTCGGAAGAGGATCAGGCCATCATTCTCAATGCGGCCCAGAATGCGGGTGAGTTCGGCACTGAAAAAGGAGTGGAGTACGATGCGGAGTTTATTCAGGAATTCGAGGAGCTAGGTGTAACGGTGACCGAAGTCGACAAGCAGGCCTTCATTGATGCGGTCGTTCCTCTGCATGACGAGTTTGCTGAGGAACGTGGTTTGACTGAGCTGCTTGACACGATTCGCAACCTGTAAACCGCGATCCATCAGCGCTTTGGCGTGCTGTTTTGTGTTTCATCAGCAAGCAGTGCGCCAATGTAAGGGCAGAAAAATGCGGAAAATAAACGATCTGTTGGAGAAACTCCTGACATTTATCGCGGGCTCGCTGTTTGCAGCCTTTATCCTAACGGTGCTCTATCAGGTGGTGGCACGTAACTACCTGAAAATATCAGTATCGTGGACCGATGAAGTTGCTATGGCTTGTTTCATTTGGGCGGTCTTTATTGGCGCGGCCATTGCACTGCGTAAGCGTAGGCACTATGTGGTGGACGTGTTCCCTCCAAGCTTTGTTATTACTCAGCGCGTATTACGCTTATTCGGTAGCCTCGCCTGTCTGCCCGTGATCTATGTACTGATTGTGCACGGTAATGTACTGGTGGATATGGGCTGGAACCGACGCTCGGTAGCCTTAGGTACGCCCATGGCCTATGTGTTCGCCGCGATCCCCGTAGCAGGTATCTCCATGTTGCTATTTTCTATTGAGACTATTCGCGATGATATCGCTAAGCTGCGTGCTGGTAGAGATGCGGCCAGTGGTGGAGAGGCCCCCGAATCATGAGTCCATTGATTACCTTGATTGGCAGTTTTCTGATTCTTATCGGCCTAAGTGTCCCTATCGCTTTTGCTATTGGTTTGGCTTCCATATTGACGATCATGCAATTGGGGCTGCCTTTAACCTCGGTCGTTAATCAGATGTTTGCCAGCATTAACTCATTCCCGTTACTGGCCGTGCCTTTCTTCCTATTGTTAGGGCGCCTGATGAACGACGGGGGCATCACCGACCGCCTGCTGCGCTTTGCGGATAGCACCGTTGGGCATGTTCGCGGCGGTCTGGGCCACATCAATGTCATGGTATCCATGATGTTCGCCAGCCTTTCGGGGTCTGCAGCTGCAGATACTGCCAGCGTGGGGGCGGTACTCATTCCGGCTATGAAGAAGTCGGGCTATCCCGCACCGTTTGCTGTGGCATTGACGGCCGCATCGTCCGTGCTGGGAGGGATCATTCCTCCCTCGATTCTCATGGTAATTTACGGTGCTTTTGGCAACGTATCCGTGGGTGCTCTGTTTATGGGTGGCATTCTGCCAGGGATACTCGTCGGTTTGATGCAGATGGGCTATGTGTATTACATCGCGAGAAAGCACGATATTAAAGCAACGGGTAAGTTCTCTTTCCGCCAAATGGGGCGCACTGCGATCACCGCTGCTCCACCTATGGTGCTGCCGCTAGTGGTGCTAGGTGGCATCACCCTAGGCGTATTCACTGCCACGGAAGCCGCTTCGGTAGCGGTCTTAGTAGGCGTGTTGTTGGCCTTTGTTTTTTATCGAGCGATACGTTTTAGGCAGCTTCCCGGCATTTTGTCAGATTCGGTTGTAGCCTTTTCGTTACCGATGTTTGCTGTTGCTTCCGCAGGCATTATGGGGTGGCTGATTTCGTACTTGGGGATCGCTCAGGAGGTCGCTAACTTTATCCTCACCGTAACGCAATCGCGGGTGGGCATCATGCTGTTGGTGATGCTGTTCATGTTAGTGATTGGAACCGTCCTCAGCCCGGTGACGGCAGTTATTATTTTCCTCCCCATTATTCAGGGGCTGTGTATCGCAGCTGATATCAACCAGGTCCACATGGCGCTGGTAGTGGTTTTATCGCTCACCTTAGGGTTGATTACTCCTCCCTATGGTATTTGTCTGCTTATCGCAACACAGATTGGCGAAGTTTCCATGCCGCGTGCTTTTATGGCAGTAATACCGCTAATAGTGCTCATTATGTCGATCATTATCGCCATGATACTACTGCCAAGCGTCTTTCTGTATTTACCGCAATTAGTGTTTCCAAAAGCGTTTTAGTAAGGTGGGGTAGCGTTATATTAGCGCTACCCCCACCTCTACGATGCCAAATACTGCCACCCCAGCAGCGACCGGCCAGCCCAAAGAGCGGAGCCGCGACCATACCCACAATGTGACGGCAAGACCGATAGCAGTGGCAATCCATGAAACGGCACTCGGGCTCACTGGCACGATAGAAACACCGAGCACAGCGGCGATCATCAGCGGGCCGAGAATACTTAGCCACTGAGGCATATTGTTAATGCCTGTCTCACTGTTTATACGGCGCTGCATCCATAGAAAAGGCACCACACGCATCAGCAGAGTACCTATCGCGGATATCATCACCGCTAACCACAACGCGCTACTCATTACTTCCTCTCCTTTTTTCAAACTTCACCAGGTAGAAGCACAGCGCGCCACAGGCAGCCGCCAATGGGATGGCCACATTGCCCCATCCAGTCAGCGTTAAACACAGTGCAGCAATGATGGTGAGTCCCATTGCTACTGCCCAGCGTTTATCGGTAAAACGCGGAGCCACCATGGTGAGAAATAGTGCAGGCAGCGCGAAGGGCATAATTTCACCCAACAACGGCCAGCGGGCGGTAAATGTTTCGCCAGCGGTAGCCCCCACGGCAGTGCCCACTGCCCATGCTCCCCACGCCAGTAACGATGCACCTACAAACCAGCTAAAGCGCTTCGCGTCAGGCAGCTGCGGAAGCCTGGTTAATGCCAGAGCAAATACCTGGTCGGTTAGGCCGTGCATTAGCCATGGCCAGTGGCGGCTGCGTGGCAGCAGCTCGGCTAGGTTAGGGCCGTACACTACATGGCGCACATTAATCAGTAATGTCATTGCTACCACCAACCATAGTGGTGCGCCGGTGGCGATCATGCCCACGAACAAAAACTGCGAAGCACCCGCGTAAATCAGCGCTGATATAGCTGTGGCTTCCCATGTGCTAAAGCCTGCTTGGCTAGCCACCAAACCAAACGATAGCGCCACCGGTATGTAACCACCCAATAGCGGAATCGCTTCCCGCACGCCTTGCAGCGCGCTACGCCACGGCGAGTGGCTGACAAGTTGGTTCATGTTGCATCCCCCTGTTCGCCGTAAGTAATAGTGAGTAGCATGGTGGCCTCTTGGTCTTGGGTGCGGTAAAAGTGAGGCTTATCAGCGCTAAAGGTGATGCTTTCGCCAGGGGTTAGCGCAGTAACCGTCCCTTCTGGACCAGCTTCTAGCCAGCCGCTGATCAGGGTCAGCGTTTCTTGAGTGCCCTGGGTGTGAGCTTCGGCGTGGCGCAGGGTATGGGGAGCGCAGCGCATCCAGTAGGCATCTACCTGAGGCGAGCCTTTTCCTTGGTCAATTAACTGAACTTGTACGCCATCTTCACCTAAAGGCACAGAGATAGGCGCGACCAGGGTGCCGAAGGGGACATTAAGCTGCACTGCTAACCGCCAGATGGTATCCAAGGTGGGGTTGCCATTACCTTGTTCCAGACGGCACAGATTCGATTTGGCAATGCCAGCGGCATTGGCTAGATAGGAGAGTGACCAGCCCCGCGCTTGGCGAAGGGATTGCAAATGCTGGCCTAGGGTACTTAGTGAGTGCTCATCCATTCTATTATCTCGCTGTTCCTTTTATAGAACGTTCTATATAAGGAACAGCGAGAAGTCAAACAAATTGCGTTATATCGTGTGGTCAGAGCCGGACTGTTGACGGGCTCGGCAGGCGGCAGCAGTGAACAGCACATCCGTTGAGGAATTCAGCGCGGTTTCGGTCGCGTCTTGTACCACGCTGATGACAAAGCCAATCGCTACCGCCTGCATGGCGACTTCTGTTGGAATGCCAAACAGGTTGGCGGCCATCGGAATTAGCATCAGCGAACCACCGGCTACGCCTGAAACACCGCAGGCAGCCAGTGCAGACACCACGCACAGTAGTAGGGCAGTGGGGAAGTCGACGGTAATGCCTAGCGTATGGGTGGTCGCCAAGGTAATCACCGTTATGGTGATAGCTGCACCACACATGTTGATCGTCGCGCCGAGCGGAATAGAAATAGCGTAGGTGTCGGCATCCAGTTTTAAACGGCGGCACAGCTCTAAATTTACGGGGATATTCGCCGCTGAGCTACGGGTGAAAAAGGCGGTGATGGCACTGCCGCGCAGGCAGGTAAACACCAGTGGGTAAGGGTTCTTACGGGTAGTGAGATAAACGAGCAGCGGATTGCTAACCAGAGCAACAAACAGCATACAGCCTACGATGACCCCTAGCAGTTGAGCGTAGTTGAGCAATGCCTCTACCCCTGACTCTGCCAAGGTTCCCGCGACTAAGCCAAAGATGCCAATCGGCGCTAAGCGAATTACCAGCGTGACAATGCGGGTGACAGCAGTGGATAAATCGCTTAACGCTTGGCGGGTGGTGTCGCTGGCTTGGCGTAGCATTAAACCAAGGCCAATGGCCCATGCCAGAATAGCGATAAAGTTCGCTTCCATTAGCGCACTTACCGGGTTAGCCACCGCATTTAATAACAGGTCCCTTAGAACGCTAAAAATATCCCCAGGAGGATTGCCGTCAATTTGCCCCGCATTCAATGAAAGTTCGGTAGGGAACAGAAAGCTTGCCGCCACTGCAATTAGCGCAGCGATTAATGTGCCTACCACATACAGTATGAGCACGGGGCGAATGTGAGTTGGTTGACCTTTCTTGTGTGCAGCGATGGCAGCGGTAACCAGCACAAAAACTAAAATAGGGGCCACTGCTTGCAGAGCGGCAATAAATAGCTGGCCAAGCAGTGCCACATTGCCTGCAATGTCCGGTGTGAAAAGGGCGATGAATACCCCGGCAACAATGCCAATTAAAATCTGCGGGATAAGGCCCAGCCGGAAAAGTGGCTGAAACACGGTGTAGACGGTGGCAATCATTGCGCGACTCTCAGGTAGTAGAAGGGGAAACGTTGCGGCGATAGGCCGTGGACGTGCCTGAAAGGGGCAGCATTCTACCAGCTGTGAGTATCTCGCGGGCAGTTGTATGAAAAACTTGGGGAGGGCGCCCAATTAGATAAGTAACTGACGATATAATGTGCTGATCGCTATGTTTTGATCTTGGCGATACCTACGTTGCAATCTATCGCTTCTCTTAAAAGAGAAAAGAACAGGAAACTTATCAATGCGCATTAAAGTGTTATTCGCTGCACTGCTGATACTGTGTAGCTCTTCGCTTGCAATGGCTGCCGACTACTACATCGATATCACTAATCGTACGGGCTATATCTTGTATTACATGTATATAAGCCCAACAGATTCGAAAAGCTGGGAAGAGGATGTGCTCGGCAATGATGTTCTGATGGATGGTGATACTCAGCGGGTGACGATTACGGGATATGACAGTCCTATCTTCGATATTCGTTTGGTCGATGAAGACGACGACAGCTATACCTTCTGGAAGGTAGATGTATCTACCCGGGATCTTGTGGTTACGCTAGATGATTTAGACTGATAAAAAACTCCCAACGGTTTGCCTCCCCTAACAGCGCCCTTGCTGATGATTCTTCGGGATAGAGGCAAGCCGTTTTGTTGAGCACTCCGTGTTATCAGCGTTTAACGCCACATAACATTGTCATGATGCAGGGGCACATCGACGGATAACTATCTCTAGTTGATGATGCTGACTATCTAGTGGCACTCGAATGGGCATGCCAACCTCCGTTTCTGCTAAGCAAACGTCATCCAGTGTTGCAGTGAGGGCTTGGCTTAGGAGGGGTTGGCTTAAGAGATTCTGACTTAACGTCGCTGGAGAAGCTTGCGCGTTGATCACCTTGATATGATAGTGCGATTGGGCAAGGGTAATGTCAGCAGTAAAATGCGGCCAGCTCGCTGGCAGGCAGGGATAAATGACCAGCCAGCTAGCTTCCCGGCGAATGCCTAAAATACCCTCCATACCGGCTTGATACATCCAACCGGCGGCGCCGGTATACCATGTCCAACCTCCTCGTCCCACATGGGGCGCCACAGAATACACATCAGCAGCGACCACATAAGGCTCAACGCGATAGCGGATAGCCGCTTCCGTGGTGGTGGCATGGTTGATGGGGTTAAGCAGTGTAAACAGCTGATATGCCTTGTCACCTTCACCCAGTTGGGTAAAGGCCAAAATTGCCCACATTGATGCATGGCTATACTGTCCGCCGTTTTCGCGCATTCCAGGTGGATAGCCGCTTATATAGCCGGGATCCTGCTTCGGGTGATTAAAGGGAGGCCAAAAGAGCAGCGCTAACTGCTGGTCGTGCAGAATAAGTTCGCGCTCCAGCGAGTGCATTGCGAGCGTCGACCGCTGAGGGTCGCTGGCGCCGGAAAGCACCGCCCATGATTGGGCGATGGAATCAATCTGGCATGCATCGCTTTGTTTGCTGCCTAGCCAGCTGCCGTTGTCGTAGGTCGCCCGGCGATACCACTGGCCATCCCAAGCGCTGTTTTCAATTGCTATGCGTAGCGCCTGAGCATGTTCATACCAACGAGCGGCGCGTTGAGGATCATCTGAGTGGCAGGCTTGGGCCTCGCGCTGCTCGGCAATTGGCGCAAAGTGATGAAGTGTTTTAAGCAGCAACCAGCCTAGCCATACACTTTCTCCCTTGCCCCCAGCACCCACGCGGTTCATACCGTCATTCCAATCCCCGCCGCCTATCAGCGGCAAACCATGTTCACCCAGTTGCGAAAGGGTAATATCCAGTCCGCGTGCGCAGTGTTCAAACAGTGGGGCGGTTTCCAGCGAGGTGGTTGGCTGGAAAAAGTGTTCGTGCTCATGCGATGACAACTGCGCGCCGTCTAAAAAGCTCACCGGCTCATCAAGCACTGCTATGTCCTGGGTTGTTGCGAGATAACGCGCGCAGGCGTAAGCCAACCAAACCCGGTCGTCAGAGATGCGCGTGCGCACGCCTTGTCCGGAATGTGGCAACCACCAGTGCTGTACATCGCCTTCAGGGAATTGACGTGAAGCTGCTCGCAGTAAATGTTGGCGCGTTGTAGCGGCGTTGCTAAACGTCAATGCCATGCAATCTTGCAACTGATCGCGGAAGCCATAGGCGCCGCTGGCTTGGTAAAACGCTGAGCGAGCCGTTAAACGGCAGGCGATGGTCTGATACAGCAACCAGCCGTTTAGCATGATGTCCATCGCCCGATCAGGTGTTTTGACCTGGATGGCATTGAGCTGCGTGTTCCAATGGTCATGAATGTTGGCAAGCTCTGCATCAATGTCAGCATCACGAAAACGGGTAATCAGCCTCGTAACGTCGTCATTGGAGCCACCCTGACCAAGCAATACGATAATGTCGGCTGTTTCTCCTGGGGCTAGCGTCACGGGACGCTGAAGAGCGGCGCAGGGGTCTAGTCCCGCGCCTAACGTACCGGAAAGTGGCGTTTTACAGCGTAACCCAGCCGGTTCGGCCAGGTTTTTGCCATAACCGATAAACTCGCTGCGATTGCCAGTCCATTGCGTAGGTGGCTCGCCAATATCGAGAAAAGCCACTTGGCCTGGGAAGTCGGCATTCCATGGATTGGTAACTAACAACGCACCGCTTTCTGGTGCTTGCGACGTAATCAGGAAGGGAGCTGATGCGCTGCGCGACGTGCCCAAAACCCACTCTGCATAAGCGGTCACAGAGAGCTTGCGTGTCCGGTTTGAATGATTAGTCAGTCTCAGCCGTGAGATGCGCAACGGGGCATCCAGGGGCACAAAGTGCAACAGTTCTAAGCTGAGCTCGTCATTCTGATGTTCAAATTGGCTATAGCCAAAGCCATGACGCGCAACGTAGCGGCCTGAGTCACGTATCGGGCTTGCCGTTGCGGTATAAAGCTCGAACGTCTCTTCATCTCGGACGTAAACAGCATCTCCGCTTGGGTCAATGACGGGGTCATTACTCCAGGGTGTCAGCTGGTTTTCTCGGCTGCTGTCTGCCAATAGATAGCCAGCGCCCTCTGCCGATACTTGAAAGCCGAACTGTTGATTGGCAATGACATTAATCCATGGCGCAGGCGTTGAACTGCCCGCTTCTAGGATGGTGACATACTCTCGTCCTTGCTTTGCAAACCCGCCCCAACCATTAAAAAGCTCGAGTGTAGGCCGCTTAAGTTGGCGAGGAGTATGAGCCTTATCTATCAACGGTCTGGGAAGGGCGCGTTTAGTAATGGCAAGCGGAGGCTTGGCGGTGCTCTGACCAGACAACATAACAGACAGCTGATCGGCAATTGATCCTCGGTGCGCTATCAGCACCACGCGAGCAATTGATAGCAGCTGAGAGCGTGACTGGGCGCTTGCTAAGTCGGCGCGTAGGGCATAAACCGTTCCCTGGGCATAGCCATTGTGAAGCCGGGGTCTTGCTTGGCTGCTGAGAATCGTGGCTTCAATGGCTTGCTGTAGATCTTGAATATAAGAGGAGGCACGCTCATTGATGATGACGATATCGACTTCGAGACGTTTCATGCGCCAATACTCATGGGCGCGAAGTAATTGATGCAATTGTGGCAAATCGTCAGTGGATTCAATCCGCAGCAATACGATGGGTAAATCACCGGAGATCCCGTGTTGCCATAGCAACGACTGTTGAGCTGCGCCGCTTTGAATCGTTTTCTGGGGTGCCCTAAAGCGTGCGTCGGGATAGAGCAGTGGGGCAGCCAGCCGCTGAAAGTCGGCGGCCTCCTCTGGCTGAGTACCCAAATGACGTAGCTGCACTTGCGCTTGAGTCCAGGCGAGCATTTTTGCTCGCTCAAAGGCGCTAACATCATGATGCTTATCAATGAGATCCATCAGCGCCTCGCGTGAGCCGGCAACAACCGTCCAGTAAGCGATGCGGGCGGCTTTTCCTGGTGCGATTCGCAGGCAGTAGCGCGATGCAAAAATAGGGTCAATAACACTGCCTACCGTGCCTGATAAATGCTGGCCTTCAGAAAGTGCCGTTGCTGTGGAAATACGGTTGCCTCGGCCAATAAATTGCTCGCGGTCGGTTTCATATTGGAAATCTCCCACAGTATCGCCTTCCACTACGGCGAAGTGAGCTGCCCACACTTGCGCTTCGCTGGGGTCCCGCCGCCGACGGGTGGCGATTAGCGCATTGAATGCTGGAAGGTATTCAGTAACCACGAACATTTTGGCAAAGCTAGGATGGGCGTTGTCGGTACTCGGCGTGGTGAGTACTAATTCTGCATAAGCCGTAACATCAATGTCGCAGGTTTGGCGTCCATTGTTGGTCAGTGTTAGCAAGCGTACTTCGCTGTCATCTTCCCCAGATACCAGGATGTCTAAGTGACTGGCAATAGATTCGTGCCGATGGTCATAGCGAGCATAATCTTCAGCAAATAACACGTGATTGTCGTCGTTATTCGTGCCGGTATGTGATTCCAGTGATTGTCCTGTTGCACTCCAAACGCTTGGACGTCGCGTATCGCGGAGAAAAATAACGCTTCCCCAGTGATCGCGTGTGGTATCTGGTTGCCAGCGAGTGATGGCAAGGTTGTGCCATCGGCTGTAGCCGCCACCTGTTGCGGTCAACATGACAGAGTAGTTGCCGTTTGAGAGCAGGTGAGTCACCGGAGGTCCGTTGACGCCGGTTGATAGCCGGCGCACGGTTTGTGCTTCGTTGATGGTTTGGCTAGCGGTTGATTTCACCTCTTAGGCACGGGGGTAAGCAATAGCCACATCCCGTGGAATCCGCTCTTGAAGCAATAGCTCGCTCGCCTGAATCATCGGTTCGCGGTGGAAGCGTTGTCGCATCTGCCCACGATGGAGCGTATTAGCGATGGCGACGATGGTCATGCCCTGGTGGTGCGCCATATAGCTACGCACAATCACCAGCTTGGCGCCTTTGGGGAGCCGTGAGCGGGTCAGATCTAGCGCTTCGTAGTAGCCATAGCGTCCTAGCGCGCCCATTTCTGCAAGGCGGCGATAATTTTTGAAGGCCCCCTCCGGGTCGATCATTGCCGCCAACCCCGTTGCGTACGGCGCGACCACTAAATCGGCCGATAGACCACGCTTCAGCCCTAATCCAGGCACCCCAAAATTGGAATATTGATAAGTATGCTCTATGTCCCGTGCGTTATACCCCGACTCAGAAATACCCCAAGGAGCTGAAAACTGGGCGGCGTATGTTTCCTGGCGCTTAACTATCAGACGGTTAGTTTGCTCCAAGAGACTGCCAGCGGGAGCGCGCATTATTAGCGATGGCATCAGGTATTCAAACATGGAGCCTGACCAGGAGATCATTGCCGCACCCTCTTTTAAAGGGGTGGCAGCGCGCCCAAGTCGGAACCAGTGACGAGTGGCTACATCGCCTTTGGCAATGGCAAACAGGCTGGCCAGCCGTGCCTCTGAAGCCAGCAGATCATAACAACTGATGTCCAGGCTGGCGTCGTCTAGCGAGAAGCCAATCGACAGTAACTGCCGTTCTGGGTTGAGAAGAAACGCAAAATCCATGCTGAGGGCAAGCCGTCGCGCTTTACTGGCCAGTTGCTGGAGCCGCTTTACATGTGTGCCGTTGGCGATTGTGTTGTTTGTGTGGTCACCGCTATGCTGTGTAGCCGTTTTGTGCAGTGCTGCCACCCAAAAAAGCACATCTTTATCATCGTCACTAGCGAGATGCTCATTGAAAAGGTCGCCAGCGATACTAAGTGCTTTTTTGGTTTGCTTGGTCAGGGCTTCCAAGTCTAATGGCGATGTTTTATTTGCGCTTACGAGAGTGGCGACTTTCTCAAGCTGATCAGTGAGCGGTTTGGTGGGCGAAGGTGTTTCTGCTGCTTGGGAGGAGCGCTTAAGCTCTTCACATTTAAGTGCTTCGAACGCCAATGCCAATGTATCAGCTATTGCTTGGCGAGGGTCAGGTGAAAACGTTGTGTCCTGCCAGGTTTCCAAGGCGTTAGCGAGAGTAATGAGGTGACCAGCAAGGTTGCCGCTATCGACAGTAGACACATACCTGGGGTTTAGCGGGCGGAGATCATCGATTGCATACCAGTTAAAGAAGTGACCACGATAGCGGGGCAGGGTATGCATGACAGCAAGCGTTGTTTCTATACGGCTTAGCGCGTTGGGGTTACCGATCCAACCAAAATCACGCGCCGCCAGTATCGACAGCAGGTATAGACCCATATTGGTTGGTGACGTTCGCTGGGCGATAACCGGCCGAGGCTCTTCCTGAAAATTGTCCGGCGGCAGTAAATTGGTCGATGTAGTTACAAAGGTTTCAAAGTAGCGCCAGGTTCTACGCGCAATAAGCCGAAGCTCAAGGGCGGTTTCTTCTGCTATGAGAGGTTGGGTCGTAATACTAGCCGTACTGCTTAGCCAAGTTGCCAGCGCAGGTGCTGCTATCCATAGTAGTGCGATCGGCAAGACCACTAGCCAAACACTACTGTTAAACCATAACGCACTGAAGGCAATGGCTACGCCAAGTAACGTGCCGGGTGCCATATGCCGATAAAATCCCCAAACGGTCAGGTGCGGGCATTTCATCGTCTGGGCCGACGATGTCCACTCTAGTAAATGGCGGCGAGTTATAAAAACGCGTATCAGAGTGCTAACAATGGCATCTAGCATCCGCCACGCTTGGTCGGGGAGAAACATCAGTTGCAGCAAAATTTGTTTCAATCCCAGCGTCAGTTCATCCCACCATTG
Source organism: Vreelandella alkaliphila (assembly GCF_016107625.1). Taxonomy (GTDB): domain Bacteria; phylum Pseudomonadota; class Gammaproteobacteria; order Pseudomonadales; family Halomonadaceae; genus Vreelandella; species Vreelandella alkaliphila. Next base: position 222,552 of record NZ_JABASV010000003.1, read on the forward strand.
TTGGAAGTGGTAGCGAAGGTTGACGCCTGCGCGCAGTGGAGCGAACGACGTTATTAACGACAGTAAGACCGGTATGCTAAAGATCATAATGACCATTAAGCTGCTGACAACGGCCATCATGAGAGGCAGTTGCCAGCTCACTGCAAGGCAGGCTAATAGTAACGGGGGGAGCAGCGACCGGCGTAGATTGCCGAGTATTTTCAAGCGCCCTGAAGGCGGTAATGAAGCTGTTAATAGCCAAGGGAGTAACTGCCAATCGCCTCGCACCCAGCGATGTTGGCGTTTGGCCACCACATCATAACGGTCTGGAAAGTCTTCTATGACTTCAATATCTGATGCCAGTCCTGCACGGGCAAAAATGCCCTCAAACATATCGTGGCTTAGCAGGCTGTTTTCAGCGATACGGCCCTCTAGTGATGCTTCAAAGGCATCAATATTATAAATACCTTTCCCTGCAAACGAGCCATCACCAACTAGGTCTTGATAAAGATCTGAAATGGCGGCGGCATAAGGGTCAATGCCGCCTGGAGAAGAGCACAGCTGTTGATAAATAGAGCCTCTTTCGCCTGTAGGCATCGATTGAGTGACGCGCGGTTGCAAAATTGCATAGCCTTCGACTACCCGCCGTTGCTGCGGATCAAATCGAGGGTGGTTTAACGGGTGGGCTATTTTGCCAACCAGTTTGCTGGCGGCTCCTCTTGGCAGGCGTGTATCGGCGTCCAGCGTGAGAATATAGTGCACATTTCTTGGTAGGGAAGGTGGGTCCCTGAAGGTCGTATCGGTTGCGCCACGTAACAGTTTATTGAGCTCATGAAGCTTGCCCCGTTTGCGCTCCCATCCCATCCAGCATTGTTCACCTGCGTTGTAGACGCGGTTGCGGTGCAGTAAAAAGAAGCGCTTTTCATGGCTAGCAGGACAGTAGCGTTTGTTTAATTCCTCAATGCGTTTTTCACAAATGCTTAACAGTGCCTCATCGGTGGCTAGTTCTGCCTGTTGGGCATCAACACCATCCGTTAACAGTGCATAGCTAATAGCACCGCCATCACTACCCAGATGGTGCACCTCAAGCCGATCAAGCTGTTCTTTTAAGTCGGCTTCATTGGTCAATAGCGTTGGCATTGCCACCAGCGTACGAAGAGAGGGGGGAACACCTTTGGAGAGGTCTAGGCTAGGCAGTGGCTGAGCGCCGATATTATAAATAACGAAACGATTGACGATAGACGTAGCGATCTCAATCGTGGGTAGTACGCCCAGGGCTGCCAATAACCATAACCAAAGCGACGACACCTCGCCTGAATGCATTGATAGCAGCAACCACCCGGCCAATATCACCAAAGCGACTGACGTCGCTGTCAGCATTATGACGTAGCCATTGATGCCATTTTTCAACAGCAGCTGGCGAAATCGCCGCTTCAATGGCGGGCGATAGTTAAGGCGTTCTTCTAACGTATGCCTACCCGCTGCTACTAAAAAATAACCGGGGTCTTCGACTCGTGCTGCCTCATGGACATCATCGGTAAGTGGCAGCGCTTCTCTTGATAGCGTTAACGTATGATCAACGACTTCCAACTCGCTATAGGCTGAGCCACGGGCGAGCTCTTCCACTGCAATGCGATACTGATTACGTGTTGAAAAATCGTACTGCGCAAAGCGGCTATGTTCGCGTAATTTTACGTCTACCAAGCTGACACTTTCGAAAAGCTCAGCCCAATCGGTGCTGGAGATAAAACGCATACTGGTAATGATATTTCGCACAGTAACGTTCGCTGCACCTTGGCGCTGTTGGGTACTTTGCACCACATCATCAATAGATTCGCCCTGGCGATTAAGCTGCTCGAAAAGCCAGCAGGCAAGTGCATTGGTATGGGGGTTAACGCCGCGTAAACGTTTGGCTAATTGAGCTATAAAGGGCGCCGACAGTGGTGTTTTCTGAGACGTAAAAGAAGGGAATTGATGATCAACTGAACCCTCATCCATTGAACAGTTATCTGTCGAGACGCTATTAGCCGATTCGTTGTTTATCGAGTCGTTGTAAGTTGAATAATGGTTGGAGGAGTCGTTTCTCTTTGGCGAGCCATTTTCAGTAGCAATCCATTTAGCCGCAAGTGTATCCGCGGCATCGCGTGCCGTTTGTTCAGTAATGATTTGATCGGCAAGTCGACGTAAATTTTCAACTAATACAATGCGAAGCGTTATCGCGACCGCCCATAACTCTCCAATTGTTAGTGGCTGTATGCGTTGATAAGCTTTAATAAATGTACGTAAGTTAGCGAGTTCTATATTGCTATCGGTATGTGCAATAAAAGCCCATGTAATACCAAATACGCGTGGATAGCCCGCAAAAGGTCCTTCTGCAAGCTTTGGTAACTGTCGGTAATAACCCGGCGGAAGGTCGCCGCGTATTTCACGAATTTGTGCTTCGATAAGATGATAATTATCAAGTAACCAAGCGGCAGCGGGAACGACATCTCGACCTTCTGCCAGCGTGACAGCGCAAGCGCGGTAAGCGGCAAGTAATACGCGTGCATTATCGTTTAGGCGGTGCGTTAACGACGCCACTTTAGGTGGGCTTGCTGTCACAACCTGCGCCAGCGCTAAACTACCTGCGTGCTGTTCAAGCCGTTCTGCACTAAACAACTCTTCACGTACTGGCGCAGAGGAGCTCCACAATGCCATAGAAGCTTTGTGTTGGCGCACACGACGAAATAAAGGCGTCTGAAAAAAAAGAGTCACGGGTTACATCCTGATGAATGTGTACAGCACAGCTCTTAAAACAATGCTTTTCTATCAGGACGATGTGCTTAACGTTCGCTGCTGTCGGTTCGATAACGCACATTGCGTGCGTAACCGTGATAGGGCGATCTAAAGTGCTAGCGTAGGGTCCAATAGCCTCCCCATAGCCGCGTGGCAGTCGTGATTAGGCAAGCGACTGCGAATAGCCCCGCTAACCATGGAAAATAGTGAGGAAATAGGCAAAAGAGCACTAACGCGATCACTGTTTCTGTGCCTTCGGTTAACCCCTCTAAATAGTAAAATGCCTTTTGTGGAAAGTTTGGCCGTTCAACATTGCGTGCTTTCGCCGCAATAGCAAAGGCTAAAAACGATGTTCCTGTGCCGATAAATGCGAATAGCAGTACCGCGGCTGCCAGCGCATTTTGCCCAGGGTTAGCCAGCGCGAACCCCAGTACGACCGCGGCATAAAAGACAAAATCCAACCCGATATCAATAAACCCACCCGCATCGCTTTGCTGGCTGCTTAGCCGGGCAAGTGCGCCATCCAGCCCATCACCAAGGCGGTTCAATAAAATCGCCATTAGTGCCAAAACATAATATTCAAAGGCTAATAGCGGTAGCGCGCTCATACCCACTAAAAAAGCCACTAAGGTAACTTGGTCAGGGGTAACCTGCCGATTGCTGAGATACCGAGCCATACTGGCAAGTGGCCGATGGGTCAACGGCATAGTAAAACGGTCGAGCACGTGAGTACCTCCTTAGAAAAAGACTCAAACCTACCGTGATAAAAGTGCAGTGTCACATCAGGGTAAGGAGCGCTAAAAGCTACAACTAAAGTTGTTAGACTTTGGTTGTAGTTTTCGTCAATTCGCTGGACTAATACCTGGCTGCAGTGAATAAAGGGCACCAAAAAACCAGCTAGGCTGGTTTAAATACGCCATAGGGGGTTGCTGAGAGAAGCTCCCTTTCGATCACCTGACTGCGAACGGTACTTTGATAATGCGCAGAACTGCCACCATGACACTCTGGGAGTCGCTTTGGCACTCCCATGACCAAGTCAAAAACCTACTTATGTGTGCGTTGCCAACCTCCGGCGCTGGACGCTCATCCTCTACTACGTCAGGTGAGCAACAACACTCGGGTAGCAGACCGCCAAAGCCACCTGCCTATACGACAGCTCAAAAGGTTGGGCTAGTGCTAGGGCCGATGCTGTTTGCCTTCGTGCTGCTGTTTTTCCACCCGGCGGAGCTTAGCTTAGAAGGCCGCATGGTACTTGCCACCACGCTTTGGGTAGCCGTGTGGTGGATTACCGAAGCCATACCTATTCCTGTTACGTCACTTTTGCCCATTGTATTGCTGCCGATCACTGGGGCGCTTGAGAGCAGTGCGGTTACGGCAGCATACGGCAATCCTATTATCTTCCTTTTCCTCGGCGGTTTTATGATTGCCCTGGCGATGGAGAAGTGGGATCTGCATAAGCGTATTGCCCTCACCATTATTTCGGTATTGGGCACCAGCATTAACAGTATTGTGTTCGGCTTTATGGCGGCCACTGGCTTTTTGTCGATGTGGGTATCCAACACGGCATCGGTCATGATGATGCTGCCTATTGGCACCGCGATTGTGTATCAGGTGACCCAGGAACTGAATAAGAGCGAGGGTGATCATAGCGAAGACATCGATAAATTCAGTAAAGCGCTGATTTTTGGCGTCGGCTACGGCGGCACTATCGGCGGTTTGGGTACCCTGATTGGTACGCCTCCCAATATCATCCTGGCAGCGATTGTGAATGAGCTGTTTGGTGTTGAAATCACCTTTGCCAGCTGGATGATGTTTGCTTTTCCAGTCGTTGTGGTGCTGCTGTTTATTGGTTGGCTAATGCTAACACGCTTTATTTACCCCATTAAATTCAGCAACCTTCCGGGTGGCAAAGCGCTCATTGCTAAGGAAAAAGCCGCGCTGGGTAAGATCACCTTCGAAGAGAAAGCCGTGCTGGTTGTTTTCCTGTTAGCGGCATTTTTCTGGATTACCCGTTCTTTCCTGTGGCAAGGTCAAATACTCACCATTCCAGGTATTAACGACACGATGATTGCCATTGTGGCGGCGATTGCGCTGTTCTTAATTCCTTCGCCAAACAAAGGCGGCTGCCTGCTGGGGTGGGATATTGCCAAAGACGTGCCCTGGGGCATTTTGTTGCTATTTGGCGGTGGCTTGGCGATTGCTGCTGGCTTCGGTTCCTCTGGATTAGCCGCCTGGATTGGTGGTCAGATGAGCGTGTTGGAAGGCGTTAACTTCTTGCTGGTGATCTTGCTTGCCGCTGGAATGGTGTTGTTCTTGACCGAAATTACCTCCAATACAGCAACGGCCACGATGATTCTTCCGGTGCTTGCCTCGCTGGCGTTGGCGTTGGATATCCATCCGTTCGTGCTAATGGTACCTGCGGCCATGGCAGCTAACTGCGCTTTTATGCTGCCGGTGGGTACTCCCCCCAATGCGATTATTTTTGCGACCGGAAAAATCAAAATTATCGAAATGGTACGCAACGGCTTCTGGCTGAATATTTTCGCGCTACTGCTGATCGTCGCGGCGGTTTATTTCTTATTGCCCCTCATGTGGGGTATTGACTTAACCACCTATCCGGACGCGTTCCGCGACTAACAGCCAGCCACTACTGTTGCTTCAGCCCCGCCATGTGCGGGGCTTTTTGTAGAGAGCTTTGGTAGAAAGCTTTGGTAAAAAGCTTTTTGTGCTGCGTGACGGACAGTTTGGAATGCAGATTGCTATGATGGGGCATATTTTTTGCGTTGAGCCTGCCATGCGACTACTTCATACCGCCGATTGGCACTTAGGGCGGCTGTTTCACAACCTCTCCCTGCTGGAAGACCAGCGCCATGTATTGAACCAGCTACTGGATATTATCGACCGCAATGCGGTGGATGCTGTGCTGGTTGCAGGCGATATCTACGACCGTTCGGTGCCGCCATCCGCCGCCGTCACGCTGTTAGATGAGGTGCTTGGTGAGCTGTGTGAAAAGCGTGGCCTACCGGTGATTATGATTTCCGGCAACCACGACGGCTCTGAGCGACTCGGCTTCGGGGCGCGTCACCTGCGCCAAGCAGGGCTGCATATTCTGTCTGATCTATCTGCCTGCGATCACCCGATGACACTGTCGATTAATGGGGAAGAAGTGGATGTGTTCGGTATTCCCTACGCTGACCCGGAGTATGTACGCAGCCAGTTTTCGGTGGATGTCCGCGATTTCGACAGCGCTCACCGTTTCTTAGTCGACCGTATCAACACCCAGCGCCAAGCGGGACGCCCCACCGTACTAATGAGCCACTGCTTTGTGGATGGCGGCAGTGCCAGCGATTCAGAGCGACCGTTAACCTTGGGAGGCGCGGAAAGCGTTGCTTGGGAGCCGATGCAGTCGTTTGACTATGTCGCCTTAGGCCATCTTCATGGGCCGCAGTATCGCGGCGGTGAACATATTCGCTATAGTGGCTCGCTGCTTAAATACAGCTTCTCAGAGGCTAACCAGCGCAAAGGCGTCACGCTGGTGGATATTGGCCCCGAGGGCGTGAGCCAGATTGAACACCGACCGCTGACGCCGCGCCGAGAGGTACGTGTGCTGGAGGGCGAGCTGGCCGAGCTGCTAGCACAAGGCAGAACCGATACCCAAGCCGATGACTATTTGTTAGTGCGTATGACCGACCGCCACGCGATTCTTGACCCCATGGGCAAGCTACGCGAGGTCTACCCCAACGTGCTGCATTTAGAAAAGCCCGGCATGCTGGAAGCCCAAGGGCGGCAGCAGTTAGATCGCGAACGGCTGCAATTTAGTGCTTTGGATATGTTTAGCGATTTCTTTACCCAAACCAGTGGGGACACCATGAGTGATGAGCAGGCCAGCGCCATGCGCGAACTCATCACCGCCCTAAGCCGTGAGCAGGAGAGCCAGTCATGACACCGTTAACGCTCACCATGCAGGCGTTTGGCCCCTTTGCTGGCAGCGAAACGATCGACTTTACTGCGCTGGGTAAAAGCCCGTTGTTTCTGATTAACGGCCCCACGGGCGCAGGGAAGAGCTCGATATTGGATGCCATCTGTTTTGCGCTTTACGGCCAGACCACTGGTAATGACCGCGATGCCGGGCAAATGCGCTGTGACCAAGCTGCTGCTAGCTTGTTGACCGAGGTGAGCTTGGATTTTCGCCTGCGCGATAGTGCTTACCGAGTGCGCCGGGTGCCCCAGCAGGAGCGTCCCAAGGCCACTGGTGAAGGCACTACCACACAAAGTGCTGAAGCCCAGCTGTGGCGGCTGACCCCGGAAGGTGATGAGGATGAATGTTTGGTGGCGCGTAAGGTCACTGATGCCAACAGCCAACTGCACGCTTTAATAGGTCTGGATGCTAATCAGTTTCGCCAAGTAATGGTGCTCCCCCAGGGGAAGTTTCGTGAACTGTTGTTAGCGGAATCGAAAGACCGCGAGAAAATTTTTTCGCAGCTATTTCAAACCCAGATTTTTCAGCGCATTGAAGAGCGCCTGCGTACCCAGGCGAATCAAATAGAGCGAGCGGTGAATGATCACCGCCAGCATATCAGCGGCATTTTGGCCGGGGGCGAGCTGGAAAGCGAAGCGGCATTAGAGCAAGAAGTAGAGGCGCTAACCCCGCAAGTAGGGCAAGCGCGTCAGCGTTTTGAAACCGCTCAGCAGCAGCGCCGTAGTGCTGAACAGCGACGAGATGAAGCCCAAGCGTTACAGCGCCAATTTGAAGCGCGGGACAGCCTCGCCGCAGAGAAAGCACGCCACCTTGAGCAGCAAGCGCAAATAACGACCTTTCAGAGCCGCTTGACCCAAAGCGACCATGCTCAAGCGCTACGACCTTACAGTGCTGCGTTAGTCCAAGCCCAGCAGGCACTCACTACCGCCCAAGCAGAGCAGCGACAGGCTGATGCCGCGCTGACTACCCAGCGAACGAATACTGAACAAGCCAAGCGTACCTTTGAAGCGGCACGCCAGCGCCAGACCGAACTACCTGCACTGCGCGAGCGCCATCGTCAGTTGGGCGAGTTTATCCACAAAAGTCAGCAGTTAAGTGAGCTTGAAGCGCGCTGGCAAGCGGCACAAACCGCTTGGCAGCAAGCCGATGGCATACTTAAGCGTGATGAAGCTCAATTAGACGGTATTCGTCAGCAAGGTGAAGCGCTAAGCGTTACTCTTGAGCAGCTGCAAACGGAAAGTCAGCAGTTGGCCAGCGCCCCTGCAGAGCTGAGCCGCCATGAGAGCCTGCTAGCTCAGCGGCAGGAGTTGGAGGCGCTGATGCGGCAGGGGCGTGAACTTGTCGTTCAACAACAGCAGGCAACGGCGGCACTTCAAGGTCGGCGCAGCGAAGCAGAACAGGCGAAGCGCCACGCAACTGAGCAAGAGATGCGCTGGCACCAAGGGCAGGCCGCACTGTTAGCGCTCACTCTGCAAGAAGACGCGCCTTGCCCGGTGTGTGGCAGCCTTGAGCATCCTGCCCCAGCGGTTCAGCATGCTGATCTAGTTACCCAAGCGCAGGTAGAAGAAGCCCGCTCGACTGAGGAACAGGCTCGCCACGCCTTACAAACCGCCGAGCATCAGGAGCAACAGTTAGCGCAGCAGTTTAGCTATAACACTGAGCAGGCGCAGCGCCTTCGTCACCAGCTAGGCGATTGGGCCAGCCAACCGCCGTTTGAGCTGCAACAGGCCTGCGAACAATTGCGCCGCCAAGTCGCGCGTCGGCAACAGGTCGAAAGTGAGATTAACCGGCAAAGCGCTGCCCGTGACGAGCTACGTAGCGGCTGGGGCACGCTGGACAAACAGCTCAAAGCCCAGCGGCCTCAGGTTGAAAAGGCCAAAGAGGAGGCGTTACGGCTAGAGAGCCAGCGCGATCAATTAAGCCAATCACTGCCAGAAGATGCCCGTAACCCGTTGGCCATGCGCCAAACGCTCACTGAACTTGATAACCAAATTACTGAGCTTGAACAGGCCTGGGAGCGTGCACAGCAGGTGCTTTCGACGAGCGAAACCCAGCAGGCGCGGGCAGAAGAGCAGCTGCGCAGCGCAAACCAGCAGCTGGCGCGTAGCCAGCAAGCGCTTGAACAGGCTCAGGCTGAGTGGCAAACGGCGCTACAAGCCAGTTCATTTGAAAGTGAAGCTGCTTTTCAGGCGGCTCAGCTAGAGGATAACCAACGGCAAGACCTGGCTCGCCAAGTAGAGGCCTATCAACGCCGGTTGGCTGAGCTTGACGGCGCGCTACACAATTACCACGCCCAACTGGCCGAAAAAACGCCGCCAGATCTCGCCGCACTCGCCACACTTACCGAAGCCGCCCAAGCGGAGGAGCATACCCAACTCGAAGCGTGGCGAACACTAGATGGGCGGTTAAATACGTTGCAGGGTATTCGCCAGAAACTTGCCGCCGCCCGTGCGGCCCAGGCCGAGCTTGAAGCCCAGTATCGGGTGTGGGGGACATTAAGCGAAGTGGCTAACGGGCGCACCGGTAATCGCATTAGCTTGCAGCGGTTTGTGCTAGGAGTGCTGTTGGACGATGTACTGATCCAAGCATCTGAACGGCTGGTGCGTATGAGCCGCGGGCGCTACCAGTTGGTGCGACGCGAAGACCCATCCAAGGGCAACAAAGCCTCGGGATTGGAATTGGACGTGGCCGATACCTACACCGGCAAAAGTCGCTCGGTAGCGACGCTTTCCGGCGGCGAGTCGTTTATGGCGGCGTTGGCGTTGGCACTAGGGCTTTCTGACGTGGTGCAGGCCTACGCAGGCGGGATTCAGTTGGATACGCTATTTATTGATGAGGGCTTTGGTAGCCTTGATCAGGATGCATTAGACCAAGCGATTGCTATGCTCAGTGAGTTACAAATGGGCGGGCGAATGATCGGGATTATCTCTCATGTCAGCGAACTCAAAGAGCAAATGCCTGTCCGTGTTGAAGTGCGTGCCAGCCGACTTGGTAGCTCGGTGGAAGTGAAGGGTGCGCTTCTTTAATGCCTGGGGTGGCGTTAATTCATGCTGCGTTCATACAGCATGTTTTATAACGGAAGTGAATCGTCTAGCGAGCCCTAGAGATACTATCCACTTAGATACTATCCACGTAGGAGTGCAAGGATGAACGCAAGCAAGATTTTACAACAGTTGATGAAGCAGGCCGGCGGTAGCAGAAGTAGTGGAAACAGTAGTGGAAACAGTGGTGGAAACAGCGGAAGCGGTATCGATGTTAAAGGCGTTATTGATGGGCTATCGCGCCAGCTAGGCGGTGGCAGCAGTAGCGCAGGCCAGGGATCGCGGCAAGGGGGCGGCTCTAGCGGTTTTGATATTAAGAGCCTGTTAGGTGGTGGCGCAATGGGCATGCTTATTGGCTCTAAGCGTGGTCGTAGCATGGGCGGTAAAGCGCTCAAGTACGGCGCAATTGCTGGTGTGGGCATGCTGGCCTGGAAAGCATGGCAAAGCTCTCAGGAAGGGAAAAATGCGGCTAACTCGTCTAATGCTGCTCAAAATGCATCCGAGGGCGAACGGGTAGAAGTGCTTAGCGGTGAGTATCAAGAGCGGCGCAGCCTTGAGCTGTTGCAAGCAATGATTATGGCCGCCAGAGCTGATGGCCACATTGATGAGCAAGAGCAGGCACTCATCACAGAGCAGATTGATGCGCTAGGTGCCGATCAGGAGATGCATCGCTGGGTCGAGCAGCAGCTCAATGCCCCGCTGGATGCTCAGACACTAGCCCGTGAAGCTGACTCTCCCCAGGCTGCCCGCGAGATGTATCTGATCAGCGTCGCTGTCACTGATGATCAAAATCCCATGGAGCGCGCCTGGTTGGATCAATTGGCAAGTGCGCTGAATCTCTCGCCCGACATGGCTGCCGAGCTTGAACGCCAGGCGCAGCAGGCAGGTTAATGCTGGATACACTTAATTTTTGGCTAGCCACCGGCTTTGGGCTGGGGCTAGCGCCAGTCGCGCCGGGTACGGTTGGTTCGCTGCTGGGCATTCCCTTAGCGTGGTGGTTGTTGAGCCGACCACTGGTGCAGCAGGGCGTTATCATCGCTGTTCTGCTGGCACTTGCAGTGCCGATTTGTCACGTCGCGGCGTGGCACTACGCAGGATTAGATCATGGCAGCATTGTTGCTGATGAGTACTTGGCGTTCCCGCTAGCGGTTATTGGGCTGCAAGCAGCTCGCCATCCACTGGTGATGGCGCTGGCATTCGTTATTTATCGCTTCTTTGATTCGCTGAAGCCGCCGCCAATTCATTTGGCAGAGTATGTGCAGGGTGGCTTTGGAATTGTGTTAGACGATGTTATTGCGGCGTTAGTGACGTGGGTAGTGATGGCCCTAATAGTGAAGTTTTGGCAGCGCCGAACCGCTGAGCAACGTTTAAACCCATAACAATATCAGCAACAAAAAAAGCGCCGCTAGCCTGTTGAAAGCTAGCGGCGTGCTCTTTTTATGACCTATGACTCTGAGCGTTTACCACCTCACTCTTTAACAACAATTACCGACTTTACGTTAACGAACTCAAGCATGCCAAAACCGCCATGCTCACGCCCATAACCAGAGTCTTTAACGCCGCCAAACGGCATTTCCGGGGTAGCGACGCCAAAGCCATTGATAAACACCATGCCAGTGTCGAAGTACTTGCTGGCAAGCTCAGTAGCACGCTTCACATCTTTAGAGATGATGCCACCGCCGAGGCCATAACGGCTGTCATTAGCAATGCGAATGGCGTCTTCGTCGTCTTTAGCGCGAATCAGCGCCGCGACGGGTCCGAATAGCTCGTCATCGTAGGCGGGCTGGCCGGGTGTCACGTTATCCAGCACGGTCACTGGGTAAAACGCGCCTTTACCAGATGGCTTTTCTCCGCCGCAGAGGATTTTTGCGCCTTTACGCACACTCTGTTCCACCTGCTCGTGGAGAGCATCGCGTAGGTCAACCCGCGCCATAGGGCCTAAGTCGGTATCATCTGACCTGGGGTCGCCTACTTTCAGCGCCTTCATCTTTTCCACAAAACGCTCTTTGAACGCTTCATAGTTGGCATCGGTCACCACGAAGCGTTTTGCAGCCACGCAGGTCTGTCCGGTATTAAACACTCGGCCAGTGACGCAGGTTTTGACGGCAACGTCGAGGTCCGCATCATCCAGCACCAAATAGGCATCGTTTGAGCCCAATTCCAATACGGTTTTTTTCAGGTGTTCGGCTGCTTTTGCCGCCACTTTACGACCTGCACCATCGCTACCCGTAAGGGTGACGCCACGAACCGCCTGGTGTGCAATCACCTCATCAGATACATCGTGAGAGATAATGATCGTGCGGAAAACGTTTTCCGGTAGGCCTGCCTCGCGGTAAATCTTTTCGAGCAGTAGGCCGCTGCCAGTGACATTTTCAGCGTGCTTCAGGAGTACGCTATTACCCGCCATAATGTTGGCGATGGAGTAACGTACTACTTGATAAGCGGGGAAGTTCCACGGTTGTATGCCGTAGATAACACCCATGGGAGAGTAAGTGACAATGCCACGCTCGCCATTGCTGGGGTTGCGCTCTTCGTCAGCTAATGTAGTGGGGCCATGCTTAGCGGTGTAATCGCAGATGCCTGCGCAAAGCTCGACTTCCTGGCGGGCTTGGCTGGGTAGCTTACCCATTTCCTCTACCATCAGTTCGGCAAGCTCATCTTTATTGGCGTTAAGCGCCTCGCCAATGGCTTTTACCACCTTAGCACGCTGTTCAAGAGGTTTAAGCCGCCAGTCTAGAAACGCTTCATGACTGGCCTCGACAATCTGCTTGGCTTGGCTGGCATCCATCAGCGCATAAGTCTCAAGCGTTTCGCCGGTGGTTGGGTTAACGGTTGTGATGCTGTTGCTCATAAGATCTCCTATCTTTTGATCAACGGGGCGTTAAAGAATAGACCAGCTATTAGCCGACTGGTCTATTAATACTGATTCTCCACTCTAGTAGAAAAACGCTGCTTTGCCCAAATTGATTGTTAGCGTCTTAACTAAAGCGCTATCCCTAGGGCAGTCACCGGTAAAAAACGTTCCGTTAAGCCCGTATGTTTATGGTGGGCTACTGAAATGTTGGGCCGCCAGCTTCCTCGCCCCATATCTCTTCCAGTCGATCATCACGACCACAGCTCAAGCGATAAAATCGGTAGCGCAGTGGATTTTTTTCATAGTAATCCTGGTGATACTCTTCAGCTTCCCAGAACTCGCTGGCAGGGGCTATCTCAGTCGCTATAGCCTGGTCAAAGCGTGCTTCCATTTCAGCTTTCGACGCTTCTGCTAGTTCTCGTTGTTCATCATTATGGTAAAAAATGGCTGAGCGGTACTGGTCACCGCTGTCGCAAAACTGGCGGTCTACGGCGAAGGGGTCAATATTGCGCCAGAAAATCTCTAGCAGCTGTTCGTAGCTGATTTGGCTGTCATCGTAGGTAATTTGCACCACTTCGACATGGCCAGTTCCACCGCGAGAAATCTGCTCGTAGGTAGGGTTTTCAAGCTCGCCGCCCATATAACCAGAGATGGTGGCGCTGACGCCGGGCTGCTTATCGTAGGGCGGTTCCATGCACCAAAAACAGCCGCCAGCAAACGTAGCTTCCGTATTGGATTGGGCATGGAGTGGCGTGCTGGCGAGACCTGCGGCCGCTATGACAAACAGCGTTAAGGGCTGAGATAAGAGGCGAAAACGGTGGTATCGAATCATTGTAAGCACTCCAGTAGACGTGGTGAGTTATCGCTCGATGTCGAGTCGCTTAGTGGCAACGTTGGCTAATACCTTACATAACCTATTCGCTACCCCAGCCGGTAAGGCCATACTGTGTCTAACGTATCCAATGCCGCTCTGATAGTCGGCTCCGCGGCACGTTCTTTGCGCCATATCATGCTAAGTGCGCAGGGCAGACGAACATTTTCGGCTACAGCCAAACCGCTTTCCTGGCGTTCGGCCATTGCCAGCGCGTCCCTAGCTAAGCTTAGACCCACTCCCGCACGTACTAAATCCAGCATACAAGCTTCTTGGTCTACTTGGGCAACCCTATTAGGTGTGGCGCCACTTGGGGTTAGGACGCGCTCTAGCAGCCGGTGGTGTGCCGAGACCGAGGGCGTGACTATCCAGGGAAGTCTGGCTAGAGCTTCCCAGCGAGTATCTAACAGTTTGGTTTCCCAGCCTGCTGGGGCAATTACGTGATAGTGGAAGTGGGTCAGCTCACGCCAAGCAAGGATTTCGCTTCCTGATCCTTCGCCGGGAGGGGCGAGAAAAAAGCCCACATCCAGTTCGCCTTGCTCTACTTTCGTTAATACGTTGCCACTCATCCCGTGGTGCAACTCGGTTTCCAATTGAGGGGCGCGAGCCATCAATCGGCTGAGAAATTTGCCCAGCCGAATAAATTCCGGGTCAACAATCGTGCCGATTTTTAGTTTTCCTCGCAGGGTGCTGTGCAAAGCGCTAGCGCGTTGCTCAAAGGCCAGGGCGCTGGCCAGGGCATTTTCTGCGGCGGGCAATAATGCATAGCCATCGGCGGTTAGCGTTAACCCCTGAGGGCGACGGGTGAATAGGGTTAACCCTAAGTGCTGCTGAAGTTGCTTCAACTTTAGACTGACGGCGGGTTGAGTCAGGTATAGCTGGTCAGCTGCCCGTGAAACGCTTCCGGTACGTGCGACGGCTACAAATGCCCGTAGCGCTGAGTTTTCTTGCATAAGCGAGCACCTGTTGTCGTTATGTTATTTGAAAAGCTTATATCTGGGTTAAGAATTACTCAATTGATTGCCTCGCAGAGCTGGTTAATCTGTCGATACTTAATTCGTTATTTTAATCTGCTTATAAAGGTAGCCAAATGACAACAACCACTATTCATCATTTCATTAACGGGCAGATCAGTCAGGGTAGCTCGGGTCTTTCTCAAGATGTCTTTAATCCTGCGACGGGTAACGTTACCGGAAACGTGGTTCTTGCCTCTGCATATGATGTAGATAGTGCTGTGCAAGCCGCTAAAGCGGCATTTCCTACTTGGGCCGATACCCCGCCCATTCGCCGGGCACGGGTAATGTTCAAGTTTTTGGAGCTGCTCAACGCCCATAAAGATGCATTGGCGGAAGCAATTACTAAAGAGCATGGCAAAGTGTTTACTGATGCCCAGGGCGAAGTTGCCCGGGGGATTGATGTCGTTGAATTCGCTTGCGGTATTCCTCAGTTGTTAAAGGGCGACTATACCGAGCAGGTGAGTACGGGTATTGATAACTGGACCATGCGTCAGCCATTGGGCGTGGTGGCTGGCATTACGCCGTTCAACTTCCCTGTCATGGTACCGATGTGGATGTTCCCCGTGGCGATTGCTGCAGGTAACACCTTTGTTCTTAAGCCTAGTCCGCTTGACCCCAGCGCCTCGCTGATGATTGCCGATCTGCTCAAGCAGGCTGGCCTGCCGGATGGTGTATTCAACGTGGTTCAGGGCGATAAAGACAGCGTTGAAGCGTTGATCGACCATCCGGATGTTAAGGCGTTGTCGTTTGTTGGCTCTACGCCGATTGCTAACCTGATTTACGAGCGCGGCGCTAAGCACGGTAAGCGGGTGCAAGCACTGGGTGGCGCTAAAAACCATATGGTAGTGATGCCGGATGCCAACTTGGATAAAGCCGTGGATGCCTTAATCGGCGCTGCTTATGGCTCGGCAGGCGAGCGTTGTATGGCAATCAGCGTGGCGGTGCTGGTGGGCGATGTGGCGGATGGCGTGGTGGCTCAACTGGCGGAACGTGCCAAGGCGCTGAAGGTTAAAGACGGCATGCAGCTGGATGCGGAAATGGGCCCGATTGTCACCCGTCAGGCTCACGAGCGGATTAGCGGTTACATTAATAAAGGTGTAGAAGAAGGCGCACACTTGGTGGTGGATGGCCGAGAATTTGATGCCGCGCAAACCGGTGACGGCTGTGCCGAAGGCTTCTGGATGGGCGGTACTCTGTTTGATCATGTCACCCCCGAGATGACCATTTACAAAGAAGAGATATTCGGCCCAGTGCTGGCCTGTATTCGGGTGCCGGATATTGCCACTGCCATTCAACTGATCAATGACCATGAATTTGGTAACGGAGTGAGCTGCTTCACTGAGAGCGGTAGCGTTGCGCGGGAATTTGGTCGCCGTATTCAGGTGGGCATGGTCGGCATCAATGTGCCCATTCCGGTACCCATGGCGTGGCATGGTTTCGGCGGTTGGAAGCGTTCGCTGTTTGGCGATACGCATGCTTATGGTGAAGAGGGCGTACGCTTCTATACCAAACAGAAATCCATTATGCAGCGCTGGTCAGACTCTATTGATTCAGGCGCCGAGTTTGTGATGCCTACGGCGAAGTAACGCCATTACGTTACGGGAGCCCGTTCATGTCACATGTTACTAATAATAACTTCGATTATATTGTGATCGGCGCAGGCACCGCAGGGTGCCTGATGGCTAACAGACTCAGTGCTAACCCAAGTAATAAGGTGTTGCTAATTGAAGCAGGCGGGCCGGATAACTACCACTGGATTCATATTCCGGTGGGCTATCTTTACTGCATCAACAACCCGCGCACTGACTGGCTGTTTCGTACCGAGCCTGACAAAGGGCTCAATGGTCGCTCACTGATTTATC
The DNA here is from genome assembly GCF_016107625.1 of Vreelandella alkaliphila. Lineage (GTDB taxonomy): Bacteria > Pseudomonadota > Gammaproteobacteria > Pseudomonadales > Halomonadaceae > Vreelandella > Vreelandella alkaliphila. Next base: position 238,929 of record NZ_JABASV010000003.1, read on the forward strand.
CCCGGGGTAAAACGCTAGGTGGCTGCTCCAGCATTAATGGCATGCTTTATCTGCGTGGTCAGGCACGGGATTACGATCACTGGGCCGAGTTGACCGGCGATGACGCCTGGCGGTGGGAGAACTGCTTGCCAGATTTTATGAAACACGAAGACCATCACCGTTTGGATGAAGGCGGTGATGGCGATGCCGATCATCGCCGTTACCATGGCCATGGTGGCGAATGGCGGATCGAAAAACAGCGCTTAAGCTGGCAAGTATTAGATGATTTCGCCGAGGCGGCGGTGCAAGCGGGTATTCCGCGCACTGATGATTTCAATCGTGGTGATAACGAAGGCGTTAACTATTTTGAAGTCAACCAGCGCAATGGCTGGCGCTGGAATACTTCTAAAGCGTTTTTGCGGCCGATCAAGCAACGCACCAACCTAACGATTTGGCACTCTACCCACGTCAATCGTCTGCTATTTGAACCGCAAGATGGCCAACCGCGCTGCGTAGGCGCAGAGCTTTTGCGTGAAGGCAAAACGATCAACGTGACAGCCAATAAAGAAGTGGTGTTGAGCGCAGGGGCAATAGGCTCGCCACAGATTCTGCAGCTTTCCGGTATTGGCGCGCCCGAGCTATTACAACAGCACGGTATTGATGTGGTGGCAGCGCTACCTGGCGTAGGCGAAAACTTGCAGGACCACTTGCAGATTCGCTCTGTCTATAAAGTGAAAGGGGCAAAAACGCTTAATACCATGGCCAGTACTCTACTGGGTAAAGCCAAGATTGGTTTGGAGTACGTGTTGAAACGTAGGGGGCCGATGAGTATGGCGCCTTCTCAGTTATGTATCTTTACGCGCAGTTCTGACGAGTATCAGCACGCCAACATCGAGTACCACGTACAGCCATTAAGCCTTGACGCGTTTGGCCAGCCACTGCATGGGTTTCCTGCGATTACCGCCAGTGTCTGCAATCTTAACCCCACAAGCCGTGGCTCGGTAAGGATCAAAAACCGTGATCCACAAACGGCGCCCGCCATTGAGCCTAACTACCTGAGCACGCAAGAAGACCGCAAGGTGGCGGCAGACTCATTACGGGTTACGCGGCGGATTGCCGAGCAGCAGGCATTCGCTAAGTATCAGCCAGAAGAGTTTAAGCCTGGGTTGCAGTATCAAAGCGACGAAGAGCTGGCCAAATTGGCGGGCGATATTGGTACCACGATCTTTCACCCCGTTGGGACGGCGAAAATGGGCCGCGATGACGACCCGGGGGCCGTGGTGGATTCGAAGCTGCGTGTTAAGGGCGTGAGCGGCCTGCGAGTTGTGGACGCCAGCATTATGCCGACCATTACCAGCGGTAATACCAACTCACCTATCTTAATGATTGCTGAGAAAGCAGCAGGGTGGATGGTGTCCGCGGACTAGTCATCACCCTGACATTTTTTTTAACTATAGTATTGACGTGCGGCTAAGTTAAGCGCATGCTGAATGCAGTTGGTTAGCAAGTCGAACGTTGTCAGCAGTATCGAAACGCCCAAGCGTTTAGTCTGGTGAAAGTTTCTTGTTCTACCCACTGCAACTCGGGTATTACCCGGCTCTACATCAAGCTACATCGAGGATTTCGATCATGGCAACTGGTACCGTTAAGTGGTTTAACGACACTAAAGGCTTCGGCTTCATTTCTCCGGACGACAATGGCGACGACCTGTTCGCGCATTTCTCTGAAATTCAAGCTGACGGCTTCAAAACTCTGCAAGACGGTCAGAAGGTTTCCTTCGACGTTACTCAGGGTAAAAAAGGCCTTCAGGCTTCTAACATCAAAGTTCTTTAATTAGAAACGATGATGTTCGCTGTTAGCGCGTAACGCTAATATGCTAAAAAACCCCGCGAAAGCGGGGTTTTTTCGTTTTTATCTAATCGGTATCCTGTTCACGCCTCACGCCTCACGCCTCACGCCTCACGCCTCACGCCTCACGCCTCACGCCTCACGCCTCACGCCTCACGCCTCACGCCTATATTCTTTTTTGTTCTTACTGTGTTTCTAAAAATAACTTTTTAGAATATCTTCGAGGCGGCACAATGCTCCTAAGATTTTAGGTTAGGGATGCAGGATATGTCGCTGGATGCTTGGATAGCCGTGGGGGTAGTGCTGACTATCTTCCCGTTAATGACACTGTCTCGACTGGGGCCAGACATTATTCTGCTTGGTGCCGTCGTGGTGTTAATGACCTTGGGGGTCATTGACCCGCAGCAGGCGCTGGGCGGTTTTTCTAACAGTGGCTTGTTTACCGTGGCCTTCATGTATGTGTTGGTTGCCAGTATTCGTGAAACGGGTGGTATTGACCTGATTATTCGCTATGTACTGGGTCGTCCTAGCAGTGAGCGGGGTGCACTTGTTCGGCTGCTGTTACCCGTGGCATCGCTGAGCGGTTTTCTCAATAACACGCCCGTAGTGGCTACCTACATCCCTGCTGTAATGAGTTGGAGTCGACGACTAAGGCTTTCTCCTCAACGGCTTTTAATGCCGCTCAGCTTTGCTTCCATTCTAGGCGGTACCATTACACTGTTTGGTACCAGTACTAACTTAGTTGTGCATGGTTTGCTAGTAGAGCGCTATCCCGCGCTTGAGATGGGGCTATTTGATTTAGCGTGGGTAGGTGTCCCTGTTGCGCTGGTGGGTCTTGCTTATCTTATCTTCTTAGGGCCACGCTTATTGCCCTCACGAGAGGGGATGTCAAAAGCGTTTGCTAACCCTCGCGAGTTTACTATCGAAATGGAAGTTGATCCTGCGGGGATACTGGTTGACCGTACGGTGGAAGAAGCTGGGTTACGCCACCTTCAAGAACTTTTTCTAGTCGAAATTGAGCGTGCAGGTAATGTGGTGAGTGTAGTGGGGCCAGGCGAGCAGCTAAAGGCAGGTGACCGACTCGTTTTTGTGGGCACCTCGGACGCCGCTGTAGAGCTACAGCAGATTCGTGGACTCATTCCTTCTCGTGATGCGGCGTCGAGTTTGGAAAAAGAGTTTAAAGAGCGGCGCTTGGTTGAAGCGGTGGTATCGAACCAGTGTCAGTTTATTGGACAGCGGATTCGTGACGGCCGTTTTAGAACGCTGTATGGCGCTGCTGTATTAGCAATCTGTCGTGGTGGTGAGCGGGTAACCGGCAACTTAGGCCAAGTCCGTTTGCAACCTGCTGATGTGCTGCTGTTAGAAGCACGCCCTCCGTTCATTGAGCGCCACCGCCAATCGAAAGACTTTCTTTTAATTAGTGAGTTGAACGGTTCAGCGCGGCCTGTTCATGAAAAAGCCCCGCTGGCATGGGCGATTTTGTTGGGGGCGGTGCTGTTGGCGGCATTAGGTGTCTTAAGTATGCTCAATGCTGCCATGTTGGGCGCGGCGCTAGCGTTATTAACCGGTTGTTGTTCCGTGGGGGCTGCTAAGCGTGGCCTGGATACGCAAGTGTTGCTGACCATTGCAGCATCTTTCGGGGTAGGGGCTGCGCTGCAAACATCCGGCGCGGCGGATTTCCTGGCGGGCAGTGTTCTATCGTTGGTGGCGGGTAACCCGCTGTTGCTATTAATTGCCACTTATTGCGTCGTGGCAATGTTAACCGAGTTGGTGACCAATAATGCTGCTGCGGTGATCATTTTTCCGGTGGTCATGGCAGCAGCAGAAAGCCTGGGGGTTAACCCGATGCCCTATGTGGTGGCGGTAATGTTTGCTGCCTCGGCGAGTTTTTTGACACCGATTGGTTATCAAACGAACCTTATGGTGCATGGCCCTGGCGGCTATCGGGTCAGTGATTTCTTGCGTGTTGGTGGTGGCTTAAACCTATTGACGGGGGCCATTGCCTTAACCCTTATTCCAATGGTTTGGCCGCTTTAAGCAGGCAAATGACTCGCCCAACGCGTCACTTTACGCTAGGGTGGCGCTTTTAACGTCAGCAAGGAAAGAGCCCATGACAGCCCCAGGCGAACTGATTATTGAACCGCAAAATGGTCAACCCGCCGATGCGTGCGTGTTTATTATTCACGGGTTGGGTGCCGATGGGCACGATTTCGAGCCGCTAGTGCCAGCCCTTACGCTACCGGACTCAGCGCATGTGCGTTTTATTATGCCCCATGCGCCGCGCTTGCCGGTCACTATTAATGGCGGCATGGTGATGCCTGCGTGGTACGACATCCTCGCCATGGACTTAGGGCGTCGGGTAGATGAAGTGCAGCTGAAAACATCTGCTGAACGTATCCAGGCGCTGATTGAAGAACAGATTGATCAAGGGATCGACAGTCGTCGTATTATCGTAGCGGGTTTTTCCCAAGGTGGCGCAGTCGCTTATCAGGCGGCACTCTCGTTCCCTCAGCCTCTTGGCGGACTGTTGGCAATGTCGACCTATTTTGCGACGGCCGATAGCATCGATTTAGCTGACTCCAATCGTGAGATACCCATCGAAGTGCATCATGGGAATTTCGACCCCATCGTTCCTGAGACTCTGGGTCGCAGTGGTGTCGAACGCCTAAAAGAAATGGGCTACACGGTTAATTATCGCCAGTATCCGATGGCGCATGCGCTATGCCCGCAGCAGGTAAATGATATTGGTAAGTGGCTGAGCGAGCGGTTGGGCTAAGTGGGTAAGCAGTACCGAGGTCGTAGAGCTGGCGTACCTGGTGATATCCCTCGTGAGGGGTGGCTCGATATTATTTGGCGTGTAGTGCGTGCTGCACGTCGGGACCGGATTACTATCTTTGCCGCGGGCATCGCTTTTTATGCCCTGCTGGCGCTATTTCCGACCATTGCCGCCGTTATTTCTCTTTGGGGTTTGCTGTTTGATCCTATTGAGGCAGGTCGTCAGCTTTACGAAATTAGCCGCTTTATGCCACCGGATGCGGCAAACTTGATTGATCAGCAGGCTCAAGAGGTGGTCGAGACGACGGAGTCTGGCAATGTGATGACAGCGCTTGCGGGGCTGTTAGTGGCCATGTACATCGCATCGAAAAGTGTTTCCGTGTTAGTGATTGGCTTAAACGTAGTGTATGGCGAACACGAAAAGCGCCCGTTATTGTTGCGTGGTGTCGTGCTGGTATCGTTGACCTTTGGCTTGATCATAATGACGCTAGTGTCACTGGGGTTTATCGCCATTGTGCCGATAGTGGTGGATGCGCTGACGATTGAGCCACCGGTGGATAGTGTTTTGAAATGGCTGCGTTGGCCCGCGCTGTTGTTACTGATGAGCGTGCTTATTGCTTTGCTGTATCGTTACGCGCCTTATCGACGTTCTGCCCAGTGGCGCTGGTTAAGCTATGGCACGCTGTTTGCCACCACTATGTGGTTACTAGGCTCAGGTGGCTTGTCGCTTTACGTACGGTACTTTTCTACCTTTAGTGAGCTGTATGGCTCTCTTGGTGCTGTTGTGGCGCTAATGCTGTGGTTTTGGCTGTCAGCGTTTGTGGTGCTGTTTGGTGCCGAACTCAACTGCGAAATGGAGCGCCAGACCTGCAACGACACAACGGTGGGAGCTGCTCGCTCACTTGGCGAGCGTCAGGCATTTGCTGCCGACACGGTGGGTGTTGAAAATCCCTGGAATAGCGAAAATGTTGATACGCGACACGAGCCGCGAGATTAATGAACTTGTAAATAATAGCCACTAAACAACACCGCCCAGCAAAGCTGGGCGGTGTTGTTTAGTGGAAGTGTGAATCGGTAGGGTTTTTGCGGCAAACGTTACAACAGCTCTTCGGCAGCCAGTGCCAAGCGTGAACGTTCAACGCTTTTCAGGGTAATGTGTCCAGCATGGGGCCAATCCCTAAATCGTTCTACAACAGCAGCCATGCCACAGGTGTTGGCGGTGAGGTAGGGCGTGTCGATCTGGCCAACGTTGCCTAAACAGACAATTTTGGTATTTCGGCCCGCTCGGGTTACCAATGATTTAAGCTGTTTGGGGGTGAAGTTTTGCGCCTCGTCAATAATCAAGAACGTATCGTTTAAGGTGCGCCCACGCATGAAGCTCGGTGCGCGAATCTGTACCCTGGAGCCAATTAACTGCCGAGTAGCACCATTATCCCAGCTAGATTCCCCTTCTTCGTTACGCAATAGGTTGTCCATATTGTCGTGGAAGGCGCCCATCCACGGTGACATTTTCTCCTCTTCGGTTCCCGGTAAGAAACCGATATCTTCACCCATGGGTATTGGCGCACGGGTAAACACAATGCGCTCAAATAGTTTGGCGTCCAGTGTTTGCTGGAACGCTGCAGCGAGTGTCATAAAGGTTTTGCCGGTGCCTGCATTACCAGCAATGGTGACCAGATCAATGTCCGGGTCCATCAGTAGGTTGAGGGTGAAGTTTTGGCGACTGTCGTGGGCATGAACGCCCCATACGCCCGCATGGTGACGATAGTTGGTAAGTAGCTGTAGTCGGGCAGATGACGGTGAAAGCTCACGGACAATGGCTTCAAACTCAGCGCCATTTTCACTATCGGATACCAGCATGCCGACATGCCAATGGCGAGGCATGTTGCCACTTAGCTGATAAAAGGTGTGGTGGTCGACACGTTCAACGGTGACCTCGACATTGAGCGCTTCCCACAGCGAAGCACCATCCTGTCCGGCAGTGGCGTAAACCTGTGCGCCTTCAATCATGGCATCGCTGTCAGAATAGGCGCGATCATTCAGGTAATCTTCCACCGGCACTTTTAGCGCGGCAGCTTTCACCCTCAGGTTGATATCTTTAGTGATCAGTATGACGGAAGCATCCGGACGCTCATCGCGCAACCGGCAAGTTTCCGCCAGAATGCGGTTGTCGGGGTTGTCATCAAGGGAGTCGAAGGGTTTAAGGTCGTTGTAGCACAAAAAATGTAGGCGGCCCGATTCACCACTGATGCGGGGAATAGGAATGCCTTTCTGGATTTCGTCGAAGGTGACCTGATTGGTTAAGTCGGAAAGCGTGCGGCTAATTTGCCGCGCTGTGCGGGCAATCTCTCTGATGCCGTTTTTATGCTTGTCTAGCTCCTCGAGTACAGTCATGGGGATAACGACGTCGTGCTCATCAAAATGGTAGAGCGCGGCGGGGTCGTGGATAAGGACATTCGTGTCTAGGACATACAGCCTAGTCGCTTTCTTATCGAGTCGTACCATCGTGGAAACTACTCCTTAGTTGACGGCAACATCGACACTGGCAGATGCACTTTACGCTTAGATGACACTCACCTGTGCCGGTTCTCTAGCGTGTCCTTTTGATCTCCTTATGTAGCACTTTTTTACAAGTTCCTTAAAAGAGTGGAAGGCATAAGCAATTTTTTCCAATGCTCTATTTCAACGCTATTACAAAGCATCAACGGGTAGTGCCTAAAAAGCGTGACACTTTCGTTAGCAGCGCGGTGGCGACTACGCCCAGGCTTTCACCCTCTACGTAGCGATAATAGTGACTGTCCAGGGCGAGATCATGATTTAACGCGCAAAGCTGATGGCTTTCTATGGCTTCTTTCACCAATGGGTAGGGTAGTAGTGCCCAGCCAGTGCCATTGATAGCGGCATCGCGAATGACCTCGAACATGGTCAGCCCGAGGTAATTTGTCGAAAAAAGTGCCTCACTGACTAGCTTATCGCCCTGCTCATAGGTTAAGCACACCTGGGTATATTGGGCGAGATCATCGCGGGTAACGCTGGGCAAGCGGCTTAGCGGGTGCGACGTTGCCGCTACTAGGCACATGCTCACCGGTGCAAGATTACTGGCATTTACGTCGGCACCTTCAGCGGTATACAACCCAAAGGCGATATCAACGGTTTGGCGAAGGACGAACTGTGGGTGCTCTTGGGGAGGTAATAAATATACCGAGATGGCCGTAAGCGGATAGCGCTGCTTTAAATCGTGCATGACTTGTCGCCAAAATGCTTCGGGCAACGCATCATCCCTGGCAATGCATAGCTGGCTTTCTACGCCTTGCAGGTGCTGTTGGCAGTGTTTTTTGATTCGGCTGGCACTTGTCAGCAGTCGGTAGCAGTCCGGCAGCACGCTTTCACCTACCGCAGTGAGCTGGAGGCTATTGCCTGAACGCTCGAACAGCACGACCCCAAGACTATCTTCCAAGGCATTCACTGTGGCACTTAGCGTGCTGCGCTTTATCCCTGTGTGTCGCGCGGCCGCCGCAAAGGAGCCATGTTCAGTAACGTCAATAAACGCCTGCACTTGTTCTGCGCGCATGGGTTACTCCATTGAGAGCCAAGAAAGTTGGCGCTGAGCGATTGGTGAAACGTTAGTGTACTCACTATGATGCGTTGGGTTTAACATACTTTACTGGAGTATTTCGCGTGACCCCCTTTGTCGCCGAGCGCCGTGCGCTCAGATTTTCTGCTGTCTCTGCTAGCCTGTTTGCCTTTACCGGCCTTGCGCTCGGGCTTGCCAGTGGATCAATTACTATTTTATTCGATAGTGGCTATTCGCTATTAAGTTTAGTGCTGGCGTCGCTGTCGTTGTTTGCGTTACAGCAGGCGCGCAAACCGGCAGATAATCATTACCCCTTTGGGCGGCTGACCGTAGAGCCGCTGGCTGTGCTGCTTAAAGGCGTAGTGATCGCGTTAGTGTGCCTGTTCTCAATGGTGTCTGCTGTGTGGAGTCTTGCGCAAGGCGGGCGGCTGGTAACGTTAGATCTTGCGTTGATGTTTGGCGTGGTGAATGTGGCAGGCTGTTTACTTACTTGGTGGTGGTTGAGCCGTTATGCTCGAATTGCGCGCTCTTCACTGCTGGCTGCCGAGCTGCGTCAGTGGCAAATGGACACATGGCTGAGTGCCGCTGTGATGCTGGGCTTTGCGCTCACATGGGGATTAACGCTGACCCCTTGGGCTCATCTGGCGCGTTTTGCCGATCCTGTGATGGTGCTGATTATCGCCGGATACTTCTTGCCGATGCCTATTCGCATGATGCGTGGTGCGCTGCGCGAATTGATGTTTGGCGAGCCGTTGGGTAGCGTTCGCCAGGACGTAGTACAAGAGGTGGCAGACTTCGATATTGCCAATGACGACGTACGTTTAGCTCAGGTTGGTAGCTTCTTAATGGTTGATATTCAACTGGATATGCAACAAATCAATGATGCGGAGGAGATTGTTGAAAGTGTAGAACAGCACTGCAAACAGCGTAATCTGCGTGCAGTGACCAGCATTACATTGGTAACTTAATTTATTAGCAGCAGAATAGGCAGCAGTGACAGCGCTGCCTCAACCTGAGCCGTTGCCGATAGGCGTTTAGTCGTTTGCTCTCTTTTGAGGCTTACCTTTGCGCTGGGTGCTTGCCATCTCTTCAAGTTCCTCTTCGCTCATTGAGCCATACATGTCTTTAGAGGAATCATAAAGTTCACTAGGCTTTGTTTCGCCACGCTTGGCAGAAAGCGCCGCTCCCGCGGCTTTCTGCTGTGCTTTGGAAGTTGCTTTCATAGGTCGACTCCTGTCAGTTGACTTCCTTAAACCAATCACGATATTAAGCTTAGCAGAGAGAAGTGTCCTTTCCAGACGAGCTGACGATGTTAACTTAAGAGAATTCCATGACACCGGCGATTAATAGCGCGAAACACGCGGGAATTGCGTTTCAGATCCATGAGTATCAACACGATGCTGCTGCGCAATCTTACGGGCTGGAGGCAGCTGAAAAACTAGGTGTTGCCGCTCAGCAAGTGTTTAAAACCTTGGTAGTTATCCTGGATGGTAAGCAGTTGGCAGTTGGTATTGTACCGGTCACCAGCCAACTGGGATTAAAGCAAATTGCTAAAGCGGCAGGGGCGAAAAAAGCGTCAATGGCGGCGCCAGGTGACGTGGAACGGACCACGGGGTATGTGCTTGGTGGTGTTAGCCCGCTGGGCCAGAAAAAGCGCTTGCCTACGTTTATCGACGACTCGGCGCAGACATTTTCGACACTGTATGTAAGCGCGGGGCGACGTGGGCTGGAGATTGAGCTTGCTCCGAACGACTTAGCAGCGTTATGCCAGGGGCGTTTTGCGGCGCTAGCAACGACTCTTTCCTAATCTCTGATCTACTATTTATGGGACTAGCAACCACCCATGTTGTACCGTTCGCCTATCCTTGCCAAGGCATAGGTTGGCGCTTTCTGGTATGGTGCTTCACATTATAGGTTTGCTGGGCAATATAGCCCCTTCAGGATAATTTTGTGTCTGACACTTCTTTTGCATCGCTTGCGCTCTCTCCTGCGCTTTTAAGCAACTTAGATTCCCTTGGCTATCACGCAATGACGCCTGTGCAGGCGCAAAGCCTGCCACCGATGTTGGCGGGGCGTGATGTGTTGGCTCAGGCCAAAACGGGGTCGGGGAAAACCGCTGCCTTTGGCTTGGCACTGCTGGCTGAGTTACGCGTAGAAGCATTTGCTGTACAGGGCCTTGTGCTGTGCCCCACCCGAGAGCTCGCCGACCAGGTGGCCGAAGAGCTACGTCGTTTAGCGCGTGGGTTGCCCAACGTTAAAGTACTTACTCTGTGCGGCGGAGCGCCGTTTGGGCCGCAGCTAGGCTCCTTGGAGCATGGTGCGCATATTGTCGTGGGCACGCCGGGACGTATCGACGAGCATTTGCGCAAAGGCTCGTTGACACTGGGGTCGCTTACCACCTTGGTACTTGATGAAGCCGATCGTATGCTCGATATGGGCTTTCAAGACACCATTGATGCGATCATTGATGAGACCCCAGCGGATCGCCAAACGCTGCTGTTTAGTGCGACATTCCCAGACGATCAGGCTTCAGGTGGCCTGACTGCTATGACCCGCGGCATTATGCGTGAGCCAGTGATGGTCAAAGTGGCCGAGGTTCATGATGCCACTACTATTGATCAACACTTCTATGACGTTGCCAATGAAGAGGCGCGTTTCGCGGCCCTTCAACAGCTGCTACTGGTTTATCGGCCAGCGACCAGCGTGGTGTTCTGCAACACTAAACGCGAAACTCAGGCAGTGGCTGAGCAACTGGTGGATGCCGGCTTTAGCGCCGTGGCGCTCAACGGTGACTTAGAGCAGAAAGATCGTGATCGTCGCCTAATTCTGTTTGCTAACCAAAGTGCGTCTATTCTAGTAGCAACGGATGTTGCTGCGCGCGGTTTAGATATTGCTCAATTAGATGCGGTGTTTAATTACCAGATTGCCCGTGAGCTTGATGTCCACGTGCATCGAGTAGGGCGAACCGGGCGCGCAGGGGCTAGCGGCATTGCCTGTACGCTGGTCACACCTAAGGAGCACTATCGGCTGGAGCGGTTGGAAGGCTTGCTAGAACAACCGATTACCACTGAACCCTTGCCCAAACCCCAGCATTCAGTGCCATTTGAACCGCCTATGGCAACACTACAGTTGGCGGGTGGTAAGAAAGACAAGCTGCGTCCGGGGGATATCCTAGGGGCACTAACCAGCGAAGGTGGCCTGCGTGGTGATCAGGTAGGCAAAATTAAAGTACTGGCCCGCAGTGCCTATGTGGCAGTGGAGTATGGGGCTGTTCAAAAAGCCCAGGCCAAACTTGAGCGTGACAAACTCAAAGGGCGCGCTTTCCGCGTCCGCCGTATTCGCTATTGATCGATTAATGATTGTGCACAGATAGTAAAGAGGAGCCGACGCAGCTAACCATGAAAATCCCTAAGCGATTACAGCCTCTGGTCGATGATGGAATGATCGACGAGGTGCTGGTGCAGTTAATGAGCGGTAAAGAGGCACAGGTGTATGTCGTGCGCTGCGGTGAAGAAGTACGTTGCGCCAAGGTCTTTAAAGAAGCTAAGCAGCGTAGCTTTAAACAGGCCGTGCAATACCAGGAAGGGCGCAAGGAGCGCAATAGTCGTCGTTCGCGCGCCATGGCCAAAAAGACTCGCTACGGTCAAAAAGAGCAGGAGCAGGCGTGGCTGAATGCGGAAGTCGATGCGCTATATCGTCTTGCTGCCGCTGATGTGCGTGTGCCTGAGCCACATGGTTTTGTTGATGGCGTACTGCTCATGGAAATGATCAGCGATGCCGAGGGAAACGTAGCGCCACGTTTGGACGAAGTGACCCTAACCGAGGAGCAAGCGCTGCGCTATCACGCCAAAGTGATTCAAGACGTAGTGCGAATGCTGTGCGCTGGTTTGATCCATGGCGACTTGTCTGAATTCAACGTGTTGGTTGATGCAGAAGGGCCGGTGATTATCGATTTGCCCCAGGCGGTGGATGCGGCGGGTAACAACAGCGCGGCGGCAATGCTAGAGCGCGATGTTGATAATATGCGTGCCTACTTCGGTCGTTTCGCCCCCGAGCTACTGACTACCCACTACGGTAAAGAAATGTGGGCCTTGTATGAAGCAGGCAAGCTACACCCTGATAGTAAGCTGACTGGCCATTTTGAGCTTGATAGCCACATAGCCAATGTCGATGAGCTATTGGAAGTGATTGATGATGCCATTGAGGAAGAGGCTGATCGTCAGGCGCGCATGCGCGGTGATGATGACGAAGATTAAAAATAGAGGTACTTAGCGCCTAACATCAGGTACCTAAAGCCTAGCGCTTAATAATCGCTACTTAACAAAAGGCACTTTACACCTAGCTCTTAACACCCTAAAGCCCTTAGCAGTGGTAAGCTAACGTTTACGCTTAGCAGGTTAACAATTGCGTTTTAACGTTAAAGGTTAGGGTGGAGAAGAGCGTGAAAGGCATCCGTGTCAGCGCAGAAAGTGCAAAGGGACTTGTAACATCGCTTGCCGTAGGCGCCGTGGGCGGCATCGTTTTTCACCTCGCCGGTTTACCGCTTGCCTGGATGCTAGGCCCACTGATCGCCAACCTGCTGGTATCGGCAAAAGGAATTAACGTTGGCGTACCGGAGCCGCTGCGCAACGTGTTTTTAGCGGTTATGGGATTGGTACTGGGCAGTCAAGTAACCCCTCAACTTGCCCATCGTGTACTGGACTGGCCAATCTCGGCAGCACTCTTGCTGGCAGGTGTTGCGGCGTCCACCGCGGTTGCTGCGGCGTGGTATCGTCGCTGTGGCTTCGACCCGGTCAGTGCTTGGTTTGGTGCATCGCCAGGGGCCATGACGGCAATGATCATGCTCGGCGATCAATGTGGCGGTGACCCGCAACGCATCGCCATTGCCCAGTCGCTACGAATTATTCTCGTCATCCTATTTCTTCCTCCCCTGTTTTGGGCATTTGAAGGCGGTGCTGGTGACATTGGGCCAGCCCAGGCTATCCTTGAGCACGGCTGGATGCTGCTCACGATTCCTTTCTTATTACCCGTGGGCCGGTGGCTGCGCATTCCAAGTTCGGCGTTACTTGCGCCGCTTATTATGGCGGCCTTGCTATCTGGGTTTGGGCTGGCAAGCCTTACGTTGCCTAGTTGGGGAATGAACCTCATGTTATGGGTGCTAGGCAGCGCGATTGGCTCGCGTTTTCAAGGCATGACACGACGCCTGCTCGGGCGTTATTTATGGCAGTCGGGGGTGGCGACGCTGCTTGCACTGGTGGTGTTAGCACTGTTTGCTGAACTTATCCATCAGCTGTTGGGCGTGCGCCGTGACGTAGCCCTATTAGCGCTGGCTCCCGGTGGTATCGGTGAAATGGCTATTCTTGCTGTCGCGCTTAATATCGATCCTGTGTTTGTAGCATTTCACCACTTACTGCGTATGGTCACACTGATGATCTTGGCCCCTTTTTGGGCTCGTTGGCTATTGCGTCGCCAATCTTCTTAACTACATCTGTCTATTAAGGTAACGAAAGGACTTTCTATGTTGTCACGTACGCTAGCGCCGCTGTTCCGTTACTTTGAAAGGCGGGTGAACCCCTATCCCGAAGGTGAGGTTGCCACGCCACCAAAAGGTCTGCTGCCGTTTATTTGGCATTTTTCGCGCCCTGTATGGCCGTGGCTATTACTGATGTCGGTCGCGACTGCCTTGGTTTCCGCGGCGGAGGTGGTGTTTTTTAGTTATATGGGCGACTTGGTCGATTGGCTGGGTAACGTAGAACGCGCGAATTTCTGGTCGGATCACGGGCTTTGGCTGGCAGGCGTGGGCTTGTTAGTGATTATCGGCCTGCCGCTACTGGTACTGGCGCAGTCTCTGGTGACCCACCAAAGCATCTTCGGTAACTACCCGATGATCGGCCGCTGGCTTTCTCACCGCCATATGCTTAGCCAAAGCTTGGCCTTTTATCAGGATGAGTTTGCAGGGCGAGTGTCGCAAAAAGTCATGCAAACAGCGTTGGCTATCCGTGAGACTGTCACCAAAGTTATGGATCTAATGGTTTACGCCATTGTGTACTTCACCGGGGCGGCAATTTTATTAGGCCGTGCAGACCCGTGGCTGTTGCTGCCGCTGGGGCTTTGGTTGATCGGTTATTTAGGCATTATGCGCTTTTTTGTCCCGCGCCTGCGCGACGTTTCGATGGCTCAGGCCGATGCTCGTGCCCAGATGACGGGGCGCGTGGTTGATAGTTACAGCAATATCCAAACGATTAAGCTGTTTGCTGATACCGAACGTGAACAGGGCTACGCCAAGGATGCGATGCAAGGTTTTATGGACACGGTGCATCGTCAAATGCGGCTAGTCACCATCATGAGTGTTTGCCTGACGCTGCTCAATACGCTGCTACTGGTGGGAACGGCGGGTATGGCGATTAGCGCTTGGTATTTTGACGCTATTTCTCTGGGCGTGTTAGCGATTGCGATAGCCCTGGTCATGCGTATCCGCTTTATGTCGGATTGGATTTTATGGGAAGTGGCCGGCCTGTTTGAAAATATTGGTACGGTGCAGGATGGTATGAATACCATCGCCCAGGAGCCCACGATCAAAGATGCGTCGAATGCCAAAGCGCTTGCGGTGCCCTATGGCGAAATTGTGTTTGATGCGCTGCGTTTTCAGTACGCCCAGGCTAAAGGTGAAAGTAAAAACGTCTTTGACGGGCTGAGCCTGACGATTAAACCTGGCGAAAAAATTGGCTTGATTGGCCGATCCGGAGCGGGTAAATCCACCCTGGCCAATCTGTTGCTGCGCTTTTATGACTTACAGGGCGGGCGTATCCTGATTGATGGACAGAATATTGCTGACGTCACCCAGACTTCATTGCGTCATCAGATTGGCATGGTGACTCAGGATACCTCGCTGCTGCACCGTTCGCTGCGAGATAATATTCGCTACGGTAGCCCTCATGCCAACGATGATGATGTGTGGCAAGCGGTGTGTCGCGCCCATGCAGATACGTTTATTAACGAGTTGGTTGACCCTAAAGGGCGGCGCGGTTTAGACGCCCATGTCGGCGAGCGCGGCGTTAAACTCTCCGGTGGACAGCGCCAGCGTATTGCCATTGCTCGCGTGTTGCTTAAAAACGCCCCGATTCTGGTGTTGGACGAGGCCACCTCAGCGTTGGATTCCGAAGTGGAAGCCGCGATTCAAGAGCAGCTCGATTCGCTGATGGAAGGCAAAACGGTGATCGCCATTGCGCACCGACTCTCTACCATTGCGATGCTTGATCGGTTAATTGTGGTCGATGAAGGTCGTATAGTGGAAAGCGGCACACACCAGGAGTTGCTGGCACAGAACGGCATTTACGCCAGCCTGTGGCAGCGCCAGTCCGGGGGCTTTTTAGGGCACGATCTTGATCTTGGCCTTGATACTGACCCCAGTGCCCTCATTTCATATTAGACCAGTCGTTTACTAGGCTTTTTAGTACTCTTTTAAGTACTAGGCGTTTTAAACGACATGTGTTCAATAGGAGGTAGTGATGCAAGCCATTCAGCTTCGAGAGCCCGGCGGTTTAGCTAAACTGGACGTGGTTGAACTAACGGCGCCAGGTGAGCCTGGTCCCGGTGAAATTAAAGTACGGCTGCGCGCCAGCTCACTTAACTTTCATGACTATGCCGTGGTGGTGGGGATGATTCCCACCGCAGATGGCCGTATTCCCATGTCGGATGGTGCCGGTGTGGTCGAAGCGGTTGGGGAAGGCGTTAGCGAGTTCGCAGTCGGTGATGCAGTTGTGTCGACGTTTTTCCCTGATTGGCTGGAAGGGACCGCGCGAGTAGGCGACTTCACCACCACGCCAGGGGATGGCATTGATGGCTATGCTCGCGAGCAAGTAGTGGCCGCCGCTACCTCGTTCACCCATCAGCCGCAAGGTTATAGTCATGCGGAGTCTGCGACGCTAACGACCGCAGGCTTGACCGCTTGGCGGGCATTAGTCGTTGATGGTGGGTTAAAAGCAGGAGACACCGTGCTGGTGTTGGGCACTGGGGGTGTTTCCATTTTTGCGCTACAGTTTGCCAAGATGATGGGCGCGCGGGTAATTGCTACATCGTCTTCTAATGAAAAACTGACCCGCCTGCGCGAACTGGGCGCTGAACACACCATTAACTATAAAGAAACGCCTGACTGGGGCAAGGCCGTTAAGGCGTTAACGAATGGTGAAGGCGTCGATCATGTTGTTGAAGTAGGTGGCCCTGGCACACTGCCGCAATCGATTGATGCGGTGAAAGTTGGTGGGCATATCGCGCTGATTGGTGTGCTAACCGGTCGGGAAGGTGAAATACCAACCGCCAAGCTGATGGCTAAGCAAGCTAAGCTGCAAGGTCTTATTGTGGGTAGTCGTCGTCATCAAATCGAGATGATTCGTGCTATCGAAGCGGCTAATTTGAAGCCGATTATTGACCGTGAGTTTGCACTGAGCGACATTGCCGATGCCTTCCGGCACCAGGAGTCCGGGAAACACTTCGGCAAGATTTGTCTGACTTTCTAGCTAGGCGGCGCTTATCACTTGATTTAGTTAACTTTTTTAGTTTTGGAATGTTACCATTGCACGCCCACTGAGTAGTGGGTGTGCAAAAAAGGTCACGTTTCTAAGCGGCTATACACGACGCCTTTGACTTCAAGTTCCCAAATATCATCATAAGGAACGGTTACTCCGTCGATATCGCCTGGGTCACCCGTGCTGTTTTTGATCTGCGTTTCAGGAATGACCTTTAACCCCGTGAAGCCTACGTGTTGAATACGTGCGCTAAATCGATTTCCCTCGTGGTCGATCAGCACCCGCTCGCCTGCAATGCACTTTGAAAGCTTCTCATGCAGTTCTGCCATAGTGACGTTCACTACGCTCATTGTCGCCTCCTGCGCTTTGCTCTCATATTAGTTAGCTACTGTATAACGACTTTATTCTAGTCGATAAGTTCGGCTAACCCCTCAATGACAATATGAGGCATGCTAACCTTAATCCACTTATTTATGTTCGAGGCGGCATATGACGCAGCGCTCAACGAAGACTGCTTTTTCGCCATGGGAAATGGTGGCACTTGAGTCGTTTCAAACACCAGAGCAGACCCAAGCCAGCCAGTGGCGGCGTAGTTGGCGAGCAGCAACTACATGGATAGTAGGTAGAGAAGCCTCGGAACGCCAAGCAAAAGAAGAGAGTGAGCTGCGTAAGTTATCTGAAGTCGCACTTTCGCACTGGGTGCCCGCTATTGATTGGACGTCGGCGGCTCGTGCTCTCAGCCAAGTAACGGAAGGGTATGTTGATGCGCCAGTCGTGCTGTTTATTTCACCACCTCATGGTGGTCACGAAGCTGTCGTTAGCCATTGGGCGCAGCAGCAGGGCGTTAATTGCATATCTGCACCCACCCTCAACGAGCTCACAGAGGGTTGCCTAGAGTGGGTCGAGCGCTGTGGTTCCCAACATAAGTGGGTAATCCCCGCCTTAGAGCGGCATTTTTTACGCCATACCCAAGGACTGCAAGGCGTCCGTGAATTGTTAGAGCGGGCGTTAAGCGGTCGTTTGGGGCAGGGCGTGATTGGTTGTGATAGCTGGACGTATGCCTATCTGCAGCATGCGGTGGGTTTGGAAGGCGTACCTGTGGTTACCCTGCAAGCGCTAGAAGGCGAGCAACTGGCACACTATTTTGCTCAGTTGGCGGATGATGGTGGCGTCCGCCCGACGGTGTATAGCTCCCGTACGGGACAGCCGATTCTTACTGGCGTTAGTAAAGATAGCGCTGGCGGTGAGCGCTCCTATAAAGAGTTGCAACGCCTAGCAGCCCATTGTCGAGGGCATTTAGGTATTGCTTGGCACTACTGGCGAGAGCGACTGCGCGAACCGGCGGGAAATGGGGATAGTGGCCGTTCACAAGAGCAGTCTCAAGGGCAGCCAAAAGAGCCGTCAAAAGAGTCTTCAAAAGAGCTGTGGCTATTGGATGCATTGGCGGAAGCGGAACTAGCGTCAGATACGGGGGATGTGGCAACACTGTTGCTGCATACACTGCTCATTCATGGGGGACTAGAGGATCAAGCGTTAGGGTATGTGCTGCCATTCTCAAGTCATGAAGCGCTAAACGCACGGTTAGCACTTGCTCGCCAGGGAATTCTCCGTTGCCATCAAGGGCGTTGGCAAGTCGCCCCATTAAGCTACGCAAGCGTGCGGCAACTGCTGGAATCGCGAAACTATCTAGTTGACCCGCTTTAGGAGCTTATATGGACGATCAAGAGCAGTACGCCAAGCTGTTTAATGATATTGATAGTCAAGCGCTGATTACCTTAGGAGTCATTCTAGCGAGTACGGTGCTATTGATTATTGTCAGCCAGCGAGGATTGAACTGGTTAGCCAATCGCTTGCATGGCCAAGTACGTTTTAGAGTATTTGCGCTGGTGCCACTCACCCGGTTATTGATTTTAATTACCGCACTGGCTGTGGCTGTACCTATCGTTATTGAGCCTTCATTGCGCAATATGGTAACGCTGCTGGGGGCCATTGGCCTAGCGATTGGCTTTGCCCTAAAAGATTACGTAAGTAGCTTGATTGCCGGAGTAGTATCTGCCGTTGAATTGCCCTATCGGCCAGGGGATTGGATCAACATTGAAGGGACTTACGGCGAAGTAAAGCACGTTGGTATGCGCACAGTAGAAATAGTAACGCCCGACGATGATTTGGTGGCGGTGCCTCATCTTAAACTTTGGGATTCCGCTATTTATAACGCTAACAATGGCGACGTTAGTCTTCAGTGCGTGGCAAGTTTTTATCTTCACCCGGAGCACGAAGCTGGCTGGGTGCGTAAAGCGTTACGAGACGTCGCGTTAACCAGTGCTTACCTTAAGTTTGATAAGCCGATTATTGTCGTAGCGGAGGAGAAACCTTGGGGCACGCATTACCGTATTCGCGCTTATCCGGTGGATCCTCGGCAGCAGTTTTTATTTATCACCGATTTGACCGTGCGCGGTAAACAAGTGCTAAGCGCAGCGGGCGTTACTCCGGCGTTGTTACCGCCTGATGCAGCCTTGGACTCACAGGGCGCCGCTAGTTAATGACAGGCGACCTGTGGTCGCCGACGATATAGGTGCCGACGACCACAAGGGGGCTAACCGAATGACGGTTTAAGCAGTTGCTTCCGGTAGTTCGGCACTGTGGAAGACATTCTGAACATCGTCCAGCTCTTCGAGCATGCCCAGCAGTTTCTCAAACATCACCACGTCATCGCCGTCGATGGGCGTGGGGGTTTGTGGTAAGAATTGGATTTCGTCTACTTCGAAATCAATTTCACCGAAAGCATCCAACAGCGCTTGTTTGGCTTTAGCGTAATCGGTATGCGGCGCAAACACCGTGATACGTTCCTCTTCCTGCTCAATGTCGGTAACGTCGACATCGGCTTCCATGAGTGCTTCAAGCACAGCTTCTTCATCACTGCCCGCAAACGAAAAAATCGCGCAGTGATCAAACATGTGACTAACGCTACCGGGAGTGCCAATTTTGCTTTTCGTTTTGGTAAAGCAGCCGCGCACATCACCAAAGGTGCGGTTGGGGTTGTCGGTCAAACAGTCGACGATCACCATCACGTTACCGGGACCAAAGCCTTCATAGCGCGCTGGTGAAAAGTCTTCGCCGCCTGCGCCGCTCGCTTTATCCAAAGCTTTATCGATAACGTGAGACGGCACCTGATCTTTCTTAGCACGCTCCATTAAACCGCGTAGCGCAAGGTTACCGTTTGGATCTGTGCCGCCTGCTTTAGCGCAGACGTAAATTTCACGTCCATACTTGCTGTAAACCTTGGTTTTCGCAGCGGCCGTTTTGGCCATGGATTCCTTACGGTTTTGAAACGCCCTACCCATATTGAAGTCCTTTATTAGCCATGAACCGCCTGCATAGCAGGCGTCATCGTTTTCAAAAAGGGGAAAATTTTACCCAACAGCGTACCATGCTAACAGCGTTATTTAAGGGGATGGATTTATTCGCTAAACGCTTGTGCGACTGTCGTATACTCAGCCAACCTACATTGTTGTCTTTCAAGGAGAGAAAAATGCCGTTGTCACTCTGGCTATCGCTGGCCGCTATCTGTGCCATGGGGGCGATGTCACCAGGACCTAGCCTGGCACTGGTACTGCGCCATACGTTAGGAGGTGGTCGCTTACCCGGCATGACGGCTGCGATCTTTCATGCGCTGGGCGTTGGGTTCTATGCGTTGCTCACCGTATGGGGCTTAGGTGCGCTTATTGTGCGCCATCCAGATTTATTTCAACTAGTGACATGGTGTGGGGCGGCCTATTTAGCCTGGCTTGGAATAAAAGCACTACGGGCGGGCAGAGGTGGAGCGCTATCCCCCGATGCCGCAGTGACGACGCCACGCCAAGCTGCCAAGGAAGGGGTGCTGGTGGCGCTGGGTAATCCCAAGTTGATCATTTTTTTTGTGGCGCTATTAAGTCAGTTCGTGACGCCTGAAATGAGTGTCCTTGCCAAGGCAATTATCGTCGCAACTGCGATTATTATTGATGGGGGCTGGTATGTTTTAGTAGCAGTAGGGCTTTCACACTCTCGTGTATTGCCTTGGCTCCAGCGCCATGCCCACTGGATCAATCGAATCACTGGGGTGCTACTTATTGCACTGGCGCTGCGCGTTGTCGCAGGGCCGATTAGTTGATAAGCCGCACTGGTGTAACTGCCAATGCCGTGGCATGGTAAAGCCTATGCTGGTGGAGTCATTTAGGGGGCCTTGCGATGATGATTTATGAGCAGGATTGTTATACCCATCAAGGCAAGCCATTTAACTTGCGGGCGCTGCGCGGGCAAGTGTTGTTGGTCGTTAATGTGGCCAGTAAGTGTGGCTTTACCCCGCAGTTAAAAGAGCTGGAAAGTTTGTACCAGCGCTACCGAGACCGTGGTTTTACGGTGCTTGGCTTCCCCTGTAACCAGTTTGGTAAGCAGTCGCCGGAGAGTGCAGAGGCTTTCTGTATCTTCGGCGAACAGCAGTTTGGCGTCAGCTTTCCACTAATGGAAAAAGTGTCAGTGAATGGCCCAAACGCCCACCCACTGTTTGTGGTGCTTAAACAACAAGCACCGGGCGTGTTAGGCACCAAAGCGATCAAGTGGAATTTTACCAAGTTCTTGGTGGGACGCGATGGCAGGGTGATCGCGCGGTTTGCTCCCAACGATCATGGTCTGTCACTGCGGCTTGCGCTGGAAGCCGCCCTTGATAAAGAGTAAAGAGCAAGCTAAACGGTTAGAGCTCGCCACGGGTAACCATTAGTCGCTGCATTAACTCTACCCAGCGATGACGAACCATCATCGTGGTTAATCCAGAAAACAGCGCCCAACTTTTGCGCCGCCAGCCTTTCAGGCGCAAGTTGTGGCTTACCAACTGCTTCATCAGCGCATAGTCATCGAATTTTCGCCATTCACTGGCAATAGACAGCTGGTGCCTCGCCATCACTGGAGCAAGCTCCAAGCGGAACATCCACTCTAGCTCTTTCAGCGACATATCATGCTGTTCGATCATCTCAATCATATGGGCGTAGTCACGCTCGCTCGGCTCACGGTCCAGCCATAGCGGCGCAAGAGCAAGCCATAGGTCGCCGCGTTCATCGACTAGCTGCTGTGCGTTCATCAGGGTCTCGTCGGCAAGGAGTTGTCTGGTCGCTATCCTGCCGTGAATGGCGAAGAAGCTCAAGAGCGGACAGGGCGCGTCTAGACCGCTAGAATACCCCCACACGGTAATGGCACTGCCATGCTGATAGCGACATCAATCTGATAAAGGGGTCCAATGTGATCATTAAACCAAAAGTGCGTGGCTTTATCTGCACCACCACTCATCCTAAAGGCTGCGAGCAAAACGTTCTGGAACAGATCGAAGCGACCCGTGCGCGTGGTTTAGATAGAAGCCAAGGCCCAAAAAAGGTATTGGTGATTGGTGCTTCTAGCGGCTACGGCTTGGCAGCGCGTATCACGGCTGCCTTTGGTTATGGCGCTGATACCCTAGGCGTCTTCTTTGAAAAGCCTAGTAGTGAGAAAAAAACCGGCACTGCTGGTTGGTACAACAGTGCCGCATTTGACAAGTTTGCCAAGCAAGAAGGTCTGTACAGTAAATCAATCAATGGTGATGCGTTCTCTAACGAAGCGCGTGAAAAAGCCATCGAGTTGATCAAACAGGACATGGGTGAAGTTGACCTGGTGGTGTACTCCCTAGCTTCACCAGTGCGCAAGTTGCCAGATACTGGGGAAGTAAAGCGCTCGAGCCTGAAGCCGATTGGTGAAACGTATCGCGCTACCGCGATTGATACGAATAAAGACGCCATCATCGAGGCAGAAGTCGAGCCTGCCACTCAGCAAGAGATCGACGATACCATCACAGTAATGGGCGGTGAGGACTGGGAGCTATGGATGAGCGCCCTGGACGACGCGGGTGTGCTGGCGAAAGGCGCGCGTAGCGTAGCGTTTAGCTATATCGGTACTGAAATTACCTGGCCGATTTACTGGCACGGTGCGTTGGGTAAAGCGAAAGAAGATCTTGATCGCGCCGCGGCTGCGATTGATGCCAAGCTGAAAGAGACAGGCGGTGGTGCCAATGTTGCCGTACTTAAGTCGGTCGTTACCCAGGCGAGTGCCGCGATTCCAGTCATGCCGCTGTATATCGCCATGGTCTACCGCATCATGAAAGAGCAGGGCCTGCATGAAGGTACGATTGACCAATTAAACCGTTTGTTTGGTGAGCGTCTCTATTCTGGTCAGCATGACGATATGGCTACTGACGACCAAGGCCGCCTACGTCTTGATGACTGGGAGCTGCGTGACGACGTACAAAAAGCCTGCCAGGACCTATGGCCAGCCGTCACGACAGAGAACCTATTCGAAATTACCGACTATGCTGGATATAAGCACGAATTTTTGAAGCTGTTTGGCTTCGAGCGTGATGACGTAGATTACGACGCAGATGTGAACCCTGATGTTCACTTTGATGTCGTTACACTATAGCGCTAAGCGTGACGAGGAGAGTTAATCGCCGCGCTGTTGATCATCTAACCGGAAAGCGAGAGGTGTTGTATGGATACCAAGGAAAGCAAAACCCGGGAAGAAGAGATAGAGCACGTAATGAATGAACGTCTGCCTGAGGACTATGAAACATCTCAGCCGCAACGGCAGCCAGAAGCGAAAAAGTCCCCTAACGGGCTACATAAGGTGCTTCCTTTAGTCATTATCGTGATGGGCATTATCGTTGCGGGCATTATCATCCTGGGGCTTGGCAATAGCGGCGGTTAACCAAGACACATACTCCTTCTGTTGCCGGGCCTAGTGCCCGGCAATTTTGTATTTATGCCTCCTATTTTAGTTTTAAGAGCCATAGCGCTGCCTTCACTTGCGCAATTGGGTAAGATGGCTTTTTCTCTAGCAATTTATCTAAGTTGGCGGCGATTTCTATGCAGCAAAGCAACTTGTTATGTCCTCAAGTACGTTGATGTCATCCGCCAGTGAACGTCGGCGGGTGGCCTTTGTGTTGCTGCCTGGTTTTTCGCTGTTGGCCCATGCGAGCGCTATCGAGCCGCTGCAGATGGCCAATCAGCTAAGCGGGCAGATGCTTTACCACACCGTTACGTTAAGCTTAACCGATGAGCCTGTGCGCAGTGGCGCACAACTTTCCTTACTCGCTCAACATGTCTTAGGCGCGCCGCTTGGTCCGCTTGATATGCTGTTGGTATGTGCCCCTACACCACTACCCTATGCACTGCCCGCCAAGCTAAATGAGTGGCTGCGCAGTCATCAGGGCAGAGGTGTGGCTATTGGTGGCCTTGCGGGAGGCACGGAAGTGCTTGCCCGTTGCGGGCTATTAGAAGGCTACCGCGCCACATTGCCCTGGCAGCGCTTCGATGCGTTTGCACAGGCTTATCCTCAGGTCACGCTTTCTCAGCAACTGTTTGAAATTGACCGCGATCGGATAACCTGTGCCGGTGGCACTGCGGCAATGGATATGATGCTAACGCTGATTGGCAAGCATCACGGCCAGCGCCTTGCCGAGCAGGTTTCAGAGCAGTTCGTTTGTGATCGCATTCGCTTAGCCGATGAACGCCAGCATGTACCACTGCGTAATCGCCTTGGCCATGCGCCACAAAGCCTGGTAGATGCCGTCACGTTGATGGAAGCTAATATTGAAGAGCCGCTTTCTACGCTAGAGCTGGCCGAGCATTTGGGTATTTCTCGACGCCAGCTAGAGCGACTGTTCAAAAAGTATCTGCAGGCAGTACCTAGCCGCTATTACCTGGATTTGCGCCTACAAGATGCGCGTAAACAATTAAGAGAGAGTGATCGGCCGGTAGGTGATATCGCGCTGATGACCGGATTCTCTTCTGGTGCGCACTTTTCTACTGCCTATCGTAATCACTTTGGCATTACACCGCGGGAAGAACGGCTTGGATAAGCGCGGCTTTTCATAATTTACCGTCCCAATACTGAAAGCACGGCGTCTATTGCCCCCCGTATACTGAATCAATCCTTTACTCCACCGGAGGTATCGTCCCATGAGCTACACCCCAAGCCGTCAGGATTTCGATAACTACATGGCGCCAAACTACTCGCCACAACAGATTATTCCAGTGCGTGGCAAAGGCAGCCGCTTGTGGGATCAGCAGGGGCGTGAATATATCGACTTTGCTGGTGGTATTGCAGTGAACTCGCTTGGCCACTGTCACCCGGTGCTAGTGAATGCGCTTAAAGAGCAGGGCGAAAAGCTTTGGCACCTGTCTAACGTATTTACCAACGAGCCAGCACTGGCGCTTGCCAAAACACTCACTGAGCGTACTTTTGCCGATAAAGTGTTCTTGTGCTCATCCGGTGGCGAAGCTAACGAAGCGGCGCTGAAGCTAGCTCGCCGTTGGGCGGTAGACCACCATGGCGAGCAGAAAGATAAAATTATCTCGTTTTATCAGTCTTTCCATGGCCGCACTTTCTTCACCGTGAGTGTGGGTGGTCAACCCAAGTATTCTCAAGGCTTTGGCCCAGTGCCAGGCGGCATTCTGCATGCCAACTTCAATGACCTGGAAAGCGTACGCAAGCTAGTGGGCGACGATACCTGTGCCATTATGGTTGAGCCGATGCAGGGCGAAGGCGGCATTGTTCCCGCGACCCAAGAGTTCCTTCAGGGCCTGCGTGATCTGTGTGACGAACACAACGCGCTGCTGATTTTTGACGAAGTACAAACGGGCGTTGGCCGCAGCGGTGAACTTTACGCCTACAAAAATTTCGGTATCACTCCGGATATTCTCACCAGTGCCAAGTCATTGGGCGGCGGCTTCCCGATTGGTGCCACCTTAACCACGGATGCGATTGCGAAATCTCTGGCAATTGGCACTCATGGCTCTACCTATGGTGGCAATGCGTTGGCATCTGCGGTTGCTCTGGCAGCTGTGGAATTCATTGATACTCCTGAAGTACTTAACGGCGTTAAGCACCGTCACGACCTGTTCCGCGAGCATTTAGAAACCATCAACCGCAAATATGGCGTATTTAAAGAAATTCGCGGCATGGGAATGCTGATGGGCGCACAAATGTCGGATGCCTTCGAAGGCCGCGCTAAAGACATTCTGCCGCTGGCTATTGAAGAGGGCGTGATGGCCCTGATTGCAGGTCCCAACGTACTGCGTATGGCGCCATCTTTAGTCATTCCGGAAGAAGATATCGCTGAGGGTATGGCGCGTTTAGAGCGTGCTATTGAGCGGCTAGTTGCCAGCGCATGAGTAGGCAAGAAGCCACACAAGAGGGGGCGTTAAGGATGCTGGTAATTCGACCGGTAACAATGGCTGATCTTCCAGCCCTGGAGCAGTTGGCTGAGCACGCGGTGCCGCGGCTCACCAACCTGCCCGCCAACCGTGATCGGCTTGAGGAGCGCATCGTGCGCTCCCAGGAAGCCTTTAATAGTGAAATAGAGTTCCCTGGTAACGAGCACTACATGTTCGTACTGGCGGATGATGACCGCGAGGAAGTGCTAGGCACAGCAACTATCCGTGCCCAAGCCGGTGCAGCAGAAGCCTATTACACTTACCGGCAGGAAACGCTGATTCATGCTTCTCAACAGCTGAATGTGCGCCGGGAAGTGCAAACTTTGGCGCTTTCTCATGAAGCCTCTGATGCCACACTGCTCTGCGCGCTATCGCTTAATCCGCGCTACAAAGGCACCAGTGCAGAAAGTCTGTTACGCCGTGCGCGACTAATGTTCATTGCTCAATACCCCGAGCGTTTTTCACGCATTCTGGCGGTCGCCTTTCCGGGCTATCTAGATGGCAAAAACGAATCGCCTTTTTGGGAAAGCGTCGGTCGCCACTTTTTTGCCCGCAGCTTCCAAGAAATGAATCACATTGCGGGCGTTCGCTCGAAAAGCTTTATTGCTGAAGTGATGCCGCAATTTCCGCTTTATCTACCGTTGCTAACGCCTCAGGCACGCGCTGCCATTGGCCGAGAGCATCCTGCCCATGAAGATGCACTAGCAGAAATGCTGGCAGAAGGCTTTGTGCGCTCTCGCCATGTCGATATTTTCGACGCAGGGCCGATTGTAAAAGCCGAGCGTGAGCGATTGGAAACCTTCCGTCGTGCTGCCTGGCATCCTGTCAGGGTACGCCCTGAACACGCACTGCCCGATGCAGAGCCAGCGATGATTGCCAACCAAACCTTAGGTGATTTCCGCTGTATTGTGGCGCGTTATGCGCTTTCGCCTACTGGGCAATTAATGCTTTCACCACAGCACGCTAAACGGTTAGGTGTTGAAGAGGGGCGCGCGGTGCTGGTAGCGCCGTTAAGCCTGCCAGGCGCGGTAGATGCGCTTGATGAAGGAGAAATGTAATGCGCATTCGACCCATTGCCCGAGACGATTTGGATGGGCTCCAGGCGCTTGCGCAACAGGCAGGCGTTGGCTTTACCTCACTGCCGGATAACCGTGAGTTTTTGGCTGGAAAAATTGAAGCCGCTGCCCGTGCCTTTGAAGAGCGCACGCCAGCCGATGATCGACTCTATTTCTTTGTACTGGAAGATGAACAGAGCGGAGAATTAGCGGGCTGCTGTGCTATTGAAGGCCAGGTAGGTCGTGAAGTGCCGTTTTATAATTACCGGTTAGGTACATTGGCGCACTCCTCGGTGCAGTTAGACTTACACCGTACAATCGACACGCTATTTTTAAGCTCTGATCATACCGGCGATGCGGAAGTATGCTCGCTGTTCTTACGCCCTGAATATCGCGGCGAAGCAAATAAGCACCTACGTAATGGCGCGCTGCTTTCCAAAGCTCGCTGGCTGTTTATTGCTCAGTTTCGTGACCGTTTTCCGCAAAAAGTGCTGGCGGAAATGCGCGGTGTGTTTGATGAGAATAACACCAGCCCCTTTTGGGAAAGCCTGGGTAAACACTTTTTTCCCATGGACTTTAGTGAGGCTGATCGGTTAACCGGACTAGGCCAGAAAAGCTTTATCGGTGAGCTGATGCCTAAGTTCCCGATCTACACCACCTTTATGTCTGAAGAGGCACGTGCCTGTATTGGCCAAGTGCACCGCCATACTCGGCCAGCCCTTGAAATGCTTAAGAAAGAGGGACTGCGCTGGGAAGGCTATATCGATATTTTCGATGGTGGCCCCACGGTGGAAGCCTATATTGACGACGTGCGAGCGATTCGCAATTCGCAGCTCTGCCAAGTGGAAGTTTCTCAAAACGCTCCCGACGAAAGCGTGAGCCGCTGGCTGGCAGCCTCTACTGAGATGCTTAACTTCACCGCCAGTTGGATAGGCCGCGGACCCAGCGAGGAAAACACCATCGTGCTTAACCCGCAAGAAGCGGACCGCCTGGGCGTGACGACGGGTGACCACGTACGCTTATTGGAAACCTAGTTTTTCAAGAACCGTTTTTCAAGAACCGTTTTTCAAAAATAGCCTTTCAAGAACAGCTTTTTGAGAACAGTTTTTAAACAGTCTTTCAGAATAAATATACATAACAAGCTCGCACAACAAGCACGCATATGGGAAGGAGATAAACATGCACGCCCAACAGCAGCAACTGATTAACGGCGCCTGGGTAACGGGCGATGCCGATACCTTCACAAAGCACGACCCGGTTTCAGGAACACTGCTTTGGCAAGGTGCTTCGGCCTCAAGCGCACAGGTTGGCGCCGCTATTGATGCCGCGCGTGTGGCTTTTCCTGAATGGGCGCGCACTACGTTTGCTGAGCGCCAAGCACTTGTTGAGCGTTTTGTTGATGTACTTACCGCCCGTCGTGAAGAGTTAGCGGTAGCGATTGCCTCTGAGACCGGCAAGCCGCTTTGGGAAGCACGCACTGAAGCTGGCGCGATGGTCGGAAAGGTGGCGTTGTCTATCAAGGCTTATCATGAGCGCACTGGTGAGCGGGAAAAAGAAGTGGGTAGTGCGAAAGCCGTACTGCGCCATCGCCCCCATGGTGTCATGGTGGTCTTTGGCCCCTACAACTTCCCCGGCCACCTGCCCAATGGCCATATGGTACCCGCGTTGCTCGCCGGTAATACCGTGGTGTTTAAGCCTAGCGACCAAACCCCGCTGACCGCCGATTTAACCCTGCAGTGCTGGGTGGAAGCGGGGCTGCCTGCAGGGGTGATTAACTTAGTGCAGGGTGGTGTCGCTGTAGGCCAAGCTTTGGCAGCGCACCCCGGCATTGACGGCCTGCTGTTTACGGGTAGCGCTAAAGTGGGTGGCATGTTGCAGCAGCAGTTCGCTGGGCAGTTGGATAAAATTCTGGCGCTGGAATTGGGCGGCAACAACCCGCTGGTGGTGAAGGATGTCG
The DNA here is from genome assembly GCF_016107625.1 of Vreelandella alkaliphila. Classification (GTDB taxonomy): domain Bacteria; phylum Pseudomonadota; class Gammaproteobacteria; order Pseudomonadales; family Halomonadaceae; genus Vreelandella; species Vreelandella alkaliphila. The sequence continues at coordinate 267,911 of NZ_JABASV010000003.1, forward strand.
ACGACGAGCGTGCTGCTGTACTGACTATTCTGCAGTCGGCGTTTTTATCCGGTGGCCAGCGCTGCACCTGCGCCCGCCGTTTGATGGTGCCGCAAGGGGAGGTTGGCGATCGCCTGATCGACGCGCTTTCCGACGCTATCGCCAAGCTACACGTGGCAGGGCAATTTGAAGAAGCGCCGGCGGCGCCGTTCTATGGCGGCTTGGTCAGCGTGGCGGCTGCCGATGGCTTGCTTAAGGCGCAAGACGAGCTGGAAGCCCTGGGCGGTACGGTAATTAACCGGATGCAGCGCCTTAAAGAGAACACCAGCCTGTTAAGCCCGGCGCTGATTGATGTCACAGGGTTGGACGTGCCCGATGAAGAGCATTTCGGCCCACTGCTGAAAATCCATCGTTACAGCGATTGGGATGAAGCGTTAGCCCTTGCCAACGATACACGCTACGGCTTGTCTGCAGGACTCATCGGTGGTGATAAAGCTGACTGGGACGACTTCCTGCTGCGCATTCGTGCGGGCATCGTGAACTGGAACCGCCAAACCACTGGGGCTTCTGGCGACGCTCCCTTTGGTGGCGTAGGTGACAGCGGTAACCACCGCCCCAGCGCTTACTATGCGGCGGACTACTGCGCTTATCCAGTGGCGTCGATGGAGGCCGATAGCTTGGAAATGCCGGAAACGCTACCGCCAGGAGTCAACCTATGAGCGACGTGGTGAATAGCAACGCGGTTAATAACAGTGTCAGAGAAGTCAATTTTGACGGCTTGGTAGGGCCCACCCACAACTACTCAGGGCTGGCTCATGGCAACGTGGCGTCGATGAGTCATGGTGGCCTGGTGTCCAACCCTAAAGAGGGCGCACTGCAAGGGCTTCTGAAAATGAAGTCACTGATGGATGCTGGCTACGCTCAGGGCGTATTACCCCCTCAACAGCGCCCTGATGTGGGCGCATTACGGGATTTAGGCTTCAGCGGTAGCAATAGCGACGTGCTGAACCGTGCCGCCAAAGAGGCACCCCAACTGCTGAGGGCGGTCTGCTCAGCTTCCAGTATGTGGACGGCCAACGCAGGCACCGTTACCCCGAGTGTTGATGCGCCTGACCGCCGAGTGCATTTTACGCCGGCTAACCTGCAGTCCAGTTTTCATCGCTACCTCGAGCCGCAAACCACCGGCCGTGTGCTGCAGGCTATTTTCCATGATGAGCAGCACTTTGCTCATCACCCGGTACTGCCAGCAACGCCTGCTTTTTCTGATGAAGGCGCGGCCAATCACACCCGGCTATGCGGGGAACATGGCGAACCAGGCGTTCACCTTTTTGTGTATGGTCGTCAAGCATTTGGTGACGTGCGTAGCGGCGAACGTGAGCCAAAACGCTTCCCTGCTCGGCAAACCCTGGAAGCCAGTCAAGCAGTGGCCCGCCAGCATGGGCTAACGGATGCACAAACGGTGTTTGCTCAGCAGCATCCGGATGCTATCGATGCGGGTGTCTTCCACAACGATGTCATTGCCGTGGGTAATGGCCCCGTATTGCTCTATCACGAAATGGCCTTTTTGGATGAAGCGCGCACCTTAGATGAGCTGCGTAGCAAAATGTCCACACCACTGATTCCTGTGCGGGTGTCGCTAGATGCGGTGAGTATGGAAGATGCGGTAGCGTCGTACCTGTTTAACTCCCAGCTCCTTTCCAATCCGGATGGCACCATGACGCTGGTCGTGCCCAGCGAATGCCAAGAGCGTGACGCGGTTTGGCGCACGATCCAGGACTTTATTCTGGCGGGCAATAATCCGATTAGTGATGTGGTCGTTAAAGATGTTAAACAGAGCATGCGCAACGGCGGTGGCCCCGCTTGCTTGCGCCTGCGGGTTGCCCTATCCGAAGCCGAACGGGCAGCGTTGACCGGCCGCGTATTAATGAATGATGCGCTGTACGGTGATCTGACTGCTTGGGTCAACCGTCACTACCGTGATCGCCTTGCGGCAGATGATCTAGCCGACCCTAAGCTCGCTACAGAAGTGCTCACGGCGTTAGATGAGCTGACGCAATTGCTAAAAGTGGGATCAGTTTACCCGTTTCAGTTGGGGTAAGAAGTACACCCAGCAAAAACGCCAAGGCACAGCCTTGGCGTTAATCGTATATGACTGCAACGGATTGGCTTCAAATATTTGGTAGTGCGTGGTAAACCTACGGCGCACCCGCAATGTTCGCGGCTCAGGGGGAGTGGTCAGGAGGGGAGTGTTAGTATTCGCTAAGTGCTCTAACGACTAACCACCAAAACTAGAGATCGATATTTTGAAAAAAGTATTAATGAGTGCCTGCCTCTTAGGGAAAAAGGTTCGCTATGATGGTGGAGCTCTTCCCGTGGCTGACCAGATTATTGAGCAGTGGCATTCTGAAAGGCGAATCGTTTCTGTCTGCCCTGAGGTTGAGGCGGGGATGAGTATTCCCAGACAGCCTGCAGAGATTTTTGAAGGCAGTGGTCAAAGCGTAATAAATGGCGAAGCCGATGTGATTGAAAAAGAGGGAGCCAATGTCACTGCCGAGTTTTTGGCGGGGGCTTCCGTTGCTCTAGATTTATGCCTTAAATTTAATATAAACGTCGCGGTACTCGCTGAATCTAGCCCATCATGCGGAAGTTCCGCTATCTATGATGGCAGTTTTTCCGGTAAAAAAGTGCCAGGCATGGGAGTAACCGCCGCACTGCTCCGCCAGCATGGTATACGGGTGTTTAATCAGTATGAAATAGCGGAAGCCAATCAAGCGCTTCTCGCTAAACATGATGATTAAAGCGTCGAGAGCTAACCAGAGGCTCCCTAGCACTCGGTGTACCGCGTCTTATCGGCTTAATATCCTACGGTAAATGCCTGTTGAATATGTGTTGGCGTTTCTGCTTCATCAAGCATCGCCACTGCAAAATCCTCCATTGAAATACGCGATTCCCCGTTCTTATCCATGACAAGAGTGTCCGAGCCAAGACGAAAGGTGCCTGTCCGTTTTCCAGGGACGAGCATGGCGGCAGGAGAGAAGTAGGTCCATGCTGTGCGAGTTTCGGCAAGGCACCGTTGATACTGTGCTTGGCAAGCCTTGGCAATTTCTAGTGCCGTTGCCGGTAAAAAGTCGGGGGCGGTTAACACCGTTTCTCCGTTGCGTCCGGGAATTAGCAATCGAGCGGCTCCGCCCACTAATAGCACACGTTGTTCGGCGAGGGCGCTGTTGAGAACCACATCCGTGAGTGTCACCAGCAGCGCTTCCTGCCCCTCTGGTGGGCGAACAGCGCTGATCAATAAATCCTGGCCTTCGACCACCTGCGCTAGCTGGCGCGGGTCTGATATATCGGCAACACAGCAGTTTGCCTCAGCAGGCAGCTTATGACGCTGACTTTCAGCTCTTACTACGCCTGTGACGTGATGTCCCCGCGCTAACGCCTCACTCATCATGCGTGTTCCGACGTCGCCTGCGGCACCGAGTATAGCGATTTTCATGATAGTTATTCCTTGGTTTAGTGGGTCTTGATTGAGTAGATATTCAGTTAGTACGAGAAAGCTGTTTGGCTTTGCCAATATTGAGCAGGAAAATACCTGTGCCAATTAAGACAATGCCTAGGAGTAGGCCCTCTGGGGCGGCTTCTCCCTGCAGGAAGATAGCAACAGGCACCCCCACGACAGCGCCGACGGAACCCAATAAGCTCAGGAATACGGGGCCACCGCTTTTCTGTAGCAGGAACAGTAGAAAGAACTGGCCAGCGAACACTAGCGCTTGGAGTGCAATCAGCATGATGGGCAAGTGGTGTTGAGTTGGAACACGCAACGAAAAGCCTGGTAAGAAGCCTATTCCTAGCAGGATTACAACGGCGGCAATCAGCATGCCGGGGGCCAGAGCACCGCTCGACACACCTGCAGGCCAGCGCAGAGTCCGGTAGATGTTGCCGGTGGCTAAGAGCACTGGGCCAGCCAGGGCAATCAGAATCCAGAGGTGATTGGCATCAGGTGACGATAGCTTATTGGCTGCTAAGGTGATGGCACCCAACAGCGCAGACATAACACCAGCCGCTCGAATAAATTGAAATTTTTCTATTTTCAATAACAGCGCGCCAATGTAGGTGAGCAGCGGCGGTAGCGTAATGATCAAGGCAACGAACCCAGCACCCACATGTGGGATAGCGGAGAAAAAGATCAAGTTAGAGCCAGCCACGCCAAGCAGCGCGGAGACTGAATAGTACTCAAGCGAGCGTAAGCTTATAGGCGGTAAATGACCACGCAGTGCTGAGACGGCCAACAGAATTAACGCCGCCCCAGTGATTGACCAAAACAGAAATGCGAGTGCAGATAGCTGCATTTCACCAGCAAATTTAGCCAAGTTTGTTGATAGGCCTAGTAGTGCGCCGCCTGACAGTAGGTAAATCAGTGGTGCAAGCCAGACCCTTTTTGGTGAGTGTGTAGCAATTGTGTTTGATAATGCCATTAGACATGCTCTCAATTAATGTCTTGATATCAAGATATATGCAGGTTATCTTGACGTCAAGATAAATGAGCTAAGTAATAATCAGGAGCGCGGTACTTCTATGGATAATGTGTATATAGATCATGTAGATAGGGATCATGTGGATAGGGATCATGTGGATAGAATTCTTAATCAGTGGCGACAGGAAAGGCCTGACCTTAATGTTGCACCGATGGCCACCCTTGGACGGATTAAGCGACTGAGCTACTGCTTAACCCGTGAACTGGAAAAGACCTGGACAAAGTACGGGCTGAACGGTGCAAGTTTTGACGTTTTGGCGACCCTGCGTCGAGAAGGCCCCCCTTTTGCGTTATCGCCAGGGGGGTTAATGGCTTCCACGATGGTGACCTCTGGCACCATGACTCACCGTATCAACCTGTTGGAAAAGGCTGGTTTGATTGAGCGGGTCAAAAACCCAGAGGATGGGCGCGGTTTTTTGATCTCTCTTTCACAGCGTGGATTTGAATTGATTGATGAGGCGGTTACCGCTCATGTGGAAGCGCAGGCGCAACTGGTGAGTGGCCTGAGTGAAGAACAACTGGCGCAATTAGATGCTCTGCTGAAGCAGTTCCTAGCGGGATTGGAGCAGTAGTGATGTGTGCCATAACCGCTTACACATCGATATATGCTGCACCCATTTGTTAAAGCGTTGAGGTGTTGGAATGAGCGAGCAGATATATCTCGAAAAGTCACTCAGCGTTGCGGTTTATCCGCCATTAAAGCGGGCGCTTGGTGTTGTGGACACTACCTTGCCTATGGTCGCCGTTGATGCAGGCTGCGGAGCAGGGCGCGATGCACTATTCATGGTAGAACACGGCTATACAGTGCATGCCTATGATAAAAGCGATGCAGCGATAGCGCGTCTGGAGGAGGTTGGAGGGCGTTATATTCATCAAACTCTATTTCCTAACGTGTCCTGCTTTGAACAGTTTGTGTATCCCAGAACTGCGCTCATTAATGCATGCTCAAGCCTGTTTTTTTGTGACCCTGGGCTATTTGCCAGCGCTTGGCAAAACCTTACGCGTTCACTACTGAAGGGCGGTGTATTTTGTGGCCATTTCATGGGGCCCGATGACAGCTGGGCAAAAATGGGGCGAGGAGATTTATCGATACACACCCATTCTGACATCCAAGCGCTTTTTAAGGATGCGTTCGCCCTGGTCGGTGGTATTAGCGGGCTGGGGCTTTAGCAGGTATATGGCAGTTGATAGAGCGTGTATTCCAGATCACACGACTCACCGCTGCTTGGAATCTAACTCTGTATTGCTCTATTCATGAACGCAGCGAGGTTCTGGGATAGGCTGCACCTATATTTGTATTATCAAAGGCCTTACACCCAATGAGTACCCCGAGTCACCACTTTTCAGATGCTGAGAAGCGCGGGCTATACCGCGCCATTTATGAACGGCGCGATGTGCGTTCACAGTTCTTGCCCGACCCGATTGCCCCGGAAATTCTGGCCAAGCTTTTAAAGGCAGCCCACCATGCTCCCTCGGTAGGCTTTATGCAGCCCTGGGATTTCATTGTGATCGAAAGCCGCGAGGTTAGAGCGGCGATAGTGGCGATGTTCGAGCGAGAAAACCAAAAAGCCGCTGAGCGGTTTGAGGGAGAACGCAAGGAGCGCTACCAGGGTTTGAAACTACAAGGCATTTTAGAAAGCCCGATTAACCTCTGCATTACTTGTGATCGCAGCCGGGGAGGCCCCCATGTGCTAGGGCGCAATAGCATTGTGGATACCGACCTATTCAGCACGTGTTTAGCCGTGCAAAACCTCTGGCTGGCAGCGCGGGCAGAGGGCATTGGTGTTGGCTGGGTTAGTATTCTCGATCAAGATCAACTGAGCACGGCGTTGAAGTTGCCTGAACATGTTTATCCGTTGGCTTATCTTTGCCTTGGCTACGTCAGCGAGTTTTTAGATCAGCCCGAGCTGGAGGCAAAAGGCTGGCGCTCTCGGCTTTCATTAAATGAATTGGTGCACTGTGATGGCTGGGGCGGTTCGTTGACAGAAAGCCCACTTCTAACTGCTTTAGAATAATCGAGGCTCAAGGAAAGGAGCAAAACACTCATGTTGAATAGAAAGGCTAGCGCACCTCGGCACGTGAAAGGCACTGTGGGGCGGTCACTTGTCATAACGCTGACATTTTTTGCGCTACTGGCCGCCGCGGTCGTCATCGAAAAGCTACCTATGTGGTTGCTGTTCATCTACCTAGCGGTCAGCGTGGTGACATGTCTTACTTATGTGGTAGATAAATCCGCCGCACAAAAAAACGCGCAGCGGATTTCCGAAAATACTTTGCATGTGTTGTCACTATTGGGCGGCTGGCCTGGGGCAATGGTTGCACAGCAATGGCTTCGCCACAAAACACAAAAGCGCGCTTTCAGGCGTGTATTCTGGATGACGGTGCTGATCAACCTGGCGGCGCTAGTTAGCTGGGCATGGGCATAATTTGTGAATGACTTATTCTGTTAACGTTTATCTCCTACGCTAATAGCAGACTGCTTTTTACGCACCGATAAAGGCAACGCGATGAGCCATGCACTAACCGGGCATAACCGCCCACAACAAGTGATTGAGGCAATTCAGCAGGTGAATGCGCCGCTCAATGCAGCGCACCGCCAAGCAAAGTACGCCAAAATGGCCGTGTCTCCCTACCGATTCTTTCGTGGAACTAATCACTTGTATTGGCAAGACGTTTGGCACGACTGGCGCTTTGCGCTATTCGGTGGATGGCCTAATACCCAAACGTGGCTTCAGGGCGATGCGCACGTTTATAACTTCGGCGCTTATGGTCATCACGATGACCAAGTGCGCTACGGTATGGATGACTTCGATGACGCGTTGATAGGTGACTATCAATACGATGTATGGCGGTTGGCGATCAGCGTGGTACTGGACAGCCGTGAAAACGCCGCGTTAAGTGCTAAAGCGACGGCTAAAGCGCTGAAAAAGCTGTTAGAGGGGTATATCCATACGCTAGCTGTTTATAGCCAAGAAGCTTATGAAAAAGATAAGCTGACTAACGAGCAACCTATTGAAGCGGTGACTCTGGATAGCGCCAAGGGACCATTGAAGGCCTTCATGGGCAACGTCGCTGATAAGCAGAGTCGGGCGCGTATGCTGGAAAAATGGACAACCCTCGATAGTCAGAAAGGGCGCATGTTCGCTGAGCGCTCTGGGAAGCTTGCGAACTTACCAGCAGATGTCGCCAGCCAGCTGCGTCGTTTGATTGAGCAAGAATATCAACAGACGTTACAGCACCCGATCAAAGAGAGTGACCCAAAACATTTTCGTGTCAAAGACACCGTTCGCCGCCTTGGTGCGGGAACGGGGTCGTTAGGCGTAGAGCGTTATTATGTTTTGATTGAGGGTGGCGCGGATCATGAACACGACGACGTTATATTAGATGTTAAAGAACAAGTAGCACCGGAAGCTTATGGCTTAATGAATAAAGCCCAGCAACAGGCGTGGCGAAAGTTATTTCCTAATGAAGGCATTCGCCATGCAGCGGCATTTCATGCCATTGCCGAACACCCCGATGCCTACTTGGGTTGGCTGACCATGAATGGCAAAGTTTTTTCGGTTCGAGAGCGCTCTCCGTTTAAAAAAGATGTGCCTACTCATAAGCTTTCAGGGGGGAAGTCTTACCGTAAATTAGCGCGCCAATGGGGTGAAATTCTCGCACGTGAACATGTGCGCGGTGCCCAGGCGCTTCACCGTGGTCAGTCAGCACCATTTGCTAACGCGGTATGCCAACGTTTAGAAGGTCGCGAAGCGCAGTTTATTGAGGTAGTGACGACCCTGGCAATTGCCTATGCCGACTGTGTATCTCAAGACTATAAGGTGTTTGTGGAGCACTTTTTGAAGACAGATTCTGCTTAACAATCCACGCCATTAACGTTCATAGTGTTTGCTGTTTACTGAATAAAAAGCCTTTATCTTCAAGAGAGTCTTCCCAAACAACACAGCGGTTTCGCCCGCTGTGTTTTGCTTGATAAAGTGCCTCGTCGGCAAGTCGTAGCAATGTCTTGGGGTCTTGGGTGTGATCAGGGTAAGTGGCGATACCGCAGGAAAGCGTGATCTGCCGAAGCGGTATACCCTGATGAGCAAATGCCGTTTTCGAGATGGATATTAGCAGTGCTTTTGCTCTGGATTCGGCAACAGTTCGCGATGTGGCAGGCAGCAAGGCAACAAATTCCTCCCCACCAAAACGACAGATGACGTCGAGATCACGTAGATGTTGTCGCAGCAACTGTGCAATATCCACCAGAACGGCGTCTCCTGCATCATGACCAAAATCGTCGTTGATCTGTTTGAAATAGTCCACATCCAGCATCAGTACAGAGAGTTGGCTGGTAGGCTGTCGTACTCGCTGGCACTGGTGCTCAAATGCTGAGTCGAAGTGGCGACGATTATGCAGACCCGTCAATGGATCTTTGCGGGATAGGCTATCTAACTCCTGAACGAGTCGGTCAAGATCAGCGGTACGGGACGCTACTTGTTGCTCAAGAGTTTCATTTGCAAGGGCAAGTTGTTGTTGAGTATGGCGATAGTGCCACAGAAAAATAGCAGCGTTGGCGACAGCGAAAGCTAATGTTCCATAGCTTAATGGAACGCTGCGCCAGGCTACAAAACCATGGGCGACGGCCATGTCGGCTAACAGCAGTGGGGCGAAGAAAGTAAAACTCACTACTAGTAGTCGCTGCTCCACATTCAGCCATTGAAAGCGCATGAGTGCTAGCACCAACATGACAGGGAGCGAGATGGCTAGCATGACGTCAAAGATGGGAAAAGTAAGCGAAAGACTGATCACGCCCAACAAAACTAAACCCATAGCGAAAACGAGGTATAGCAGATGGGTTACCCATAGCCGTGTGATCCAGCGTTTGGCCGTGCCTTCCAGCCAGTTGCTGAGTAATAAGCCCAATGCCACTGGCAGTGTATAGTAGCTGCCCGCTCGCAACATGTCCCAACCCAGAGCGTCATCTGAAATTAGCTGGCGAGCAGGAGTTTCAGCAAGCAACATCAACCCTGAAGCATAGGCAAACAGAGCAATGGCACCAAAGCCTTGGCGTTGTGGCCCTATCAACGCGAAAATAGTTGCCAGAATTGCCAGCACCAACACCAGCGCACTCACGCCAAGATCCTGAGCAGAGTCGTGAATAACCTGATTTAGTACATCACTACGTTCCATCACTTGTACTTGGCCCCATAGACCAATGCTGGTGTAGTAAGAGTAGAAGCGAAAAGTGAGCAATTGCCCGGTAGCATCGTCGGGTAAGTCGATCATATGCCAGGGCCAACCTGCAAAGCTCCCCTTACCCTGGGCGTCAAACTCGCCGTATTGGTAAATAAGTTTGTCACCTAGATAAACCTGTCCGATAAGATTCATGCTAGTGATGAAGAGAACTGGATCGTTCCAGTCTCCGGCGGGTAGCGTCGTGCGTAACCAGAGATGTTCGTGCCCCTCGCGGCCAGGCGGGTTAAATGGAGAATCAATCGCCTGCCACTCGCTTGCGTTGCTGTGCAGCCATAGAAGGCGATTATTTGAATCTTGCGGAGAATCGCCCCAGCGATATTCCCAACTTTGCAGTGGTTGTGGCGGGGAAGCAGCGAAAAGCCCGCTTGGAAGCATCACAAGCGTGGTCAGTATTAGGAGCAGCTGAGTGTAATGACGTATGGCAAGCCAACGAGGCAGCATGATGAACGTCTAATCCTCTGATTATGATCCTTCTTCTTGTAAGTACTTCAATCAAAACTTACGAGTTGATTGAGGCGCACATGAGGCAAACAGCAAAGATTCTTCCCAGTTTAACTAAAAATATGCCCAAGGCGATGGTTGTTTCGTCAACGTTAATAAATGTTTCTAGGAAGTGGCGAAATGAGCTGGGCCTCTGTTGGCCCAGCCTTGGCAGGTTTTGCGTCGCTGATAGAAATAGCTGATAGAAGTAGTTGATAGAAATAGTAACTAGCGCAGTATTATTAAAAGCATACTTTTTAAGTGGATGCGGCGCCGCCTACGATGCCGCTGCGGAAGCCGCTCTCGCTGCTGTTGCGATTTTTGAGATGGTTGGCGACAGTATCTTCAGGTGATCCTGCCATTTCACGGAACATGCCCATTGACCCCAGTAGAGCAGAGGACTCGTAAGGCACGAATACCCGCTCACCATCTTTCGCCATGTTGGGCAGCCCTTTGATATAGCTTTGGCCAAGTAGATAGCCAACTACGGTGCGCTTGTTCTCTTCGCTATCGCCGATGGCACTAAGCACGAGTTTGATGGATTCCTGCTCACCTTGAGCGCGTAAAATCGCCGACTCTTTATCCCCCTGGGCGTTAAGAATGGCCGACTCACGCTGTCCTTGAGCCATTGCAATGGCTGCAGACTTTTCACCTTCTGCTTCTGTCACTGTGGCGCGGCGTTTACGTTCAGCAGCCATCTGCAGGCGCATCGCAGACTCTACCTCTTCTGGCATGGCGATATCCTGCACCTCTACCCGAGAGATTTTGACACCCCATTTGGAAGCGGGCTCTTCCATCGCTGCCTGGATTTCATTGTTAACTTCGGCACGAGACTCAAACAGTTTATCTAGCTCCATCTTACCGACCACTGAGCGAAGCGTGGTTTTAGCCAAAACCTCGACTGCTTGGCTCATATTCTCTACTTCATAGACAGCTCGTTTAGGGTCGATAATTTGATAGTAAAGCGCGCCGTTGATCCTCACGGTGACGTTATCCGTGGTGACGACTGGCTGGCCTGGGAAGTCCATGACCGTTTCACGGCGGTCAATGCGGATTTCATCGCTGGTAATGGCTGTGTAGTCTTCGCCCATTTTGCGATAGCGCAGCATTGTGATCGCGCGTGGCTGCTCAATAAACGGAATAATGATGTTGATGCCGCTTTCAAGTACGCGATGAAACGAACCTAATCGCTCAATCACCATCACTTCTGACTGGCGAACAATGACCAATCCTTTCGAGATGATGAGCACGCCAATAACGACAATAATCAGGCTGATAAGCAGGCCTGGGCTAATTGATAAATCCATGAGGTTATTCATGCTTATGGCTCCTTGCGTGGGGAAATTGCATCCTGGGGGCTAGCGTTATCTGGAGGTGTCAGCGTCACTAAGGCCGTCGTACCTTCAAAGCGCTTAAAGATGACTCGGGTTCCTGGCGGCAAGTTGGTATCACCGCTCTCAATGACACGCAAACGGTAGAAATCACCGTTCACTTTAATGCCAGTGGCGTTGTCAAAGTCGCGAACCAGTGTTTTGTAATGATTACCTTTTTCAACGCCCGTGCCGGTCGTGCCGTAGGCCACACCTTTTGGCGAAAAGCGCGGACGAATAACCATAACGCCTAAAGGCACTAAGACACCCGCGAAAATCCCCATACTAAGTAACTGCCACGGCAGCGATAACCCTAGTGCAGTTACCGCAGCGGTCAGCGCCGCAGCAATTCCCAGCGCAAGCAGTAACATTGCGCCAGACGTCAATTCTGCGAGACTTAGCAGCAGAGCAATCACCAGCCAAGTATAAGCAGGGTTCCAGTCCATGTGTGCTCCTTGCTGTTTATGGATGAAGCTATCCACTAGCCTAACCTACTCAGCGTATATTGGCCTGCGTACTGCATGACAGCCACTGATTAGTGATCTCATCTTCTTCGCTATGACCCGAGTACTCATAGGAGTGCTATCCTGCTCGCCTTATTAGCATGTCTCCAAGGAGAGTCGCGTGTCGGGTGTGATTTATTGGTTGGATATGGCGGGTGTCATCGTATTCGCCTTGTCAGGTGTGATTTTAGCCTGTCGTTCGCGAATGGACCCCTTCGGCATGCTGGTGCTGGCGGCGGTGACCGGCATTGGCGGCGGCACACTCAGAGATTTGGTGCTGGGCGTCCGTCCGGTCTTCTGGGTGACTGATCCGACCTATTTGTGGGTGATATTAGCCACAGTGGGTGTGTCTTTGGTGGGGTTTCACTATATTCATCGCCTCTCTCGGGGCTTTTTGCCCGTTGCGGATGCGTTTGGGCTGGCGCTATTTACTGTCATAGGCACCCATAAAGCACTGCTACTGGGCACATCAGGCGTTGTGGCGGTGTTAATGGGCATGATGACAGGGGTAGCGGGTGGTATGATTCGTGATGTGCTAGCCCAGCGGGTGCCCATGGTGCTCCGTGAAGAGATCTACGCAACGGCAGCCTTGGCGGGTGGCATGGTGTATGTGGTGTTCGATGCGTTAGAGGCGCCGCTAACCTTTGCGATTGCAGCTGCATTAACGGTGACACTTGGGTTGCGCCTAGCGGCGATTCACTGGCATCTGGCGCTACCGGTATTTGCCTGGGTTACGCTACCACCGAAAACGCAAGATGAGGCTTCGGCACCGCTATCAACCCCTCAGAAAGCTAAAGAGCGAGTACGGATGATCCGGCGAGAGCGTAAAAAACGTTAGCCGGGTGGCCTTCCTTTGGTGATGCCGCGAAAGGAAGGCGTGTTTGCCTCTGCTTCCTTCTTTTTCTTTGTCTTTCAAAACGCATTTGCTTCTCGCCAGCGATCAAACCAGCGTCTTGGTTGCAGTACCTTTAACGTGGGTTCGCTGTCGATCAGCTCTACACCTATCCCTAGAGCGCCAAGGTGTGCATAGAGCGCACCATTGGCGCTTTTTTCAGCTAAGGTGACATCGGAAAGTAGCAAAAGTGGTCCGCCGCTAAGCGTGAGATCATGTAGGCGTATGCGTTCGCCGTTGATCTGAAGCTGCGCGCTACCGTTAATGTCATGCACGTTTAATAACCGCCCCAGCCAATCACTTTGTCTGGCGCGGGCGAGAAAGAGCCGGGCCAGTAGCCCGGTGTCGCGCATGCCAAGACGCAGTTGGCTGGTTAGACGAATTGGGTCGTCCCACTCAAGCTGTGCTTCGTCCATAGTGAGTTGTACCCACCAGCCAGCATCTTGTGCACCTTCAGAGCTTTGCCGAAAGACGTTTTCCAGGCGCAGAAATGAGTCATTGGCATTGAAGCGCCGTGTTTCTAAATCACCTTCGGTGAGTTGCAGATGCAGTTCAACATCGCCCTTAAGCTGTTGATCAAGTAGCGCTAGCTCGGCACCAAACGCACGCAGTGTCATGTCACCCTGTGCGGTAAGCCCATCCAGCAGCCATTCGCTGGTTAGGCTAGCTTGGCCGCCCAATAAGGTAACCCCGGCATTTTCAGGTAGGTAACGGTTATAGCGGGTGAAGTCGGGCACCTCCGTAATAGGCAGTGCGATGCGAGTAGTGAAGAAATCGGGCTCTGGCGAGTCCAGCACGTCACTGAAACGTTCAGTTTCGGTTGTGAGGGCAAAGTGGCGGCCTTCCAAATGGGGGCGGTCATCGTCCTGGCGCATAAGCGCAAAGTGTGGAATGCCTAGTGAAAGCTGGGCCTGCTCAGACGTGTCGAGCTGGGCAGTCAATTCGCCACGCCCAGTGGCGACGTAATCTAAAAATGCCACCTCAAGCTGATTGGCATTCACTCGTAGGCGGGTGGGGGCAAGTAAATGGTCATTACGAAAAGCCCCTTGAGCGAACAGTTGGCCGTTACCCGCAATTGCCAAGCCATGGGCGTCGGGTAAAAAGGTATTTAAGAATCCCAGCTGCTGAATGCTACCTTCGAGTGAAAACTCACCACTGAGCGGTTTATCTTCATCACCGTTACTGTCGCTGCGCTGAAAACGGCCGTCATTGAGCACTAAAATACTCTCTAAACGCTCATTGGTAGACTGCGTATCCGCCACTTGCCAGCGCAGACGTGATCCGCTGATATCAAGCCTTGTGCCATCAAGAGCCGCTCGGCGAATGGCTAACCTAAGCTGTGCGTCGCTTTCCAGTACGCCGTTCTGTTCAGTGTGTTGCCAGCGGGTGGCTAGTTGCTCTCCTGTTAAAAAGATCTCACCGCGCATTTGATCGGCGGTGAAGTCGAGCTGTCCACGGCTAGTCGCTTGGCCGCTAAGCAATTGTAATGGAGCCGGGTCGGGCAGGGCGGCTTTAAGATAAGTTTGTAACACGCTAATGTCAGGTAAGCGCGCGGACTGCCAGGTTAGGCGGGCAGTGGCGTTTTCTCGCGCTAGCGCGGGGTTCAGTGGGCTAAGCGCATTCAACGTAATGGCCGCGTCCGCCATCAACGTTCGCTGATGGTGGCTAAGGGTGGCGTCAGTGAAGGTGAGTGTCGCGTCTATCGTCTCTTCGCTGGACAGTTGTGCGGCCAACGAGCCACTTCCTTGAGCCGTGAAATCAAGTAAATTAGCCGCAAGTGTTGGTGCTTGAATCGCTAAGAAGGCGTCATGAGGCTTGGCGTCACGTAGCGTCACGCTGGCTTCAATTTGGCCGTTACCTTCAAGCCGAACCCCTTGGCCATCAAAAGTGTGTGCCAGATAGCGATCAAGCATGTCCAGGCGAGTGACGTCGCCTTGTAGTTCCAACAAGGCGCCAGTGGGCAGATCTAACTGGTCTAAGCGTTGATTGGGCATACTGGTCGCTAGGCGAAGTTGCGTATTAGTGGCATAAGGGTGGGTATCCGCCAAGACGACATTGATGAGTTGCGTTGAAAAGTTGAGCATGTTGTCTTCTACCGCCAAGCGCACGGCGCCTTCACCAACGGCGGTGTGGAGCGGAAGCGGTGTTTCTGCAACCAACCAGCGCAGGTCGTCTGTTTCGCGGGGTTGCAGGCGCTGTTCGTTCACTGCTAAGCGTAATTCGGGGGCATTTAAGGTTAGCTCGCTGCCATGCTGTAGCTTGCCATCGCTTAGGTTAAGTTCACCCGCTAAGTTGCCGTGACCATCAAGTGTCAGCCAGGGCAGCGCTTCTAAATAGGGCATAAATACATCCCAAGCATCTGCCTGCGCCGCGAGGGTCAGTTGTGCGGAGAGGGCGCTGAGCAGTTCAGCGGTGAGCTCTGCGCGGGGAATTTGCGCGGTAGTAACACTGTCCAGAGAGGCATCTGCGCGCAACTGGATATTTTGTACTAACGAGGCTTGGTCGCTAAGGCGTATTAGGTGGCCTTGGCTGATATCCAACGACACACTTGGAACGGCTAACGCAGCGCGACTTAGCTGGGTATCCGCCACCTGCAGCTGGCCTTGTGCCTCGAGAGCAATATCGCCTACTGTCAAGCGGCGAAGCCCGTTGGCATCGAGTGTCTGTATGTGTAGTTCGCCGCGCAGAAGTGCTAGTAACGACAGCGAAAGCGTTGCACGTTGGGCTTCAACGGATATCGGCAAGCTGTCGTCTTCCCGTGCTAAGTAGAGGTTCTCTACTTCCCAGCGCCCTGGGTGAAGGCTGTTTGCATTCGTCCAGCGTACTTCGACCCCCTCAATTTGAGACAGCCGTTTGGGTAGCCATTGGCTATTCAGCAGCCAAGAGCTGCCAAATACCCATACCAATGCCGCTATCAAAGCGCTTAATAGCGTGAGTAGTAGGATGCGGGGTAGACGTTTTGACCTAAGGTACTTGTTCGGCATACGGGCTTCCTTGCAGATGACTCCTGTCAGCGCGTGTTTTATGGCATTATGCGCGTCGTGGGGCCGTAATGGGTTTTCGATTTCAACGCTAGGCAGGCAGCAAAGCCATGTTCAAGGATTTTTACGCGCAACGCGGAGAGTATGTTGTGATCTCTGCTGAGCAGGCCAGCCGTTTCGCTAAGGGCGTGGCCGGCGATTACAACCCGATTCACAATCCAGATGCGCGCCGTTTTTGCGTACCTGGAGACCTGCTATTTACGCTGGTGCTGGTGAAGTTTGGGTTGTCGCGACAAATGGAATTTCGCTTCACCAATATGGTGGGAGCTGATACACCACTCAAGTTTAGTGAAGAAGCGAATGGTGATCTACTTGTCTGCGATGAAGGAGGCAAATGCTACCTGCAGGTGACTCGTGGGGGGGAGATTACTCACGATGAAGCGGCTATTGAGGCGTTTGCCCGCTGCTATGTGGCGTTCTCAGGGAAGAACTTTCCTCACTATTTAAAGCCTTTGATGGAGCAGCACGGGGTAATGTTTAACCCCAAGCGCCCCTTGGTTATTTACGACAGCATGGGTTTTTCCTTAGAGCGCTTAGACGGTTTCTCGCCAAACTTAGCCCTGACGAGTTCATCGTTAGAGGTTCAGGGCAAGCGTGCTGATGCTTTACTTGAGTTCTCGATTGAGTCTGCAGGAGAAGCGGTTGGAGTAGGCTCGAAGAAATTAGTGGTCAGCGGCTTATGTGAGTATGACGCGACTGAAATGGCAGCGATTGTTGATGAGTTCTACCGCTTAAAAGCGGCTTACGAAGCGGCGTAAGTAGCTCCGTTGCGTTAGCGTAATGGCGGGTGCCATTAACGCTAACGCTAAGGTATTCTCAAAGCCTATCAATTAAAAAAACACGCGAAGCGTTCTAGGCGCTTCCGCTGGATACAAGAGGCTTTGCATGAATCGCATCAAAACGCTTACGCTTGCCTGCGCAACAGCCACGCTCGCCGTTTCAGCCATGAGTGCTCAAGCGCGGGATTTTCGTCTCGGCCTTATCACGCCTGCACAGCATCTATGGTCTACCGAGGCGGAAGCCTTTGCCCAAACACTTAACGAGCGCTCTGATGGCGAGCATAGCGTTAGTGTTTTTCCAGCTCAGCAGCTTGGCAATGAAGCGCAAATGGTTCAGCAGCTGCAAACCGGCGCGTTAGATATGGCTTTCTTGACGATTGCCGAAATTTCCAACCGTATTCCCGATTTTGGCGCACTATACGCACCTTACTTGGTTGATGACGTTAATCACGCGGCACGGCTGTTGCGTTCTGGCGCGGCTGGGGAGCTACTCGAATTAATGCCACAAGAAGTCGGCTTAATTGGCGTTGGCTACGGCATGGTAGGCATGCGCCAAGTGCTCAGTCGTGACCCTATTGAAAGCGCCGACGATCTGCAGGGGCAGCGTTTACGTATTACCCCTTTCGAGCCGATTCGTGATTTCTATACGGCTACTGGTGCTGCCCCTGCACCCATGCCGCTATTAGAAGTATATGACGCGCTGGCTAACGGTCAGGTCGATGCCATTGATATGGATTTCGACTCTATTTTGATTTTGAAATTCTACGAGCAGGCAGAAAACCTGCTGATTTCTAACCATATGATGTTCCCTATGGTGGGCGTCGTGTCTGGGAGAGTATGGCGCGATCTTTCTGAAGAAGATCGTGAGCTGATTGATACTGCGATGGCTGAGCATCTAGAGAACGTGCTGGTGGGTTTTGAAGAGAAGGATGCCGCTCAGGAAGAGGAAATTCGCGCCTTGGATATCAACATCGTTGAAGCGGATGCTGAGTTTTTCTCTGACGCCATTGCACAGTGGGAAAACATCTGGGCGCCTAAGGCACCTATGTTAGAAACGTTACGCGCCGAAGCTGACCGGTTACGTGACGAGTAATATGCTGCAACGTTTTTCATCAGGGCTTGCACGCTGTGAAGAGATTGCCGCCGCTGCTTTAGCAGCGGCGGTTACCTGTCTGATTCTCACCAATATTGCGTTTCGCGCGCTAGGTAACCCGCTTTACTGGATTAGCGAGCTGGCAATTTATGCCATGATCTGGATGACCTTTTTGATAGCCGCCACGGTGTTTAAACGCCGCCAGGGGATAGCGGTCACGTTGCTGAGTGATCTGCTACCGCAAACCGGCCGGAAACTGATAGGTATCTGGGTAGATGCCATGGTGCTGTTATTTGCTCTGCTGTTAGCGTGGCTTTGTTGGCGTTGGTATCAGCCACTTGCACTGGTGCAAGCGGGGTTTGATACCCGTGCTTTTCAAGGGCAAACATTCAATTTTATTTACGCTGAAAACACCTCCACTCTTGGCGTTAAAAAATTCTGGGCGTGGTTAATTGTGCCGTGGTTTGCATTTTCCCTTAGCCTGCATGGCTGGACAAATCTTATCCAGTCACTCAAACAGTGGCGAACCCCGACCCAAGCACCCACTGCCAAAACGCTACGCTAATCCTGCTTACCCTATTGACGGTCCGTTTATGACGATTGCTGTTTTCTTGCTGCTGTTGCTCGGCGCTGTGCCCATTGCGCTAGTACTGGCATTGACTGCCATGTGGTATATCCAGATGTCAGGTAATACGGTGTTATTTGATTCGTATCCACAACAGCTGTTTAGCGCCATTGAAAGCTATGGGTTGCTGGCGATTCCGTTATTTATGTTGGCGGGCGAATTAATGAATGAAGGCGGTTTAACCCGCCGTTTAATCGCTTTAGCGCGTATTTTAGTGGGAGGGTTTCGCGGTGGTCTCGCCTATATCAATTTAGTCGCCAATATGATGATGGCGGCGATTATTGGTTCGGCAGCCTCGCAAATTGCCATTATGTCCCGTGCGCTGGTGCCAGCAATGGAGCAGGAAGGTTACGACAAATCCTACAGCGCGGCGATTACCGCCGCGGGTGGGCTACTGTCGCCGATTATTCCGCCGTCCATGCTGTTTGTGTTGTTTGGCGTCATGGCCCAAGTGCCTATTGCAGAAATGTTTATTGCGGGGTTGCTGCCGGGGCTGCTCCTGGGAACCAGCTTTTTTATAGTGATTGCCTTGGTAGGCTTGGTTCAGCAATACCCTAAAGGCCAGTGGCCTACTCGCTCTCAGGCGCTTCATGACCTGCTTTGGGGGCTACCAGCACTGTTCATTCCAGTGATCATTATTGGTGGCATCCTATGGGGAGTTGCCACGCCAACCGAGTCGGCTGCGCTGGCCTCTCTAGCGGCTTTAATCATGGGCCGCTTTGTATACGGTGACCTGCGTTTAAGCCAGCTACCCCAGGTGCTAACTCGCACGGCGATTAATGCGGGGTTGGTCATCATGCTGATTGCCGCCGCTGGTGTGTTTGGCTGGGTGGTGATTTATGAGCAGCTTCCGCAGATGGCCGCCGCATGGATTGCCGCGTTGACCAGCGACCCCTTCGTGTTCTTGCTACTGGTGATTGGCGCACTGCTGTTAGTGGGAATGGTGATTGATGGCATTGCGGCGCTAATCTTAGTGGTGCCGATTTTAATGCCCATTGCTCAAAGCCAGTTCGCTATTAGCCCCTATCAGTTTGGTGTGGTGGTGTGTTTAACCCTGGTGATGGGGTTGTTAACGCCTCCCGTAGGGGCAGGGCTGTTTATCGCTTCCTCAATGACGGGTGCGCCGCCGCTTAAAATATTTCGCTCGCTGCTGCCGTTTTTGCTAGCAACGTTAGTGACCCTTGTTCTTCTCGCCTGGTTGCCGTGGTTAACCAACGGGCTTATCCAGCGTTAATCGGCATCACATCCATTCCAATCTCTAAACTGATGTTCTCCACGGCGTTTATGATGCCTTTTAATGGCGGAACATCAGTCCTAGGCTGCTTACTCAGCGCTGAGTTGGCTAACTCTTTATCAAGTGGCTAATTGACGTTTACGTCAACTTACTGATATACCCTAGAGTTCATCTTTGCGTCTCATAACAAACACAACGTTGAGGAAGGAAGTCATGTCCGTTCGTGAAATCCCTATGTATATCGATGGCCAGCCAGTCATGTCACAAAGCCAGGATTGGCGTGATGTGGTAAATCCGGCTACTCAGGAAGTGGTTGCCCGCGTACCATTTTGTACCGCCGAAGAGGTGGAACGCGCGATTGCCAGCGCTAAAACAGCTTTTAAAGGGTGGCGTAAAGTGCCGCTTGGCAAGCGCATGCGCATCATGCTGAAACTTCAGGCACTGATACGCGAAAATACTGCTGAATTAGCCGCGCTAATTACCGAAGAGCACGGTAAAACCCTGCCTGACGCTGAAGGTGAAGTAGGGCGCGGTTTAGAAGTCGTTGAGCACGCTTGTTCAATTACGTCGCTGCAGTTGGGGGAACTGGCGGAAAACGCCGCGAATGAAGTCGATGTTTACACTATGCACCAGCCGTTGGGCGTTGGCGCAGGTATTACCGCCTTCAACTTCCCGATTATGCTGCCCTGTTTTATGTTCCCGCTTGCCATCGCAACGGGAAATACCTTTGTCCTGAAACCGTCTGAGCAAGACCCCAGTTCCACCATGCGGCTGGTTGAACTTGCCCATGAGGCGGGCGTCCCAGCCGGCGTTCTAAACGTGGTTCACGGCGGTCCTGATGTTGCCAACCAAATCGCCGACCATCAGGATATTAAAGCACTTTCGTTTATTGGCTCGACCCATGTGGGCTCCTTGCTTTACAACCGTGCCGCCGCCGCTGGAAAGCGTATGCAGTCGATGATGGGGGCTAAAAACCACTGCGTTGTTATGCCGGATGCCAACCGCAGTCAGGCGATTGATAGCCTACTCGGCTCGGCGTTTGGTGCTGCTGGCCAGCGCTGCATGGCTAACTCGGTTGTCGTGCTAGTCGGTGAAGCGCGAGAGTGGCTGAAAGATATTGAGGAAGGCGCGCGCAGCATGAAAGTTGGCCCTGGCACTCAGCGCGATGCAGACCTAGGGCCGCTTGTCTCACCACAAGCGAAAGAGCGCGTTGAGCGCTTGATTTCAGCGGGTGAGAAAGAGGGAGCTAAGCTGCTGGTGGACGGCCGTGGTTGCACGGTAGATGGCTATCCAAACGGCAACTTTGTTGGCCCAACTCTGTTTGCCGATGTGACCGCTGATATGACGGTGTACCGGGAAGAAATTTTTGGCCCAGTGCTATGCGTGGTCAGTGTGGAGACGCTGGATGACGCGATTGCGTTTATCAACGCTAACCCTAACGGCAACGGTACGTCGATCTTTACTAACTCAGGCTGGGTAGCACGGCGCTTTGAAACCGATATCGACGTAGGCCAGATTGGTATCAACGTGCCGATCCCTGTACCCGTCGCGTACTTCAGTTTTACGGGTTCGCGAGCTTCCAAGCTTGGCGACTTGGGGCCGAATGGCAAGCAGGCAATTACCTTCTGGACGCAGACCAAAACGGTCACTGCCCGCTGGTTTGAGCCAGAAAATGTATCTAGCGGTATTAATAGCACTATTTCGTTGAGTTAATTGCACCATGAAAAAGCCCCGCGATAAGCGGGGCTTTTAACGTTTCGGATCAAGTATCCTGAAATAACGGCAGACTTCTTTTTAGGAGCTGGCCGATAGGGCCAAGCTGACTGGCGTGCATAACGAGAATGGTGGGAGCGGCAGTTTGCGTTTTTGCGTTGTGAGGAACTATGTGAGGAACTAGCAGCGCAAATTCACCTTCTTCGAGATGAAATTCATGCAGCTCACGCAAGCCATCGGGTGTTTCGCACTGAGAGCAGCGGTAGTTATCATCTTCGCCATAAACTAAGCGATGATACATTTTGAAGAGCGTATAAATGGCTAAACCGCCTTTCAAAGCAGGCCAGCGGGCAGGTGTGCTGCGCAGCTTGTCAGAAACGATGATGCCATCGGCTTCTGCGCTGGCGAATACGCTAGCTAGTGGTGCTGAGAGGAGCGACGTGCTAGCGCTTAACGACGTCTCGTGTTCTTGAGGGTTCGAGGAGACCTCGTTAACCACTCGGTGGAAATCATCTAAAGAGGCAAGCGGGAAGTCCTTGTGCTTTAGATCACTTGGCTCGAAGCCGCCGTTTTCCCAGCCATGGATAACTCGGAGGGTGGCACGCGCGTGATGCATAGGCAGGGCAAGAAGGGTGTGCAGCATTACCCGGATATGAAGCTGACGCTCATCGGTGTCGTTTTTAAATGCGCAATAAGGGTCGGCAAAAAGAGTATGCAAGCGCCCAGGCGTATGCTCTTTGGCTTCGGAATAATGCATTTTGGTGTCCCTGTTAATTGCCGTTTGATGTATTTACTGCACGGCTTATAGGTCATTGAATAGTTGAGAGTATGGACAGCGTTAGCCGCGATTGAAAGTCACTTTGTTTAGTGTTTTGTTACCGAATCGCGTTATCCAACAACATAATTGTTTAATCAAAACAAAAATTTAAAGCTCAATCAGGAAGTGAGGTGTAACGATGACTAATCGACTTAGCCGTTTCCGTGTACCAGAAACGCTGGATGAACTGCCTGACGATATTCGCGATGCAATATTAAAAGTGCAAAGCAAGGCGGGATTCGTGCCCAATGTATTCTTAATGCTGGCGCATCGCCCTGAGGAGTTCCGCGCTTTTTTTGCTTATCACGATGCTTTGATGGAGCGTGAATCCGACACGCTGACTAAAGCTGAGAAAGAGATGATTGTTGTGGCTACCAGTGCTCGCAATCGTTGCCTCTATTGTGTTGTTGCCCATGGCGCGCTATTGAGAATTTATAGTAAAGACCCTTTAGTCGCTGACAATGTCGCTATTAATCATCTGGCGGCAGGGCTAAGCGAACGCCATCGAGTAATGCTGGACTTTGCATTGCACTGCGGGATTGAGGTTGGGGAGTTCTCTGCCGCGTGGCAAACAACATTAGAGAAAGTAGGCTTTACGCTAGAGGACTGTTGGGATATTGGCGCCATTGCTGCTTTTTTCGGCATGTCGAATCGGTTAGTGACCATGACGGGTACGCCCCCCAATGAGGAGTTTTATTTGATGGGACGCATACCGCGTTAGCAGGATAAAGACGCACATCTAGGCGTGACTCACGGAGAGATTTTACTAACGCCCAGCCTTTACTAACGAGCCGCTTTCACCGAGGATAGCGTCTCCATTCACTGTCGCCAGGGGAGCCCGCAGCTGTTGGGCTGAGAATGCGCACTGCGCAGACCCTGGAACCTGATCCGGTTCATACCGGCGGAGGAAGTGCGACATGCCTTACCTAACGTCAGCCGTACTTGGTGCGGCGCTATTCTGTTTTGCTTTTCTGGGTCTGCGTGCACGTCATGTGCAGGGGTCGCTTGATGACTATGTCACGGCACGAAACTCGCAAACCGCTTCCACACTTGGATTCTCCTTTTTAGCTTCGGGAATGGGCGCCTGGATACTGTTTGCCCCGCCTGAAATTGGTGCCTTTGTTGGTCCGTTAGCGTTGGCAGGCTATGCCATTGGCTCTGCGCTGCCGTTTATCGTGTTGGGGTTGTACGGACCAAAAATTCGTCGTGCATTGCCAGAAGGCAGAAGCATCGCCGAATTCGCCCACGCTTGTTACGGCAAGGGGGTGCGTCATTGGGTGCTACTGGTATCCGTAGCCTACATGGGCTGTTTTTTAGCAGCGGAACTGACGGCGATAGGTGCTATTACCGCGCTACTTTCCGATGTACCACCTGCACTAGTGATTATTGGCGTTGCGCTCACTACCTTGGTGTATACGGTGATTGGTGGGTTGCGCGCAAGTCTCGCAACGGATCGCTGGCAGGCATGGCTTTTACTAGCCCTGTTATTAGCCGTAGGTAGCGTTGCGATTTGGCGGCTACCAACCATGCCGAATGACGCAGTCATGCCCTCTATTCCTATTGCAAGTGCGCTCAGTGTTGCCCTGACGCTCGTGATTGCGGTGACTGCCGCCAATCTTTTTCACCAGGGCTATTGGCAGCGTGTATGGGCTGCCCAGGATGACCAGAGCTTAGGTCGTGGCGCTTGGCTAGGCGGCGGTCTGACCGTACTGGTTGTGATGGTGATCGGCGGTGTCGGCATCATGGCCGCCATGAGCGGTGTTGCTTTGGGAGAACCACCTATTCCTTTCTTTGCGCTGTTAACAGATGCGCCTGCCTGGGTGGCATTACCTGCATTGGTGTTGGCAGTCACGCTAGTGACCTCAAGTGTCGATACGCTGCAAAACGGTATAGCGTCTCTGATAGTTGGGCGTGGCGGTGAACGAGATGCAGCATCTTTAACGACCGCACGTTGGATAACGGTCGCAATGATGGTGCCGGTGATATTTATTGCCCTGCAAGGACTGTCAGTGCTGCGACTCTTTTTGATAGCAGACCTACTTTGCGCTGCCATCGTGGTGCCTGTGCTGCTCGGCCTATGGCAACGCATGACGCCAATGGCGGCGATTGGTGGCGGTATCGCTGGGTTAGTAGGGGCAATACTGCCGGGGTGGCTAAGCCAGGGAAGCATCGCAGCTGGCATCATGGCGGCTACCTTTCCAGGCAGTATCCCAACGTTGGGGCCTTTTCTAGGGGCGTTGCTGGCGTCTATTGTCGTCAGCGTTACAATGGCATATCTGCCTAATCGACGAAGCGTTAGGCCGTAACGTTAAGCCGTGAGCCAACTTAACAGGGACGATCATGATTCGCAGCCTACTAACGACGTCAGAAGGCGATGTGCGCGAAGGCGATGAACGCCTAATCGATGACTGGCAAGCAATGCCCGGCAGCCACCTATGGATAGACATGAAAGGTGAGCCTGAGGAGCGCGAACGCCAGCTATTGGAGCGTTTTGATTGTCATCCAATGGCAATTCAAGATGCCCACAAAGAGCGCCATCCGCCGAAAATTGAAGAGTTTGAGCACCATACCCTGATTATTTACCGAGGTATTTCGTCGTTTGATGCTCAGCTAAACTTTGTGCCTCAGCAGGTGTGCCTCTTTATTGGAGAGCGTTTTCTAATCACGCTGCACGCCGGTGAGGCGCTTAGTATTGAACGACTCTTTAATGAGCACGGGAAAACGCTGCTGGCGCTATCTCCCGAGCGTGTCGCACTGAAAATTATGTACACTTCGGCAGGCTTCTATATCGATAGCTTACTGGAGTTTGAGAGCGAGCTAAGCGATATAGAAGATGAGCTTTTGGAAGATGGTAACGATGTGCTGATGCGGAAAATCACCGCCTATCGTTCACGATTAGTAAAGATGCGCCGTGTTTTTAGCTACCACAAAGGCATTACCCAAGAGCTTACAGCCTATGACTATGCCCATCTGCCTCGCGGAGAAAGTGAAACGCTGCATGCCATCACGGATGTAGAGGAGCGCTTTGAGCGCCTATATACACTGACACAAATGTATTACGACATTTGCGGTGATCTCATTGATGGTTACATCTCGATTTCCTCTCACCAGCTAAATATCACCATGCGGGTATTAACGGTGATTACTGCCATATTTGTGCCGCTGACGTTTATTGCCGGTATTTACGGCATGAACTTTGAGTATATGCCAGAGCTGCGCTATCAGTATGGGTACTTTTTTGTTTGGGGAGCCATGCTGGGTATCGGTGGTAGTTTAATCTGGCTATTTAAACGAAAAAACTGGTTTTAAACCGAGCTGGTTTTAAACTGAGCCAGATGGTCGCCATCGGCGAAAAGTTGATAGTTCGCCATGTGATTTGAGCGCTAGTGTGGCATCCTCGCAGTCGACCAATGACCTGCAAATAACCTGAGAGCCACTTTTATGACGATCATGATTATTGGCCTGCTGATTTTTCTTGGCAGCCATTCTGTGCGTATCTTTGCTGAAGACTGGCGTCAGCGACAGATTGTTAAACACGGCGAAAACACCTGGAAGATAGCGTACTCCGTAGTGTCAGTGATTGGACTGGCAATTGCTATTTACGGTTTTGGCCAAATGCGCCTAGACCCTATCTACGTTTGGTTTCCCCCCATGGGCTTACGCCATGCGGTAGCACTACTGATGGTGCCTGCCTTTATTATGCTGGTGGCAGCCTATGTGCCGCGTAATGCTATCAAAGCGAAGCTTGGTCATCCGATGATGTTGGCCGTAAAAATTTGGGCATTTTCACACTTATTGGCTAATGGACGACTTGGCGATATCATCTTTTTCGCAGCATTTTTGGTGTGGGCTATTCTGGCCTTTAAGGCAGCCAAAAAGCGTGATCGCCTGCAGCCCGTTAACCCAGTGCCAACCTCGGCTCCCGCAACAATAGCCACCGTCGTTATTGGCTTGATAGCGTATGTTTTATTCGCACTTTATCTGCATACATTAGTTATTGGTGTGCCTGTTTTTAGCTAGTAACTATTAATAAACATTAACGGCGTCAATGGTTTATATCCGTTGACGCCGTTTTTGTTTTTAACTCTTTAGTAATAGCAAAAGTTTGTTATTGTCAGCTAGGTTCATCCAACGTTTCACAGGGGAGAAATTTATGGCCGAAGCTGTACCTCAAGTACCGAAAACGATGTCTGCCATGTTGTTAACAGGCCATGGTGATGTAGATAAATTGCAGTATCGGCAGGATGTTATTACCCCTAAACCAGGGGCGGGGCAAGTGCTGGTTCAGGTAACGGCAACGGCCAAAAATAATACTGACCGAAAAGCGCGTGAAGGACTTTACCCTACGAAAGGGAAAGAGGAGGTCACATCGTTTGCGATGGGAGGCTCGCCCACACTGACGTTTCCTCGTATTCAAGGGGCTGATATTGCTGGACGCGTGGTGGCAGTAGGCGAGGGCGTGGATGCTGCTCGTGTTGGAGAACGAGGCCTGCTCGATTTTAATATTTATGCTGATGAGCGTCGCGATATCAATCTGACGCCAGATTATTATGGCCACGGGGCTGATGGTGGCTATGCTGACTTTGTCGTAGTACCAGCCGATCAGTTTCATCATGTTCCCAACCCTGAACTGCACGATGCAGAGCTTGCTGCGATGGGGATGTGCTCGTATCAGACGGCTTATCACATGATGACGTCTGCCAACATTAGCGCGGGTGAACGTGTGCTAGTGACAGGCGCCAGTGGCGGTGTTGGAACGGCGTTAATTCAGCTTTGTCGGATCGTGGGCGCTATTCCTTACGCTGTCAGCCAGCCGGATAAAGCCGATGCGCTTCTGGCGTTGGGTGCAGAAGTAGTCATCGATCGGGGTGATTTATCGACATTTGTTGAGCGTGTATTGGCGACCACCGATGGTAAGCCGATTGATGCAGTGATGGACTTGGTCGGTGGCCAGATGACCGATCTGTTTATCGATACCATGATTGTTGATATGCAAGGCCGTAGCAGTTATCCGCGGCTTTCCATTGCAGGTGCAAGTGGTGGCAATATCAGCGAGATTATGTGGACTCGCGTCTACTTGTACCAAGTGCAGATTTTTGGTGTTTCCCATGGCACTCGCGAAGAGGCTGAACAACTGATCGAGTGGATTCGTAGTGGGGCGCTAAAACCAGTACTGCACGCGGCCTTTAAACTATCAGATCTACATAACGCTGAGCGTTACTTTGTAAACCGTGGCAGTAACTACCTGGGAAAAATAGTTATTGTTCCTGATGCGCAGTGGGAAACCCATGGTGCACCGTTTGCCCTCACCACCGCCTAGGAGCAATGTTAATGAAGAATCTGCATACGATTCAACTGATGGATACTCATGCCGGTGGTGATGTTAGCCGAATTGTGACGGGGGGTATCGACGTACTTCCTGGTGCCACGGTACGCCAACAAATGGAATTTCTGCGTGATGATGCCGATGGTTTGCGGCGGCTGCTGCTAGAAGAGCCGTATGGTATTCCGGAGATGTCGGTAGATCTGTTGGTGCCTTCCTCGCATCCAGACGCCGTCGCGGGCTATATCATTATGGAAGTCATGGGCTACCCGATTTATTCGGGTTCTAACACGCTGTGTACAGCCACTGCTGTGTTGGAAAGCGGTCTTGTCCCCAAGAAAGAGGGGATTCAACGCTTTAAACTGGAGGCACCCGCAGGCTTGGTGCAAATTGAAGCAAAGGTGAGCAATGGGGTAGTAGAGTATGTTACCTGTGAAGGCCTGCCAAGCTATATCGACACCTATCGCGACACGATTCAAGTTCCGGAACTTGGAGCAATTACCTACTCAGTCGCTTACAGCGGTGGCTTTTATGCCTTGGTAGATGCTGAAGAGTTAGGCTTCAAGCTAGTACGCAGTGAGGAGCAGGCGCTTGCCGCTTGTGCTTATAAAATTGTTGAGGCGATCCAAGCGCAGCGCGGCTTTTCCCATTACACCCTGGGAGATGTAGGGCCATTGCCGTTTTTACATTTTATGGGGCCGGAAGAGAAAGTAGCTGAAGGCTATATTCGCTCGCGTTCAACAACGTATGTACATCCTGGTGTTATTTGTCGTAGCACCACTGGCACGGGCACCTCAGCGCGGTTGGCGCTGATGAATTATGAAGGTCGGCTGACAATCGGTGATAAGTTAGAAACCGTATCACTACGTGAAACGGGGTTTATTGGCACCTTCACCGGCACGCATCAAGAAGGCGCTTATCAAGTGGTGGAGAACACCACGACTGGCCGTAGCTATGTATTGGCAGAATCAAAAATCGTGATTAACTGCGATGATCCAATGGTGGCGTGTGGCGAACTTCATCACATTCTGAGTGGCCGGCATACAGCAGAGGGCTAGCGCTCTTCTCTGCGTAATGTGTCGACATAGCCTGTTTGCTCAAGTCGCTCCCATACCGGGGTCTTCTCGGCCTCGGTCATACTTCCCCAGCAGGCAATTTCATCTAGCGTTCGGCCGCAGCCTCGGCACAATGAAGAGGCTGGATCAATGTTGCATACCTGAATGCAGGGCGACAGCGGACGAGCAGCGCAGAGTGTAGTGGATGAGTCGCTGGACATGATGGCTAAGCTCAATGCAGTGGTGAGAAAACGGCGCTAGGCGAGAATTACTTACTCTGTTCACTTCTTATGGACAGTGCATAGCATAAATTCAGTTCACGTCTTATGAGAGTGGCACTTTACCACGCAGTGACTTCGTTTTGCCTTTACGAGTTTTGTGGTCCACACGGCGTCGCTGTGAGCCTTTGGTGGGCTTAGTTGGCCGCCGCGTTTTCTGCTGTTTGCCAGCACTTTGAATCAGTGCTTTTAAGCGTGCAAGAGCGTCCTCTTTGTTCAATTCCAGGGTGCGATAGCTTTGCGCTTTGATAATCACCACGCCCTCTTTACTAATACGCTGATCAGACAGCGCCATTAAACGCTCTTTATAAATCGGCGGTAGTGTAGAGCTTTGAATATCGAAACGTAAATGCACCGCAGAGGCGACTTTATTGACGTTTTGGCCACCCGAGCCTTGCGCTCTGATCTGACTAATATCGATTTCCCAGTCCGCTATCGTCACGTTATTTGAGATAGTGAGCATTCAGTTCCTTTATGTCGCGTGTGGCTCGTAAGGCTAGCATACTTCCCCCAAAAGAGCCGATTAGAGGCGGGCGACCTATTATCTTTCGTCGTCGCCGAATTTACATGTAGTAGCGGCTTACTACCCGCTGCGTAGCCGCGCTTGCTACTCTCACCTAACACACCATTCGTGTGCTCTGTGCCTCGACCAATAACGACAAGGAGAAGTGAGATGAGCAACAAACGAATTCTAATGATTACCGGTGATTTCACTGAAGATTACGAAACGATGGTGCCTTTCCAGTCGCTAATGGCGGTTGGCCATCAAGTCGACGCGGTGTGTCCCGATAAAGTAGCCGGTGATACCGTGGCAACGGCAATTCATGATTTTGAAGGTGACCAAACGTACACTGAAAAGCCCGGCCATCGTTTCGCTCTGAACGCTGATTTTGCCAAAGTTAATCCCGCTGACTACGACGCCTTGGTGGTTCCTGGTGGCCGTGCACCGGAATACCTGCGCTTAAACCAGGACGTACTGGCGATGGTGAAGCACTTTTTTGAAACCCAGAAGCCGGTCGCTGCTATCTGTCATGGCGCCCAGCTACTGGCTGCCGCTAAGGTGCTTGAAGGCAAGCAGTGTTCCGCTTATCCGGCTTGCCAGCCAGAAGTGGAACTTGCCGGTGGCCACTTCGCAAACCTGGAGGTCACGGAAGCAGTAACGGATGGCAACTTGGTCACTGCACCTGCATGGCCCGCTCATCCTGCTTGGCTTGCCCAGTTTATGGCGCTATTGGATAAGTAGCACTGCTGACAGGCTACCGCGCCCAGCTATATTGAGTTCAACGCGGTTGGGCGCGTTTTCTGTTAGCCGCTATGCTGAAGAGCAGGCAATTTACTCTATAGCAGAGCTTGTAGCAGCGAGCTTGATAGCAGAGAGAGCATAACGATGTGCAAACTGTTTATTGATGCCGACCCTGAGCTATGGCGCAGCGCCACACACTCGCTGCGCATTGATGGCATGGTGACCAGTGTTCGCATGGAAAACTACTTCTGGCACCTTCTGGAAGAGATGGCTCAACGGGATGGGATGAACACGGCTCAACTGATTACGCGGCTTTATCATGAGTCGATTGATGCTGGCCACGATCTTGGCAATTTCACCTCATTTTTGCGTGTCTGCGCGCTACGTTACCAAGCGCTACAGCTTAGCGGTGATATTCCCAAAAATGTAGAGGTGGCGATTGGCTCGCTAGATGCGCAGCAAATTCTGAGCAGAGAAGCTGCCGCGCGTACTAACCAAATGCACTGAAAGAAATGTGTTGAAAGAAGTGCACTGAAACTGGCTCTCTATCGTTAAAGCGGTCAATAGCTGAAAGCCGCATCAGATAAGACCGTTATTCTAGTCGCTTACCTAGATTATCCAGGAAGGTTTCGATACGCAGTGCGTTGGTGCCGACATCGCTGGTTCCCATCCGGGAGGCTGAGCGCATGTCCACCTGCACGTCGTTTTGTTGCTCAGTAAGACGAATGATGACGTCATCTTCAAAGCCAAACCAGCGGGTTGTGGCGGTCGCTTCGATAGTACTCTCTGTTATCGCGGCGATCTGCCAGCCGGACGCTTCTACTTCTGCCTGAGCTGCTGCTAGAACGGTCGCTTTAGGCGCAGTTACTTGTAAAGGCTGCACATTAGGATAAGCCATTTGTTGCTGACGCGCGGTGGCTTCTCCAGGGTAATCAACTGCATTAGGCGCCGCCTCTCGGGCGTCTCTTAACGCGACAAAGTCCGGTGGGTTTTGGGTGTCGGTGGTTATGTCATGAATGGCCGGTGCCTGCTGTGCACGCTGCCATTGTTGCCAAGGCAAATATAATAAGGCAGCGGTTGCAACAATGACGAAGATAGCCGCTACGCCAGCGCCCATGCGGCGGGTAAAGGCGCTGATGAGCAGTAGCAAGATGCTGATTGCCACGGCTGCGGTTGCTGCATAGACACCATTGCGCATCAGGCTGAAGGCGTCGCCCAGGCTAATCAACTCCCAACGATAGGCTGGCCCTGCTCCAGCCATTAGCAGGGCTGATGCTATCAGTGCAATGACACTGAGCCAGGCCAGCAGCGTTGGCCAAACTCCTCCTCTACGCGAACGTGCTGAGCGCTCCTTTGCCATAGATCTTCCCTCATTTTGAATACGATGTTGACTTACTTAGCATAGGTTGCGCTAGACCATCTGTCTTCGTTAGACGAGTTGTCTAAGACACCCTACTATGCTGCTGTTAGCAGTAACGCAAGTATTCGCTGTAACGCAAATGGACGTCAGTTTTTACGACATGAGTTTTTACAACTTGAGCCTTTTACAATTTGAGAGATTAGAGCAAGCATGACATTAGCGACTGCATTAGCACCACCCTTGCGAGAGTTACTGGCGACGACCCCGAGCAGTGCTTTACCGATAACCTATCAGCAAGCGGCGAATGCGCTAGGCCTTTCGCCACCTAAGACTATTCAACGTATCGCACAGGCACTTGAACAGCTAATGAAAGAAGACGCCGCCGCAGGAAAGCCTTTTATTGCAACGCTTGTGATTAGCCGGAGTGGCAAAGGGCTTCCAGCGGCAGGCTTTTTTGAGCTTGCCGTGGAATTAGGACGTTTTCCTGCAGCGCCATCCCAGCAAGAAGCGTTTTACTATGCCGAACGTGGGCAAGCCATTAACGAATGGTGTCGTTCTTAGTTTTAAAAAGAAATCAGTTTTGAAAAGAAATCAGTTTTGAGGAGAAATCAGTTTTGAGAAAATTCATTTTTTGCGCAGCGGGTTGAGCAAGTCGCTCAAACCATTGTGGTCAATTTCATGCATTAAATGCAGGAGTTGACCAATTTCTCCTTTTGGAAACCCTTCCCGAGCAAACCAGTTCAAATAGGGACCAGGCAAATCGGCAATAAGCCAGCCTTCGTATTTGCCAAAGGGCATGGTACGCGTTACCAGCTTCTCAAGGTCTTCGGGGTTCATGGGCTATATCTCCTTATCAATGGCAGCTGCACGTTGGCAGTTTAGAGTTGCTGTGATGATTCAGCTAGAAGCTGGGCAAACGCACGGGCAGGTTCGCTTAGATGGCCAACAGCGCGATGCACTAACCCAATATCTCGATGAAACGTATGCTCTTCTAACGAGATGGCTCGAACTGTTTGGGGCCAGCGTTTTAGCGCTATTGGCTGCGGTACTAAAGCAACGCCCACGGCGTTACCCACCAGCTTCACAATGGCTTCAAGCTCGTCCAGCTCACACAGGTCGCGAACTTGGCAGTGGTTGTCCCTTAAAAAGCGGTCTACTTGGCGTCCACCGAAAGAAGCGCGGTCGTAGCGAACAAAAGGGGAGTGGGTTAGCAGCTCCCGCCAGCAATCACCAGGTAACTCCTGCGGGACAAGCAAGCGAAACGGCTCGTGGGCAATGGGCGTCCAGCGTAAATCGCTATGCAGTGAAAAAGGCGGCCGAATAATAACAGCCATATCCAGCTCGCCTGCATCTACCTGGTTCATTAAGTCCATGGAAAGACCTGGCACGATACGGGTGCGACACTCGGAAAATTGCTGATGAAAGCGCGCTACAATATCTGGCAATACAGTACGCTGAATAGAGGCAATAGCACCAATAGTGACACGGCTGCCAAGCCCTTGGCCTAATGGTGAAGCGCCTAGCGTGGCATATAACCCTAGTAGTGTTTGGGCCTGAAGTAACGTCTCTTCGCCCCGCTGAGTAAGCACCGCAGTTCGACCGCTGCGTTCAAATAGCGCAATGCCCAGGGCCTCTTCCAGACGCTTCATTTGAGCACTTACCGCGGCTTGGGTGAGGCCAACCTGGAGGCCTGCCGCCGCAAAAGTACCGTGCTGTGCGACGGCTACTAGCGTTTTAAGTTCTCGTATCATTCGTTGTTTCTGTCATAAGAACTGTCATAAGAACTGTCATAAGAAAACTCATAAAAAATATTTGTGAATGGGTCAAAAAACAATTGATTTTATTTTTGCATAGCGCGATCTAGGATGGCTACACAGTGGCCGTGTAATGCGGCTGACCATTGCAAATAACGCAACGAACAAAAGCGCTGCAACAGGAGATAACCATGAGTCTTTCCCCTTTTCATCTCGCCATCCCTGTTTACGATGTCGCCCTAGCCAGAGCATTTTATAACGACGTTTTTGGCCTGGAAGAAGGGCGCTCTAGCGATCACTGGGTCGACTTTAATTTCTTCGGCCATCAGTTGGTGATTCACGAACATCCGAAAACACCCGGCCAGCAGAGTGCTCACACTAACCCGGTCGATGGCCATAATGTACCGGTGCCGCACTTTGGCGTGATTTTAGAATGGGATGAGTGGGAAGCCTTAGCCGAGCGCTTAAAAGCGCGGAATACCGATTTCGTGATTGAGCCATACGTTCGCTTTAAAGGCGAAGTAGGGGAGCAAGCCACTATGTTCTTACTCGACCCCTGTGGTAATGCCTTGGAATTTAAAGCGTTTAAAGATCAGGGCCAAATTTTTGCCAAGTAAACCTGTCCTGAAAAATATCCAAGCGAGGTGGAGGAGGTAGTGGGTATGGTTAAGCACGTAGGGCCTGTTCCTGGCGCCTATGCTGCAGCGGTGATGCGCCAAAGTAGCGCTTATAGTCTCTGCTAAATTGAGGCACGCTGCGATAACCGACCGCTTGTGCCGCTTGGTTCACATTGTGGCTATCTTGCAACAACAGTTGCTGCGCCTTAAGTAGGCGCAGTCTTTTTAAATACTGTGCGGGTGACGAACGTGTAATCTGCTTAAAGTGCTGGTGAAACGTCGATATGCTCATATTGGCCTGCTGGGCTAACTGGTCGACAGTAAAGTCCTCAGCAAAATGGGCATGCAACTGCGATAGTACCTGCACAATACGTGAATAGTGACCGTGGCCTTTAACCAGTGCGCGTAAGGCGCGGCCTTGCTCGCCTTTTAACGCTTCAAACACCACCTCTCGTATCCTAGCTTCGCCCATGGCAATGCACTCGACTTCGTCGTGTAATGCATTTGCCAAGCGCAACACCGCGGCTTGCATGCCGTCATTCATCGCCACTGACGCCATCGGCTTAGGAGCCAGGTGTGAATGGCTCATATCGCCCATAGCGGTGACCATCTCACTCAGTAACGCTGGGTCTAGCTTCACCGATATACCTAGCAAAGGTGCCTCCGGCGAGCCGTGAGTTTCACACTCAAAGGGTAGCGGCAGGGTTTGTACAAGATAGTGGCCAGGATTGTAATGAATCTCACGATCGCCTAAATAGCCTATTTTGCGGCCTTGGGCGATGATGATCAGACTAGGTTCGTACATCAACGGGGTTCGTTCTTGACGCCGCCCAAGGCAAAGTAGCCCCACTCTGGGCAACCGGGACACGCTTAGCCCATCCCCCGTTACTAGCGGTGAGATCAAATCAGCGAGTGCGTTGCCGACGAGTTCGGTGTTGGCCACCATAGAAACTCCTAATCTGAGTGCATATTAGAGCTAAACGACAATTATGATGTTTTTTTGAGGTTTTTTGTTATTTTGTTGCGTTCTGATGGAGGAATGAGCAAAAAATACGTAGCTTCGTTCATCGCTATCTGGTGCTTAGCAGCGAATAATGGGAACACTTTCTCGTTTTGCAGAATACTTGTTAAGGAGTTTCCATGAGCCAAGCAAAATCTTATGCTGCCTTTTCTGCTGATAAACCACTCGCGCCATTCACCTTTGATCGACGTGAGCCCCGTCCAGATGATGTTGCCATTGAAATTCTTTACTGTGGTGTTTGTCACAGTGACCTACACTTTGCCCGAGATGACTGGGGCATGAGTCAATACCCTGTGGTACCTGGCCATGAGATTGTCGGCCGTGTAACCGCTGTTGGTGGTGACGTGACACGTTTTAAGGCGGGTGATTTAGTCGGCGTAGGTTGCATGGTCGACTCTTGCCGCACATGTTCTGCTTGTAAAGATGGCGTGGAACAATACTGCCTGGAAGGGTTTACGATGACCTACGGCAGCCCTGACCGCCAAGACGGCACGCTAACCCAAGGCGGCTATTCAGATGCCATCGTGGTGAGTGAGCATTTTGTGCTGCAAATGCCAGAGGGCATTGATTTAGCCTCCGCGGCACCTATTCTCTGTGCGGGAATTACGACGTATTCACCGCTCAAACATCATGGCGTTGGTAAAGGTCACAAAGTAGGCGTGATAGGCATGGGCGGCCTCGGTCATATGGGCGTGAAATTGGCCAAAGCACTGGGTGCGGAAGTCACCGTCTTTACTCGCTCGGATGCCAAGGTAGCAGAAGCAAAGCGCAATGGTGCGGATCACGTAGTGGTATCCAGTGACCAGGCGCAAATGGAGGCTGTTGCAGAAACGTTCGATTTCATGCTGGATACCGTTCCTGTTCAGCACGACCTAAACCCCTACCTTACTTCTCTGAAATATGACGGTACGCATATTATTGTTGGCCTGTTAGAACCGATTGAGCCTGCTATTGAAGCATTCAATTTGGTGTTTAAGCGTCGCGTGGTAGCTGGTTCGCTGATTGGTGGTATCGCTGAAACGGAAGAGCTGCTCAAGCTTTGTGCAGAGCAGAACATCACTTGCGATATTGAGATGCTGGATATTAACAACATCAATGAGGGCTTTGAGCGTATGGAGAAAGGTGACGTGCGCTATCGCTTTGTGATTGATATGGCAACTCTGAAAGATACTGCTGCGTAGCGAGTTGTTATCAATAACCCCACCGTTGACTAACGGTGGGGTTTTCGCGTGAGAACCACTGGGCGTCGAGGCTATCACACGTGGGCAGAGACCCGCAGTCTGACGTAGTCGGCGGTCCAGTTGCCTTGCCCATCACTTAGACTGTGAGAGAGTAGGTTAATCGTATTATCAATAATGGCTACCTGCAGGTCCTCATCTAATCCGTGCAAAAACGGGCTTGCAAAGGTTTCGAGCCAGCCAGCAATACCCGTGGGTAGTGGTGTGGGGCGAGGGATTAGCTCAATTGAATCGACATGAAAGCCCGCCGTTTGAAGTAGGTTTGTGTACTCTTCCGGGGTGGGAAAGTACCAAGGATGACGGCCACGTGAGCTAATACCGCGAAACTGCAGCGAGGCAATAAGCGCAGTACAAATAGCGGCCACGTTGCCATGCCCCCCAAACTCTGCAACAAAACGTCCGCCGGGTTTTAGTGCGCGTTTTATGCCGGCCAATACCGTTTGCGGGTCCAGCATCCAGTGCAACGCCGCGTTGCTGAAGACCGCATCAAATTCTTGGTCAAAGGGTAACTGGTGCCCATCGACAACCCTAGCGGTGACTCCGCGCTGTTGGGCGGCGGCGACCATCTCTGCGGAGGCATCGACACCCAGTACATCGGCACCTAATTGCATAATACGCTCGGTGAGCGCGCCATCACCACAGCCAAGGTCCAGGATGCGCTGTCCGGGCTGTGGCGCTAAAAGCTTCATTACATCGCTTCCCAACGTGGGAACAAAATTGGCGTGTTCCGCGTAGTGGCTGGCGTTCCATTCCTGCCCTTGCGGTGTCAGAGGGATGTTAGACATTATCGGCTTCCTAGCGGCGTTATTTATCTTAGGGGGGACCCAATGGCTTCATTTAGTATAGCTTGCGATCAATAGCATGCGTTAAGTCTGAATTCAGGAGTAAACGCATGGAACCAGGGCACTTTAGTTGTCATATCCGTTATATCAAGTATTAAGAGGCGAGACGAAATGAATGATGTTATCAAACTGCTTCAATCCCACCGCTCCATCCGCAAATTTACCGATCAGAAGATTTCGCGTGGGCTGCTGTTAGAGCTCATCAAAGCGGGCCAGGCCGCTGCCACATCAAGCCATGTGCAGGCCTACACCATTATTAATGTCACTGACTCAGCGAATCGCGAAAAAATCGCTGAATACGCCGGTGGTCAAGGCTATGTCGCAAGTAGCGCGGTTTTTTTAGTGTTTTGTGCGGATATGAAGCGCCCGACAGAGGCGTCTGAGCGGACAGGTGCCAACGTTGAACGAGGTATGACAGAACAGCTATTGGTCGCCACTGTTGATACTGCTCTAGTGGCACAAAACGTTGCAGTGGCCGCCGAGTCTGAAGGGCTTGGCATTTGTTATATCGGTGGTATTCGCAATAATCCTCAGGCGATCAGCGAACTTTTGCATTTGCCTGACCATGTTTATCCGGTGTTTGGTATGTGCCTTGGCTATCCGGCCCATGACCCTGAGGTTAAGCCGCGTCTACCGGTAGAGGCTATTCTCAAGGAAGATACTTACCGTGAAGATACTGAGCAAGTCGAAGCGTTTGACAGCACTATGCAGGCTTACTACCAAACACGCAGCACGGGTAACAAAACGACTGACTGGTCGCATAATCTAACGCCGCTCTTCGATTCAAAACTGCGTCCCCACATGCGTGACTTTTTAGTTAAGCGTGGTTTTGAAATGAAGTAACGAACGAGCTGAGCGTGAAGCAGCTCATCACCATGTGGTAAGGCGTTTAAAAGAGCAGGTTTCTTGCGCTGCACGATAATTGCGTTCATCTATACTGGTTGCATGCCAAAAGTAGTGCCGATAACAATAAAAGGAGCTATTGATGAATCTTCAGCGCGCTTATTACCTGCTAGCAGCTTTTTACAGCCTGTTTCCACTTATCGGGCTAATGGCCATTTTCTCAGGCGGGGGAACTCCGTTTGCTGTGGCTCACCTCGCGTTGGGAGTACTCGCCGTGATAGGGCTGTGGGGCTACGTACTCAAACGTGGGTTTATGAACCCCCGTATGTGGCAGCCCTTAGCCATGGTGCTGGCAGTCATGGCAGTAGGTCAGATGCTGGTGATCTTCATCCTCCCCGTTTCCAGCATTGCACTTACGTGGATGCTAACAAGCAGTATCTTCTCCGTAATGCTGGTCATAGTGCTGTTTCACTATGGAAAACGTGATCAGCCACTATGGGCAACGCCTGTAGAGGCAGATGCTGCAAAGCAACTTGCAAAAATGCTTGATAGCGCTTCGCCTTTATCTGCTGTTCATTACGAAGGTGAACAAGAAAATAGCGTTAACGTTACTAAGGTAGGCAGTCAATATCATGCCAAAGTGACGCGGCGTGGTAAAAACGGGCAAGAGACATTTGAACGCTACTTTCAGTATCCTGAAACACTGGTGTTTTTTCTAGAAAAATTCGCCAGCATTTCAGTTCATGATTTTCGGCAAACGGCGCTTTCTTAAATCGTTGAACAAGCCGGATTTTAAAAATGCGTTAAGAGATAAATGTGTGAGCGATCTGAGGCTTTAATGTTTTTACGATATATTCGTATAACGGGATCAGACGCTCACTCATCTCTTGTTTCGCCACATGATAGTCGATGTAGTAAGCATGGCGAGTACCGTGATACACAATCGGCTCACTCACTTTGGTAAACTGAAAACCTGATATCGCCAATAAACGGGGAAGACGAGGTTCCATCATTGCAAAAACATGTCGTCGATTAGTTAAACCAACGATAGAGTAGGTGCATAAAAAAAGACCCAGGGCGACGAGTGAAAATGTCTTTGCCTCATCTTGTGAAAATAAAACGACTTCTTTACCTGCTATTTCTTCTGGGGTGCTGGATTTTCGCGTTCTGAAATTTTTAGAAATGGCTAACCGTGATACTTCACACGTTTCAAGGGTCGGTAGCTTAAATGGCGTTAATGTAGGATGGTTTAGTAGCTGCTTCCCTTGGTTTTGAACAGGCAAATGATCAGGAGGGTTAGTGTTACTGGAAAAGGGCATGACTAATCGTACGCACCCTGCAAGAATGCCACTACGTTTGTGTTCTATAAGGCAATGAATCGAGTAATTATCGTACTCATCGGACTCGTACAAACGTGCCTCATCTTCATGCATCTCATAGTTGAACTCTTTTAAGAAAACATCATGTCGTAGTCGAAAGGCGCGCCGTTTTTGGTCGTCGGTGTTAGCAATAAAAAAATGATATTCATCGATAAATTTGTCAATCATTCCCTTATGGTTGCTTTTATCGTCAAACTCACTCTCTTGGGTGGATTTCCCTGCTAGCATCTGTTGCTTCCTTCTGAGTGCGGCACTTACCAAAGTCGAATTTTTTCAGGTTTCCCTAGATGATAGCCCTGTCCATACTGAATGCCATATGAAAGAAGAACAGGTATCAGTGCTTCTTGATCTACAAATTCAGCAATAGTCTGCTTACCGAAGCCTCTTGCTATATCGGCAATCGCTTTGACAAGCGTGTGGCTATCCGTATCGATAAGTAAGCTGCGAATAAAAGAGCCGTCGATTTTAATATAGTCCACAGGGAGCTGACTAAGATAGTGAAAGCTGCTAAAACCAATCCCAAAGTCATCGAGTGCTGTTCGGCAACCTAAATCCCTCACGGTTTGCAGCACGTTGCGCGCTGTTGAGAAATCTGTGATAGCAGCGGTCTCTGTTACCTCTAAAATGAGATGATGGGGATCAGCACCACTGGTTTTTAATTGATCTGCCAGAAACTGTTTTAAACCTAAATCATGTAAAGACTGGCCTGATAAATTTACAGCCAACGACAAGCCCTCTTTTTGTAGCGTTGCCAGTGCTGCTAAGCTATGGCGCAGCACCCAGCGGTCAACTTGAACAATTAAACCGCTTTGTTCTGCAATAGGTATAAACTGTGCCGGAGAGACTAAGCTTCCATCGTCATTGCGCATACGTAGCAGTACTTCGTAATGCTTAA
This sequence comes from Vreelandella alkaliphila, assembly GCF_016107625.1. Taxonomy (GTDB): domain Bacteria; phylum Pseudomonadota; class Gammaproteobacteria; order Pseudomonadales; family Halomonadaceae; genus Vreelandella; species Vreelandella alkaliphila. The sequence goes on from NZ_JABASV010000003.1 coordinate 308,054, forward strand.
TATCGCGATCCTTCAGCCGCACAATGGGCTGCGCCCACAGTTCAAATTCGTCGTTTTCTAGTGCTTTGTGTAGCCGTTCTACCCAATAGACGCGTTCTTGAAGCTCATCTTTAGCATTTTCCGCCTGCTTGAGAAGGTACCAATGCTGATTACCACTCTCTTTTGCTTTATACATGGCCATATCGGCGCTAGCTAACAGGTCAGCCGGTGTCTGCCCATTAACAGGGAACAGCGCAATACCAATGCTGGCGGAAACATGGTGCTTTCGTCCAGCAGCTGTAAAGCCAAGACCGTCAAGCAACTGAGAAATATACTCCGCCACGTTGATCGCTTGTTCGCTGCTAATATCTTCCAGTAGCAGGGCAAATTCATCACCACCGAGGCGGGCAATAATGCTTCGCTGACTGAGATTTAAAAAAAGCGTATCAGCAACTTCTCGTAATAGACGGTCGCCTACATGGTGGCCACTGAGTTCATTGATCTCTTTAAACTGGTCTAGGTCTAGTAGTAGAACAGCGCCTTTGGCTTGATTAGCGATAGCGCGCTTCAAGGCATCTTGGAAATAGCGACGATTATAGAGTTCCGTTAATGGATCATGTTCCGCAAGCCACGTTAAACGTGCCTCAGCAGCTTTACGTTCGGTGATGTCTAGCCCAACGGATATCTTCGAGGCATCGTGGTTGTTACTGTTCGCCAAAAAAGCGTGGTACCAAACGACGGTAAAAGAGCGTCTATCCTGAGTTTGAAATGTCTTTTCTTCCTGGTTGGAAGCACTGGGATGAGTCACGGTGCTGCCATTAGCATTACTTTCGCTGTTGGCTTCATCCGCATTGTTACTAGGCAATGCCAAGTGAGCATTTTGATCAAAGATGTCAGAGAAATGGCGCCCAATGACATCTGCGTCTTTTAGCCCTAACCTTTCTAGCGTGTAGCCATTAATCAGTTGGATACGCCCTGTACTATTTTGAACAACAATAAAGACCTGTGCAGCGTCGAGTAGGCTATTAACAAAATCACGCTCTTTGGCTAGCTCATCAACGCGTTCGGCTAGCTGTCCGCTATGTTCTTGGACACTCTGTTCCAGTGCTTCTAGCTGGTGGGAAAGCTCACGGGTTGAATCTTCCAGCCTATCAATTTCGTTAGAAAAATGCCGCCGAGGCAATGGTAGTTTATCTCTTACACGACGAAACTCACCACTCGCCAGCGCAGGCAATAGGCCGGCGACTCGCCGTAGTCGAGCCATTGGGCCCAATAGGATAATCAACAGTAATAGCTCGGCAGCTAACCAGCCAACTAAGCCCACTACAAGTAGTGTCTTCGTTGCTGTACGAATAGCGGTGATCTGAGGAGTGATATCGGAAATAAGCAGGAAATACCCAGTGCTGCGCCAGTCGGCGTCTTCCTCCATATACACGGCACTTAATTCAAAATACCGGTTCATGTACTCAAGGCTAAAAGGCATGTGAACCAATTGATTCAGAACGACGTCTTGAGATGCTCGTTGAAGTAAAGAGAGTGTCTGGTCACGGTTTGTAAGCGCTAGAATATGGCTGTTCCAGTCTTCCAGTAGAAGCGCCTCGGGGGGAGGAGAGCCAGTAATACGCCCTGTCACCATCAGTGCTATTTCGCTATTGGAGACTTCTTTAGCTTGTCGCGTAACATCCGCAAGCGAGCGCGATAACACCACCATTCCAATGCTAGCGCCTTCCATAAGAACGGGAACCGCAGCAAACTGCTGGCACGTCCTAGTGCAACGTAATGTGGTAATGGGGGACTCTGTGGTCAGTACACTACCTATCCAGCCTTGAATGGGCAGATCAATGAGCGGGTCGTTGGTACCTGAGTAACCCACTCTTGTTCCTTGAGTATTAAAAACAAAGATTTCATCAATCCCCGCTTCTAATTGCAGAGAAGGCCACTGTGCTCTGAGCACCTCAGCTAGCTCATCCTGGTTATTCTCTTGTAGCGCGCTTCCAAGCTCCGGCGCCGCAGCGGTTAAGCCCGCCAACTGACGTAAGTTATCCGATGAGCGTTGCATCGCCAAGCTTATCTCACGCTGCTGCCGCTCATGGCTTTCCATCCGACTACTTTCTAACTGTTGCGTGAGATGGTATTGGCCTAACCAGATAAAGAGTGCCACAAGCGCTAGCAGTAATAGACTGCTCAGCGCGATAACACGCCAAGTCAAGCTAAGCCGGTAGCGCGCTTTAGAGGACGAACGTGTGGTCATCTGCGTATCCCGTTCAGGTAATGCTAAAAGCGCAGTGAAAGCTGGAAGAGCAGCATATTCCAATGTCGGCTTGTTTCAGACGCATCCGCATCTTTATGTAAGGGTAGCCAACCAGTACCATCCACATGATGATATTCACCTGCCAACATTAGGTTGGGTCTGGGGGTCCACTGAACGCCAAAGGTAATGTCATCAGCAAATTGGGAATGGGCAGGGCCCAAGCCACTTTGTTCGTAGCGAGTACCTGAACGGTCATTTCTGTCGTTTACCAAACGATCAAAGCGAATTAACCACTGCCAATCATTGTCCATACGACGCGTATATTGCACATACCAGCTTTCACCGGTTTTCTTTTGGTCGATGGCGGGATTAAAGCCATCCAGTTCAATTGTTCTCAGCGCATACTCAGAGGTTAAGCTCCACAGTTCGTCATTGTATTGCAATGAAAATACCCAAGGCTGAAACTGGAAGCTGCCATTATTTAGTGGCGGTTGAGCGTCTTCATAGTTGGCGTTAGCACTCGCGGTGCTGAGTGCCATTAGGAAGTGTCCACCGTTGTCTTCATAGCGAATTTGGCCAATCGCAGAAGAGCCCGCTTGTAACGATCCTGGAAAACGCTTCAGCCCAAGCGCTTGATCGACATCGTCTTCTATACGAGTTTTACCGACGCCTGCTTGAAAGCGAAAAACGCCTGACTGGGTTCGCTCTTCATGATAAATACTGGCGCCATCGCCAGCCATTCCCAACGATCGAGTTCGATCAAAATAGATTGATTGCGGCAACAAGATGCTGGGGCGCGTGAAAGCGACGTCACGCGTTTGGTTATAAATACCGAAGGGATTTTTAAATCTACCTACCTGAAGACCAAGCGTACGTTGCTGGTTGGAAACCATCTGATAATCCACCACGCCATAATCTAGCGTTGGGATGGCATCACTAGTTTCACCACCAGCGCGACGGCTAAGCACCTGAGCGGCCACCAGCACATTGCGGTGAGGGCGAATAGAAGCGTTAACACCTATTTCGGTATACTCCAAACTTCCTGCATTCTCACTGCTGCGACCGAAGAAATCGTTATCGTCGGTAATGATAAGTGCCTGACTCAGGAAACCATGTACTTGCAGAGTGTCGAGCACGCTTTCGTTTGCCCAGGCAGACGAGCAAACAGGTAGTGCGAGCAAACTTGTGAGTATGGCTATAGTGGGTCTGCGGATAACGGAAAAATGTTCATTCCATTGAAATAACTTGGACATTTTCATCCAGATACTCCCTTTCAAGATATCCCAGCGCGCCAGGAGTATTCGCAATCTTCTCGCGCATTTCGAGCTGATCAGCAACGCGATTAGGCGCTTGCCCCATGCCAGAAAACACCATGCGATCCCATGCCAGTTGTAGCTGATGTGGATAAACGGCGAGCTGCTCTTTGGTGAAACGCGCATGTACAGGATCTCGGTTTGGCAGCACAAACACCTGTACGGCTTCGCCGTCAGGCCATGTACGTTGCCGCATGGCAAATATTGCCCGCGTTGTGTCACGGTTTAGCCATTGCGTGGCTACCGCTGGGTGCGCCACTAGAAGTATGGTTGCGTCTTGATCAACGGATTGTGCATGGGTTTGTTCGGCAAGAAGAAAAGCCAGCACCAACCCAATAAGGCCCCGTGTGATTTGTTGGCAAGCGATACGTATCAAGTAAAGAGACGGCATAGCGCGAGTCTTGTCCATCGCCTGCTGAACGCCAAGCCCATGCAGCATACCATTCGTGCTAGCACGCTATATGTGTGTGAAATGATGACGCTTACTCCTCTTCAGCCTCTAGAGGCAAACTGTTTTTGTATAAATATTTTGTGTGATGGAAGATAAATTTTTGAACCTCGGCTCGGCAGCGGTAAGTCGAAACTGCACAATTTTTAAACCCTACATCAATTTTGTTGATCTTACCTACATCACAATCAACGAAACGACCTGCGACGAAAGTATGTATCGTCTGGAAATACCGCTCGCAAGGTTGATTGACGATGACACACGAGGGCAGTGCTTGAAGCGCTAAATACACGCGTTCAATAGATCTACTTCTTGATAGTTAAGCTGATGCTAATTGCTATCAAGGCTGAGAGGGGATGCTCGGATTCACCCCGATCAACTAAAACGCTCGGCCAAAGCCGAGCGTACAATGACGAGCCAACGATGGGTTAGTCCGCGAGTTCAAGAAGCCGATCAGCGTAATCGGTAAACAAACCGTTGACGCCCCAGTCCTGTAAACGCTTCATCTCATCAACTTCATTGATGGTGTAAACATGAACTGGAAGGCCATTCTCTTGAGCTTGGCGAATAAAATCAGCATCAATAACGTCTTCGCCGTTATACGTCACATTCGTGCCGATACCCACCGCGTACTCTTTGATAGCCTGAAAGTCTTCGTCAGTGATGTCTGCTGGCGCTGGAGTAACACCTGTCCACTCCACTAAACGATCATTATCTTCCTCGCTGGGCGAGTACCATACCAACTGGATGAGGGGGATATGCTGATTAAGCTCACGTAGTTTGAGGAGACTACCCTGCTCAAACGATTGCACCAGCACCCGACCATTTGCAATCATGTCATGCTCTTCAAGCGCCTCAACCAAGGCTTCTTCTAAACCAGGGTTTAAGAGAGGGGATTTGGTTTCAATGTAGTAACGAGCATCGTGACCAAAGCGCTCAAATAGCTCTTCCAGTGTGAGTATTTGCGCTCCTGCAAAGGCCGGGTCTGCCTTATCGACATTGGCGTCGTTAAACCAGGTGCCGGTATCAAGCGCCTTTAGCTCTTCTAGCGTGTAATCATGAATATTGCCTTCGCCGTCACTGGTGCGATCGATGGCATCATCATGGAATACCACTAACTCACCATCGGAGGTGATCTGAACGTCCAGTTCCAGGTAATCAGCTCCCCACTCATGGGCCAGTTCATAGGCTGCCATGGTGCTTTCCGGCGCATGTCCGCTGGCACCGCGATGCGCGATTACCTGGAACGACTCCAGATCCTTTAGCTGCTGCTCCAGTGGCGTTGTCTCTGCGAGTGCAGTGGACGTAGTAGCACCAGCAAAAAGACCCAGTGACACGGCAGTAATCAGCGGATGACGTTGCATAGAAATTCCTTCGTTGAACAGATGTTCAATTATCCTACAGGTCTCCTTGTGAAAATACCAAATAGGTAACTTGTTTGTGTTTGTTAAAGAAAAGCCTGCTTTGGTAGGTGCTCTTGCCATTAAACGCTTGGTCTAACACAGCATCAGCTATTCTTAAGTGGACGCTACTCATTGCTTACTTAGCAATTGCCCTTTATCTAGGCGAGCTAAAAGAGTGGCTTTCTGGTGCCAGAGCAGGGGGGGAACGGCTGTTAATCTTCCCACTGATTGCCTTGCGATCGGAGATTTTCTGGCAGAAATAGATGAAATAAGTAGATGAAATAAGCAGATAAACAGGGAGATAGGCGATAAGAGGTAGCCACAATGATTGCTTATACAATGGTAGGAACGCATAACCTGGAACGTGCACTTCGCTTTTATGCGCCGTTGTTTAACAGTATGGGGCTGGATGTGTGCTGGCAAGACGATGCCTGCGTTTCTTTCGGCGACCCAGATGATGTCAATGTGCCAAGGTTCTTTGTTGGTTTTCCCTTTAATGGTTATCCCGCTAGCGTTGGCAACGGCACCATGACAGCGTTTCAATTTGCTGATCATAAAGAAGTCGATACGCTCTATCAATTAGCGCTGCAGAACGGGGGCAGTGATGAAGGTTCGCCAGGTTACCGCCCCCAGTATGGTGAAGGCTTTTTCGCCGCCTACGTACGAGACCCAGACGGCAACAAGCTGGCGTTTGTCGTCTATCCTCATCGGTAGATGCTAAGCCAACGCAGCGTCAACAAATAGCTCCTCTGTAAAGGTTGAATTATACAAAAACGCCTGCAGCTAAAGGTTAGAAACCATTCAAAAGGAGCAATGATGACGACGCTAGTAATTGGTGAAAACTCCCATTACTAACCAGGATTATCTGCTGCTGGATGGAGAACGCTCGATCGATAAGATTATTCAGTAGTAGCACCAGCACTCAAGTCGTAGCAGGTTAGGCATTAACCCCTTTCATGCCTTCCGGGGTGTAGCGCTCACCAATCACCGGAACGCGTGCGGTAGCCGCTTCCAACTGACGTTGCTCATCAGCGGTAAGAGTGATCGACGTTGCTGCTGAATTCTCTTCAAGGTAGCGCAGCCGCTTAGTACCTGGGATCGGCACGATGTTGGGTCCTTTAGACAGTAGCCACGCGAGCGATAGCTGTGCAGGTGTGCAGCCTTTGTTAGCAGCCACTTCACCAATCACGTCGGCGATTCGACGGTTGGTGCTTATGGCCTGATCTGAAAAGCGCGGCAAGTTAGGACGAAAATCACCTTCCTCGAAATCCGCAGTATCCTGAAATCTACCCGTTAAGAATCCCCGGCCTAATGGCGAGTAGGGCACAAAACCGATGCCTAGCTCTTGGCAGGTAGGGAGCACCGCTTGCTCTACGTCGCGTGTCCAAAGCGAATACTCGGTTTGGACGGCGGTAATCGGATGCACTGCATGGGCGCGGCGCAAGGTGTCAGCGCTGACCTCGCACAGGCCGATATGGGCAATTTTTCCCTCTTTGACTAGCTGGGTGAGTCCTTCCATGGTCTCTTCAATAGGCACATCCGGGGTTACGCGATGGACGTAGTAGAGATCGATTTGCTCGACCCCTAACCGTCGCAGCGATGCCTCGCAGGCCTTGCGCGCATACTCGGCGCTGTTGTCCAGGCGTCGTTGATACTCACCGGGCTTGCGCACAATGCCAAACTTGGTTGCGATACGCACTTGCGGCTTATGCTTGGCCAGAAAGCGGCCAATAAGCTCTTCGTTATGGTGCGGCCCGTACATATCTGCCGTATCAAAAAAGTCGATGCCCAGTTCCACTGCTTGCGCCAATACGCGTAGCGATTCACTGTCATCCCGAGGGCCGTAGAATTCGCTCATGCCCATGCAGCCCAGGCCAATAGCGGAAATAGAAAGGTCGGTGCCAAGTGTACGTTGTTGCATGCTGTCTCTCCGTAAACCGTTCTTGAGTAGCGGAGTGACAGCGTGGCACTATCCTATAATGAAAAAAATGAACGAGTTCGATAAGCCATTTTCCGGTTTTGAAAAACAGATGCCCCGTGGGTGGGTGTGGGATGACACTCGCGCCTTTTTGGCTGTGGCTCGTCACGGTACGCTGAGTGGTGCCGCAGCGGAGCTTCATTTGGGCATTGCGACGCTCTCTCGGCGTATTGAACGGCTGGAAAAGGCGCTTAAGCTACCGCTATTTGTGCGCCAACAGTCGGGCTACCAACTGACCGAGGAGGGCGCAGGGCTGGTCGAGAAAGCTGAAGCGCTGGAAGCGGCTGCAGTGGCGTTTACCACCGATGTGTCCCGCCACTCACAACTGAGTGGTAGAGTGCGTTTGGCTACCGCAGAGAATTTGGCAACGGCATTGATTCTACCTGCGCTTGCGCAATTTCGTCGTCAGTATCCTGGCATTACGCTTGAGCTGGTGACGGATATCTCTACTGTCAATCTACACCGTCGTGATGCCGATCTAGCCCTCAGAATGGTCAAACCCGAACGCGGTAATGTCACCCTGCGCCGCTTGGGTTCCTTAGGCTATGGGCTTTATGCTAGCTCAGCCTATGCGGCGCAGCGTAAGACGACTCTTGACGCTGGCGGCTACGACATGGATGCCTTTATCACCTGGGGGGAGACGCAAGCGCACCTGCCTGCAGCACAGTGGGTCGAGCGCGTTCTACAAGGGCGAGAACCCGCGTTAACCACTACCTCTGTGGCGACCCAAATCGCGGCAGCTAAAGCTGGGCTAGGGATTGCAGTATTACCGCATTTTTTGGCTCAGGAGGCCGGATTGGTCTGCATTGCTGCTGATCTTGGCGTGGACCAGCCTATTTACCTCGTCATCCAAACAGACCTGACACAGTCACGCCGAACCCGTGCCGTGGCGGACTTTCTTGTTGATCTGGTCGCCAGTAACCACGCTCGCTTGAGCATGGGCTGAGAAGCGGGGGGGATATGACTCTAATTGATGCCATTAACGCCCTCTCCGTAGCCAGGAGAGGGCGTTAAAGCCAACGGTCAGCCTTTGGAACTGAGAGCCTGGGCCGGTGAGTACGATGATGAACTGTGTGTCACGAGACTCACACTGATGAATACGACGGTATTGACGACTAGGCCACAGAAGCCAGCATGCCAGCCGAATGGAGTACTGACCCCAAACTGGAACAATAGCGTTAGGGCAGCGCCTATTGCTAGACCTGCAAAGGCGCCAGTGCGTGATGCTCGCCGCCAAAATAGTGCACCAAGCAGCATCGGTAGCAACTGCACCACGATGCCATAGGCGCCGAGTAACAGGCCAACCAATGAACCAGGATTGGCTAGGGCTAGCAGGTAGGCCGCTAAGGAGATCACCACCACACCGTAGCGAGTCAGTTTGAGTGCCTTGTCATCAGATATACCACGCAGCACGGGCAGGTGCTGACCCACGTCTCTTACCAGGATAGTGGCGGAGGTATGGGCCAAGTTGGCAGCCGTAGACATTGCCGCGGCTAGCGCGCCGGAGAGTGCTATACCGATCAGCCACGCTGGGAAGTCAGCTAGCTCGACCACTAACGTCAACAACACGCGATCGGCGGAGTCGAGTGGGCTATTTTCCAGTAGTAAAACTCCAGCGAAGCCGATAATCAGCAATGGCACCAGCAGATAGCTATAAAGTGGGTAGAGCACGAACACCTGTTTGAGGGTTCGCTCACTGCGCGCACTATAAAACTTCATGAAAATGTGCGGCCACATTACGCAACCTAGGGCACTAACCAGGATTGCTGTGGAGAAGGCGCCCCAGCCCATGCCGCCAGCACCGGGCATGGTTAGGTATTCCGGCGCTTCGCGCTGCAGCTCGCGGAACATCTCGCCGACTCCGCCGAAGAACTGGTCAGCCGTTGCTAAGCCTAGGAACCACGCGACGCCCACCATCATCACGCCCTGAAGCAGGTTGGTCCAGCCGATGCCTTGTAAGCCGCTCGCGTAGACATAGGCCGCCACAACGCCACAGGCTAGTAAGCTGCCGAGCCAGAACGGAATGGTGCCGGAGGTTGCCGCCTCGAAGAGCAGCCCTGCACCAGCGATCTGAATGGTTAGGTAGGGGATCATCGCCAGTACGCTGACCACACCGATGAACAACCCCAGCAGATTACCCCGAGTTGGATAACAGGCGGAGAGGAACTCTGCCTGGGTCAGGAAGCCATGGCGGCGGCCAAGCCGCGAAATATATGGAGCGATTAACCACCATACAATCACAGCGAGCGCCAGGTAGGCGATGATATAGAGTGCCGGCGCCCCCTTGCTGTAGGCCCAGCCAGGGGCTCCAAGAAAGGCGAAAGCAGAGAATATCTCCGCTCCAAGAATGAAAAACAGCACCAGTAGCCCCATGTGGCGCCCACCAGCGACGTAGCCTTCCAGAGAAGAGCTCTGGTTATGCCTTGCGCGCAGGCCCACCGCCAGAACGATCAGTAGATAGGCTAGGGTGATGGTAGTGATCAGCAGTGAATCACTCATCGTTCACCTCCTGCGCGGCATCGTGACGATAGGCAATCACTAGCCCCACAAATAGGGCAAAGACCCAAGCGACGTACCAGAACATGAAGAAGGGCAAGCCAATCACCATTGGTTCGATGCGGTTGGCCACTAATGCGCCAGGCCAGATCATTGCCAGCGCACAGATAGTGAAGTAAATCAGCAATCCCCTAGGGGGAAGCGAGGGCCGGGATTTCATATGCATACCTCATTATTGTGGTGTTATCGGTAGTAGAGCAGGCCTCGTTCAGGCGGCGGCTAGTGCGCCGAGGCCGATTGCCACCAGCAGTTGGCAACCAGTGGGAATAATGTCGTCGTTAAAGTCGTAACGAGCGTTGTGTAGTGGTGCGGTGGACTCATCCTTCGCTGTACCGAGGAAGAAGTAGGCTCCTGGGCAACGCTGCAGCATGAAGGAGAAATCTTCGCCGCCAAGGCTAGGGGCGACGTCACGCACTAGGGCTGCTTCGCCGAGTGTTTGCACAACACAGGATTCCACGTGGCGGGTTTCTGCCTCGGTATTGACCGTCGCTGGGAATATGCGCTGGTAGTCGACCTCAATGTCGCCGCCATGGGCAATGGCCACCCCTTCACAAACACGGCGAACAGCATGCTCAATACGATCCTGAGTGTCGGCATCAAGGCTTCGTGCTGTACCGCTGATGCGAACTTCATCGGGAATAATGGCGAAGCCGTCAATGTCGCCCCCCTGCAATCCACATAGGCTGAGAGCCGCGGGGGAGAGGGGGTTAATATCACGTGCGACCACGGAGTGTAGATTTTGAATCAGAGCACCCGCCATGCGTACAGGATCTGTCGATAGATGAGGGTTGACGCCTCCATGGCCACCTTTTCCGCGTACACGGATATCGAGCCGATCGGTGGCTGCCATGATTGCACCTGAGCGGACGGCCACTTGGCCAGCAGGCAGAGAAGGCCAGTTGTGCAGGGCGTAGATGGCCTGCATAGGAAAGCGTTCGAATAAACCCTCCTCGACCATTGCTCGGCCACCACCTAAGCCTTCTTCTGCGGGCTGAAAGATCAGGTGAATAGTGCCAGCGAAGTCGCGGTGTTCAGCCAGGTAGCGGGCGACGCCAAGCAGCAGGGTCGTGTGACCATCATGGCCGCAGGCATGCATTCGGCCGGGTACTTCAGATGTGTGGTTGTGCTCGCTAAGCTCTTGGATCGGTAGGGCGTCCATATCGGCGCGTAGACCAATCTGGCGTCCATTGTCGGGTTGATCACCGATGACAGTCGCAACGATACCGGTTTTGCCGATGCCAGTTTCAAAGGTCAAACCAAGACGTTCTAGTTCTTCAGCGATGCGCTTAGCCGTAGCATGTTCCTGAAACCCTAGCTCCGGGTGACGATGTAGCTCGTGTCGCATCTGGGTCAGTTCGGCGTGATGGCGCTCGAAGAAATTTGGGTTGATGAATTCTGTCATAGTCGATTCACATAGTTGTTGGATGGGCTAATTCATCTTGGTTGTTTCAGTGGTATAGAGAAAATAGTTTTTTTATTAGCTTTCCATGCTTATATTGGATGGAAAGAGCCACGGCGTGTCATTCAATGGGAATGAGATGGACTTCAAACGCTTAAAATATTTTCAGACCGTCGTAGAGGAGGGGGCCATCTCCTCCGCAGCACGACGGGTACCGCTTGCTCAGCCAGCCCTGTCGCGTCAATTGCTGCTGCTTGAAGATGAAGTCGGTACCACGTTGCTGACTCGTTCACGGCATGGCGTTCGACTTACCGCCGCAGGCGAATCGTTCTACCGTGATACTCGGCGTTTGCTTGGCGAATTCGAACAGGCCAAGCGTAATGCACGGCGCATCGCCGACGGCCAATTTGGTGAGTTGCGTCTGGGGGTGACGGTGATGCACTTATGGGTGCCGCAGATAATCGGTTTGCTCAACCGTTTCCGCGAGCAATATCCCGAGGTCACGCTGAAGGTGGAGTCGCTGCTTTCGGGGCCTCAGGTAGATGCAATTCGCCGTGGGAGGCTGGATGCTGGCATGTTGTTCTTCCCTCCGGAAGATGATGACAGCCTCTGTAGCCATTGCTTGTATGAAGATCATCTAGTATTGGTTACCAGTGCCACCTCACGCTTAGCGCGACACCCGCCGCGATACCTAGCCGAACTCAATGACGAGAATTTTATCTGGTTTGATCGTAGCGCCACCCCGGTCTATCACGACAAGCTGATTCACTCTTTTCAGCGAGCGGGGTTCACTCCTCATGTGGTACAGGAGGGAACTGACAACGCTACTATGTTGTGTTTGGTGGCTGCTGGCATGGGCTGCAGTATTTTACCGGCCATGACCATGGCGGGGGCACCAGAAGGCGTGGTTAGCCATCGCTTAGAGGATCTCAAGCTGGCTTTGCCTCTGATGCTGGTGTGGCGCAGGGATTCAGGGCTGTCGGCGGTACGACGGCTGATCGAAATTGCCGAAACAGAATCTTTGGCGAACGGTGTAGACGTATCCTTGATTGCTCAGAAGGGATGAAGAGTCTATAGCCTGGCTTGCTGGTGTAACGTATCGACAAAACGGGCTAATGCGGGCGACCAGGTAGTGGGTTCTGAGGTAACAAAATAGGTGTCGATATTGGCAATGGCAGAGGGCAGTTCCATCGCGTGAATGCCGAAGCGGTGTCGGTGTGCTTCAATGATAATACGTGGCAGAACGGTGTACCCCATCCCGGCTGCTACGCAGCCAAGCATGGCGTCTAGCGTGCCAAACTCAAAAACACGCACGGCATTTATTCCCTGAGATGCCAGCAGTAATTCGATACGTTGCCGGTAACTACATCCCTGGCGAAATGCGAGAAACGTTGCTGTCAGTAGTTCTTCAGAGCTGGGCACGCTCGTCATGGGGGCTGAACTTACCAGCACAAGCTGTTCGCTGAAAACTTTGAGCGAATGATAGCGATGATGATCGATAGCGCCGGCCACAAACACGCCATCCGCCTGACCGTCCATGAGCTTCTCAATCAAGCTTGCGGTGGGGCCAGTCGCCAGCGTCATATCAACCTCTGGGAAGTTAGCATGGTAGGCCGCCAGTATTGGGGGGAGGCGCAGCGCCATGGTAGTTTCCATCGATCCTAAGCGTAGTTGGCCAGCTGCGTTCTCGGCGCTTTGAAATAGCGCTAACGCTTCGTCATGTACCGCCAGCAACCGTTCCGCATAATCCAATAACGCTAGCCCCGCAGAGGTAAGACGCACGCCACCAGCACGATGAACCAGCTGCACGCCTAATTCCTCCTCAAGTTTTTTGATATGCGTGGTCACGTTAGATTGCACCGTATGCAGCTGCTTTGCGGCAGCCATAAAGCTGCCGGTTTCTGCCACCGCCATAAACAGCCGCAATGATTTAAACTGCATTCACATCTCCCTTAAGCGACCACCGTCTCAAATCCATCTCAAAAACTATCTTAAGAGCTATCTCAAAAAAAGATAGAGACTATCACTATAAATCGTTTCTAAAGAATTGTTGGTGTGCGTAAGCTACTGGTAAAAACGCCTGTTGCCAATCTTGCCGCACAGCGATTTAGTAAGGATACGACATGATCAATAGCAAAGACTTGCCTGCTCTGATGACCGGCGTGATGGCCACCTTGGCAGGAATAGGCATTGCCCGTTTTGCCTACACACCCCTATTACCGGCACTGATTCAAGAGGGGTGGTTCAGTGCCAGCCAAGGAGCTTATCTAGGGGCTGCTAATCTTCTCGGTTACTTTATTGGTGCGTTGTCTGCTCACGCTCTGAGTGAGCGTTTTTCTGTCCGCGCGGTGATGGGGGCAAGTTTCGTAGCGATCGCACTGAGCTTCTTCCTCTGTGCGGGGGCAGGCAGTTTTAGCTGGTTTTTCTTTTGGCGATTAGTCTCAGGTATTGCTGGCGCCATTCTCATGGTGGTTGGCCCATCGTTGGCTCTGTCGACCACGTCTCCGGAAAGGCGGACTAGTGTCGGTGCCCTGGTATTCACTGGCATTGGCTTTGGTGCACTGCTTTCAGCATCGGTGGTGCCAGTGCTTCTGGAGTTAAGCCTAACGGTTACCTGGGGAACGCTGGGTCTGCTCTGTATTGCAGCGGCTCTTGTATGTGACTGGGGCGTTACTCGGCTGTCCTCACCGCCGGTGGTTAGTCAGGAAAGGCGAACAAGTGAGACAGGGTATGCAGGAATAAATGCCGCTGTGCTACTGGTGATAGGTGCGTATGCCCTGGACGCCGTCGGGTTTGTTCCGCATACCGTATTTTGGGTGGATTATCTCGCCAGAGAAAATGCCTTAGGGCATCAAGCGGCTTCTCTACAGTGGGGCATTTTCGGCTTGGGCGCCGTGTGCGGGCCACTGATAGTAGGAACGTTGGCGCGAAAAGTGGGCTGGCACCATGGCTTAACCCTTGCTTTTTTAGCCAAGGCTGCCGCTGTGTCCCTGCCAGTATTTTCACTAGCATTGCTTAGTCAGTCAGTTTCCTCGTTTGTGGTGGGCGCGATGATCCCAGGTATTGTTGCGCTGACGTCTGGGCGACTGGCTGAATTAGTCGGCCCCACCGCCCACAAAAAGCTCTGGGGGCAAGCGACTGCCGCTTTCGCTGCAGCTCAAGCGTTTTCTGGCTACGCGATGTCAGCGCTCTATGTAGCCTGGGGCACTTATTCACCGCTATTTGCGATTAGCAGCCTGGTGTTGGTAGGCGGCTTTGTACTGGTGCTGCTGAGCCGAGGCCAGCAGCAGCGTCATGCCCCTCTCTCTACTGTTCCTCTTTCTACTGTTCCTCACTCCAATAAGAAACGGAGGCCATAATGCAGCTTTTTCTTAACGCAACGTCACCCTATGCGCGCCTAGCGCGGATCATCTTACTTGAGAAGGATCTGGTGGATGACGTTACATTGCGCTGGTGCGACCCTTGGGCAGATGACAAAGCGCTGCTAGAGGTTAATCCCGCTGGGCGAATTCCAGCGCTAGTGACTGACGAAGGCACGACACTTAGCGAGTCAATGTTGATTGCTGTTTATCTTGATAGCGTCAGTGCTAGTTCGCCTATGATTCCCCAAGCCCGATTAGCGAATGTACTGCATCTGGCCGGGCTTGGTCAGAATCTTATGGATGTTGCGTTTACGACCGTTATTGCCAGAAAGCACTATGGAGCTGAGATTGATCACAGTGAGCTTGGGCGAAGGCGCCAGCGAGCCATGCAACGAATAGTGGAACAACTGGATAGTGAACTCTACGAAAGTCAGCTGGCGTCGTCGATTACTCTTGGTGAAATCGCTTGCGCTGTTGCGCTAGATTACTTGGCCTTCAGGTTGCCAGAAGTGCGCTGGAAGGAAGCGTACCCACAGCTCAAAGCGTGGCATGCCGCAGTAATTGCCAGGGATAGTTTTCAGCAGACTGCATTTGTGTAGCCTCCTGCGGGTGCGCTGACGCTTACACCGCGCTACAAAATACGAAAATTCAATCGTTTAGGTTATGTAGCGCGGTGTAACGAATCTTGCGAGGGACGAGCAAATGAGGCACCCGCGAACGGAGGCGGAGCCTCCCGGTAAGGTTGGGGATCACTCGTTGAGTGCCTGCTTAAGCCACTCTGCCAGTGGCTCGCTGCGGCGGCTGTTGGTTTGTTTCGGCAGCCATAGGCAGAGGCGGGCGGGCGTTTCGATACTTCCCCAAGGGGCCACAAGCCGCCCGCTGCGTAAATCGTCTTCCACCAGTAGCTTGGGTGCTATTGCTATGCCTAAGCCCGCCACCGCTGCTTCAATCAGATAATAAAGATGGGCAAACCCTTGGCCCTGTTGAAGGGCGTCCTCCAATGCACGTTGCGCCAGCCCTTTGGCGCTCGCCCACTGTGGCCACGCCTGGGGACGTGAAGCGGTCACTAACAGCTTGTTGGCAAATAACGATTCTGGCTTGGCTGGGTCGATGTGTGCTGCTAGGAGTGGGCTTGCTACTGGGCAAATCTGCTCGGGAAGTAGCTCGATAACCTCCACATCCGCGGGCCAGGGAGGTTCAATAAACGCCAGGGTGGCGCTGGTATCTACCTGTTGACCGGGCAGTTCGCTGTCACTTACCACGACTTTTAGCTTCAGTTGCGGCAGCTCTTGGTTCAGGCGATCCAGGCGGGGAATTAGCCAGCGCGCTAGCAGGCTGCCAGGGCAGGCCAGGGTAAAGGGCGCTTCTTCCACATCACGCTTGAGTGCTGCGCAACTATTGCGCAGTTTGCTAAATGCCTCGCCTACGCCGCTTTGCAGTTGCTCACCATGGTGAGTCAGCACCAGCCCACGCCCTGCTTTTGCAAATAGCGCTACACCAAAATGCTCATCCAGGCTTTTAAGTTGGCGGCTAACCGCGCCATGGGTAACGCTTAGCTCATCGGCGGCAGCGGTCACGCTACCCAATCGGGCAGTGGCTTCAAAGGCGCGCAGGGCGCTAAGTGGCGGCATGCTGTTCTGCATTGCTTATCCCATAATGATAGTTCTGCTTTAATAGTTGATTAAAACTCACCTATTAGTGACATCTTATCGATTTTTATCCCCGTCTGCCTGCGCTACCTTGAGTCTATTCCCAATTTCCACGTTGCACTCAGAGGTCGTGATGAACCAATTCGTGAACCTGCCCGATACCAACGGACTGTTTGGCAGCTTCGGCGGCCGCTTTGTCGCTGAAACACTCATGCCGCTCATTTTAGAGCTGCAAGATGAGTACGCTGCTGCTAAAAATGACCCCGAATTCCAGCGCCAGTTAGCCTACTTTCAAGGGGATTACGTCGGGCGGCCAAGCCCGCTTTATTTCGCTGAAAGACTGACCGAACACTTCGGTGGGGCGAGTATTTACCTCAAGCGCGAAGAGCTAAACCACACCGGCGCGCACAAGATTAACAACTGCATTGGCCAGGTACTGCTAGCCAAGCAGATGGGCAAAAAGCGCATTATTGCTGAAACTGGCGCCGGTATGCATGGAGTGGCCACCGCCACGGTAGCAGCGCGTTTTGGCCTGCCTTGTGTCATCTATATGGGCGCAACCGACATCGAACGCCAGCAGCCTAACGTGTTCCGCATGAAACTACTGGGGGCTGAGGTGATTCCCGTCACCTCCGGCACCGGCACACTCAAAGATGCCATGAACGAAGCGCTGCGCGACTGGGTGACCAATGTCGACGACACCTTCTACATTATTGGAACCGTGGCTGGGCCGCACCCGTACCCTGCGATGGTGCGCGACTTCCAAGCGGTGATTGGCCATGAAACCCGCAGCCAAATGCTCGAAAAGCAGGGGCGTTTGCCGGATTCGCTGGTGGCCTGTATTGGTGGCGGATCAAACGCTATGGGGCTGTTCCATCCGTTCTTAAACGACCCAGATGTGCAGATGATTGGCGTAGAAGCGGGCGGCAAAGGCGTTAAAAGCGGCCTGCATGCCGCCAGCTTGAACGGCGGAACGCCTGGCGTACTGCATGGTAACCGCACCTATCTGCTGCAAAACGAAGATGGCCAGATTATCGACGCCCACTCAATATCAGCGGGGCTGGATTATCCCGGTATCGGCCCAGAGCACGCATGGCTCCACGAGCAGGGGCGGGTTGAGTATGTTTCCGCCACTGACGATGAAGCGCTGGAAGCCTTCCAGATCTGCTGCCGTCAGGAAGGCATCATTCCTGCCCTGGAAACTGCCCACGCCTTGGCGGAAGTGGCTAAGCGTGCGCCCCGGCTTCCCCGTGAGCACTTAATGGTGGTCAACCTTAGCGGTCGTGGCGACAAAGACATGATGAGCGTCGCCCATCATCTAGGTGAGAAATTCCAATGAGTGCGAACCAGGAGACTGTTATGAATACCCCCACTCGTCTTAAAGACTGCTTTGCCGCGCTCAAGCAGCAGAACCGCCCAGCGCTGGTTAGCTACCTCACCGCAGGTGATCCAGACGCGGAGACTTCGCGCCGCCTGCTACATGGGTTACCTGAAGCAGGGGTGGATATCATTGAACTCGGCATGCCGTTCAGTGACCCCATGGCTGATGGTCCCGCGATTCAAAAAGCCGCGCTGCGTGCACTTGAAGGCGGCCAAACCCAAGTTAAAACGTTGGACATGGTGCGCCGTTTCCGCGAACAGAATAGCACCACGCCGATCGTACTGATGGGCTACTACAACCCGATTTACTGCTATGGCGTTGAGCGCTTTCTAACGGAGGCCGCCAGCGCTGGAGTCGATGGCCTGATTGTGGTGGATTTACCCCCTGAGCATGATGAAGAACTCTGCCAGCCAGCAGCTCAGCACGGCATTGATTTTATCCGCCTGGCTACTCCGACTACCGATGCTAAACGGTTGCCCAAAGTACTCAGCAACACCTCTGGGTTTATCTACTACGTATCGGTGGCGGGGGTTACTGGCGGTAGTGCGCCAACACCAGAACGGTTAGAGGCGTCGGTCGCTCAGCTCCGCGAATACACCGAGCTACCCATTGCCGTTGGCTTTGGAATACGCACCGCTGAGCAAGCCGCTACTATTGGACGCTTTAGCGATGCGGTGGTGGTTGGCTCCGCGCTTGTTGACTGCATCGAACATGCCAGCACGCCTGATGAAGCAGTGGAGCGAGTGCACGGCTTAGTCAGTGAGTTGGCAGAAAGCGTCAGGGCATGTCGTACAGCAAGCGAGCCACAAGTCTGTTGATACAAGCAGCGTAAAAAGAAGGATACGTTAAGAGAGCAGGCCAGCAGCGCCTGCTCTTTTTAACGTTGAGCAAAATCCTAATTAAAGGTTAATCTAGCTGGATCGATGGTGAAATAATGAGTGGAAGCTCACGCGAGCTAATAGGAACGGGCTTTTATGAACCTGACAACACTGCTGCTTTTTATCCCTACCTGCTTCGCCCTTAATATGGCGCCTGGCCCTAATAACCTGCTTTCATTAACCAATGCTAAACGCTATGGCGTTCGGACAGCTTGTTTAGCGGGTATTGGGCGGCTAATAGCATTCGTCGGCATGATTACGCTGGCAGCGACTGGCTTGGCGACACTGCTTTACACTTCTGAAAAAATCTTCCTCGTTATTAAGGTGGTTGGTGGGCTCTACTTGTTATGGCTGGCATATCAGCTATGGGGCGCCGATACTGCCGCAAGTGATAGTGCTGAAACTCAACACATGAGCTTATTTGAGCTGGCGCGACAAGAGTTCTTGCTTGCTGCTGGTAACCCCAAAGCCATTCTGATTTTTACCGCTTTCCTACCGCAGTTCGTGGAACCTAGCGGCAATGTCGGTCTGCAGTTTTTGGTGCTAGGTGTGCTGTTTTTACTATTGGAATGGGTAGCGATTGCTGGTTACGCCTATGCAGGTAGTTTTTTGAGCCAGTGGTTTTCACGCCCCACTATGCGGCGCTTATTTAACCGCAGTTGCGCAACTCTATTAGCCAGCGCAGGGGTAGGACTGTTGCTGGCTAAAAAGGAGTAAGCGTTAAGACTCGCTGTTTAAATACGCTAGACCACCGAGCACAGCCGTTCTACGAGTGGTGCGCGTGACGCGAATCCTCAGGAGCCTCGCGCCGGTCATTCATTCCGTAGTCTCGGATGACGGAAGCGACACGCAGACGGTAGTCGGCAAAGATATCCTGTCGACCAGCTTTCTGAGCTGCTCGGTGAGATTCAAGCGAACGCCACTGCTTCACGGCATCTTCATCTCGCCAATAAGAGAGCGAAAGAACTTTGCCGGGCTGCGCCAGGCTCTCGAAGCGCTCAATCGATAGAAAACCGTCGATAGCTTCCAAATCTTGGCGTAATGCGCTGGCAGTATCCAAATAGTCTTGATAACGGTCAGTATGTGGAAGCACTTCGAATATCACAGCGATCATGGCAGATTCCTTGTATTCATAAGTTCTTTATATTCATTAGTTTTTTATATTCGCAGGCTCTTTATATTTACAGCTTCGTTACGTTGATATGTTCATTACATCGACAGCCTCAATGCCCAAGGTGCCGTCTACCACTTCTACAAAACTGCGCTCCTCTTTGAGGATGAATCGTTGCTCTTGGGCCATTGTGAAGTTCGCGTTCCCTCCTTCATCAGATCTCAGCCGAGCGCGATAGGCTTCATAGGAAGCTAGGCTATCGAAGGCAATTAGGCCCCAGGCGATATTGTTGGTGCCCTCTAAAGGCAGGAAGTAGCCAATAAGATGGCCGCCACACCAGGGGATGATTTTTCCCCAGTTTTCCGCGTATTGCTTGAAAGCGTCGCGTTGGAAAGGGTCGATCTCGTAGCGAATGATGCAGGTAATGCTCATCTGATTATCTCCATTGAAAGGCAACGGAGACGATACCTAATTGCCGCACCCAAATGGTTCGACTAAGATCGAACCATGAATGAAGCCCCTAACATTGTGCGCGTTGCCGCACTGATCGGAGATAACGCTCGGGCGGAGGCGCTCTGTGCCTTAATGTCTGATCGCGCGCTAACGGCAACTGAACTGGCAAATATGGCCGGTGTGACTAAGCAAACCATGAGCTTCCACCTCGCCAAGCTGCGAGAGGAAGGACTGCTTGCGGTCGAAAAGCAGGGGCGCCACCGCTATTTTAGGCTGGCGGGGCCACATGTTGCTGAACTTTTGGAGTCGCTGATGGGCCTCGCTTTCCGAGGCGACGATAGGCATCTGTCTATCGGCCCGCGCGACCCCGCGCTGCGCAAGGCCCGAGTTTGTTACGACCACCTTGCAGGGGAGCTGGGGGTTTTTGTGTACGAGCAGATGCTCGAGACAGATATCCTTCAGCAGCTTCCAGGCGGACTAAAGCTGACTAAACAGGGACGGCTGTGGTTCCTGAAACATGGCATCGATGCAGACGCGCTGGCTTCTTCGAAGCGATCATTTTGTCGGGCGTGTCTGGATTGGAGCGAACGTAGAAATCACCTTGCCGGCGCGCTCGGGGCGGCGCTGCTTGCGCGAATTCAGGCGCTTGGCTGGGCGAAACGGGAGGAAGACTCCCGCGTTATCGTTTTCAGTGCTAAAGGGGAAGCGTCGCTGCGGGCAATGTTCGCAGTGAACAACATGCCACCCACTCCTGACACCTCACTATTAGAACCCCTCTCGCTTGTTTGTAAATAATGTTCATTTTTCAGTGCTTGTAGCTACTTACTACCGCAGGCATTATCAGCGCTCGTGATTGCTGGCCGAAGGCGGCAACCATAAGGATTTTGTCGCAATGGGGGAAATAATGGGGAAGCTCTTTTCACTGATCGTACTACTGGCAATTGGCTACGTGGGCATCTATATCTATTACGGTGTCGCCGTAAAACAAGAAGTGCAGCAGCAATTGGATGATCGCGGTCTGTCTTCGGTGAGTGTTGATAACGTTGAGTATGGCCTGTTTGCACCGGTTAACACCTCTGCAGAACTGACAGTAACCGTTACTTATCGCGGTTCTCAGGCAGCAGTGAACATGGTGGTGCAAGGGCACCCGGTGTTTTCAGACGACGTTAGTGTTGAGTTCGATGGTCTTCAAGCACTGAGCTTGGGGATAGGCTTCGGGCAGTAGGTTTTACAACGTTCGCTTGCACTTTTTTACACCGCGTGGCAAACGCGTTTGCCGCTCAACTAAAGACACGTGGCGTGGCTAATTTATGCTTTCCAAAATTATAAGTGGCGGCCAAACCGGCGCTGACCGAGCGGCACTAGATGCCGCATTAGCACTGGATTTCCCCATAGGTGGATGTTGTCCCGTCGGCAGAATGGCTGAAGACGGGCCGATTAGCAGCGTCTACAACCTTGATGAAATTGGCGGAGGGTATCGTCAACGTACCAAGAAAAATGTACAAGATGCAGATGGCACCGCTATCTTCTATGCGTCTTATCTTCAAGGGGGAACAGAAGCCACAGTTCTGTTCTGTATTCAGCAATCAAAGCCCTACAAGCTGATTGATATTGAGCTGATAGATCCATTGCACGCGGCGATGTTGCTGGCCGACTTTGTGCACGACCGCCACATTACTGCACTTAATGTTGCAGGCCCTCGTGCCAGCACTTGCCCGGTAATGTACGCGTACGTTAAGCAAACGATTGAACTGGTTATAAAGCAATCACGCTAGATTAAGCTTAAAGGAACAAGCCAATGCACACGCATGAAAAACTTAATTACGTCGAGTTTGCAGCGAAAGATTTAGCGGCGACAAAAACGTTTTTCACGGCGGTGTTCGGCTGGGAATTCGTCGATTATGGCCCTGAATACAGTGCGCTTTCCAACCAGGGGCTAGATGGCGGTTTTTATCATTCAGATGCCTGTAGTCGAACCGCTAACGGTGGCGCACTGCTGGTTTTCTATAGCGCGGATATTAACGCAACGCTCGATAAGGTAGAGCAAAGCGGCGGTGACGTCATTCAGCCTATTTTCGAATTCCCAGGCGGCTTTCGCTTTCACTTCCTAGAACCCAGTGGCAATGAGTTTGCGGTTTGGTCAGAGGCGCGCACTTAAAACGCTAACGCCCCAGAGCTCTTTTAACCCCAGAGGTCTTTTAACCTCAAAGATCTTTTAAAGAGGAGTACATGAGTGGCCTTTTCTGATGCAGAAAGAGATGCGCTTTTGAGTGTCAAAGGTGTTGGCCCTACCGCCCTCAAGCGTTTTGAAGAGATTGGTATCGACTCATTTACTGAGCTGGCCGCCCGCCAAGTTGATGAGATAGCAGAAATGGTGGCCGCCATGCTGCATACAACTTGCTGGAAAAACAGCCCGCAGGCAAAGGCAGCCATTTCTGCCGCTATTACCAAGGCGCAAGAGGGTGTGTGACACACTGCAAATGTAGCGAGCAATCAATGGTTAGAGTGCTCGCTACCTGTGTCATCAGGCTAGCTAGCGTTAAGCGGCAGCCAAACATGCTCATAGCCAATCGATAACGCCACGGCGACCAGCAGCCCCGCCATTACCCAGTTGAAGCCCTTAATGATCCCTGCGCTTTGAATACGCTGGCCAACCAAGCTGCCCATCAAGACATAACTGCCGGGTGCGCCAGCGGCTAATATTGCCAGCCCGAATGCCCAAACCACCAAGCTAAGCCCTTCAATACCCGCCGCAGGAAATTGCAGTGTAGCAAGGGGTAGGGTGGCAATAATGGCTTTTGGGTTAAGCAGTTGCATCACCAGCCCATCGCGAAAACGCAGCAGATGTGCGGTGTGGTCATGGTTGTTTAACTGGGTGTTTAAGTCGCTACTTAAATCAGCGCTTGAGCGGGCAATTTTTATTGCGAGATAAACAATATAGCTACATCCCAACGCACTCACGACGATCAGTGCCTCATCGTCGATCCAAGCGGCGCCTGCCCAGCCCAATAGTAATAAGTAAGTAAACATTGCGGTGCCTACCCCCAGACAAAAACCTAGCGATTTTTTGGCTTGGCCATTGATGCCAACGTTTAAGCCCAGCAGATTCACAGGCCCAGGCGTATACATAGCGCCCAGGGCATAGGCGACGATTCCTAGCATGGTGAAGCCTCGTTTGTTTAATGGCAGTTCTAAAACTGGGGATTAACGCGCGATATCGCGTTGGTACTGGTGGGGAGTCATGCCATAAATGCGCTTAAAGCGTCGATTAAAATGGCTAAGGTCGGCAAAGCCAAAGCGTAGCGCCACATCGTTAAGTGGGGCACCGGCGTCTAGTGCAGTACGCGCCGCATTGATACGGCAATTAATCACGTACTGATGGGGGGTAATGCCGTAATGCTGGCGAAACAGGCGCAAGAAATGGTACTTGGATAAATGCGCTGCCTGGCAAATATCATCCAGCAACATATCTCTTTCCAGGTGAGCATGGATATACTCCTTAGCCAGACGTAGCAGGGCATCAGGTCGACTTGTGACGGGGCTGGGCTGTGAAATGCCGCCGAGTTGAACGGTTCTCTCGATAACCCGATAAAGCGCATTTTCCTGATCAATACAGCTACCTGCTTGGGAGGTGACCAAGCGCGCCAGTTCCAAAATGGCATGGCGCAGTTGAACATCCTGAATCAGCGTTTGGTTGGAACGAAAATCCGTGGCATGTTCACGTCCAAGTGCATCAGCGAACAGCGGCTTGACCTGGTCCGGGTGAGCATAAACCATCAGGTAGTCCAGTGCGTGCTTACCGCCCGGTTGGCCATCGTGAACCTCCTCAGGATTGAACAGAATCACATTGCCCGGCGGGCTTTTGTGGAACTGCCCGCCGCTAAAAAAATCCTGACGCCCAGACAGCGTTACGCCGAAGGCAAACTCCTCATGGGCGTGGCGGTCATAGCTGAAATCTTCAATCGCTGCCTGAAGCACCGTTAGTGTTGGCACATGCTGACTTTTGATGAATTGAAACCGGCTTGTATTCGCCATGCCAAATCCTCCTGATGAGTCACACCACCTAGCTTATGCGCTCCTGGATATCAAATGCTTGTACATAATTGCTAACTAACCTTGAGAGACTCTCTAGCCTCATCATGCAGCATCACGTATGTTAATAGCTTCTTATCTACCATCGTAAAAGGATCATTCACCATGTTCACCGGCCTGAGTGCATTTCCGCTAACCCCCATGAACGAGCAGGGCATACATGAGCATGAGTTTGCTTGTTTAGTGGAACGCTTGGTGGAGGCGCGGGTGGATTCTATCGGCGTGCTGGGGTCGACGGGCAGCTACGCTTATTTAAGTGGTGAAGAACGCGCCCGCGTAGCCAAACTGTGCGTTGAGCATGCCGCCAGCGTGCCAGTGGTGGTAGGCATAGGTTCGCTCCGTACCCGTGATGTACTGGCCAATGCTGAAAGCGCCCAGCAAGCAGGCGCTAGTGGCGTGCTGTTGGCGCCAGTGTCTTATCAAAAGCTGACCGAGGATGAGGTATTTGGCCTTTTCGAGACGGTTTGTCGTTCGCTGAGTGTGCCGCTATGTGTCTACGACAATCCGGGCACTACGCACTTTGAGTTCAGTGATGAACTGCATGGTCGCATCGCCCAACTGCCCCAGGTTCGCTCGATTAAAATTCCTCCAGTGCAGAATGATATAGCCGCCGCACAGGAGCGCGTGGCACGGCTGCGTGGGTTAATTCCCAGCGACGTAACCATCGGCATTAGCGGCGACCCAGCGGCCGCCACGGGCATGCTTGCTGGCTGCGATGCTTGGTACTCGGTAATTGGTGGGCTATACCCTGAAACTGCGCTGGCGCTAACCCGTGCCGCCCAAGCGGGAGACGCAAAAGACGCCAACGCGCTTTCCGCTGCGCTTGAACCGTTATGGGCGCTCTACCGTGATTTCGGCGGCAGCCTGCGGGTAGTCGCTACCATTGCAGAACTTACCGGAACAGTCAGCCAACCCTGTTTGCCCCAGCCGCTACAAACGCTGCAAGGCGATGCGCGGAAAAGGGTGGCGGCGGCGATTGACGCTTTGCAACTAAGCTAACGCGTTTATCGATGGCAGGCCCTGGCTAAAGCGCTGACTTTCCCAGGGCCTGTTGCAGATGCGGATTAAAGCCCTTGGGCACCGCGCCGTAGCCAATTATGCACGAAGGCTAGCTTGCGCATCGCCGGATCTGAAAGCACAAACGGATAAAGATCCGAAAGCCCCATCGAGCGGTTTACATGATTAACCCCAGCGACTAATGATGCCGCGATGTGAATCAAGCGCTCAGCATCCGGTTCGGCGTAAGCATCCCAACCATAGGTGTTGGGCAAGGCCGGCGAGGTCATACCCGCCGACACAAAGCTATCGGTGATATCGGTCAGGTGCAGCAAGTGCGAGGTGGTTTCCGCCCAATCCTCATGAGGGTGGGAGGACGCATAGGTAGACAGAAACCGCTGCCGCCAATCCGCAGGCGGGCCATTGTGATAATAGTGCTGCAACGCTGCTGGATAATCTTCGCGCTCATCGCCAAACATCTCACGAAACGCATCAAGAAAGTCATCCCGTAAGCTCAGCCGCCACCACAGCATATGGGCGATTTCATGGCGCATATGGCCAATCATCGTGCGGTAAGGCTCGGCCAATGCCTCTTTGCGAGTTGTGCGTAACACCGCATCAGCCTCTGCGACACTGATGGTCACTACACCGCCCACATGCCCCATGGGCACCGGCGTTCCCCCTTCTGCAAGCATATGAAACACCGGTGGCGCGCCAGGGTCTTCCGGGCGAAACCAGTTCCAACGGCCAAGGTTGTCGATTACCCAGCGTTTAGCAGCCTCCGTTTGCGCCCAGTTGGGCATGGCATCTGAAATGGAAGGATCGGGTGCTAGGGCTGTCATCGCGCAGGCGCGGCAGAATTCACCTTGCTTAGGCGCAATCCAGTTGCAACCAATGACTTCGCGGTTGGCGCAGAAGGGCGGCATCGGCAGAAAGGCACGTGCTTGCGGGTCGTAAGCCACAGGCACACCGTCTGCAGTCACCAAATTATCAAACCAAAGTGAACCGGCACCGACCGGATTAGAAAACACACGCATAGGTCGGGTATCTCAAAAGAAACGAGACTTCAGTCTAGGAGCCAATGCCGCGATAAGCCAAACACATCTACCTTAATTTCTGTCTGGTTGGGCAAAAACAGCGTAAGTGTTGGGGCTTACTATCACGCCATTCTCCAAGCTTATGAGAGATGCGCCTCAACGAGATCCCTAAGCTGCTCATTCAGAGGGTTGCCTTGCTTGCAGGCTAACAGTAGCGGCGGGGAAGTGCCCTCGTCGGTAAGCGGTATGGCCATCAGGCCGTGAGCCATCGACGCGGCGCTGGCGGGTAGGATGGTAATGCCAATACCGACGCCAACGAAGCACAGCATACTGCCGATATCAGGCACTTCCACAACATGGCTGAGAGAAACCCCTGCTTTATCGGCCAATGTCTCCAGTTGGCGCCTCAGAAATGTTCTTTGCGTGGCGGGCTGTAGTAAAAGCCGCTCGTTGGCTATTTCGCCAAAACTGATGGAAGGCTTTGCCTGCAGCCGATGGCCTGGGGGGAGTAAAACGAGCAGAGGTTCATCTCCCAGCCTGGAAACTGATAAACCCGCTAGAGAGTTCTCGTCCAGGTCGGCTCGTAGTACCGCAGCGTCAAGCTTACCCGCTTTCAGCGATGCGATATGTAAGAGGGCATTCCCTTCGCACAGCTGCAGTTCGATCAGCGGGCGCTCGGTGAGCAGTTTAGCCAGGGCAGAGGTGAGGGGTTTAGAGAAAATCGCGCTGGCCGAATAACCAAGGCGCAGCGTACCGACTTCACCCTGGGCTGCCTGCCTGGCAACGCTGATGCTTCGTTGTGCAGCACTGAGTATCTCCAAGCTCTCACCAAGAAAGGCCTCGCCTGCTTTGGTGAGATGGACACCTCGGGTATTGCGCTCAAACAGCTTCACACCCACGGTTTCTTCTAATGACTTAATGCTCTGGCTCAGCGGTGGCTGGGTAATATGCAATCGCTCGGCAGCGCGCCTGAAGTTAAGCTCCTCAGCAACGGCAACAAAGTGCTTAATCTGTTTCAGTTCGACCATCTCGTCGCTCCTCCGGTGACCACAACATACGCTGATTTCTGATGCTGCACTCTGTCGAAACAGCTATCACTGAGATAGCGATTCCGACCTTCATTCGAGCATTGAGCGTACGTATGGTAATGCCTGTCTAAACAGGAATAAGCCATGCGTACGGCCTTAATAATTGGATCGCTCGGCGCTTTTTTTAATTTGTACCAGCTTCAGGCGCTGTTTCCAGCGTTAGTAGAGCGGTTCGGAACAACAGCCACTGGCGCTGGCTGGTTAACGATGGCCTCGTTGCTAGGAATGATGGTTACCGCGCCACTAACCGGCGCTGTAACAAAACATGCTAACCCTTCGCATTTATTAGTCGTTGGCTTTTTCGCATTGGCCGCGATTAACGCTTCAATGGCATTGACGACTAGCCAAGACGTGCTTTTTGTACTGCGGCTAGGCCAAGGCATTGTCATTCCCTTCCTATTAACCGCGACGATGAATTTGGTCTCTCAGCGACCAAGCAGTTTTGTGCCGCTGTACGTGACCGGTACCATAGTTGGCAGCACACTCAGCCGGTTTTATCCTGCTTGGTCAGTTGATGCCATGGGGTGGGAACTGGGGTTCTTAAGCTCCGCATGCTTGATGGTGCTATCGGCGGTGGCGATTTGTCTTCTTTCGAAAGCGACTGGCGCTGAACTAATGCAGCGTACGGAACGGCATCAAACGTCGGTGACATATACAAGGCGCGCGCTGACTGACAATACGCTGATCATTGCTTATCTCGCAGGTTTTGCACTGCTCTTCACGCAAAGCGCGGTGTTTACGGCACTGGGTCTATGGCTTGCCCAAGAGCCTTATCATTGGGATTCACAGCAGATCGGCACGATCTATCTGGCGTGTCTGCCCGCACTTTTCTGCGTGCTAACTGCCAGCGTATTGCGGCGCTACCTAAGCGAAGTAGCGATTGCCATATCACTCATAGCGTTGATTTGGGCAGCGCTGTGGCTGATTAGCACAACACGCATGTCTATCATGCTGAGCGTTGCGCTGTTTGCCATAGGAACCTATATGTTCCAAGCAGTGACGACCCAGTTATTAAGCAGCACGCGCCGCGTACCCGCCGGTGTTGCCGCTGGCATCTACCTCTCTTGCTACTATTTAGGAGGCGCAATGGGCGCAAGCCTTGCGGCGTATGCCTTTGCGATATGGGCCTGGAAAGGGGTAATTGCCTGTATAGCGATAGCCCAGACAATTATCTTTTGCCTAGTGATGGGTGCCCGGCATTGCGCCAAGGAGCGGTGAGCGAAAACCTTCTTAATCTTGATGGGCGCCATGCTCTCTGGGGCGGATTGCCTGATTCTTGATGAGCCAAACAACCATCTCGATCGACTAAATCGGCAGGCACTCATCGAACAGCTGCAGCGCTGGCCGCGTGGGCTAATAGTGGCCAGCCATGACCGGCAACTGCTGGAGGCCATGGAACGTATCGTGGAACTATCCCCCTTAGGGCTGCACAGCTACGGCGGCAACTACACGTTCTATGCTCAAGCAAAGGCGCACGAGCAGCAGGCTGCCCTTGATCAGCTCAGCCAGCAAAAGCTCGAACGCCAACGCGAAGAGCGCGCGATGCGCAAGCAGCGTGAACGTCAGGAGAAACGATAGGCTCGCGGCAATCGGCTGGGCAAGGAAGCCAACCAGGCTAAGATTCTTTTAGAGCGCCTGAAAGGAGCGCTGGCCTGCATTCTCTTCGCCGATTCCCCACCGCGACTATTGCTCCTGGACGAGCCAAATAACCACCTTGATTTGCCTTCAGCACAAGCACTGGAAACCATGCTGCACAGTTACCAAGGCGCGTTAGTGGTGGTATCCCACGACGATGCCTTTCTGGAAAACCTAGCCCTGACAGACCGCCTGTTAGCAACCGAACAAGGTTGGCACCTGGAGCCGGTTTGATCTAAGTATTCGAGGTGTGATGCATTACTAAAAAACGGCGTAAGTCTAAACAGCTTGTTGGGGACAGCTATACAGGGAAGCCATGATGACTTCCATCGGGAAGTTCTATATCGACACGGACTCGGCCGCCTAGCGCTTCGACGTAGCGTTTGAGTGAACTAAGGCGCATATCCTGGCCAACTTTCTCAAGTCCTGCGACGGTGGGTTGTTTTACTCCCATCGCAATAGCTATGTCTGCTTGGGTTTTCTCCGCTAGCTGACGAATTTCGGCAAGCCTGATCTCGAATAACATATCGTTGGCTTTCGCCTCGGCTGCCGCAACGATCTCTGGCTTTTCTCTTGCTAACAAGTCTTCCAGTTTGCGTGCCATGGTTACCACCTCACTTTAGTGTTTCCAGGTGAGCCGTATATTCTTTATCGGCGACTGGAATCATCTCATTATAGAAGCGCTTGTCATTTCCACCTTTATCGCCTGCGCATAGCAAGATGCCTGTGCGACGTGGGTCAAACGCAAAAAATACTCTAATAGGACGTCCCTGGCACTGAACACGCAATTCCTTCATGTTGGAATGCTGCGAGCCATTTACAGTGTCAGCGTGCGGCCTTGAAAGCATCGGGCCTCGTTCACGTAGAAGAAGTACAGAAGCCAGAACGTTCTCACGTTCAATTTCTTCCAATGAGAAGAACCACGCTTCAAATGTGTCTGTTTGCTCGATAGACCACATGGAGACCTCTTTTTTTATAGGTTTTATCCTATATAGGCTATGCCCTATTATCAAGAGATTTTCTCAAACTAGGAAGAGGGCAAAACAGCTAATCAAATTATGCCTATCTTCAGGTAGCCAACCCATCATCCCCAACTATAAAAACGCCCTGTGGGAGGTGGCTTTAGCCCGCGACGATTCAAACACTGAGCCATCAACAGGCACCGCTTACCCTGAACCTGCCTGGATGCATTCGCCAAGGCTCAGTATCATAAGCAGCCAACCCAACCACAGAAGTCTCCCCCCATGTCATGCCCACCTTGCCCCAATTGCCAATCTGAATTCGTTTACCAGGATCAAAGCCTGTTTATTTGCCCAGAATGTGCCCACGAATGGAACCCTTCCGAGGTTGAAGCGGAAGACACCGTCACGGTGAAAGATGCCAATGGCACCTTGCTTGCTGAAGGCGATAAGGTAACGCTTATCAAAGACCTCAAGGTCAAAGGCAGCTCAATCGTGCTTAAGATTGGCACCAAGGCTGTGATCAAGCGGCTTAAGGAAGGCAAAGACCACCAGCTCGACTGCAAGGTCGATGGCGCTGGCGATATGATGGTCACCGCCCAGTTTGTCAAAAAAGCCTGAGTCACCTTCACTCACCTAGAGAGCCATCATGGAGGTCAGACTCAACACTTAAGAGCAGATCATAAAAGGGAATGTGGGGCGGCGATCCATAGGGAGCCATTTAAAATGCAATGCGATATGAGGTGTCAGGTGTTTGAGTACATCGTAGAGTACAGCAAACAACGGCGGCACAATGCTAACAGGGTATGATTAGCCCAGAGGCCTTCGAAGCCCGAATGATCGCTTAAATCAGTGTCAACTATTGCTGGATAAAGTCACATGGCTTCATGAAAGGTCTGTCTATGAAAGACGATAAGCTAGGAGAAACGACTAAAGCTTTGGTTGATGACGGCGGCGTAAATTCGATTTCACCATCACTATTCACCGAAGTATTCGACGCTTTTGAAGAAGCTGTTGTCATTACCGACGCAAGTCGGCGTATTGTTTATGTGAATTCTGCGACAGAGCGGCTGTTTGGATACTCAAAGAACGAGCTGTATGGTGAAGAGACAAAAATACTGTACGCCGATGAAAACGATTTTTCCGAACAAGGTCGGAGGCGCTTTAATACTTCTAGCAAAATAGCTGCGGAGAACTACAGAGTTGTATATCGCCGCTCGGATGGAGAGCAGTTTTTTGGCCTGACGACGGGTGCAGTTATGCGGGCTAAGGATGGGACAGTAGTCGGATTTATTGGCATTGTCCGCCCTGCTCGCTCAACAGATCAGTCTTTGGATACTCTACAAAAGATCCAAAACATAACTTCAGATGTCACGCTGAGCCAGAGTAATAAAATAGAACGATTGCTTCGGGTTGGCCTGGACCACTTTGGTCTCGAAAAAGCTATTGTTTCTCGTATTGTGGGAAGCCAGTACACCATCGACTACTGCGTTGATCTCAAAGGAGAGCTGGAACCATTAACAACTTTTGATTTGTCGGGAACTTATTGTGTTCACACGTTAAGTGCGGGTGAGTCGGTCGGTTTTCAT
Organism: Vreelandella alkaliphila; assembly: GCF_016107625.1. GTDB lineage: Bacteria > Pseudomonadota > Gammaproteobacteria > Pseudomonadales > Halomonadaceae > Vreelandella > Vreelandella alkaliphila. Next base: position 339,611 of record NZ_JABASV010000003.1, read on the forward strand.
TTCGTGGCGAAAAGTGAAATTCAAAAGCATCCATGCTACACAAACTTTAAAATGGAGTCGTATATTGGAGCTCCGATAAGATTATCTGGTCAACTATATGGAACTATAAATTTTTCTAGTCCTTCTCCGGTTGAGCCATTTTGCAAGGATGACCATATTCTTATTACATTGCTCTCAGATACTGTTAGTTATCTCCTATACAAGAAACAGTCTGAGGAGGAAATGAAACGCTTGGCTAGTGTTGATGGATTAACTGGGTTGCCAAATCGACGCGCAACAATGGAGCGCCTGAATGAACTAGTAGATCAATCATCACGGTTTGGTAATAGTCTCAGTGTTCTTTCGATAGATATTGATCATTTCAAGAGCATTAATGATAAATGGGGGCATGCTGCAGGTGATCTAGCCTTGACCGAATTTGCTCGTTTGGCGTCAGAGGTAGGGCGCAAAACTGATTTTTGTGGCCGAATAGGGGGGGAAGAATTTGTCTTTTTCCTACCCGGTGCAAACTTGGAAGCCAGCCAGAAATTGGGCAATAATCTGAGAAAGCGTTTAGCCATTGCGCCGATCGATTTTGGCAGCGGAGCGTCTACTACGCTAAGCATAAGTGTTGGGGTCGCCATGTTGGAAAATGGAGAGTCTCCCGAAAGCTTACTGGCTCGTGCTGATGAGGCTATGTACAAAGCCAAGCAAGAAGGTAGAGACCGTGTCTACCTTGCATCTCATACAATCAATTAAGATGTTCGCAAGCTCGCGCTAATCCATGCAAAAGACCACTTGAGTAGCGCTACACTTTAGAGTCCGATCCTATGCGTAAGGAGATTGGACATGAAGAAGCGTTTCAGCGAAGAACAGATCATTGGCTTCGAAGCGGGGCTCCCCATCAAAGAGCTCTGTCGTCGGCATGGCTTCGCGAAGCAAGCTGCCAACTCGCCGCCAGGCGAGGAGGGTGGCACCGTTGAGATGGTGGATAATGTGACTCAACCAGCTCATACCCGAATGCATGAGTTAAAAGCCATCAATCGGCAATTCTACAGCCCGAATAATCTGATCCCTGAAGTGGGATAGGGACGACAGCTCTAAATGATATAGATCTGATAGTTTTCGATACTATAAATAATTCTGAAATAAGGGATCGACAGCTTGAGCAGCTGATCGCGAGCGTCTTGGATTTCCCATGGCCGGTTAAAAACCAGGCGCGAATGCATAAGCGGAACTAGGATAGACCTTAGAAGTCAATTTCAGAAGCTATGAGCTACTGGGTTGAAGTCGAAACGGCGCTCGGAGCCGTTTTGAACAACTCTGGAGACGTTATACTAATGTCACCTTTTGGTTTCGACTCTCTGTTTAATTATACTGTAACTATGAATTCCAAAAGGCCAAAGCCACAGGGTTTCAATGAGCGATTGACGACTAAGCGGTGGCTGGAAATCTGGTCAAGGTTAGTAGTAAATACCTAACCAGGAAGTTAAATTTGCTCCCTACGGTCGCCGGACGCTCGTTTCTCGCGCTATTTATAGCGCGCATCATGGATATTACGTATGAAGCTTATATTGTTAGCTTTCTTGCTGGTTTTCTCCAACAGTGTCCAAGCGTCATGCGTGATTCTCCTTCACGGCTTAGCACGAACAAACAGCGCAATGGAGCCACTAGAGAATGCGCTGAAAGAAGAAGGCTTCTTGCCTATTAATGAAGGGTATCCATCAAGGGAATACCCAATTGAGCAGCTTGCAGAAATAGCGATAAGACCTGCCCTTGAAAAGTGCCCAAAGGGCGAAAAAGTCAATTTTGTGACTCATTCCCTTGGCGGAATTTTGGTAAGGCAGTATCTGAGCAGGCATGATGTAGCCAACTTAAACCGTGTAGTGATGCTTGGCCCTCCAAACCAAGGCAGCGAAGTCGTCGATGAACTCCGAGATGTCCCTGGCTTCCACTTCATCAACGGTGATGCAGGTATGCAGCTTGGAACAGATGAGTTAAGCATTCCCAATACCCTAGGCAAGGCTAACTTCGACGTGGGTATTATTGCCGGGACAAGCAGCATCAATTGGATACTGTCCTCGCTGATACCGGGCACAGATGATGGAAAGGTCTCGATAGAAAGCACGAAACTAGACGGCATGAATGACCATATCGAAATGCCTGTTACGCACCCTTTTATGATGAAGAACGATAGAGTCATCGCTCAAGTTGTTAACTACCTAAAAAATGGGAGTTTTGAGCATGGCGACAATCCATAACAAGCACAGCAAGTAGAACATCGATGGACACTCTTTCGTGGGTTAGCCATTGATTGGCAAGACGCATCCGCAGCTCCGTGGCATAGCGCAGGGGCGGCATCGAATGTGTCGATGCTCTGAAATGACGTCTCCGCATCCGATAGAAGCTGATGCTTTCCACCTTGAGGTATAAACACAGCGCTCCCCGTTCCACGCCCAACCAGCTGTGCCTTTGATGCTACAGACCAACACCTCTTCGTTACCTCGGCACGGCTTGGTTTATCCAAAAGCGAGATAGAAGCAGCGCCCGCCTCGGGGGCGCTGCTTCGAGTTGACTATCAACAGGTGACGGGATGAATTGTCGACTAACCTTCATTAAATAATGTGGAGGTCGCAGGTACGCGTTGCCCAAGAGCGCATCGTCTGCCCCTCATTTAGTGATCATGAGCACTGTTCAAAGGCGTGCATCATCATGGGGGGCACCATGGCAAAACAAAAATTGATTCTGCTATTCGATGGCACCTGGAACGACCCTGAAGATCAAACCAATGTTTATCGTATTACCCGGCTGCTCCATGATGACGATGACGGTATTAGGCAGCGGTTCTATTACGACCCCGGCGTAGGGACATCCAAATTTCAGCGCTTTTTCGGCGGAGCCTTCGGTTATGGGCTGAGCAAAAACCTACGGGAAGGCTATGACTGGCTGGCAAGGCATTACAGTGAAGGCGATGAAATCTGGATATTTGGATTCAGCCGCGGTGCCTACACCGCCAGAAGCCTGGTGGGGATGATTCGTAAATGCGGGCTAGTGCATGTCGTCACGCCAGGGCTGCTCGATAAGGCCGAACGTATTTATCGAAACCGTGATTGGCACCCCGATTCTGAGGTGTGCAAAGAATTCAAGGAGCACTTCAGCCGCCAGCCCAGGGTTCATTTCATTGGTGTGTGGGATACCGTTGGCGCACTGGGCGTGCCAGGAACCAACCTGTTCAAAAGCAAATACGATTGGCACGATACCGAGCTTTCCAGCATTGTCGATCATGCCTATCAAGCGGTCGCGCTGGACGAACACAGGTCGACCTACAACGTATCGCTTTGGACGAGCAAGGATGGCAAGCAGAAAACAGGTAATCGCAACGTAGAGCAGCGCTGGTTTATCGGCGCCCACGCCAATGTAGGCGGCGGCTATGGCGCTGGCGACACGCTGGCCGACATACCGCTGAGCTGGATGTTAACCAAAGCGCAACAGGCAGGCCTAAAAGTGGCTCCCTTCAATGTTGCAGAGGATGCTTGGAAAATGGCACCGAAAGATTCGTTTGCTGATTTTCTAAAAGGGCTCTACGCCAAGTATGCACGTCTTAGATATAAGGGCGACGGCCGATTTTACCGGCAGTATGCGCAGGGTATGCAGGGGCTGCCTGCTGTGAATATTTCAGTCGATGAGAGTATATGGAAGCGTTGGGCCGATACCACGTGCGAGTACCGACCACGTACCCTGACCGATGCCCACCTTTCCCCACCGGAGGAGTAGGCCGGGCGGGCACTTATTTCCATAGGCAGCCTTCACTTCAGCACTCAACCAACTAAGCGATAACTATGACCACCACACCAGATCCCATCACCATTGCACTGGCCCAACTGCCTGTCAGCAAAGCGGCGGTAGATGACAACCTACAAATGCACCTTTCCTATATAGAACGTGCCGCCGCGCTAGGGGCCAACGTGGTGGCCTTTCCCGAACTCTCGCTCACCGGCTACGAACTGGCGCTATTCAGCCAACTGGCCATGCCCCATGACGTCACAACCTTTGCCGCGCTCAGCGCCACTGCCGAGGTTAACAACATAGTGGTGATCGCAGGCTGCCCACTGCACAACCCCAACGGCAAACCCCACATCGCAGCGGTGATCTGCTTCCCCAGTGGTGAACACACCTTTTACCTAAAACAGCACCTTCACGAAGGGGAGGATGCTTACTGTGCCCACGGCTGTGAAAGTGGCCGTATCAACGTTAACGGCACCCGCATCGCCCTAGCCGTTTGCGCCGACTTCACTTACCCCAGCCACGCAGCTACTGCTGCCGCCCAACAGGCGGACGTTTACCTCGCCAGCGCGCTGATCTCCCTCCCCAGGCGGCTATGCACAAGATGCCGAACTGCTCGCCGTCATCGCAAAGCGCCACCAACTGCCGGTACTGCTCGCCAACCACGTTTCTACTACGGGCGGATGGCAAACCTGTGGCAATAGCGGCGGCTGGAACGCAGCAGGTGAGCTAGCTATTAAGGCCAGCGGCACTCAGCCCAGCTTAGTGCTGTGCCGCATTCACCACGGTGGCATATGTGGTAGCTTGGCAGTGATGACTAACTTACATAGCTAAGTATGAGTTACCTACTAAAAACTAATCCGGCACGGTGGGATTAACCTAAATTAACTGCTAGTCTCGACGGGTTAGAGCGAGAAATTCTGCATGATAGCCGCATAACCTTCTAATCAACTGTTAATGGACAAGGCTTATGCAGCTTTCATTTTGCTCTAAAGATAGTCTTGATTCTTAGGAGCGCCACCTATCAGGTAGGTAATGCTGCTTTTTTGAAACGAGAAGATATTTTAGGTTTTGGTCATGTAGTGGTGTTTTTTAAAATAAAACCTATCTAAAGTTTTCGCTCGTTTCTTATTTTATTTTAATTGAGGGTTATGTTTTGTCATTAGGGTTAAATTCTTTTTCCGATAGTAGTGTTGAAATAGAAAAATGTGTAAATATTTTATCTGGGTTTTCTCCAGGTAAACCACTTGTTAATTATATATCATATGCAAGATTTCCTAACTTTAAAAATATTGAGCGTGGTGCTGAAATAAGCTTTGATTTCCCCTTTACAGCAATAGTAGGAGCAAATGGTTCAGGGAAGAGCTCTATACTATATGCTTTGTATGGAATGCCAGATGGTTATAGTACGTCTAGATTTTGGTTTTCGACAGAGCTCGACCCTATCGTAGCTGTTAAAGATCCTCCGCGAAGTATCTGCGGCCATTGGCATTCTCAATACAAAAATATAGTGGAAACGAGAAAAGCTCGTGTATATAGGAAAAATAGAAATTATGAGTATTGGGAGCCTACTAAAGCGACCAAAGGCGATGGTATGCCTGATATTCCAAAAGAGAATTATTTAAGAAAAGATGCTGATCGATGGAACCCTGTTGAAAGAGAGGTTGTGTACCTCAATATGAGAAAGCTGATCGGTTCTTTCGATAGGAATTTTAGTTTTGGCTTCGATAGCCTTTCAATTACAGAAAGGCATAATTTAATGAAGGCTGGGGCCAAGAAAATTAAAAGTGTCTTAGATCGTGATGTTAACACCTGGAGGTTGGGAGGTGGACGAGAAAGAGTTTTTGAAAACAGAGTTCTTACTGATGAAGAGCTTTGTTGGGTGTCTTACATATTGGGTAGAGCATACAGAAAAGCTAATTATATAGTGCATAATTTGTATAGCATAGAGAGTGCTCCAGATGTAAGTGTTGTATTTGATTGGGGTATACAATATTCAGAAGCTTTCGCGGGCAGTGGTGAAATTTCTGTGGTCCATTTGGTGATCAAAATTATCGCTGCAAAGAAGTACTCTCTAGTGCTTATTGATGAGCCAGAAACGTCTTTGCACCCTGGGGCTCAAAGAAAAGTCCTTGAGTTCATGCTCAAAAAAATAAAAGAAAAGCATCTCCAGGTAGTGGTTTCAACTCACTCTCAGAGTTTTTTGGATGGGCTGCCTGATACTGCTATAAAGGTAGTGGAGCATAATTCTCAGGGGCATTCAAGGATATTGAATAAGTGTTCCCCTCACATAGCATTGCACAGGCTAGGTGTGGAGTCATTTAATAAAAAAATTATTTATGTTGAAGATGCATTGGCTAAGTTGCTTGTAGAGCAAGCGCTAAAATCTATGGATGAGGCTGAAAAAAGAGTCTTTGAAGTTAGGGTGGCTCCAGGTGGAGCTCAAGATATGAAAGTGAGGCAGATACCTGCCCACATTGTTTCTGATCATGATTGTTACTTTATATTTGATGGTGATCAAAAAAAAGTAGAAAAATTTAGTGATCCGAGAAAGCTGCCCGAACAATCAGTTGAGAGTTTAGATGGTTTGCTAATAAAAGAGTTAGGTGAAGTTCCTAAGTTTTTTCTTAGTGGCGGCAACGATGTGGAGGGCACGAAGTCGGAAAAAATAAAGTGTCAACAAGAATATTTACAATGGGCTTCGGAAAGAGTAAAATATTTAAATTATTTATGTCCAGAAGCATTTCTGCTTAAATTTCTCGGAGACTCTGAAGAAGAAATTGTTTCTTCAAAAATTGCCAAGAAAATATTTAAAGAGAAGTACTCGTATGGAATGACTTCTGAGCAAGAAAGCGGTGTCGTTTTGATGATGTTAAGAAATGTTCCAATTGATAATTCCGAGATGTTGTTTATTAGGGGGTTGGTTAAGTCATGGCTTTAGTTGGCGGTGTGCGAGATCTTCAAAAAGAAGCTGGGGAGATAGCACCCAAAAGCACCCTAACATCGGTAGACTTATTTAGTGGTTGTGGTGGTTTAACAGAAGGTCTGACTCAAGCAGGTTATGAAGTCGTTTCAGCTGTTGAGTTAGATAAAAAAGCTGTGGCCACATATAAGCTTAACCATCCAAATGTGAATTTGCATCACGTTGATATTAAAAATTTATCTCCTGAAGTCTTAATGGCTGAAGCGGGTTTGATGAAAGGTGAGCTTTTTTTGCTTGCTGGTTGCCCTCCTTGCCAAGGTTTTTCTAGGTTAAGAACTAGAAATGGAAAAAACATAGTTGAAGATGTACGAAATGACTTAATTTTTGATTTTTTAAGGTTTGTTGAAGGGATGCTTCCCAAACGAATAATGATGGAGAATGTCCCAGGTTTAGAGCAAGATCAGCGTTTTGTTTATTTTAAAGCTCGATTAGAAGAGCTTGGCTACTTTGTGACTTGTAAAGTTGTGAATGCTTCGGATTATGGGGTTCCACAAAGAAGGAAAAGAATTATTGTTCTCGCTTCTTACGATTCAAAACCATGTTTTCCTAAAGTAAACGCAGAAAAAATCACTGTTAGAGATGCTATAGGAAATATTGATGAGAGGGTTGGGAGTCAAGACGGCTTGCATACTATGCCAGAAAAAAGAAGTGAAAATGTAAAAAAAATTATATCTATGATCCCTAAAGATGGTGGAAGCCGTCATCAACTTCCCGAAAAATATCACCTTAAGTGCTTTAAGAAAAGTGGTGGTTTTCGAGATGTATATGGTCGTATGAGTTGGTCTAATGTGTCACCAACAATAACAAGTGGATGTAGCAATCCCTCAAAAGGACGTTTTTTACACCCTGAGAAAAACCGTACTATAACTTTGCGTGAGGCGGCTGTTCTTCAAGGCTTTCCTTATGATTATAAATTTCTTGTTGAGCATGGGAAACAAAGTATTGCTCTGATGATTGGAAATGCTTTGCCGCCCCCGCTAATAAAGATACATGCTCAGGCTTTGCTTCCCTGCTAAAAGCCTCGAAAGCATTTATGCCGTTTTTCTTTGTTGCTTATAGTTAAAGTGCTAGTCGCTAAGTTCTCTCTCATCATTTTGCAACATACACTACTTCGAAAATTAGAGCGAGTTAAAAGAATCTAATAGCCCAGTATGCTTTCTCATATCACCTGCTTAAGAAAAAGACCATGTTTTCTAGTTTGAAAGGCCAGGGCTCTTAATTATTGATTTTAAAAAGGACGTGTTTTGAACGAAATCATTTTTTCTAGCGAGCATGAAAGAATAGCCATCCAATATTTCTCTAGATTAACTAATACTGTTGGAGCGGTTGGCTTCGGTTTAGTGTTCACAATGCTTTCTTTGCCTCGGCTTTATTCTTGGTTCGCCTTTTTCATATTTTTTTTGTGGTGTTATTTACAAGGTTGTCAATATAGGAAAATGCTTAAGCGCTCATTGCCAAATGCTAGTCTCAATTTTCTGATTTTTGTGCAGCATGGTTGGTTATGCTTTTTATCACTAGTGTTAATGTTGTTTTCAGCTACAGGTGTTATCACTAAATCTTCAATCTTTGGGTTTATGTTATAATATTTAATTATGGTTTGTTATAGGGTTGTGTTCGCCCCACTAACCCTCACCACCTCTCTCACCACCGCCTCATTCAACACCCCGCGTTTGGCTTCCACTAGCGTGAGCCAGTCGCGGGCGCGGGTGATGCCGGTGTAGACCAGCTCGCGGGTGAGAATCGGGTTGATGGTGGGCGGTAGCAGCAGGGCGGTGTGTAAGAACTCCGAGCCTTGAGACTTGTGTACCGTCATCGCGAACACGGTTTCTACCGCGTGCAGGCGGGAGGGCAGTACCCAGCGGATGGGGTTATCGGCGTCGCTCGTGGCGCTTGATGAAGGAAAGGCCACTCTCAACAGTTTCTGTTGCGGATTGCGCGGATCCGGCACGGCCAGGGTGATGCCGATATCGCCGTTCATCAGTTTTAGGCCGTAGTCGTTTTGGGTGACCAGTACTGGGCGGCCTTCATACCAGCCTTTCTCCAACGTGTAATCACTGCCAAACAGCAGCTTTTCGCTGCGTAGGGTTTTGGCGATATGCAGGTTTAAGCCTTCTACCCCCCAGGGGCCTTTGCGCAGCGCGCATAGCAGTTGAAAGTGGCTGTAGGCACTTAGCACCTCAGAAGCCCAGGCGTTATAGGCCGCTGGGTTGTCCTCAAACGATTCCCCACGCGGGCGCTGTGCGTTCAGCACCTTTAGGTAATGGCGGTAGCCAGTGGGTGGGGCGATGGGGTCATTTTTGTGGTTAGTGCGGCCTTCACCACCATTGAGAAACTTATCCGCGCTGCCGTGAATGACCAGCTTATCCAGCGCGGTGTCCTCAGCAAGCGTTAGGTGGTGTAAGTCTGGATAGCCATGGCGCAGCACGGCGTTAACGGCCTGCTGTTTTTCCCGGTCAGTTTGGGCATAGCTGGGCTGGTTAATCGCCTGGGCCAACTGGCCAATGCCGCTGTGTTCGTTAAAGCGGTGGCTTACCCGCAGCATGGTAATGGCTTGGTCGAGCGGCTGACCGTCAGCATCCAGGTACTCGGGTGGCAGCGGCTGGCCGGTGGCGCTTTCCAGCCATTGGGCGGTTTCGTGTGTGTAGTGGGCGGCTTCGACACGGCGGCATAGGTCGCCAAGTACCGAGCCAGCCTCTACCGATGCCAACTGGTCTTTATCCCCCAGCAGCACGCACTGGGCATTGGCGGGCAGGGCGCTTAGCACAGCGGCCATCATTTCGATATCCACCATGGACGCTTCGTCGATCACCAGTACGTCCAGCGCTAGTGGGTTGGCGGCGTTGTGGCGGAAGTGGCGGGTGTCGGGGCGGGCACCCAGAAGGCGGTGCAGTGTTGTCACTTCAGTGGGAATTGCTATTGCGCTTGATGATACTGTGTTGAAGCGCTCCTCAAACTGCTCATTTACAGGATGTAAACTCCGCGTTTTCGTCGCGCTTCGCCTTGTCTCATCTTCGCTCATAACGCAATTCGTTAAGAGTTTTTCTAGCTGAGCAATCGGCAAACTGCTGACTTGCCCAGCGATGGATTCATTCAGGCGGGCGGCGGCTTTACCGGTGGGGGCGGCTAGGCGAATGCGCAGCGGTTGGCTGGGTGAGTGGGCCAACTGCAACGTTTGCAGCAGGGCGAGCAGGCGCACCACGGTGGTGGTTTTGCCGGTGCCGGGGCCGCCGGTAATAACGCCGAAGCGGCTGCGGGCGGCTAGCGCACAGGCGGTTTTTTGCCAGTCGAGGCTGTCGCTGGGCTTGAACAAAACGTTCAGCGCCTGGGGGAGAAGATCGAAGGGGCTGTCGTCACCCGTCGCCGCTAACCGTGTGGCGATTTGCTGGTGTAGGGTTTGCTCATACTGCCAGTAGCGGCGTAGGTAGAGCCGCGTGTCTGAACCTGAGTGAGTCGTCACCACCACTAGCGGCGTGTTGCCAAGGCCTTCGCTGGTGAGCAGGGGGTGATGCAGTGCAGTTTGCCATTCGCTTAGCGTGAGCGTTGCCAGCACATCGCTGGGCAGCGGTGGCGGGTCGCTTAAATCATCCCCTTCTGGGGGTAGCGAAAGGGCAAAATCCGGTGCGTTAAGCGTGGCGTTTAAATCCAGACACACATGGCCTCGGCCTAGCTGGTGGCTGGCCAGCGCGGCGGCTAACAGCAGCAGTGCGGGGGCATCCGCTGCTTCTGCCGCTAGAAAGCGCACCAGGGCGCGGTCTAAATCGCGCAGCCAACCCCTGGCTACCCAGCGCTCGCATAGGGTTAGCAATTCAGCGGTATCGCTTAACGCAGGGTGAGCGCTTACTGGCGCGGGGGCCATTGAGGTCTGGGCATCCTGTGTCTCGACGGCATCGCCAAACAGGTCGAAGGTGTGGGTGTCTTTGGGCTTACTCATACCGTCGCTTCCTGTGCGGGGCTTGAAAACGATGCGCCTGCAAACAGGCTATCCAGTGCTTCGATCAGTTCAACCGGGGCGGGCTCGGAAAATACCCCGCGCCCTGGGCTGCGGCTGCCGCGCAGAAATACCGTCATTGAACCGCCCAAGTGCTGGTGCGGGTCGTAGTCGGGCAGGCGCGCTTTTAGCAGCCGGTGCATAGCCAGCAGGTAAAGCGCTGCCTGGAGATCGTAGCGCTTAGCCAGCAGCGCATGGCGCAAGGCTTCTGGCTCGTAATCGCTGTCATTCGGCCCTAAATAGTTCGATTTCCAGTCCAGTACGTAAAAGCGCCCTTGGTGCTCGAAGGCTAAATCAATAAAGCCTTTGAGCATGCCGTTTAGGGTATCGGCATCCAGCGCTGGGCGCTCAACCCCTGGCAGTAAGTGCTTGCTTACCAGTGCATCAATCGCCTGGGTGTTGACCCGCTTGGCGGCTAGCCAGAACTCTAGCTCTACTTGGTAGCTGGAAAGATCGGTTAGCGCGACGCTTTGTTGATTCGGTGCGGCCAGCGGTAACGGTGTGGTGAGTAGTGCTGAAAACCAGCCAGCCAGCGGTTCCTGCCATGCTTGCCAGCCGCGCAGCTGTACGCGCCGCCATAGCATATCGTTGAGTGAATCTTGATCGTTGGCAGCGGCTGCAAAGCCTTGTCTGCCTGCCCATTCCAATAGCCCGTGCAGGAAAGTGCCCGGCCCTGGCCCCCTGGGAAATTTATGCAGGTGGAAAGTGTCTGCGCTCGCCCATTCGTTGTTAATCGTTCGCTCGAAATGCTCATTTAACCCCTCGTAAACTCCGCTTTCTCGCGAAAGATTGCCTAGACTGGCCTTCGCTCGAAGACTTTCCATGTCATCAGGCATGAGCGAAATATCTTGTGGTTCATCCAGTACTTCAAATGTTGTGGCTTCCTGGGCGGTGGTGGGTTCCAGGGGCGTTGCCGTGGGGGCAGTGAGCGTGCCGGAAAGGCGCAGCGCCGAGTAGCTGGCAATCCACCAGTGTTCCTTGGCCGGGCGCGCGGGCGTGCGGGCGTGGCCAAGCGTGGCGCTTTGTTCAGAGAGAGCAAGGCGCTGGGCAGTGGGGGCCGGTGGCTCGCTGACAGCAATCTCGCTGCCTTGTGCCAGCGCTTCCAGCGCGCTGGTTAGCTCTGCCGGTGCAATGGTTTTTCCGCCGCTAATCAGGTAGCCGAGGGCGCTATTTTCCAACCCTTGCAGCGAGGCTAGCCCCAGCCAAGTCGCGTGGCGGGCGCGAGTCAGCGCCACATAAAGCTTGCGCAGGTCTTCTCCCAGGCGTTCGCGGTCGGCGGTGGCCAGCGTTTCTTCATCGGCGCTTAGGCTGAGCTGAAGATTGCCGTGGGCGTCGTGCCAGCGCAGCGGTATGTCTTTATCGCTCACCGGGCGGTGGTTGGCGATAAACGGCAGGAATACCAGCGGGTACTCAAGCCCTTTGGATTTGTGGATGGTGACCACTTTGACCAAATCCGCGTCGCTTTCCAGGCGCAGCTTGTGGCTGTCGCCATGGCTTTCCGGGTCGGCAATGGCTTCATACAGAAAGCGAATCAGCGCGTGTTCGCCGTCCAGTTCTGCGCTGGCTTGCTGCAGCAATTCGCCTAAGTGCAGCAGGTCAGTGAGCAAGCGCTCACCCTCTTCGAATTCCCCCAGTAGGCGGGCGGGAATATCGAAATCTACCATCATGCGGCGTACCAGCGGCAGCACACCCTGGCGCTGCCATAGGCGATGATAGTGGCTGAATTGCTCCACCCGCGCTTCCCAGGCCAGCTCGTTTTGTTGCAGGTGATCAAGATCGGCCAAACTGAGCCCCAGCACTGGCGTCGCCAAAGCGGCGCGCAGGTGGGCTTCGGCTTGGCGGGAGCTGGCTAACGGCTCGGCGCAGGCGCGCAGCCAGCGTTCTACCTGCTTCGCCATGGGCGAGTTGAACACCTTGTCGTGGTCGGAAAGGTAAACACTCTTCACCCCTCGGCTGGCCAGCGCTAAGCGAATGGCGCGGGCTTCCTGCAGGCCGTTGACCAGCACTGCCATATCGGAAGGTTTTAGCGGGCTTAGGTCATCGCCTTTTTGGAAGCCGCTTTTGCCTTCTTTATTGCCACCTTGGCCTGCTGCGAGCAGTTCCACCATATAAGAGGCGCAACGCTCGGCCATCTCGGTTTGGTAGGCGGTTTTGGAAAGTGGTTCTTCGCTTGTTAACGGCCAGAGCGTCATGGCGGGCAGCGGCTGGCCTTGGTGGACCAACTGTTCGTCGCGGCCTTTGGCGGCTACTGATAAGAACGGCAGCGGGTTTTCGCCGCCTGCTTGGCGAAATAGAAACACCCCAGCCGGGTGCTGATCGGCGTAGTGGAAGCAGTGATTGACGGCTTCCACCATGGCGCGGCTGGAACGGAAGTTGGTGCCCAGGGTGACGTGGCGGCCTGCGGTGTCTTGGCGGGCTTGCAGATAGGTGAAGATATCCGCACCGCGAAAGGCATAGATGGCCTGCTTGGGGTCACCGATCAGTAGCATAGCAGCGTCGCGGCGGGGGTTAGCGACGTCATAGACCGCGTTAAAAATGCGGTACTGAATCGGGTCGGTATCTTGGAACTCGTCAATCAGCGCCACGGGGAACTGGCGCAGAATCTGCGCGGCCAGGGCATCTTTGTTGGGGCCTTGCAGGGCGTGGTCTAAATGGGTGAGTAGGTCGTTGGGGCCCATTTCAGCGCGGCGTTCCTGCTCGCGCTCCATACGTACTTTGCACCACTGTACGGCGTGAATCAGCAGGTCGTTGCGCGGTTCGGGCAAGGCGTTGAGGGCAGCGGGCATGTCTGCCAGCGCTTCCCAGGCGGCTGGGCAGGGTGGCGCGCCGTCTTTCCATATCTCGGCCATGCCGTCTGGGGTCAGGCGTTTCCAGGCGGCGGGGGTAAGCGTGGGGCGCTCAAGGTCGCTCTCGCACCATTCGCGCAGTGCGCCTAGCCAGCTGGCGCGGCTTTTGGCGTTGAAGCTTTGGCCTTTGAAGGCTTTACGTTTGGCGGCCTCTTCCAGTGCGGGCACCAGTTCATCTAGCCAAGCGGGCCAGGGAGCTTTTAACGTGCCTAATGTGGCGCTGCGTTCGGCTTCGGCAGCGCTTAATGTGTCGGCTGGCGTGGGGCGCTGGCTGCCCAGTGCGTCGCTTTCGTGGAGCAGTTTGCATACATCTTCGTGGAGTTTATCCGGCGATTTCCAGTAGCGGGTAATGCTGCCCAGGGCGTCGGCATCCAGCGGGTAATAGAAGGTGCGCCAGTAGTCGCGCACCACTTCTTGTTCCAGTTCGCGCTGGTCGTTTTCCAGGTTGAGCGAGAACAGGCTGCCGCTATCGAAGGCGTGTTCGCGCAGCATGCGGTAGCACCAGCTGTGGATGGTGGAAACGGCTGCTTCGTCCATCCATTCGGCGGCTAGCTCCAGACGGCGGGCGCAGGCGGGCCAAGTGGCTTCGGGGTATTGCTCGCGGAGTTGAAGCAAAAGTGGGTCTAAATCAGCTTTAGGATCCCCGCCGCTGGGATGCCTTGTCGGAGGCGCTGTGAACCCATCCGTGGGCGCTACATCCGACATCCCTGTCGGATGACCTCCTCTACGGCATCCCCTCGGCTCCTTATTTGTTTGGTGGTCCGCCCTAAACACCGCAGCGGCTTCTACCAGCCGGTGGCGGATACGTTCACGCAGTTCCTGGGTGGCGGCATTGGTGAAGGTGACTACCAGAATTTCCGGTGGGGTGAGCGGGCGCACAAAGGCGCTGTCGTCTTCGCTGTGCTGCCCGCCCAGTACCAGGCGCACGTAGAGCAGCGCGATGGTGAAGGTTTTGCCCGTGCCCGCGCTGGCTTCAATCAGGCGGCTGCCGTGAAGCGGTAGCGTAAGTGGGTTAAGCGGGGCGGGCTGACTCATCACGGGTCTCCGAAAGTAAAGCGCCCCAGCGCGGGGCCTAGACTGTATGAGTGCCCCGCCACCTGATAATCTTGTCGCCAAGCCACTCTTAGGACGCTCAGTTTACGCTACCAGCGGCTTCGGTTCACTCACACGAAGGGATCTCATGCTGACCTCGCTTCTGGACAATGACTTCTACAAGATCACGATGCAGAACGCCGTGATCAAACGCTTTCCCTATGCACATGCACGCTACGCATTTATCAATCGTGGCCAGCACGCGTTTCCTGAAGGCTTTGGTACTGCGCTTCGCCACGAGGTCGATAAAATGGCGACGCTTCGCCTGAATGACCAGGAAAAGCGCTACCTGGAAGTTACCTGCCCTTATCTTGACCCGACCTATCTCGATTTTCTGGCCGGCTTTCGTTACGAACCTTCTGAGGTAATCATCGAACAGCAGGGCAGTGAGCTTTCGGTGGTTATCGAGGGGCCTTGGTACCGCACGATTTTATGGGAAGTGCCGCTGATGGCGTTGATCAGCGAACTTTGGTATCGGCTACGCGGCGTCTCGGTGACCCATGATGACGATGCACTGATCGAGCAACGCACCCAGGAGAAGATCGAGCTTTATCGCCGCTTAGGGCTGAAAATTGCCGAGTTCGGCACGCGTCGCCGTTTCTCATTTGAGGTTCATGATCGAGTGGTGGAAGCGCTGCGTCACTATGGTGGTGAAGCCTTTAGCGGCACTAGCAATGTACTTTTGGCTATGCGTCACGACGTGAAGCCGATAGGCACCCACGCCCACGAGTGGTTTATGTTCCATGGTGCCCGCTTTGGCTTCAAAATGGCCAACAGTCTTGCCCTAGAGCACTGGGTGGATGTGTATCGTGGCGATCTGGGGATTGCCCTAACGGATACCTTCACATCGTCCGCTTTCTTCGACAGCTTCGATAAAAAATTCGCCAAGCTATTCGATGGCGTACGCCATGATAGCGGCGACCCGATTGAGTTTGCCTCCCAAACCATCGCTCACTATGAACGCCTGGGTATTAACCCGCTGAGCAAAACCATTATTTTTTCGGATGCCTTAACGCCGGAAAAAGTCGAGCGCATTCAAGCGTTTTGTCAGGAACGGATTGGGATGGCGTTTGGCATCGGCACCAACTTCACTAACGATGTCGGCGTTGAGCCGATGAATATGGTGATCAAAATGGTCGAGGCGCGCCCCGAAGGGCAGGGCTGGCTGCCGGTGATCAAACTCTCCGATGTGCCGGATAAGCATACCGGCGACCCGGAGATGATTTCGTTAGCAAAACGGATACTCTCGTTAAGCGAGACGAGTATTTAAGCCGGTTTTATGCTGGCCTAAAGAACCCGCATCACTATGACGCCTGCCAGCCAGAGGCCAGCGCCAAAACTGGCATGCGCGAAAAGACTACGCAGCCTGGCGGTGGTTGGCTGCGGCGTCTTGCGGGCGGCAATCCCTGCTCCCATACCAGGCTGCAGGATTAGAAACGGCGCAATTACCGTTATCACACCGAAGCCTAACGCCGGTATGAGTGTGGGGCGTGCCAGCCAGTTTGGCCCAACTAGCACTAAGAATATGATCGCGAAAGCGACGCCAATCAGGTAGTGCGCCAGCCACCCTAGCCCCATTTCTGCTCGAATCGGGGCGCTTTCACCAATCGGCCGGTGGATGAACCTGCCTTTCGGCAAGTGCCCTAGCCAACGCCCAACCATGGCGTAATTCAGCGAGGGAATACCCAGCAGCCGCTTCTGCAGCAGCGCGACCATATCCATAAAAGCGGTTGCTCCCAGGCCGAGCAGTAGCGCATTGGTCAGCAGCCCATTCATTGCTGCACTCCTGGCATTTTTGCCTCGCTCATCTTTGTGCTTGTTATCCTTGCTCTTGTTAACGGTTTAGCAACGGCGTATGGGCGGCTGTGCGTATTGAAAACAGGCATGTTTGTTAGACTCCAGACAGTGTGGATAGAAGTTTGGCTAGAAGCGTGGGTGGATACGTAGGGGAGAAGCGTTGTAGCCTATTACTTCAAGTCAACTTTAAGTCAAGTGCCATGCTCGATATTTCCGAACTGTCTCGAAAAAGTGGTATTCCTGCCTCGAAATTGCGTTATTACGAGGAAGTTGGCCTGATTAGGTCGGTGGGGCGCAATGGTCTGCGGCGGGTTTTTGAGACCAGCGTTTTAACACGCTTGTCGCTGATTGCACTGGGGCAGGTCGCGGGTTTTTCACTGGCCGAGATGCGCGACATGCTCGGCACGCAACGGCAGCCGGAAATCGACCGTGAAGCGGTGAGTGCTAAGGCAGATCTTCTGGACCGCCACATTAACGAACTGACAGCCCTTCGTGACGGTTTGCGTCATGTGGCGACCTGCTCCGCGCCGAGTCATCTGGAGTGCCCGACGTTTCAGCGTCTAATGCGCATCGCATTGGCTCGCCAGACTGGGCGAAAGCCTGAGCAGCAAAAGCGCCTTACGCAGCAAAACAGCCGTGCCAAGCAGAAAGGGAGCAAACCCTGATCACCACATGGACACGGTTGAGCTTGAACAGGGGCTAGAAGAGGCGCTTAACGCATTACGATGCCGCTTTCTTCGCGTTATCTTTCTTCGCATTACCTTTCACGGCCTTGAAAAGCGGAGCGTACAGCGCTTCCGTGAGTTCGGCAAAGGTGTGCTTTTCGTTGGCGGTGCGGTCAAAAAACAGCCGCTCGAAGCGGGGCCATTGATGGCCGAGATAAGGGCTCTGGTCGGCTTCGCCGGTGGTTTTAAATCCGCTCTCATAGACTTTTTCGGCTGCGGCGTAGGCGTCGCTTTCCCTGCCTTTCTCAATCGCAATGTCAGGTGTGCCCAGTTTTGTCAGCCAAGCAAAGGCGGTCTGGGGAGCTAGCGGAAGCGGCTCTTCCAGGCCGTGTAGCCAGGCGCTTAGCTGGGTTTCCAGGTGGGCGCGGGCGATGTCGGCAGCGATAGGTTCCAGGGTGATGTTGCCGGCCTTGGAAAGCAGCTGGGTGGTCATCGGACCGCTGAGATTGCCCGCGAGGTGGGCAACCCAGTGGCGTAGCAGCAGATGCCACTGGTACTTGCTGTTTTTAACCAGGCTGCTGCTAAGCAATAACAGGCGGCAGCGGTTGCCCGCGTCATCCTGGCGTAACTCGCCCAGCCAATCTTCCAACGTAATACCGTTACTGCCTGCCAGGTGAATGGCTTCTGGGTCACCTAGCGCAATCGGCCAAGCGTCCAAAGCATCTTCGTAGTCGCTGAACAGGGCTTCCATGGGTTCTGCTAAGGCATCGCGCATGCGCTCGCCAAAGGCACCCATGGCCAATACGCCTTGGCCCTGAAAACGCTCAAGGGCTGTGTGCAGTGCTTCAATGCGTGGCTCGCCGCGATCAATGGCGTGGCGCTGAGCGGCGATCAGTTGGTCTTGTAGCTGCCAGTTTTGCAGGCCATCCAGGGCGAACGGTTCTTCGTCTAGCTCGGCAATCGCTTCCTGCTCGAAATACACCCCCAACCGAGTATTGAAGAAGGCGCGTACTGGCTCGCGTAGGAATTGGCCTAACTGGCCAAGCGTCAGGCTGGTTGGGATGTTTTCCGGTGGGGGAAGTGTGGATTGGGCAGCTTGAGGCGTGCGTGGTGCGTGTACCTCGCGCCATTCATGTGCATAGGTAAACAGTCGAGTGACTTGCGTGTTGGCATCAAAATAAGCGCGGCTAAACGGCTGCAGCGGATGCTCGGTGGTTAGCGCTTCCAGCAGCGGCGTGCCGTTCTCGATCTGCCAGCCTGTTTCCAGATGGTCACGCAGTTGGCCGACCAGTACCGAAGGTGGTAGCGGGGTGTTGTCGATTTGGCTTCTGCCTACCCAGCTTATGTAGAGCTGGTCGCGGGCGGAGAGCAGTGCTTCCAAAAACAGGTAGCGGTCATCTTCCCGGCGGGAACGGTCACCGGGGCGGTAGTCACTGCCCATCAAATCAAAATCTAGCGGTGGCTGAGAGCGGGGGTACTCTCCGTCGTTCATGCCCAGCAGGCACACGCGCTTAAACGGAATGGCGCGCATGGGCATTAGCGTGGCGAAGTTAACGGCACCTGCTAGAAAACGCTGGGAAAGACTATGTTCATCAATCTGTGCCAGCCAGTGTTCGCGCACCATGGAGAGCGGCAGCGGTTCGTTTAACTGGGCTTCCTCGCTGCTTTCCAGCATTTGCTGCAAGCCGTTTTCCAGCTTGGTGAGCATCACGCTTTCTTGGGCGTCGTCGGTAAGAAAGAAGGTTTCCAGCAGCGTGCGTAGCCGCGCTACCCAGTTAGCGGCATCGGTGGGCTGGCAGAAGGTTTCCCAGGTCTCTTCGAGCTTTTCCAACAAGGTGGCTAACGGCCCGGCAAGGCCCGCTTCCAGCCCGCCGATGTCGTCAAACGGCTCGATACCTTGCCATGCGTGGCCTTCGCCCACGGTGTAGCCCAGCAGCAAGCGGCGCAGACCAAACGCCCAGGTATTTTGGCTTAGCCCGCCGGGAAGTTCGAGAGTCTGGCGCTGCTTGGCATTTAGCCCCCAGCGGATACCTGCGCCTTCCATCCAGCGCTCTAGTACCGGCAGGTCACGCTCTTCCAGCCCAAAGCGCTGGCGCAGAGCGGGCACATCGAGCAGATCCAGTAAGTCGCTGACCGAAAGGCGCAGTTCTGGCAGGCGCAGCAGCTTTTCCAGGGCAATCATTAGTGGCAGGCGGTGGCGGCTGGCTTGGTCGGAAAGCGTATAGGGTATATGCCGCGGGTCGTCATTTTGTAGCTGGCCAAACACCGCGGCGATATGCGGCGCGTAGCGGTCGATATCTGGCACCATGACGATGATATCCCGCGGGCGCAGGTTGGGGTCGGCACTGAAGGCGGCCAGCAGCTGGTCGTGGAGAATCTCAACTTCCCGCTGGGGGCCATGGGCAATATGAAACACAATGGAGTCATCTGCCGCGTTTAGCGCTGGCCAGTGAGTTTGGGTTTCCGCTACGGGGCGCAGTTCGCGAATATCATCTTGCAGTTGGCTGAGCAGGCAGTCGCGATCAACGCCGTTAAACGGCTCGAACATATCAATGCGCAGCGCCTGCTGCTCAAACAAAGTTTGATAATTGCCCGAATCGTCGTGTTCATCCAGCAGGCGCAGGTAGTCGCGGCCCTGCTTGCCCCAAGCGGCGAGTAGCGGTTGAGCGTGCAGATGCAGGGCATCGTCGGCGTCGCCAGTGCCCAGTACATCCAACGCTTCGGGCATGCCGGTTTTGCGCCGCTGGCGGTAGCGGTTGGCGCGCAGTAAATCTTTGTGCTCGATGATATCTGCCCAGTAGAACTGGCAGGGGTTGTGCACACACAGCACGATTTGGCAGCAGCGAGAGAGCGCCGCCAGCGCTTCCAAGGTTTGTTGGGGCAGCGATGAAATACCAAAAATAATCAGCCGCCGAGGCAAGCCGCGCGGGCAGGGCTGGCCTTCCAGCTGTTCTGTCGCTTTCAAAAAGCGCCGATGCACCTGGGCACGGCTACTGTTAAGGCCTGCATCGCCTTGGGTGGCGGCGACATCCTCGCGCAGAATGCGCCATAGCGCAGGCTGCCAGCGCTGGTGCTCTTCCAGCGGGCGGGGCTCGCCCCGAGCGGTAATTAGCACGTCGTCACCGTTGGCCCAGGTATCCAACCAGTCGGCGCGGTAGACCTGATACTGGTCGAACAAATCCGCCAGCCGCTCGGCCAATTGGTAGTGCTTGCGCTGGTCGCGGTCGACTTCCAAGAACTGCGCCAGCGGCGCGAACACTTCCTGCCCCGCTAGTGTGGGCAGCAGGCGCAGCAGCCGCCACACCAAGCGCGATTTATCAAACGGCGAGGTTTCAGGCACCGCGTCGCCATCTTGATCAACGTGGGTGAGCACCGTGCGGTAGGCCTGCCATAGAAACCGAGCAGGCAGCATGACATCCAGCGCGGCGGCGATGCCTGCGCCGCCATTCTCTGGGTCTTCCGCCAACGCCAGCTTTAACCACTGCCCAATGCCGTTGCTCTGCACCAGAATGGTCTCGTTTTCCAACGGCCCCAACGGGTGCAAGCGCATCCACTGCACCGCCAGCCCGCGCAAGTCTTCCAGGCGATTAGCGTGCACCACCATAAAGCCAGGGGTAAGCGACGTTGGCGAGAACGGTGTTGGTGAGCAGTGTGAATTGGCAGACATGCGTTGGTGTTCCTTCGCGGCATTAGGCATTGGGAATAGCGCGTAGCGCTATGGTGCCATAAGTTAAAGGAACTCGCGTGCATCAGAGTTAGGAACTTTTACAGAAGCTGAGTTATCATAAAGGATAACTTGATCGGAGCTTGGCAATGGAATGGCAGGTTAGTTTTTACCCCGGCGTGGAGAAAGAGATTCTCGGCATGCCGCCAAAAATACAAGCTAGAATGCTCCGGTTGCTGGAAATGGTAGAGGAGCATGGCGCGAACTTGGGGCCACCGCATACAGAGTCGATGGGCGATGGTCTTTTCGAAATTAGAGCAAAAGCAAAAGAGGGCATTGGGCGTTCTTTGTTTTGCTATGTGCACGGACGACAGGTTGTGATTCTTTATGCATTTGTCAAAAAGAGCCAAAAAACGCCTCGTCAGGCGCTGATGTTGGCTCGATCAAGACAGCGTGAGGTGCAGTCGTGATTAACTTAAAAGCATTGAAAGAGCAGGCGCTTCAAAACCCTGAGGTGAAAGCAGAGTATGACCGTTTGGCGCCAGAGTTTGAGCTGGCGACAACGCTTATTTCTATGCGTCAGCGTGCTGGCTTAACTCAGGAGGAGTTAGCCAAGCGCTTGCATACCCAGAAAAGTAACATCAGTAGGCTAGAGCGTGGAGATAGCAATCCCGGTTGGAAAACGCTGCAACGCTATGCGGATGCCTGCGGATTTGAGCTGTCTGTTCAGGCTCAGCGGCATAAAACAGCTATTTAACGTAAATAGTACGCCATAAGTGAGTACTTGGGTTTTTCATCTTTGCTTGCGTGAACGCCATGGCATCGCCAAGCTATGTGGATACCGTGCGTAAAGCGATGTGAGTCAAGCAAAGAGGAATTCCCCATGACCGAGCCTACTACGAATACCCGCCGCCATTCAGCCCAGGTGGTGGATGGCCCTGGCAAGGCTGCCAGCCGCGCAATGCTGCGGGCGGTGGGGTTTAACGATGATGACTTTATCAAGCCTCAGGTGGGCGTTGCGTCTACCTGGAGCATGGTGACCCCGTGCAATAGCCATATTGGTGAGTTGGCAGAGTTCGCCCGTGACGGTGCCGACGCGGCGGGTGGTAAAGGGGTGATCTTTAATACCATCACTATTTCCGATGGCATTGCTAACGGCACTGAAGGCATGAAGTACTCGCTGGTTTCCCGCGAGGTGATCGCCGATTCCATTGAAACCGTAGCGGGCTGTGAAGGCTTTGATGGGCTGGTGGCTATCGGCGGTTGCGATAAAAATATGCCGGGTTGCGTGATGGGTTTGGCGCGGCTGAATCGCCCCAGCGTGTTTGTGTATGGCGGCACCATTATGCCCGGTAAGGGCCATACCGATATCGTGTCGGTATTTGAGGCGATGGGCGCGCACTCCCGTGGTGATATTGACCTGATCGAACTGAAAAACATCGAAGAAACCGCGATTCCTGGCCCGGGGTCCTGTGGCGGTATGTACACGGCCAATACGATGGCATCTGCCATTGAAGCATTGGGTATGAGCCTGCCAGGTAGCTCGGCGCAGAACGCTATTTCCCAAGACAAGCGCGATGACTGTAAAGCGGCAGGTGAGGCCGTGCTGGCACTGCTGGCCAGTGACATCAAGCCTTCTGACATCATGACCCGCGAAGCGTTTGAGAATGCGATTACCGTGGTGATTGCGCTGGGTGGCTCTACCAATGCGGTGCTGCATTTGATTGGCATGGCGCGCACCATTGGCGTGGAACTGACGCTTGCCGATTTCACCGAGATCGGCAAGCGCGTGCCGGTGGTCGCTGACCTGCGTCCCAGTGGCCACTATATGATGAGCGAGCTGGTGGCGATTGGTGGCATTCAGCCGCTGATGAAAATTCTGCTGGATGCTGGGTTGCTGCACGGCGACTGCTTAACAGTGACCGGTAAAACGCTGGCCGAAAACCTGGAAGATGTTGAGACTTATCCTATGGATCAGCAGATTATTGCGCCGCTGGGTAACCCGCTTAAAGCCGAAAGCCATCTGCGTATTCTGTTTGGCAACCTGGCGCCGGAAGGTGCAGTGGCCAAAATTACCGGTAAGGAAGGGACGCGCTTTAGCGGTTCGGCGCGGGTGTTTGGCTCTGAAGAAGAGGCCCAGGCGCGCATTAACGACGGTACCGTGGTGGCGGGCGATGTCGTGGTGATTCGCTATGAAGGCCCGAAAGGCGGCCCCGGCATGCGCGAAATGCTTACGCCAACGTCTGCGATTATGGGGCGCGGCTTGGGTAATGATGTGGCGTTGATTACCGATGGGCGCTTCTCCGGTGGCAGCCATGGCTTTGTTGTCGGGCACGTATCGCCGGAAGCTTTCGATGGTGGCCCGCTGGCGCTGGTACAGGATGGCGATGCCATCACCATTGATGCGGAAGCCGACACCATTGAAGTGGACATCAGCGATGAAGAGATGATGCGCCGCCGCGCCGCCTGGCAGCAGCCAGAACCGCGCTACCGCAAAGGCGTGCTGGCGAAGTATGCCAAGTTGGTCAGTTCTGCCAGTACCGGTGCTGTTACCGATTAACCTGCATATCAATACGTGAAGGTGCCTGGATCAGCCCGCGGGTGCCTCATTCGCTCGTGCCTCGCGAGATTCGTTACCACGCGCTACTTAAATCATTGAATAGGAAGATTTTGTAGCGCGGTGTAAGTGTCAGCGCACCCGCGTTGATGAAGCCCCTGCGGATGATCGTGCACACTGTCATCACTGTGTCAGCTTTAATCAGTAGGTTAGGTCTTTTGTCCACATGGGGAAGCTTACGCCATGGCTGAAAAGCACCATCTGAACGGGCGGGTAAGCGAGGTGTTTTGGGCGTTTTTGGCCTTGGGCTTGACCTCGTTTGGCGGGCCAGTGGCGCACCTAGGCTATTTTCGCACGGCCTTTGTGGAGCGCCGACAGTGGTTAAGCGAAAGCGCCTACGCGGATCTTGTGGCGCTGTGCCAATTTTTGCCGGGGCCAGCCAGTAGCCAAGTGGGCTTTGCTTTGGGATTAATGCGCGCCGGGCCTTGGGGGGCGGCCATGGCGTGGCTGGCGTTTACGCTGCCTTCCGCCATAGTACTGGTGCTGTTTGCGTTTGGCGCGGCGGTACTGGATGGTCCGATTGCCAGCGGCATTATTCATGGCTTAAAAGTTGTCGCGGTGGCTATTGTGGCCCACGCGGTGTGGGGCATGGCGCGTAACCTATGCCCCGATAAAATCCGGGTGGGGATTGCGCTGGCGGCAGTATTTATTGTGGTGATGGTCAGCGGGCCGCTGGGGCAGGTCGCTGCTATTGTGCTAGGCGGTATCGCCGGGTTGGCACTGTGCCGCATGGTTGCCGCGGCTACGCCTAGTGAACCACTGCAGTTTCCAGTATCTCGCCGTGCAGGCACGATGGCGTTGGGGCTGTTCGCTGCGCTACTGGGTTTGCTGCCGTTGTTGGCCGGTAGCGCCGCGTGGCTAGCAGTGGCCGATGCGTTTTATCGTTCAGGCGCACTGGTATTTGGCGGCGGGCATGTGGTGCTGCCGCTGTTGGAAGCGGAAGTGGTGCAATCCGGCTGGATTACCGCAGATGAGTTTTTGGCAGGCTATGGGGCTGCCCAGGCGGTGCCAGGGCCGCTATTCACCTTTGCAGCGTACTTAGGCGCGCTACTGCCCGGTATGAATGGCGTGGTTGGCGCGCTGCTGGCATTGTTGGCGATCTTTATTCCTGGCTTTTTGCTGTTGGTGGGGGTGTTGCCCTTTTGGAATCATTTTCGCCGTTGGCAGAGCGCTCAGGCGTTGATGCGCGGGGCTAACGCGGCAGTGGTGGGTATTTTAGGCGCGGCGCTGTATCAGCCGGTATGGACCAGCGCGATTATTGGGCCTTATGAATTTGTTCTGGCGCTGACGGGTTTTTTACTGCTGACCGTCTGGAAACTACCGGCGTGGATTGTGGTGATCGTAATCGCCTTGGGTGGGGTAGTGATCACGCTGTAGTGTCACTACCCCAGCCGGTTTAAACGCGGCTTACTCTCACCGGTAGGCCTTGGCGCACGCTGGCGCCGCTAATCGGTTCAAGCCATGTGCCGCCTACCTCCCGTGTAGGGTCTTGAAAGCCCAGGTCGTTGATGTTGATACCTGCGCGCATCCAGGGCATATCTGGCTGGGCTTGACCGTCAATGATGTGTGGCGTGGCACCTAAATCTTTGTGCCCGTAGCCGTGTTCAATACCCAATGCACCGGGCACAACGCTTTCGCTAACCAGCGCAAGCCCCACCACGCTTCCGCCTGGGCTTTCAATGCGGATGGTGTCGCCATGCTGGATGCCGAAGCGCTCGGCATCTTGGCGGTGCATTTGCACCGGGTTATACGGCTTGATCATTCTTAGCCGCTCGTTACCAATGGCGTAAGAGTTCATCAGGTTAGACTTGAATGAAAACGCTAGCAGCGGCCACTCCTGCTCGGAAAAAACCTCACGCATGGGTTGCTTGTTGGCGAGCTGTGGCAACTTGTGACAGGGCACGCCGCTATTGGGTAACCCGTTAGTGGTATCAATGCTGGTGCCCACCGCTTCGTTGTAAATACACAGCGTTTTTTTCCACTGATGTTTCAGGTGTTCGCCGACAAAGTGTTCGCTTGCCTCTTCGAAACGCCCACCCCGGGCGTAAAGGTAGGCAACGCGGCCGCGCTCATCAGCTTTAAGTGTACGTTCGAGTTTGGGCAGCAGTGGGGTAATTCCGCCATGGGCAATGTCCTCGGCGTTCGCTTCTGGCAGTGGTTCATCTTGAAAGGCAATATTGGCGGCCGCCCGTAGGTAATAATCTTCAGCGCGGTTGAGCGGATGAAGATTGCCGTCGGCATCGGGAATAGCGTTGTCGCCGAAGCCTGGCAGCCCTAGCCGTTTAGCAACGGCGATAAAGAAGCTGTCCATAGATACCGGCTCACCTTCAGCGGTTTTTTGCTGGCGGGGTTCTACCACTGGCCAGCAAGCGGTGGAGAGTTTACCCAGCGTGCCTTTCCAGGAGCCTGCAAAGCCCCATACTTCGTACATCACCGAATCAGGCACAATGTAGTCGGCATAGCGGTTGGTTTCGTTGATAAACCCATCGATTGCAACAAAGAGCCCTAACCGTTTGGGGTCTTTCAGCTTATCGACAATTACCCCTTTCAGGCCCGCTTGGCCATAAATTGGGTTAGCCATACAGCCAATCACCGCTTTGATCGGATAGGGGTAGCCATCCAATGCGGAAGGTAAGTGCTCGGTGAGCGTTGGCGGTGCCAATGAACGCCAGGGCGCTTTCGCGGGATAGGGGTTTTCGCCTGTCGCGACCTTGCGCTGGTACTCCGATGATTTCTCGTAGGGAAAGCGTGAACGGGAGAGAAATACGCCTTTGGGCCCACGTTTGCCAGGGAAGTTGGCGAGGTCGTAGCGGGGGCCTTCGCCGGTGCCGCTGTAGGTGCCGCCGCCCACGGCGCTGCCACCTTTCATATTGTAGTTGCCAGCCAGCAAGTTAAGCATTTGCACGCTAAACGCGGCGTAAAAGCCATTGCCTGACATCATGCCGCCGTGGCAGTTAACGGCAGCTTTTCTGCCATGGCTAGCATAACGTTGAGCCAGCTCGATAATCGTTGCCTTGGGAATGCCACAATGTTCAGCGTAGGTGTCCAGGTCGTACTCATTGGCGGATTCACGCAGCAGCGCTAGGCTGGTTTTGACGGTGACGGTGCTGCCGTCGGCAAGCTCCACTGGGCGTTCGGCAAACAGGTCCGCGGTCATTACCTCTTCGCATAGTGCAAGGTCGCCCCCTGACACCACGACGGGTAGGTCGGCATCGCTACCTGGCTCGGCAAAACCAAGGTCGCTGGCGCGCAAAAAGTAGCCTCGGCGCGGGTGCTCGAAGGTATCAATCACTAAATGGGTGGCATTGGAGTGAGTGGTTTCCCCTGCTGCACCGGCGGCGGCTTGACCAGGTAATTCCAGAAATTCCTTTGCATAGCCGTGGTTATCCAATAGCCACTGAATAAGCGCCATGGCAAAGGCGCTGTCGGTGCCAGGGCGGATCGGCACCCAGCGGTTGTTGTCCGCGGCATGGGAAGTCGCAGCATTAAGCGCAGGATCCACCACCACATATTCCAGCGTGCCGGCGGCGCGTGCCTGTGCAAGCAAGCGGCCCTGGCGTTTAAACGGGTTGCCTGCCTGGCTGGGTGCGCAGCCGATATACATGATAAAGCGTGCGTTCTGTATATCTGGCTTTACGTGAGCATTAGTGACGATGTTGTTCATCACTGCCCCAGAGCCCATGCGGAACGCTAGGCCACAGTAAGCGCCATGATGACCATAGTTGCGGGTCGCAAAGGCGTTTAAGGTGAAGCGTTTAAGTAAATCCGAGCGCCCGTAGTCGGTGGCTTCCATGACCATCAGTTGATTAGCCTTGGGGCCGTACTCAGGGTTGTCGGGGTCAATCAGCGTGTCGTGGTCGCGAATGTCACGTAGGCCGTCTACCTGACCTTCACCGAACAGATCGCCTCCTTCGCAAATTTCCTCGATAAGTTGCTCAAACGATATTTTTTGCCACTCGCGACTGCCTCGTTCACCGACCCGTTTAAGGCAGTGATCAATACGGAACGGGTTGGTGATCTGGCTCATCATTGCGTTGCCACGGGCACACGCGGTAGAGCGGTTAACTTGCCCTTGTTCTTGGTAAGCACTCACGCTGCGTAATGCATCTGCCACCGGTGTGCGCATTGGCAAATGGTCATCGGCAGAAAGTGGATGGTAGGGGTTGCCAGCTACTCGCAGCACTTCGCCACGCGTGTCATCGACCCGCACGCGCACACCGCACTGGGTGGTGCAGCCGTAGCAAATAGTAAAAGCGACCCGTTGATCGGGGGTGAGCGTTAGTTCGCCGGTCGCTAAATCGACACGATATTCAGGCGTTAGCGAATTGCCATGAATATTATGCTGCGGTTTTTCACCTGCGCTGCCGGTAATGCCTTTGGCCATTTTAGCCAACGGGTCGGCGTAGCCCACGGCAAAGGTAGCAGCACCACCAGCGGCAGCTGCACCTTTTAGAAAGCGACGGCGTGAGGGATCTTGAGCAGACTTAGCCATGACTAGGCGCTCCTTTGTTAGCAGTGAGTGGGGCGCGCGATGCAGCTTGGTCGTTGCCTGGTAGCTGACTGCCTTGTTGGGCCTGTCGCCATGGAATAAATAGCTCGATCAGTAAAATGGCCGCCAGCCACAGCCCGAAAGTGCCGACAATGCCTAAGATGCCGGAAGAGCCAGCAGGGATACCGTAGTGATGGAAACCTGCGCTGTTACGGGCTACATGTTGAACATCCATCAGCACTACCCAACGGAACATCCAGCCCATGTGGATTGCCACCAGGCCTAGCAACCATGCCCAGGCAAACAGTGCTGGCTGGCGCTGAGCCGAACGCGTTAACAGAAATACCACGCTGGCAAATAGCGCAACGCCGGTAAGGCCACCCCAAAGTGCGGTGCTGCGCCAAGAGGGGCTGAAACGGACAGATTCCAATGCCGCCGCCACTGAGCCAACGTGGGCATTCAAGCCATCTAACAACCAACTGAGCGCTATAAGCCCCGCTAGCGCACAGAAGGCTAGCAGGACATAGAGCATCTGCCGGGTGGCGTCGGGCGCGCAGATTCTACTCACGCGGTTGAGGACCAGTATTAACCCAGCGGCGGCAATAAATCCGCTCGCTACCAGCATGGGCGGTAGCCAAATTGTGTTCCATAAGGGGCGAGCTTTGACGATAGCTAACTCCGCTCCGGTGTAGAGCATAATGCCGCTTGAGAGCATCAGCGCGGCCAACCCCACCAGGGCCACCAGTGCTTTGGGTGTTGCACCACTGCCCATGCTCAGCCACTTGGCAATCAACCCGTTCAGCCCCGCTGCCTGTTGCCGAGCTTGCAGTGCGGGACGCCAAGCCAGCCAGGCGAAGCCTAAAACGCTGATCAGATACAGCGGCAGTACCACACTGCCAATCGACATCCACGAATGCGTATTGGCGTAGGCGTAGAAATGCCAAAAGCGCAGTGGCTGGTGTAGATCTGCCAATAAGGCCACCGGTGCGACTAACGTTGTGCTGACGCAGGCGATGAGCGCTAGACGTGCTGTAGGCAACCAGGATTGCTTGCCAAACACCAGTGCGGGTGCCGCCAGCCAAAGGCTCGCATAGGAGACCGCGATCATAAAAAAGTACTGAACTGCCCAGGGATACCAGGCGATGTCATAGCGTGGGGCGAGTAGTTCAATGGTGGAATTCATAGCCCATCTCCTGGCCGTGGGGGGCGAGCACTTCAAGCGCCACGGGTTCTGCCACGGGGCGTGTAGTGAATCGTTCGTCCATACCTAAATAGAACACTTGGGGAAGGGTGTTTTTTTCTGGCTGAAGCACCATGAGCGCGTCGCGGTGCTCGTTGATCAGACGGCTGATTTGGCTGTCTGGATTGCGCATATCGCCAATAATGCGGGCGCCGCCCACGCAGCTTTCAACGCAGGCAGGCAGTAGCCCTGCTTCTAAACGGTGAGCACAGAAGGTGCATTTGTCGGCAGTTTGAGTGCGCTCATTAATAAAGCGGGCATCGTAGGGGCAGGCATTGACGCAGTAAGCACAGCCGACACAGCGGTCGCTATCTACGACAACGATGCCATCTTGCTGTTGATAGGTCGCCTCAACGGGACAAACCGGCACACAGGGTGGATTTTCGCAGTGGTTGCATAGCCGCGGCAGCATAAACGTTGCCAGTTCGCCACTTTCTTGGTGGTGCACTTCGTACTGAGAGACGGTGGTTCGAAATTGGCCAAGCGGTGCAGCATTCTCGATATGACACGACACCGTGCAGGCCTGGCAGCCGATGCATTGGCGAAGGTCGATTAGCATGCCGTAGCGTTTGCTAGGATCGCCCTCGCGGCGGGCAGGCTGCTGATTAATGCCTGCTTGGGCAAGGCTGGCTGGGGCAAGGCTGGATAGCGGGACTAGCGCAGCGCCCGCGCTTAGTCGGGCCAACTGGCCTAGCAACGACCGACGAACGGCGTCCATAACGCCTCCTTAGCTGATTAAGATGTTGCTGATAGAAACAAGCAGTTGTTTCACAGCGAATGATCTGGATACGCTAAGGTTACGCCTTTGGTATTATAAAAAATTGATACGTGTCAATGGGTTAGCGAGGGTTTCTTAATGTTCCCTTAATCTTGAAACGCTAATTGGCTGTTTTAAAACGAAAACAAGCCTGCCCAGCGGGCAAGCCTGTTAGCAAACAAAAGGGATGAATGATTACGTTAGGTAGCAACTATTGCTATGGCGTCTCCAGCTCTAACGTGCGACGCAAGACATTGAGTTCATCAACATCTAGGTGCTCTAGCCTTCCGGCGAGCAGGTCGCTGATCTTTTGTACTGGAAGCCCAGCCCGGCGGGCTATTTCGCGGCTTCCCAGATCTGATACGGCGATCAGGCGGGTAATGATACGCATGAGGCGCGTACGTTTTTCTAAATCCCTGACATCGAGGTCAGGGCTGCTTCGCGGAGGATCTAGCGTTTCTGCGTGAGCAGTTGAGTATGCCGTACTCATGGGACTCCATCAGTCTGAAATGACAAACACACAATGCCGCCAAGTCGCGCGCTTTTCAATGCTACTTTGATTAAAATTTCGATCTATTTACAAACGCGCTCTAAGCGACTAGCTCTGGTAGACTATGCGCCTTCTAATTTCCTGGTGAGCCGCTTGCGGCACACGGCACATTAAACGCTTGATTGCTTTAGTAGGCCCTTTGGCCGAGGAGTTTTTGCATGTCAAACAGCGCACCCAAAGTGGGCGTGATCATGGGGTCAAAATCTGATTGGCCCGTCATGGAACACGCGGTGGCGATGTTAGAGCGGCTGGGCGTCCCTTATGAGACTCGCGTCGTCTCCGCTCATCGTACCCCTGACTTGTTGTTTGATTATGCTAAAAGCGCCGCTGAACGTGGCCTGCAAGTGATTGTGGCAGGAGCGGGCGGTGCCGCCCATTTGCCCGGCATGGTGGCTTCCCAAACGGCGTTGCCGGTTCTGGGCGTGCCAGTAGAATCCAAAGCGCTTAAAGGCTTGGATTCATTGCTTTCAATTGCGCAGATGCCTGGTGGAATCGCTGTTGGCACACTGGCGATTGGTAAAGCAGGGGCGACCAATGCAGGCCTGTTGGCAGCACAGATTGTCGGTTTGCAAGACACCACCGTGCGTGAAGCGGTCGAGGCTTTCCGCGCTGAGCAAACTCAAATGGTGCTGGATAACCCAGACCCTCGCCCCGATGCGGAAGCGAAATAAGGAATCCCGGCCATGAATTCTGGTATCTCAAAGAACATCGGTGTGCTAGGTGCAGGCCAGCTTGGTCGCATGCTGGCATTGGCTGGCTACCCGCTAGGTAATCGCTTCACCTTTTTAGACACGACCGGCAACCCGAGTGCGGGCATTGGCGATGTGGTTATCGATCCCAACAACCAGCATTTGGCAGAATTTCTCGATAAGGTCGATGTAGTAACCTATGAATTTGAGCATCTGCCCGTAGCGCTGGTTGAGCAAATTGAGCAGCACAAGCCCGTTTACCCAGGAAGCCGCGCAATTGCGGTGTGCCAAAACCGTGTTGAAGAGAAAGCCTTATTCGACCGCTTGGGTATTCCTACACCGGCTTACCGCGTCGTTGAGAGTGCCGAACAGCTTGAAGCGGCAGCGAATGAATTGGGCTGCCCCGTAGTCGCCAAATCAGTGACTGAGGGGTATGACGGTAAAGGGCAGGCGGTGCTGAAAGCGCCAGAGCAAGCTGAAGCGGCATGGAATAGCATTGGTCACCGTCAGCTGATCGTTGAAGCGTTTGTCGATTTTGTACGGGAAGTCTCGATGATTGCCGTGCGCGGTCGTGATGGGGATGTGGTGTTTTATCCTATGGCGGAAAATCAGCATGTAGACGGCATTTTGCGCTATTCCGTTGCGCCGCTACCGGATTTGGCTGCCAGCGTTCAAGAGACAGCCGACAGCTACATTCGCATGCTGTTAGATGAACTTGATTATGTTGGCGTGATGGCGTTGGAACTGTTCCAAACGCGGGATGGTAGCCTGTTGGCTAACGAGATGGCTCCACGCGTGCATAATTCTGGCCACTGGACCATGGACGGTGCGGTCACTAGCCAGTTTGAAAACCATCTGCGCGCTGTGCAAGGCCTACCGCTCGGCAGCACCCAAGCTATTGCGCCTACTTGCATGGTGAACGTCATTGGTCAGGAAGGTGACAATGCCGCGCTGTTGGCGATTGGCAATACTCACTTGCATCGCTATGACAAAGAAGAGCGGGCAGGGCGTAAGCTGGCGCATGTGAATGTCGTCGCTGAGACACATGCTGAGCTGCTTGAAAAAGTGCGTGCTTGCCAGGCATTACTACCTGATGCACCGCCGGTGGCGTGGAGTTTCGAACGCCTACTGTAAAGTTGATGGATTATCACTACGAAGCCGCCTGATTAGGGCGGCTTCGTTGTTGATTACCCCGCCAGTTGGCCGCTAAGCAATAGCCACAGCGCAATTAAAGCAAAGTGTCCTGGATACCAAGCAAGCCATAGACGGCGTGGCATGGCCAGGGCTACGGGGGGTACGCGTTGGGCAACGCCTGCTGCCAGCATCAATACCACCACGCAAGTGCCAACGGTAAACGACTTTGCCATGTCTGAAGCGTTCATTTGACCAGCTATCCAAAGTGCGGGAAACGCGGCTAAACCTGCCCACAAGCGCGATTTTAGTGCGTCGCGGGTTTCGTTAAGTGCCTGCATGGCGAACATTAATAGCGGAATCAGTAGCAAACCGTTATGGCCGTACTCCACCCAGAAGCCCAACAAATACCAAACGGTTACGCCTACCGCTGCTCCAAGCATTAGCCATGCTAACCCTAGCGTCTGCTGTTGATAGTGCTGCCAACCTTGGCGAACCAGCGCCCCCAGCGCTAGTCCACAAGCAAGCGTGAAGCAGACGTTAAGAATAAAATCGTCAGACGCGCGTGGCATCAGCATATAAGGCAACTGAGCCACTAAACCAATGATCAGTATGCGGCGCGAGTAGCGTAGTGGGTTGCGGGTGTTAAACAGCCCGTGCCAGGCTACCATTGCCGCAAACAGGGGAAAGGCGATACGGCCAATGGACGAGCCTGCCCAACTTAAATCCCAGTCACCCGGCAACACATAGCGAGTAAGGTGATCCACGGTCATGGTGAATAGCGCCAGCCATTGCCCCCAGGCGGTCCAATGAGAAGAGGGGCGCGCATTGTAAGCCGCCTCGGTGGAGACGTTTGCATTGGTTTGTTCAGCCATGAGACTTCCTTGTGAGTTTCCTTACTGGATTACAGACTCGATTTGGCTGAGCAAGTTCGGTACTAGTTTAAGTACTAGTTTAAGTACTAGTTTAAGTACTGGGGTGGCAGAGCGTTTCAGCTAAATGGCCGGTGAAACTCTCCAAGGCCCGCCTCGTTCAGATGTTCTACGGTTATCGTTTCTGCCTTCCCATCCGCGCCCATGGTGAATTCGACCTGCGAAACCGAGCCCTCTGGTTGGTTCTCTGTCACCGGGAAGGCGACAAAGCGGTCGCCATCCCAGTGGGTCAACCGCAGGCGCTGTGGTGCGGGGCCAACCTCGAGCACCAAACCGTCAGCGGTCTCACGTACCTCAGCCGCCCCGAAATAGGCATTGTCATAGTCCCCAGTATAAGCTTCGGCAGGCCGGGCTTCGGTGGGCTCAGCTGGAGGTGTCACGCCCACCAGATCCCCGACTGGGGCCGAGAGCGGTGCGATGCGCGGCCCGTAGGCCGCTAGCCAGTCGCGTTGTTCCACACCAAACTCTGCGCGATCAAGAAAGCTGGCAGTCAATGCCTCGGGGAGGCCGGTGGGGCTGGCATTGGTCAGCACGATGATCCCAAGCCCTAGGTCCGGCAGCATCGAATAGGAGGTCGCCGCACCAAAGGCGAAGGCCCCCGAATGGCTCAGCACAACGCGCCCGGTGGGGCGCACGCCGACACCAAAGCCGTAGCCATAGGTGCCAGCCCTATCAGCCGCGTCACTGGGGTGGCCGCTGATGGCATGTGGCGAAAGCGCGGGCACGAGAGCTTCGGGCGCAATCAGTTGCTGCCCTTCAAAACGCCCGCTGGAGAGAACCAGTTTCATCCATTTCGCCATGTCTCGAGCGCTGGAACTCACCCCGCCCGCCGGACTTTGCGCATCGGGCTGGCGCAGATCTGCCACTCTAAAGCCGTTGGCATCCGGCACATGGCTTGCTGCGCGATTATCGCGCGCCATGTAATCCGAGTGGCGCGAACTGGTCACCTCCATTCCGAGCGGACCATAAAGCGCCTCTTCCGAGAGCGTTGACCAGTCCTTGCCGGTTGCGGTGGCTACCGCCTCGGCCGCAGCGGTCAGGCCGAAGTTCGTATAGGCGTAATCGGCCCTGAACTGCCCCATGGGCAGCTGCGCCAGCCGCTCCAGCACCGCGCGACGGTCATAGCCTACATCCTCGAGATCATCACCAGCGTGATCCGGCAGGCCCGAGCGGTGCGCATAGAGATCTCCGATGGTGACATGATTGCTGACCCACGGATCGCCCAGGTCGAACCAGGGCAAGTGGTTGCGCA
Source organism: Vreelandella alkaliphila (assembly GCF_016107625.1). GTDB lineage: Bacteria > Pseudomonadota > Gammaproteobacteria > Pseudomonadales > Halomonadaceae > Vreelandella > Vreelandella alkaliphila. Next base: position 374,065 of record NZ_JABASV010000003.1, read on the forward strand.
CCGGATCGTCCCAACTGACGATCCCATCTGTGACCTGCGTGGCCACCACTGTGGCTCCGATAGATTTGGACAACGAAGCGAGCAGAAAGACTGTATCCGCATCAACCTGTTCCTCCGCGCCCTCCGCCCGCAGCCCCCAGCCGCGCATCAGCAGTGTCTCTTCCCCGTGCACCACGGCAACGGCGAGGCCCGGTACTCCGGTCCGCTCCAACATATCCTGCACCAGCTCATCCAGCGAGGCGACTGCTTCGTCGATCCGCGCCTGCGGCACCGGCAACAGGTTCGCCCGCGCAGGAGAGACTGCCGGGTCCGGCAAGGCAATGGTCGGCAGCGTCCCCGCATGGAGCGGGGCATTGAGCGCAAGCAGCGCTGCAGCAGCGCTTAGAACGCCCAAGGCCGACCTCAGAAGGGGGCGTGCGGCTTTCGGTGTGGTCATATCAGGGTCTCCTGTGGGATGGATAGCGCGACGGGCGAGGCGATGCCTCCTGCCGGATTAGAATGGCATTGCCAGCTGGAAAATTAGCTTGCCCCCCTTGTCCTCCACTATGTCAGAACGGGTCCAGGGAAGCGCACCGATAACCTGGAAATTCAGCCGTTCCTCTAACGTTCCACCAAGGCCTACTCCATAGGAGCCAAGATACATGTGTCCGGTGACGTCGTCGGACCAGGCTGCGCCGTAATCCACGAAGGCCGAGGTTGAAAGCGTGGGCAGGAATGCCAGCCCGATATCGACCTCGTGGCTTACCTGGGCCGAGGCCGCTGCACCTTTGTCGCCAGAGATAGTGCCGCTATCGAAGGCTCTGCCATAAGTCTCGCCGCCGATACCGAACTGAACAGCGCCCGGCAGGGGCCTGCCAGCGTATTGGCCGCGAGCCAGTAATGTCATTGTCGTCGTCTCGCTGAAAGCCTGTGTGTAGTCCAGTTCGGCGGTAACAAAGTGGAAATCATCCGGCACCGCGCCCATATCAATATCCGAGTTCGTGCCGAGATTCACCGCTCCTTCGAGGTTGATCTCGGATGTCTCAAAGCTCTGACTATATTGCAGTGAGTTCGTCACCCAGCGGATCCGGCTACGGGCAGCGGCCGAGCCAAGAACGTCGACGTCATCGTTACGCACCGTCAGTTCAGCCTGCCCCCAGAGCGAGCGGTCCAGCGTCCTCAGAAACGGGTAGGACATAAACGCCGTGCCCATAGCGGATGTTACATCGATGTCCGGCGCGCCGGCTCCCCCGTCGGGGTGTTGGCGCAGGTAAACAAAACTGTAGCCCGCGTTAAGGCCGTTCGATCCGAGCGGATAGCTTTGCATCATTTGAAGCAAGGTCATCCGGTCAGGGTGTTGCGGTGTGATGACACCGGTCAAATTGGTGGTCTCGAACTGGTTCAGGACATCGTTAAAGGTCACCACACCGGCCATTTGTAATGGGCCAACGGTGTCGGATCCCAGATTGTCGAGTCCGATCATTCCTGAGCTGCGATATTGTCCGATCTCCAGGCGCAGCACCCCGCCGCCCGTCGCGCCTTCGGGGCGCACAAAAGTCCCTTCAATCGAAAGTCCGGCAAGATCACTCATCAACAACAGTTCACGCTCGGCCGCCTTTACCCGAATAGGATGCATGTCGAGAATACGTTGCAGGTAGGGTGCCAACCGTGTCTCGATGCCAGGAATATGACTGTTGATCTCGATGCGGTCGACATAGCCTTCAAATACCTGCAGCCGGATCTGTCCGTCAGAAAAATCCTGCACCGGCACCACTGTCTTGGAAAAATAGCCCGCAGCGAGATAGGCCGCGTCAACAGCATCTGCCATGCGGTAAAGATCAGCCAGCGTAATTTCGGCACCGATTCGGCCCTGCCAGATCGGCGTCAACGTCGACAAAGGTAGGGTCCGCGCCCCATCAACGCGCACCGAAGCCAGGCGAATACGGATGCTTTTGGCGCGCTCTAAGTCGATCCTGTCGCGCTCGTCCTGCACGCCGATGGCGACACGGCCCACCTGAGGCGGCGGTTCGTAGCGTTGTAGGATGACAGTTTGCCCAGATAGGATGCGGTTGACGTCTGGCAAGCCCTGCGACAATGCTGGGCCCGCATAACAGGCACAAAGCAGAGCAGCAGCACCCAAGCGGAGAGCTGAGGAACGGCTGTGCTGGAACAGCAATGTCAGCGCGCTCACTCTGCTGAGGCCGTCGGTGTCATAGAAAACGGATGCCCGAGGGCAACGGATAGCGCTTCAAACACGCGACTCGCGGGCGAGCTGCACGCAAGGTCTTCGGGGTTGTCCGGTAGCACGTCCTCGTCCCCGCAATCCCCCGAAGGGATGTCGCTGTTGGCCTGTACGACTACCGTTGTATCCGTCGTCGTGTCGTAGAACACCGTCGTGTTGTAACCGGGCAGCTCACCCGTGTGGCCGACCCAGCCGTCAACGCACCCCATGGCGATGCCGTAGCCCGCCGGCTCGGGGAAGGATCGCAGACGCTCCTGCTGCGCCTCCGCGCCCAACAGGCCCTTGCCTGTGCCGAGGGAGCGTCCATAAACCAGCAGGTCATCGAGGGTTGAGATCATTCCGCCTGCTGTCCATCCCCAGGACGGGTCCCAATGCGTCGCGTTCGAGGGCGCAGCCGGCGTTGCAGCATCACCTTGTAGAGTAAATCCCTGCGGATAAGGTTCTGGCATGAGGGCAGCACCGTCAGGGCCGGTGGTCTCTGTCAGGCCCAGCGGGTCCAGGATCATCGAAGTAAAGACAGTGTCGATATCTTGCCCGGTCACCTGTTCGATCACGAGGCCCAGCAGCACAGTATTGGTGTTCGAATAATTGAACTTCTCACCTGGTGCAAAGATCGGCGAGCCGGGGAAGGCAAAATCAAGCAGGTCTTGCGGAGTATAGTGCAAGCTAGGATCTGAGAAAAAAAGATCAAGGAAGGGATCCGCCTGAGTATAGCTCAGCAAGCCGCTGGTCATGCTGGCCAGATGGCGCAGGGTGATGATATCGCCGTTGGGAACGCCAGGCACATACTGGTCGATCGTATCGTCGAGTGATAGCTTGCCAGCCTCGGCCAACTGCATCAGGGCGGTGCCGGTGAAGGTCTTGGTGACCGATCCGATCCGTGTGTGCATGCCGACTTCCATCGCAGCATCGGTTTCGGGGTCTGCGACGCCCCAAGCACCGCTCCATCGGCCCTCGGGTGTGACAACGCCGGCAATAACCCCCGGCGCAGCGGCTTCGTCCAACGCCCCACGTACGGCCGCATCGAGGGCGCGGATCAGCGCCTCAGGCAGTGGCGCGTCGGGTGGCGTGATGGCCGCACGGGCCGTTACTGCCGCCGGGTCTGCCACGCAGAACTGCTGCGCCTGATCCTGAGACTGCGCTGTAACGGGGGCAGCGAGGGCAAAAGCCATGGCGCAGACCGAGAGGCCAGGCCGAAACTGGCGGGCCGTTCTGTGATGGAGTCTGATCGCTGTCATGTGCCTGTCCCTCGTCTGTTATGCACTTGCTGCTTGGATTGCTTCGAAAGCGAAGATAGCCCATTTATGATTGCAAACAAAGAAATGTAAAGTTCAATTAAGGTGCAATATGGGTATAATTTGCGCTTTATTAAGCCATTTACTTAGCTGCTGCCGCTGCCTCCATTCTCGCGCCATGGCCTGCGGCAGTTAGCCTTGAGGCCCCCTACGGCATGATTTCGGAAGATATCAAGGTCAACCTATGCGAAGGCATCCTGCTGTGCGGCGAAGTGCAGATGCGCCTGCGCCCCAAGACTTTGTCCGTTCTAGTGGCACTGGTAGAGCAGCAGGGCGAAGTGGTCAGCACGGCTGATTTGCGGCGCATGATATGGGGCAACAGCCATGGCAACGAGGCGGGGCCCAAACAATGCATCCGCGAATTGCGCCGGATGCTGGACGACAACGCCCAGGCCATCGGCCTGATCGAGACAGTGGGCCGTCGAGGCTACCGGCTGACGCGTCCGATCCCGCTGATCGGCGCTGCGTCGGAGGATCTCGTGGTGGCGCCAAAAACGCTCTGCCTCGGGCGGGATAAAGAGCTGGAAGCCTTGAATGAAAGGGCCGCCGCCGCCAAGCGCGGTCGACGAGCGCTGGCTTTTATTGCGGGCGAAGCAGGGGCTGGCAAGACACGCCTTCTGGAAGCATTTGAGGCTAGTTTATCCCAGCGCACGCCGCTGTGGATCGCCCGGGGTCAGGCCATCGCTCACCCTGGCGCACGCGAACCCTACGGGCTGCTGATGGATGTGTTGACGCAACTCATGGTCGGGCCTGAGGGGGCCACGCTGGCGCGACTTCTGCCACTCGTCGCTCCCTCTTGGGTCAAGCAACAACCCGGGCGTCGCTTGGAGGCGGAAGCGTTGGATCGTACTCACCGCGACTCAATGCTGCGGGAGTTCTTGGAGCTGATGGAGCGGCTGACCCGTGGCCGTCCTGGCGTTCTCGTGCTAGAGGATCTGCACTGGGCAGACCCCAGCACGCTAGCCTGGCTAGCGGCTTGGGGGCTACAACGCACACCGGCGCGATTACTGGTTCTGGGTAGCTATCGGGATGACGAACTAGATCGAGCTGGGACACTTGCGACAACACTGAGTCAGCTAAGTCGGCAGCCAGACTGCAGGTTGATCACCCTTGGCGGTCTCGATGAGTCGGCAGTGTCTGGATACCTTGCGGAACGGTTCCAGGGCAACTCCTTTCCTCCCGATTTGGCGCAGGCCCTCGCCCACCGAACCGAGGGCCATGCCATGCTCGTTGATGCTGCGGCAGACTTTTGGCAGGCGCAAGGCCTTGTGTGGCGCAGCGAGGCCGGCTGGCAGCTTTCTTCCACACCCGAAGCGCTGGTCGCAGCCATCGCTCCAAGTGTCCGCACCCTGATCGAGACCGAACGCACCAGCCGCCTGCTGGCCGAGGAACGCAGCTTGCTTGAAACCGCCAGCGTGGCGGGACCGACCTTTTCCGCCATCGATCTAGCCGATAACCGCGACGAGGTGGAAGCGGCGGAGCGGCAGCTGGAGCACCTCGCGCGGAACCGACGGTTTATCACCCGCGCGGGACTCAGCCATCGGCCTGACGGAACGGTAGCCACGCGCTACGCCTTCCGGCACGCGCTACATCACGAAGCGCTCTACGATGGGCTGCCGGCAGCAAACAGGCAAGGCACGCACCGAAGGGTCGGTCTCCGGCTGGAGATCAGCCACGGTCACACAGCGGGCGAGATCGCCCCCGTGCTGGCCGATCACTTTGAACGTGGCGCCGACTGGCCGCGCGCCGCACACTATCGCGTGCTGTCCGGGCGGCGTGCGCAGGCGCGCGGCGCCCCCATGGATGCAGCAGAACAGTTCCGCCGTGCACGGGATCTGCTGACTCGAGGCAGCGGGACCGGTACGGCGAAGCCTGAGGCCGACCGCGCGACCGAACTCGACGCCCTGCTCGGGCTCGGGGCGGCGCTCATCGCCTCAGATGGATTTACTGCGGAAGAGCTTCGGGAGGTCTACCGCCGCGCGGGTCAACTAGCCGCCGAGGTCGGCGATCCCGCCACGACGATCCCAGTTCTCGCAGGGCTCTGGAACGATCATCTGACGAGGGCTGAACTGACCCGTGCCGAAGATCTCGCGCTAGGGCTGCAGGCACTCGCGGGGCAGGCACCGGCCCATATGGCGATGGTAGCCCATAATGCCGTCGGACAGACCCGGTTTTTCACCGGCGCCCTACCGGCCTGCACCGTGGAAATTGCCGCTGTGCTGGAGATCGCGCCGCGATATGCCGAGCAGGACGGTAATGTCCTCTTCGGTGAGGACCCAGAGGTTGTATGTCGCCAGTACGCGGCCTGTGTCGCCGAATTAACCGGCGCCTCGGCAGAGGCAGAGCGGCACCTCGCCGCTGGCAGTGCGCGTGCCGACCGATTGGGCGCCGCCTTCGGACGCGCCCAGATGCTCTGGTGCGGAGCGGTTTGCGCACGTCTACGTAGCGATATTGAGCTAACCCGTGACCGGGCAGAAGCGTTAGTCGCTCTGTGCCGGACTGAGGCAGTGCCCGTTTGGGGCGATGCAGGCGAGATGCTGGCAGGCTGGGCGCAGGCAATGTCCGGCGACACAACCGGGGCCTCGCGGATTGCGAAGGGGCTCTCGGCCTTCAGTGCGATGGGCGTCAGGATCACGCTACCCTTCTGCCACGGACTCGCCGCAGAGGTTGCGGGGAACATGGGTGATCCAGTCGCAGGGATGCACGCCTTGCGTCAGGCTTTCGCAATAGTCCGGGCGAGCGGCGAGCGCTGGTACCTCGCCGAGCTTCACCGACTGCGTGCTGGGCTGGCCCAAGAGGCAGGCCGCCTCGACATCGCCCGCCAGGCGCTCGCACGTGCCGAAGCCGTGGCACGGGCACAGGGGAGGGTCGAACTGACCATATGAGAACGGCGCTACAAAAGTTGGCCACGCTAGCAGCGGGATGAGCCGACTTTTAGCAATTAAATCTCAGCTTTTGTCTGTAAAATTGTGCATTAAAGAATCACGCGCAGGTGCGTGGGATGGCACGGGCGTGCCAATAGGGGAAGGCTATTCGTCGAACCGTTCGCTCAGCTAAAAGCAGGCGATATCACCGCTAGTGCCTGGGAGGAGAGTGCCTAGAACTGGTATTTGCAACCATAATGGCACTGAAAGAAGAGTAAGTGTGCATGATAGCTTCTCGCGGTATAAGCCTCCCCGATAGGGGGAGGCATACACATGCTGCTAGCGCTTACTCTTCGCCAAAGTAGCGAGCGAAAATTTCGTCGTAAGTGCCGTCTTCTTTCAACTCAGCAAGGGCTTCGTTGAATTTCTCAGCAAGGGCTTCGTCACGCTGACGGAAGGCGATACCAAAACCTTCACCGAAAACTTCCTTGGGCTCGGTAACCATCTCTCCGACCACTTTGTAGTCGCTATCTTCGTTTTCAAGCAGGGTAGATTTGCCCACTGAAAACTCCAGGAAGACAGCGTCCAGGCGCTCTGCATCCATATCCAGCACCATGTCATCGGCGGTGGAGTAGCGGTTGATAGTAGCGGTATCGCCAAAGGTATCGGTGGCGAAGTTGTCATAGGTGGTGCCGCGCTGTACGCCGATGGATAAACCCTCAAGGGTTTCCACTGTAGCCTCTTCAAGGTCGCTGTCTGCTGGAGCGAACCAGGCGCCGGGCATGGTGATATAGGGGTCGGAGAAGAGCAGTGTCTGGCGCCGCTCTTCGTTGATGGTCATCGACGACATGATGGCATCGTAGTTGCGCGATAGAAGGCCAGGAACAATGCCATCCCATTCTTGCTCGACCCACTCACAGGTCACGCCCATCTGATCACAAAGGGCGTTGCCAAGGTCGATATCAAAACCGGTCAGTTCACCATCGGCTGTGCGGTATTCCATTGGTTCGTAGGGGACGTCAACACCAATGCGCACATGATCGTAATCCCGCGCTTGGGCAGAAGAGGCGGCAGCAATGGCTAAACCAAGCACAGATACTGTTAGTAGTTTCTTCATTCTTATACTCCGTAGAAAGCAGGTTCACTAGAGGTGATCCCCTTTAACGTACCCTAGGTTAGGGCGAACGAAAAGAGGGAGCGTTGCTATGAACCAACGTTTGTTTGACGGTACAACAAACGAGGCTGTTTTTATTACTCGATGCTTTTGTTGTTAAGTGCTCTTGGTACGGTGCTCTTGATACGGTGTTGTTGATACTAAGTGTTTTGCGGCCTTAAGTGGGCCAACAGCTTTTTCTCCAGGAAACGGAAGAAGTACAAAATGGCAAATGTGAGGCAAAGATAGATCACTGCTACAAATAAGAAAGCATCAAACGGTGCGTAGAAGCGGGCATAAACGAAGCGTGCAGCCCCTGTCAGATCCATTAGCGTGACGACGCTGGCAATGGCGCTGGCATGCAGCATAAAGATAACTTCGTTGCCATAGGCGGGCAGGGCACGTCGGAAAGCGCTGGGCAGAATAATACGCCGCATCATGAGGTTTTGTGACATGCCGTAAGCCCTGGCAGCTTCAATTTCCCCTTTGGATGTCGCTTTGATAGCCCCTCGGAAAATCTCAGTCGTATAGGCCGCCGTATTAAGCGTGAAGGCAATCAGCGCGGGGTAGAAAGCTTCCCGCAGGATTGGCCACAAAAATGTTTCTTGGATACCGTCAACAAACACCACGCCATAGTAAATGATGTATAGCTGAATCAGCAGTGGCGTGCCACGAAAGACATAGGTGTAAAAATAGATGGGTAAACTAATCCATTTATGCTTTGAGCTGCGCATAACGGCAAGTGGCACTGCCAGTATTAAGCCCGCTACCAAAGAAAGGAATACCAGTTGGGTTGTCGTAACTAGCCCTTCCCAGTAGTAGCCTAACGTATCTGGGGTGAAAATTACGTTGCCAGCTAGCAGGTCGTTGAACCACGCAGAAATATCCAGCATCTCATTGCCCCCCAAAGCCAATGTCGTAACGTTTTTGTAGCCGCACGAAGATCCACTCGGATACGCTAGCAATCAGCAAGTAAGCCGCTGCGACGGGAAGTAAGAAAGTAAAGGGTTCATGGGTGGCTCGGGAAGCCTCCGCAGCGACGCGAACCATATCCGTCAAACCGATCACTGATACCAGTGCCGTTGTTTTAAGCAGCACCATCCAGTTGTTAGATAAGCCAGGGAGTGCGTGGCGCATCATTTGCGGAAAGCGAATACGCCGAAATACCAAAGCGCTGCTCATGCCGTACGCTTTTCCCGCTTCAATCTGGCCGTTATCCACTGCCATGAAAGCGCCGCGGAAAGTTTCACCCATGTAAGCACCAAAAATGAACCCAATAGTGAGAACACCCGCCGCGAACGCATTGAAATTAATATAGATATCAATGTCATAATGGTCATAAAGCATATCGCTAATGGCGTTAACACCGATCTGACCACCAAAGAACAGCAGCATCATCAGCACCAAGTCCGGTACGCCGCGAATAACGGTGGTGTATACCGTCGCAGTGCGGTGCAGGAACCAGTTGCGTGACATTTTGGCAGTCGCCGTTAACAAGCCAAGTAAAATGGCTAGAATAAGCGACAGAACCGCTAATTGAATGGTAACACCCGCCCCTTCGATCAGGCGGGGGCCATAACCTTGCAAATCAAGCATGGTGTGCCTCGCTGATCAATATTTGGGGGCCAGAAATTGCTTTAAGCGCGGTGATTGTGGGTTGCCCAGCACATCAGCAGGCGCGCCAGCTTCTTCTACCAAGCCTTGGTGTAGGTAAATTACTTTGCTGGATACATCGCGGGCAAAGCTCATTTCGTGAGTGACCACCACCATGGTGCGCCCTTCATCGGCTAAGCCGTGCATTACTTTCAAAACGTCGCCGACCAGTTCTGGGTCAAGCGCCGACGTTGGCTCATCAAACAGCATTACTTCGGGATCCATCGCGAGCGCTCGGGCAATTGCACCGCGCTGTTGCTGTCCACCCGACATTTGCGCCGGGTAGGCATCAGCGCGTGCGCTTAGCCCAACGCGCTCGAGCAGTGCACGTGCGTGTTCGATAGCTTCTTTTTTGGGTTTTCCCAAGACATGAATAGGTGCTTCGATAATGTTCTCAAGCAACGTCATGTGGGCCCATAGGTTGAAGCTCTGGAAAACCATCGACAGCTTGGCACGCATTTGCACGACTTGTTTCCAATCGGCAGGTTCGCGGCCATGTCTGGTCGTTTTAAAGCGAATCTGCTCGCCATGAACGAACAATTCACCCTCGTCAGGTTGTTCCAGGAGGTTCATACAGCGCAAGAAGGTACTTTTGCCAGACCCTGATGCACCAATGAGAGTGATGACATCACCCTTTTGAGCTTCGAGAGAGAGGCCTTTGAGAACTTCTGTATCGCCAAAGCGCTTTTTTATATTGCGCACTTCAAGAGGGGTAGGCGTATCAGCCATAACAGTGGCTCCAGTACAGGGTTGCCGCATCAGCAACAGGTTTAAAACACGTGCTTGATAGACGGCTGGCGCGAAAAAAGGGGCGATTCTATCAGGCCTTGTGCATATTGCGTGCTTTCCTTATGCGATTAATAAGAAAAACGTTCGTTTCAACATACATTGATAAGCCTTGAAAAGCCTCTACGTTATTGTTGTTAAAGCGTTTTTTAACAAATTTTCTTGATATGATGCGTAGGTCGTTAGCTGGCGTGAGAGGGGACAACTAGTAGTGCTGCCCGTGCACCAATCTCTACCTTTGCATTGGGAAATACCACATGCAAAGGCGTGTCCCCAACAATAAAATCACCCGCTACGCTATCTTTGGCGAGACAAGTGCCCGGCTCAAAGCGGCTGAAATTGGGGACATCTTCATCGAAACAGAGACAAAAGGTTTCTGCCTGACGCATTAGCTCATGTTGAACTTGGAAAAACCTCATCGTGTCAGCGGGCTTTTTAGGTGGCTGCTCCCCAGCGCTAAGCGCGCTAATAAGCGTTAACATCGGCGCTAATGCAGCCATATCGTTTTCTCCAAAGGGCGCAACGCGGCCTAATTCGAAAGTGAAGGCTTGGGCAGCATGGTAGTGCTTACTGTAGTGAGAAAACGTCCAACTGTGCTGGTGTTGGTGTAGCACCGCTTGCATATCCGCCGCCGCAAGCCATTCCCACTGCTCTGGATTGATCATGGTTTCTGCGAACGGCTCTACGACAAAGCGAGTATATAGGCTACCGCGAATAGCCGTGTGTAAATCGTAGTGGAGTTTAGGGAGTGCCTGATGACGATTATAAAAACCGTCTACCGCTGACATTAACTCGCGAGCCCGATCAGGTTCTTCGCCTGTTTCGGCGAGTTCGCGCTGAAATAAGCGGTTGAGGTTCGTCTTAATAAACCGCTGCTGGGCCTTTAAGGCAGGTAGGTTGCCTAAAATCACTAGTACGGGAGCACCAATGGTGACCGTGCCGGCCTCTATCGCAGATAGCCAGTTACCCAACAGTTCCACGGGGGCCGTTTCGTTACCGTGTATCGCAGCAGAAAACACGCAAGCGTGAGCCGCTGGGCGAACGGTCGCCGGGGTTATCTCTAAAATCCCCGGTGCATGTAATTGATAGGTGCCGCTGCCAAAGCGGCCGGACCGCGGAGAAGGGTGTTTGTCATCGAGAGTCCAATCAAGCCATTGGCCAAGCATGAAGTTTTCCTTGAGCAGGGAGCGTCAGCTTTTTGTAATGTTGTACCTTTAACACGCTGAAGCTTAACCACAAGGGGGGACGTCGATAGCATGAAAAACGCAGGTGCGAACATGAAAATTAAGCGCAAAAAGTATCCATGCTCATTGATGTATATTAAAGGGTGCTAATCGATAAAATCGAAGGAGAGCATCGAAAACATTCGCTTTTTTCTACGCTAGGCTGAGCTATTTTATTAACAGATTTTCATAAGCCTTTTTCATAAACCCTTTTCATAAACCTGAGAGGGGCAAGACACAGCACTACCAGAAAACACTACAAGGAGTGAGTAATGACAAAGGTATTAGTTCTTTATTATTCCATGTACGGACATATTGATACGCTAGCTGCCGCGGTGGCAGAGAGCGCTGAAAGCGTTGATGGTGTTGAAGTTACCGTTAAACGTGTACCTGAGACTATGCCAGAAGAAGCTTTCAAGAATGCTGGCGGTAAGCAGGACTTCACGACGCCAGAAGCGACGCCACAGGAGCTTGCTGACTACGACGCAATCATTTTTGGCACGCCAACGCGGTTCGGCAATATGGCTGGCCAGATGCGTACCTTCTTAGATCAAACCGGTGGGTTGTGGGCCAAGGGCTCGCTGCGCGGCAAGGTGGCTAGTGTGTTTACCTCTACCGGGACCGGCGGTGGTGATGAAATGACCATTACCTCCACCTGGACAACGTTGGCCCATCACGGCATGGTGATTGTGCCGATTGGCTATGGTATTGAAGAGCAGTTCGATATTTCCAAAGTGAGCGGTGGAACACCCTATGGCGCATCCACGCTTGCCGGCGGCGACGGCTCACGTCAGCCGGATGATCGTGAGCTAAAAATTGCCCATTTCCAAGGTAAGCATGTCGCGGAAATTGCTGCGAAGCTGGCGAGCTAACGCCCGTTTGCCAACACGCTTGAAACGCAATGCCTCACTGTTTTTACAGTGAGGCATTTTTGGTTAGCCGCTAATGCGTTCAGCAATCGCTTGACCCAGACTTAGCGTATTGCCTAGCCCGCCAATATCTCGTGTGAGTACTTGGCTGTTGCCTTCGCTCAACACGTCTTCAATGGCTTTCACCATCGTATCAGCGGCTTCTTGATAGCCCAGGTGCTCTAGCATCATGGCACCGGACCAGATTTGGCCAATCGGGTTAGCAATACCTTTGCCAGCGATGTCTGGAGCGCTGCCGTGAACTGGTTCGAACAGGCTGGGGAACATGCCTTCCGGGTTGATATTAGCAGAGGGCGCAATGCCGATAGTGCCGGTGCAGGCGGGGCCAAGGTCTGAAAGAATATCGCCAAACAGGTTACTGCCAACCACCACATCAAACCAATCTGGATGCAGCACAAAGTTAGCGGTCAGAATATCAATGTGAAACTTATCCACTGCAATGTCGGGATACTGCTTGGCCATTTCGGCAACCCGCTCATCCCAGTAGGGCATAGTGATTGAAATGCCGTTGGACTTGGTGGCTGAGGTGAGCTTTTTACGCGGGCGGGTTTGCGCAAGCTCAAACGCATACTTCAGCACTCGGTCGACGCCGACTCGGCTCATCACCGTCTCTTGAAGCACAATTTCACGCTCGGTGCCTTCAAACATTTTGCCGCCGACACTTGAATACTCGCCTTCGGTGTTTTCGCGCACTACGTAAAAGTCGATATCGCCTGGCTCGCGGCCTGCTAATGGACTTTTGATGCCCGGCATCAGTTTGCAGGGGCGTAAGTTGATGTACTGGTCAAACTGGCGACGAAACTGTAGCAACGAGCCCCAGAGTGAAATATGGTCGGGCACTTTGTCGGGCCAGCCGACGGCACCATAAAATAGCGCATCAAAATCTTTGAGCTGCTCAAACCAGTCGTCGGGCAGCATTTTACCGTGCTCTAGATAATAGTCACAGCTGCCAAATTCAAACGTTGTGAATGCTAGGTCAATGTTAAAACGCTTTGCGGCAGCTTCCAGGGCGCGAATGCCTTCGGGCATGACTTCGGTGCCAATACCGTCGCCAGCGATGACTGCAATGCGGTGGGCCATAGTGGCTCCTTCTGTGATTAGCGTTCGGGGCAGGTTTGATCTTGTACGACGTCAATCAATTCATTAGTGGGGAAATTAAGCTCGGCGGCGCGCTGGCGTAGTCGCTCTTCCACCGCGCTTTCCATGACTGGTGTACGCGAGAGAATCCATAGGTAGTCGCGGTTTGGGCCTGATACCAGCGCCCACTGATAGTCTTCATCCAGTTCTAAAACGTTATAGCCGCCATAAAAAGGGCCAAAGAAGCTGACTTTTAACCGCCCGATGTTTTCTTCGTCAATAAAGTAGGCGCGGCCTTCAGCTTCATTCCATTCTTGCTCTGTGAGATTGTAGCCCCGGTTGATAACGCGCACGCCGCCATCGTCACGTAGGCTGTAGCTAGCCGTTACGCAGTCTAAGTCTCGTTCAAAGGAGTGATCCAGGCGGGCGATTTCATACCACTGACCTAAATAGCGGTTAAGTTCAAAGCCTGTGACAGGCTCGGTGCCGTCAGGAATGCCGGTGCAGCCAGTTAATACAAGGCTACTGAAGGCCATAAGCCCAGCAATTTTCCCCACTTTCTTCTTTGGTGTTTGGGCGGAAATGAGCATTACACGCTCCTAATGACTGCATGGTATATAAGTGTTAAATCTATCAGTATGGCGAAATAAGCGCTATTAACGGTTTCTTTTGGAGGTGCTATTGCCGGAAGGAAGTGAAAATAGGCTATGGTATTTCTGTACCGAGTAAGCCCTTACAATACCTACAACAAAGGAGTGTTTATGTGGCATCAACAAGAGATTCACTTACCCGAAATGCCTAGGGGCTTTCATCTAATTACGGATGAAATCGCCAGGGCACTGCCGTGCTTGGCCGAGTGCAGTCAAGGGCTACTGCACCTGCAGTTAATGCATACCTCTGCCTCACTTACGCTAAATGAAAACTCCGATCCTGATGTCCGTCACGACCTGGATGCCTTTATCCGCCGCTTAGTACCTGAAGGACTAAGCTATTTTCGCCACACTCTTGAAGGCCCCGACGATATGCCTGCTCATGTCGCCTCTAGCTTACTGGGTACTCAGCTGACGCTAGCCATACGTGATGGCCGCTTGGCGCTGGGCACCTGGCAGGGGTTGTGGTTAGGTGAGCATCGAGAGCAAGGAGGTTCGCGCCGTTTGTTGGCAACGATAAACGGTCGTGAAGCGAATTGAACATCCGATCTCTTTCTTTTCTAACGTCTTCTATTCAATAAGCGCCTCTACATGCTTCGACGCTCTTTTCGCCTGACTCGTCAGCGCTGGCTGAGACTTCTGTTTGTGCTCAACCTCGCGTTGGTGGCGGGGCTGGTTATTCACCAAATATGGCTCTATGTGGCTGAGCCTAAATTTGAGGCATTGCACACTAGAGAAGTAGCGGATATCCGTGAGCAACTCGCTGGACGAAACACCTACCGTTTTGCGGTGGTAGGTAATATCAATAATTCAGTGAATGTGTTTCAGGATGAAATTATTCCCAGGATGAACCAAAGCGATATTGATTTTATGGTGTCAGCGGGGAACGCAGTGAGTGGGGGGCAGCAGGAGAGTTACAAGGCGATTTACCAAAGCTTAGAGCAGTTAAACGTGCCGTATGTGCTGACTTACGGTGACCATGAAAGCAATGATTTTGGCAGTTATCTTTTCTATGAATACTTTGGCCCGCATTTTTATTCCTTCGTTGCGGGTAACAGCCATTTCATCTTTTTGGATGGCACGGGTAAGTCGTCTACCTCATGGCAGCTAGATTGGTTAGAGCGCGAGCTGGCTGCCTCGGAAGCGCAGCATCGGTTTTTGTTCATTGGCTTGCCACTGCATAACGTGATTAGCGATGCGCCCTTATTTGAAGCCGATAATTACCTCAATGATCCACGGTTGAGTGAAGGTATTATGCGCCTGTCGGAGCAGTATGCGGTGGACAGCGTGTTTTCGGCAAACCTGTCGCTTTATTCACACCAAACGGTAAATGGGGTGGATTACGTCACCACGGGTGGTGCTGGCGGCATTTTGATGGATGCAAATGACAGGTTTCATCACTATGTGGTGGTCGAGGTAAATGGCGAAAATGTGACAATAACGCCCGTTCGGCTGAATGTGGATAGTCCAGGCTGGTGGCGTATGCTAAGCAGCGTTGCCTCAACGGTTTATGCGTTTTTTTACGTCAGCTACCCTCGCTTCCTGCTCATTGTCGGAGTGTTGTCACTACTGGCGATGCGCTTGTACCGACTGATTTTTGAAGAGCGCCACTATTACCCAGATTTTGATATCGATCCAACACCGTATCTAGAGAAGCCCCTGCGGGTGGCGATGATATCGAATAACTATTTCCCGTTCGTATCCGGTGTGTCGGTTTCCGTGGAGCGACTTCGTCAGGGGCTTAGCGAGTTAAAACATCAGGTGCAGTTGTTGGTGCCCCGTTATCGGGAAGCGTGGCAAGACGATGATACGATCTTGCGTGTACCCACTATGATGGCCTTTGGTGAAAAGCGTGAGTTCCGTTTGACCAATCCGTTTAGTGCACGTTTTCGCCGCTGCCTGCACCGCTTTAAACCGGATATTATCCATGTCCATCATCCTTTTTGGCTGGGGTCGATGGGGCTATGGATGGGGCGCCGGCTACGTGTGCCGGTTGTCTATACCTATCACACGCGGTTAGAGCATTACGCACACTTTGTGCCGCTTCCTGGGGCTCTGTTTCGTAATTTGATTTCCCATTCGTTGATCAAACACTTCTCTAACCGTTGCCAAGGCGTCATCGTGCCCACCTACTCGGCAGAAGAGTATCTGCGCATGATTGGGGTGAAAACACCGACGCTGATACAGCCTACGGGCATTGATGCGGCGCGATTCGCCGACACAGATCGTGATGCGTTGGAAGAGCTGCGCCATCAGCTTTCCATCGACCCAGCCGATACGGTGTTGGTGAGTGTCTCGAGAATTAGCCAAGAAAAAAATATTGGTTTTATGCTGGAGGCATTGGCGGAGTTGAAAAGCCAGGGGAGCCAGTCGTTGCGCTTGTTGTTAATTGGTGATGGCCCAGATCGACAAACCATTCAGCAGCATATAGAAGCGTTGGCGTTGCAGGAGCAAGTGACCTTGGTGGGCGCTGTGCCGCCGGAGGATATGGCACGCTATTACCACTTAGGTGACATCTTTGTGTTTGCATCTACTTCTGAAACTCAAGGCATGGTGATTTTAGAAGCCATGGCCGCAGGCTTGCCAGTTGTTGCGGTACGCTCTAGTGGTATTGATGACGTAGTGCGTGATGGCTTTAATGGCTATAAAACGCCGCAAAATCGGCAAAAGTGGGGTCAGCGGGTGATGGCGTTAGCCGAGGATAACGCGTTGCGGGTTACCCTGGGCAAGCAGGCAAAAATATTTGCTAACGACTATGATATCGCTAAGTTTGCAGGGGCGGTCGCGCATTTCTATGCCGAAGTACTGGCCAAGTATTACGCGAAATAGCCCACACTTTAGGCTGTGTCGTTGTTGTTTTTGCTAGACCGAGAGGTCGCTACGCGCTTTAGCAACCATAGCAGCCCCACGCCAGCGCCAAGGCCTATTACCGCCCACGCTAATTCTTGATGAGACGCCGCGGTGAATAGTGCGCCCAATTGGCTTCCTAGCAGTATTACTGCCGCGAGCCCAGGCACAATTCCCAAGGTCGAACCGATCATGTAGTCGCGAAAATTAAGATGAAACGCGCCGGCCAGCATATTGGTGAGCGTGAAAGGGGCTAAGGGCAACAGATTGATCACCGTCATGGTGCGAATGCCGCGCCTGGATAAGTAGCCGGAAAGCCCACGCAAATGGCGTCCGCCATAGCGCATTAGCGCATCGCGCCCCATCCAATGGCCTACCCAGTAAGACGCTACCGAAGAACTAAGCGTACCCAGCGTGGCATAAGCCAGTCCCCAAAGCGGCCCAAACAGTAGGCCGGTCAATACGACTAGCAGGCTTAATGGAAACATGATCAGTAACGAGCCGGTATAAACGGCTATCACGGCGACAAACATCCAGGGAGCTTGCTTCCATTGACTGATGGTGGACGCTAGCTCGGTCAGGTGGGTTTCGGTGAGTAAGCCTTGCTGCTGAAGCCAGCGCCACATGATACCCAGCATTACTACTACAACGACTAGCCCAATGCCTTTTAGTAACGTGCGTGACATCTGTTTCCTCGTCGCTGGTACTAAACAGCGACAGCATACGTTAGAGGCGTAACAGGATGAAATCATATTCGGTGTTTAAGCGCGGCTAATGAGACCAATTTAGTTAGTGGTAATGGCTGTCTGATAGGAATTTTTCCATTTTTCTTGCCATTTTGGTGCAGCCGTGAAGAATGAGGCGCCTCCACTGTTATACAAAAGGCGCGTTACCTATGGATTTTACTCTTCCTCCTCTGTTGACGGCGATGGTTGATCGCGGCAACGGACTGCTATGGGGCAGTGTGCTGATCTACCTGCTGATCGGTGCTGGCCTCTACTTCACTATCATGACCCGCGGTATCCAAGTACGTTATTTCGGGCACATGTTCAAACTGCTGCGCAGTTCACGTCAATCTAACGGCGGTATCTCTTCTTTTCAGGCACTTTCTACCAGTCTGGCGGCACGGGTAGGTACCGGTAACCTAGCTGGTGTGGCGGTAGCGATTTATTTTGGTGGTCCCGGCGCGATCTTTTGGATGTGGATGACCGCTATGGTGGGTATGGCGACCAGTTTTGTGGAGTCCACTCTAGCCCAGGCCTATAAAGTTGATCACGGTGATAACACCTTCCGTGGTGGCCCGGCTCGCTATATTGAACGTGGCCTGGGGCTTCGCTGGCTGGCAGTGCTGTTTTCAATCTGCTTGATCATCGCGTTCGGGTTGGCGTTTAACAGCGTACAGGCCAACTCCATCGCCCAGGCCATGGAACAGGCATTTGCCATTCCCACCTGGGCCATGGGGTTAGTTCTGATGGCGGTGGTTGCGCCCATTATATTTGGTGGCCTGAAGTCGATTGCTAAAGTAGCTGAGTTAGTGGTGCCGCTGATGGCACTGTTGTATTTGCTGCTGGCTCTCACGGTGGTGGCGCTCAATATCAGCGATTTGCCCGCTGCCTTTATGACCATTATTAAAAGTGCGTTTGGTTTAGAGCAGGCGGCTGGTGGCGCAATGGGGTATGCCATTTCTCAAGCCATTATGAACGGTATTCAGCGTGGTCTGTTTTCTAACGAGGCGGGTATGGGGTCGGCGCCCAATGCTGCCGCGACCGCCAGCACTCGGCCAGACCATCCCGCTGCACAGGGTTTTATTCAAATGCTGGGCGTGTTCTTAGACACCTTGGTCATTTGTACTGCCACTGCGGCCATCATCATTATGGCTGGGCCTGAGCTGCTGGCTGGCGAAGAAAACAACGGTATTCAGCTTACCCAAATAGCGCTCTCTAGCCATGTGGGTGATTGGGGCGGTATGTTTATTGCCGTGGCGATCTTGCTGTTTGCATTCACTTCGGTGATCGCTAACTACTCATACGGTGAATCTAATATTGAGTACTTGGCAGGCCGTCGTGCGCCTATTGCGGTGCTGATTTATCGCTTGGCGGTACTCGGCATGGTGATGATAGGCTCGGTTGCAAGCTTAGGTGCTATCTGGAATTTTGCCGATCTTTCCATGGGTATGATGGCAGTGATTAACTTAGTGGCTATTTTGCTGCTGTCGCCGATTGCCTTCGCACTGTTCCGTGATTACGACGCTCAGTTGAAAGCAGGTCAAGAGCCTGTCTTTGATCCCAGTAAATTCCCTAAATTGGTAAATAAAGTAGATCCTAGCGCGTGGCCAAAGCGGAAATAAACGCTATTTTTTGACGCGATAGACGAAAGCCCCGTTACTGCGAGCACAGCAGAGCGGGGCTTTTTGTTGTTGATAAATTCGATTTTTTCGAATGAGATAGGGGAAACGTTGCGCTTTTTTTAATCGAAAAGCGCCGTAAAATAGTTACCAGAGTTCCCACTAATACGTTAGGAAATTATCCATGACCACACGTGCACTGCTTGTAACTTCTTCTATTCTAAGTGAAAACGGCCAGTCCAATGCGTTGGCCAACCATTTTAAAACCAAAACGGAAGCCCACGATGTAGTGGTTACTCATCGTGATGTAGTGGCTAACGCGTTACCGCACCTTGCGATCGAAGAGCTCGGTGCATGGCAGACACCCGCAAACGAGCGCAACGCCGATCAGCAGGCACTAGCAGCTCACTCTGACGAATTGTTGGCAGAGCTACGGGCGAGTGATGTCCTGGTACTGGCGGTTCCGCTGTATAATTTAGGTATCCCGTCCCAGCTGAAAGCGTGGTTTGACCGCGTACTGCGCGCTGGTGAAACCTTCCGCTACACTGAAAATGGCCCGCAGGGTTTGCTTGAAGGTAAGCGTGCGATTATTTTAGCTGCTCGCGGTGGCCAGTACGCAGGGACTGAATTAGACAGCCAAACGCCACATCTTAAAGCCATGCTCGGTTTAATGGGCATTAGCGATGTGGATGTGGTCTTTGCGGAAGGCTTGAATATGGGTGACGCTCAGCGTGATGCTGCGCTAAAAGAAGCGTTTCAAGCGATCGATCAACTGGTCGAAACACTCTAGTAACACGTTGATTTACAAGAGGTGGTAATGCCACGCCCTGAACTGCTCGAACAGATTTATACCATTGTTGATCAGATTCCTGCTGGGCGGGTAACCACCTACGGGCGTATCGCGGCGATGACGGAAGGCGCCACGCCGCGCATGGTTGGCTCGGCGATGCGCCACTTACCAGAAGGGCATCAGCTACCCTGGCATCGCGTCATTGCTGCGTCGCTAACGCTAGCCGACCACGGCGGTGCTGATCGCCAGCATCAGAAACTGCGCGATGAAGGCGTTATGTTTGATAGCAAAGGGCGTGTGCCTGCCCATCTTGTCTGGCCTGATTGAGCCAGAAGCGCTTTAAAAATAACGCCGCCCATTCGGCGGCGTTATTGGTTTACTCTTCCAGATTAGCCCCAGACTTCCAGGACCAGTCGCGCCAGCGCAGGTCAAATAGATCTTTGCGGCGGTCTTTCAAGTTGGTTACTGAGCCTTCGGCACGCACAACAGTAAGGCGAGTCAGGTCTAGGTCCGAGAAGAAGATCATCTCGGTGTTAGGCGTGGTTTCCGCCAGCACTGCATCGTGTGGGAAAGCGAAGTCAGACGGTGAAAACACGGCTGATTGGGCATACTGGATATCCAGGTTTTCAATCGAAGGTAGGTTGCCGACGCTGCCACACAGTACTACGTAGCACTCATTTTCAATGGCTCTTGCTTGGGCGCAGTGGCGTACCCGCAGATAGCCGTTTTTGGTATCTGTCCAGAACGGTACAAACAGTATATCCATATCCTGATCGGCTAGCAGACGGCCAAGCTCCGGGAACTCAACGTCGTAGCAAATCAAAATGCCCACGCGACCTGCGTCGGTGTCAAAGACCTGCAGGTTATCACCCCCTTCGATCACCCAGTCGCGGCGTTCTTGGGGGGTGATATGCAGCTTCGACTGCTTTTCGATTTCGCCATCCCGGTGGAACAAATAGGCAATATTGTATAGTCGGTCATCGTCACCGACTTCAATCATTGAGCCACCAACGATGTTGATGTTATACGACACCGCCATCCGCGATAGCTCAGTTTTAAAGCGCTCGGTGAAACCTGCTAAAAAGCGAATCGCGCCCATTTGATCCTGCTGGGCCGAGCGGTCTTGTAGGCCCATCAGTGGCGCATTGAACAACTCCGGAAATACCGCAAAGTCACTTTGATAATCTGATAATGCGTCAACAAAGTATTCAATTTGTTGAAGGGCTGCTTCCACTGAAGCGAATTCACGCATTTGCCACTGCACTGCTCCCACTCGTACCTGAGTCGGGCGGGTATCTAGCACGCTCTCAGCAGGCTCGAACAGGATGTTGTTCCACTCCAACAGAGTGGCATAGCCGCGAGACTGCTCATCTTCTGGCAGGTACTTACGTAGTAAGCGTTTTACTTGGAAGTCGTTAGCCAATTGAAACGACAAAATCGGATCGTAAATCTCTTTACGAGAGACTTTTTCGATGTACTCTGCTGGGGTGAGTTCTTGGGCGTGCTGGTGGTACTCGGGAATGCGTCCACCTGCCAGAATGGCACGCAGGTTATGCGAGCGGCACAACTCTTTGCGGGCTTCATATAAACGCCGACCCAGGCGGTAGCCACGGTAGTCGGGGTGGATCAACACATCCAGCCCGTACATGGCATCGCCATCTTGGTCGTTAAGGATGGTTTCACGATGGCCGATCAGGTCGTCATATTTATGCGGGTTAGAAAACTCGTCGTAATCGACCTGTACCGTTAGCGCAACGCCCACCAGCGTACCATCGTCCTCAATGGCAATTTGGCCATCAGGAAATTCCTGAATGAGCTTGTCAATAGTGTGCTTTGGCCACGCACCGCCGATGTCGTGATATACCGCATCCATCAGCGTTTTGAGCTGGTCGTAGTCATCGCTGGTGAGGTTGCGAAGATTAAGGTGCAGTTCTTCTAGGGACATATTCAGGGGTTCCCGGCCGTCGAATGAAGTTAGCCTATTGTATCATTGCTGAGCGCTGCTCGTTTTATCCGTCGCGGGAGTGCGCACCAGGGGGCGTGTCAGCGTTTGCGCCATGATGACCCCCGCAAGGATGAGTAGCCCACCCATAAAGTGGAACCCTGCGATCTGCTCGCCTAAAAACGCCATGGCAATCAGGGCACTAAATAGCGGCATCAAATTGATAAATATACTCGACTGGTTCGCGCCGATTTGGCGCACCGCGCGCATCCATAAAAAAGTGGTAATGATGGATGCGGGAATGCCTGCGTAAAGGATCAGCCATATATTGTGGCTATCTACCGGTGTCATCGGGCCTATTAAATAGGGCGGCAATAGGAATAAAACCGCAAAGCAGACCTGGGCATAGAGCATTACCCAAGGAGGTAAGTTCATCGCCCAGCGCTTCAGCATTACACCGTATAGGGCGTAGCAGGTGGCAGCAATCACCATCAATGCGTCGCCGGCGGCTACCTGCAGTTGCAGCAGAGACAAAGGGTTGCCTCGCCCAAGCAGTACCGTGACGCCAATGAATGCCAGAATGCCCCCGGCAATACCGCCTAAGGTAGGCGGCTCGCGCAAGATCAGTGCGCTTAATAGTACGGTGAGAAGCGGCACCATAGCAGCCAAAATGCCCATATTAGTAGCAGTCGTTGTTTCCGCCGCCATATAAGCCAACCCTTGCCACAGCCCCATGCCAAGTAGCCCCAGCAACGCCAGTTTCGGCCAGTGACGGCGTATTTCATCGCGATGACGTAATGCCGCAGGAAGCACAAACGGTGTCATTACCGCCAGTGCCAGCAGCCAACGTAGAAAAGCAATACTGCTGGGCGCAATGGCACCCACTGTCAATTGGTTAATCGTCATATTCCCTGACCAAATCAACACAGTGGCCAGTGGCGGTAAAAAGTAAATCAATGGCATAGCGCGTTCCCTTATCGTTAGCCTGGTAATGTGACGTGCTTTCGCAAGAGGAGCAAGTGCTTTGCCACAAAGGTTGATGGTTTCGCAAGGCGGCTAAAGGGTGACAGATTAAGGGGTGTAAAGGACTGTACGTGAGGCGGTGTATGTCATACGCTTGTTTGAATGTGCTTAATAATATAAAGGAGTACCGTGATGAACCATACGCCCGCTTACCCGCATCTGTTTCGACCACTGACCGTTGGCCATTTAACGCTACCTAATCGCGTATTGATGGGGTCAATGCACACCAATTTAGAAGAAGCTCCCAACGGTTTTGAGCGCCTAGCAGCCTTTTATGCTGAGCGAGCTCGTGCGGGTGTCAGCCTGATTGTGACGGGCGGCATTGCTCCTAATGCTGAAGGCGCTGTGTTCCAAGGGGCAAATGCCCTTACCGACGAGTCTCAGCTCGCTGAGCATAAGAGCGTTGTTGATGCCGTTCATGACGCAGGCGGGCATTTGTGTATGCAGATTCTCCATGCCGGGCGCTATGCCTACTCGCCAGAGCTGGTGGCACCTTCTGCGCTGCAGGCACCGATCAACCCGTTTATGCCTCGGGCACTTTCAAGCGACGACGTTGAGCAGCAGATAGACGACTATGTGCGCTGTGCGCAGCTTGCCCAGCAGGCGGGCTATGACGGTATTGAGGTAATGGGCTCTGAAGGTTACTTGATCAACCAGTTTATTTGTCGTCGCACCAATCAGCGTGATGATGCGTGGGGCGGTGATTTTGAGCGACGTATTCGCTTCCCGATCGAAATTGTGAAACGCATTCGCGCGGCAGTGGGCGAGCGTTTTTTGATGATCTTTCGCCTATCGATGATTGATCTGGTGGAAGAAGGCAGCACGTGGGAAGAAGTGGTGCAACTTGGCCAAGCCATTGAAGCTGCTGGCGCGAATGTAATTAACACAGGTATTGGCTGGCACGAAGCTCGGGTGCCAACCATTGTGACTAGCGTGCCTCGTGCAGCGTTTACCGAAGTCACAAAACGCATTAGATCAGCACTATCCATCCCGCTGATTACCACCAACCGCATCAATATGCCCGAGGTGGCGGAGCGTGTGTTGGCTGATGGGCATGCGGATATGGTGTCGATGGCACGCCCGTTTTTGGCTGACCCTGAATGGGTGCGTAAAGCCGAGGCGGGTCTTTCAGACGAAATTAATACCTGTATTGCCTGTAACCAAGCCTGCTTAGACCACACCTTTATGGGCAAGCTCACATCGTGTTTGGTTAACCCCAGAGCGTGCCATGAAACCGAGCTGACCCTCGAACCCACGCAAACACCCAAGCGGGTAGCGGTTGTCGGCGGCGGTCCCGCGGGGCTTGCCACCGCCGTGGCCGCTGCTAGCCGGGGGCATCATGTGGTGTTGTTTGAGCGACGTAGCGAGTTGGGTGGACAGTTTAATTACGCCCGTAAAATTCCCGGTAAAGAGGAGTTCAACGAAACGTTGCGCTACTTCCGGGTGATGTTAGAAAAACACGCGGTAGATGTTCGCCTAAATACGGCGGCTACCCTCGATACACTGGCTGAATTTGACGAGGTGGTGATTGCCACCGGCGTTACCCCCCGTGAGCTTGCGCTACCGGGGGCCGATCATGCCAGTGTGCTTAGCTACGCTGAAGCTATTGAGCACCCTGAACGTGTGGGCCAGCGTGTAGCGGTGATTGGCGCTGGTGGTATTGGCTTTGATGTATCAGAGCTGCTCGCTGACCAGGGACATCCTGAAATGGATGTGGCAGCCTGGTGTGATGAGTGGGGCGTTGACCTTGCCGTGGGCGATCGTGGCGGTCTAAAGCCGCCAATGCCGCCAGTCTCTCCCCGTGACATTGTTATGCTTCAGCGCAAAAGCTCTAAGCCAGGTAAGAACCTGGGCAAAACCTCGGGCTGGGTACATCGTGCATCACTAAAACAGCGGGGAGTTAAAACCCTGACTGGCTGCGAGTATTTGAAAATCGATGATGCCGGTCTTCACATTCGCCGCGATGGCGAGGAGCAGGTGCTGGCGGTGGACACTGTCGTGGTATGCGCTGGGCAGGAGTCGGTTCGCGAGCTTATCGCGCCCTTAAGCCAGGCGGGAGCATGCTTTCATGTGATTGGCGGTGCCGATGAAGCTGCGGAGCTAGACGCTAAACGAGCCATCGATCAAGGCACGCGTCTTGCCGCTTCCCTGTAGCGATAGGGCCAAGCGAGTCAGGCGGGTGACGTAAGCGCTGCAATGGCGATAGACTGGTCGATCAAGGTGGCTGTTAACCACAGTTAACAAATTAAGGCGCGAGTGGCACCCAGCTCGCGCCGTAAGATCGTCAGATAAAAGGACTATCGTCATGACCTCGGAGTGTACCCCACGATTTTTAGCCAGTGACAACACCTCAGGTATCTGCCCAGAGGCTATGGAATACCTGCTTGAAGCCAATCAAGCTGATGATTTGGCCTACGGCAATGACCGTTGGACTGCCCGTGCCGCAGATCGTTTTCGTGAAATGTTTGACTACGATTGCGATGTTTTTTTTGTGTTTAACGGTACTGCAGCAAACTCACTGGCACTTTCTGCAATGGGGCGCAGCTACCACAGCGTTATTTGTCATGAATTGGCTCATATTGAAACCGATGAGTGTGGTGGCCCTGAGTTCTTTTCTAACGGCGCGAAGCTGCTGACCTCGCCAGGGGCTAACGGTAAGCTAACGCCACAGGGCATTGAAGCGCTGGTCACTAAGCGTAGTGATATTCACTATCCCAAGCCTAAAGTAGTGTCGCTTACCCAAGCGACAGAAGTTGGCACGGTCTACTCTCGGGAAGAGTTACTGGCAATACGTGCCATGGCAGACAAGCACGATTTACGCTTACATATGGACGGCGCGCGGTTCGCCAATGCATGCGCTGGTCTTAATGCAAGCCCCGCTGAGCTAACGTGGCAGGTAGGCGTCGATGCGTTGTGCTTTTCAGGAACCAAGAACGGGCTAGCGTTTGGTGAGGCGATTCTTTTTTTCAACCGTGATTTGGCTGAGGACTTTTCCTACCGTTGCAAACAGGCAGGTCAACTGGCTTCGAAAATGCGCTACGTTTCTGCCCCATGGCTAGGGTTGTTGGAAAGCGGCGCGTGGTTAACCAACGCTGAGCATGCCAATGCCATGGCACGGTATTTATCCGATGGGCTGCAAGCACTCCCTGGCGTTTCACTAATGTTTCCGACTCAGGCGAATAGTGTTTTCGTTGAGTTTCCTCCTCATGCTATCGAGGCGTTGAAAGCCAAAGGCTGGACCTTCTATACCTTTATTGGAGCGGGTGGTGCGCGTTTTGTATGCGCTTGGAACACTACCGTTGAATTGCTGGATCAACTGTTGGCAGATGTAAAAGAAGTGCTGGGATAATACTGCCTAAACGGTGCCTTCTCGACGCGTTGTTACCCGCCATAGCGCCGCCTTTCAGGCGGCGCTATGCGTTCTGAACACTGTTTTTAGGGCCATCGCACATTCAACGCAACTTAATCTCTCCTACCGTGCTCAAATTATTAAACATTGTGCGTTGAAGGTTTAGTCATCACTTTTTGCTAATGCTGACTACGCTGATAGAGCAACACCTCGTATTGCGCACCGCTTGATGTTTGGGCTTGGCGGTAGCTGCTGGGGGATGGGCCACAGGAGAGTTCCATGAGCATCTTTGATCACGTTCAAGACCGATTTGCCCGCGTTCAGCAAGAAGACATGAGCCTAGAGGAGTATTTGGCGCTTTGTCGCCGTGATCCAAAGGTTTATGCCAGCGCCTCGGAGCGTATGCTGGAAGCCATTGGCGAGCCTGAAGTGATCGACACGGCGAAAGACCCGCGTCTATCACGCATTTTCTCGAACAAGGTGATTCGCCGCTATCCTGCTTTTGCTGAATTCCATGGCATGGAAGAAGCTATCGAGCAAATTGTGTCGTACTTCCGTCATGCCGCGCAGGGATTAGAGGAGCGTAAGCAAATCCTCTATTTACTAGGGCCAGTAGGTGGCGGTAAATCGTCGCTGGCTGAGCGCTTGAAGCTGTTGATGGAACGTATCCCGTTCTATGCCATTAAAGATTCACCCGTGTATGAGTCACCGCTAGGACTTTTTTCGCCGGAAGAAGATGGTGAGCTTCTGGAGCAAGAGTACGGTATTCCCCAGCGCTATCTGCGCAGTGTTATGTCGCCATGGGCGGCGAAGCGCTTAAAAGAAGCGGGCGGCGATATTTCTCAGTTCCGGGTGGTGCGCCTTTATCCCTCGCGGTTAAATCAAATTGCCATCTCCAAAACTGAGCCTGGCGATGAAAATAACCAGGATATCTCGTCGTTAGTAGGTAAAGTCGATATTCGTCAGTTGGAGCTTTACTCGCAAGATGACCCCGATGCCTACAGCTTCTCTGGCGGGCTTTGCCGCGCTAACCAAGGGTTGATGGAGTTCGTTGAGATGTTTAAAGCGCCGATTAAGGTGCTGCATCCATTACTTACCGCCACCCAAGAAGGTAACTACAACCCTACCGAAGGCATGGGGGCAATTCCCTTTGACGGTGTGATTTTAGCCCACTCAAACGAATCGGAATGGCAGGCGTTTCGTAATAACCGCAACAACGAGGCATTTTTGGATCGTGTCTATATCGTCAAAGTGCCTTACTGCCTGCGGGTCTCCGAAGAGATAAAAATTTACCAAAAGCTGCTTGAAGACTCCTCACTTAATGCAGCCCCTTGCGCGCCTGATACGTTGCGCATGCTGGCGCAGTTCTCGGTGCTTTCACGGCTAAAAGTGCCAGAAAACTCCAGCATCTACTCCAAGATGCGCGTTTATGACGGCGAAAACCTGAAAGACACCGATCCTCGAGCAAAGTCGATCCAGGAGTATCGTGATGCGGCGGGGGTGGATGAGGGCATGCAGGGGTTGTCTACCCGTTTCGCCTTCAAGATACTTTCTAAAGTGTTTAACTTCGATGGCACTGAAGTCGCCGCGAACCCTGTGCATTTGCTGTATGTGCTAGAGCAAGCATTAGAGCGCGAGCAACTGCCTTCAGAAGTATTTGAGCGCTATATCGGCTTTATCAAAGAGTTTCTGGCACCGCGCTATGTCGATTTCATTGGTAAGGAAATCCAAACAGCGTACCTGGAGTCTTACAGCGAGTATGGGCAGAACATCTTTGATCGCTACGTAACCTACGCGGATTTTTGGATTCAAGATCAGGAGTATCGCGACCCCGAAACGGGCGAATTGTTGAACCGTCAGTCACTGAATGACGAGCTCGAAAAAATTGAGAAACCAGCAGGCATCTCTAACCCGAAAGACTTCCGTCACGAAGTGGTTAATTTCGTATTGCGGGCGCGTGCACAAAACAATGGCATGAACCCCAGCTGGCAGTCTTATGAAAAGCTCAAAGGCGTTATCGAGCATAAGATGTTTGCGAATACTGAAGAGCTATTACCGGTTATTTCGTTTAATGCGAAGGCGTCGAAGTCGGATCAGAAGAAGCACGAGGACTTTGTGGCGCGCATGGTGGATCGTGGCTATACCGAGAAACAGGTTCGGCTGCTTTCCGAGTGGTACCTACGCGTGCGCAAGTCCCAGTAGCGGATAATCGGGAGGTCGTATGACCTACTTTATTGATCGAAGGCCTAACGCTAAGCATAAAAGCGCGGTCAATCGGCAGCGCTTTTTGGAACGTTATCGCAAACATATCAAGCGTTCGGTGGAGGAGGCGGTTAACCGCCGCTCCATTACCGATATGGAGCGAGGGGAAAAGGTATCCATTCCTACCAAGGATATCTCTGAACCGGTGTTTCAACATGGCCCGGGCGGTGCGCGCAATATCGTATCGCCCGGCAACAAGGAGTTTTTAGAAGGAGATAAAATTCGCCGCCCTGGTGGCCAGGGCGGCGGAGATGGCGCGGGCGAAGGTGGTGCTTCCAATCAAGGCGAGGGTGACGACGAGTTTGCTTTTACCCTGAGCCGAGAGGAGTTTTTGGAGTTTGTATTTGATGGTCTTGAGTTGCCTAATTTGCAGCGTAAGCCATTGAAGTCACTCGAAGAGATAAAAATGGTGCGTGCGGGACTCGCGCGTGACGGGGTGCCGTCGCGAATTAGCATCACCCGATCAATGCGGGAAGCTTACGCACGTCGCATTGCCATGCGTGCCCCCATTAAGCGAGCGTTGAAAGAGGCTCAAGAGGCGCTCGCTGCAGAAGAACGCAAGGATCCGGTGCTGCGCAATCCGGCGAGAATAGTTGAGCTAAAGGCAGAAATAGAGCGCTTGGAAAAGCGCATTGAGGCGGTGCCATTTATTGACACCTATGATCTGCGTTACCACCAGTTGGCAGCGCAGCCTCAGCCTTCCAGTCAGGCGGTGATGTTCTGTGTCATGGACGTTTCTGGTTCCATGACCCAAAACCATAAGGACATTGCTAAGCGGTTTTTCCTATTACTTTATCTATTTTTGGAAAAGCATTACGAGAAAGTAGAGCTGGTATTTGTGCGCCACCACACGGCTGCGCGGGAGGTAAACGAGGAGGAGTTTTTCTATTCCCGTGAAACTGGTGGCACCATCGTTTCCAGCGCGCTCACCCTGGTAAATAAAATCATCGAAAAACGCTATCCCGCTGGGCAGTGGAATCTGTATATCGCTCAGGCATCGGACGGCGATAACTGGGATGATGATTCGAATATTTGCCGGGACTTACTGGTTAAACAGCTCATGCCGCAGTTGCAGTACTACGCTTATGTGGAAATTACCCCCCATGAGCATCAGTCGCTGTGGCATGAATACGAAACGGTCGCCGCGCAATTTCCCGAACGGTTTGCGATGCGCCAAATTGTCGATGCTGGGGATATCTACCCTGTCTTCCGTGAGCTGTTTAAACGTCGGTTGAGTCAAGAGCAGTAACGCGAACCGAGGAGTACGCCATGAGTGTAGCCCGTAAGCCAATAGCGACTGGTTCCGACTGGAATTTTAGTGTGTTGGAGCGCTTCGACGAGGAGCTCGCTAGGCTCGCCGATGAGTACCGCCTAGATACTTATCCCAATCAGATAGAAGTGATTACCACTGAACAGATGATGGATGCCTACGCGAGCGTGGGGATGCCGGTAGGTTATCACCACTGGTCGTTTGGTAAGCAGTTTCTTGCCGTTGAACAAGCCTACAAGCGCGGCCAGATGGGGCTTGCCTATGAGTTGGTGATTAACTCCAACCCATGTATTGCCTATCTAATGGAAGAGAACACGTTAATGATGCAGGTATTGGTCATTGCGCATGCCTGCTATGGGCATAACTCTTTCTTTAAAGGTAATTACTTGTTCCGCGCCTGGACAGATGCCGATTCCATCGTTGATTACCTAGTATTTGCTCGTAAGTATATTGCTCAGTGCGAAGAACGCCACGGTGTCCATGCCGTGGAGCAATTGTTAGATGCCTGTCACGCTCTCCAAAACTACGGTGTAGACCGTTACAAGCGACCCTCACCTATTTCTGCTGAAGAAGAGGTAAGGCGTCAAGAAGAGCGCGAAGCCTACCTGCAAACCCAGGTCAATATGTTGTGGCGCACGATTCCTGATGCGCCCAATGGCGTTTCTCCACTGCCGGGTAGCCTGCACAGCGAGGCAGATCCACTTGGCCTGCACAGAGGCGGTATTTATCCCTCAGAGCCACAGGAAAACTTGCTCTACTTTATTGAGAAAAATGCGCCGCTTCTAGCTCCCTGGCAGCGCGAAATTGTGCGTATCGTACGCAAACTGGCGCAGTACTTTTACCCCCAGAGACAAACCCAGGTGATGAACGAAGGATGGGCTTGTTTCTGGCACTATACGCTGATGAATCGTTTATACGATGAAGGGAAAGTCGATGAAGGCTTGATGCTGGAGTTTTTGCAATCCCATGCCGCGGTTATCAATCAGCCAGGCTTTGATAGCCCACACTACAGCGGCCTTAATCCCTACGCGTTGGGATTTGCGATCTTTATGGACATTAAGCGGATTTGTGATGCGCCAACGGATGAAGATCGGGAGTGGTTTCCCGATATTGCGGGTAGCCCGTGGCGCGATACCGTTGAGTTTGCAATGCGGAACTTCAAGGATGAGTCGTTTATACAGCAGTTTTTATCCCCCAAGGTAATACGCGATCTCAAGCTGTTCTTAATTGTTGATGATGATCAGATGGAAACACTGGAAGTCGCAGCAATTCATAATGAGCGAGGCTATCGGCGAGTGCGTGAGGCGCTGTCAACTCAATATGCGCTATCGGTGCGTGAGCCCAATATTCAAGTTGTCGAAGCGGCTATACGCGGGGATCGTTCGTTGACGTTACACCATGTACAAGATAGCCGTCGGCCCCTTGGTCGCAGCGTATATCCGGTGATTCGCCATTTGCAGCAGCTATGGGGATTTCCGGTGCATTTGGTCTCAATGGAAGAGGGGCGTGTGACGCGCCGTTATCAGTGGCCGATTGAGGAGGAAAACAAAGAGGTGAGTTAAGGTTAAATAACTACCCCGCGGCAAGCGCGGGGTAGTGGTCAAGCTTGGTTGTTTCACCAAGATCAGTTGGCTACTAATATTAGCCTTTGGCAGTCCAGGACTGGCACCAGCCGCCTGCTTCAACGCTATTTTGCGGGAACAGCTGGCAACCTGCGGTTTCTGCATTAAAGAACATGCAGTTTGAGCACAGCTCCCCTTCCTCGTAGGCTGGGTGGTCGCTTGCGTCACTGGCTACTTCAACGTAATTAAGTGCCTGGGCAGTAGAGTTAGATGGGTCAAGGCGAGGCAGTTCCTGGGCAAAAGCAGACTTTGACAGGATGCCAGCACCAAATGGCAGGGCGGCTAGACCCATTACGCTATTACGCATGAACTTACGACGGCTCTGATTGGCCATGGTGTCTCCTTAGCGTCACGGTTTGACGTTTTTTTGCTTATGTTATTGGGTGGTGAACCACCTCTAATACTCCGACAGAGCTAATAAGCCGGAGTTCTCTAAGCCATGCTAGCGCATGCTCAAAATTAGTGCGAATAACCTTATGAAAAGCGCGACAATTAACCACGTCACTGAGTGGTGCTTGGTCTTATCAAGCAGCCTGTTATACTCGCCTCTGATTGCTGATTAGATTGTTGTTAACGCTATTGTTGGGGGTGCTATGCAAAACGCTGTGATTTTAATCAATACTGAGAAAGGCCAGGTAAAAGCAGTCGCCGAGCGCCTTGCTGATGTAGACGGTATTAGTGAAGTCTATTCGACGTGTGGTCGCTATGATTTGGTCGCCATTGCCCGGACCCCTGATTTTGAAAGCCTTGCAGAACTGGTCACGGAACGTCTAAACGCTGTCGAGGGTATTAGCGATACCGAAACGCTGAATGCCATGCAGGTGCACTCCCGTCACGACCTAGAAACGATGTTTTCCCTGGGCTGGTAACCAATAAATTACCTGACATAAAAAGCAGGATGCAGAATCATTATTGTAGGGAGTAAGTCTGTTGGGGAAATCGCTTTCGCGCTGGCGTCGTCAGGGAAAACGCCTGGGTATCGCTGTGCTTTTTGTCATAGTAGGAACGGGGCTTTGGGAGTTTCAGGAGCGTCAGCATCAGGATGACTATACCTGGATGAGTGTGCCTACCTGGGATGGGTTTCAGCTAACAACGTTTCACCGTGTGCTGAGAAACGATGGCTTCTTAGCGGGATGGTCTGATGTGCGGGTAAACCCACTTTGGGTCAGTTATCAAGTTGAAGCGGTGTCCGATGATACTCGTATTGGCCCACGGCCTAATTTTAAGGCCGACTGGCGAACGTTATGGCCAATAGGTACGGATAGCTATTCCGGCAGTGGTTATGATCGCGGACACTTGGCACCTAACTATGCCATTGCAGCGGTGCATGGTCGTAACGCTCAGGTCGATACCTTCTTGATGAGTAACATGACGCCTCAGCGACCTAATCTGAATCGCCAGCTTTGGCAGCGTCTTGAAGAGTCGGTGATGGATCATTTTGCACCGCGCTTTGATCGCTTGCAGGTGATTACTGGGCCTATTTTTCCTGAGCACTACATGGACAATGTGTTTAATCGCGTTGGTTTTGTGGAAGTGCCAGAAGCGTTCTATAAGATCATTGTTGTGCCAGATGAAGAGGCTCCGTTGGCGCTTGCCTTTATCATGCCGCAAGACGTTCGTGGTAATGAACCGTTAGATGATTATCTAGTAACTATCGATGAGATCGAGTCGCGCACAGGGCTGAACTTCTTTCCTGATTTAGCGGCAGAGCGTGAAGCTGTATTGGAAGGGCAATTGCGTACTCAAGGCTGGGCACTAGAAGAAGTAGCGCGTCGTCCTGGGCGTTTCCAATAATGCAAAAATACCGCGATGGCGAAGACAGTCGCTTGAGCGGTGTTTTTTTGAGCGGATCTTTCTAGCCAGGATTTTCTGAATAGTATTTTCTGAATAGGGAGAGGCTAAATAAATAGTCTAGATAGATAGTGGGAGCATCAAAGGAAGCGTTGAAGCGATTTGCTGAAAGGCGAGTAGTGAAATGTTGATCAGCGCTGATGTAAACTGAATCTATGAAATGGTGCCCAGGAGAGGACTTGAACCTCCACGTCCATACGGACACTAGCACCTGAAGCTAGCGCGTCTACCAATTCCGCCA
>NZ_JABASV010000040.1 GCF_016107625.1 Vreelandella alkaliphila
CTTAAACGATGCATCATCCTCGCGGTAAGCGCTCACAATGAATTACCTGATCAGATAATAGAGCAAACGGTTTAAGCACGATCCCCTCTTGGGTCTGTAGCTCAGTTGGTTAGAGCGCACCCCTGATAAGGGTGAGGTCGGCAGTTCAAGTCTGCCCAGACCCACCAAATTCCTGTGATACTGCGTTAAAATGCTCCTCGTATAGCAGGCTATACGTCGTTGCATTTTGCCTTATCTCACAGAAATTAATGGCAAGAGGTTAGGTCGGCAAAAAATGGGGCCATAGCTCAGCTGGGAGAGCGCCTGCCTTGCACGCAGGAGGTCAGCGGTTCGATCCCGCTTGGCTCCACCATTATATTGTATTTTACCAACCGTTTGTTGATATTTTGTGACCATTGATAAGTCGAACGCTGCAATTGCGTTGCTTTATCACTGTTCATCGAACAGTCGCTCTTTAACAATGTATATCATGCTGACATAAACGTTTTTAAAACGTTTA
>NZ_JABASV010000041.1 GCF_016107625.1 Vreelandella alkaliphila
AGTTATAGCAGGCACCATTGCCGTTGCAGTACACCGCCGCGTCATAGGCCTGCCAAGCGCGTTCGTCGATGGTGCGATCCAACTGGCCGCGCAGGGTGACGCCATCGATCGTTAACAGTTCAAGGTCGCTGTCTTTAGCGATTAGTTCATGGTTCTCAGACCTACCCGCGGCTTCGGGCGGGTTAGACAACGGCGACGCAATCTTGCCGGGGTTCAGCTGGTTATGCGGATCAAAGGCTGCTTTAACGCGCTGCAGGCTGGGGTATAACTCACCAAAGAACTTGGGGCCGTACTCCGAACGCACGCCTTTGCCGTGTTCCCCCCATAACAGCCCGCCGTACTTCTGAGTCAGGGCCGCCACTTCATCAGAAATCTCACGAATCAGTTTTTCCTGTTCGGGATCTTTCATATCCAGCGCC
>NZ_JABASV010000042.1 GCF_016107625.1 Vreelandella alkaliphila
TAATACGGACACTAGCACCTGAAGCTAGCGCGTCTACCAATTCCGCCACCTGGGCGAATACAAACGTTTTGCTAATACTCTATCAATACTATTTCTAAATAGTACTGCTTGCCGCTGCACCATTTTACACCATGAAAAGGGGATAACATGATATAAAATGGTGCCCAGGAGAGGACTTGAACCTCCACGTCCATACGGACACTAGCACCTGAAGCTAGCGCGTCTACCAATTCCGCCATCTGGGCGAATACAAACGTTTTGCTAATACTCTATCAATACTATTTCTAAATAGTACTGCTTGCCGCTGCACCATTTTACACCATGAAAAGGGGATAACATGATATAAAATGGTGCCCAGAAGAGGACTTGAACCTCCACGTCCATACGGACACTAGCACCTGAAGCTAGCGCGTC
>NZ_JABASV010000043.1 GCF_016107625.1 Vreelandella alkaliphila
CGGCGTTGACCTCATCACCGGCGCTAACCGCGACTTCGATGATTTCAACGCTGTCGGAACCGCCCAGGTCAGGCACCTTGATGTCAACGGTCTGCTTGCCGCCGCTGGCTTTCTTCGCTGCCGGTGCGGGGGCTGCTTCCTGCGTCGGTTTGTCTTGTTTCGCTGGCGCGTCGTTGGGCTGGCTGTCAGACGCAGGGGCTGACGTCTCTTCGCCACCGTCTGTGCCGCCTTCAACCTCCAGCTCAACAATGTCGTCGCCTTCGGAGACAGTATCGCCTTCTTTGACCAGCACTTTGAGCACCTTGCCGCCTTTCGGGGCCGGGACGTCCATGCTGGCTTTGTCGGATTCCAGGGTGATTAGGGTGTCTTCCGCTTCAATGACGTCGCCTTCTGACACCG
>NZ_JABASV010000044.1 GCF_016107625.1 Vreelandella alkaliphila
AGTTATAGCAGGCACCATTGCCGTTGCAGTACACCGCCGCGTCATAGGCCTGCCACGCTCGTTCATCAATGGTGCGGTCCAGTTGGCCGCGCAGGGTGACGCCATCAACCGTTAACAGTTCAGGATCGCTGTCTTTGGCGATTAGTTCGCTGCCTTCAGCGGGCGACGCAATTTTGCCTGGATTTAGCTGGTTATGCGGATCAAACGCGGCTTTGACGCGCTGCAGGCTGGGGTATAACTCACCAAAGAATTTGGGGCCGTACTCCGAGCGCACGCCTTTGCCGTGCTCGCCCCATAACAGCCCGCCGTACTTCTGGGTCAGGGCCGCCACTTGATCAGAAATCTCACGAATCAGTTTTTCCTGTTCGGGATCTTTCATATCCAGCGCC
>NZ_JABASV010000045.1 GCF_016107625.1 Vreelandella alkaliphila
CCGATGCTGATTCAGATGCAGACGCTGATGCGGATGCTGACGCAGATTCTGACGCTGATGCCGATGCTGACGCAGATGCCGATGCCGATGCTGACGCCGATGCAGATGCAGATGCGGACGCCGACGCTGATGCCGATGCTGATGCAGATGCAGATGCTGACGCTGATGCAGATGCCGATGCCGATGCCGATGCTGATTCAGATGCCGACGCTGATGCGGATGCTGATGCCGATGCCGATGCCGATGCCGATGCCGACGCCGATGCTGACGCAGATGCTGACGCAGATGCCGATGCAGATGCGGACGCCGACGCTGATGCCGATGCCGATGCTGACGCTGATGCAGATGCGGATGCTGATTCAGATGCCGACGCTGATGCTG
>NZ_JABASV010000046.1 GCF_016107625.1 Vreelandella alkaliphila
CAGTACGTTGCAAACGTAGCGCGTGGTAACGCATCTTGCGAGGAACGAGCAAATGGGGGCACCCGCAAACGATTATGGCACTGCCCCGCGGGTGCGCTGACGCTTACGCCGCGCTACAAACCCATTAATTCAGTACGTTAAACGTAGCGCGTGGTAACGCATCTTGCGAGGAACGAGCAAATGAGGCACCCGCGAACGATTATGGCACTGCCCCGCGGGTGCGCTGACGCTTACGCCGAGCTACAAACCCATTAATTCAGTACGTTGCAAACGTAGCGCGGGTAACGCATCTTGCGAGGAACGAGCAAATGAGGCACCCGCAAACGATTATGGCACTTCCCCGCGGGTGCGCTGACGCTTAC
>NZ_JABASV010000047.1 GCF_016107625.1 Vreelandella alkaliphila
GACCGGACGAGACTCGAACTCGCGACCTCCGGCGTGACAGGCCGGCATTCTAACCGACTGAACTACCGGTCCACTTTAAGTCACTTATTTCTAACCATGAAACTAGCTATTTAAAAGCGGTTCAGAGGCGCTTAAAAACATTCAGCTAAATGGTGGGTGGTACTGGGTTCGAACCAGTGACCCCCAGCTTGTAAGGCTGGTGCTCTCCCAACTGAGCTAACCACCCAAGGCATTTAAAGCAATAATGCTTAAATGGTGCAACTTGATAAGTTATCGTGGCGGACCGGACGAGACTCGAACTCGCGACCTCCGGCGTGACAGGCCGGCATTC
>NZ_JABASV010000048.1 GCF_016107625.1 Vreelandella alkaliphila
CGTCTCGGAAGGCGACGTGATCGGCCAGATGGAAATCGCTGGCGAAGGCGGTGATACATCGGCTGAAGAAGACGCATCGCAAGCGCAGGCTGCTGCTGAAGAGCCGGTCGTTGAAAAACCTGTCGCTGAAGCACCAGTAAAACAAGCGCCTTCTCTTGAAGGCACCCCGAGTCCGGAAGCACAAATCGCTGATTACCAACAGCGGGATAGTAAGCTGGTGCACGCAGGCCCCGCAGTACGCATGCTGGCACGTGAACTTGGCGTAGACCTCGGTTTTGTTAAGCCTAGTGGCCCGAAAGACCGGGTGCTGAAAGAGGATGTGCAGGCCTA
>NZ_JABASV010000004.1 GCF_016107625.1 Vreelandella alkaliphila
TGAAA
Source organism: Vreelandella alkaliphila (assembly GCF_016107625.1). Lineage (GTDB taxonomy): Bacteria > Pseudomonadota > Gammaproteobacteria > Pseudomonadales > Halomonadaceae > Vreelandella > Vreelandella alkaliphila. The sequence goes on from NZ_JABASV010000004.1 coordinate 6, forward strand.
GGCGTTACTTTAAGAGCCTAACGGGTGTCTAAAATATCCGGGGCGATTCATGTTTATGGTGCGCGAGCATTACGGCGCGAAGATTGCCAACAAGATTGCCCGTATCATGGGGTTCCCCCGCATCGCGAAGGTGGATAGGCGTACTTTCACTCGCCACCTTCAAGCCTCGTCGCGTTTTCGGAACTATCTCATGGATTAGTCAAACGACGGTTTAAGCCAAGCTGTCGTTATATGTCCAGGAACAGCCCTTAGGACTATGTACCCAAGTGTTAACAGTAATAGCTGGAAAATGGCTGATTTCTGTGTGCCGGGCAGTGGCCGTTATGATCAGTAAACTTTACATAACACACATAGGCGGTCATGAGTCTGAGTTTTAAGCCCACGATTCGAGTCATACCGAAAACGTCTAGACTAAAGTAGTCCTGTCATACGTCCGATTGTTTGGACTAGCGAATTCAATGCAGATGAAGCATTTGTAACCGTGTTAAGGCGATCCCAGAATACGCTTTTCGTATCTTCACTCTGCACACCCTCTGGCTTAGACATCTCTTCAGTAAAAATTGCGATATCCGATGCTGCGGCCTGACGCTGCGCTGGCGTTAGGCTCTCATCTATCTCGATGCTACGGCGCAGCTCCGCCAAGACTGATTTTAGCTCGCGCTCAGCGTCAGAGCAGTAGGCATTAACATCCAGCGCGCGTATGTACCCATCCAAAGAGCTGTTGACGACTCCAACCTGACTCTGGATGAACGTTCCACCTGCCACTATATTTGTTACCGGTGTCATCGTCATAGCTACTCGCTGCTCATTGTATAAGTTAATCGCATATTCTAGGTCGTAATGACCGGTTGCTGGTTGATAAAATACGCAATCATGCTCTCGATTAAATAGCTCATGTTCTTGGATCTCATCGGTACGAAGTTCTGTACCGAGTTGCTGAATGAATTCTGGCCTTTCTGCGTAACAGTAAACTGCCACAAATGGAAATGGATCATTGCTCTCTCGGTCTATCACTAGTGCATGATTAAAAGCCTCAGCTTTTTCATCACCTCCAACCCGGGCGGCGAAAGCGATACGAGACTCACGGATTAACAACGAACATGTTGTGCACCTAACCATGGCATTACCTTTAAGTGAAGCAAGCTTAAAACTGAACCCACTTTTCTTTCTTGTAATGTGGCATCGGCAGCCCACTGCAACAAAAACATCGCTAAGATTTCAGACACCGAGGGTACTAACAGGCTCCTCTACTGTTCAACAATGCTATGCTGCGCATTTAAACAACAACGTCTATTTACCAGAATAGACTACGTGCCGAGACTGCGTAATTAATTTCGCATTTCGGCCGAGAGCGGATGCTGAGGAAATGCTGATATAACGTTGTGATGAACGATGATCCTGCTAGACAGCAACTCTACTTAGCACTCTCTCATAGTCATGGCTGAAACTAGAAAGGCAGTTCAAGTCATTTTCGAATTTTACCCTGAAGTCAGCAACCTCCTTGCTTTCAATTTCAAATGTTTTATGAAAATTGGATTCAGGAACAACAATTATTGGTGGTTGTTCATAACTTATAAATTGGTCCGCCGTAATATCAATAATTAAACCAGAATACGAGAGCCATACATGAGTTCGCAACTCTTCTTTACTTCCACCATGAATGCCGTGAACTCGATAGCTATCCTCATGTCCGTTGTCAGTAAGAAATGCTGCCAGTAATAGCGATGCTTCATCACAGCAGGCATGGGGGAAGTTTGTGCAGCCCAGACCTGTTTCAAATTCATTTTTAGGGACACTCACAATTGCATTTCTAAATGCTTTTGCAAGCTGAATAATTGGCTCAATTTCCATTTATGCTCCTTTGCCTAACGTCTTGAATAAGACGCCGATTGGAGCGGTAGCGAAAAATGGTCGGCTTGATTCATTCGTTAGCGCTTTTATGAAACATAGTGACTACTGAAAAATTTGACTCGTATTTTACTTCTATTTTTTCTACAGCCGACATCAAATCCTCGTTTGATATAGTCGAATCTTTTTCTGAAACGATTTTTTGCTCGATAACAACATCTTCACTTATCAACCGAAATCTGCCGTTTTCTATTCCTTCAACCGTACCAGTCAAAACCAAAATCGCCCCAACAACATGGCTTCCAATTGGTGTTGTGACCAAGAATATACACGCTGTCGGTTTTAATGGATCGTAACCACCCCCGTCAACATCAAACTCGACTTTAAACACACTTGGAGCGGCTCCAGAAATACTGTGCATTTGACATATCTGAGAACCATGTCGAGATATTTCTTCCAAAGATATATCAACAATATCATTGACTTCAAAATCGGACAGAATACTAACAGCACATTCTAAAGACTGAAGCTCATCTGAAAAGTCAAACTCCTGTCCGGAGCATCCGACTTGAAGCTCAAGTTTAGGAAGACTTTCGAATAAAAACTCAGCAAATAATTTCTTACCAGAAGAACCAAGCAGGTTTAGCAACTTAACAGCATCCCTAAACTTTTTAACTTCTAGCCGGACGCCTTCTCCTATTGAGAAAGAATAGCTTGCAAAGCCCGTATATGGATTAAAAGTCAGGTCAAAAAATTCACCCTCGACCCTCATCTTTTTTAAAGCATTCGGAACCATCGCATTAAATGGTGAGTTATATAGCTTAGCAATAAATGACAAACCAGGAGACAGCTTATTTTCTTTAAATCGTATCTTACCATCCGCTTTTGGTTTCACATTTGGCATCTCCAATCTTCCACCCTCAGAATCAACAAAAGGGCTTCTGCTTTTTATGCCAAACCGTGTATCAACACCTTTAAAACTTGAAATTTCAACTTGTTCCTCAATTCCCAAAGAGACATCAATTAATGTTTTTAGATTTTCCTCACCATCTGTAGTAAACGTCACTTGAGCGAATCCATTTTCATAACCAGTAGATTCAAGATGAGATTTCTTTGTGGCTATATAATCTTCAATACTGCCGCCAATATGAGATAAAAACCGCTCTTTCATACCTGCGCCATTCAACGACTCAATGGCGTGACTTTCATCATAACTTATAGTCATTTTTCGTTTATTAAAATTATTATCTCTCTCACTCTGGTCTACCTGATGCAGTCTTTTTAAGACCTTGGAAATCAGATTGTCATCAACATGGACAACAAACGCTCTCTGAGCGACCTCCTTCCCGTCGAATTCGATAAAGACAAAAAATGCGGGCATTTGCGCGGTAATCAGTCGCCTTAGATTTGATAAGGTTATGGGTAGTTTTCTTTGGTTCCTATCGGTTGCTTTGACCTGAACTTTGCACTCAAATGCTGACTTATGAATCTCATGAGTTGAGATTCCGGAGCTGAAAGGGAACTCGACAAAAAAATCCCACCCAGTCTTATCTATTTGAGAACCGTTTGGGATCAAGCCAACGTCAGCACACCAAAGACTGAAGGTGCTCTCTCCCATTAACCCTAAATCTCTCATAGTTTCCTTATGACGCTAACAGCGTATTAGACGGCGCGTTCTATGATTGAATGAACGCGCTGGCACTTTTTTCCGACAAATGCAGCCTGCCAGATTCTCCCAAGCCTGTGATCCTTCTGACTACTAAATTCCATTAGGCCGTATAGCCAAAATTCGCGCGCCTGCTGCATTTCCTGGCACGGTCACTTTGGGTCGTAAGCCGGTATTGCATATACCACTTCGCACAAGGCTCCCTCTCCCCTGTAACGCGACTTAGCCTTTCACGCAAAATATTCTTAGCCTTAACGCTAACAGATAAACCTCAGCCCCGTCATTAGTCATTAGCCGCGCATTGCGGTCTTCTGCCACGCCTAGAGCCTGTTCGCTCATAACGCCTTTTAGCTTCCCATCACCAAAGCAAAAAAGCCGATGCCGTGAAGCAACTGCTCACCTCACCTTCATTTCCTTATGCGGAACACGGTAAGCTTGGCGGCAACACCGCTGCTAATGGCTAAAAATCAACGATGACTTCCCATTGGATACTTGGCCCTGGGGCCATTGGTCGCCTGTTGGCGCATTCGCTTTCACCCTTCACTGACGCCATATTGATTGGCCGACGTGCGCTGCCTGAACAACAACACCTGACCACCCCTGAAGGTGAAGAGCGAATTCAGCGGCTGGCGAGCTTTACGGCTGCAGAGCTGACCTCTCACCCACTGCCCACGCCTGGGTTTGTACATATCACCACCAAAGCCATGGCCACCGAGGCGGCGCTTGCCAGCATTGCTGATGTGGTTGCGCCCACGACCCCGCTGGTGCTGTGGCAGAACGGTTTTTTGGCACAGCCGCGTATTACACAAACGTGGCCGGGGCCAGTGCTGTGCGCGACCACTACTCAGGGCGCTTATCTCACTGGAGATGATGGCGTGGTTCACGCAGGGCGCGGGCCGACTTTTATTGGTGATTTAGATAATCAGCACGCGGGATTGGAGAAGGCGTTAGCGGCGCTATTGAGTGAGGCAGGCTTTACCGCAACGGCGGTGAGCGATATACGCCAACGCTTGTGGCAAAAATTGGCGGTGAATGCGGCGATCAACCCATTGGTGGCGCTCAATGGCGTGCGCAATGGTGAGCTGCGCGGTGATGCTTATGCAGGCCGTTTGGCAGCGGTGGTCAAAGAGGTCGCGGCGATTTTAAAGCAGGAAAACATTGCACCACCGAATGGTGGCGAAGGTAAAAACGCGTGGTTGGCGCTGGTGTGGCAGGTGGTGGAGAACACCGCTAACAATAAGGCCTCGATGTTGCAGGATATTGAGGCCAGGCGTCCCACCGAGCGCGGGGCGATTTTAGGGCCGTTGATTGATAGCGCCGAGCGCCATGGCTTGCCGTGTGGGGTGTTGAAGGAACTTAATAGCGAATTGGCTAAATTGGAGGCGGAGTTTTAGGGAACATTTAGTGGCTGAATCATCGCGCGCTAAAGCGCCCTCCCAGAATATTAAATTGCCCTTATTTACTGTGCTGTCAGGGCTGTGCTGTGCCACTTACAACCGCTGCGCCGGTCTGCCATTGCGGGTGCGCTTCGCTTACCACGCACTACAAAATCCGTCTGCTCCATCGCGTATATGCCCGATAAGATCCGTGTATTGAGCCGTTTAGCAAATTGTAGCGCGGGTAACGCATGGCGAGGGACGAGCCATAAGGCACCCGCGATGGTAGCGCATCTCTTAGGCTGTCCCTTACAGACTAGCCAAACACTGCTGCGCCGGGTTGCCATTGCGGGTGCGCTTCGCTTACCACACACTACGAAACCCGTATGCTCCATCGCGTATATGCCCGATAAGATCCGTGTATTGAGCCGTTTGGCAAATTGTAGCGCGGGTAACGCATGGTGAGGGACGAGCCATAAGGCACCCGCGATGGTAGCGCAGCTCTTAGGCTGTCCCTTACAGACTAGCCAAATACTGCTGCGCTGGTCTGCCATTGCGGGTGCGCTTCGCTTACCACGCACTACAAAATCTGTCTGCTCCATCGCATAAATGCACGATAAAGCCCGTGTATTCTGCTGATTAGCAAACTGTAGCGCGCTAAAGCGCCCTCCCTTCATCAGGAAGGGCCGCTATCTACATCACGTTACAGGAATCATCACTACGTTCTGAAAGGCGGGGCGTTCTGCAAGCTGTTGGTACCAGCGCTCCAGGCTGGGGCGCCGCTGCCAGGTTAACCCAATGTTCCATAAATTATAGATAAAAGGCGCTAAGGCGATGTCGCCGAGGCCAAATTCATCGCCGGAAAACCAGGGTTGGCTTTGGTTTGCCAGCGCGTTATCTAGCAGTTCGAATGACCTTTCACAGGCTAGCATTCCGGCATCAATAGCATCGTTATCACGCTCTTCCGGCGGTGTTCTTACGAACCCCTGCAAAATAACGCGGTGCCTGGGCGAAAGCGTATTGTTCGCCCAGTCCATCCATTTCTCTGCCTGGGCGCGCTTGGCGGGGTTATCTACCCATAAGTTACCTTGGCCATACTGCGCAGCCAGGTAGCGGACAATGGTGTTGGATTCCCATAACACGCTATCGGTAGCGTCGTCTTTAAGTAGCGGCACTAGCCCATTGGGGTTCATGGCCAAGTACGCTGAGGTATTGTTGACCCCGTGCTGCATTCCTGCCGGAATTTGCTCAAACGTCAATCCGAGCTCTTCAAGTACCCAGCGTACTTTTTTGACGTTAGTCGAGTTATTGCGGCCCCAAAGCGTAATCATGGCAGTCCTTTTATCTGAGCATACATCTGAGAATAGTGAAGAGAATGAGTTTGCCCGCCCTTGAAGCCAGTGACAAGGGGCGGCTTATGCCGCCCTCTCGCGGGTGCCTCATGTTGATCGTTCCGCGCAAAACTCGTTACCACGCGCTACACCACCACTTGCTCCTCACCATTTTTCATTCACGCCTTAGCCTCACTCCTTATCTTGATAAAACTGCAGCAGGCTGGAGAAGTCGAGTTTGCCGTTGCCACCTGCTTTATGCAGGGTGAATAGCGAACGTGCGGCAGAGCCCATGGGCACTGGTGAGGCACTTTGCTGGCTAACATCCATGGCGAGACCCAGGTCTTTAATCATCAGGTCTACCTGGAAGCCGCCTTGATAGCCCTTCGAGGCGGGGGCATTTTCCATCACCCCTGGGTACGGGTTGTAAACGTTTAGCGCCCAGTTTCCCCCAGAGCTTTGTTTCATTATTTCGGAAAGCACCGCTGGGTCCAGGCCATTTTTCACGCCCATATTGATCGCTTCGCAGGTGCCCGCCATCAGAATGGAAAGCAGCATGTTGTTGCACACTTTGGCCACCTGACCTGCACCGTGGTCGCCGGCGTGGAAGATATTCTTACCCATCACCTCGAGCACGGGCTTAGCCTGTTCAAATTGTGCCGCGCTACCGCCCACAATAAAGCTCAATGTGCCGGCCTGCGCTCCGCCTACACCGCCAGACACAGGCGCGTCGACAAAGCCAACACCTTTCTCAGCGCCAGCGGTAGCCACGCTGCGGGCGGTATCCGCATCGATGGTCGAGCAGTCAATCACCAGAGCGCTCTTTTTGATGACATCAAACAGCGGCTCGTCGCCATCCACATACAGCCCACGCACATGTTTGCCTGCGGGCAGCATGGAAATAATAAAATCTGCGTCGGTGGCCGCTGCTTTTGCAGAGGCTGCTACTTTACAGCCTTGGGATTTAGCTGTTTCCAAGGCTTGTTTAGAAAGATCGAACGCGCGAACGTTAAAGCCCGCTTTCGCCAAGTTGGCCGCCATGGGGCCGCCCATATTGCCTAAACCGATAAACGCAACAGTGGTCATCTTTATTGTCCTTGTTAGAAAATTGATGGGGAAATGGGTTGAAGAAATAGCTTAGTGAAGATCCGCCAGAGGGCTCTTTTGCCACGGCGAAGCCAGCAGCTCATCGATAAAAGTTTGTTCGACGGACGCGACATCTGAGTATTTCCAGGCAGGCTTACCGTCTTTATCGACCAACAGCGCACGTACGCCTTCGGGGAACTCCTGATGGCGGCAACACTGCACTGAAAGCGCCAGCTCAAACTGAAACACCTCAGCCAACGACATGTGCTTGGCACGCTTTAGCTGCTCATCAATCAGCTTCACTGATACGGGGCTGCCGTGGGAAAGCGTTTTCTGCGCTTTGCTGAACCATTTGTCATCACTACGAACCGCCAGTACGGCATCCACGGCTTGCTCAACCGTATCGTGATCCATTAGCTCACGAATCAATGCGGCGGATTTTTGAACCGGCGATTCCAGCTCGGCGAATACCTCTTGAGACGCTTGTTCAAACTCGCGCAGCACGCGATTGACGACACCATGGGCGTCAGTTTGCTTTCCTTCTCCCCAGGTGGCATCCATCAGTTTTTGAGCAAGGTCTGCGCGGTAATGGCTAGCGATCGCACGATCAGCCAGGCCGAGATGAACGGCATCTGGCGCGTTTATTTGGCTGCCGGTCATGGCTAAAAAGCGTCCGGTACCATTTGGCAGGCGGTTTAAAAACCAGCTAGCGCCAACGTCCGGGTAAAGGCCAATCGTCACTTCTGGCATCGCCAGCCGAGAGGTTTCCGTCACGATTCGGTGGCTGCTACCGCTAAGCAATCCCATTCCCCCACCCATCACAATACCGCTGCCCCAGCAAATGACCGGCTTGGGATAGGTGTGGAGCAGGTAATCCAGGCGGTACTCGTGTTCAAAGAAGCGCTCAGGAAAATCTGGTTCGCCGTCACCTTTAATCGCTTTATACAGATTGACGACATCGCCCCCTGCGCAAAACGCTTTTTCTCCGGCGCTATCCAGCAGAACAGCAACAACTCGCTCGTCGGTTTGCCACGCTTTCAAGCGCGGCAGAATTTCTTCAATCATCTTTAACGTCAGGGCATTCAGTGAACGCTCGGCGTTAAGCTTGATCTCGCCAATAACATGGCCATCTTGGGTGGCGTGTTCAGCAAACAGTACGCTACTCATTCCATTGTCCTTGTAGTTGGCTACAGCTCAGAGGCACCATCAGAGAGCACGCGACGGGAAATAATCAGCCGCATGATTTCGTTAGTTCCTTCCAAAATACGGTGTACGCGAGAGTCACGCACATAGCGCTCCATCGGATACTCTTTAATGTAGCCGTTGCCACCATAGAGCTGCAGCGCCTCATCACACACCTTGAAGCCGACATCAGTCGCAAAGCGCTTAGCCATGGCGCAATAGGTAGTGGCATCGGGGTGGCCAGCATCCAGTTTTGTGGCTGCCATACGCACTAACTGGCGAGCCGCGACAAGCTCAGTAACCATATCCGCCATACGAAACTGAAGCGCCTGGAAGTCTGCCAAACGCTTGCCAAACTGCTTACGCTCCAGCATATATTCACGGGCTTTGTTGATCGCCTGCTGGGCGGTGCCGATTGAGCAAGTAGCGATGTTGATACGACCGCCATCCAAGCCTTTCATGGCAATTTTAAAGCCATCGCCTTCGTTGCCTAACAGGTGGTTGGCGGGAACGCGCACATCTTCAAAGGTAATCATGCGGGTTGGCTGACTGTTCCAGCCCATTTTGTCTTCCTTACGGCCGTAACTAATGCCGCTTGCTTTCGCATCAACCGCAAAGGCAGAAACGCCGCTGGGGCCTTCGCCCCCAGTACGTGCCATCACTACCAAAAAGTCGGTGCTGCCCGCGCCAGAGATAAACATCTTGCTACCGTTGAGTACGTAGTCATCGCCATCACGCTTGGCGGTGGTTTTAAGCGAGGCCGCATCAGAGCCTGCATTGGGTTCAGTTAAGCAGTAAGAACCCAGCAACTCGCCAGTGGCGAGCTTTTCGCCCCACTGTTCCACTGCTTCAGAGGTGCCGAAGTCAGCCAGCATCCACGTCACCATATTATGAATGGTGAGATAAGCGGTGGTTGAGGTACAGCCCATGGAAAGCTGTTCAAAAATAATGCTGGCATCTAGGCGGGAAAGACCAAGCCCGCCAACGCGCTCTGGCGCGTAAAGTGAACAAAAACCTAACTCCCCCGCTTTGCGGATAACATCAACAGGAAAGAAGGCTTCTGCATCCCACTTTGCAGCGTGGGGCTCTAACTCGTTCTGGGCGAATGCCCGAGCCATATCGGAAAAAGCGACCTGGTCTTCACTTAACTCAAAATTCATGGCGAATCTCCGCAGCATGCGTCGCTGAACAGCCTTTGAGCAGGCTGGGCAGCTTGGCGTTTGCTATTATCTTTATTAGCCGTTGGCGTTATTGGCAATTGTCTTTACTGGCTATCGTCTTTACTGGCTATCGTCTTTACTGGCAATGTTGACGTTTACGTTAACTTATATTCTTACTCTGACAGGTGCAACCGGCTTAGCTCACTACCTTTGGCGTAGAGGCGTGATTTGGGCAGAAAAAAGGGTGCCCTAGGGCACCCAATCATCGGACAGAACCGGTTATTTGAAATTTTTGCGATACATTTTGGTGAGCTCACCCACAATGCCGCTGCGGAAGCTAAGTACGCAGACAACAAAGATAATCCCCAGAATGACGCTTACCCAGTTACCCAACGGCGACTGTGCCAAAATGTGCTGCAGGCTAACCACAATGCCCGCACCCATAAGGGGCCCAAGCAGTGTGCCTACCCCACCCAGCAGCGTCATTAGGATAACTTCACCCGACATGTGCCAGTGTGCATCGGTTAACGACGCCAGCTGAAACACGACGGTTTTAGTAGACCCCGCTAACCCGGCCAACGCCGCAGAGAGAACAAACGCCAGCAGCTTGTAAGCATCAACGTTGTAGCCCAGCGAAATAGCACGCGGTTCATTTTCACGAATCGCTTTAAGCACCTGCCCAAAGGGGGAATGCACGGTGCGTTGGATTAGCGCAAAACCAAATATGAAGATGGCAAAAACGAAGTAATACATCGCCAGGTTGCTGCTCAAACTGATCACGCCAAACAAGTCACCGCGTGGCACGCCATGCAAGCCATCCTCACCACCGGTAAACGATGACTGAACAAAGACGAAAAACATCAGCTGAGCCAGTGCCAATGTCACCATGGCAAAGTAAATGCCCTGACGCCGGATCGAAAGCACCCCGAATAACAGCCCTAACAGGGTTGCCATTAAGGTGCCCGCAATAATCCCCACCTCTGGCGTTAGCCCTGGATAGCTTGCCAACAAGTAGCCGGTAACATAACCACCGGTGGCTAAAAATGCCGCGTGCCCGAACGAGAGCAACCCCGCATAGCCCAGCAACAAATTAAAGGCGCAGGCAAAAAGCGCGAAGCATAGAATTTTCATTAGAAAAACGGGATAGGCCAAAAAAGGAGCGACTAACCCGATGGCCAAGAGCGCTATATAAAACATGTTACGGCGCATTTTGGCCCGCTTCTGTCGCTCTTTTACGGCTGATGGCGCATTGAGTGCTTGAGAGTCTGCCATGGTTATGCCTCCTTACCGAACAGCCCAGCGGGGCGTAACATGAGCACCAATATCATCACCAAGAAGATCACGGTATTGGAGGCTTCGGGGTAATACACTTTGGTTAAGCCTTCGATGATCCCCATACCCAGGCCAGTAAGAATCGCACCTAGAATAGATCCCATTCCACCAATGACGACCACCGCGAACACCACAATCAGCAAGCTTGACCCCATGGTCGGTGATACAGGATATAGCGGCGCTGCCAACACCCCCGCAAAAGCGGCTAGCGCTACGCCAAAGCCATAAGTAAGCGTAATTAATAGCGGTACGTTTACCCCAAACGCTTGCATCAGCTGGGAGTTTTCAGTACCTGCACGCAGATAAGCCCCCAACCGGGTGCGCTCAATCATAAACCAGGTAAATAGACACATGGCCAGTGCCGCTACCAGCACCCAGGCACGGTAGGTAGGCAGGAACATGAAGCCTAGATTCAGGCCGCCTTGCAGTGCTTCAGGAGTCGCGTACCGCGCACCCGAAACGCCAAAGAAATTTACCAGCGTGCCTTCAAAAATTAGTGCCAACCCGAAGGTGAGCAGCAGTCCATAAAGATGGTCTAAATGGGCAATGCGACGCAGTAAAAAGCGCTCCATTAACATGCCGAAACCACCCACCACCAGTGGCACCAGAAACAGCGCCAGCCAATAGTTGATGCCTAAATAGCGAAAGCCTAGCAGTGCGGCGAAGGCTCCCAGCATGTATTGCGCCCCATGGGCAAAGTTGACGATCTTCAGTAGGCCGAAGATGACCGCCAGACCCAAGCTAAGCAGTGCGTAAAAGGCTCCATTCACAAGCCCAAGCGTTAGCTGGCCCATGAAAACGGCTAATGGCACGCCGAATATCATCGTCATTGTATGACTCTCCTCGCCGTCAAGCGGTTGGTGGCAAGTTGCCACCAACCAGTTCTAACGTCACTTGCGGTTGTTATTCGACTTAGTTTTGAACCAGTTTGCACTGGCTATCAGAGAGCGGACGGTAGGCTTCATCGGCAGGAATGGTGCTGAGGATTTCATACAGATCCCACTCACCGGTAGACTCTTCCGGTGTTTTCACTTGGGCAAGGTACATGTCATGAATCATACGACCATCTTCACGAATGGAGCCGTTACGCGCAAAGAAGTCTTCAATAGGCATATCAGCCATCTGGGCGCGTACAACTTCAGGGTCGTCGGTTCCCGCTGCTTCTACGGCTTTCAGGTAGTGCATGGTGCTTGAGTAGATACCCGCCTGAACCATGGTGGGCATACGGCCAACTTCTTCAAAGTAGCGCTCAGACCATTCACGAGACTCTTCATCCATGTTCCAGTACCAGCCAGTGGTTAGCAGCAGCCCTTGGGTGGATTCCAGGCCTAGCGCGTGAACATCGTTGAGGAAAATCAATAGGCCTGCTAGCTGCTGGCCGCTCTGCGTGAGACCGAACTGGCTAGCGGTGGTGATCGCGTTAACAGTGTCGGCGCCAGCGTTAGCCAAACCAACAATCTTCGCACCAGACCCTTGGGCCTGCAGGATGTAAGAGGAGAAGTCGCTTGTCGGGAACGGGTGACGCACGCCGCCAACAATCTCGCCGCCATTGGCTTCAACTACGTTGGTCACATCTGCTTCCAGCGCATGGCCGAACGCATAATCAGCGGTTAGCAAGAACCAGCTGTCGCCGCCCTGCTCTACGACTGCTTTTGCGGTACCGTTCGCCAGAGGGTAAGTATCGTAAACCCAGTGGATGTGGTTTGGCGTACAGTGTTCATTGGTAATGCTTGATGCCGCAGAACCCGACACAATGCCCAGGCCATTGTTTTCTTCAAGCACTTTAGTGACGGCAATAGACACCGAGGACGCCACTAGGCCACCCACCATGTCGACGTTACGCTGGTCGATCCACTCACGCACCGTGTTAGCACCGACGTCGGCACTGTTACGATCATCAGCACTAAAAATCACGATGGGCGAGCCGTTAACACTGCCACCAAAATCAGCAACCGCCATTTCCATGGCTGTTTCGCCACCTGGGCCAGCTAAGTCACGGTAAGTACCTGACATATCTGCCAAATAACCAATGCGTACCTCATTATCGCTAATTTCAGCGTGAGCGGTTGAGACTGCCATAGTAGAAGCGGCGGCAACGGCGATGCTGGCGGTCAGCGTTTTTTTCATAAAGGTCATGTTCGTCTCCTGGCCCTTGAGGCCTTTGTTGTTGTGTTACGACGTACGAATGAAATACTTACAGAGCGTTTAGTGTTGTTAATGCTGTAGTGCACATACTGCGAAGCTGATGCTGCGTTTATGATCTAGATTGGCGTTATACCCCCAGCATAGTGTTGAGATGGTCTCGACGTGACGGAAGCTGCTCAGCGCTAATCTCTTCAACAATTTGGCCGTGATCCATTACAAAATGGCGATCTGCCAGCGGCGCTGCAAAACGGAAGTTCTGCTCCACCAGAACAATGGTCATACCGCGCTCTTTCAGTTGAATAAGCACTTCGCCAAGTTTTTGCACAATAACGGGGGCTAAGCCTTCGGTAATTTCATCGAGCAGCAAAAGACGCGCACCGGTGCGTAGAATGCGTGCCATGGCAAGCATCTGCTGCTCACCGCCAGAAAGCCTCGTCCCCTGGCTTCTGCGACGCTCGTAAAGGTTAGGAAACATGCCGTAGATTTCATCTAGGCTCATTCCACCAGAGCGAACTGTCGGTGGAAGTAATAAATTCTCGTGCACATCCAAGCTGGCAAAAATACCGCGCTCTTCGGGGCAGTAACCAATACCAAGCCTTGGAATATGGTGCGCCTTCATATTCAGCGTTTCGTTGCCATTAATCACAATCGAGCCGGTGCGACGCCCGACCATATTCATAATGGACTTCAGGGTAGTACTACGTCCCGCGCCGTTGCGCCCCAGCAGCGTAACCAGCTCTCCACGCTTAACATCGAAGTTCACGCCGTGAAGAATGTGTGATTCACCATAGAAAGCGTGCAAGTCTTGCACTCTCAGCATTTCTAGCGTTTGGGAATCGGCTAGCTCGTTGGTTTCATAGGCTTCAGCGGTATTCATACGGCAGCCTCCTCTTCAGCAGCTTCACTGCCCATATAAGCCTCGCGCACTAATGGATTGCGGGAAACCTCTTCATAGTTACCTTCGGCCAACACCGCGCCGCGGGCTAATACCGTAATACGGTCACAAAGCCTGCTAACCACGCTCAAATTGTGCTCCACCATCAAAACGGTGCGCCCTTTCGAGACACGCTTAATCAGCGCGACGATACGGTCAACATCCTCAGCCCCCATGCCCTGGGTCGGCTCGTCCAACAGCATCATCGTAGGATCAAGCGCCAGCGTGGTGGCAACTTCCAGTGCGCGCTTACGGCCGTAAGGCATTTCTACCGTTAATGTATCGGCGTATTCACGCAGGCCTACCTCATCAAGCAGCTCTAACGCACGCTCATTAAGGTGATCTAGCGACTTCTCTGATTTCCAGAAGTGAAACGATGTGCCTAATTGACGCTGTAGCGCTACTCGGACGTTTTCCAGCGCCGTCATGTGCGCAAACACCGCTGAAATTTGAAATGAGCGCACGAGACCCAGCTGTGCGATCTCATTGGATTTCTTGCTGGTAATGGGCTTACCGCGATAAAGAATTTCTCCACGTGTAGGCGGCAGAAACTTGGTTAGCAAATTAAAAACGGTGGTCTTTCCAGCACCGTTGGGACCAATCAGGGCGTGAATATGCCCTTCCTGAACTTGAAGATTAACGTCATCCACGGCGGTAAAACCGCGGAATTCTTTGGTCAGCCCTCTGGTCTCGAGCACTGGCCCATTAAGAACATCGTCTGCACGCATGGAGTGGTAAGCCTCTTTTTGTTCTTGTGTTCGGGTGTTCTTGTATCCGGGTGTTGGGTGCTGACATTTCACCAACTGCGTCACCAAGTGAAACTCGTTAGCCGGCAACACACCCTTACCTGAACGTAAGGTGTAGGTGCAAACTAGCAATCACTTGAGGGGTATTACAATTACAACTTTGGTCTACGCTTCTTTAACGTTTCTTCACATTAACAATCTAAATTATTATTTTTCAATAGCTTATAAAAAAATCAAGGAAAACAAAAAAGCACAACTACTGCTTTACGTTAACGTAAACTTGTTTTAGCCTCATGGTCAGTGTTCCATAGGGACATTCCCCTATCGACGAGAACAATGATCATGAGCAAAACCTACACGATCAGTGAATTGGCCAGCGAGTTCGACGTTACCACTCGAAGCATTCGCTTCTATGAAGATCAGGAGTTACTCCACCCTGCTCGCCGTGGCCAAACACGCATCTACAGCAGCAAAGATCGCGTGCGTCTGAAATTAACGCTACGCGGTAAACGACTCGGCTTTTCCTTAGCAGAAATTCGCGAACTCTTTGAGCTGTGGGATGAAACCCGCAGCGGCAGCGAAAAGCAGTTGCATCTGATGCTAAGCAAAATCAGCGAGCGTAAATCGGCTCTAGAACAACAAATGAAAGACATCACGATGGTGCAGCTGGAACTTGAAAGCGCTGAAATTCGCTGCCGCCAGGCTCTTGAAGAACTCAATGAAAAACCTTCTTTAACGACGAAAAGCTCCCTTTAACAATGACAAGGTGATTGACCATGTTTTCACACTATTCAGAACTCAATTTCGGCCTCGACGATGAACTGAACATGCTGCGCGAGCAGGTCAATGCCTTTGCCGCTAGCGAAATTGCCCCGCGCGCTGCTGAAATCGACCGCAACAACGAATTCCCAAATGATCTGTGGAAGAAGTTTGGCGACATGGGTCTATTGGGGATTACCGTATCTGAAGAAGATGGCGGTAGTGGTATGGGCTATCTTGCCCACTGTATTGCGATGGAAGAGATTTCCCGGGCAAGCGCCTCTGTCGCACTCTCCTATGGCGCGCACTCAAACCTGTGTGTCAATCAGTTAAAGATCAACGCCAGCGCGGCACAAAAAGAGAAATACCTGCCCAAGCTGATCAGCGGTGACCACGTAGGTGCACTGGCAATGTCAGAGCCAGGTGCGGGGTCTGATGTCGTGTCAATGCAGCTACGCGCCAAGCTGGATGGCGATCATTACATCCTTAACGGCAACAAGATGTGGATCACCAACGGCCCTGACGCCGACGTATTAGTGGTGTATGCCAAGACCGACCCGGAAGCAGGCTCTAAAGGCATTACAGCGTTCATTATTGAAAAAGGCATGCCTGGCTTCACTACGGCACAGAAGCTCGACAAGCTGGGTATGCGCGGCTCTAACACCTGCGAACTGGTTTTCCAAGACTGTAAAGTACCGGTTGAAAACGTACTGGGTGAGGTCGGTAAAGGGGTTCGCGTTCTCATGAGCGGTTTGGATTATGAGCGCACCGTTCTGGCTGCTGGTCCCATTGGTATTATGCAAGCCGCCATGGACGTCGTGCTGCCCTACATTCATGAGCGCAAGCAGTTCAACCAGTCGATCGGCGAGTTCCAGTTGGTGCAAGGAAAAGTGGCGGATATGTACACCACGCTGAACGCTTGTCGCGCCTACTTATATGCCGTTGCCGGAGCCTGCGACCGCGGCCAGACCTCGCGTAAAGACGCAGCGGGCGTGATTCTTTACTGTGCAGAGAAAGCCACCCAAGTTGCCCTAGATGCCATTCAGCTGCTCGGCGGCAACGGCTATATCAACGAGTACCCCACCGGTCGCCTTCTGCGCGATGCCAAACTGTATGAAATTGGCGCGGGCACCAGCGAAATTCGCCGGATGCTGATTGGCCGCGAACTCTTCACCGAAACAAAGTAAGGGCCGCGCCATGAGCACACTCTCTACACAGATCAATCCCCGCAGCGACGTCTTTCAAAGCAACGCAGCATCCATGCTGGGGGAAGTTTCTAAGCTTCGAGAATTGACCGCTGCCGTCGCCCAAGGTGGCGGCCCCAAGGCGCGTGAACGCCACGAGAGCCGCGGCAAGCTATTTGTGCGTGACCGTATCGATCACTTAATTGACGAAGGCTCGCCATTTTTAGAGTTTTCCGCCCTGGCAGCCCATCACGTTTACGATAGCGACGTGCCTGCGGCAGGCGTGGTAACGGGCATTGGCCGGGTATCTGGCGTTGAGTGCGTGATTGTGGCCAACGATGCCACGGTAAAAGGCGGTACGTATTTTCCGCTAACGGTGAAAAAGCACCTGCGCGCCCAAGAAATCGCCCGTAAGCACCGTTTACCGTGCATCTATCTAGTCGATTCAGGCGGCGCATTCTTACCCCGCCAGGATGAAGTGTTCCCCGATCGCGATCACTTCGGACGCATCTTCTATAACCAGGCCACCATGTCGGCAGAGGGCATCCCGCAAATAGCGGTGGTCATGGGCTCCTGCACGGCTGGCGGTGCGTATGTACCCGCCATGGCGGATGAATCAATCATCGTTAAAGAACAGGGCACGATTTTTCTGGGCGGCCCGCCGTTAGTGAAGGCGGCCACGGGCGAAAACATTAGTGCAGAAGACCTGGGCGGTGCAGATGTGCACGCCAAAATTAGCGGCGTAGCCGACCACTACGCTGAAAATGATGCCCATGCTCTGCAGTTGGCGCGCGCTTGTGTGTCCCGTTTAAATTGGCAAAAGCGCGGCAAATTAGCCATGCAAGCGCCCAAACCTCCCAAACTCGATCCCAGCGAACTTTACGGCATTGTTGGCACCGACCTTAAAAAGCCTTACGACGTTCGCGAAGTCATTGGTCGAATTGTCGATAGCTCTGACTTTGATGAGTTCAAGCGCTACTACGGCGACACCTTGGTAACCGGCTTTGCACATATCCATGGCTATCCGGTTGGCATCGTGGCGAACAACGGCGTGCTGTTTTCAGAGAGCGCGGTAAAAGGCGCGCACTTTATCGAGCTTTGCGCTCAGCGCAAGATTCCACTGGTGTTCCTGCAAAACATTACTGGCTTCATGGTCGGCTCTAAGTACGAGCATGAAGGCATCGCTAAGCACGGTGCGAAGTTAGTAACTGCCGTAGCGTGCGCCAAAGTACCCAAGTTCACCGTTTTGATTGGCGGCAGTTTTGGCGCAGGTAACTACGGAATGTGTGGTCGCGCTTATGACCCCAACCTGCTGTTCATGTGGCCCAACGCGCGTATTTCGGTAATGGGCGGCGAGCAGGCAGCAGGCGTGCTCTCGCAGGTCAAACGTGAGCAGTATGAGCGCGATGGCCGCGAGTGGAGCAAAGAGGAAGAAGAGGCCTTTAAACAGCCCACTCGCGACCAGTACGAGCACCAGGGTCACCCCTATTATGCTAGCGCCCGCCTATGGGATGACGGCGTCATTGATCCACTTCAAACCCGCGACGTATTAGGGCTTTCTCTAGCCGCGGCCATGAATGCTGAAGTAGAAGAGACGCGCTTCGGCGTGTTCCGGATGTAAGGGCGAACACTATGGCTTACTCAACGCTACTGATCGAAGAAGGCGTGGCGCGCCTGACGTTAAACCGCCCAGAGGTGCATAACGCCTTTGACGACAGCCTGATCGCTGAACTAAACGCCCATCTAGACGAACTGCACGCGCTGGCCAACGCCGGTGACGTTCGGGTGGTGGTGCTTGGCTCTGAAGGTAAGAGTTTCTCTGCTGGCGCTGATCTCAACTGGATGAAGCGCATGGTCGATTACGGCTTGGAAGACAACCTAGCGGACTCACGCAAACTGTCAGCGCTTATGTTCGGGTTAGACACCCTGCCTTGCCCTACCGTTTGCCGAGTTCAGGGAGCGGCCTTTGGTGGCGCGGTGGGTCTAGCCGCCTGTTGCGATCTGGTAATCGCTTCAGATAAAGCTAAATTCTGCCTGTCGGAAGTCAAAATTGGCCTATCGCCCGCGGTGATTAGTCCCTATGTTCAGCGCACGCTTGGCGAACGCCAAATGCGCCGTTACGCACTCACTGCTGAAGTGATGGATGCGCCAACAGCGATGGCGCTCGGCTTGGTTCACCAAGTGGTGGAACACGATGCCTTGGATAGCGCCGTAGACGCCATGCTCGACACCCTGCTGGGTGGCTCTCCACAAGCCCAACGGGCAACCAAAGCACTGCTGGCAAGCGTGGCTCAGGCACCCGACAGCGACGCCACCCGAGAACACACCTGCCAAGTGATCTCCAAACTGCGGGTGAGCCAAGAGGGTCAAGAGGGCTTAGCTAGCTTTTTTGAAAAGCGCCGCCCTGCCTGGACGCAACCGTCTGGCCTTCAAGAACCCAACACTGCTGCGGAGCCACGCTCATGACGCTTGACCTTACTAAATTCGACACGTTGCTAGTGGCCAACCGCGGTGAAATTGCCTGTCGCGTAATGCGCACCGCCCGCCGCATGGGGCTGAAAACGGTTGCCGTTTATTCAGATGCCGATGCCACGGCTCGCCATGTACGCGAGGCCGATGAAGCCGTTCGCTTAGGCCCTGCCGCCGCCCGCGAAAGCTATCTTAATGTTGATGCGGTTATCGATGCCGCCAAACGCACTGGCACTGGCGCCATTCACCCCGGCTACGGCTTTCTTTCAGAAAACGGTGGGTTTGTTAAAGCCCTTGAGCAAGCGGGCATCATCTTTGTTGGCCCCCCTGCGTCGGCAATTGCCGCGATGGGCGATAAATCTGCCGCGAAAGCGCGTATGGCCAATGCGGGCGTACCGCTGGTGCCTGGCTATCATGGTGACGATCAGGATGATGCGCTGCTGCGCAGCGAAGCCGATAAAATCGGTTATCCGGTGATGTTGAAAGCCAGCGCCGGTGGTGGTGGTAAAGGCATGCGCGTGGTTGAAAGCGGCGAAGGCTTTAAAGCAGCGCTTGATGGCTGTCGGCGCGAATCCAGCGCCGCTTTCGGCGACGACCGTATGCTGATTGAGAAATACCTAGTGCAGCCTCGTCACGTCGAAGTACAGGTATTCTGCGACCGCTACGGCAACGGCGTGTATCTATTCGAGCGGGATTGCAGCGTGCAGCGCCGCCATCAGAAAGTCATAGAAGAAGCGCCCGCTCCTGGCATGACGCCCGAACTGCGCAGTGCGATGGGCGACGCTGCCGTTCGCGCGGCAAAAGAAATTGGCTATGTGGGCGCAGGTACTGTGGAGTTTCTGCTCGATGCCGACGGCTCGTTCTACTTTATGGAAATGAATACGCGCCTGCAGGTTGAGCATCCCGTTACTGAAATGATTACCGGCCAGGATTTGGTCGAATGGCAGTTGCGCGTTGCGATGGGCGAACCACTCCCCTGCACACAAGACGAGCTCACCATCACCGGCCATAGTTTTGAAGCGCGCCTGTATGCCGAAGACCCGGAGCAAGATTTCCTACCGGCTACCGGTTTGTTGACTCGCTTCGCCTTGGATTTAGAAGGTGCCGACTTAGATAGCGATCGGGTGCGTTTAGACAGTGGCGTGGAAAGTGGCGATGTGGTTTCCATGCACTACGATCCCATGCTGGCCAAACTGATTGTTCACGGCGCTGACCGGGATGCGGCGCTGGCCACTCTCAACCGCGCTTTGGCGGCGCTGGATGTACAGGGCGTGGTGACGAACCGCGCCTTCCTGCAACGCTTGGCAAATCACCCCGGCTTTAAAAACGTCGAGCTCGACACGCGTTTTATCGAACGCAACGAAGCCACCCTGTTTGCTCCGCGCAGCTACTCTACCGAAGCGTATGCCAGCGCCGCGCTGATCGGCCTGAACCAACTGGCCCAAGAGTGCGAGAGCGACTCTCCTTGGGATCGCCATGACGGCTTCCGCTTGAATGCCCCCCATACCATTCGTATTGCGCTATGTGACCCGGCAAGTGCCCAGGCAGCCGACAGCGACGCAGCGGTGGTGATTGTTGAAGGTAAGCGCGAAAGCGGCGAATCGCTGTGGAATCTGACCATTGGTGATCAAACGTTGACCGCTAGCCTACAATCGCTGACAGGTGATGCGGTCGCCGTCACGCTAAATGGCCACCGCCGCCGTCTACAGGCACGCCGCGATGGCCATATCGTGGTGATGGCTGAACCCAGTGGCGAAACACGCCTCTTCTGGCGACGCATCGATGCCATTGACCACGGTCACCATGAAGCGGAATCAACGCTGACTGCCCCCATGAATGGCACCGTTGTCGCGCTGCTGGTAGAGCCTGGCGCGGCGGTCGAGAAAGGCATGCCGTTGATGGTCATGGAAGCGATGAAGATGGAGCACACCATGACCGCGCCTGCCGATGGTAGCGTGGAGACGTTCCACTTCCAGTCGGGCGATACCGTGAGTCAAGGTGACGTGCTACTCGACTTTGCCCCCAACGAATAGGAGCTAACCGATGGCACTGCCGACGTCTATTAAACTGTTTGAAATGGCCCCCCGCGATGGCCTGCAAAACGAACCGGGCACCCTAGTGCCCACCGCCACCAAAATCGAACTGATCGAACGGCTGGCGAATGCTGGCCTTACCCATATTGAAGCCGCCAGCTTTGTCTCGCCAAAATGGGTACCACAAATGGGCGATGCCAGCGAAGTTATGCGCGGTATTGCCCGCAAACCCGGCGTGGTTTATTCGGCGTTAACGCCTAACCTGAAAGGCCTGGAAGGAGCACTGGCAGCCGGCGTTGAGGAAGTAGCGGTATTTGGCGCCGCTTCTGAGGCGTTTTCTCAGAAAAACATCAACTGCTCGATTGCTGAGTCGCTGACACGCTTTGAGCCAGTGCTTGCGCGAGCCAACGAAGCAGGTGTGCGGGTGCGTGGCTATGTGTCCTGCGTGCTGGGCTGCCCTTATGAAGGGGATATTTCACCGCAAAAAGTTGCCGAGGTAGCCAGCGCACTTTATGAGATGGGCTGCTATGAAATCTCTCTGGGTGACACCATCGGTGTCGGCACGCCGCTAGCCGCTAAGCGGATGATTGAGGCTGCCCGTCAGCAGGTGCCTATCGAGCATTTAGCGGCCCATTTCCATGACACCTATGGCATGGCGCTAGCTAACTTATATGCCGTAATGGAAGAAGGCGTGAGCGTGATTGACGCAGCGACTGCAGGGCTTGGTGGCTGCCCCTATGCCAAAGGTGCATCCGGCAATGTGGCCACAGAAGACGTACTTTACCTGCTGGAGGGGCTGGGCATTAAAACCGGCATAGACCTCCAGGCAGTGATTGATACAGGCGTCTGGATCACTCAGCAGCTTGGTCGCAAGCCCAGTTCTAAAGTCGCGTTGGCCATAAGTACGGTTAGCTAATAATAAATATAGAAGCCAACTGCTTTCTTCCCGTTGAGACAAAAAAAACAGTTCGGAGAGACATCCATGGCATCACCTGCACACACCCTACCTAGCTACACCAGCAGCACCGCAGATAAGCCGCTGCTGGGCATGACCATTGGCGATAAATTTGATCAAATCGCCGCACAGTATCCCGACAACGACGCGCTAATCGCCCTTCATCAGAACATTCATTGGAGCTACCGCCAGCTTCAGGAAGAAGTTAACCGTTGCGCACGTGCGTTGCTGGCCATTGGCGTAAAAAAAGGCGACCGGGTTGCCATCTGGGCACCAAACTGCTGCGAATGGACCCTAACCCAGTTTGCCACCGCCAAGATTGGCGCCATCTTAGTCAACATTAACCCCTCTTATCGTACTCATGAGCTGGATTACGCGCTTAATCAATCCGGTGCGCGCTTTTTAGTCACTGCCAATCAATTCAAAAGCTCTGATTACACCGCCATGCTGTTTGAGCTCGCGCCTGAGCTAAATAGCAGCGCAGAGGGTCAGCTAAAAGCACAAAAGCTACCTGATCTTGAGTGCATCATTAATCTGAGCACTGACAAGCATAGTGGTATGTGGCGCTGGGAAGACTTCATTAACGAAGCCAACAAGGTCAGCCAGACGGATGTTGATGACCTGCAGGCCACGCTACAGTTTGATGACCCGATCAATATTCAGTACACCTCGGGCACAACGGGCTTTCCGAAAGGCGCGACGCTCTCTCACCACAACATCCTCAACAATGGCTTCTTTGTTGCCGAAAGCATGGGCTTTACCAGCGAAGACCGCTTGATCATCCCCGTACCGCTCTACCACTGCTTCGGCATGGTGATGGGTAACCTGGGCTGCATGACCCATGGCGCGGCGATGATTTATCCGGATGAAGGGTTCGACCCCGGTAAAGTGCTAAAAGCGGTACACGAGCAAAAAGCCACCGCGCTTTACGGCGTACCCACTATGTTCATCGCCGAACTAGAGCACCCCGACTTTGCCACTACTGATTTTTCCACGCTGCGCACCGGCATTATGGCGGGTTCTATTTGTCCTGCTGAAATCATGAAGCAGGTCATCGAAAAGATGAACATGAAAGGCGTACAGATCGCCTACGGCATGACAGAAACCAGCCCGGTTTCCACCCAAACCGGCGCTAACGACACCATTGATAAGCGCGTTTCCACCGTTGGCCGCACCCAACCCCACCTGGAAAGCAAGATCGTCGATCCTGGCAACGGCGGCATTCTGCCCCGTGGTGAAATTGGCGAGTTATGCACCCGTGGCTACAGTGTGATGCTAAAGTACTGGAACAATGACAAAGCCACGGCTGAAGCCATTGATGAAGCCGGTTGGATGCATACGGGCGATCTTGCCACGATGGACGAGGAAGGCTACATCCAGATCGTTGGCCGCATTAAAGACATGGTGATTCGCGGCGGTGAGAATGTATACCCTAAAGAGATCGAGGAGTTTTTATACGCCCACCCTGCGATTTCAGAAGTACAGGTCACCGGTGTTCCGGATAAGAAGTATGGCGAAGAGTTAATTGCTTGGGTGAAACTCAACAGCAGCGCAGGAGAAGTCACTGGAGAAGACCTGCGCGAGTACTGCAAAGGCAAAATCACTCACTTTAAGATTCCTCGCTACTTTAAATTTGTTGATGAGTTCCCGATGACGGTAACCGGTAAAATTCAGAAATTTAAAATGCGCGAAATTTCTATCCAAGAGCTTGGGCTTGAGGATCAAAAATAACCCTTTAATTAACGCCGGCCCGTGGTCGGCGTTAATTTTTGTAAGGTATTGAGACACCAACATGTCCACTCAACAGCAGCTAGCAGAGCATTACCACCAAGGGTTACGCGATGACGCTATCCTTAGACAAATTCACACCCATTACCCCGATGGCCCAACGCTTCACCAACTTGCCCCGCTAGACCAGCTACATATCGGTGGTATTGCCGCCTCTAAAAAGCTGCTTAACCTACTTGATCCTTCACAACATACAAAGGTGCTTGATATAGGCTCAGGCTTAGGCGGATTAATGCGTCAAGGGGCAGCGCTAGGTTTTCAACTTACCGGTTTAGATATCACCCACCGCTTTAACGTACTTAATCAGGCACTGACTAACTTATCGGCTTCTCCGGCAAATTCGTCACTTAGCTGGGTTACCGGAGATGCCTGTGAATTACCCTTTCCGGAGAACACATTTGATGCCGTGCTATTTCAGCACAGCCTAATGAACATGCCCGACCCCGCCCGCGTTATTGCCGAAAGCCGACGTGTGCTCCGCCCAGGCGGCAAGCTTGTCATGCATGAAGTCGTTAGTGGTAAAAACTTTGCCGAATTACGCTACCCGGTTCCTTGGGCAGCATCGCCAGAGCATTCACACTTACTTTCGATGACTGAACTGACGGACTTGCTGGCAGCAAACGGCTTTCAGCTCCAGCACAGTGAAGATTGGAGCAGCACTGCGCTTGAGTGGCGTCAGCGACAGCGACAAAAAGAGCAAACGAATACCGTCGCCGTGCTTTCTCCGCAATGGGTATTTGGCGAGCGCTTTTTGAAAATGGGTAAAAATCTGCTAGAAAACTTATCAAATAACGCAATTAATGTGGTAGAAATCAGCGCCCGTTGCTAGGCTGATTAAGATAACTTCCTTAGTCAGGGACACGAGGAACGCCAATGAAACGCTTGGCAAGCACCCTGTTTTGTAGTGTTGCTGGTTCCATGCTGCCATTTATGGGCTGTTTAGCCAGCGGCGGAGATACCGACCTCGCCTATGCGTCTCCCAACAGCGAGTTTATGGCCCTGCGCAATGGTGTTGTTCTAGAAGGCAGCGACTTAAGCAGCCTCGATAGTTACACCACTGGCTTCCGCTTTACGGCCGGCTTTAGTCCATGGCAGTTACCACAGCTGGATATTGGCGCAGAAATTGCCTACCGCGAAAGCGAAGAAGTCCCCATCGCCTCCAATGTTGATCCTATTATTATGGATACTCTCAGCTTAGGCGGAGCGATCGTCGCAGGCGTGCGAATGGGCGCCTTTAGTATTTACGCTAAGTCTGGCCTCACCGAGTGGCGTGGCGAAACCGATCAACCACTGGCCGACGACGGCGGCACCGCCTTCCTGCAAGGCTTTGGCGCCACCATGACCATCAATCGCTTGGAAAGCCGCGTAGAGTACGAACGCATCGACGCTCCCACCCTCAGCCACCTCAATATGTTAAGCGCCTCTCTGCATCTGCCGTTTTAGCGGTTTTCTTCGGATGCCTGTTCAGGCGACGTCCATACGGGTTCTTCAGCTTGATTTGACTCATCCCAACCGTGCCGCATTGACCTACTCAGCGCCTCTTCCAGTTTCATAAACAGTTCGCCGTAACGCGGGCTAAAGCTAATACCCTCCTCAATCTCTTTCCAGGCTTCAAACAGCTCATCTTCATGAGCATTTTCGTGTTGCTCAAACGAGTCGATCATCTGCTTGGCACGCATAGGATGCACACCCATAGCCGTTAACGTATGGCCGCCTAGCTCCAGCGCAGAGTGATAAACCTCTCTGGTTATATCGTCAGCCCCTGCTTCGCGAAGCTGATACCCATGGCCACGGTCAAATGCACGCGCCAATACCCAAACGTTGGGATAGTAATGCTTGACGTGCTTCACCATATCAACAGCACGATCGCGATCATCAATCGCCACTACCATCACTCGCGCATGCGCAATACCCGCGGTTTCTAGAAGATCTGAGCGACTAGCATCGCCAAAGTAGCTTTTAATCCGAATATGGCGGAGGAGTTCAATTTGCTCAATTTCGAGATCCAAAGCCACGATGGGAATGTTATTGGCGCGCAACAAGCGACATACAACCTGCCCAAAACGACCGACACCGGCGATAATCACCGGCGCTTGCTCTTCGATCTTATCGGCATCGCGCGTATCATTTTTAGCTGTTTGGTAGCGCGGCAACACTAAGCGGTCGTAGGCAATAAACAATAGCGGCGTCGCAAACATGGAAAACGCGACAACAAGCGAAAGTAATTGCGATACATCAACAGGAATAACGTTGCTCTGCACGCTGTAAGTTAACAGCACAAATCCGAATTCCCCCGCCTGAGCAAGGCTTAACGTAAACAACCAGCCATTGCTATCGCGGACCCGGAACAACATGGCTAGCCCGAACAGGATAATGCCCTTTACAACAATAACACCAAGCACTAATACCAGCACAGCTGGCCACTGTGACGTGAGTACCTGAAAGTCGATACCAGCCCCAACCGTGATAAAAAACAGACCGAGCAAAAGCCCTTTAAACGGTTCGATGTTGGCCTCGATTTCGTGCTTGAATTCGCTGTTAGCGAGTACGATACCGGCTAAAAAAGCGCCAAGCGCTGGAGACAAATTGACAACCCCCATCAGCGCAGCGATGCCAATGACCAGCATTAAAGCGGCAGCTGTAAATACCTCTCTCAAGCCAGAGGAAACCACATAGCGAAACAGTACTGGCCCAAGGTAATGCCCACTAATAATTACGATCCCGATAGCCCCAACCACCACCAGCCCGTGGAGCCATGCTGGCATACCCTCGACAAGGCTAAGGCTGCTATGTTCAGCATAACTACCACCTTCTCCCATTAGTTCAGGGAGCGCCAATAGTGGGATCAACGCCAACATCAGGATCACCGCGATGTCTTGAAATAGCAGCACCGAAAACGCGCTACGCCCGCCTTCAGTTTTCGTGAGTCCTTTTTCGTTTAGGGTTTGTAGCACAATCGCCGTTGAGGAAAGCGCGAAAATCAAACCGATGGCCAAGGATGTTTGCCAAGCAAGTCCCAGCCACCAAGCAACAGCGGTACCTGCAGCGGCTGTTATCAGCACCTGTAAACCACCCATCCCTATCAGGCTTACCCGCATGGCCCACAACCCTTTTGGGTCGAGCTCCATACCGACTAAAAACAGCATCATCACCACACCAAACTCGGCGAAGTGCTGAATCGTGGTGGTTTCCTGGCCGACTAATCCCAGCATTGGGCCTATCACCACCCCAGCTACCAAATAACCGAGCACCGAACCAAGTCCAAACCGCTTGGCAAGGGGGACAGCGATTACCGCTGCAATGAGATAGATAAACGCTTGAATAAAATAGTCGGTCATCGGGCTTCCTCAAATTAACACGAATGGCTTGACTTCATTGCGTAATAGGATACCGTACTAGTACGCTAGTACAGCAACTTATTTCCTTAATTTTGTGGCAATACGGTGAACTCACTTTATGTCATTTGATGATGACCATCAGGCTGATTTAGTACGCTATTTACTTGCCATTGATTCGCCAGAAGCAATGGACGAGGCACTCGCCAGCTTGTTAACGCCCGCAGAGTACCAAGAAATCTGCAAACGCCTACAGATTTTTAAGCTTTTGCGTGAAGGAGTCCCCCACCGCAAAATCGCTGAAATCCTGGGCGTCGGTATTGCCACGGTATCCCGCGGTTCGCGCGCTTTAACCACATTACCCTCTTCAACGTTACCTTCATCACTACCGTCACCCACTTCACGGACCGATTAATCATGACGACGACTACGCCTGCTTCATCAGGCCCGCAGCCTTTTACGCTGTCGCGCAAGCCTCACTACGTCACCCTGGCGGCGGACTGTGACTTTTTTGCTCTGTTTCAAAAAATTGAACGCCAATTTGATACCTGCTACATGCTGGAATCACTAGGCGAAGATAGCCATATGGCGCGCCACTCGATTATTGGCTTTGACCCTGAGTACACGCTTTACGCCAATGGCAGCACGCTAACTATTGAAGATCGTGACGGTAATGCAAACCACTATCCAAGCGATAACCCTTATGAGCTGCTACGCAGCTTGATTCCGCAGAATATTATTTCTCGTAAGTATGCAGGCGGACTAAGTGGTTATCTTGGTTATGACGCTATGCAGTACTTTGAGCCTTCGTTATCGTTGAAAGCTAGCGACGATTTCGACACGTTTCGATTTGGCCTTTATAAAGATGGTTTGATCCTCGACAAAATGACCGGGGAAGTGACCTATTTTTATTACGACAACAGTCGCTACGAGTTTCTGCAAACCTTGATCGACGCTGAAGATATCCCTCCAGGCTCGTTACACATCACTGCGCTGGGCGACACCATGAGCCGCGAAGAGCACGCCGAAGCGGTGGCCAAGGTGAAGCAGGACATCATCGACGGTAAGGTTTTCCAGTGCGAAGTCGGCTTTAAAAAGCGCTTTAGCATTAAAGGCGATACGCTAGCGCTCTACGATCAGTTGCGCACCATTAACCCATCGCCACAGATGTACTACGTGAAATTTGGCGAGCAGAAGCTGATTGGCGCAAGCCCCGAGCTTCTGTTCAGGCTCCGCCAGGGCGAGATGGAGACCTTCCCGCTGGCAGGCACTACCACTCGTGGCAAAACCCCTCAAGAAGACACGCAGTTAGCTCGTGCGCTACTCAACGATCCTAAAGAGATTGCCGAGCACAATATGATTGTGGACCTACACCGCAACGATATTGGCCGAGTGGCACAATTTGGCACGGTGAAAGTACGTAGCCTGATGGACATCAAGCGCTTTAGTCACGTGCAACATATCTCCAGTGAAATTGTTGGCATTATTGCCGAAGGCGAAGATATGTTTACATCCCTTGCCAGCAACTTCCCTGCGGGTACGCTGACGGGCGCGCCAAAAATCGAAGCAATGAAAATTATCGATGACTTGGAAATTGACGGTCGTGGCCCTTATGGCGGCGCGGTTGGCCAGTTCTCTTTTAATGGCGACTGCACCTTCGCGATTCCCATTCGTACGGTCTTTGTAAACGGTGAAAGCGCTTACGTGCAAACCTGTGGCGGCAACGTGTTTGATAGCAACGCCGAGGATGAATACGAAGAAATTCGCCGCAAATTTGCTGGCACCCGTAAAGCCCTTGCCCCTTTTATGAGCGCGGATATGGACATGGAGAGCCAAGCATGAAGGTGCTAATTATCGATAACTACGACTCCTTCACCTATAACCTGTATCAGTTTATTGGTGAGATTTTAACCACGCAGAAGAACCGCGGCGAGCTGCCCCATTTCGAGATTATTGTTAAGCGCAACAACCAAATCGACTTAAAAGCGATAGAAGCCATGGCGCCTGATCGGATTATAATCTCTCCTGGTCCAGGCTCGCCGGATGATCCGCGTTACTTTGGCGTCTGTGCCGACGTTATCGAGAAACTCGGCAAAACCACACCATTGTTGGGCGTTTGCCTGGGCATGCAGGGCATTGTTCACGTTTTTGGCGGCAAGGTGGTAAAAGCGCCTTTACCGATGCACGGCAAAATCAGTCCGATCAACCACAACAATCGCTCGGTATTTAATGGCGTACCCGACCAGCTTGAGGTGATGCGCTATCACTCATTGATTGCCGACGCGTTCACCCTGCCCGACTGCCTGGAAGTGACCGCAACAGTGGGCGCGCTAGGTGCTGAAAAATTTGAGCAACGCAGCCACTGGCAAACAGTGGGTGAGTTTGAATTGATGGGCGTTAAGCACCGTGATTACCCCATTCACGGCATTCAGTTTCACCCCGAATCGTTTGCCACAGAAGGTGGCAAAGAACTAATTGCTAACTTCTTATTTGCCTGATCCATCAGCTTGTAGGTATACAATAGGTTAGGCGCTAAAGGCGGGCACCCAGGGCTGCCCGCCTTTCTATTTTTACCTAACGCTTCCCTTTCGCCCGACCAACACGGCCTTTACCAACTGGCTTAGCCCCGGCCTTACCTTTTACGCTAGGCTTACCCGCGCCAGCAGCTTTGGCCTTAGGGTGTGGCTTACCCGATGCACTAGCCTTCGGGCCAGTACGCGCTTTTCCGCTGGCAGCTTTTTTGCCCTTAGGTGGCGGTTTGCTGCCAACCGCTTTAGCTCCTGGCCTAGCCGGCTTCTGGTGCCCCTGTTTCTGCCTCCCCTGTTTCTGCTTCCCCTTGGTGGCTGTTTTTTTAGGTTTGTTAGAGCCTGCCCCCGAATTGTAATCAGGCCGTGCCGTCTGGCTCTTGTCAGGAACTGCCTCAGAGCGTTCTGTCAGCGCGACAATCGTATCAATCTCTTTAGGGGTTAAGTCCCGCCAATCACCTAGAGCCAAACCTTGCAGGGAAACATTCATTATTCGTGTGCGAACAAGCTGGGTGACCTCGTAGCCAAAGTACTCGCACATACGGCGAATCTGGCGGTTCAACCCTTGCACCAGCGTAATAGTGAACACAAACGTCGACGACTTGGTCACTTTACACTTTTTAGTCACCTGCCCAAGGATCGGTACCCCCTTCTGCATGCCTGCTACAAACTCATCGGTAATCGGCTTATTGACCGTAACCACATACTCTTTTTCATGATTATTATTAGCGCGCAGGATTTTATTAACCAGGTCGCCATTATTGGTTAGAAAGATCAGCCCCTGTGAGTCTTTATCGAGACGCCCGATGGGAAAGATGCGCGTGCCATGTTTCACGAATTCAACAATATTATCTTTTTCGCTGGATTCGGTGGTACTGACAATCCCCACTGGCTTATTCAGCGCAATAAGCACCAAATCCTCTTCTTCCTGAGGCTCTATCTCCTGACCGTTGACCTTAACCCGATCACCCGGCACCACTTGATCGCCTGTCGTTGCCCGACGCCCATTAATCCAAACGTTGCCTTGTTCAACATAGCGGTCAGCCTCTCGGCGAGAACACAAACCGCTTTCGCTGATGTATTTATTGATGCGGGTAGATTTTCGTAACGACATAAAACGCCATAGGCAAAAGTGTGGTGAAGTGGTTAAGCAAAATTCAAAAGCTAACGTTAAAAGCCTAACTAGAAGCCGGACCCAGGTTGTTTAAGAAACTCTATTTCGGCTGGCGTAGATACCCGGCCCAACACTTCGTTGCGGTGGGGATAACGACCAAAGCGGTCAATGATCGCTTTGTGGCGAATCTCGAAATCCAAGTTATTCTCTAATCCAGGTTGATCAAACAGCTGCATTGCCACCTCATGAATAGCGGCAGACTCACTGTGCATATAAGGCATGTATAAAAAACTACGCTCGACGGGAGCCAGTTCGTTATCCGCCGCTAAAGCAACCGCTTCCTGTGCAAGCGCTAAAGCTAACGCGTCACTGGCGAAGGCTTGCGGGTGGTCACGGTAGATATTTCGAGAAAACTGGTCCAACACAATAATTTCAGCCAGCCTCCCTCGAGCAGTACTGCGCCACTCATAACATTCACAGGCAGCCGCTTTGGTCAGCAGTGGGCCGAAACGCTGGGTAATCTGCTGATCCATCGACGTATCTTTTTTAAACCACTGCGCTGGCGTTAATTCATTAAACCAAAACGACAGTACTGACTGAGCATCCTTTATCATCACGCCCCCAATTCCTAATAAGGTGATGACGACGCCGCCACACATAGTGGCGGCGTACTGTTATTTTTAACCCGTATTGCGTAAACCTGCTGCAATACCTGCCATGGTCACCATGAGCGCACGAGAGAGATCGGCACTAATGGCACCATCGGCGTCCCGATTACGCTGTAGAAGCTCCGCTTGCAAGCCATGAAGCGGGTCGATGTAAGGGTTGCGCACATCAATTGCTTGGCGAATAAGCGGGGTGTTTTCAAGCAGCTTCTCTTGCTGAAGGATATCCAGCACGACGTTTTCAAGCCGCTCAAAACGCTCACGTAGCTTCTTACCCAATGCTTTCAGCGAAGGCTCGTCGACTAGGCGATGCTCATAGTAAGCTGCAATCGCTACGTCCGCTTTGGCCAACAGCATTTCCAACATATCGAGATAGGTGCCAAAGAAAGGCCACTGACTGCGCATTTCTTGCAGCACTTCCCGGCCGCCTGGCTGCTCCAGGCGTCGCGAGAACGCCTCACCGCTGCCCAGCCAAGCAGGTAACATCAAGCGAATCTGTGTCCAAGCAAAAATCCACGGAATCGCGCGTAAGGTTTCCACGCCACCATCCTGGCGACGCTTGGTTGGCCGAGAGCCGAGCGGCAGCCTACCCAGCGCCCCTTCTGGCGTGACAGCACGGAAATACGGGACAAAATCGGGGTCTTCACGCACTACGCCCACATAGGCGGCATGGGCTACTTTCGCCAGTTGGTCCATCTCTTCACGCCACTGAGGCTCCGGTGCGGGCGGTGGCAAGAGCGTCGCTTCCATGACCGCACAGGCGTAAATTTCCATAGAGCGCAGCGCGATATCTGGCTGACCAAACTTAAAGCGAATCATCTCGCCTTGCTCTGTCACTCGTAGGCTACCATTCACTGAACCTGGCGGCTGGGAGAGAATCGCCGCATGCGCAGGGCCGCCACCACGACCAACAGTGCCACCCCGGCCATGGAAAAGCGTCAAATCTACGCCATGCTTGTCACATACATCGACTAACGACTCTTGGGCACGGTACTGTGCCCAGGCAGCAGCAAGCTGTCCGGCGTCTTTAGCCGAGTCTGAATAGCCAATCATGACTTCTTGACGGTCTTTCGCCAGGGCACGGTAACCGGGAAGCGCCAGCAATTGGTCAATGACATCGCCCGCATGGTCAAGGTCGTTCAGGGTTTCAAACAGCGGTGCGATGGGTAGCGTGACTTGGCCACCCACCTCTTTCATCAATAACGCAACGGTTAATACGTCCGAAGGCTCGGCAGCCATGGAGATAATATAAGTACCCAACGCTTCAGCATGCTCTTGAGCAATCACTTTGAAGGTATCGAGCACTTCGCGGGATTCTGCCGAGCACTCCCAACGGCGTGGGATCAGCGGCCGACTTGATTCAAGCTCTGCGAGCAGGAACTCTTGGCGCTGTGCTTCGTTCCAGTCCTGGTAGTGCCCCAAGCCTAGTGCACTGGTGAGTTCTTCCATTACCTGGGCATGGCGACTGGCCTCCTGGCGCAGGTCAAGTTTGGTCAGCGTGACACCGAACACTGCCACGCGGCGCAAGGTATCAAGCAGCGCACCGTTTGCAATGGTATCCAGCCCGACATCACACAGCGAGCGGTAACATGCCAGCAGCGGTGCGTAGAGCTGGTCGCGGGTTTCAATAATTGGCCCGCCGTCATAGTTGCGGCCATCCAGCTCTGCTTTTGCCCAGTCGCGTGTGGCTTCCATTTTATTCAGCAGACGCTTGAGCAGCTCGCGGTAAGGCTCAGCAACTTCTCCCACCTCTGCCTTCAGGGCGCTGTTGGCTTTCCACATGGAAAGCTCGGTTTTCAGCTGCTCAAGATCGCGCAAATAGAGATCGGCGGCCATCCAGCGGCCCAATAACAGCACCTCTCGCGTCACCCGCGCGGTGACATTTGGATTGCCATCTCGGTCACCGCCCATCCAAGAAGCGTAGCGAATAGGCGCGGCATCTAGCGGCAAACGCTCTCCGGCAGTATCGAGTAATAAATTATCCAAATCGCGATGGAAGTCTGGCACTGCCTGCCATAAGGAGTTTTCGATAACCGCGAAACCCCATTTGGCCTCATCAACAGGGGTTGGCCGCTCATGACGAATCTCATCGGTATGCCACGCTTGACTGATCAACTCTTCCAGGCGCCCCTGGGCGCGAGTGCCACGCTCTGGATAGTCCTCAGAGCTTTCAATCGCGGTCAGGCACTCGTCGATAGCATCGTATTTTTGAATCAACGTGCGGCGGATAACTTCTGTGGGGTGGGCAGTCAGCACGAGTTCAACGCGCATACTGGCCAGGGTTTCTACTAATTTACGGGGCGAATTACCCGCCTGCTGTGCACGGCTTAGCAGTTCACCAAGCACTGGCTGGGTACCAGGCTTGTAGTCTTCCACCCGGCGAAAGCGCGCCCGGTAGTGCTGTTCAGCAATGTTGGCAAGGTTCAAAAACTGGTTAAACGCGCGCGTAACTGGCAGCAGGTCGCGTTCGGGCAACTGGCGCAGATACTCAATAAGCTCACGCTGCTGCAATGAATCGCCCTGCCGTCCCCGCTTGGCATGGGCACGAATCGTTTCAATTTTATCAACAAATGACTGGCCTAAATCATCGGCAATCGTACGGCCCAGGCTATCACCGAGAATACGCACGTTATCACGTAGCGATTCGTGTAGGTCGTGACTCATTGGCATGGCCTCCTTACGGGGTCGCATTAGTTGTTAAAAGCTAGTTGTTAAAAATCAGTTGTTAAGGGGTAAGCGTTTTTTCTTGTGCTTTAGCGGCTTGCCAGTGTGTTTCCATTTCATCCAGCGAGGCGTCGGTTAGCGAACGCGCAGCGGCGGCAAGCTCGCGCTCTACGTAGCGAAAGCGGCGCTCAAATTTGGTATTTGTGGTACGCAAGCACTGTTCGGGGTCAGCACCCAATGTGCGCGCTAAATTAGTCACTGCAAACAACAAATCGCCGACTTCTTCTTGAGCGTGCTGTTGGTTACCCTCGGCAAGGGCTTCTTCAACTTCAGCCAGCTCTTCACGGATTTTGTCCAGTACACCGCTGGCATCCGGCCAGTCGAACCCGACCCTGGCGGCACGCTTCGAGAGTTTAGCGGCACGGCTAAGCGCAGGTAGCGTGCGCGGAACATCGTCAAGTACAGAGGGCGTGCTTTGCTGTGAACGCTCAGCACGCTCACCGGCCTTAAGCGCTTCCCAACGTGAATTAACGTGCTGGGTTTGTACGTCCTCGGCACTCACTCCGGGTGGACGCCGTGACGCTAGCGTGCCATCAGGAAATACATGCGGATGACGTCGCAACATCTTTGCGGTCAATGTATCGACGATGTCGTGAAAGTCGAAGCGCTGCTCTTCAGCACCAAACTGGGCGTAATAGACCACTTGGAACAGCAGGTCACCCAACTCGCCGGGCAATTCATCAAAAGCGCGCCGCTCAATAGCGTCAGCAACTTCGTAAGCTTCTTCCAGCGTATGGGGCACGATGCTGTCCCAATCTTGCTTAATATCCCAAGGACACCCCTGTTCCGCATTGCGAAGTACCGACATCAATGTCAGCAGATCCTCTACGCTATAACGCATCAGGCGCCTCCTTTACGGACGTTTTTCTCTGGGTCGGCATTACGTAGACGACGTACTTCCGTCACGTTGGGCAACTGCTGGATACGAGAAAACAAACGGCCTAACGATTCAAGACCGTCGACTTCCAGCGTGATGCGCAGTCGCGCAATCCCCTCGTCAGTATCTGTCAGCGTATTAACAGCTAATACATTAACCTTCTCGTTGCCTAGTAGCCCTGTCACGTCGCGTAGTAAGCCGGAGCGATCCCAGGCTTGAATTTCAATAGTGACGGGGTAACGGGTGTGGGCACGTTCGCCCCACTCTACTTCGATAATGCGCTGGGGCTCTTCCATGCGCAATTGAAGGATGTTGCTGCAATCTTGGCGATGGACGGTGACGCCGCGACCTTGGGTAATAAAGCCAACAATCGGTTCGCCTGGCACTGGCCGACAGCAATTCGCCATGCTGGTTTTTAAGTTACCGACCCCCAGCACGGTGATGTCGCTTTTGGTCGCTTTGCTTGGCTGGCGGCGTGGCTTCGCCAGCAACCGATCCAACTGCTCTTGGTCGTCCGTTTCACCAAACAACTGCTGGGCTTGATGAAGCACTTGGCCGATGCGCAGGTCGCCCGCACCAAGCGCCGCATACATATCGTCGGCGTTTTGGTAGTTAACAGCACCAGCAAGCTTAGCAAGGTCAAGCCCTTCAACATCCAAGCGGCGCATCTCACGCTCGAACAGCGCCCGCCCTTCGTCTAGGTTCTGGTCTCGTGCTTGGTACTTAAACCATGCCTGAATCTTCGCCCGCGCGCGTGAGGTGCGCACATAGCCCAAACTGGGGTTTAACCAGTCGCGGCTGGGGCCGCCTTTGGTGGCCGTTAAAATCTCGACCTGCTGGCCGGTTTTTAACTTATAGGTAAGCGGTACTATCCGGCCGTTAATCTTGGCACCACGGCAGCGGTGACCAATTTCGGTATGCACGCGATAGGCGAAGTCGATGGGTGTGGCAATACGCGGCAGGTCAATGACATGACCATCGGGAGTGAACACATAGATGCGGTCTGGCGCAACGTCGCTGGAAAGACCTTCACGCAGGTCGCCAAAGCCACCCACTTCATCCTGCCACTCAAGCACTTGGCGCAACCAGGCAATCTTTTCTTCATAGCTACGGCTTTTGGCGTTGGTATCATGCCCTTTATATCGCCAGTGTGCGCACACGCCTAATTCTGCTTCGTCATGCATAGCAAAGGTGCGAATCTGGA
This sequence comes from Vreelandella alkaliphila, assembly GCF_016107625.1. Lineage (GTDB taxonomy): Bacteria > Pseudomonadota > Gammaproteobacteria > Pseudomonadales > Halomonadaceae > Vreelandella > Vreelandella alkaliphila. Next base: position 36,444 of record NZ_JABASV010000004.1, read on the forward strand.
TTTCCAACACCTTATTTTCTGGCCCCATCACCGCGGTATGCAGTGACTGGTAACCGTTTTTCTTCGGGTTGGCGATATAGTCATCAAACTCGTTGGGTACATGGTGCCAACGCGAGTGAACAATTCCGAGTACGGTATAACAATCGGCCACATCAGGTACCAGAATGCGCACTGCGCGCACATCGTGCACCTGGGAAAAATCAATCCGTTTGCGCTTCATTTTGCGCCAGATTGAGTAAATGTGCTTGGCTCGCCCATCGACGTCATAGTGGTGAATATTCTGGGCTTCCATCAAGCTCTTGATGGTTTCCACCACGTCATGAATATAGCGATCACGATCTAAGCGCTTTTCAGCCAGCAGCTTAGCAATCGCTTTGTACTCATCTTCATGCAGATAGCGAAACGATAGGTCTTCAAGTTCCCACTTGATTTGTCCTATCCCAAGTCGATGAGCAAGCGGCGCATAAATATCAGCCACTTCACGTGCGACTTGTAAGCACTTTTCACGGGGCGCATCTTTTACTTGGCGCAAGGCGCAGGTGCGTTCAGCAATTTTGATCAATGCAACGCGTACATCTCCAACCATGTTAACCAGCATTTTGCGCAGATTTTCCTGCTGATTATGCTGGCCCATACCATGGTTGGGCGCTAGTGGGTAGCTAATGGCCGCCATTTGTAAAACGCCATCAATCAGCTTAGCGACCTCTTCGCCAAACCGTTTGGTAACGGCGTCTATACTCAGCAGCCCTTCGCGAACCGCGCGATACAGCACGGCAGCCTCAAGGGTTGCTTGATCAAGCTTGAGCTCGGCCAGAATGTCGGCCATTTCCAGCCCCATTCGAAAACTTGAACCTGGCGAGAGCCACACACGGTGGGTTTGCGGCGCCTCTCGCTCCAACTGTTCAGCAAGCGCGCACGCTTGCAATAGTCGTTCGGGTTCACGTAGGCGCACATCCTCTTGAAGGCGCGCTAACCACTGCTGTATGTCCACCTTTCCGCTTTCGGTAAGCGGCTGGTCTTCACGCACTTTCACCATGACAATCATTCATCCTTTCAGGGTGACGGCTAGCCACTTTCCGTCACCGAGGCTTGATGCAATGGGCAGGCTAGCCCTCGTATTCAAATAGCATCAGCGTTTCCAGGTGAGCAGTGTGTAAAAACATATCGGCCACTGCTACTTGCTTGACGCGATAACCTGCATGCACAAGATGTGCCGCATCGCGAGCAAGCGTTGCCGGGTCACAAGAAATATAGGCCACCCGGGGTACATTGTAACTACCTAATACTTGGCAAGCTGCTTCTGCGCCGCTGCGCGGCGGATCCAGCACAATCGCATCAATTTGCTGATGCTCGCTCAATAGCATTTGCACCTTTTTGGCGTCACTTAAGTCTGCTTGCTGGGCATGCACATCCAGTAGATTAGCATCAGCGTTAGCGGTAATTCGCTCCACCATCGCTGGATTGCCCTCTACAGCAAGCACCTTTGCTCCTGCGGCGGCTAACGGCAAACTGAAGTTACCAATCCCTGCAAAGAGATCTACGAGCTGTTGCCCCGGCGCTGGCTTTAACCATGCTACCACCTGGGCTACCATCTTTTGGTTAACCTCAGCATTTACCTGTAAAAAGTCACCTGGTGAAAAACGTAACGTCACTAGGCTGGATGCTTTATCACCCGACAAACAGTGTTCACTTGTGGGTGAACTCGCTCTTTGAATTCCGAGTTCATCAAGATTAAGCACTTCTTGTAGAACGGGTGTAGCGCCTCCGTGTGCACCATTCCAGTGCAAAACAGGTGTTTCCCGCCCTAACCAAGTGCCGAGCGAGACCTGCTGCTGTTCCGCAAACTGCTGCCAGCGAGCTCTATCTTGATCATGGGCTTTTAACTGACGCACTAGCACGACTGTCGCCTCATCGGTCGCCAGTAATTCGACATGGCCAACGAGACGGGGCGAGGCTAATGTTGCCAGCAGTTGCCGTAACGGAAGAATCAATTTGTTCAGCGCTGGCACCAGCACATGGCACTGCTCAATATCAACTAATCGGTGGCTGTTGGGTGCTCGAAACCCCAGTAGAACATTCCCCTGACCATCTACCCTAACCCCCAAACGGGCGCGACGTCGGTAGTGCTCGCTACTACCATCTAACGCAGCAATAGGACCTAGCGTAAGGCCCTGACGCGCCATTAGCTCGGTGACAACGTCGCGCTTATGCTGGCGTTGTGCAGTAAGATTAAGATGCTGTAAATCACAGCCTCCGCACTGCCCAAAGTAAGCACAGGGAGGCTCAACCCGCTGTTCTGAAGAGGTGAGCCGATTTTTTATATGCGCTTCGTCATACCGCTTGCGCGTCACGTGTATCGCTACATCGACATGCTCACCGGGAAGCGCTTGATCAATAAAGACTGTTTTTCCCTCGACATTATGCGCTACACCACGACCATCATGAGCTAAACGCTCAACCACCAGCGTTGTCGAGATATCATCTTTTGACTCAGTTTTACGGCTTGGTTGGCGAACTAGCCCTGAGTGTCCCGAGGCGGGGCGAGATGGCCGCCGCTTACCCAACATGGCCATCTATAACTCCGGGGCAAATAAGCCTGTGGAAAGGTAGCGATCGCCTCGGTCACAAACGATGAAGACAATGACCGCGTTCTCAGTTTGTTCTGCGATACGCAATGCTCCAGCCAAACTGCCACCTGACGACACCCCGGCAAAAATACCTTCTTCACGAGCCAAGCGGCGCATGTGGGCTTCTGCTTCTTGCTGAGCGATATCAAGGGTGATATCGACCCTTGGTGCTTCAAAAATCGACGGCAAGTACTCTTTTGGCCAACGACGAATCCCCGGGATGCTCGCACCATCCGCCGGTTGCAAACCGACAATTTGGATCGCTGGGTTTTGTTCCTTAAGATAACGAGACACTCCCATGATGGTGCCCGTGGTCCCCATTGAACTGACAAAATGCGTCACTTCACCGCCGGTTTGCTGCCACACTTCGGGCCCCGTTGTGCGATAGTGCGCAAGCGGGTTATCTGGATTGGCAAATTGGTTTAGCGGTTTACCTTCGCCTCTTGCAATCATCGCATCGGCAATATCTCGCGCCTCTTCCATCCCGCCTTCTTTGCTCGCTGACACCAATGTGGCGCCGTAAGCCGCCATCGCCTGCTTACGCTCTTCAGAAGCGTTTTCAGGCATGATTAGCGTCATTTTGTAACCTTTGATAGCCGCGGCCATGGCCAACGCAATACCCGTATTACCCGAGGTTGCTTCCACCAGCGTATCGCCTGGAACAATATCGCCCCGCGCTTCAGCTTCACTTAACATAGAGAGTGCTGGGCGATCTTTCACCGAACCAGCAGGGTTATTACCTTCTAGCTTGGCTAGAAGCGTGTTATTACGACCAGCCGTTATGCGCTTTAAACGAACCAGTGGCGTATTGCCAACCACATCTTCGAGCGTCGGATAATTCATCGTACATTCCTTATCATCACCATTATGCTGCATTATATCGGTGCTGCCGTTAGCTTGACAGGCAACCTCATTGAATCAACGAGCTTCTCTCATGTCTTTAAACACGCGCTTACTCTTTGCGTTACTCGGATTTCCGCTTCTTGTCTATGCCGTCATGGCACTATTGTTGGTGATGCAAAGCGAGACCACCGGCCATGACATGCTAGAAGAGCGCTTAGTTAGCGCCGGTGAATTACTGGCACCAAGCCTGAGTAACGCCATGTTAGATGGCGACCTGCCTCGTTTAGAAGCCATTGCCCGACAGCTTCTGGAGCACAAAGGGTTACGTGCGGTGACGCTTTTCGACGAGCAAGGAAGTCGCTTATTGGTACTGGGATATTCGATACCTCCACCACCTCGCCTAAATGCTCCTAATGCTACGACACTCACCATGGATGAAGCTATTTGGCGTTTACAGGTACCTTTAACCACGTCTTACGGCCAACCATCTAATCTCGCTAATACTGGCTGGCTTGAAGCCGAAATGGACATACGCACGCTTAAACTGGAGCGCTATAAGCTCATTGCCAGTCTTAGCTTAGGCGGCATGCTGCTTGGGCTGCTGCTTTTTTTAGTCGCGTTTGCGATCAGCCGCTACGCTACTCGTCCAATTGAAGAGGCGAACCAAGCGCTTTATCGCCTATCCCGGGGGGACTACCGGCCTTATATGGTGGCTGCCCGCCCTACTGAGTTTCGGCAACTGGCAGAACATATCAATGGGTTAGCGGAACATTTCCGGCAAGCTCAGCATGATATGCAAAGCCAAATCGAGCAAGCGACCAGTGAACTACAAGAGTCCATGGAGACGATTGAAGAGCAAAATATCAAACTCGATCTTGCTCATCGAAGCGCTCTACGCGCGAATGCAGTGAAGTCCGAATTTCTGGCTAATATGAGCCACGAAATCCGCACCCCTTTAAATGGCATCATCGGTTTTTGCCGTTTATTAGGCCGCTCATCTCTCGACGCTCGGCAGAAAGAATGGCTAGAACACGTGCACCGTGCGTGCGATAACCTGTTGATGCTAGTAAATGATGTGTTGGACTTCTCGAAACTAGAAGCCGACCGGCTGACGTTAGAAGAAGTCGATATCGATCTTGTGTCGCTGATGGATGAAGTTGTTGGCCTTCATGCACCTGAAGCTCAACGCAAACGACTGCATTTAGTGGCGATGGTTTATGACGATGTGCCGTCAACGCTTCGCGGCGACCCGCTACGCATCCATCAAGTCCTCAATAATTTGACCAGCAATGCCCTGAAATTTACCCAGAAGGGAGAAATCATCATGCGTGCCATGCTGGACAGTCAGGAGGGCCAGCATGTCGTGCTGCGAATTAGCGTTAGTGACACAGGCATTGGCTTGAACGATAAACAACAAAAGCAGCTATTTAGTGCCTTTTCCCAGGCAGATCCTAGTCACTCCAGACAATTTGGCGGTAGTGGTTTAGGGCTGACGATTTGCAGGCAATTAGTTCAACGAATGGGCGGAGAGATTTCAGTTGATAGCGAGCCTGGAGAAGGTGCGACGTTCTCATTTACGTTGCCGCTACTTGCCGACATGACCAAGGAACGGCCGCAGGAACTCTCACTCGACGGCTCAATTGTTCGTTTACATGAGCCCCATCTACCCACTCGCAATGTGTTGGAACACTTAATGGAACGCTGGGGCGCAACTGCCGTCTCTTTTATTGAATCTGGCAACGAACAGCTGCTACTGCTGAGCCTAGATCATGATGACTTCATCGGTGAGCGAAAGACGTATTGGCAGTCAGTAATTGCTCAAGCGCCCTGCCCAACACTCATCCTTGCAAACGCCACTAGCTTTGAACTGCCTCACTGGGAGCTTCCTAATGGGGGGGATATACTGTGTAAACCATTTACCAGAACTCAATTGGTTGCCACGTTCAAACAACTATTAGAACCTGTCACAACCACTATTTCTGCCAACGCACAAACGATTAAAGTACTTCCTTCGTCAACATTCACGGTTCTGATCGTTGACGATAATGCGCCCAACCGCGAACTATTAAAAGCCATGCTCGAAAATGAGCATATCAACATTGTATTAGCTGCCAGCGGCCAGGAAGCGTTGGATTACGCACGTCAGAACGAAGCAGACATGGTGCTAATGGATATTCGTATGCCTGATATGGACGGTGTTCAAACCACCCAGGCTTTGCGGCGCATTAATAATAGCTGGGCGCGCTGCCCAATTATTGCCGTGACCGCACACGTGCTAAGCGATGAACGTCAGCAGTGGCTTGTGGAGGGTTTAGACGACGTATTGGTGAAGCCTATCAATGAAACTCAGCTGCAACAGCAGTTACAACGCTTCTTGGGTATTACGCTGCCAATCAGTCCGCTGTTACAGGCGACCCCAAAAGCCCCTGCTCTTGGATATACACCCGCCTCGTTATCCGTCATTGACCTTGAGCTGGGTACGCGACTAGCAGGCGGCAACCCCGAGTTCGCCAAACAGCAGCTAAAGCGACTGATCGATAGCCTAAGTGAATGCGAACAGCAAATTCGCAGCGCTTTCGAAGAAAACAACCTGACGGTCTTGCTCGATCATGTTCATGCGCTCAATGGTGCCAGCCGTTACTGCGGAGCACCCGAGCTCGCGCTAACGGTCGAAACGTTGGAGACACGTTTACGCACCGGGGGCTTGGAACAGGCTGAAAATTTACTTGATAAGCTGTATGCCGCCATCAAACGCCTCAGGGAGCAGCGAAGCACCTTGAATCAGCGCTAGTCCGTTAGCGCTCAAGTACTAACGTTCAAGTACTAACGTTCAAGTACTAACGTTCAAGTACTAACGTTCAAGTACCACAAATGCCACCGCGTAATCTGCTTCATCACTGAGCGTTATATGAGTAGCCGAGGCGCCGCTAGCTTGAAATAGACGAAGCGCCTCACCACTTAGCTGCAGGCTTGGCTTACCAAGTGAATCATTGAGAATCTGAATATCGCCCCATTGCATACCGCTTCTCAGGCCAAGCCCAAGCGCTTTAACATACGCTTCTTTCGCCGCAAAACGCTTTGCCAAATAGCTAGCGGGATGACCTTTTGTCTGCCACACAGCTTGCTCTTCAGGGCCTAAAATTCGCTGGGCAAAGCGTGGCCCATGACGCTTTACTGCCTTAGCAAAGCGCTCGACACGGGCGATATCCGATCCAATTCCGACAATCATCTTAGTGGCTACAGCAACCGTCATGCTTGTGTTCGTGCTCATGTTCATGCTCATGTTCATGCTCATGAGCATCTAACGCCGCCATTAGTCCAGCTTCCTGACCAGCAATGATCAAGCGTTTCATTTCTTGAATGGCGTCCTTCAACCCGACAAAAAGAGCTCGAGCAATAATGGCGTGACCAATATTGAGCTCATTAACACCCGGCAGCGCAGCAATCGCCTCAACGTTGTGGTAGTGCAAGCCATGCCCAGCATTAACCACTAAGCCAGCAGAAACAGCGTGAATGGCCGCTGTACTCAGGCGTTCATATTCAGCAATAGCAGCCGTACTGCCAGGTTTTGCTTCTGCATAGGCTCCGGTATGAAGTTCAATCGTTGGTGCCCCTGCACGAATGGCAGCATCAATTTGTGCGTTATCAGGATCGATGAACAAAGACACGTCGCAACCGGCTGCGCTTAAGCGTTGACAGGCATTGGCAATATGATCAAAACCACCCACAACGTCCAAACCACCTTCAGTGGTTAGCTCTTCACGCTTTTCTGGTACTAAACACACGTGCGCCGGGCGTATTTCCTCAGCCAGCACTAGCATTTCTTCAGTGACAGCCATCTCTAAATTCATGCGCGTATTAAGCACTTCTGCCAATAGGCGAACGTCTCTAGGCTGAATATGGCGACGATCTTCACGCAGGTGAACCGTGATGCCATCAGCGCCGGCTTCTTCTGCTAGCAGTGCCGCTTGAACAGGGTCAGGGTAACGAGTACCGCGCGCTTGACGTAGCGTCGCAATGTGATCGATGTTAACGCCTAATAAAATCCTCGGAGGATGCATCACGTGTCTCCAATAAGTGATATCAAGATGCCCACCTAGCGCTGTCGGCGGCGGGCCAAATCGAGCATTAGTTCTCGGGAACGTAAAGCAGTCGCGCCCAAATGAGGCGCAAGTGCTGCCCGCATAACCGCTTTTAATGCACTTGCTAAGCCAACGGGCTGCCAATCGCCTTGATCAATATAGCGCAGCGTGCGGCCTTCGATGCCCTGCTCAGCAGGTACAAAAGCACGGCTTGCTGCATCAAATCGATAACGCGTTTGAGGATCGAGAGCACCGCCATCGTAGGTACAAAAACGCGGCGTTGCCTCAAGCGTCTCCAACAGCGCCCATTCAAAACGTCGCAGCGCCAAGGCGCGGTTTGCCGGTGTTGGCAATGCTTCTAAAAGCGCGCTATAAAATGCAAAAACCTCTGGCGCTGCAAGCTCCAAAGGCAGTAGACGCGTGGCTATTTCATTGGCATATAAGCCGCAGAGCAACCCTTCTCCGGCTAGCAGTGCCGTCTGGCCTCGCGACTCCATCAGCATTAATCGCTTTAGCTCACGCTCGCCGCGCCAAGACACAAACAAAGGGGTAAAGGGTTGCAGCCGTTGACGCGACTTAGAACCTGGCCGCTGCCCTCCATGGGCAACGGCGCGGATACGGCCATGGTTAAGGGTTAACAAATCCACCAGCGCACTGGTTTCACGGTAAGGCCTGCGATGCAGTAAAAACGCTGGCTCTGCCGACATGGAAGCACTCAATCGAGATCGTAGCCCAAGCTCTTTAATGCCCGCTCGTCATCAGACCAGCCGCGCTTCACTTTTACCCATAGATTGAGCATTACCTTGGTACCCAAGGCACGCTCCATATCTAGGCGGGCTTCGCGACCAATGCTTTTAATACGCTCGCCATTCTCACCGATCAAGATAACCTTTTGCCCCTGACGTTCGACCAGAATTAAGGCACTGATATGGGTCACACGCTCGGTTTCACGGAACTCTTCGATTTCCACGGTCATTTGATACGGCAGTTCATCACCAAGCTGACGCATGACTTTTTCACGCACCAACTCAGCCGCCATGAAGCGCAAGCTCTTGTCAGTGATTTGATCTTCTGGGAAAAAGTGAACGCTCTCTGGTAAGTATTTGGCAACTTCCTGTTCGAGCGTATCCACTTGGGTGCCATGCTTGGCAGAAATAGGTACAACCGCAGCAAACTCACGACGTGCACCTACTTCAGCTAACCAGGGTAACAAGTCACTTTTATCGTTTAAGCGATCTACCTTGTTGACCGCTAGGATCACCGGTGCTTTCACGTGCTCAAGCCGCTTTAGCACGGCTTGATCTTCATCCGTCCAACGGGTGCGGTCGATAATAAACACCACACAGTCAACATCACGCAACGCCTGTGTTGCCGCTTGATTCATAAAGCGGTTGATCGCTTTATTGCGGTCTTTTGACATGATGTGCATGCCAGGCGTATCAACATAGATGAACTGTGTCTCTTCTACCGTCTTAATGCCCATTACCTGATGCCGCGTGGTTTGAGGGCGACGCGAAGTAATAGAGATCTTTTGCCCTAGAATCCGGTTCATGAGGGTTGATTTGCCTACGTTGGGCCGCCCAACGATGGCCACGAAGCCGCAGGTTTGACTCATGACTTGTCTCCAGGTGTTTTTTCAAGGTGGAATAGCGCTTCTTCAGCTGCCTGTTGTTCAGCATGGCGGCGGCTGGGACCTTTACCAGTGGTATGCTCGGTTAGCAAATCAATGTAGCACTCCACGGTAAAGGTCTGGGCATGCGCCTCCCCCTTTACAGAGACTACTTCATAGCGTGGCAACGCTGCCTGACGCGATTGCAAAAATTCTTGCAGACGTGTTTTGGGATCTTTTTGTGTATCTTGTAGCGAAATATTTTCAAGCCGCTCGGCGTACCATGCCAGCACACGTTGACGAACTACGTCCATGCCCGCATCTAAATAAATAGCGCCAATCACAGCTTCTACTGCATCAGCCAAAATGGATTCGCGGCGATGCCCGCCGCTCTTCATTTCTCCTGAACCAAGCCGTAAGCATTCGCCGAACTCCATTTCTCGAGCCAACTCAGCCAATGTCTGGCCTTTTACCAAACGCGCTCTAAGACGTGATAACTGTCCTTCCCTAGCCTGAGGGAAACGTTGAAAAAGCGCCTCAGCGATTACAAAATTGACGATAGAGTCACCCAGAAATTCCAGGCGCTCATTGTTACGACCACCGTAGCTACGATGGGTCATGGCCAGTTCCATCAGCGTTGGGTCACCGAAGGTATGGCCGATTCGTCGGCAAAAAGCGGTTAAGGAATTACTCACAGTGCTCCTACGTCGTTGACGTTAACTAATATGACAGCATTAACAATTTCTAAACTATTTTTCATTCAATACGCCGCACGCTGGTAAAGCTAGGCAAGCCACCGTCCCAATGCATCCAAACAGCAAATGCTCTTCCAACAATATTATCTTCAGGAACAAACCCCCAATAACGGCTATCGTTGGAGTGGTCACGATTATCACCCATCGTGAAATAGTGCCCATCCGGAACAACCACTTCACGCATCTGGGGGCCAGGATCACGGGGGTTATTATATATATAGTGGCTAATGCTACCTAATTGCTCTTCCAATAATAGTTGCTGTGGCGAAAGCGCGGGACCTTCTTCAATTAAAGTTTTATTGATGGGTTCACCGTTCACATACAGTTGCTTCCCCTCATAACGAATACGGTCGCCCGGCAACCCTACCACACGTTTAATAAAGTTGACCGACGGCTCTTCTGGAAAGCGGAACACCATCACGTCTCCGCGCTCAGGATCATCAACCTCTAAAAAACGGCTGTGCAGCACCGGTAATCGCAGGCCGTAGGCAAACTTATTCACCAAGATAAAGTCACCCACTTCAAGCGTCGGCTTCATTGATCCAGATGGAATTTGAAACGGCTCAACAATAAAGCTCCGTACGACAAGCACCACCAGCAGAACTGGAAAAAAAGAGCGGGAGTAATCAATCGGCCACGGTTCTTTTAGCAATGTCTCTCGCGTTGTTTCATCCAAGCCTTCCGTGGTAGCTGCTTCAGCAGTGGCTAATCGCTCACGCCGCTTAGGTCTAAACCAAAGCACATCCAGCAAATATACTGCCCCAGAAAGTGCAACGGCGATCACCAGTAGTAATGAAAAATCCATGTGGGGTAAGTATCCCTAGTCGTTTACCTTGAGCACAGCAAGGAAGGCATCCTGGGGAATTTCAACACGCCCCACCTGTTTCATCCGTTTCTTACCGGCCTTCTGTTTTTCCAATAGTTTCTTCTTACGGCTTACATCACCGCCGTAACATTTGGCCGTCACGTTTTTACGCAGCGCTTTGACTGTTGAACGCGCAACAACCTGGCCACCAATAGCGGCTTGAATAGCCACATCAAACATTTGCCGCGGAATCAGCTCTTTCATTTTTTCCACTAGCAAGCGACCACGGTTATGCGCATGGTCACGGTGGATAATGACGGCCAGTGCGTCAACTTTATCGCCGTTGATCAGCACGTCCAGGCGAACCAACTTAGCCGCTTCAAAACGTTCGAAGTTGTACTCAAGTGATGCATAACCACGAGAAATAGACTTCAAACGATCAAAGAAATCCATGACCACTTCTGACATGGGCAGCTCATAGGTTAACTGGATCTGATTACCCAGGAACTGCATATCTAATTGCGTACCGCGGCGCTGCTCACACTCAGCAATCACGTTACCAACATACTCCTGAGGAACCAGAATACTGGCGCGCACGATGGGTTCACGCATCTCATCAACGTCTGCCATATCAGGCAATTTCGAGGGGTTCGATACGTATTGAATCTCGCCGTTTTTCATGGCGAGCTCATACACCACTGTCGGCGCTGTAGTCAGCAGATCAAGATCATATTCACGCTCTAAGCGCTCTTGAATGATCTCCATATGCAGCGTACCCAGGAAGCCGACGCGGAAACCAAAGCCCAATGCATCCGAGTTTTCCGGCTCATACTCAAGAGAAGCATCATTGAGCGCAAGCTTCTCAAGCGCGTCACGAAAGTCTTCGTAGTCATCGGCACTAACCGGGAACATACCTGCATATACCTGCGGTTTCACTTTTTGGAAACCAGGCAAGCGGGGAACATCAGGGGTTTTGGTGTGGGTGATTGTATCGCCCACCGGTGCTCCGTGGATCTCCTTAATGCCAGCGACAATGAAGCCTACTTCACCAGCGCGCAGAATATTGGTCTCTTTGCGAAGCGGTGTAAAGATCCCTACCTCGGTGGCCCCCCAATCACGCCCTGTGGACTTGATGCGGATTTTGTCGCCTTTGCGCAATGTTCCGTCGAATAAGCGCACTAGAGAGACAACCCCAAGATAGTTATCGAACCAAGAGTCGATAATAAGCGCTTGCAAAGGTGCTTCTGGGTCACCCTTAGGAGGCGGAATATCCCGCACTAACCGCTCTAACAAGGCGTCGATGCCGATACCGCTTTTAGCCGACACTTGGCAGGCATCGGTGGCATCCAAACCGATAATTTCTTCGACTTCCTGTGCGACACGATCAGGGTCAGCCTGGGGCAAATCAATCTTGTTAAGTACGGGGAGTACTTCCAAGCCTTGTTCAATTGCAGTGTAACAGTTAGCAACCGATTGAGCCTCCACGCCTTGTGCGGCGTCTACCACCAACAGCGCCCCTTCACAGGCGTAAAGAGAACGCGACACCTCGTAAGAGAAGTCCACGTGCCCAGGCGTGTCAATGAAGTTGAGTTGATAGACTTCACCGTCTGCAGCCGTGTAGTCAAGCGTGACGGACTGCGCCTTGATGGTAATACCACGCTCGCGCTCAATATCCATGGAGTCGAGCACTTGCTCCTTAAGCTCTCGCTCGGTCAAACCGCCGCAGGTCTGAATCAAACGATCTGATAGCGTCGATTTACCATGATCGATATGCGCGATGATGGAGAAGTTGCGTATGTGCTTGAGCTTTCCGCTGGAAACGTCTTGAGACATCGAGTGTGTTCTGCCTTATGGGTGTGCAAGGTGTAGCTGGCTTTATAGAGCCAATATGCGCAGGCAATAAAGATTGCCGCACGACTACTTTGCCAATGTTCGTCAAAAAGATAAGCGCTATTGTAGCGATATGCGCGGGATAGGAACAGCAGTCCGGCGAGAACCGCCGGACTGGAGAGACAATCAGTGGATTACTCTAGACGTAATGCCACAAATAGCGAGCGTCCATCTCGATACAAGCGCAGTGGAATTGCACGATCATCTGGCAGTTCTTCAACAATTCTCAACAGCTCATCTGCCGAAGCAACGCTGCGATGGTCAATGCTGACTAATATATCGCCCACACGCAGCCCCGCTTGCGAGGCAACACTGTCGGGGTCAACCTGACGCACTTCCACGCCACCACCAATATTTAGGCGCTCACGGGTTGCCTCATCAACTTCTACCACAGCCACACCCAGACGAACCTGATTATTGCTGCTCGAACTATCGCTATGACCAGCTTCTGAATCAGGCCAGCTACCCAGTTCAAGCGTTTCGGTCACCTCTTCACCATCGCGCATCAGTGTTAAATCCACATCACTGCCAGGAGCAACGCGACCAATCAGACGCGGTAACGTGCTGGAACGATCAACCTCTTCACCGTTCACTGCAATAATGACATCCCCTGCTTGAAGACCACCTTGCGCCGCGGGCCCATCCGGATCTAGGTCAGCAATCAGCGCGCCAATGGCTTCCTCCATGCCAAACGACTCAGCAAGATCACGAGACACAGGCTGAATCATTACGCCTAACCACCCACGATTCACATGTCCGTCTTCACGAAGCTGGTCAGCCACGTCCATGGCGACATTAATGGGAATAGCAAAAGAGAGCCCCATGAAGCCACCGCTACGCGTAAGTATTTGTGAGTTAATACCGACGACTTCCCCTTCAAGGTTAAATAAGGGGCCACCGGAATTACCTGGATTAATGGCAACGTCGGTTTGGATAAAGGGTACATAAACATCACGAGGCAGCGTGCGGTTAATAGCACTCACAATGCCAGCAGATACAGAATGGTCAAAACCAAAGGGTGAGCCTATGGCAGCCACCCACTCACCGACTTTTAACTCATCGGAGTCGCCCAGATCAAGCACTGGTAAATTGTTGGCATCCACCTTCAGTAGCGCAACATCTGTTTGCGTATCGCTACCCACTAGCTCTGCGGTTAGTTCTCGACGATCGTTTAATCGCACAAGAATTTCATCAGCATCTTGAACCACGTGAGCGTTCGTCAGCACGTAACCATCCGCACTAATGACGAAACCAGAACCAAGTGACTGGCGCTCTTCACTGCGGTTTGGCCCTCGACTAGGGGGAGGCGTAGGAAAACTATCGCCAAAAAAGTGGCGGAATATTTCGGGGATATCCTGGCCACCGAACCCTTGAATAGAAGGCCCAGAGCTACGCTGAATCGTCCTGCTAGTAGAAATATTGACCACACCAGGGGCAGCGTCTTCTACCAATTTGGTAAAGTCTGGCAAGTTCTGCGCGTGGGCATTTTGCCCAACGAACAAAAATACAATAAAGCACAACCAAAGTGCGGAAGGAAAAACCAAGCGCTTCATGCAACAGCTCCTAATCAAGCAAAAGTACTAACCACGTACTAAACACAAGGGAGTGCAACTCTCAGCGAGTTACAGGAGTATTAACTGACCAGACGCGGGCGGAAGCGTTCCACTCGTCCGCGTAGTAGATATTTAAGGATGACGACAGAGCCAATTAACGTACTAAAAAATAGCATCGCACAAACCCCATCACTCGCCCCCATTCCTGACGCCGTACCCGTAATGATGATGGTAAATAGGAGAGGCAATGCATAAACGAGCAGCGCCAGAATATTTACATCACTTTTAGTAACAGTGAACGAAACTGAGCTACCTATTGGATAAAGGCTTGAATATTGCGAGGGCAAACCACCCGGATCAATGACGGTGCGTGGTTGACGGCGAGCTAACAACCCTGCGCCACATCCACGCCCTTCAGCACACTGCTGACAAGCGACACTGCTCGACACATCTACCACTAATCCTGCTCCAGAGTGAGCAATGACGGTGCCTGAGCGTACGATAGCATTGCAATCTGTAGTGTTCACAACGATGTACCTGGTTATTCAAATTGCACTGACTGAACAATGCGCTGCAACAATTCAACAGGCAGCTCGCCGATGCCCACTAATTGCCAGCTCTGATCTCCGACATCAATCAACGACACAGCAGCATTAGATACACCGACTCGATGAAGACCTTCCTCCAACGCTGGCTGACTGGCGGGCGACACAAACACGCTCACCGCCGCTAATCCGTCGCTATACACACGCTGGCCGCTTTGCTGCCCTGGCTCCAATGGCTGCTCGACAAATCCTTCAGGCAGCCAAGTTGCTTGCCAAGGCTGGTCAAGCATCTGCTCATCGGTGGGTCTGGGCACTTCACCACTATAGGCGGTAGGAGAGCGAAGCTGGGTAACTTGGAAGGTTTCAAGGACACGGTCTTGAGCATCGCTAAGCACATGCTTAAGCAATAGTCCTGTCGCTTGATCGATCCACCAAGTATGTTGATATCGCTGGCTATCGATAGGCGAAAAGCGAAGCTCTACAGCATCACGCTCGGCGACTCGTGTTTCATCCTGAAGCGTTATGTCATAGTACTCGGCAACATGCTCTGCCCATGCTTCTGGTGCAGATACTGAGTCAGACTCGCCAGATGGAAACCAAGCTAAATGCCCAGCGATGGAACGGCGCTCAACGCTAACGGACGGACCATCCAAATGCTGCACAACTTGTTGGCGAACGCCATCTCGCACACGGTGGGAGAGCGCCAGCGTTCTAACCCCGATAGCATCAATAGAAACCGCACGCGCTTGAAACTCAAAGCAGTGCCCAGCATAGACACTAGCCACTAGCCACTCATGAGCAGTAGTGAAAGGGGCTTGGCTGGGAGCATCTGCGCAGGAAAGCGATGGGTAGCTATCAGCTTTCAAATGGAGAGGCAGTAAACAGGTGCTCAATACGCACAGGCCAACTGCAAGCCTACCTCTACCTCTCCCGTAAAGATATTTACCTATCACGTTTCCAGCCACGCGGGCCCTCACTTGGTTAAAAAAGTTGGCCAACGCACCTAATATTAACGTTGTCCTAAAGGCTCCGTTACTGAAGAAGAGCGCATTAATGGCATCCAGCTATCACCACTTCCACCGGCAGCACCCTGCGCGTGCTGTTCAAGGTACGTCTTAAGCAGGCGAATCTGGTCAGCATCAATAGCCAGTGTCTGCTGGGCCATATCCCCCTGGGGCGCATGGGGTGTTGAGAACCCAGCGTCGCTGACATTCATAAAGCCGCCTTGTCCAGACTGACCATTCACACGAAACGGCGTTCGTTCAAACATCGGCATTTCTGATGGCGTCATGGAAGCGGGTTGAGAAGCCGCGAGATTAACAGGCTGAACCTGCACACCACTGCCGGACTGGGCAGCAATGCTATCGCCTGCACTCTGCGCGCTACCTGACGTTGTGTTGCCGTTGTTAAAGAACTGCACCCCGGTAATCACCATCAGTGAAACGGCAGCCGCCACCCCGGCACCACGGGCAAAGGAAAGTCCACCAGAACGAGTGGGAATAACCACGGTGTCGTCTTCAAGGGCTGGAGCAGGTTCATCGCGCAATCGATCCATAATGCCAGCGGAAAGATCGATGCTCACATCAACATTTCTTTCACGCTGCATCATGCTGCGCGCCAAATGGTAGCGCCGCCATGTCTCTGCCGCATCAGAATCGTCAGGCAATGACTTCAACACTCGGCGCAATTCAAGCTCGTCACTTTCGCTATCCATCAATGCTGAAAGCGACTCCCGTGTGTTATGACTCATACTTCACACCCTCACACTGTGTTATTAGAAGCGCTGCGGTGGCACTGCTACCCAGTGTTTACCACCACAGCCACTCCACAGGCCAAGACCTCGTTTCAAATCGCCAATTCCTAAACGCTTAATTATCAGCAGATTAAACTGTTTGACTACTGAACATTGAACGTTCACTTGGCGCTTACTCGACCCAATTAAGATCGTCAGGTTCTATGACGCTTCACTTTCCAGACAGTTCACAAAAAATGTAAAAACGTAATCAAATGTGAATTTAAAGCTCTGCTCCTACAGCTCTCTGCCCCTTACTCATCACGACTATTCCGGGCCGTTGTCACTAATGGGCGTATATGCTCATCAACCGCCTCGCGGGCGCGAAAAATACGCGAACGCACGGTTCCTACGGGGCATTGCATCACTTGGGCAATATCCTCATACGCAAGACCATCCAGTTCACGCAGCGTGATCGCTGTGCGTAAATCATCTGGCAGATTTTCGATGGCTTCGTAAACGGCTGCTTCCAACTGATCCCGAGCAATCGATGCCTCTGGCGACTCTGCGTCAGCCAACCGTCCACTTTGGTCAACCATTTCAGCATCGACAATATCCAGATCACTGCCGGGCGGTCTACGCCCCCGAGACACTAAATGATTTTTGGCAGTGTTAATCGCGATACGGTACATCCATGTGTAAAACGCACTTTCCGACCGAAATTTCCCCAGTGCTCGATACGCTTTGATAAAGGCTTCTTGCGCCACGTCTTGTACTTCGGAATGATCGTGAACATAACGTCCGATCAATCCAATAATTTTGTGCTGGTATTTTTTGACCAGTAGATCGAAAGCGCGTGTATCACCTTTTTGGGCACGTTCAACCAACTGCTGGTCTGTTTCACGAGTGCCCATTCACACCCCCCTCCCGCTCGTACGACTTACGCCGAGCGTTATCTCTCTTCGCCCTTTCATGTGGGCCTTCACAGCAAGCAGCATAGTGTCCCTTGGGCATTAGTTAATCTTAATGATGACAGATAATAATGAATGATTCGCTAACCACATTCAGTGTGAAAAAGTATTCAATGGTACTTAGTGTTGCGCGTTCTTAGCGGGGCATCAAGCGCTTACACACACTCCCCCCCTCATTCCGCTCAACTTGACCCACAGCCCCCGCAAATCTTGACCGTGACACTTTTCGTCTAGATCAAGTTCCGTAACAATTGATTTTTACCTGCCTGACACGCCATAGTAGAGCCACTTTTAGTCCATAGCGCACGCACAGGTAGCAAGATGTCAGATCAGCAGGTTAGTAATCTTAACGTCCTTGCACAGGATGTTCTCACCACCCCCGAAGCCCTTAAAGAGACTATTCCGCTGACAGAAGCTGCGGAACGCTCTGTTATTGAGGGCCGCCATACCATCCAAAACATCCTCGATGGTAAAGATCACCGGCTTCTCGTCGTTGTAGGTCCATGCTCCATCCATGATGTCGATGCCGCACTGGACTATGCCCGCCGCCTGCGTAAATTGGCAGATCAAGTGAGCGACAGCCTGTTCATTGTCATGCGCGTCTATTTCGAAAAACCCCGTACCACAGTAGGTTGGAAGGGGCTGATAAACGACCCTCATCTTAACGACTCTTTCGAAATTGATGAAGGCCTCCATATCGCGCGCAAGCTACTTGTCGATTTGGCTGAGCTTGGCCTGCCGCTCGCAACGGAAGCGTTAGACCCGATCTCCCCCCAGTATATGCAAGACTGCATTAGCTGGTCTGCGATCGGCGCACGCACTACAGAATCGCAAACCCATCGTGAAATGGCATCAGGGCTCTCCTGCCCAGTCGGCTTCAAAAACGGCACCGACGGCAGCCTCGACGTCGCTATCAATGCCCTGCAGTCTGTTGCCAGCCCGCATAACTTCCTGGGTATCAACAACGCAGGCCAAGTTGCGATTATCCGTACACGGGGTAACGCTTACGGCCACGTCGTGTTGCGCGGTGGTAATGGCAAGCCAAATTACGATAGCGTCAGCGTTGCTCTGGCTGAAAAAGAGCTTAAAAAAGCTGATCTTTCAGCCAACATTATGATCGACTGCTCTCACGCCAATTCTAACAAAGATGCTGGCCTACAGCCGCTGGTGCTCGAAAACGTCACCAACCAAATCCTAGAAGGCAACAAGTCCATCATTGGCCTGATGGTTGAATCAAACATTGGCTGGGGCAACCAGAAAGTTCCTGCCGATCTTAGCCAGCTAACGTATGGTGTTTCCATCACCGACGCCTGCATTGATTGGGACACAACGGTAGAAACCTTTACCCGCATGAACGACAAGCTTGCACCAGTGCTCGCCCAGCGTATCGCACAGTAAAAAACGGCTAGCAACGCTAGCCATAAGCGCCCCGCAAGGTAATTCGCCTTAGCGGGGCGTTTTTATTGCTACCTTTTATTACGGCATGATTTCTCGCTTGAACGGCGGCAGTGCATCTAGCAACGCCTGGCCATATCGACGCGTAATCACCCGGCGGTCCAACAGCGTAATGACACCGCGGTCGCTCTCCTTACGGATCAATCGCCCACAGGCCTGCACTAGCTTGATTGACGCATCTGGAACGCTAATCCGCATAAATGGGTTACCGCCCTGGCTTTCAATCCATTCGGCAAGCGTAGCCCCCACAGGATCATCTGGCACTGCGAATGGCAGCCGGGTAATCACCACATGGGTGAGATAGTCGCCAGGCAAGTCGATACCTTCAGCAAAACTAGCCAAGCCAAAAATGATGCTCCCATTGCCATCATCGACAGCCGCGCGATGACGCTCAAGCAATTCGTGCTTGGGTAACGCATCCTGCGCTAACACCCGCCCCTTAGCCGCCGCAGGCAAGGCTTTTTCCACTGCTCGCAATTGCGCCCGGGAAGAAAACAGCACCAGTGCAGCTTCGTCGTCTCCCAGTTGGGTCACGAAATTCACAATGGCGCTTTCATGGGCATCACGATCACTGGGATCGGTCGCCTCCTTAGGTACGCGCAGAATGGCATTGGCGTAATCAAAGGGGCTCGGCAACGCCTGATAGCGATAGCGGTTTGCTAGCCCAGCGCGCTCTTGGATTCGCTCAAAACGCCCCAGCGCGGTAAGTGTTGCTGACGTTACTACCGCGCCATGGCAGCGACCCCACAAATGTTTCGCAAGGGTATGCGCCGCGGATACGGGGCTTGCCGAAAACTCAATTTCCGGCTCTCCTGCCACACGACTAAGCGTAATCCAACGAGCACTGGGCGGCGCATTGGCAGCATCCTGCTCACTGAACGCTTGCCATAGTGAATGGGCATCAAGCGAACGCCCATGCAGCAGTGCAATCAGCGGCAACCACGTGTCGGCTTGATCCCTATCCAACCCTGTTTGCTTATCAGGGTCGAGGCTTTCGCGCAGGATATCGCTAATGCTCTCCAGACTGCGTGACAGCGTGGCGAACATAACCAGTAGTTGCTGAGCTTGTTCGCGAAGCGCTTCTGGTACCTGACCCTTTTCAAAACGAAGTTGATGATTAGCTTCTTCATCCGACAAGCCGTTTTCCCGCCCAGCCAGCTGGTGCCCCATGCTAAACACATCGCCCAAAGCGGGCTCTAAGCTATGCAGCAGCTCAGGTAGCCCAGCGAGCAAACGCGCAATCGTCGGCTGAACTGCTAACCCTTGATGCAGATCGGTTAGACTGCTTTTCAGTGTTTTTAACCAACGCAGGCAACCATGCACCGCAAAGCGATGGGCAAAGTGGGAAAGTGCCTTATCCGGCAGGTGGTGGCCTTCATCAAAGACAAAAATGCAGTCAGCGGGATCAGGTAGAATCGCCCCACCCCCCAGTGCTAGGTCAGCAAGAACCAAGTCATGGTTGGCCACGATTATATCGGCATCTTCCAGATCACGCCGGGAACGGAAAAAGGCGCAGGCACCGAAATGACCACAACGACGCCCGGTGCACTGACGATGATCCACCGTAAGCTGTCGCCAATGACCGTCGTCGATCGACGCCGACCATGTATCGCGATCACCTGCCCACTCACCTTTTCCGTAGGCTTCGGCCAGATCCGTGGCTAATAGGGAAAAGTCACTGCTGTGGGATTGAAGTGACTGCTCAAACAGCGACAGTGTCGGGTTCGGCTCAGAGCCTTCTAACGCCTGATCAAGGCGCGCAACACATACGTATCTGCCACGCCCTTTTGCCAAGGCGTAACGAAAGGCAATACCGCTATGACTGGCAAGCGAAGGCAAGTCCTGATTAAGCACCTGCTCCTGCAGTGCCACCGTCGCGGTGGAAACAATCAATCGCTTTCCCTGCGCCTTAGCAATCGGCAATGCGGCAATCAGATAGGCAAGCGTTTTACCGGTTCCAGTACCCGCTTCCAGCACGCACACATGATTATCGTTTGTGCGCTTGCCTTCACTATCCTGCTCAATGCCACCTAGCGTACGAGCGATTTCTGCGATCATCAGACGCTGGCCGTAGCGTGGTGTCAGCTCAAGCTTTTCCACCACGCGACGATAGGCGTCTTGAATATCACTTTTCAGCGCATTATCGAGCATGCGCGTTACAGCATGCCTTCCGGCGGATGTTCGCAGGGCAGCTTACCGTTAATGTAGCGCTCAATTTCTGGTAGCGAGAACGCATCTTCTTCGCCAACAAAACTAATCGAGACGCCTTTGGCACCCGCACGACCGGTACGTCCAATGCGATGAACGTAATCTTCTGGGTCTTCCGGCAGCGTGTAGTTGATCACGTGGCTGACATCTTCAATATGAATACCACGCCCTGCGACATCCGTTGCCACCAGCACTTGGATTTCTCCCTCACGGAAGCTCTCCAAGGTTTTGATGCGCTGATTTTGTGGCACGTCACCAGACAGCATAGCAACACTGACGCCTGCTTTTTTCAGCAAATCATCTAGCTTGCGCACGAGATCACGACGGTTACCAAACACCATCACGCGCTCGAAGCTCTCCTGCGTCAGCAGGTTAACCAACAGTCGCTGCTTGTCGTCATCAGAGACTAGATAAACACGCTGATCGATATCTGCCTGGTTCTCAACGGTGACTTCAATCTCTACATGAGCAGGATCGAGCGTCCATTGACTCGCTAGGCTTAAGATATCGTCGGTGAAGGTTGCCGAGAACAGAAACGTCTGGCGCTCCTCTTTCTTAGGCGTATAGCGAATAATACGTTTCACATCGGGAATAAAGCCCATGGAAAGCATGCGATCCGCTTCATCCAATACCAACACCTCAACTTCGGAGAGGTCAATATCGCGCTTCTGGTGGAAATCCAGCAAGCGACCGGGTGTTGCCACCAGGATATCGATCTTCTTACCCAAGCTGTCGCGCTGCTTTTGATAGTCCATACCGCCGACAACACTGGCCACATTGAGCTGCGTGAAGCGAGCAAGCGCTTTAGCATCTTTTTCAATTTGCAGTGCCAGCTCCCGGGTAGGAGCAATAATCAACGCACGGGGTGCGCCTTGTTTTTGGCCATCAGGGGTCGGCTCTTCCAGAAAATAAGCCATTACCGAGATCAAAAAGGCGGCGGTTTTTCCGGTGCCTGTTTGCGCCTTGCCGACAATATCGCCACCCAGCAACGTGTGACGCAGTGCCTCTGACTGAATAGGCGTGCAGTACTCAAACCCTTGGGCATGAATGGCACGCATTAAAGGCAGCGGTAAATCAAAGTCATGGAAGCGCCACTTGCCGGCAACGGCGGGCACCTGAAACTGACGAAGATCCCAGTTCGATTGACGACGACGCGGCTTCCGACGGCGGCGTTTAGGCTTGCGGTTCTGGGCCGATGCTGTGGTCTGTTCCGACTCGCTCATAGGCTGTGTATCTGTCCATTGCTGTGGATGTTAGGCATCACGAAGTGCGCATTGTACCAGGGGTTGGCGATAAGAGCGCGTCCTGCTGTCGAAGGAGTGCGCTTGCCTGTTAGAATGAGGCATAAATTAACCCAAGGAGCGCGACATGACGCGTAAGAAAAAAACTCGTTCGCTAGCGGATAAGGTAACTATCCGCACTGGTCGCCGCAAAGATTACAAAAAATGGCGCCATGACAACCCTGACCAAGTGGCTCCTTCACGCCGCTTTGTGGCTAAGAAGCAGCAACAACGCAAGCTTCAAGCGGTGCGTAAACTGGCACGCCAGCAAGACGGACAGAATATTGCCATCCATCCTGATAAAGAAGGAGACAACCCTTCAGGAGATCGTTCGTAATGCGTTTGGTCTCGTTTAATATCAATGGCATTCGGGCACGGCTTCATCAGCTTCAAGCGCTGATTGATACGCAGCAGCCAGACGTCATTGGCCTACAGGAAACCAAAGTACACGACAGCGAGTTTCCTCTGGCTGACGTTGAAGCCATGGGCTATCACGTTTTTTATTACGGTCAAAAAGGCCATTACGGGGTTGCCTTAATGTGTCGGCAAAAACCCCAAGCGGTATTTTATGGCTTCCCTGATGATGAGGAAGACGCCCAACGCCGGATGATTGGCGTACGGTTACTAGCCGATAATGGTGAACCGGTCACTGTTTGGAATGGCTACTTCCCCCAGGGTGAAAACGTTGAACACCCAACTAAATTCCCTCATAAAGCGCGCTTCTATCAGCAGTTGGCAAGCCTGCTACAAAACCAGCACCATCCTGAAGAACAGCTGGCGATCATGGGAGATTTCAACATATCGCCGGAAGATCAGGATATTGGTATTGGCGAACCAAGCCGCAAACGCTGGTTGCGCGAGGGCAAAGCCAGCTTTCAGCCTATCGAACGAGAATGGCTTGAAGGTATAAAAGCGTGGGGCCTTAGCGACAGCTATCGACTGTGCCACCCAGATAATAGTGAGTGGTTCAGCTGGTTTGACTATCGCTCAAAAGGTTTTGACCGCGAGCCAAAACGCGGCCTGCGCATTGACTACATTCTGGTGTCTAAACCGCTTGCCGAATGCGTCACCGGTGCAGGCATTGATTATGAACTGCGCGGCATGGAGCGGCCTTCCGATCACGCTCCTACCTGGAGTGATTTTGCGCTGATGCTTTCCCAGACAGACTAAGCACAAACAAGCCAAACACACATACGCCCCTTACGTTATTCGAGGGGCGTCTACCGAGGGCTTGTCACTTCACTCTTCAAAATTCGCCAACCACTGCTCTGCCTGATCATCACCCAGATTCGCCGCCTTGATAAGCGCTTCCTCAGCCTGATCATCTTGCCCCCAGCGGTAAGCCAGCTGTCCATACTGCCGCCAGTCTTCCGCTTGCTGAGTGTTCTCAGCAAGTGCTCTCCAAGCGCTTAACGCCTTATCAACATGCCTCGCCTGCTGCCACGCCCCCGCCAGCAGCCGCAACGTTTCTTCATCACGCGCCAACACACCTTCTTGAATAGCCACTTCCAAGTGTTCACCTGCCCTAGCTGGCGTACCACCCGCTAAATGCAGACGAATTAACGTTAAGCGATCTTCGACCGTGGTGAACTTCCCCAGCTGCCACGCCATCTCCCACACGCCAGCCGCCACACCAGCCTGACCTGCTTGCTGGGCAAGCCCTGCCGCCTGACGCCAAGCATCAGGCTCGCTCTGCGCATTCAAATCACCCACTAGCCAACCGAGAGCTTGCTCGTTTTGTCCCGCATTGCGTAACACCACCGTGGTTAGTGCCTGCTGCGCGTCAGTCAATCCGCCTTTTTGCAGTAGCGGGGACAACCATTCAGCGGCGTCTTCCCAGCGCTCCTCTTCCGCTAATAAGCGAACGAGTCGCCACGCAGATTCATCGTAGTGCGGATTGCCCTTGGACTGGGTTAGCCACTGCTCATATAGCGTGATAGCTTCAGTGCTCTGGTTACCTGCACGACGTAGCGACGCCTCATCACGCAGCCAGCGTAGAATTTGGCTGCTAGGCACGCTAGGGCGCTGTCGTGCGCTGGCTAACTCATCAGCTGCCGCAACGTGATCACCTTGACGCACCAACGCACTCGCGGCGAGTTGATGATAGAGCGCACTCGCCCACTGGTCCGCACGATTGCCGCCAGCGAGGCGCTCTGCCTGGGATCGCGCATGTCGCGTAATACGGTTGAGCACATCGCTATCAGCCTCGCCGCTGGGCTGCTCAGCTAATTGGCTTTGCAACCCATTAAGATCGCGAACAATATCACCCGGCAGCGGTTCGTTCGCGTGCGCCATGACGCTTAGCGCGCTTAATACGGCGATTCCCACCCAACGCTGCATACTCTTTCCTCGACTGGCATTTTCAATGGACTGACTCAACGAACCATTCCAACAAACCATTCCAACAAACCATTCCAACAAACCATTTCAACGAACTATTCCAACGAGCTATTCCAACGAGCTGTTCCAACGGACTAACTCAACGGGCTATCTCAACTGGAATTCAATACGCTGCGTGGCGCGACGAAGCTGCTGACCGGGTTCGAACTGCCAGCGCGCGATCGCTTCGCGGGCTGCGTCTTCAAACACTCGCCTCGGCTGTGCCCGCGTCACGCGAATCGTGCCGTTATCGACGCTACCATCTCGGCGAATAACAAACTCGACCTCCACAAAGCCCTCCATGCCCCGCCGCTGAGCACGCGGCGGATAAGAAGGGTTCACGCGACTGGTCGGAGCAACTTGCCCGACACTGACAGGCTCATTCGATGGCGCGGGCTCTGCCACTGGCGCGGCCTCACGCTGCGCTGTCGAAGGCGCAGGAGAAGGCGCTGCCGTTGCTGCTGGCTGTGGTGGCGCAGGGTCAGGTTGCGGCGCTGGTCGTGGAGACGGCTTCGGCGTGGGTTGCGGGGTGGGTTCGGGAGTAATTTCAGTCAGCTCTGGTAACTCACTCTCCAACTCAACCGGTTCCACTGGCTCGTCAGGAAGCTCTACCTCAGGTAGCGCAATCGTACTCTCAGCGATAGGTGCCGGCGCTGGCATAGGCATCGGCGGCGGTGTTACTGGCGCTGCCTCTGAAGGCGCAGGCGGCGGCGCTTCCTGCTCTGGCGCCATCTCTGGCGCTTCTATCATAGTCATCGACATTGACATTATAGGTTCTTCTGGCGAGCGCTCCGGGGGCGCCACCAGTAGCGCCAACATCCAAAACAAGCCAACGGCTAAGGCAATGCCACCCAGTATCGAGAGGACATGACGAATCATGGTGCACTCCGGCTCGCTGCCACGGCGATCTGGTCAACACCCGCCTGCTTGAGGCGATCCATCACTTCAATCAACAAGCCAGTCGTGGATTCCCGATCGGCCTGGATAACAACGGAGCCATCATCACTCAACATGCCGGCGACCTGCTGGCCAATACGATGCACATCAACTGGCTTTCCATCGACCCAAACAGCCCCCTCCGGCGTCACAGCAATCAGTACCTGTGCGTCGGGGCGCGGGCTTGCCGCTGCCGCTTCGGGGCGTTCAATCTCAACACCGCTCTCTTTAATGAAACTGGTCGTCACAATAAAGAAGATCAGCATGATAAAGACAACGTCCAGCATCGGCGTTAGGTTAACTTCATTACTATCAGCCGTGGTGTCTATGGAACGGCGTCTACGCATCATTCTCCTCCAAGGCACGGGCTAAGCGGTCGTGTAACCGCTGGTCTTCGCGACGAATCACGTGCTCTAAACGACTAATAAACAGCAACCCCACCACAGCAATTGCCATGCCAGTTAGCGTGGGCAGCGTGGCACGGGCAACACCGTCGGCCATGGCCCGCGCCTGATGAGTATCACTAAGAGAAAGGCTATCGAACACGGTAATCATACCGGTGACAGTACCCAGCAAGCCTAGCAGTGGGCATAACGCTACAAGCAGTTTGATCCAGGGCAACGGGCGGCGTAGCTTAGCAACCAGCGCCTCTGTCCAGACATTGCGTAGCGTGCGTGCACTCCAGCTACGGTGATCACTGCGTGCAGCCCAGCGACGAATCAGTTGGCGACGGGCACGCCGCCAACTAAAGCGGTAATACCACCAGCGCTCAATTGCCATCCCAAACACCAGCACGGCAACGAATGCCAGCACCACTAAAACGGCACCACCGGCATCAAGCAGCCGCTCAACGGGCTCAAGCCAAAGAGGTAACGTGGGCATATTAGGTCACCGCTTGCGCATTAGCCGTCGACTGCGCTTCAAGATGGTCAGCTAAGGTGGCACTTGCTTCACCTTCAATGGCCTGGGTAATCAAGCGACTCCGACTCGCTAAGGCTGTCTGAGCAAATAGTAGCGGCACTGCTGTCACAAGCCCCAGCACCGTTGTTACCAGCGCCTGACTGATACCACCCGCCATTAGCTGCGGGTCGCCGGTACCGAACACGGTAATCGCCTGGAAGGTGACAATCATGCCGGTCACAGTACCCAGCAGACCCAGTAGCGGCGCAACGGCTGCCAACAGCTTAACAATCGGCTGGCCACGCTCGATACGCGGTAATTCAGCCAATACCGCCTCATCCAACCTCGCTTCCAGTGCTTCCGGTGTTTGGTGCTTATCCATCTCCTGGAAACGCTGGAGCACGCGACCCAGCGGGTTATTAGCATTCGGTTGATCCAGCGCTTTACGCTGGCGGTGCAGCCGTGCACTGACGACGACCAGGTAAAGGTACTGCGCCAATGCCACTAATAGACCAAAGCCACCCAGCGCTACCACTACGTAACCGACATAACCGCCCTGCTGGAATCGCTCCCAGAGACTTGGCTGCTGAGCAAGAGCTTGCAACACGCTACCTTGGGTAGGATCAATGGCAAATACGCGGCTTTCACCTTGATGATAGGCCGCCAGCACATCACTGATTTCAGCAGGAGTATGCGGCACTTCAGCCAAGCCACCATCATCCTGGCCTTTCCTGAGCAACGCTGTGTCAGTAAACGCTGCAAAATCACCCAAGCGCACAACGCTTCTCGATTCAATCTCGCCACTGGCATCGGCCACCGGTAATTCAAGGCGCTCGGCACGCCCAGTGCTCAGCGTTAGCGTCGCTAAACTGTCCACGACAGTTTCGATTTGTTGACGCTCCAGCACCTCGATCTCATTGAGACGCGGTGGTAACGCATTAGCATCTAGCGTCAACCAGCTATCACTGCCTAGTTCGTTACGCACCTCTTCGCTGTGCCGTGACAGATCCGCCAGTAGCGAGGTGAGCGCTTCGCCCTGCTCTTCCTGGCGCGCGGCCAGCGCTTGAGCCTGTTGCGCTTGTTCCTGCTGTTGCGCAGCTAATGCTACTTTCTGTTCTTCTGCAGCTTGATGCTCAGCCCGCGCCTCTGCTAACGCTTCATCCAGTGCCTCTTGATCTTCAAGGAACGACTGCAAGCGCGCTTGGTCACGCGCCTCAGCGGCTTCGCGAGCTTCACGTAACGAACCAACGCTGTCAGTTTGCGCCATTGCCATACTGCCGCCCAGAAGGCTTGCCAGTAATGCAAAACAGATTATGCTTCTGCGCGCGCCTCGCTGGCGTGTTAACAGACTCATTGCTGGCCCCCTGCGTGGTCGTTAGCAATAATGGAAAGCGGTAGGCGCAGCAGCTCTGGCGTGCGCTGATCGTCAGCAATACGTAGACCGTTACGCACCTCGCGGCGGGCGCTTTCATCAAGTGCCTGCCACTCACCGCTCGCCTTATCCCACATACCCCCTTCTCGACCATCAGGGGTTAGGTAATAAAAGCCGATTCGGCCAATGCGCAAATATTCCACTTCACGCGGATTACCTTCTGCTAATTGCAAACGACCACGCCAGCTATCCACTTCACGGCCATACGCCAATTCAGCACGCCAAGCTTCCAGCAAATTGGCAATGCGCGCCGCACTTTCTGAAGGCTGCTGCTCAGTGGGTTGAACACGCGCCAAACGCTCGGCTTTCAGAAACGGCAGGTCAGACTCGATCCAACTGATTAGCTGCTCTGTCATATCCTGCTCAACAGCAGGCAGCGCGGCGCGCGTGTCGCTTAACGTATCGAGCGCCTGACCAAGGCGCTGCTGGCGCTCGGCTTCACTGGCCAGGCGGCCACTTAAAGCAGCATTGGATGCTTCCATCTGGCGGGTTTCCCGCTCTAGGCGGCGTAGCTCTTCAATCGCTGAACGCGTGGCGTCATCAGCCTCATCAATTTGCTGCTGAAGTGCGGACTGCGCTTGCTGGGCCTCGACACTCTGGGCCGCTTGATCGACTGTCTCATCACTTGCCATTAGCGTACCGCTGACCAGCACTCCGGCAAGCCAGCCTCCATGCAAGGCAAAGAAAGGCCTTTTCAGCACGTTACGTCTCCGTTACTGATTAGCACGTCGCCATTAACGGCGCGCTAGAAACTCATTAGGCATAATGAACGATTTGCGTTTCGTTTAAGCAGTGCATAGCCTAACACTAATAGAATAAATGACAATATTTATCATTAGCATTCAATAGTGCTTCGCTGCAGACCGTCACTCCAGCATAAAAAAGGGCGCCAAGTGGCGCCCTTCAGTAAAGACATAGGGTCTGTAAAAATACAGGTTCAGTAAAAACACAGGGGCAGTAAAATACAGGGAAAGCGCTTCTAAGCAGCAACCACAACATGCTGTTTGGTCAGCGGTGCCAACGGCAGCTTTAATGCCTCTTCGCGGGTTACCCAAACCGTTTCAGCAATCTCCGCCCCAGCATGGACAGGCTGATCAATCACCAGACTGAACAACTGCGCTTCAATCACGGTGTCTGGCTCATTGGCTGCTAAAGCACGCTGCATGCCCAAAGGAAGTAACTGATCACTTGCTATACGTAAGCCAACTTCTTCCTCTAACTCACGGCAGAGTGCCGCTATGGCTTCCTCTCCCTGCTCAATTTTACCGCCTGGTTGCATAAAAAATCGCGTGCCCTGCTTGCGTACTAGTAGCAAGCGCCCTGAAGAGTCGCTCACGACTGCCGCTGCTATTTTCAGCAAATTCTGCGCCTTATCAATATTGCCCGACACTGCTCCCTCCTTGCCTCATCAAGCTATCAACGACGTTGAAAAGCCGCCGATGGTAAGCTTAAAACGCCCAGTCGTCGTCTTCGGTGGCAACGGCCTTACCAATCACGTAGGAAGAACCAGAACCGGAGAAGAAGTCGTGGTTTTCATCCGCACTCGGAGAAAGCGCGGCCATAATGGTTGGATCGACGTCGGTGACGCTGCTGGGGAACAACGGTTCAAACCCGAGGTTCATCAGCGCTTTATTGGCGTTGTAGTGAAGGAATTTCTTCACGTCTTCCGTTAAACCCACCTCATCATAGAGCGATTCGGTGTAGCGCACTTCGTTGTCGTAAAGTTCTAGCAGCAGCTCATAAGCGTAGTCTTTCACTTCTTGCTGGCGCTCGGGCGTGGCTTCTGCCAGCGCTTGCTGGAACTTGTAGCCAATGTAGTAGCCGTGCACGGCTTCATCACGAATGATCAAACGAATCAGATCAGCCGTGTTGGTCAGCTTGGCGTGGCTCGACCAGTACATCGGCAGGTAGAAACCCGAGTAGAACAGAAATGACTCAAGGAAGACGCTAGCCACTTTACGCATTAACGGATCGTCGGAGCGGTAACGCTCAAGAATCAACTCAGACTTCGCCTGCAGCGTCGGGTTTTCTTCACTCCAGCGAAACGCATCATCTACATCCCGCGTCGCGCACAGTGTTGAGAAAATCGAGCTGTATGAGCGCGCATGCACCGATTCCATAAAGGCAATATTGGTATAAACCGCCTCTTCATGGGGTGTGCGTGCATCCTCCATTAATACCGGCGCTCCCACGCTGCTCTGGATTGTATCGAGCAGCGTCAGGCCAGTGAACACGCGAATCGTCAGCTGTTTTTCCTGCTGTGTCAGGGTGTTCCACGATTGAATATCGTTGGAGAGCGGCACTTTTTCCGGCAGCCAGAAATTGCTGGTCAGGCGGTTCCACACTTCCAGGTCTTTATCATCCTGAAGGCGGTTCCAGTTGATCGCATCGACCCGCGATAAGCGTTGCATAGTGGTCATCAGAATTCTCTCACCAACATGATCTAATAAAAGCGATATACGATTACAGCGAGCAGGAGACGCAGCCTTCTACTTCCGTACCTTCAAGCGCGCTCTGGCGTAAACGGATGTAGTAAAGCGTCTTGATGCCCTTACGCCACGCGTAAATTTGCGCTTTGTTGATATCCCGCGTGGTGGCGGTATCAGGGAAGAACAGCGTCAACGACAGACCCTGATCAACGTGTTTAGACGCTTCAGCATAGGTATCGATAATTTTCTCAGGGCCAATTTCATAGGCATCCTGGAAATAATCGAAGTTCGCCTCGTTCAAGAATGGCGCCGGATAGTAAACACGCCCCAGCTTGCCTTCTTTACGGATCTCAATTTTCGCTGCCACCGGGTGAATACTAGAGGTAGAGTGGTTGATATATGAGATAGAACCCGTTGGCGGCACCGCCTGCAGGTTACGGTTATACAGTCCGTGCGCCATTACCGATGCCTTTAGCGCCTGCCAATCTTCCTGGGTAGGTAATGCAATACCGCTACGCTCGAACAAGTGACGCACTTTCTCAGTTTTCGGCAGCCACGCTTGATCTGTGTACTTATCAAAGAAAGCGCCCGATGCGTAGGTGGAGTCTTCAAACCCTGCAAAGGCTTCGCTGTGTTCGATCGCCAGCTGGTTAGACGCACGAATCGCATGGAATGCCACGCAGTAGAAGTAGAGATTGGTAAAGTCCAAGCCCTCTTCCGAACCATAATAAATGTGTTCACGCGCCAGGAAACCGTGCAGGTTCATTTGCCCGAGGCCAATGGCGCGAGACTTGGCGTTACCTTCAGCAATGGAAGGCACACTGCGCAGGTTGCTCATCTCAGAAACCGCGGTCAAACCACGAATGGCAATCTCAACGCTGGTGCCAATATCGCCTGAGTCCATCACTTTAGCGATGTTCATCGAACCAAGATTACAGGAGATGTCCTGACCGACCTGACGATAGCCAAGATCGTCATCGTATTCGGTGGGCGTATTCACCTGGAGAATTTCAGAGCAAAGGTTGCTCATATTGATACGACCGGCAATCGGATTCGCACGGTTAACCGTATCTTCAAACATGATGTACGGATAGCCCGATTCGAACTGTAGCTCGGCCAGGGTTTGGAAGAATGCACGTGCATTGATCTTGTGCTTACGAATGCGCGCATCCGCGACCATTTCATGGTACTTCTCGGTCACGCTGATATCCCCAAACGGCACGCCATAAACCCGCTCAACATCGTAGGGCGAGAACAGGTACATATCGTCGTTGCGCTTGGCCAGCTCAAAGGTAATGTCCGGAATCGTTACGCCCAGCGACAGCGTTTTAATGCGGATTTTTTCATCGGCATTTTCACGCTTAGTGTCGAGAAAACTCAGAATATCCGGGTGGTGAGCATTTAAATAAACCGCACCTGCGCCCTGGCGCGCACCTAACTGATTAGCGTAGGAGAAGGCATCTTCCAGCAGTTTCATAATCGGGATAATACCCGAGGACTGGTTCTCGATACGCTTAATGGGTGCGCCGGACTCGCGGATATTAGTCAACAAGAAGGCAACACCGCCGCCGCGCTTAGAGAGCTGCAACGCGGAGTTAATCGAGCGACCAATCGACTCCATGTTGTCTTCAATACGCAGCAGGAAGCAGGAAACCAGCTCACCGCGCTGCTGTTTACCGCAGTTCAGGAAAGTCGGCGTAGCAGGCTGAAAACGGCCGCTAATAACTTCATCAACCAGTGACTTGGCCAATGCCTCATCGCCACGCGCCAGCGTCAACGCCACCATGCAGACACGGTCTTCATAGCGCTCAAGGTAACGCTTACCGTCGAACGTTTTCAGCGTGTAGCTGGTGTAATACTTGAAAGCGCCCAAGAAGCTCGGGAAACGGAATTTATAGGCGTATGCCTGCTCAAACAGCGCCTTAATAAAGGCAAAGCTGTACTGGGCCAGCATTTCTGCCTCGTAATACTGCTCTTCCACTAGGTAATCGAGCTTCTCTTCCAACGAGTGGAAGAACACGGTGTTTTGATTAACGTGCTGCAGGAAATACTGGCGGGCGGCTTCGCGATCTTTATCGAGCTGCAATTCACCGTTGGCACCGTATAGATTCAACATCGCGTTCAGCGCATGGTAATCCAGGGTACGCGCCTCGGATGCCCCCGCAGTAGGCCGTTTTGTTTCTGCCGAGTTTTTTGTAGCAACGTTGTTAGAAGCTACGTTGTTAGAGACTGAGCTTGACGTTTCCAAAACTCTTCTACTCCTTTGCGGACCTTGGCGACATCGTCGTCAGTGCCAAACAGTTCAAATCGATAAAGCAGCGGCACTTGGCACTTTTGGGCAATGATTCGCCCTGCCAACCCATATGCTTCACCAAAATTCGTATTACCAGCGGCAATAACACCCCGTAAGAGATGTCGATTGTGCTCATCGTTTAAAAATCGGATCACCTGCCCCGGCACTGCCCCTTCGGCATAGCCGCCACCATAGGTAGGTGTCACTAATATGTAGGGCTGTTCTATGCGTGGTGTCGGTTCTTCACGGTTTAGTGGCAGCCGCTGAGCGCTTAAGCCAAGCTTTTGTATAAAACGGTGGGTATTGCCTGACTTAGTGGAAAAATAAACTAAAGAACGATTACGCCCAGCTTCCACATCAGCGTTTTGCATAGCGACGT
This sequence comes from Vreelandella alkaliphila, assembly GCF_016107625.1. GTDB lineage: Bacteria > Pseudomonadota > Gammaproteobacteria > Pseudomonadales > Halomonadaceae > Vreelandella > Vreelandella alkaliphila. The sequence goes on from NZ_JABASV010000004.1 coordinate 69,547, forward strand.
TTTACGCTAGTGCTTGAATGCGGTCAGGACGAAAACCAGACCAATGATCCTCACCCGCAACCACGACGGGTAACTGACGATAACCCAGCGCTTCCACTTCCTCCTGGGCACCGCTTTCAGCAGTAATATCGATAACGGTATATTCTAGGCCCTGCTTATCCAGCGCACGGTAGGTAGCAGTGCATTGAACACAAGCAGGCTTGCTATAAATTTGGATATCCATGGCTATTTTTTCCTTTTCATAGCGGTGTTTTTCGGGTAGAGCATATCTTGTGCTCGCCCTCTCTGGAAGACACAACGCATACTATATATAGACCATGAGAAAATCAATTCAAGCATATATGGTATTTTTTCATCCACAGGTTATTGACAGCTCGTACCCAATATCATACCCAGCAGCCTCTCAATAGCCGTCTAAAACACCCCTCCCCTAACCACCCCACGAACGCTCTCAATAGCTCTCATTAGGGCCATCACAAGAGCGGCTTCAGAAATAGCTAAACCTTCTCCCAAAAACAAAAAAACCGCTTCTCAATGGAAGCGGTTTTTTTCCAAGGCGCCAACGAGCTTGGCGCCTTTCTCACAGCGCGTGAGTTTAGGCGATAGCCGCCTGATAACGACGCTCAACATCTTCCCAATTGACTACGTTAAAAAAGGCTTCTACGTAATCAGGGCGCTTGTTTTGGAACTTCAGGTAGTATGCGTGCTCCCAAACATCCAGACCCAATACCGGCGTGTTGCCATGCATTAGCGGGCTGTCTTGGTTCAGGGTATTTTCAACGACCAGCTTTTTCTCAGGTGTAACGGAAAGCCATGCCCAGCCGCTACCAAAGCGACCCAACGCTGCTTTCTTGAACGCTTCCTTGAACGCATCAAGACCGCCTAGTTCAGCTTCAATAGCTTTTGCTACATCACCCTGAGGCTGGCCACCGCCATTAGGTGACATCATTTGCCAGAACATAGAGTGGTTGGCATGGCCGCCGCCGTGGTTAATAACGGCTTGACGCTTCTCTTCAGGTACACGATCAAGATTGGCAACCAGCTCTTCTACCGGCACGTCTTCAAGGCCCGTGCCTTCAAGCGCAGCATTCAGACTAGTGACGTAAGTGTTGTGGTGACGAGAGTGGTGAATCTCCATCGTCATCGCATCGATATGCGGCTCAAGTGCGTCATAAGCGTACGGTAATTCTGGAAGTGTATGTGCCATGCTAACTTCTCCTTAAGTGGCTTTTGTTACGTTCACTCAACTAGGTGTGGTCTTACCCCACCTTTTTCAACCATCACGGCTATAATTAATTACCGTGAGCAGCGATTATTGATAACCGATACGTTTTATACCCCAGTACCTTAGTCAACTATTGGCAGTTTATCGAACTCATCGCCAATAAAAAAGCCGACTTCTGGTGAAGTCGGCTTTTAGCCAGTTTAGATTCAGTGGCTTATAGCTTGCTTTCAAGCTCCGGCAGAACCTCGAAGAGATCACCCACCAAGCCGTAATCGGCGACTTGGAAAATGGGCGCTTCTTCGTCTTTGTTGATCGCAACAATGACTTTAGAGTCTTTCATGCCCGCCAAGTGCTGAATAGCACCAGAAATACCCACAGCAATATACAGCTCAGGGGCCACAATCTTACCGGTTTGGCCAACCTGCATATCATTGGGCACAAACCCAGCGTCTACGGCCGCTCGTGATGCACCAATGGCAGCACCCAGCTTGTCAGCAATGCCGTCAAGCAGCTTAAAGTTTTCGCCGTTGCCCATACCACGACCACCAGACACCACTACTTTGGCACCGCCAAGTTCCGGACGGTCGGATTGCGCCAGCTCTTGCTTAACAAAGCTAGACTGACCATTTTCGACCACTACTTCTACCGCTTCTACAGAGCCGCTACCCGTGCTCTCGACCGCATCAAACGCAGTGGTACGCACGGTCATCACTTTCAGTGCGTCGTCGCTTTTTACTGTGGCGATGGCGTTGCCCGCATAAATTGGACGCAGGAAAGTATCAGCACTTTCAACGCCAATCACGTCGGACAGCTGGCTAACATCTTTTAAGGCAGCCAAGCGCGGCAGTACGTTTTTGCCAGTGGTAGAGGCGCTAGCCAACACGTGGGTATAGTCGCCAGCCAACTCAACCAATAGAGCGCCCATTGGCTCGGCAAGCTGATGGGCGTAAACAGCGTTATCGGCAACGCGAACTTTATTGACGCCTTCAAGCTTTGCAGCAGCATCAGCCGCCGCCTGAACGCCTTCACCGGCCACCAGCACGTCAATGTCACCACCAATCGCCTTGGCAGCAGCAACTACGTGAGCGGTTGCGCCCGCTAACTGACCTTCATGAAGGTCGGCAAGTACCAGAATGCTCATGAGATCAGCTCCTATTAAAGCACTTTGGCTTCGTTTTTCAGTTTGTCGATCAATTCATCTACCGAGGCGACTTTAACACCACCTTTGCGCTCTGCCGGGGACTCCACTTTGAGCAGGCTAACCTTGGAGGCCACTTCAACCCCATAATCAGCGGGCGTTTTGGTATCCAGCGGCTTCTTCTTAGCCTTCATGATGTCGGGCAGCTTCGCGTAACGCGGCTCGTTCAAACGCAAATCGGTGGTAACGATAGCGGGCAGAGAAAGCGCTACGGTTTGCAGACCACCATCGATTTCGCGAGTGACGTTGACCTTGTCACCGTCAACAGCAACCTCAGAGGCAAAAGTACCTTGGGGTAGATTGGTCAGCGCGGCCAGCATTTGGCCCGTTTGATTGTTGTCGGTATCGATAGCCTGCTTACCGAGAATCACTAAACCAGGCTGCTCTTCGTCAACAACCTTAGCTAGCAACTTGGCTACCGCAAGCGACTCAACGCGCTCGTCGGTTTCAATATGAATAGCACGGTCTGCCCCAAGCGCTAGCGCGGTGCGCAACTGCTCTTGAGCCGCCTTAGGGCCAACGGTAACGGCCACGACTTCTGTCGCAACACCCTTCTCTTTGAGGCGCACCGCTTCCTCTACGGCAATTTCGCAGAAGGGGTTCATGGCCATTTTGACGTTGGTAAGATCAACGTCAGAGTTGTCCGCTTTCACGCGGATTTTGACGTTATAGTCGATGACGCGTTTAACCGCGACGAGTACTTTCATAGATTCCTCGCTTGGCTTGTGATGGAAGCCGTTAGCTTGTCTCAGCATCGTACCAGCTGATGCTTCTAAAATAGGGGCGACGTGTATTTAAAACGACACCTTAAAAAATTCATGCAAGCGTTTGATAGGTCTGTAAATGAAAAACCCTATCAATTTGCCACAACCTAGTGACTAGCGACAACACCGATTAACTACGGCCTTGGTCGTAGCAGCGATGTAAACTCGATGGATAAATGGTGCTTTTGCCATCGTAGGGGTGACCTTACAGGGGTATTATGCCTATCATGGAGCACAACCAGAAGCAAACGACCGTTTAAAATTAAGGCCATCTTTTTATAAGCTAGTTCTCATAACGCTCATTTGACGTTTGTACAGGCTAGTTTTTGTAAATAATGGCTCTTATGAGAATAAGGAGAAGCCGGGTGGAAAATGTTGAACGCGATGTCATGGACTTCGATGTAGTCATTGTCGGAGCTGGCCCCTCTGGCCTAGCTTCCGCTTGCCGCCTAATGCAACAGGCAAATCAAGCAGAACAAGAATTGACGGTTTGTGTAGTAGAAAAAGGCTCCGAAGTCGGCGCCCATATTCTTTCTGGTGCTGTCTTTGAGCCCCGCGCACTGGCAGAACTATTTCCTGATTGGGAAGAGCGCGGCGCACCGCTTAACACACCTGCCGTTCGTGACGATGTTTATCTATTAAAAGATGCTCAAAAAGCGCAAAAAATTCCTAATGCGCTAGTGCCAAAAAGCATGCATAACACTGGCGGCGATCTTACCCGCTATGTGATTAGCGCAGGCAACCTATGCCGCTGGCTGGCCGAGCAAGCCGAGACTCTTGGGGTGGAAATTTTCCCTGGCTTTGCTGCTCAGGACGTAATTATCGAAGATGGTGCAGTACGCGGCATCCTCATTGGCGACATGGGTGTTAGCGCAGATGGCACTCCCAAAGATGGCCATATGCCAGGCATGGAACTGCGCGCGAAATACACGCTATTTGCCGAAGGTGCCCGCGGCCACTTGGGTAAACGGTTAATCAAAGAGTTCTCACTAGATGCTGGTCGTGACCCGCAGCACTATGGGATTGGCTTGAAAGAACTGTGGGATGTTCCCGCCGACAAACATGAACCCGGACTTGTGCTTCACGGCTCGGGCTGGCCGCTTGAAAAAGACACTCACGGCGGCTGGTTCCTTTACCACGCAGAAAATCAGCAGGTCGTCGTTGGCCTCATTATGGATCTTGGTTATAAAAACCCCTGGCTGTCACCTTTTGATGAATTCCAGCGCATGAAGCATCACCCGGTGCTTAGCCAATATTTAGAAGGCGGCAAACGGGTTGCTTATGGTGCGCGCGCCATTACCAAAGGCGGCTTTAACTGCCTACCGAAAATGACGTTCCCGGGTGGTCTATTGATTGGCTGCGATGCGGGCACGCTGAACTTTGCCAAAATCAAAGGCCTGCACACAGCGATGAAATCCGGCATGGTCGCTGCAGAAAGCGTCTTTGAAGCCATTAAGGGGGGTGATGAAGGTGCTCAGGAGCTAAGTAGCTTCACTGAGAAATGGCAAGCCAGCTGGGCCTATGAAGAGCTAAAAGAGAGCGCAAGCTTTGGCCCTGCTATCCATAAATATGGCACGGTAGGCGGCGGTGCTTACAACTTCGCCAATCAACTACTGGGCAATAAGCTACCCAACGTTCACGACACCACCACCGACCACGGCGCGCTAAAACCTGCAGCCGAGTTTGAAAAAATCACTTATCCGAAGCCCGATGGCAAATTGTCGTTTGATAAATCGACTTCCGTCTTTTTGTCCAACACCAACCACGAAGAAGACCAGCCCTGCCATCTGCGCCTAGCAGATCCAGAGCTGCCGATTCGCGACAACCTGCCAACCTATGCAGAACCGGCCCAACGCTACTGCCCTGCGGGGGTTTATGAAGTGGTAGAAGATGATCAAGGCAAGCCACGCTTCCAGATCAACTTCCAGAACTGCGTGCACTGCAAAACCTGCGATATTAAAGACCCTGCCCAAAATATTACCTGGGTAGCACCAGAAGGCGGCGGCGGGCCTAACTATCCCAATATGTAACCATCCGACTATGTAATCCGCATCACTAGAGTGCCATACGGCGCGGCCAGTTACGCTGGCTGCGCCGGTGGCTCTAAGCACTCAATCGGCGCACGTCGAGCAATGAGACGACGCCGACCCGCCTGTGCGAAGCGCACATCGATAACAGGATCGGAGGGGTTACCTTCTACCGAGGCCACCTCACCTTCTCCAAACACGGCATGCATCAAGCGTTGTCCTGGGTAAAAGTGTGCATCAGCCTGGTAACTTGTCGCCACCTCATTGGCCTGCGGCGCCGCCAGCTCAATATCTGTTCGTCCTAACCGCTCAAGATAGCGCTTCACCAAGCTCGGCGATGTTACCTGCACAGCCGTTACGGGTGTATCTTGGCGCGACAGACATGACGCCACCCGCAAACTATCCTGCCAAGCGCTTTCCGCAATAAAGCGACTAGGCCGATGAACACCACCATCATGCAACACCAGCAGCTGCTCTTGAGCCCGCGTAATCGCTACGTAAAACAGTCGTCGCTCTTCTTCTAACCTCTCATCATTGAGCGGATTGTCTCGACTGTAGTGCGGAAAGTCCTCTTCGTTCACTCCAACAACGGCGACCAACGGCCACTCCAGACCTTTCGCTCCGTGAACCGTGCTAATCAGAACACCGCCAGCTTGGTTCTCTACTGGACGTTCGAGCAGTTCGATAAACGCATCTGGATCTTTCACGCTATCGGCTTGCTCGATAAGCACATCCAATAGACGAACGTCCTCTTCGCCCTTATCGCGTCTTGCCGCTGCTCGCTTTAAGGTTTTTTCCGCTTCGATCGTTTCCACCACATGACTCAGCAGCTTTGCAGGCGGCCAACCACTTAATTTGGGCAGCTCACATAGCAGCGCCCAGCGTTTTTTGAGCGTGCGGCGCTGCAGCGGCTTTAGAGAGGTTAGTACCGGCTCGTGGCGTTCAGGCCAGCGCTGGGTGCTGGCCAGCTGATAAGCGAGCTGCTGAAGCCGCTCACGGGCAACAAAAGGCGTTGGCTGAGAGAGCAAAAGCAAGAGTTGCTCTGGGTCGTGCAGCAGCTCTGGCTGGCGAGACAGTTTCAAATAGCCAGCCAATGCCTGCACGAGAGGGAGTCGGAAAACGAAACGGTCTTCTCGTTGAAGACGAAATGGAATACCCGCCTGCAGTAACGCCAACTGAAATGGCACCGAAAGCGCCCAACTACGCACCAGCAGACTAACATCGCTCAACGCGCGCCCCTGCGCTTGCCAATCGACTAAGGCATCAAGCAGCAGTCGGCTGCCCTGACCAACAGATATATGGGTCTCAGGATTATTAGCATCCGCTAAACAGAGCTGGTCTGGTCGGCGCTGATTAGCCATGATGGCATGGTTTGCGGTTAGCGCCAGCGCGTGGCCATGACGAAACGTGATAGAGAGCGGGTAGTCTGTGGCGCTGCCAAACGTGGCGGTAAAGTTTTCCAGCATGGTGTCAGGGCGTGCGCCCCGCCATTCGTAGATGCACTGATTCGCATCACCTACCGCCATCACATTGGCGCTGGAGCCCGCCAACACCGCCAGCAACCGCTGCTGGGCAGTATTAATATCCTGGTATTCATCAATGATCACATGATCAAGAAAACCTTCCACACGACTGCGCAAGGTCTGTTCAGCTTCTAACACTTGCAGGGGCCGGTAGAGCAAGTCAGCGTAGGTCATGACGCCTTCAACGTGCAACAACCGTTCAGCTTCATCAAATGCTCTGGGAAAGTAGTCAGTATCCGGCTCGTAATTAAGACGCTTGTAAAGTACATCAGCGGATAGCATTTCTGCTTTTACCAGCCCACAGAAGTGAGCAAGCGCTTCTAATCGGTCGCCTTCGATAGCCGCATCGCGACGCTCAACGGCATCGTGAAGCACATTCAAGCTCGCCTGACGCAAAAGGCGCTCTAGCTGCCAATCAGCAGACAGCAGGCGTCTCGGCGCAAGCGCTCCCCAGCGACACAGACTCTGCGTCAACCGATAACCAAGGGAGTGAAAGGTACGCACATCTGGCAATGGCTGCCCTTGAGGCGCCATGTTAATCAGGCGACGTTGAAAATCGTCTCGAGCTGAGCGGTTAAACATCAGCACCAGCATACGCTTCGGCGACACACCAGACGCCAACAGGTGGAGCACCCTTGCCGCCATGGTAGTGGTCTTACCCGCCCCCGCGACAGCCGCTACGCGGGCATGCCCCTCGCGATGATGGACAACGGCTTGCTGTTCAGCGGTTAACTTCACGTCACCTCGCCTGGCATCGCATCATTGGCATTAAACTGACCTAAGACATACCAAGATCCTGCGCTGTAGAGTCGGCATTGGCATTCGCCGTCGTCTGCTTCGCTCAGCGTGGCCTGCTCGACCAATCGATAATACACATTGCGATGCAAGCGAGCCGCTAGCCCAAAGCGCACGGCACACTCAGGAGCAAGGACACCCTCAGGCGTTTTGGAGAGACGAAGCGGGTGCTCTGCATCCACACGAACAACGTCATCGAACTGGGTCGTCAGCCACCAGGCATCATCGTGAAAATCTGCTTCTACCGCCACGAACGGGCAGTCAACCACGGTGACACGCCAACGTTCAACAGGCGTTACCAGGCAATAGCCATCGGCATCGCGTCGTAATAGGCTCGCTAACAACCGTGGTATGGCAAGGCGCTCAAACGGCTTTCCTTCATGCAGCCACGTGCCATCAGCCTGAATAACGATATCAATATCGCCACTAAGTGCTGGCTGCCACTGATCAACGGGGGGAATCGTCGCCGAACCGTTAAATTGCTGCATAAGCCGATCAATATTCATCGCTTACCTCCCAGGCTGTGCTTACAGCCACTTATACCACTAAACCGGACTGCGCCAACGCTTCCTTTACGTTATCAGGTGCATCGGGTACGGCAGCGCGGAACAGATGATAAAAATTGGCGGTGGTTTGCATCGCCACTTCATCAACGCTGATCCCTCGTTCTTTAGCGATACACTCTGCCACCTCAACCACCCAAGCAGGTTCGTTGGGTTTTCCACGATAAGGAACAGGCGCCAAATAAGGGCTATCGGTTTCAATCAGCAGCCGATCAAGCGGCAGTTTTCTGGCCAGCTCTCTAAGCGACGCAGCATTACGGAAGGTAATAATACCCGATAGCGAGATATAGAACCCAAGCCGCACAGCTTCACGCGCCATGTCTAAATCTTCAGTAAAGCAGTGTAATACGCCGCCTACCTCCGGATTAGTGTGCTCACGTAGCAACGCTAACGTGTCTTCTTTCGCTTCACGGGTATGAATAATTACCGGCAGCTCTAGCTCATTGGCCGCAATTAAATGGCGCTTAAACCGCTCGCTCTGAACCTCTACAGGCACGCTGTCCTGATAGTGATAATCCAACCCTGTTTCACCGATGGCGACGGCACCGTACTGTTCAGCAGCATCAACAATATCGCTAACGCTTGGCTCTTTCGGAGCCTGATGAAGTGGATGCAGTCCCGCCGAAATAACCACGTCGTGGTGCTCACGAGCGATTGCCGCCAACCCCGGCATCTCCTCAAGCGTCACCGCAACAGCCAAGAACTGGTTCACATTAGCAGCACGAGCAGCCGCCAGCGTTGCGGCAATATCGCCGTCGTGGGTTAGCTCAGATAAACGGTCTAAATGGCAGTGGGAATCAACAAACATGCAGCTCTCTTAAATTCTCGTAAACAGGTGAAGGGCAGGCTTTGTTCAGTGTTATTGCGGTGCTAACTCGCGGCTATCAAAGCGTAAAGGACGGAGGTGCTTTATCTAATTGGCCAGCCAACAACGTTTCAATGCGATCACGTACTGAGTAGTCCTGCTGGCTGAAATGTACCCCAATACCTGGCATTCGCTGTCCACTCACGCCCTCAGGAGAAACCCAAACAACATGGCCGGAGATAGAAAGACGTTCACTCTCTCCTGGCAGGGTCAGCAATAGATAGACCTGCTGCCCAAGTCGATAAAGCGCTTTAGTCGGGACAAAAATACCGCCTCTATCTAGAAAAGGCATATACGCGGAAAGTAACGTCGGTATATCCGGCATTGTCAAAGAAAGTGCTTTTTGAACCGTCATAACAGCCTCCTTGGCAACAACCCTATTTAGCAACAGCCCTAGGAGCGTAACAGCGCCGACCAGCGTACCAGCCACGCTTCAAGCACTAGCTGAGGGTTCGGGTTAGCGCCGACTGCGAATAAACGGCGCTGCTCTCGAGCATAATCCAGTAATCGGAACCAATCCTGCACCCGTCCATTTTTCATCGCTTGACGGTATAACGGCTCTAAATCAGGGTTATGCAGCACCGTAGTTTCGCCAGACAAGCCCAGCCGGATCAAGTCTTCAAGCCAAGCAATACCGTACCACAAGATGGCATCAATGGCCTGACGATCAAGCCTGGCAGCTTCTGAAACAGGCTCAGCACCACGCACTAACTGCTCGAAACTGTCATGAATTTGATGGCGAAGTGCGCGCTCCTCTGGCGTTGCTAATTCCACTGCCAGCAGCGGCAAACCACCCGACACTCGCCACCAAAAATGTGCTTCGTCGCTGCCAAGTTTTTCAGTCAACCAGCCTTGGCAATCCTCAAAGGGGACACTGGCTAATGGCCACTGCTGACAGCGGGAACGAATCGTGGGTAGCGTGCGCGAAGGCACGTCTGACAGCAGAATAAATAGCGTTTTATCGCCGGGCTCTTCAAGGCTTTTGAGCAGTGCGTTTGCCGCTGCAATATTCATTGCTTCCGCAGGAGAGATCACGATCACACGATACCCCCCCTGCTGCGCGGTTTGCGAAACAAAGCGGTTTACATCACGTATGGGGTCAATGCGAATCTGACGCTTACCCTCTTCGGGAGAAATGCGCATCAAGTCGGGGTGGTAGCCCGAAGCCAGCATGGCACAGCTATGACAGTGGCCGCAGGCTAGCTCGCCAGGCTGGGCGCATAACGTTCGAGCAATCAACGCTTCCGCCAACTGCTGCTTGCCAACTCCGTGAGCACCGCTGATTAACAGTGCATGCGGCAGTCGTCCTTCATTGGTGAGACGAATCAACTGCTGCCACGTAGACTGATGCCAAGGCAGCACTCCCGCTATTGCCATATAGCCACTCGCTCTTCTAGCGCTTGAGCTAGAGACGCCTGGACTTGATCAAGCGCTTGCCCCGCATCAACAATGGCAAAACGCTGGGGGGCGGCAGCGGCACGCTCTAAGTAAGCCCGCCGCACTGCTTCGAAAAAGGTTACTTGCTCTTGTTCAAAGCGATCACGCTGCGTTTGCTGGTCTCTTAAACGCCCTTCAAGACGCTCTTTCGCAGCCTCAGGTGACATATCGAGTAACAGGGTTAGATCTGGGGAGAGACCTTTTTGCACGAACTGTTCCAGTTGCGCAATCCGATCTATCGCAATACCGCGGCCACCACCTTGGTAAGCAAAGGTAGCGTCGGTAAAACGATCACAGATCACCCAAGCACCGCGTTCAAGGGCGGGCACTATTTTTTGCGCTAGATGCTGGGCTCGCGCGGCAAACATTAATAGCAATTCGGCATCGCTGTGCAAGGGCTCATCGAAAGAGGGATCAAGCAGCAATCCTCGAATCGCTTCAGCGCGTGGCGTCCCCCCGGGCTCACGGGTTCGCACAACCTCTATCCCGCGCTCTTGTAGCCATGTCTCTACAAACGCCACGTTAGTAGATTTTCCGACTCCCTCACCACCTTCAAGGGTGATGAAGCGTCCGCGCTTGCTCATTGAAGCCCCTTACTCAGTAAATTCGAAAAAAACACATCGCAGTTAAACAATGACTCAACCTAATTAGCGATTACGAATATAGCGATTAACCGCATTATTGTGCTCACGTAACGTACGTGAAAAATGGTGGGTACCATCACCGCGCGAGACGAAGTAAAGCGTTTCTCCGGGCAGCGGACTCACAGCCGCCTCAAGGGAGGCACGCCCGGGTAAGGCAATCGGCGTTGGTGGCATACCGTCAATCACATAAGTGTTATAGGGAGTCGCCTCACGTAAATCCGCACGCGTAATTCTGCCTTCATAGCGCTCGCCCATGCCATAAATGACGGTGGGATCTGTCTGCAAGCGCATCCCCTTCTCCATACGACGTTTAAAGACGCCTGCAATCTCCCGACGCTCTTCCGGCGCACCTGTTTCACGCTCAATGAGCGATGCCATAATGAGCGCTTCGTAAGGTGTGTCGATGGTCAGGTCATCATCACGCCCGTCCCAGACTTCTGCTAGAATCTGCTCCATGCGGGAAAGCGCCTGACGTAGAATATCAACGTCACTCATACCCAGGTGGTAGCGGTAGGTATCAGGGAAAAACCAGCCTTCAGGAAAAGTCCCCTCTCGATCCAGCAACGACATAATTTCGTCGTCACTTAACTCTGCCGTCCGATTCTCAAGTTTTGGCGCACTGTCCAACAGCTCGCGCATCTGGCGGAACGTCCAGCCTTCGGGAATCGTTAACGGATAAGTGACAACGTTATTGCTCCCCAATAGAGCAATCAGTTCAAGACCGCTCATGCCTGGGGTTAGCTGATACTCCCCCACCCGTAAGCGTGGTACACGCTCAGGTTCAACACGCGCCAATAATTGAAATGCCCAAGCATCTTCAATAAAACCCTGGCTTTCCAGCTCTCGAACGACCTGATTGAACCCAGCACCCGCAGGAACCTGGTAAAGCGCGGGCTCCTCAAGTGTGACAGGTGCCGATAAGCGCTGCTGCCAGTAAGCATAGCCGCCCACAACGGCTGCGAATCCAACCACGACCACGACACCTACGGCAGCTAAAAACCGTTTCACCATGACACCTCAATAATGTTGATAAAATTCTGCCTAACGGGATGTCGGCGAATAGCCAAGTAAGTCATGGCCTATTGCTTGCAGCCTATCTTGGCCTGTCAGCGACCAGGACTGCAGAACTTCACCTGTTTCACTTAACAGCTTATTCACTGGCCACACACCTTGTACCGAGTTAGCTACCCAAAGACGCTCAACTTCATGGATAGCGTTCAGCGCAATAGGGGCTTCCTGTACCACGCCATGATCCAATAATGCCGCTCGCAGCGTACCCGCCACGCCGCACTGCGATAATGGCGGTGTGAAGAGCACTCCTGCTTGCTGCCAAAAGACATTCATACTGGTGGCTTCCACCAGCCAGCCATCAGCATCTCCAAGCAACCCCTCGGCGATGTCGGGATCACTCCACTCCTGGCGCGCGAGTACATTTTCCAATCGATTAAGGTGTTTAATGCCTGCTAAAAGCGGCTGATGCCCCAAACGCAACTGACAAATCCGTACGTTAACTCCCTCATGCCAACGGTCAGCATTTACCACAAAAGGCGTTCTACGGCTAAGCAAGCGAGGTTGAGAGCTATCCGGCGTTGCATACCCTCTCCCACCGCTTCCTCGGGTTAGGATTAGTTTGAGTATTTCAAGCTCGGCGCGAGACGGAGATTGCCAGGTGGCGACCAGCTGCTCCATGGAGGGCAACGGAATATTCAAACGCTGACAGCCCAGCAGTAAGCGTGCGTAATGATAATCCCATAACACAGGGACACCAGCGCGCAGCAGCACTGTTTCAAATACTCCGTCACCATACGCAAGCCCTCGGTCGTCAAACGGCACCTGGGGCATTGGCATTGCGTGTTATACCTTTTTAAACAGCAGTGAACCGTTGGTACCACCAAACCCAAACGAGTTTGAGAGCGCTATTTCAATGGGCATCTTCCGCGCGGTGTGCGGTACGTAATCAAGATTACAGCCTTCCTGTGGGTTATCCAGGTTAATGGTCGGCGGCGCAATCTGGTCTCGAATAGCCAGAATACTAAACACCGCTTCAACCGCTCCTGCAGCACCTAACAGGTGGCCAATCATTGATTTGGTAGAGCTCACGGCAACCTGCTGAGCTGCGCTACCAAGCACTTTTTCAATCGCCCGACTTTCTGCTAAGTCACCCGCTGCGGTAGACGTGCCATGCGCGTTAATATAATGCACATCCGCTGGATCAATACGCGCATCTTTAATGGCATTGCTCATGGAAAGTGCAGCACCACGCCCATCTTCCGGCGGCGCCGTCATATGATAGGCATCATCACTCATACCAAAGCCTGCAAGCTCTGCGTAGATGTTGGCACCACGCGCTTTAGCGTGCTCGTACTCTTCCAAAACAAGCACACCCGCACCGTCTGACAGCACAAAGCCGTCACGATCAGTATCCCACGGGCGACTCGCCGCCTGAGGGTCTTCATTGCGAGTAGAGAGCGCTCGCGCGGCCGAAAACCCGCCCAACCCTAATGGGGTAGTGGCCATTTCCGCACCGCCACAGATCATTACATCGGCATCGCCGTATGCAATCGTGCGAGCACTGTAGCCAATATTATGGGTACCCGTTGTACACGCTGTGGTAATCGCGATATTCGGGCCTTTGAAGCCGTGCTGAATCGCCATGTTGCCAGAAATCATATTAATGATTGAACCTGGCACAAAAAACGGCGAGACGCGGCGTGCGCCACCCTTATTCAGCGCATTATGGTTATGTTCAATCATCGGCAAACCACCAATGCCTGAACCAATAGCCACCCCAATGCGCTCAGCATTCTCTTCGGTACATTCAAGCCCCGAGTCCTGAACGGCCTGGGCTCCTGCCGCCATGCCGTACTGGATAAACAAATCCATCTTGCGTGCGTCTTTAGGGTTCAGATAGGGGCTAATATCGAAATTTTTAACCGATCCTCCAAAACGCGTGTTGAAGCCACTTGTATCAAAGTGCTCAATCGGCGCTATGCCACTTTTGCCGGCGACAATATTTGCCCACGACTCATTAACACTGTTACCCACTGGGGTCACCAGGCCTAACCCAGTTACCACTACCCTTCTTCGCGCCATTAGCTTTCCTCCAGGCATCCATGGTGACACGACCCATCTGGGTCATTTGCTGCAGAAATTCGGTGACTAGTATAACGGAGATTGAACGTTATATTCATTGTGACAACAAAGCAAAAAAGCCGCCCCTACTCAGGACGGCTTTTCATACGGGTGGGTAAGCACCCCACCCTGGTTCACTGCTTCGACTCAACCCTTACTGATGGGCGTTTACGTAGTCGATAGCTTCTTGAACCGTGGTGATTTTTTCAGCTTCTTCGTCAGGAATTTCAGTATCAAATTCCTCTTCAAGCGCCATCACCAGTTCAACGGTGTCAAGAGAATCAGCACCCAGGTCTTCAGTAAAAGAAGAGCTATTCTGGATATCTTCTTCTTTAACGTTCAGGCGCTCTGCCACAACTTTCTTAACGCGCTCTTCAATAGTACTCATCAACGTACTCCAGTCGTTCACATTAGCCGTTTTTGATAACCAGCCATTTGGAAACCGCAAGCCAAAAGCTGCGGGGTAGTTTATAGACGCCCTTAAGCTGACGCAACCGCCAAACCTAAGGCCATCAACGCATATTCATGCCGCCGTTAACGTGTAGCGTTTCGCCAGTGATATAACCTGCAGCATCACTTGTCAAAAACCCAACGGCAGCGGCAATTTCCTCAGGCCCGCCTAAACGCGAAAGAGGAATTTGCTTAAGCAGCATTTCATGCTGCGCTTCAGGCAACGCTTCTGTCATATCCGTTGCAATAAACCCAGGCGCAACCGCATTAACCGTAATAGCACGGGAAGCGACTTCACGCGCTAAAGCACGACTAAAACCTTCCATTCCTGCTTTGGCGGCGGCGTAGTTAGTTTGGCCTAGGTTACCCATCGTTGCCACTACAGAACTTATCGACACGATACGCCCAAAGCGCGCCTTTGTCATACCACGCAGACATGCCTTACTAACGCGATAAACAGATTTGAGATTGGTATCCATCACGGAGTCCCACTCATCCTCTTTCATGCGCATTAACAAATTGTCACGGGTAATACCGGCATTATTGACCAAAATCGTGGGCGCACCAAAACGTTCGCCAATTGTTTTGAGCACCTGATCAATACTCTGCTGATCAGTAACATTAAGGCACATACCTGCACCTTCAATGCCATGCTCTTTTAGATCCGCATCAATTTTTTCAGCACCCGATTCGCTAGTGGCAGTTCCCACCACAATACGTCCTTGACGCCCAAGCTCATGGGCAATGGCTCGCCCAATACCTCGGCTAGCACCAGTAACTAGTGCAACTCTTCGTTCTTGAGTCATAACGTTCTTCCTTCAACCTAACTAAGCAAGGGTAGCGGAAAATAGTGACTTATCACGCACCATTTTTCACGCACCACCCGCCGACGCCTCACGTGCTAACTCAAGGGCTGAATCCAGGCTATCAGGATCATTTACCGCCAACCCTTTGGCACTACGCACAATGCGCTTATTCAATCCGGTAAGCACTTTACCAGGCCCACATTCAATGAACACATTAGCACCTTGCTCGACCATCGCTTCAACGCAAGATGACCAACGAACGGGCTGATACAACTGCTCGATTAAGCGCGTACGCAATGTCTCAATATCAGCATGGGCTTGCGCATCGACGTTTTGGATAACCGCATAACGAGGGGCACGCAGCTCAATTTTTTGCATAGCCTCGGAAAGTCGCTCAGCAGCTGGCCGCATTAACGCACAATGGGAAGGTACTGACACCGGCAGTGAAAGCGCTCGCTTGGCTCCCGCTTCCTGGCAGGCTGCGATAGCACGCTCCACGGCATTTTTGCCACCTGCGATAACAACCTGCCCAGGCGAGTTGTAATTAACGGCAGATACCACTTCTCCTTCAGCCGCTTGGGCACAGGCCGCTTCAACTGCGCTATCGTCAAGCCCCAGGATCGCCGCCATGCCACCTTCTCCTGCAGGGACAGCTTCCTGCATGGCTTCACCACGCAGGCGAACAAGGCGCACGCCTTCAGCGAACCCCATCACTCCAGCGCAAACCATAGCACTATATTCACCAAGACTATGGCCGGCCATGACACTTGGGCGAGGCCCTTCCAACTCTTGCCAGATACGCCAGATAGCTACGCTGGAGGCAAGTAGTGCCGGCTGAGTGCATGCCGTCGCATTCAACGCTTCTTCTGGACCTTCCTGGACGACTTTCCACAAATCGTAGCCCAGAGCGTCTGACGCTTCCTCAAATGTAGTTCCCACCACACTGTAGCGCTCGGCTAGCTCTCGCAACATTCCAAGTTGCTGAGAGCCTTGCCCGGGAAAAATGAGGGCAAGGGGTTGAGACATGTCGTTCACCTTTGCTCTTGTAGGCATTTGCTCAGTTGAGCGATAAGCGTGCTATTGGCGCCGTTGCTAAAACAGCTTTTGGCACATACTGCTACCACCAATAGCCCGCAAAAATATATAACGTCTTATTATCTACTGCGCTGATAGCGCTCAAGAACACGACCAGCGCGCTGCAATTCGTACAGGCAAATCATGCTCCACTTCTTGCAATGCACGCTGAATTGCATAATAAAAACCATCCGCTTGGGTGCTGCCGTGGCTTTTCACCACAATACCCTGCAACCCCAAGAGGCTGGCCCCATTATAACGTACAGGGTCTAGCTCCCGCTTAAGCCTCTTCAGTACAGGCCTGGCCAGTATACTTGCCAAACGCCCACTCAGGCGTGATTCAAACGCCATTTGTACACGTTCCACCAACATACGAGTCAAGCCTTCACTGGCTTTCAACGTGACATTACCAACAAAGCCATCGCAAACCACGACGTCAAGATCACCCTGAAAAATATCCCCACCCTCGGCATAACCAAGGTAATCAAAGCTTAAATCGCTGGCACTTTCACGCAGCAAACGATCCGCTTCGCGCACACTCGCACTTCCTTTCGTGGCTTCAGACCCCACATTCAACAAGGCAACACGAGGCCGCCTAATGCGATCCATACACTGAGCCATGGCGGCACCCATCATGGCAAAATCAAACAGCCTGGATGCAGGCGAATCTACATTTGCCCCTAAATCAAGCAAATAACAGCGTCGCCCTCCACGCGCGGGGATTGCAGTACTGATTGCCGGCCTGGAGATACCAGGCAACATACCAAGTTCGCGCCTCGCTAAAGCGACCAAAGCTCCGGTATTTCCCGCACTCACGCCTGCAACCGCTTCACCTGAAGACAGGCTACGCAGCATACACGCCATGCTGGTAGCGCCTCCGCGGCGCATTGCCCAGGCAGCAGTTGCCGCTTGAGAAACGCTTTCTGGAGCATCGGCTGCCACCAAACGTGACGTTGCCGCAGCCAAAGGCTGCGGCAAACGCGAAAGTTCAGCATCAATCTGCTGACGCGGACCAAACAGAGTTAATGCTAGGTCGGGGCGTTCAACAACCGCCCTTGCGGAGCCTTCGATAATGGCACGGGGGCCTTGGTCACCCCCCATTACATCAATCGCTAGGCGCACACAGCACCCACCCTGTTTTGCCGCTCATAAAAGCGCTAAGGCTTAAACTTCGACCACTTTACGACCGCGATAGAAACCGTCGGGAGAAACGTGGTGACGCAGATGAGTAGTACCGGTTTCTTTGTCCTGAGACAGAGTCGGTGCGCTCAGCGCATCGTGGCTACGACGCATACCGCGCTTGGAACGAGTTTTACGGTTCTGTTGAACTGCCATGGGTGTTTACTCCAAGGTAATTAAGGTAAGTGATGCTTACTTTTTGCCTTTCAAAGCGCCACTGCTTTTCAAAGCATTAAGCACTGCGAAAGGGTTCTTGGCCGGAGCGGAGTCTTCCGCCGTGCCTTCGGTCTTGCTGACCAGCTGCTCCGCCGAGACATGGCATTCGGTCTCATCGTGATAGACCACCTGCGGCAAGCTAAGGATAAGTTCATCCTCTATTACCGTCAGCAAGTCCAGCTGTTCATTTTCCACCAGCACCGGCTCATGACTAGCAGGTAGCTCGGCAGCCAAAGCTTCGTCTGCAATCATTCCTAATAAGAAATCACTGGAAACGTCTTGGCTTAGCGGCACTAGACAACGGCGACAAGGCAACGCCAGGGTCGCTTGCAAATGGCCACGAATTTCGCGACGGCCTTGGGCATCAACGCCAAACTCGAGTACGACATGACAGTCGCCGGTTTGGTCACCTGCTTCTTCAGCTAGGCGTGGCAGCTTGTTCAGCGCCACAATGCCTTCTAGTCGTTCGCGGCGGGCTGCAAGCTTATAAGGCTCAACCCGGCTGGGGATTTGTGAGGTCAACATAGGCGCGCAATGATAGGCACTCGCCCCCCTGCTGTCAAAGCTGTCGGTGCAATTCTTACGAGATTATCTCCCAAAACCACGTAAATAGGCAGGCTAACAAGGTTTCGTTACACTCGCTTGAACGCCGATTAATGCTCAACCAGACCTATTAAGGAGAACACTGTGCCTCAAACCAATAACGCGCCACTTGTCCTGGCATCAAGCTCTCGCTTCCGCCAAGCGCTACTGGACAAGCTATTACTGCCCTATCAATGCTGCTCTCCAGACATCGACGAAACGCCCTACCCTAATGAAACGCCCAATGCCTTAGTGCACCGTTTGGCGCTCAGCAAAGCCAACGCCGTTGCTGAGCGCTTCCCCAACCATTGCATCATTGGCTCTGATCAAATAGCTCTGTTTGAGGGCGACATTCTAGGCAAACCTCATACAGAAGAGCGCGCTCGGGAGAATCTGGCACGCTTTTCTGGCCAAAAAGTGACTTTCTTGACGGGCTTAGCATTAGTTGATACCCGCCACCAACGGCATCACGTCCATATCGAGCCGTTTGAGGTGTTCTTTCGCTCACTGAGCCAGCAAGAAATTGCACGGTATGTTGCCCTTGAGCAACCTTTAGACAGCGCTGGCAGCTTCCGCATGGAAGGACTGGGGATTAGCTTGTTTGAAAAACTCGAAGGCCGAGACCCAAACGCACTCATAGGGCTTCCACTCATCGCACTATGCGACATGCTTCGCCAAGCAGGCATGAACCCACTCGGCGACGCTTAGTCGTTACTGAGCCTGAAAGCGCAAAGGAGCATGCGCATGCTGACGCCCTAGCACTTCAGCAGCTGTTTGAGTAAAGCGGCGTGTCAAACGCTCGAAGGGGTCTAAGCTAGGCGTATAGTTTTCCCATTCAGCATCGCCTACCTGCTCACGAGCGACTTGTTCAAGACTGCCCAGCTCATCTATCAAACCTAGCTCTAACGCTTGCTCACCGCTCCAGATAAGCCCTGAGAAAATCTCAGGGCTATTGCTCAAACGATCACCACGCCCTGCCTTCACATCGTCTATAAACTGCTCATGGGTTTGAGTCAGAACACCCTGCCAGAAATCAGCAGCCTCTTCATCAAGCGGCTGAAAAGGATCCAAAAAGGCTTTGTTTTCACCGGCAGTCATTACGCGACGCTCTACGCCAATCTGGTTGATCGCTTCCTGAAAGCCAAAGCCAGCATAGATAACACCAATAGAGCCAACTAAGCTTGCACGGGACGCCACGATGCTATCGGCAGCAGAAGCAACGTAGTAAGCGCCGCTCGCACCAATATCCTCTATCACGGCAATAATAGGCTTGTCGCCCTGATCACGCAGCCGCATAATTTCGTCGTAAATACGCTGCGATTGCACAGGGCTTCCACCAGGACTATCAATGTGCAGCACAACAGCAGCAGCCCCCCCCGATGACCATGCACGATTCAAACCTTTAATGATGCGTTCAGCATTTGCTGGTGCATCACTGGCAATCACACCATGCACTTCCACCAGTGCTACGTGGCTCTCGGTGGGCAATGAGGCCGTTGGCTCAGCGAGAAACACGCGGTATAGCACTGTTGTTAACGATACCAATACAATCGCCAGCAACATCAAACGAAAGAACAGTTTCCAGCGCCGAGTTCTGCGCTGTTCCGTTAAAACACCGCCAACCCAGCGGTCCATCATTTCCAACTGCGCTAACCGCTGGCGCTCGCGCAGTATTTCGGCATCATCACTCTCCGCTCCCGGTAGCGGTTGCTTTTTGGCCTGCTGGACAACCTCTGGCCCATCAGTCCAACGGTCACCACTCTCCTGGCCAGAAAAACCATCACCCGCCTGAGAGCCACCACCATTACCACTTTCATCGCGCTGCTGCTCATCACTCATATACGATTCCTAGTGTTCGCTTGATCGTACAACCACTACTCTCAGTGGCTGTTAACGCCACTAACCGTGAAGCCAGTCGAACAGGCTATCTACATCATCCGCCAGCCACACAGGCTGGCTAGCCGCTAACCGAGCGGGGGCATGCACACCGTAAGTAACGCCTACACGATCCATATTAATAGACCTTGCCATCTCAAGGTCATACTCGGTATCCCCCACCATCACAGCACGCTCAACGGGCACTTTTAGCTCTTCGAGCAGTTCAAGCAGCATCTGCGGATGAGGCTTAGAACGTGTTTCATCTGCTGTTCGACTGGCATTAAACCAACCACCTGACTCTGTTTCGGCAAAAACCCGATCTAGACCACGACGACTCTTCCCCGTCGCCACCGCCAAACGCTGATAAGGACGCTCACGCAGACGAGCAACTTGCTCTTTAACGCCTTCAAAAAAAGGCATGGGCGTCGAATCACCATGAACGAAATGGTAGGCATAGCGTTGACGCAAGCGCTCGGCCTGAACCGCTTCAATACCAGGACATAACGTCGCTATCGCCTCAGGCAGGCCCAAGCCAATAATATTCTCGATAGCACTGACGTCTAACTCATTCCACTCGGCATCAGAAGCAGCTGCCTGCATGCAGGCGACAATTTTCGGCACGGAGTTCATCAATGTGCCATCCCAATCAAAGATAATTAGCTCATAGCGCATGTCGCTTCCTTATTTACGAGCGCGTTTTAACGTTTCTTCTAATGCCTCAGGCAGCGGCGCTTTCACCGTAACGGGTCGACCATTGCCAGGTTCAGGAAACGTTAATGCACGGGCATGAAGAAATAGACGCCCCAAGCCAAGGCGCTGCGCCATATGATTACTTTCGCGGGTACCGTATTTATCGTCGCCCAATAAGGCGTGCCCAGCATGAGCCGCATGGACACGAATCTGATGAGTGCGGCCAGTCACAGGCTCCGCCTCTATCAGCGTGACCTTTTCAAAGGTTTCCACTATCGAAAAGTGAGTCCGTGAAACCTTGCCATTTGGATCTACCCGCACTCGCCTTTCACCGTTACCCGCATCAAAGCGGTCTAAGCGGGCACTCACATAGCTCTTCCGAGCAGGCCAGCGCCCAGCCACTAACGCCAAGTAGCGCTTGTCCATTGCATGCTTTTTCAGCGATTCGTTAAGTGTGACGAGCGCATCACGAGATTTTGCCAACAGTAAGCAGCCCGATGTATCACGATCCAATCGGTGGACAAGCTCTAAAAAAGTAAGGTCATCGCGCACTTGCCGAAGCGCTTCAATGAGGCCAATTTTGACGCCACTTCCGCCATGGACTGCCAATCCGGATGGTTTGTTAATCACCATCCAATCGGGTCCTTCCATAATGACGCTACCAATTAACAAATCACGTAAGTTGTCACTCACCTCTTTAACCGCTTCTCTCGGTGCTAATCGCAGCGGCGGCACACGCACCAGATCACCCGCTTGAAGTCGATAATCTACTTTGACGCGTTTTTTATTAACCCTTACTTCGCCTTTCCGCACAATGCGATAAATCAATGCACGAGGAGCACCTTTTAAACGCGTCATCAGAAAATTATCGATTCGCTGACCTGCTTGTTCCGGGGCGATATCCACCCACTGTACTTCCCGCCCTTCGGACATTAACGCTCACTCCTGGTGTGATCTAATAGCGACAGGCTAAAAACGGCATTCTAGCGTAGACCAATGCGCATTGCGTCAATTGCTGGTAGTTGTCTTTACTGTTATATTCCAAAACGTTCAGCGGCCAAGTGTGGCTTACCCGTAAACAGACACGTCGTAACGGGAGTACTACCACGCTTGCCAAGCGCCTGCCCGACAAACACGCAGGCCAGAGCACAGGCAAAATGGCGTAGTGTACGCATTACCCACACGCCTTACGTACTGGATATACAGTTACTCTGTCGCATGCTTTTTGACGGCAGAGACACTTTTGCTTCGCCCGCAATGGCAGGCAATTGAATTAACAAACGTCACGCCCCAAGCAGCCTATCCTGTTCGTCACAAGGTGACGCTTGACTTGGGGCGCCAAGTTCAACGCTGTGCCGATGACCGGCGTTGACGAATCGATGAATGCCAGGTGTTGGCGGTGTCAGCAGAGCCGGATGGACGTGACAGCCACCGAAACATGTTCTGCCTCCGCCACGTACTCAACGCCCTTACGGCCGGGTCGGCATGATTGCCTTCCCGGCTTAATGCGTCAGCATAGCAATGCGCCGAGCACAAGCACGCAGCACCCAGCGATTCGTCTACGCCACGCCCAGACGGCTCGTCGGCTCGCAATGCTATGTGAGACAATATGAAACGGATGCTGATTAACGCAACCCAGCCAGAAGAGCTGCGGGTTGCGCTGGTAGACGGGCAACGCCTTTACGATTTAGACATCGAATCTGGCGCTCGAGAACAGAAGAAAGCCAATATTTACCGGGGTAAAATCACCCGGGTAGAACCTTCCCTTGAAGCCGCTTTTGTTGATTTTGGCGCCGAACGCCACGGTTTCCTGCCACTAAAAGAAATTTCCCGCGAATATTTTATCAAAGATGTGTCTGGTCGCCCCAGCATCAAAGAGGTGCTGAAAGAGGGCCAGGAAGTCATCGTCCAAGTTGATAAAGAAGAGCGTGGCAATAAAGGGGCAGCACTGACTACCTTTATCAGCTTAGCGGGCCGTTTTCTCGTTCTGATGCCGAACAATCCCCGTGCAGGCGGCATTTCACGCCGCATTGAAGGTGATGACCGCAGCCAGTTGAAAGATGCCATGGGCCAACTGACAGTGCCAGACAAAATGGGCCTGATCGTTCGCACCGCCGGTATCGGCCGTAGCCCAGAAGAGCTGCAGTGGGACTTGGATTACCTCGTCCAAGTGTGGGAGTCCATTACCACTGAAGCTGGCAAGCGCTCAGCCCCATTCCTGATTTACCGCGAGTCTAATGTCATTATCCGCGCCATGCGCGATTATCTACGCCAAGACATTGGCGAGGTGTTAATTGACAGCCCCGAGATTCATGCAGAAGCACTGGGCTTTATTCGTCAGGTAATGCCCTCTTACCAGCAGAAAATTAAACTCTACGCCGATGAAGTTCCGCTTTTCTCGCGTTTCCAAATTGAGTCGCAAATCGAAACTGCTTACCAGCGCGAAGTAAAACTTCCTTCTGGGGGCTCCATTGTTATCGATCACACCGAAGCGCTGGTCTCTATTGATATCAACTCTGCCCGGGCTACACGTGGCAGCGATATTGAAGAAACCGCGCTGCAAACCAACTCTGAAGCAGCCGATGAGATTGCTCGACAGTTGCGCCTGCGTGATATCGGTGGCCTCGTCGTTATCGACTTTATCGATATGGGCCCTGCGCGCAATCAGCGCGAGGTTGAAAATCGCATGCGCGATGCCCTGAAGCTGGATCGTGCTCGCGTTCAGATTGGTCGGATTTCTCGCTTTGGCTTAATGGAAATGTCACGTCAGCGGCTGCGCCCCTCGCTAGGCGAAACCAGCGGCGTTGTTTGTCCGCGCTGTAACGGCCAAGGCACTATTCGCGATGTTCGCTCGCTTTCGCTTTCTATCATGCGCCTGATTGAAGAAGAAGCTATGAAAGAGCGCAGCGCACAAATCCGCGCCATTCTTCCAGTACCTGTCGCGACCTACCTACTGAATGAAAAGCGCAGCGTTCTAGCAGACATCGAATCACGTCAAGGCGTACGCGTAGTTCTACTGCCGAATCCCGAAATGGATACGCCGCATTACGACGTTCAGCGACTACGTGATGACCACCTAGACGATGATGAAAGCCTGACGCTATCCAGCTTCGAGCTTTCGACTGATACTGAAGTAGGTAAAGAACCCGATCCTAGCTTCACTCCGCCCGCCATGCGCGCTGAAGCAGCGGTTAAAAGCGTTGTACATAACGCACCAGCGCCCGCCTCTCTTCAGACTGAAGAGAAGGCAGAGAGAGCTGCCAAAGCAGATAAAGCCGTTACAGCGACTCCCCCCTCCACTGAAGAGCAACCCAGTGTGATTGGCCGCTTTATCAGAGGCTTCGCCAAACTGCTAGGCGGTGAAGATACCAGCACGAGCCAGCCTGAACCGGAGGCTCCTGTTGCCCGCAAGCAGCCTGAAAGAACGAGCAAAAATCGCTCACAGCGCAGCGAAAGCAAGCCAAAGCCTGCCCGTGAACGTGGCGAAAGTGCCAGCAGAAACGAGCAACGCAGTCAGCAACAATCGAGCAATCAACAGCCGAGTAACCCGCAGCCTAGCCAACCGCGCAACGCTGATAATAACGACGACGCTAACGATAAACGTAGCGGTCCTAGTCGTACTCGCAACCGTCGACGCCACCCTCAGCAAGACGATGCCAAGCTCCAGGACAATGATCAAAAGAGCAGTCGTCAAAAAGAGCAGCAGACAAACCTAGCGGCTAAAGAGTCACCTAAAGATGAGGCGGCTAAACCTACTGCTCAACCAGAAAATCGTCGCGACAAACCACGTGATGCCAAGCCGAAAAACGAAGCTACCCGTGAGTCTGCATCACAAACGGACGACAAACAGGATGACGGCAAGCCGAAACGCACGCGTAACAATCCGCGCAACCGCACGCGTAAACAGGCCGTTAATCCTCAAGCCGAAGCGGAACAGCTGAAACTGCAAGCCGCAGCGGCTGAAGCTCCCTCTGCAGACGCTCCTTCTGCTGAGGCTGCTGTTGAATCACCTGCTGTTGAAGCGCCTGCTGTTGAAGCGCCTGCTGTTGAAGTGAACAGCAGTAAAGCAGCGCCGGCCAGCCCCTCTTTACAAGATGGGGCCAGTACAACAGCTGCACCAACCGCCGAAGCAGTGACTGAAGCGCCTGAACCAGCTGTAGAGGAATCAGCAGCTGCCGATGGAACAACGGCTGAGCGCCCTGCCGAAAAGGCGGAGAAAGCACGCAAGGCTACGCGCCAGCTTCGCCAACCTCAGCAAGCGGCAGAGAAAGCGGAACCTGAAGCAGAGGAACGTGTAGAGAAAAGCGCTGAGGCCAAACCTCAACAGCCAACTGATGACGCAACTGCTGCTCAAGAAGCGCCCCAAGAGGCGGCTAGCGGTTCGTCTGAGGTTGTGAAAGCTGATGCGGGAGTAGAGCTGGAGGAAGAGAGTAGTTCAAACGTGAAAGAGCTTGATACCGCCAACAGCGAATCAGTACGCTCACGTGGCGAAGAAACTGCAAAAGAGACTGACAAGCCCCAGCAGTCGGCATCTCAAGCTGCTGAGTCTCAAGAACTTGTGCGTCAGGAACCTGTATTGTCTCAAGAACCGCAGGAGACGGCACAAGAGACATCCGCAGACGCCAACACACATGCAGAAGCGCCGAAAGCTGCTGAGACTGCTGAGACTGCTGACAGTGACGCTAACACTCAGACACTCTCGCAAAGCGTAGCAGCTAGCATTGAAGCAAGCTCACCAGAGTTTGCTGAACAGCCGGAAGCACCTTCTTTAGACAAGGACGCAGTGAGTAACACACCTGCTTCAGACACGACAGCTGCGTCAGAAACTGTTTCAAAAGCCGCTTCAGAAACCGCGAATAACAGCGCTGCTGCTCAAGAAGGCACAGAGCAGCCTACATTGGCGACTAATGAAGAGGTTCAAACGCCCTCACCAGAGGCCCCCGTTGAAACAGTGGCACCTGAAGAAGCAAAGCAAGCGCCTGCTGCTTCTACCCAAGACGAGGCACCTAAGCCACGTCGCCGCCGTCGTCGCGCTCATAACGATCCTCGTGAACTGCGCAAACAAGCACAGAACACGACTAATGAGTGATCGCTAGCACTCGACACTAGCACTAAAAAACCCCGCTAAGCGGGGTTTTTTTATGCTTGTACCAAGCGTGGCTCAGGCTCTAACTCAACACCAAATTGATTATAGACCTTGTGGGCAATATGCTCTGCAAACTGCAGTAGCTCACACCGATCACCACCGCCAAAATGCACAAGCACCAAGGCCTGCCGCGCGTGAACACCGAAAGCCCCTTGCCGAATCCCTTTCAACCCACACTGATCAATCAACCACCCCGCTGCCAGCTTGCTTTGACCGTTAACCTGCGGAAAATATGGCATGCTAGGGAATGCCTGTAGCAAGCGCGATAACTGATCGCTGTTAACTAGCGGGTTTTTAAAGAAGCTACCCGCATTTGCGAGCACCTGAGGGTCCGGCAGTTTTTCCTGACGAATAGCACACACTGCTTGAGCCACCGCCAAGCAATTCGCCGAAGCGGCTACTCGGGCAGCTAAATCTCCATAACCCAGTCTTGGCAGCGGCGTTTTTGATAGCCGCAGCGCCAACTGAGTAATAACGACTTTATCCGCTAGCGATTTTTTGAAGATGCTATCTCGGTAACCAAATTGGCAAGCATCGGCGCTTAACCAACGTACATTACCCGACGCCAACTCTACTACCTGCACCCCTACCAGAACGTCTTTAAGCTCGACACCGTATGCACCAATGTTCTGTACTGGCGCTGCGCCGCAATCACCGGGAATCAGCGCTAAGTTTTCAATGCCCCACAGGCCGCGAGCCGATAGCGTCATTACTAACGAATGCCAATTAACGCCAGCTCCCACATGAGCAACAACAGACTCTCCGCAACTTTCTAGCCACCACTGCTGCATAGCAGGCCGAATCGCAATGCCTTTCAGCTTAGCGGGAAGCAGCACATTACTGCCACCTCCCAAGAGCGTAATGTGCCACTGCTTAGCAACGGCTTCACGCACCACATGCTGGAGTGCACTTAGCGTTTTAGGGGCAACATACCGCTCCGCCTGACAGGGTAAACGCAGCGTGTTCGCGGAGGTTAAATCGACTGACTGGCAACGACTAAGCAGATCATTATTACTTCTTTCACAACTCGTGATTTCACAACCTGTCATTTCTCAGCCCGTCATTTCTCAGCTGGGCAATTAGCCCTGTAGAAGCCGCCTCAATTAAATTCAGGACATGTTCAAAGCCCTCATCACCACCGTAATAAGGGTCAGGCACTTCAGCATCAGGCAAGTCGGCAAAATCTAGCAAGAGCCCTACATGGGCACGACTGGTACTCGGCTGTAGCGCTCGCATTGCCTCGAGGTTGTCGCGATCCATGCCTAGCACATAGTCGAACTCAAGAAAGTCACTGGCGCTTAGCTGACGAGCGCGCAAATGACTAATATCGATACCACGCTGTAAAGCAGCTACCTGGGCACGGCTGTCTGGCGCTTTTCCGACATGCCAGTCACCTACACCACAAGAGTCAACGCTGATATGACGATTTAAGCCAGCCTCTTCAACAGCGTGCCAAAAGACGCCTTCGGCCGTTGGCGAACGACAAATATTGCCCAAGCAGACAAATAGGACGCGCTTCATTCGCTTCCACCTTCACTTTCACTCGCCAGAAGCGCTCTCACCCTGGCTAAGTCTTCCGGCGTATCCACACCAGGAGGATTGATAGTGCTGGCTAGCGCAACTTGAATGGCATAGCCATGCTGTAGCGCGCGCAGCTGCTCTAGCTGCTCCAACTGCTCAAGGCTCGACGGCGCCAGCTCACGGTAAGCGGCAAGAAAACTGGCACGGTAGGCGTATATACCAATATGACGCAACCATGCATCGGTGGCTAAAAGCGCGGGTTGGACTTTAAATTGCTCTCGATCCCAAGGAATGGGAGCACGAGAAAAGTACAGAGCACGCCCCTGCAAGGAGCGAACAACTTTGACGACGTTAGCGTTAAATAACGTTTCAACATCAGTAATAGGCTCAGCAAGCGTCGCAATGGCCGCTTCTCGATCTTCGGCTAAACGCATCGCCACTTGGTCAATTAAGGCCGGTGGGATAAGCGGCTCATCGCCTTGCACATTCACCACTAAAGTGTCGTCGCTTAGCCCGAGCTGCTCTGCCACTTCGGCCAGTCGGTCGGTACCAGAAGGATGATCCGCGCGAGTCATAACGACATCCGCACCGTAGGGCAACATCGCATCACGTATACGAGGATCGTCAGTTGCTACCACGACACGACTTGCTTGGCTTTGACAGGCTATTCGCCAGACATGGGCAACCATAGGCTCACCCGCGATATCCAGCAGTGGCTTACCCGGCAAGCGGGATGAGCCAAAACGCGCGGGAACAACTGCAATAAATTCGGTCTTAGCGACTGACATTACACCTCTCCGGTACGACCAGGCGAGATAGGTAACTTTTCATCGGCATCCATCGCGCGCGCCTCTTCAGGAAGCATCACAGGGATGCCTTCTTGAATAGGATACGCCAAACCGTCGTAGTGGCAGCAAAGCTCCTGGGCTTCACGATTATACTTGAGCTTGCCATTGCAAAGCGGGCAAACCAGCATTGCCAGTAGTTCTTTATCCATCGGTGTATCCCTTTTCAGAAAGCGCTGACAATTTAGCTGCCAGCCAGTGTTCAAACTCTGGTGGAAGCACGGCTTCTACCTCTAGCACCCAGCTATCGGGTGGCGCTAACGCTTGGCACTTCACTGCGTCTTTGGCGGTCATCACAACGGGGCGCTGATGACTAAAACGGAAAGTCTGGTCATCAAAACGCTGATGATCTGCTAGCGGACGCATCTCGCCGTCCAAACCTAAACTGCGCAGCGTATTAAAAAAACGCTCAGGATGGCCAATTCCCGCCACAGCATTCACAGGTAGCGTAAATGGCAGAGGGGTAAGCGGCATACGTTTACCATCCTGCACTCGGCGCCAGCTTAGCGGCGCTAGTTGCATCGATACTCCCTCTATAGGCAGAGGGCGACACTGCTGACCATTAATAATCACAGCATCAACTTGAGCCAATCTACTGGGTGATTCTCTCAGCGGCCCAGCAGGTAAGCAGCGCCCATTCCCTAACCCCCTGGCTCCATCAACAACAACCAACTCAATATCACGTCCTAACGCCAGATGCTGTAACCCATCATCACTGACAATAATGTCGCACCCACTATCAACCAGGGCTTGAACGCCTCGTGGACGGCGCGGATCAGCCACGACCGGGCAGCCCGTTTGTTGCGCCAACATTAATGGCTCATCGCCGCTTTGCGCAGGGTCAGTGATTGCGGTTACCAGTAACGGATAGTGCGATGCTTTACCACCGTAACCACGGGTAATAATACCTGGCGACCACCCTTGCCTTACTAGCCAGTTGACCAGCCATGCCACTAGCGGCGACTTGCCAGTTCCACCAAGGGTAATATTACCCACCACGATAACGGGTACGGATGCTTTAACAGCTAGCTTTTTACCAGCATGGTAGTGAGAGCTACGGCGCGTCATAAGATAACGGTATAAAGCACCCAGCGGATACAGTGGCGTTAGCCATTTGCTTCCGTGATAGGCCGCCTTAAGCCAACGTTGCTCCAGGCTCATTCACTCTCCTGAAACTGGAGCTGATGCAGTGCCGCGTAGGCCCCTCCCGCATCTAGCAACGCCTGGTGGGTACCCTGCTCAATAATGCGCCCTTGATCCATCACCAAAATACGGTCAGCCCGTTCGATGGTGGATAGACGGTGGGCAATGACCAATGTGGTACGCCCTTCACACACATGCTCCAGCGCTTTCTGGATATAGCGCTCGGATTCGGTATCCAGTGCCGATGTCGCTTCGTCCAGGATAAGAATAGGTGCATCTTTAAAAATCGCCCGAGCGATTGCTAGGCGCTGGCGCTGGCCACCGGATAACATCACACCGTTTTCACCTACCACCGTTGCATAGCCCTGAGGCAACTTCTCAATAAACTCACTGGCGTAAGCCGCCTGAGCAGCCGCTTCAATAGCGGCTGGGTCTGGGTTAGTAACGCCATAGCCAATGTTGTCAGCAATGGTTGCATTAAATAGCGTGACTTGTTGCGATACCAATGCAATATGCTGGCGCAAAGGGCCTAACGCATAATCACCGGCATTCACACCATCAATCAAAATGCGCCCTTCGCTGGGCTGATAAAAACGCGGCAGCAGGCTGACCAAGGTTGATTTACCGCTGCCAGAGCGGCCAACAATCGCCACTAACTCACCCGGTGCAACGCTTATATTAATATCGTGCAATACATTAGGCTGATCATCAGCGTAGCGGAAACTGACATTATCGATCACCACGCTGCCTGTTAGCTGATGGGGAATTGTCTTACCTTCATCCTGTTCAGGAGTCAAATCAAGCAAGCCAAATAGCTCAGAAGCCGCCGCAATGCCTTTTTGAATCTCACTATTCACTTCTGTGAGCTGGCGCACAGGCTTGATCATTAGCGCTGCCGCGGTAATAAAGGCAACAAACTCTCCCGGCGTCATGTTTTCCATAAGCGCAGGCGCCATGGCAAGCCAAACCAGAATAGCCATGGAAATCGCTACCAGCATCAAAATCACAGGTGAGCTCACGGCACGCGTCATCGCCTCTTTCATACTTTGACGACGATTTTCTTCACTTACTCGTTCAAAGCGCTGTTTTTCATACTCCTCAGCACCATGCGTGCGCACGACGCGATAGCCGGAGAGCGCTTCAGAAGCGACGTGAGTAACATCTCCCATAGAGTGCTGGATACGCTTAGAGATACGCCTAAAACGCTTACTAACGTACCCCACTACAACAGAGATCACTGGTGTTACACCTAAAAAAAGCAGCGTTAACATCCAGTTAGTCCAGAACAAATAGCTAATCAACCCAATAACAAATAATCCTTCACGAAGAATAATGGTAACCGCGTTGGTAGCTGCACCCGCTACTTGCTCCACATGATAAGTCACCCGCGATACCAAATGGCCGCTGGAATGGTGATCGAAGAACCGCCCAGGTAGGTGTAGTAAATGAGCAAACACATCACAGCGCAGCGTATGAATCACATAGCGCCCCACATACGCCATAAAGTAGGTACTTAAAAATGTCCCTAGCCCTCGCGCCGCAAACATAATCACGACAAACAAAGGCAAAAAGAAACGAAAGGCAGCATCAGGGTTCTGGATGCCATCAATCAATCGCTTCATCATTTCGGCCAATGCTGTACTCGATGCAGCATAAATAACAAACCCTATTATCGCTAACGCGAATGCGCGCCAGTGAGGTTTGACGTAAGTTAATAATCGCTTGTAGAGAACCCAACCTGAATCAGTCACACGCGCTCCCGGCCATAGTGTGCAGTTGCGAGAATTCTACCTTATGGTGACGCGCATCAACACCGCTTACGAACGCCCTGTTGCTTTCGCATGGGAATGATCTGAATTGGCTGAGTCGCTGTGAGGCTAAATTCGAGAGCGCCATCCTGGGCGGTACTCCACAAGCAGCTCTGTTGTTGCCGAAAGCGGCGCACTACCGCGTCGACCGGATGGTTAAAGGGATTATCTTTCCCGGCACTAAAAATGACATGCCGAGGACGGCTTACTTGAACGAACTGAACACCCGAACTTGTGTTGCTGCCATGATGCCCAGCCACTAACACGCTAATCGGCATAGTAACATTCGCTAAGATTCTCCTTTCGATGTCCTTGCCCGCATCTCCCGTGATCAGCAAACTCTGCTCACCTACGCTTACCTGAAGCACACAGGAGCGATCATTTGAGGACAGTACATTATCTCCCTTTGGGGGCCATAACATCTTGTAGTCAATGCCATCACGCCGCCACTGCTGTCCTTGAACACACTCTGTACTAGCAACAGGCAGAAGCTCTCCATGGGGAGCCCACCATTGCGTTATTTGATGGTCTTTTAAGAGCGCACTAATCCCTCCCGCATGGTCTGTATCGGCATGACTGACAATAACGTGATCGAACGATTGACCTGGAGGCCAAAGAGTTTGCAATGGCATAAAACCACTGCGAAAGCGAGGTCCTGTGTCGTACAGCAATCGATAGTTGGCGCTACGTAACTCAATCAGCTGGCCTTGCCCGACATCATAAACAATGACGCGTAGCTCACCTTGGTTAAGCTGCTCATCCGCTGACCACCACGGAAAGCTTAACAGTAGCAGGGTCGCGCCAATACGTAGCCACCCCGGAACATTAGGAAGCCCCCAGCACAGCGACATTAATAACAGTGCACCTACCAACGGGAATACCAATATTGACGGTGGCTGCCAAAGCGGCGCCCACTGCACGGTAATGACTAGCAACTGATGAAAAATCTGCAGTGCCTGCTCAAAACACCACCACACAAAAAGCCCTATTCCAGGCAGTGGCGATAGCACCCACCCCAATAACGCACTGGGTACCATGACGGAGCTGACCCAAGGTACAGCAACAAGATTAATCAGCGGGGCCGCAGGGGCAACTCTGCCAAACGCCACCAGCACTGCTGCCGCCATCAGCGGTGCGATGAGTAGTTGAGAACGCAGTAGCGCCCAGCACCACCCTTTGAGCCCTTGTGGGCGGGGGCGGCCTTGCCAAATAATAATCAACCAACCTACCGCAATAAACGATAGCCATAGACCAGGCCGCCACGGTGCAAGCGGATCAACCACTAACACTATCCCAAGTGCAAGCCACCAACCTTGCCAAGCTCCTGGTGCATGCCGTCCGCTAAGCACCCACAAGCCTAACAGCGTCATGATCATAGCTCGCATGGCAGGAGGCGCTAGTCCAGCTAACATGGCGTACCCCACAGCCGCCGCTCCTGCTAGCCACCAGGGCCAAACACGCAGACGCCAATTGGTAGGCGTCATCAGCCTGGCACTAAAACGAGCCAGCAGCAGCACAAATGAAGCGACAAGCCCAACATGCAATCCAGAGATAACCACTAAATGCGTCGTACCTGTTGCGTTGAGTAAGGTCCAATCTTCTTGAGACAACTGCTCACTATCACCCAGCGTTAGCGCCGCAAGCCAGCGTCGAGTTCGCTCATGCAACGGTTGGCTAGACAGCGTTTCAATTGCTTTCTGACGAAGTGTTTGCGTAGCCCCCGACAAGCGTTCCGGCGTAGGCTCTTGCCGCACATAGCCCGTTGCATGTATGCCTTCGCGCCACAACCACTGCTGGAAATTAAACGTATGTGGGTTAGTAAAGCCACTGGGAGGGCGGAGCCGCAGCGTCATCCGCCAACGCTCCCCAACGAGGTAGCGTTGGTTGCCATAGGCACTTACTCGCACGCTACGCAGTGCGCTACAGCTCGGAAGCCCTTCAGGAGAGAGGCAGGATTCAACTGCCAGACGTATGCGTGACGACCCCGCTTCCGTTTGAACATTGATTACTCGAGCCTGCAGAGTGACATCTTCACCACTGAGCCCAGATGGCAAACGGTACCCCCACTCTTGCTGCACGCTGATAAAAACCCAGCTTGAAATAACCAACCAAATTAATAAGCTACGGCGAAAAACAACCCCGAAAAGCGCCACCACCAACACACTAGGCAAGAGAACCTGTAGATGCGCTTCAGGACCGCTTAACCACGCTGCTAGCGCACCCATCAATGCTGCCAAGGCAGCAGGTAGTGCAGCGCCTAATTGCATATCCCCTCCTTGGAACTGGGTCATTCATACCCACGCCATAGCCGAAGCACGCTGCTATATGGATAATAGGATATACCAATTGAAAGAGTACCTGACATGCCGCGCCGTTTCCTGCAGCGCTACATGCCAAAACCCGACACATTAAGGCGACAGCGCTCACTACGCTTTATTGCGCCGTTAATTGCGGATCCTGGGTTATGGCTTTTAACACGTCGAAGCGTCGCAAACGCGTTCAGCGTGGGGCTTTTTTGCGCCATGCTGCCTATACCGTTTCAAATGGTAGTTGCAGCACTAGGGGCAAGATTTAGCCGTTGCAACCTGGCACTTTCAGTAGGGTTGGTGTGGATTACGAACCCGCTCACCATGCCGGTTATTTTTTATTTTAATTATCGGATTGGCACGTTTCTGTTAGAAGCACCAGTAAGGGAGGCGCCATCGCGCATATCAACACCCTGGATTGCAGAACAAATGCACGACATCCTGCCACCGCTAATGCTTGGATCATTAATTTCTGCCTTACTATTAGCCATGATTGCCAATATCGTCATACGGCTAATTTGGCGCTGGCATGTTTCCCATCACTGGAAGCGCCGCCGCCTGAAGAGACGGCAGCGCCGAGCTTGTATTGAATCAGAGTTCGACGACTAACCCCCTAGGGTATTAGTCGTTGTTCTGCTCAATTAACTGCCCACTATCCAGCCTTAATACCCGATCCTGATGGGCAGCCAAACTGACATCATGAGTCACAATAACAAACGCGCAGGCGCTCTCTTTAGCCAATTCGTCCATAAGCGCTAATATGGTACTTGCCGTGGTTTGGTCAAGGTTCCCAGTAGGCTCATCCATCAGCACAAGACTAGGGTCTGTCACTAACGCACGAGCAATGGCCACCCGCTGACGCTCACCACCCGAAAGCTCGCCAGGCTTATGATCAGCCCGCGCCTTCATGCCCACCCGCTCAAGCAGCTGCATAGCGCGCTGCTCCGCTGCCTTTTTAGACTGGCCACGAATAATTAACGGCAGCGCGGCGTTCTCTACCGCAGTGAACTCAGCTAGCAAGTGATGAAACTGATAGACAAAGCCGATATAGCGGTTTCGAAAACGGCCTAGTGCCGCTTCGTTAAGACCGGCTAACGGCTCACCAGCAATCACTACGCTACCAGCGCTAGGCCGATCAAGCCCTCCCAGCAGGTTTAACAGCGTTGTTTTACCCGAGCCTGAGCTCCCTACAATGGCAACACGCTCTCCAGCATGTACCTTAAGCTCAAGCTGATCTAATACGGTAAGATCTTGAGGGCCTTCGCTATATACCCGTGTCAGGCTGTTACATTCCAACATAACTGTTGTTGAGTGCTGTGTACTTGAGGTCATCGTTGCTTCCTTATTCATAACGCAGTACATCGGCAGGCTGAACCCGAGCGGCCCGCCAAGCGGGATAAAGCGTCGAGAGGAAGGTCAGACCAAAGGCAGCGATGACAATATCACGCACATCACCCCACTGCAGTTGAGAGGGCAAGTCACTAATAAAGTAAACCCCGGCATCCAAGAACTGAATACCGAAAGTTGTTTCAAACCAACTGATCAAATCAGAGATAGTCAGTGCCAGGAGAACACCCACAGTAACGCCAATCGCAATACCTATCAGACCGATGGTGAGCCCTTGCACGATAAAAATCCCCATGATCGAACGTGGGGTGGCGCCTATGGTTCGTAAAATGGCAATATCCGCTCGCTTATCGGTCACTACCATCACTAGCGTAGACACTATATTAAACGCGGCAACGGCAATAATGACCGTAAGCAGCAATGCAATCATGCGCTTTTCCATCTGTATCGCTTGAAATAGACTGCCATGGGAAGCAGTCCAATCCGTACCGCGGTACCCTGCGCCAAGTTCGTTAACGATCGCTTGCGTTTCACTGCCAGCCACGAACAGGTCATCTAGTTCCAGCCGTAGGCCACCCACCGCGTCGCCCAGGCGCGCTAACGTTTGCATATCTTCAATATTGGCATAGGCCAGATTAGCGTCTAAATCAGCGCCTACACTAAAGATACCGCTAACAGTAAATCGCTTGAGTCTTGGAAAAACCCCCGCAGGCGTAATCGATGCCTCTGGAACAAGTAGCGTGACGCGATCACCTACCCCAACGCCCAACCGACGTGCCAGCATAGACCCCAGCACTACGTTCCACTCACCAGGCACCAGATCAGAAAGCTGACCTTGGCGCATATGCTCACCAATAATCGACACTTGATCTTCCCAGTCTGGATGGATGCCATTCACCATAGCGCCTTGGTTTCTACCACCCGCTGAAAACATTCCTTGCTGTTCAACATAAGGCGCTGCACCAATGACTCGCTCTCGCTCAACAAGCTGTTCTGCTAACGCCTGCCACTCAACTAACCCTGCTTGTGATTCAATTTTAGTGTGAGGCACCATTCCCAAAATTCGAGTACGGAGCTCGTGATCAAAACCATTCATCACCGACAGCACAAGAATGAGCACTGCCACGCCAAGCATTAACCCCAGCATTGAAGTTAGCGAAATAAATGAAATAAAGTGGTTCCGGCGTTTAGCGCGCACGTAGCGCAGCCCCACCAGAAAAGGCAAACGATCAAGCATGGCATCATTCCTTAGTAATAAGCGTCCATGGTACGGTTTTTTTAGCATGGGTGCATGTACGAACGCTGCGTTAGAGTAACAAGTCTGCCTACCGTTCCCTCAAGCACGGTAACGCTTGCATGTTGCTAAGCAAGCCCCTAAATTGCGCCCATTCTTCTTGTCGTTAGGGCAAGGATTTTTTCGACTATTAAGAGCATTCGTGACGTTGGCTAACAAGACTTACCGTTTATTGCCCGAGTGGTACCCCCAAGACGGCTTGCAACTGACTTGGCCCCGCCCAGACGGCGACTGGGCACCGCTGTTATCGCGCATCGAAGCAACAATTGAGCGTATCGTGATTGCCACGACACGTTATCAGCGCGTGTTAATCAGCGTTCCTGATGACACCACCCAGCGCCGCTTGGCTGAGACGTTTGAGGCCTATGGCATTGCCCAACAACAACTGATGCTCATTGTCGCTCCCACGGATGACACTTGGGCCCGAGACCATGGGCCGATCACCGTGGTGGACGAAGCGCAGCAGCCACTCATGCTGGATTACACGTTTACTGGCTGGGGCGGTAAATTTCCTGCCGAGCATGACAATCGCCTCACTCAGTGGCTGGATGATGCAGGGGTGTGGACCTGCCCCATCGCTCCACGCAGCATGGTGCTAGAAGGCGGCGCGATTGAAACCGACGGAGAGGGCACACTGCTAACCACTGAGGCCTGCCTACTGAACCCCAACCGCAATCCGTCGCTTTCGCGTACGGATGTTGAAGCCCAGTTAGCGGAAGATTTTGGCGTCGATCGAGTCCTATGGCTAGCAAATGGGCATCTTGAAGGTGACGATACTGACAGTCATGTTGATACGCTCGCGCGCTTTTGCAATCCCTCTACCATTGCGTATGTCCGCTGCGATGACTCCACTGATCCTCACTATCCAGCGCTAAACGCAATGGAGCAAGAGCTCATGGCGTTTCGCCAGCGCAACGGCGAGCCCTACCAATTAATTGCTTTGCCGTGGCCACAAGCCTGCTTTGATCCTGAAGATGGTCATCGTCTCCCGGCTACCTACGCTAATTTTTTAATTATCAATAATGCCGTACTGGTGCCCACGTACGGCGATCCCGCCGATCTGGTCGCGCTGCAAGCGTTGAGTATTGCCTTTCCAGAACACACCCTGATTCCTATCGAGTGTAATAGCGTCATTCGTCAGCATGGCAGCCTTCACTGTTTAACCATGCAGCTACCGAAAGGCACCCTTGCCCCTGCGCTTAGTCAATCCTAAGGAGCCATCATGTCTAACAGCTTAACCGTCGGTATTGTTCAACAGCCAGCGTGGCCAGATAAAGCACGTAGCCTTGCTGCCAGCGAAGCAGGCATACGCTCAGTTGCTAGCCAAGGCGCACAATTAGTGTTGCTTCAGGAGCTGCATGCCACGCACTACTTTTGCCAGTACGAAGACCCTGCACTGTTTGATTTGGCTGAACCACTAGACGGCCCTACTGGTCAGCACCTGGCCGAATTAGCCAAGGAGTTGAATATTGTGCTGGTGGGGTCGCTGTTTGAAAAGCGTGCGGCAGGGCTTTACCACAATACAGCCGTCGTTTATGACCGCGCAAAAGGACGTGTAGGACAGTACCGTAAAATGCACATCCCAGATGATCCGGCCTTTTACGAAAAGTTTTACTTTACCCCTGGTGATTCTGACGACGGACGTGGCCAAGGCTTCACGCCTATTGACACCTCTGTTGGGCGGCTAGGTATTCTGGTTTGTTGGGATCAATGGTACCCGGAAGCGGCACGCTTAATGGCACTAAGTGGTGCGGAGCTGCTTCTCTACCCCACGGCCATCGGCTGGGATCCAAGTGATGATGACGCTGAAAAAGCCCGCCAGAAAGATGCTTGGACAATTATACAGCGCTCCCATGGCGTCGCTAACGGGCTGCCCGTGCTGGTCGCTAACCGAGTCGGCTTTGAACCCGACCACTCTGGCGTTGGTAACGGCATTGCGTTTTGGGGAGGAAGTTTTGTATGCGGCCCACAGGGAGAAATGCTAGCGCATGCAGGTGAAGAGACGCAGCAACTAGTCGTCAACATCGATATGGCGCGTAGCGAGAACACTCGGCGTATTTGGCCTTATTTGCGCGACCGCCGCATTGATGCTTACGGTGACTTAACACGCCGCTATCGCGATTGATAACCCACTCGCTAGATAACCAATCTCGACTGATAAAAACACAAGCTGGTAAAAACATAAGCTGGTAAAAACATAGACGCCTGCTCTCATCGAGAGCAGGCGCAGCGTTCAAAATGCTAACGTGTGGCGATTGGCTTTGGCTTTACTTCCAAAAATCACGAATAGACGCAATTCCCTGAGCGCCAACAGCGCGTGCATGGTTAGCATCAAAACGTGTCATACCACCCAGTGCAAATACCGGCATACCAGCACGTTCCACTAGCTGCTGGAAGTCATGCCACCCCAGTGGCGCCACTTCAGGATGCGAAGGCGTAGTGCGCAACGGCGACAGCGTGACAAAATCACAACCCAAAACCGCAGCCTGAGAAAGTTGCTTTTGATCGTGAGTCGACGCCGAGAGCCATTTATTTTCTGCAATCGGGCGACGCTCAAGGTCCATTAACCGTGCGCTGGTTAAATGAATACCGTCAGCATCAACAGCGTCAAGTAGTGCAGGCTCTCCATTCAGCAACAGCTTCGCATCGTACTGACGGCAAAGGCGCAGCGCGCGCTCAGCACGGGCAATGTATGCCGCTTCATCAAGATTTTTTGCCCGCAGCTGTACGAGTCTGACACCATCTTCACTAAGCGCTCTTTCTAACAAGCTATCGAAACGCTCTTCGTCAGCTTCTTCGCCGGTAATCAGGTAATCAGTGGGCAACATCACCGCACGCAAAATAGGCAAGTTAGCGGCAGGGAAAGGATAGTTCACCAACTCTTCCATAGGCACCCAGCGCACAGCCTGCCCCTCGCGGCCAAACGGCTCACCTGCAAACTCTTGGACTTGCCAAACATCTAGCAGGATGTGCTTATCAGGATACTCATGATGAACGCGGATAAGTGGCCGAGCCCGTACAATCTCGACGCCAAGCTCTTCGTGAAGCTCACGCTTGAGACCTTCCAACCCTGTTTCATAAGGCGCCAGCTTGCCCCCAGGAAACTCCCATAGGCCGCCTTGATCGACATTAGAGGGCCGACGCGCAATCAGCACCCGCTTCTGATCGGCGCTGATCATTGCAGCCGCCGCGACATGAACTCGTCGTTTTACCATTACACTCATTACGTCTTTACCCACTTTTTGCGCGCCGCCCTAACCAAAGACGACGCTATCTCGCTGCATTAGCACGTCACTGCAACTGTTTTGGCTACTTTTCAGTGCGCTTCAGCTACGGTAATCCGCGTTGATAGTCACATAGTCATGAGATAGGTCCGAGGTCCACACAGTGGCACTCTCTTCACCACGGCCCAAATTAATGCGAATGATGATCTCTTCCTGCGCCATGACAGCGCTGCCCGCTGCTTCTGTATAACTGTCGGCACGGCCGCCCTGTTCAACCAAGCGAACGTCACCTAAATCAATCACGACTTGATTAACATCGAATGCCTCAACCGGCGCGCGCCCAACAGCGGCTAGAATACGCCCCCAGTTAGCATCAGAAGCGTAGAGCGCAGTCTTCACCAGCGGCGAATGAGCAACGGTAAAAGCGACATCCAAGGCTTCCTGCCGAGTGGTCGCTTCATCCACCTGGAGCGTCACAAACTTAGTTGCCCCTTCACCATCACGAATAATCGCTTGAGCAAGCTCGGTCATGACGCATTGCAGCGCATTGCGGAAAATGGCCACCTGCTCTTCATTTTCGATGCGAGCGCCGGTACCTGTCGCTGCCAACATGCACGCATCGTTGGTTGATGTATCGCTATCGACAGTGATGCAG
This sequence comes from Vreelandella alkaliphila, assembly GCF_016107625.1. Taxonomy (GTDB): domain Bacteria; phylum Pseudomonadota; class Gammaproteobacteria; order Pseudomonadales; family Halomonadaceae; genus Vreelandella; species Vreelandella alkaliphila. The sequence continues at coordinate 109,884 of NZ_JABASV010000004.1, forward strand.
TTAAAGGAGTGATCTACCGTTTCACGTAACAAACTTGCTAACAACGGCTGCGCAATCGCCGCATCCGTTACCACAAAGCCCAACATGGTAGCCATATTAGGCTTAATCATGCCTGAACCTTTGGTAATACCGTTGATCGTGACCTGCTGATCGCCAATTGAAACGGTTGCCGTTGCGCCCTTGGCACGGGTATCCGTGGTTAGAATTCCCTCACCCGCTTGCTGCCAAGCAAGGCTAGTATCCGTTAAGGAATTTAGCGCATGGGGTATACCGGCAAGCAGGCGCGTCATGGGCAGAGGTTCACCTATCACGCCGGTTGAAAAGGGCAAGACCTGGCTTTTATCAACGCCCATTTGCTCAGCAAGCGCTTCACAGCTGGCATAAGCATCCTGCAAGCCTGATGCGCCAGTACCAGCATTGGCATTGCCAGTATTTACCAGCCAGTAGCGAGGCACACGCCCTGCGCTTGTACACGCTTCAAGATGCGCTTTCGCAACGACCACTGGGGCAGCGCAAAACGCATTACGAGTAAAAACCCCAGCTACCGTGGCAGTTTCAGGTAGCTCAATCACCACAACATCACGGCGATCCGGCTTTTTAATACCTGCCATTGCACTACCCAGGCGCACCCCATTAAGGGGTGGCAATTCCGGAAAAGCAAGATTTCCCACCGCCATGTTTTTCTCCTTTGCGCTCAATTTCGCCACGCGTGATTAGCTTAGTTTTCCGCAGCACTGCTTATATTTTTTACCGGACCCACATGAGCACGGATCATTGCGCCCTACTTTCGGTCCTTCACGACGCAGCGGACGACCATCAGTCCCTGGCGCTTCCTGTGAAACATCGTCCTGCTGGGCATTAGGGTCGTCGTGGCGGCTTGCTGCTGTCGCACGTTCACGTACTGACTCTTCACGGCGCTTTTGCTCTAACGCATCAACCTCTTCAGGCTGACGGACCTGAACATGGCTTAAAATACGCGTAACGTCAGCTTTGATGTTCGTTAGCAGATGCTGGAACAACTCGAAGGACTCTCGCTTGTACTCTTGCTTAGGGTTCTTCTGGGCGTAGCCACGCAAATGAATGCCGCGACGCAAGTGATCCATCGACTGAAGATGCTCTTTCCAACGGGTATCCAATACCTGGAGCATTACTTGCTTTTCAAAACGGCGAATCAACGTGGCACCAGCAGCCTCAATTTTGGCTTGATACGCATCGCGGTGCATCGCTTGTAAACGCTCACGCAGCTTCTCTTCACTGAAGCGCTCATCCTCTGCCGCCCACTGGGTAACAGGAGCATCAAGATTGAATTCAGTTTTAAGATGCGCCTCTAACCCAGGCAAATCCCACTGCTCAGCCAGGCTCTGAGGTGGCACATAATCACTGATGGCATCTTCCATGACTTCTTCACGAATACCGATAACGGCGTCGGAAACCTCATCAGCGGAAAGAATTTCATTTCGCTGTTCGTAGATAACTCGGCGCTGGTCGTTAGCGACATCATCGTATTCGAGCAACTGCTTGCGGATATCAAAGTTACGCCCCTCTACTTTTTTCTGGGCGCGCTCAACAGCGTTAGACACCATCTTGTGCTCAATCGCCTCACCGCGTTCTAGCCCGAGAGCCAGCATCAAGCGCTTCACTCGGTCAGAACCAAACAAACGCATCAAACTGTCTTCTAACGAGAGGAAGAAGCGTGTAGAGCCTGGGTCACCTTGACGTCCCGCACGACCACGCAACTGGTTATCAATACGACGGGACTCATGGCGCTCAGAACCAATCACATGCAAACCACCCGCTTCTAAAACACCGTCATGACGCTTCTGCCACTCCGCCTTGAGAGCATCAATCTGTTCTTGGGTAGGATTTTGCAGCTTAGCTGCTTCTGCTTCCCAGTTCCCCCCCAGGACGATATCGGTACCACGACCCGCCATATTCGTTGCAATAGTAATGGCGCCAGGACGACCTGCTTGAGCGATGATTTCTGCTTCGCTTTGGTGCTGTTTAGCATTCAGCACATTAAACGCCAGGCCAGCTTCGCGCATAAGGCGAGCTAGGTACTCAGAGGTTTCAATCGAAGCAGTACCGACTAGAACAGGGCGTCCCGCTTCGGTTTCGGCCCTCACATCTTTAATAATCGCTTCGTATTTCTCTTCCGCACTCAGATAAACCAAATCATTCAGATCTTTACGAGCAAGCGGTCGGTTCGTTGGAATGACGACCACATCCAGGCCATAAATTTGCCGAAATTCGAACGCTTCGGTATCAGCGGTGCCGGTCATACCTGCGAGCTTTTCATACAAACGGAAATAGTTCTGGAAAGTAGTCGATGCCAGTGTCTGGCTCTCTCGCTGAACCGTCACCCCTTCTTTCGCTTCAACCGCTTGGTGAAGCCCTTCTGACCAACGGCGTCCCGGCATACTACGCCCAGTATGCTCATCAACGATGACGACCTGGCCTTCAGATACGATGTAGTCAACGTCTAAATGATAAAGATGCCGTGCGCGCAGCGCGGAATGCATATGCTGAAGCAAGTTTAGGTTTTGTGCGGCATAAAGCGATTCGCCCTCGCCCAACAGCCCTTCGGCACGCATTAGCTCTTCAACTTTGTTATGCCCCTGCTCGGTAAGCTCTACCTGCTTTTGTTTTTCATCAAGCAGGAAATCTCCCGTGACCGGCGCATCACTGTCCTCAGAGGCTTCACCTTGCTCTAACTGTTGAGCCAGGCGATTCACAATGCCATACAAATCAGTGTTTTCATCCACTGCGCCTGAGATAATTAACGGCGTACGGGCCTCATCAATTAAAATAGAGTCAACTTCATCGACAATGGCGTAATGCAGACCACGCTGCACTTTATCCTCAAGCGCGAATGCCATGTTGTCGCGCAGATAGTCGAAACCAAACTCATTGTTAGTGCCGTAAGTGATGTCACACTGATAGGCATGGCGCTTCTCTTCACCCGTTTGACCAGCATAGATAACGCCTACCGATAGCCCAAGAAACTCATACAAGGGCCGCATCCACTCAGCATCACGGCGAGCAAGGTAGTCGTTAACGGTGACAACATGCACACCCTTGCTTGGCAGCGCATTTAAATAGACGGCAAGCGTCGCCACCAGGGTTTTACCCTCACCGGTTTTCATTTCCGCAATACGGCCACGATGCAACGCCATGCCACCGACCATCTGGACGTCAAAGTGGCGCATTTTCATTACCCGCTTACTGGCCTCTCGCACGACGGCAAACGCTTCGGGCAATAAACTATCAACAGACGCGCCTTCTGCTAATTTTTGACGGAGCAGCCCTGTTTTTGCCTGCAACTCAGCGTCACTCACCCCTTCAAGCGCTTGCTCTAAAACGTTAATACTGAGCACACTTTTTTGCATGCGTTTAACGTCGCGATCATTTTTAGAGCCAACGACTTTACGTAACAAATTATTAATCATGAAAGTTCCAAATCTTCACGAGCGCTCCATTCAGGCGCGCCCTTTATATAAGGCAAATAAGGGTAAATTTAGTAAACGGACAGCTGAGCTGGCGGGCCACGAGGGGTCAGCACATCAATCGCGGCAACCAATCGACGTGGGATATGAAGAAAGTAGCGGGAACAGTGCAAGACGACAGGATGGATACGCGCTTTTTTTCTTACCCAGCGGCGCAGCGCAAAGCGCTTCTTAGCGATCCATTCAGATTGGGCACGCAGCATTGCGGGTACCCAAAAGCAGATGATGACGCCGCGTTCACCACTACGAAATGCATCTGAAGGATGTAAACTAGCAGGTAACAAACAGCTCACTAAGAGGCCTGCCAGCCACCAACGCGCTAGGCCATTTCGGCGTTGCCGCCGCGGCGAAGCAGACAAAACATCTGGCGTTGATGACATGCTGTGGACTGGCTCCCGAGCGTGTTAGGCTCTATCAATTAAAAGACAATACAGAACGCTGGTGGCAACCGTGAGTGTGGCGCAGCCAGCAACGTTCCAGGAATCAAGTTAATGAGTATAAAGGTTAAGCGATCCCGCGCACAGCCCATTACCCAACTGCTGACCAAGTCGGGCAGCGCTGGACAGCTTATGCGACAGTCCCGCTTAATTGATCAGGCTCAGCGTCATTTACGCGCCCACCTTCCTGAAGCAATGCGTGAGCATATTTTCGTCGGGGGCTTTCGGGACGGCCGATTGACGTTAATAAGTGGCCAAGCAAGCTGGTTAACGTGGTTACGCTATGAACAGCCGCGATTGCTAACCCTACTGCATCAATTGCCAGGGTTTGAAAGCGTTACCGGCTTTACCCTGAAAGTGCGGCCCGTTCGGCCAATTGAAAGCCCCAAACGCTACACGCGCACCCTCTCAGAAAATGCAGGAAAAACGCTGACCGAATGCGCTAAAGACACTGACAACCCCTCACTTAAAAACGCCCTGGAGCGCCTTGCGGCGCATGCACCTAATCATTCAGATGACAAACATTCATAGCCACGTATTGCCAGTGCCAATACGCAAAAAGCACCGCTAAAGCGGTGCTTTTTACTATTGCTGTATGCTTACTCACCCGCCCAACAAGCGTTCAATCTATGCCATTGCAGGTGCCGAGTAAGAGATAGGCGCAACCGCTTTATCTTCTTCAAAAGTGACGATTTCATAGGCGTCGGGCTGCGCCAATAGCTCGCGGCACAACTGGTTGTTGAGCGCGTGTCCCGATTTAACACCCTGGAACTCGCCAATCAAACTGTGGCCCAGCTGGTACAAATCACCAATAGCATCCAGCACTTTATGCTTGACGAACTCATCGTCGTAACGCAGACCACCTTCGTTCACGATGCGGTAGTCATCCACAACAATAGCATTATCTAAGCTACCACCAAGCGCAAGATTATTGGAGCGTAAAAATTCGAGATCGCGCATAAACCCGAAGGTACGTGCACGAGAAACCTCTTTAACAAACGACGTCGTTGAAAAATCGATCAACGCAGTTTGTTTTTGCTGCTCAAACACAGGGTGATCAAAGTCAATTGCAAAAGAAACTTTAAAGCCTTGATGCGGCAAAAAAACGGCTTCTTTATCGCCATCACTGACGGCAACGCGGCGCTTAATTCGAATGAATTTCTTAGGCGCATCTTGCTCTAAAATGCCCGCCGACTGAATTAAGAACACAAAAGGGCTGGCGCTGCCGTCCATGATAGGCACTTCAGGCGCACTTACATCGACATAGGCATTATCAATGCCCAATCCAGCAAATGCCGACATCAAATGCTCGACCGTCGCGACTTTCACACCCTTGTAAGAAAGAGCAGTGCATAATGTGGTGTCTTCCACCAATTCGGCACGGGCCGGTACGTGAACCACAGGCTCCAGGTCGGTCCGGATAAACACAATTCCGGTATTAGCTGGCGCCGGGCGCAAAGCCAAGTGGACTTTTTTGCCAGAGTGCAGACCCACTCCGGTAGCGCGAATGACGTTTTGTAATGTGCGTTGTCTGATCATGGGCAGTGGTCGAACTCTAATGACGGCGGTCACCGGCAAAAGTGCCGACAAGTACCGCTAGGGGAAAGAAGGTTAAGAAACAGTGTTCACTTTAACAGCAAACGAGCGTTTTAACCAATAAAACTCTCGTTTACTGTTTCAATGACCCCGATAGCGTCAGTTAATCTGCCTGACGGCGTAAAAATGCGGGAATGTCCAAATAGTCATCTGCATCAGGGGTGCGACGCTTCTCGGAACGAGGCTTCGCAGCTGGCTCAGGCGCTTCTTTACGCGCCGTTGCCTGCTGACGCATGACAGTTGGCTGTTGCAACTTGCGGTAATCTGATGACGCTTCAGCAGCAGACCGACGCACTGGCTCACGTGAAGCAACTTTACCTTTGTTACCATCCAGCCCAGCAGCCACCACGGTCACACGCAGCTCATCGGACATTTCCATGTCGATAGAGGTACCCACCACAATGGTCGCTTCCTGAGAGGCAAACTCTTGAACTGTAGCGCCTACGTCATTGAACTCACCGATCGACAAATCGGGACCGGCAGTAATATTAACCAAAATACCGCGAGCACCGTGCAGATCAATGTCTTCAAGCAGCGGGCTACGAATGGCTTTTTCAGCCGCTTCGCGAGCACGATTTTCGCCAGTTGCTCCACCTGTGCCCATCATCGCCATGCCCATTTCTGACATAACGGTGCGTACATCAGCAAAATCGACGTTAATAATGCCCGGACTGGTAATCAACTCTGCGATACCTTGAACGGCTCCCAACAACACATCGTTAGCAGCGCTGAAGGCGGTTAGCAGCGTGGCGTTCTTTCCTAGCACAGAAAGCAGTTTTTCGTTTGGAATAGTGATCAACGAATCAACGTGCTCAGAAAGCTCTTTCATACCTTCTTCTGCGGCGCGCATGCGCTTCGGCCCTTCAAACGGGAAGGGCCGAGTTACCACAGCAACCGTCAAAATACCTAACTCTTTGGCAACCTGAGCAACGACAGGCGCACCGCCGGTACCTGTACCACCACCCATGCCAGCCGTGATGAATACCATATCTGCACCGGTTAATAACTCAGCGATGCGATCACGGTCTTCCATGGCTGCTTGGCGGCCGACTTCAGGATTGGCACCGGCCCCAAGCCCCTTGGTGATTTCACCACCAAGCTGCAAGACTGTTTTTGCAGACACTCGCTTAAGCGCTTGAGCGTCGGTGTTAGCGCAGATAAACTCAACGCCTTCGATATTACTTTCGACCATGTGGTTGACCGCGTTGCCGCCGCCACCGCCAACACCGACCACTTTGATGACCGCACTGCTCGAGGGTGCGTTATCTACCAATTCGAACATAAGCCCCGTCTCCTGAACCGCGCTTGCGGCCCTGTCAGAAATTTCCTTTGAACCAGCCTTTAATTCTTACCAGCGCCGATTGACCTTCCTTGATATCACGCCTGACGACTTCGTTGCGCCCTTTATGCGCAGCAACGACTTCCCCGTGGCTTTCTAGGCCTTGCCCATGTCGCGCTTCTTGCAATGCATAATGCAGTAAACCCACACCTGTTGCATAAATTGGATTGCGTACCACATCAGCCAACCCTTTGACATTTTGCGGACATGCAATACGAACAGGCATATGAAAAATCTCTTCTGCCAATTCGCTAACCCCTTCCATACGCGAGGTGCCACCAGTGAGCACAACACCAGCAGCCACCATATCTTCATAGCCACTACGGCGTAATTCGTCTCTCACCAACGTAAATAGTTCCTCGTAACGCGGCTCAACCACTTCAGCAAGTGCCTGTCGCGATAAATCACGAGCCGGACGATCTCCTACGCTGGGAACTTTAATCATTTCATCGCTTGCCGCTAGCTGTGTCAGTGCGCAAGCGTATTTAACTTTAATCTCTTCGGCATGCTGCGTTGGCGTGCGCAATGCCATTGCTATGTCATTAGTGACTTGGTCGCCCGCTATCGGTATAACGGCAGTATGGCGAATGGCACCTTCACTGAAAATGGCCATATCAGTGGTCCCCCCACCAATATCCACCATACAAACGCCTAATTCTCGCTCGTCTTCGGTAAGCACCGCCATACTAGAAGCTAGCTGTTCAAGAATAATTGCGTCAACGGCCAGACCACATCGCCGAACACATTTCTCAATATTTTGAACGGCGTTCAATGCCGCTGTCACAAGGTGAACCTGCGCCTCTAAACGAACGCCTGACATTCCTAAAGGTTCACGGATACCACCTTGAGCATCGATTGAGAACTCTTGGGGCAATACATGTAATACACGCTGCCCTTCCGAGACCGCACGTGCGCGGGCTGAGTCAATAACGCGCTCAATATCGGATGGTGTGACTTCCCTTTCTTTAATCGCAACCACGCCGTCTGAGTTCATTGAACTGATATGGCTACCAGCAACGCCGACATAGACAGAGTGAATATCACAACCAGCCATTAATTCCGCTTCTTCAACGGCGCGCTGAATAGATTGCACTGTTGATTCGATATTAATGACCACACCACGCTTCATGCCGCGTGATGGATGAGAGCCGATACCCGCTATCTCAATCCCGCCGTCATCGGTGGGTTGACCGACTATCGCGACGACTTTGGACGTTCCAATGTCCAGCCCGACAACCATATTGGATGCGTTGGGTGAGCCTGCCATGAGTCGGATAATCTCCTAGAAAAATTTTAAAAAAACTTGTTAGTCGTAACTGCGCCAACATTGTTAAAACGGCGATACAAAATCACACGTAATAAAATTGACGCCTACCGTAACATCAAGCCAAATGCTGATCGTAATTAAATAAAAAAGCCCATAAAAAAACATCAGCTATAACATAGTATAGAAACAATACTGACAATACGACTAGCGCACGCCTACGATAATCGCCTTTGTGTGCGATTTAAACCCTATTCATGGCTTTTCGCTGTTGGCAACCACTTACATTTACCTACTTTTTGCACATTGTAAGTCGCTTATTACTCATTCTCTTCTGCAAAGTCACTTTCTCCGTGCCAGGCAACTGCAACACCATTGGGGTAACGCAAATCGATATAGCGAATATGTTCCCCAACCTGAGCAAGCTCACGCTGCCACGATGCCGACAAACGAGCTAGTCGGATTTCATGCTGACGTCTTCCTAACATTACCCAGGCACCATTGCTTAACTGGAGCCGCCATGCACCACGGGGCTCTAAGCGCAATTGAGAAAGTGACAACGATAATCCCTGGAAATGAGGCGTTAAGCGGCGATAATAGGTAAGCACCTCTTCACCACTTCCCGTCGGCCCAGCCAAATCAGGAAGCCCTTGAGGCACGCCTAGTGGCGCAAACGCAAACGACTCACCTTTGGGGTTAAGTAGAAAATCATCGTTCCAGCGGGCCACTGGCGTTTGCTCTACCAGCTCAAATACAAGTGCATTTGGCCACTCTCTGGAAATTCTAACCTCATTCAGCCAGCCAATTCTCAACGCACGCCTACGCAACTCACCTAAATCTGCCGAGAGCCAAGTTGCCTCTTGAACGAGCGGCGCTAGCTGAGTACGGAGGTAATCAGCACTCACATACTCCCATTCGCCACGAATAGATACACGCTCAATAGGCTTATCTAACCATAGCCATAAGGCACGCCCACCAGCACCGAGCAACAGCGTCAGCAATATGAGGCCTAACCACGCATTACGCTTCTTCATGAGCAGCTGCGTTGAACCGCAGTATTCAATATACTCAACACCAACTGATCAAACTCTATGCCCGCATGCGCTGCCGCTTGAGGCACTAAACTATGATCCGTCATTCCTGGCACAGTATTAACTTCAATGAGCCAAAACTTGCCCATCGCATCGCGCATCACATCTACACGCCCCCAGCCTTCGCCACCTACAGCATCAAACGCTTTCTTGCATAGCTCCGCCAAGGCCTGCTCATCACTAGATGCTAAGCCACTGGGCAGGTGATACTGAGTAGTGTTAGCAATGTATTTCGCTTCGTAATCATAAAAACCGCCTGGGACTTCGACACGAATTGCCGGCAACACGTCATTACCAAGCAGAGCAACGGTATACTCTTCACCTACAATGAACCGCTCAGCCATAACACGGGCGTCATAGTTCGCCGCCTCGTGATAAGCAGCTTCTAATGCTTCCTGGCTTTTAACGATACTAATCCCCAGCGTGGAACCTTCGTGAACAGGCTTTACCATCATTGGTAAACCTAATTGCGACACCACCATAGACCAATCAGATGTGTCGCTGAGCATGATGCTTTCAGGTGTGGGTAACCCTACAGCCTGCCAAACCTGCTTCGTACGCTGCTTATCCATTCCTAACGCTGACGCCAGCACCCCACTGCCGGTGTAAGGCAGCCCTAAAAGCTCTAGCGCTCCCTGCAGCGTACCATCTTCACCACCACGACCATGAAGAGCCACAAAAACAGCCGTTGGGGCAAGGCGTTCTAGCCCTACCAAACCCTCTTCTTTTGGATCGTAGCCAATGGCATCGATACCTTGACGCTTTAATGCGTCAAGCACAGCTGCACCGCTTTTAAGCGACACTTCGCGCTCTGCTGAAGTACCACCATAAACAACAACGACGCGTGCCAAGGGGTCATTCAATGACATTGCTGTACTCATAGCTCTACCTTATCTAGCGCCAACTTGGCTTGCGCGAAACGCAGCGAAATACCACCCACATCACCGGCACCTTGAGTAATAAAGATATCCCCAGGGCGCAGAAGTTTGCTTAACAGTGCAGGTAGCTCCTGTTTATGCTCAACGAACACTGGATCGACTTCTCCTCGCTGACGAATAGACCCAGCAAGGGTGCGGCCTTCGGCGCCTGGAATCACGGCTTCCCCAGCGCTATAAACATCCAATAGAACGAGCGTATCCACTTGAGAAAGCACACGAACAAAATCTTCATAAAGATCGCGGGTGCGACTGTAGCGATGCGGCTGGTACAACATGACCAGTCGACGATCCGGCCAACCTGCACGAACCGCCTGAATGACCATGTCAACTTCACGGGGATGGTGCCCATAATCGTCGACTAACATGATCTCGCCATCAGCCTTGGGGGCGCTGAAGTGGCCATGCACTTGAAAACGGCGTCCTACACCAGCAAAACTTGCAAGCCCACGAAGAATGGCATCGTCGCTGACCCCAGCATCCGTTGCTACAACAATCGCCGCCATAGCGTTTAACGCATTATGGCGACCAGGCATTGCTAGCCGAATAGCTAATGGAGCAGCTTCCCCAGGACGCACTGCGGTGAACGAGACTTCACCGCCTTGCTGAGTGAAGTCCACAATGCGGTAATCAGCATCTTCATCGAAACCGTAGGTGACAAACTGACGCTTCACCTGATCACGCATCGACCGAATGTTAGCGTCATCAATACACAGCACTGCCAGCCCGTAAAACGGCAAATTATGCAGAAACTCGATGAATGTGCTTTTTAAGCGCTCAAAATCCCCACCATAGGTCGCCATATGGTCTGCATCTATGTTCGTCACAATAGAGACCATTGGCTGAAGATGAAGAAAAGACGCATCCGATTCATCAGCCTCAGCGACTAGATAATCACCCTCCCCCAACCGAGCGTTAGCGCCAGCACTGGTGAGTTTTCCACCAATCACAAAGGTGGGATCCAATCCGCCTTCCGCCAGCAGCGTTGCCGTCAAACTGGTTGTAGTCGTCTTGCCATGGGTTCCTGCGACAGCAATACCATGGCGAAAGCGCATTAGTTCGGCCAGCATTTCAGCACGCCTAACCACGGGCACACGATGCTCATGAGCCCAACGAATTTCAGGATTTGTTGCATCAATGGCGCTGGAGACAACCACGACGTCAGCGCCTACCACATTCTCTTCAGCATGACCGATAGCAACGTTAACGCCACACTGACGAAGGCGCTCAACAACATTCGATGCCTTCATATCGCTACCGCTGACGCTGTAACCCTGATTCGCGAGCACCTCCGCGATTCCACACATACCTGCGCCACCGATACCAACAAAGTGCAAACGCTTAATACGGCGCATACCAGGGCCGCTTGGACGGACACCTGAGTGCAACGTATTATTAATAGAGTCGGTCACGCAGTCTCTCCTTGTTTAACCAGCGCTAAACATCCCTTTGTAAGACGCTCAGTCGCCTCTAAGCAAGCCGCTTGGCGGGCTTTAGAAGCCATATCTGACAAAACGCTCGGGACTAATAGCTCATCTAAATAGTGTGTTAATCGCTCGGGGGTCAGTTCAGACTGTGTGACACAAAGTGCCGCCCCGGCCTTTACTAAAACGCCAGCATTGACTCGCTGATGATCATCAACAGCAAATGGAAACGGCACTAGCAAGGCGGGCTTTGCAGCTGCGGCAAGCTCTGCCACTGTTAGCGCTCCGGCACGGCAAACGACTAAATCTGCCCACTTATACGCAGCCGCCATATCGTCAATAAAAGGAGTGACATCTGCCACAATTCCATGCTCGACGTAGGCGCTTGCCGTCGCCACATCTCGGTCTTTGCCCGCTTGATGGCGAACATCAGGGCGTCGCTCTGGAGGCAAGCCCGCCAACCCGGGCGGTAAACGTTCATTCAATGCGACCGCCCCTAGCGAGCCACCAACAACTAATAACCGCAGCGGACGAACGGCCAGTTCAGAATCACTTCTTGGATGCTCACCCAGTGCAGCAATATCTTCTCGCACCGGATTGCCAATCACTTCTGCCTTGTCACCAAAAGCCTCGGCAAACGCCGCGTAAGTGCGTGTCGCCAATTTCGAGAGCACTTTATTGGTCAGCCCAGCAATAGCATTTTGTTCATGTATCACTAATGGCACCCTGGAAAGCCACGCCGCCAGCCCACCAGGGCCACTGGCAAAGCCACCTAACCCAACCACCACATCAGGATTGAAGCGGCGAATTACCTTTCGCGCTTGCAGTACGGCTTGGGAAAGGTTCAGCGGTGCCTTCAGCCAGCCAGCTACTCCTTTGCCACGCAGACCGCTTATGTCGATGGTATGAAGCGTAATACCTGCTTCTGGCACTAGGCGATTTTCGATCCCTCTTGGGCTTCCCAGCCATTCAACGTCGACATTGTGGGCTTTGAGCGAACGTGCTAATGAAAGCGCCGGAATAACATGACCTCCGGTACCTCCCGCCATAATTAAAATGCGTCGACGTGCGTTCGTCGTCACAAACAACTCCTTGAGTAGTTACGGTAACCGAGGTTCATGGCGTGACTTATAGGGTGTTGATACACGACGCGGACGGTGACGCGTCTCTGCATCTACGCGCAACAACAAGCCAATCATCATACCGGTTACCAATAAACTTGAACCGCCATAGCTAATCAACGGCAATGTTAGCCCTTTCGTTGGCAACAGCCCCGAGCTTACCGCCATATTGATAAATGCCTGAGCTGCAATAACGAAACCTATGCCATAGCTGACATAGGCACCAAATAAATGGCCTGCCAATTCTGCGCGACGACCAATCAACATCGCCCTGGTAATGAGCAAGGTAAATAGTAGTACAACGAGAATGGCCCCTATCATGCCAAGCTCTTCTGCGATGACAGCAAAAATAAAGTCTGTGTGAGCTTCAGGCAGGTAGTGAAGTTTTTGCACACTATTACCTAAACCAGTACCGGTCACATGCCCACGACCGAAAGCAATCAGCGCCTGGGTAAGCTGATAGCCAGTCGCAAACTGATCAGCCCAGGGGTCCAAAAAGCTCGTCCAGCGCGCTAAGCGGTAAGGCTCCATAACGACCATCATGACGGCACCAACAGCCAATACGCCACCACTACCAAATAGCAAGGTAAGTGAAGCGCCGCTCATCATTAACATACCAATAACGCACACGGTATATACCACCATGCCGCCAAAATCGGGAGCAAGAAAAAGCAGCCCTGCCGGAATGGCAAGCACCGCTAAAGGTCGCCACATACTTAATGCACGTTGGCGCAGATCATAGGTAAAGCGAGACATGAAGGCGGCCATGTAAAAAATCAAACCGATTTTTCCAAGCTCCGAAACTTGCAGGCTCGGTAAGGGGCCAGGCAGTGAAATCCAGCGTTTACTGCCGTTAACTTCCTGACCAATCACGAGCACCAGCACTAGCATGATAATGCTCACTAGCAAAATTAGCGCTGCGTTTTGCCGCCATGCTTCCAAAGGAACACACAGCATAAAAAAACAAGCCAATATAGCCAGGAGTAGAAAAATGCCATGCTGCCGAGAGTAGTGATAGCTGTTTTCCAGCAGACCTACCGATGCTGAACTTACCATCACCCAGCCTAACCCAGCTAACGCTACGGCGGCGGCGATCAACCACACATCGGAGGGTAAATGTCGCGTTGTCAAAGTATCGCGGATACGCTGTACTCGGCTCATAACCTCTCTCCTGAGTGATTATGCTGTTTATGCTTTTGCTCAACCCAATCCCGAAAGGCATCGCCTCTCGCTTGGTAATTAACAAACTGATCTAGGCTTGCGCAGGCGGGTGACAGCAATACACAGTCGCCGGGCTCAGCTATTTCCCAGGCCACTTCCATAGCTTGAGTTAAATCGTGTACTAGATGCACTGGAACAGCAGATGACAAAGCGGCTTCAAGACGGAGTGCATCAGCGCCAAATAGCACCGCAGTTTTGGCACACTCTGCTAATGGCATTGCCAGGGGGGTAAAATCAGCACCTTTACCGACACCACCGGCCAATAATATTACTTTCCCTGTCAGCGACGCGCTAATGCCTTGAATCGCGGCTAGCGTAGCGCCAACGTTAGTGCCTTTTGAATCATTCACCCACATAACGCCATTGATACGAGCGATGACTTCACTACGATGGGGCAGCCCCTTAAAAGCAGTTAATGCTTGGCACATCGGTGCTTTTGCGAAGCCCAACGCCTTACCCATTGCCAATGCTGCTAGTGCATTGGCATAGTTATGTCGCCCTGCCATATTGAGAGCTTCTGTGCTAAGCCAAGCAGTATCACCTTGGAACAGCGTTAACTCGCCACCTTTTTCAACTACTCCCCAGTCATTAGCTGCGGGTGCGAAGGCCGTAAAACGCTCTACATGATCAACAGGCGACTCTGGCCAAGTGAGCGCGTCATCCGCGTTGACAATGACTGATTGTGCACCGCGAAAAATACGCTGCTTAGCGCGGCGGTAACCCACCATATCTCCATGACGATCTAAATGATCTTCACAGAGGTTTAAAAAAGCAGCCGCTTTAGCACCCAAATGAGGCGTTGTTTCCAGCTGAAAACTTGAGAGTTCAAGGATGTAAAGCTCGGCATCTGGGTATTCAGCTAATAAATCCAATGCAGCCGTACCCAAATTGCCACCCACCGCAGCTTTAACACCAGCAACTCTAGCCATCTCGCCGAGTAACGTCGTAACAGTTGACTTGGCATTAGAGCCAGTAATAGCGGCGACCGGCGCATTCACCGCGCGAACAAACAAAGCAATCTCACCTACCAGCACGGGCTCCCCCGTTGCTGGATTATAACGCTCTAGCAAGCCATCAAGCCCTGGCGAATGAGGATCTACACCAGGGCTGACAACCACTTCGTAGGCATCTGTAAAATCAAGCGCCGTTAACGGACCACAATAAACCTCAACATTGGGGTTCTCGTTCTGAAAAGCGTGTAGCCCCGGAGGTTCAGCTCGCGTATCTGCTACCATAAATGGCACGCCTTGACGCGCCAAATGCCGACAAATAGCTTGCCCAGAAATCCCCAGGCCAATAACAACGGTGACTCCATTTGCGACTCGCACGATGACCGGCTCCTTTGTGCATCACGCTAATAGTGGCAACACTGCCGCTATTACTTTGCTAATCATCGAACTTTAAGCGTAGCCAACCCTAACAGCACCAGTACGACGGTAATAATCCAGAAACGCACAATTACCCGCGGCTCTGGCCAACCTTTCAGCTCGTAGTGGTGATGCAACGGCGCCATACGGAAAATACGCCGACCGGTAAGCTTATAAGAGCCAACTTGAAGAATCACCGAGACCGTTTCAAGCACAAAGATACCGCCCATAATAAACAGCACAATTTCTTGGCGCACTATAACGGCGACAACGCCTAGTGCGGCACCTAGCGCCAGCGCCCCTACATCTCCCATAAACACCTGAGCGGGATAAGTGTTGAACCACAAAAAACCCAGGCCCGCACCAGCAATAGTGGCACAGAAAACAGCCAACTCGCCGGTGCCATGAATAAAAGGAATATGTAAATAGTTGGCAAACACAGCATTCCCACTAGCATAGGCAAATACGGACAAGCCCATTGCCACCAGTACAGTGGGCATGATCGCCAGGCCATCAAGACCATCCGTGAGATTGACTGCGTTAGAGCTGCCAACGATCACAAAATAGGTCAACACGATATAGAACACGCCAAGCGGCAACGCGACATCTTTAAACATCGGGATCAATAAGCTAGTTTCAGCCGGTGTAGCGGCCGTGAGATAAAGCACCAAGGCAGCGCCAATACCCACCACCGACTGCCAGAAATACTTCCAACGAGCAGGTAATCCACGCGGGTTCTTTTCAACAACCTTGCGATAATCGTCGACCCACCCAATAGCCCCGAAACCTAATGTGACCAGTAGCACCACCCAAACATAATGATTGGTTAAATCGCCCCAGACCAGCGTACTGATAGCAATAGCCAACAATATCATTGCCCCACCCATAGTGGGCGTACCTGCTTTAGACAAATGAGATTGAGGGCCATCATCACGAATCGCTTGGCCAATCTGACCTTCAACTAATCGGCGTATAACCCAGGGCCCAAGCCACAGGCATAGCATGAGGGCCGTTAGCGCTGCGAGAATGACACGTAAGGTTAAATAGTTAAAAACTTGGAAAGCAGACTGATATTGGGCTAGAAAATTCGCCAGGTGAAGTAACATGAACGGCGCTTACCTTGTTTCATCCGCACGTAGCGCAGCAATGACATTTTCCATGCCTGCACTACGCGATCCTTTCACCAGCAGTGTGGTGTTAGGCGGCAGAGTATTAATAACATGACGCACTAGCGTCTCGTGGTCGTCAAAATGCAGCCCGCGACCGAAGGCTTCACTTGCTGAACGGGCGGCATCACCAAAAGTCAGCAATGTATCGATACCCAGTGACGCAGCGTAATGACCGATCTCAGCATGTAGGGCATGAGACTCGCTACCCAACTCCCCCATTGCGCCAAGCGCGCACCAGCGCGGTGTAGGAAAGTTCGCTAACGCATCCAACGCCGCTTTCACAGCACCAGGATTTGCGTTATAGGTGTCGTCTAACAACGTCGTATTGCGCACGCCGGGCACGATGCTTAACCTACCAGATAATGAGGACAATTCGCATAGTCCCGTCACTACTTGCTCTGGTGTAACGCCTAATGCGAGAGCCGCTGCAGCAGCCGCCAAAGCATTACTCACATTATGCTTACCAATCAAGGGCAGCTGGACGTCACCCAGCACTTGGCCACGCTCAACAAGCGTAAAAGCATACCGCCCCAAAGAGTCGCACGAAAGTGCGGACGCGTGAACGTCCGAATCACCATGTAAGCCGTAGCTTACAACTTTCTTGCTTCCCGCACAGGCTGACCAAAATTCAAAGTAATAGTCATCGCGATTTAGCACCGCAATACCACCTTCAACTAGCCCGGTTAATATTTCGCTTTTGGCTTGGGCAATTTGCCCCATACCGCCAAACTCTCCGACATGTGCGCCTGTTACATTGGTAATGATGGCGACATTAGGAGAGGTCAACTGGCTGGTCCAGGCAATTTCGCCCAAATGGTTAGCCCCTAGCTCAATCACACCTACCTGATGGTGCGTTGCTAAACGCAGCAATGTCAGCGGCGCACCAATGTCATTGTTTAAGTTGCCCTCTGTCGCCAGAACACCGCCTAATGGAGAAAGTAGCGCAGCCGTCATCTCTTTAACGGTTGTTTTACCGCTGTTGCCGGTGACAGCCACCAGCGGCAGTTTACAATGTTCACGCCAAGCCCGCGCCAGCAGGCCAAGGCCCAAACGCGTGTCTGCGCATACTAGCTGAGGAAGCAAACTGCTTACCGGGCGCTCAACCAGAGCAGCTGCAGCGCCTTTCTCAAGCGCCTGCTCAATAAAATCATGGCCATCAAAACGCGGCCCCTTCAAAGCCACAAACAGACACCCAGGCACAATATGACGCGTATCGGTAATTACCGCTGTGACCGACAACTCGCATAAAGTTTGCGGGACAGAAAGCTTTAGTGCTGAGGCAATACTAGCTAACGACCAGTTCATCACATGGCAGCCCTAAATTTGAAGGCTTTAATCACTTGTTCGCTATCTTGATAGTCATGACGCACGTTACCGATGTGCTGATAGGCCTCATGACCTTTTCCAGCCACCAAGATAACGTCCTGGGTATCAGCATGCTGAACCGCATGACAAATTGCCTGACTACGATCACCTATTTCCGTAAAGGCAGCCGCAGCAGAAAAGCCCGAAATAATTTGTTGGCGAATTTGCTCGGCAGACTCCGTACGCGGATTATCGTCAGTAACGATCACGTGGTCAGCTCGCTGCTCTGCTACAGCAGCCATTTCAGCTCGCTTTCCCGTATCACGCTCACCACCACAACCGAACAGGCACCACAGCTTTCCAGCGCTCCCTAAATGCTCTTTCAGCGCATCGAGAGCATTAGCTAATGCATCCGGCGTGTGGGCATAGTCGATAACAACGCTGGGCGCATTAACCTCGCGGTATAACGCCATACGCCCAGGCACTGGGCCCAACTCAGTTGCCGACTCAAACAGCTGATCTAAAGGCTCGCCCAACCCATAAAGCACACTAATGGCTAACAGCACATTGTCTAGGTTAAACCGCCCCATCAAACCAAGATTAAGCGTTTTTTCACCTTCCGGCGTAGCAACAAGAGCCTGTTGACCATGTTCATGGGGATGCCAACCAATCACGCGCAGCGTCACTGCTTCATCGTCGCCTACTGCCAAAACACGCACACGGCTATCGCAGCCTGCCAGCATTAGCCGCGCAAGTGGATCATCTGCATTGACGACCGCAAGCACAAGCTCAGAACGCCGGAACAACTTTGCTTTTGCAGCGGCATAAGCCGCCATACTGCCATGGTAATCAAGGTGATCTCGCGTCAGGTTGGTGAATACGCCTGCGGCGACGTTCACTGCGTCTAAACGACGTTGTTCAAGGGCATGCGAAGAAGCTTCAAGCGCCACACGCGTCACTCCTTGGTTAGCTAAATCAGCCAAGGTTTCTTGCATTGCCAATGAACCAGGCGTAGTGAGGCCTGTGTCGACCAATTGGCCAAGGCGACCAACACCCAATGTCCCGATCACTCCAGCAGGCTTACCAAGCAATTCACTTAACGCTGCTATGTAATGGGTAACAGAGCTTTTCCCATTGGTGCCCGTCACCCCAATCACCTGGAGGTCTTCGGGAACAGAAAACAGTGTGCGACCTAGCTCACCAAGTCGCATAGACAGATGCGGCAAATAAAGTATTTGCCCGTCCAGAGAAACACCACCTTCTTTCGTGTGCGCCAAAACGAGTGATGCACCTGCCGCCAATGCTTGGTCAACAAACTCATAACCATCACGCTGACTACCAGGAATAGCCACAAATACATCGCCCATCGCTAACTTACGCGTATCCGTCACTAAGCGAAGCTGCTCTGGTAATTTAGGCAACTCCTCAGGTAATACAGCGTTAGGCCAAACCTGCTTTAGCGCAACCCATAGACTCTCTGGGGACAACCTCATGCAATCTCCTTATGCTACTCGACCTCGTGATCGGGCGGCACGTCCAGCAAACGTAGGGCATTACCTGTAACGCTAGAAAACACCGGAGCAGCCACTGCTCCACCATAAAATTGGCCAGCGCGAGGGTGATCAATCATAACGACGGTAACAATACGCGGGTCGGAAATAGGCGCAATCCCCGCAAAAACACTGCGGTAAGCATCAGTGGTATAACCTTGCTGCCCTATTTTACGCACCGTGCCTGTTTTCCCCCCCACACGATAGCCTTCAACGCGCGCTCGGCGACCACCGGTATAGGCGGCGACCGACGTTTCTAAAATATTCAGCAAATCATTGGCCACTGTGGGCGATATAGCAGGACTCCCCTGAGGAGGCTCAGAAAGCCTCAACAGCGAGGGCGGCAAACGCACGCCATTATTGGCTAGCGCAGTGTAAGCACTGGCCAATTGAACCGCTGAAACAGAGAGACCGTAACCATAGGAGAGCGTCGCTCGTTCACTTCGAGACCAGCGAACTGGCGCTGGCAAACTGCCTGTCGCCTCACCAGGAAAGCCGGTTCCCGGTGCTTGTCCAAGACCTAGCTGATTGTATTTTTCCCAAATGGCCGTATCGCTTAGCTGTAGCGCTAAACGAGACATACCAACGTTTGAAGATTTTTCTAGAATCCCCGCTAAATCTAAATCGCCATAATTACGGAAGTCTCGAATAGTGAACTGATCCAGGCGCATCCAGCCAGGCGAGGTGTCAACGATAGCATCACGATCTACAACACCACTTTCCAGTATTGCAGCCATTGCCAAAGGCTTCATAACAGACCCTGGTTCAAACACATCAACCAGTGCCTGGTTGCGTAAACCTCGCGGATCTAACCCAGCGCGGTTATTCGGGTTGTAAGAAGGCAAGTTAGCCATTGCTAACACTTCCCCTGTGCGCGCATCGAGCATTACTAACACTCCACCGTCCGCCTCATGCTCAGCGACAGCAGCGCGCAATTCACGGTAGGCCATATATTGAATACGCTGATCAATCGCCAACGTTAACTCACCGCCAGGTTGCGCTTCACGGATAACTCCGAGCTCACGAACTAAACGACCTCGTCGATCTTTTATGACTCGGCGTTGTCCAGGATGCCCCGCTAAGTAGGGCTGATAAGAGAGCTCTAGACCCTCTTGCCCCACATCATCCACATTGGTAACACCCAGCAACTGCGCCGCCACTTCACCGGCTGGATAATAACGCTTGTATTCACGCTGCTGATAAACACCAGGCGTGCGTAAATCCAGTATGCGCTGGGCCGCATCGGGCGTCATTTGACGACGAAGGTACATAAATTCTCGACTGCTATATCGAGAGACACGGGATTCAAAGTCATCGAGCGACATGCCTAAAGCTTGCGCCAGCATTACTCGCTGAATGGCATCGGTAGGTAGCTCTTGAGGATTCGCCCAAAGTGTTACAACAGGCGTAGAAATAGCCAGAGGTTCACCATTACGATCAGTGATCATACCGCGGTGTGCGGGTATTGCCTCATGGCGAAGCGTACGGGCATCGCCCTGGCTCTGTAAAAACGGGCGATCAATTACCTGAAGCAGCGTAATCCTGCCGACTAAAATGGCTGACGCAAGCATTACAATAATGAGAATAAATAAAAAGCGTCCGCCAGCTAATGGCGGCGCAATAGGCATTTGACGGGATATCCCTCCCCGACTTTCGCGCTTCATGGTCGAATCACCTCGACATCATTCACATCGGGAATGCGCATTTCAAGCCGTTCCGTAGCAATTTGCTCTACACGGGCTGGAGTAGACCACGCCCCCTCTTCCAATAGCAGCTGCCCCCACTCGGTTTGCAGCTGATTTTTTTCCTGCTCTAACTGCTGTAGCTGCGCATACTGCACTCGCGTCATATGCGTGGTGGCAACCACTAAACCACCGGTCACGACACACGCCAAGAACAGCACGATAAGGATAACCGGCCAAGCTCGAAAACGTAGCTTGAAAGGCCATTCGGTGCGCAGCGTTGACGCCCAACGCTCTATCCGATCCATGCTCATGATCACACTCGTTTACGGGCGGCCCGCATGACGGCACTGCGCGCCCGAGGGTTAGCTTCCACCTCTTCATCACTTGGGCGTATTCCTTTACCCAAGGCTTCAAGACGGCGATTTAGCTGATCATCGCGAATAGGCACGCCTCGTGGCAAGTGCGTATCACCCCGCACATGGTGACGAATGAAGCGTTTTACACGACGATCTTCAAGCGAGTGGAAGCTAATCACAACCAGATGCCCACCAGGAGCCAGCACTTCCAATGCCCCCTCAAGCGCTGCATCCAGTTGATCGAGCTCACCATTTAAATAAATACGCAGCCCCTGAAACGCTTTGGTCGCTGGGTGACGACCCTTTTCCCAAGCAGGGTGAGCCTCTTTTAACACCTCGGCCAAGTCAACAGTATGCGTAAAAGGCTTTTCCACACGTCGCGTAACAACGGCTCGTGCCAAGCGCTTTGCGTAACGCTCTTCACCATAGGTTTTAAACACATTGGCAATATCATTTTCGCTAGCACGGGCTAAAAACGCAGCGGCACTCTCTCCTTGAGTAGGATCCATACGCATATCAAGAGGACCGTTGCGCATAAAGCTAAAGCCTCGCTCTGGATCATCTAACTGCGGGGAAGAAACACCAATATCTAGCAATACACCTGAAAGCTTTCCGTAAACCCCTTGCTCTTGTGCATATTCAACTAACCGAGCGAACTCTCGCTGCGTTATGTCGAAACGAGGATCATCGATATCCTTAGCGGCTGCTATTGCTTGAGGATCACGATCCATGGCCATTAAACGACCTTGTTCGCTCAAGCGCGAAAGAATGACGCGGGAGTGCCCGCCTCGCCCAAACGTACCGTCTAAATAAATACCATCGGGATTATGAACAAGTGTATCTACCGCCCCTTCTAATAAGACGCTGGTGTGGCGAAAATGGGAAGTAACCTGGTCAGCGTCAGGAGAAGGCATGTTAATCTCACACAGTGTTAAGAAAGGTGCGAACGGCGCACCTTTTATGGAAATGGGGAGTCGGCCGATAAGCCGGGTTCTGTCGTGGACAGTCATTCCTCTAGGCGCTGCGTCACCACAGCGCTCAAGCAACCTACCCGGATCCAGCGCGGGCCACGCCATTGGATCCCTATTTGGTCTTGCTCCGAGTGGGGTTTACCATGCCACGCACTGTTGCCAGGCGCGCGGTGCGCTCTTACCGCACCCTTTCACCCTTACCGGCCTCGAAAGGCTTAGGCGGTCTACTCTCTGCTGCACTTTCCGTCGACTTACGCCGCCCAGGCGTTACCTGGCACTCTGCCCTATGGAGCCCGGACTTTCCTCCCCCAACACACTTTTACAAGTGTGTTAGCGGCGACTGTCTGGCCAACTCCGGCGGCAAGCATACCAGCGCCCCGCCGTCGCCTCAATGCCCACCTTTCAATGCTTGCAATCTTGCGTACCACTCCTGCTTTCGGCCGCCTAGCATTTTTGCAGCAACGGCTGCCCCCTGCTTGACGCCAACCCCCTCTGCTAGCATGGCTTTAAGCAACTCATCAGCAGCAATAGATTGCTCATCGCTTTGAACAACGGGCGGCGCCCCAGCGATCATTACGACAAACTCTCCACGACCTTGGTTAGGGTCTTGCCTAAGCTGATCCAGCAATGATGACGGCGAGCCCTGCAAAAAAGTCTCATACGTTTTGGTCAATTCTCGCGCCAGAACAACCGCTCGCTCAGGCATTTGTTCACATAACGATTCGAGCGTGTGCTCAATACGGTGAGGTGACTCGTAAAAAACCAGCGTTTCTTCTCGACACTGCCATTTTTCAAGCGCTTGCCGTCGCGCACTTGGCTTAGATGGCAAAAACCCACCAAATGTAAACTTATCAGTCGGCAACCCAGCCGCTGAAAGTGCACTGACCAGCGCACAAGGCCCAGGAAGCGGCACAATCTGCCTACCCCGCAATCGCAACTCTCTTACCAACACGAACCCCGGATCACATATCAGCGGCGTCCCCGCATCACTAATTAGGGCAACATTTTCCCCCGCCATTAAGTAACTATCCAGCGTATCGACTCGCCGTGCTTCATTATGCTCATGCAATGAGAGCATCGGCTTATTAATGCCTAGATGCGCCAACAAGCGGCCGCTGTGGCGTGTATCCTCCGCAGCAATACGTGATACCTCCGCTAATACCCGAGCAGCGCGTGGCGATAAGTCTTCCAAATTCCCAATTGGTGTTGCAACCACGTACAATATACCCGGATGCTGGTGTGTCATCGTGACTCCCGATTTGTTAATAGCCTGCACTGACGGTGCGCCATGCTTGTGCAATGGTAAATTTATCTGCTCATTGAGCGACGGCAGCGCAAATGGAAACTAAGGAAGGATACATGAAACAGTCAATACGTGGATTACTAGCCACTGCCTTCATGGCGCTTCTGATTACAGGGTGCGCTATGCAATCCCCAAGTGTGGTTGACCGCGTCCCTGACCAGGATGCCAGCCGATTACTTAGTCAAGCTGAGCAGCAAGCGCCTGAGCAAGCTGCCAAGACGCGACTGGAAGCGGCTAATATCCTTGCTAGACAAGGGCAACGCGAAAATGCTTTTGACGCAGCCGATGCGGTTGATGAAAACATGCTTTCAGAATCGGATCGGGTGCGCTGGGCAATGCTTTTCTCTGAACTTGCTCGTGGCATGGACAACCCCCGCGCGGTCCTCCGCGCGACCCAGGTGCTTGACGACGAACTCCCCATGCAGGCAAACCAACAAGATACCCTTGCAGAACGGCAGCAGTGGGCACGCCAAGCCTTGGATCAGACTGAATATACGAAAGTATCCATACCTGAATTAGAGGGTGTTGAAATACGCCGCATAGCAGTGGCATTACCAGAATCTGGCCCACTAAGTAGCGTGGCTAACGCTATCGCTTCTGCCATGCGCCGTCATCACGACTTGCGCGGAGATAATGTACAACTTAATTTCATCAATGCGTCTCAATATTCATTAGATGAAATTTACCAACGCGCAGAGCAAATGAATGCCCAACTTTTGATTGGTCCAATTGACAAAGGTCAAGTCACCCAACTTGAGCAGCGCAATAGTGTACCACTACCGACACTGGCTCTGAACTATGGCAACAGCGCAAGCAATCAAGCACCTCAACTCCTTCAGTATGGTTTATCCGCTGAAGATGAAGCCCGTCAAGCAGCTCGCCGAGCCTTTCAGGACGGCCATCGTCAAATGGCTATTATGGTGCCCGACAATGCCTGGGGACGCCGCGTAGGTGAAGCTTTCTGGAATGAGTGGCAAAGCCAAGGTGGTGAAATCACCAATGCCGTCCGCTACAACCCTAGCAGCGCCGTAGCTAACGCAGTCAAAACAGCCCTAAATGTCAGCGGCGATCGCGCCCGCCTAGGGAACATTGATGCACTATTCTTACTAGCACTTCCCGAGTACGCGCGCCAAGTGCCGCCGACCATGGACTACTACTACGCCCCCAACCTGCCTGTTTATGCTACCTCCCACCTTCATGAAGGGCGTCTACAGACACGTTTAGACCAAGACCTAAATGATGTGATGTTTATCGATATTCCATGGCAAATCCCTGACGCAGCAGTTGGCGGGGAAGAAGCGCTGCCCTTCTATTCGACATATGCAGAGCTTCGCAACGAGTCAGACGCGTCAATGTTCCGCCTGATGGCAATGGGCGTGGATGCTTACGAGCTTGGCATTCGCCTATCAGACTTATCAGCCCTTGACGGTATGAATGGAAGCACTGGCACTCTTCGCTTATCAGGTGATGGCAGGGTTTATCGAGAACTACCGTGGGCGAAATTCCAAAATGGCGTGCCTTCACCCATTTTGATTCCCGGCCTACTGAACGATGACCAATAGTTATCAGAATCCCAATACACCGCAAACAGCACGGACGCGGGGCGCAGCCATTGAGCAATTAGCCGCTCAATGGCTGCAGCAACATGGCTTAACACTTGTCACTAGCAATCATCACGTTAAAGGTGGTGAGCTTGATCTTGTGATGAAAGACCAGGATATCCTGGTCTTTATCGAGGTCAAACATCGCACCACTACCCGTTACGGCCACCCCTTAGAGACCGTCACTGCACAGAAGCGACACCGCTTAATACGAGCAGCCAAGCTCTATATCGCTCGGCATGCTGTTTCAAGTCCGTGTCGCTTTGATATCCTAGCGATCACAGGCACGCCTCCCACGCTTGAATTCCAGTGGGAAAAAGCGGCTTTTGATGCTTACTGATACCTTTACCTAGGAAGCCCTAATGGACTTTCAATCACGCATACTTAATCACTTTAACGCCAGCATAGACACGAAGACATATGCCAGCGAAGTGCTGCCGCCTTTTATCGAAGTCGCCAGCCAAATGATGGTTCAGTGCTTAGTTAACGAAGGTAAAGTTCTCGCCTGCGGCAATGGCGGCAGCGCAGGCGATAGCCAGCACTTTTCGTCCGAGCTATTGAATCGTTTTGAACGTGAGCGCCCAAGCCTACCCGCACTAGCACTGACAACCGATACCTCAACACTTACCTCGATCGCCAACGACTACAGTTATAATGAAGTGTTCTCCAAGCAGATCAGGGCGCTAGGCCAGCCCGGCGATGTCTTATTAGCCATTTCCACTAGCGGCAACTCAGCCAATATCGTTCAAGCCATCCAGGCGGCCCATGACCGCGATATGACGGTTGTCGCGCTGACTGGCAGAGATGGAGGCGATATGGCGTCACTACTAGGCCAGGATGACTGTGAGATTCGCGTTCCAGCAACATCCACTGCGCGCATTCAAGAGGTTCACCTACTCGTCATCCACTGCTTATGTGATTTAATTGACGAACAGCTCTTTGGCGGAGTCGACTAAATAGTCAGCACAAAACAAATTAAACTGAGCAGATCAAACTGCACAGACACAATCAAACGGGTAGATTAACACCTACTGACTTTACATTTTGAAAGGAGTCATCGCCATGGTCCTACGCTATTCTTTATACAAACTGACTGCCGTTGTGACACTGAGCGTTATTTTACTTACTGGATGTGCAAATAACGCAGCATCTAACCCTTCCAATTATGGTCAGCGCAGCAGTGATGTTGAAGCCATTGACACAACTATTGAACGTGAAGCACCACGTGCGCTGGAACGCTCAGATGCCCGCTTAAGGGATGCACGCATCAGGGCGCATAGCTATAACGGCTCATTACTTCTGGTAGGGCAAGTACCTAGCGAGGAACTGCGCAATAAAGCAGGTGAAGTCGCCAGCTCTCTACGAGGCGTAGACCAAGTACACAACGAACTCAGTATTGCTGCAAACCTACCCGCTAGCCAACGCCTAAACGATACCTGGCTAACCACCAATGTGATGAGCCAACTCGCCACCAATGATCGCATCGACTCATCAAAACTGAAAGTCACCACCGAAAACGCGACTGTGTATCTGATGGGCATGGTGACTCGAGATGAAGGTAACCGAATTGCTAACGCGGTATCCGCGGTTGGCGGCATTCAGCGAATCGTTAAAGTCTTTGACTATATCGATTGATTAAACACATTGTCATAAAAAAACCTCGTCCTCGGCTTTTCACCGAGACGAGGTTTTTTATTCACCAACTGCTTTACTAAGAAAAACCGTCGCTCAAGAGCATAAGTTAACCACTTAGCTAAAAACCATGCTACTTAACCACGCGTAGCGTCGGCTTTTTCTTAGCCTTTTTAGACGATAGTGCAGAAACGTCACCCTCTTTTTCAGGGACAGGCTCTGTTACCGTTAACTCAGGCTTGGACGATTCATCAAAAGCGTCTGAAAAATCGCCATCTAATTCGGCATCATCAAACTCTGCCGCATCCAGCTCTGGCTCATGCCCAAACACCATACCAGCACCATTTTCACGAGCGTAGATCGCGATAAGCGCAGGCGTAGGAATCATTACCTGCATAGGCTGGCCACCAAAGCGAGCGTTAAACCCCATAGCCTGATTTTCCATAAACAGGTCACGCACAGCGGTCGGCGCTACATTCAACACAATTTGTCCATTTTGAACAAACTGCCGCGGTACTTCCACGCCTGGCTGAGTAGCATCAACCACCACATAAGGCGTTAACTCATTATCCAACAACCACTCATAGAGAGCTCGGGCGAGATAGGGACGGCTCGATTTCATAAGACTCCCTCCTCCTGACAAATATGCCCCTTACCTGATTAAGGAGAAGAGGCAGCATGAATTCAAGCGCGCATCTCTTTTTCACGCTCGTTTAAAGATGCTTTAAACGCTTCGCGTTCGAATACCCGCGACATATAGCCCAACAGAGGCTTTACCTGCTTTTCAGGCAATTCGATATTCAGATCAGGCAAACGCCATAAAATCGGCGCTAAACAGCAGTCTACAAGCGTAAACTCCTCACTCATAAAGTAAGGCATATCTTCAAAGATAGGCGAAATCCCAATGAGGCTTTCGCGCAGTTCTTTACGCGCCTTTTCCGCTTCTTTTTTACCACCGGTGCGTATTTGCTCCAGCATTGGGCACCACTCGCGCTCAATACGATGCATCCACAAACGGCTTTGCGCCCGCGCCACCGGATAAACAGGCAGTAGAGGAGGATGAGGGAAACGCTCATCCAGATACTCCATCATGACCTTAGATTCATAAAGCACTAAGTCACGATCTAGCAGCGTAGGCACGCTGTTGTACGGGTTGAGGTCTGCTAACTCTTCAGGTGGACGCTCGTCGCTGACATCAACGATATCAACCGCCACCCCCTTTTCAGCCAGAACAATGCGCACACGATGACTAAAATGATCATCATTACCAGAGTAAAAGATCATCGACGACCGCTTGGCCACAACACCCATGAAAGCATCCTCGCATCAAAACAATCTTTGATAATAACACGCCAGCGCTAGCTTATGGGATGGTAACCCGCTTTGCATTACGACTGACTAAATAAACAAAGGGCGCACGGCTTTCGCCGTACGCCCGACATGCCACTCATCACTTAATTATTAGTGAACATCTCGCCAGTACTCACGCTTAAGCAAGTAGGCAATCACACCAAAAATGAAAATGAAGATCAGCACTTTAGGTGCCAGCGCCTGAGCTTGAAGCTTTGAGGGTTCGCCCACATAAGCCAGGAAGTTAGTAAGATCATACATCGCTTCCTCAAACTCAGCAGGCTCCATGGAACCTGGCTGGGTCACTTGCAGCACATCACAAGACTGGTACTTACCCGACAAAGGATCGGGTGACTGACCCGCCACCGGATGATCAGTTTCTGAGCACACCAGCTCTTGTACGCCCTGCAGAGGCTCCAACACGTTAGGCATCGCAACCAGATCAAATACCGTGTTGTTAACACCAGTGGGGCGGCTCGGATCTTTGTAGAAGCCAAGCAGATAGGAGTAGATCCAATCCGTTCCACGCACACGCGTTTTTAGCGATAGATCGGGCGGCGGAGCACCAAACCAAGATTCAGCATCGCCACTATTCATTGCAATATGCATCTGATCATTAAACGCCAGATCAGAGGAGAAAATCAGATTTTCTTCAACCAAATCCTGGGGCATCCCCAGATCTTCAGCCGCACGAGCAAAGCGTTGATACTTAAGCGAATGGCAGCCCATGCAGTAGTTAACATAGAGCTTCATGCCATTTTGCAGCGAGGCTTGATCATGCAGATCAGGATCCATCGAGTGCGGGACACTCGCACCACCGGCAGCCATCGCAGTTACTGGCACTAAGGCGAAAAGGAGTCCAAAAAGATACTTTTTCATTAGCCAGTCACCCTTTCCGGAACGGGTTTAGTCTTCTCCAGCTTGGTGTAGAACGGCATCAAGACAAAGAAGGCGAAATAAATCACGGTGCACGCCTGGGCTAGTAGCGTCCTGCCCTCTGTCGATGGCAACACACCCAAAACACCAAGGATGACAAAGCTGATAGCAAACAGCGTCAGCATGGTTTTCGACATCCAGCCTTTATAACGCATTGAGCGTACCGGACTACGATCCAGCCATGGAAGGACAAACAATATCGCAATTGCAGCCCCCATGAATATAACACCAAGGAACTTGGCGTCTAAGCCGAACACCGAGAAAGTAATGGCGCGAAGAATGGCATAGAAAGGCGTCATATACCAAACGGGCGCGATATGATCAGGTGTTTGTAGCGGGTTAGCTTGATCAAAGTTTGGCTTTTCAATAAAGTAGCCGCCGCCTTCTGGGAAGTAGAACACCACCACACAGAAAACGAACAGGAAGACCGCAACACCCACCAAGTCTTTTACCGTGTAGTAAGGATGGAAGGGAATTCCATCTAACGGCACGCCCGCCTCATCTTTCTTCTGCTTAATATCAATACCATCAGGGTTATTTGAACCCACTTCATGCAGCGCAATAATATGCAGCACGACGAGCGCTAAAATAACAATTGGCAAAGCAACCACATGCAGTGCAAAGAAACGGTTGAGGGTAATGCCTGAAATCAGGAAGTCACCACGCACCCACTGAGCCAGATCGGGACCAATGCCAGGAATCGCTGAGAACAGCGAAATAATAACCTGAGCACCCCAGTATGACATCTGACCCCATGGCAACAAATAGCCCATAAAGGCTTCTGCCATTAGCACCAGATAAATAGTCATACCAAACACCCACACTAATTCGCGAGGCGCTTTGTAGGAACCATACAAGAGGCCACGGAACATATGCAGATAGACGACAAGAAAGAAGGCAGAAGCGCCGGTGGTGTGCATATAGCGAATCAACCACCCCCACTCCACATCACGCATAATGTATTCGACAGAATCGAATGCACCTTCAGCAGAGGGGTTAAAGCTCATGGTTAACCAAACCCCGGTCAAGATTTGGTTAACCAACGCCAACAGCGCTAATGAGCCAAAGAAATACCAAAAGTTGAAGTTTTTAGGCGCGTAATATTTGGAAAGATGCTCTTGCCACATCTGAGTAGCAGGGAAGCGATCGTCTACCCAACGCATGAGGCCCTTTTCCGCCTTGGCTTTATTCGGATTACCCATTAGGCAGCCTCCTCATCTTCGCCGATGACAATAATGTCATCATTTTCAAAGCGGTAGGGTGGAACCTCAAGATTAGTCGGCGCAGGTACATTACTGAACACGCGACCGGCCAAGTCAAAGCGAGAGCCATGACATGGGCAGAAGAAACCACCCGGCCAATTATCAACCCCCACCCCTTCAGCATTCGGCTCAGGCCGGAACAGGGGCGAACAACCCAAATGCGTACAGATACCAATCAATACGCCTATTTCTGGCTTGATAGAGCGCAAGTCACCCTGGATATACGCTGGCTGCTGCGGCACCTCCGAATTAGGATCCGCTAAACTGTCGGCACCTAACGCTTCCGTTCGCTCGATCATTTCCGGCGTACGATTAATAATCCAAATCGGCCGACCACGCCACTCAACGGTCATACGCTGCCCAGGCTCAAGCTTCGATATATCAGCTTGAACAGGCGCACCTGCCGCTCTTGCCTTGGCACTAGGCTGCCAAGAAGCCACAAAGGGGACCGCAACCCCGACAGCGCCCACCGCCCCCACAACGGAGGTGGCGCCTACAAGGAAACGGCGCCGACCTTTGTTTACGCCGTTATCTGCCATTTCTGGTTTCTCCCATCAGCTTACCCGTTCCGCCGCAAAGGCGTCTTGCGACGACGAATATCAAATACGCTCTATGTTAAAAAAACAAAGCGCTCTGCACAAGAACAACCGCCCGTGACCATGGTGGTATAAGCGTTATAATTTTTTGATATTCCAATAAAAAGCGCCCAGGTCTTTGACCTGGGCGCTTTTGCCGCATAGCGTAAAATTAACGCTTAGAGAACTGCGGACGACGACGTGCTTTACGCAGACCGACTTTCTTACGCTCAACTTGACGAGCATCGCGGGTTACATAACCAGCGGCGCGCAACGTTGGACGCAGATCTTCATTGTAGTTCATCAGGGCGCGAGTAATACCGTGACGAATGGCACCTGCTTGAGAGGAACCACCACCGCCAGCAACAGTGACAAATATGTCAAACTGATTTAGCGTCTCAGTCAACTCAAGCGGCTGACGAACAACCATACGACCAGTTACACGACCAAAATAAAGGTCAAGATCTTTATCGTTGACGGTAATTTTGCCAGAGCCCGGCTTCATAAACACGCGAGCGGTGGAAGTCTTGCGGCGCCCGGTACCGTAATACTGCTGTGTCATGGCGAAGATTTCCTCAGATGTTCAGTTCAAGCGGCTGTTGGGCAGCATGCGGATGCTCGGCACCGGCGTACACTTTTAATTTTGAGTACATGGCGCGACCCAAAGGACCTTTCGGCAACATGCCTTTAACGGCAGACTCAATAATGCGCTCAGGGGCATGATCAAGCATTTTGTCGAATGTCATAGAGCGCAAACCGCCCGGGTAACCAGTGTGGCGATAGTAGGTTTTAGCCTTCGCCTTGTTGCCGGTTACGTGGACTTTTTCAGCGTTGATAACAACAATGTAATCGCCAGTATCAACGTGAGGAGTAAATTCGGGCTTATGCTTGCCACGCAGGCGGCGAGCAATCTCGGTTGCCAGACGACCGAGCGTTTTGTCCGTAGCGTCGACTACGTACCAGTCGCGCTGGACGGACTGCGGCTTAGCACTGAACGTCTTCATGGATAAAATCACCAGATTAAGTGTGTTGGGTAGCTTACACCGCTACGTAAGCGATGAAGCACCATCCCTATTTTTTTTGGTTGCCAGAAAAAACCAGCAACATGCAGCGAGGCGGCATTCTACAGCAAGTATCACCGCAAGTTAAGTACCGCCACTCTTTTTTATTGATATCGCTCTTATTGATATTATTCTTGCTTGCAGCGTACTTATCGGAGTACCCGATACTAGGGCTTATGGGGTAGCGCCAGATACTCTTTAGACTGCATTTCCTGCAGACGCGACAGCGTCCGCTGAAATTCAAAGGTCAGCTTACCATCGCGATACAGCGCTTCAACTGGCACCTCTGCCGACATCAACAGCTTAACCCCGCGATCATAAAACTCGTCAACCATATTAATAAAGCGGCGAGCCTGATCGTCTGTTTTGACATTCATCTGAGTGACGTTAGATACCAAAACTGTATGAAATTCTCTGGCAAGCTCAATGTAATCATTCTGGCTACGCGGCCCATCACAGAGTTCGACAAATTCAAACCATGCCACATCGTCGTGGAGTCGGCGCGTCTTTAAAACGCGATGATTAATCTCAAGAGGCGCCCCCTCCTCACCTTCATGACCGGCTATTTCTCTGAAGCTTCTGCTTAGCTCCTGCTCGGCCGCTTTATCAAGCGGTGCATGAAAAATCTCAGCCCGCTCCAAGGCACGCAAACGGTAGTCAACACCAGAATCGACATTGACGACCTCGCAGTGGCGATTCACTAGCTCAATGGCGGGAACAAACCGTGCACGCTGCAACCCATCTTTATAAAGGTCGTTCGGCACTATATTGGATGTCGCCACCAACACCACGCCACGCTCAAACAATGCCTCAAGCAAATTTGCCAAGATCATTGCATCGGTAATGTCTTTGACAAAAAACTCATCAAAGCAGATGACGCGCGCCTCAGCAGCGAACTTGCCAGCAATCAGCGTCAAAGGGTTCTTTTCGCCCTTATAGTGAGTCAACTCATTGTGGACACGCTGCATAAAACGATGAAAATGGGTGCGCATTTTTTCAGGGAACGGCAGCGCCTCGTAGAAAGTATCAACTAGATACGTTTTCCCACGCCCCACGCCTCCCCAAAAGTAGAGCCCCTTAACCTCCGGCAGCACTGGCCCGCCGGCACTGACCTTTTTACCCAGCAGCCCGGCAACTTTTGCTTTTAACCCTTTGTTAGCAACTACAGTTTTAGGAGCACTAGCGGGTATGGCTAATAACTCATCATAAAGGCGCTGAAGATGCTTAACCGCCTGCTCTTGAGCAGGGTCGTACTGGAAATCGTCACGCTTTAAGTTTTCCTGATACCGCGCAAAAGGCGTTAATCGGCTCGCCTGCTCACTGTCTTGACGTGCAGATAATGATGACATCAACTCGCTCCCACAGCACACATCGTGAACGAAACTGTGACGTTGTAAGAACACAGCCTGCCCAAATAAAAAAAGAATATTATACGCTGCATAATAACTAAGCGCATGAGCGGATTGACCCAACCGACGGATACGCGCCTATAATGGTCACGCTTTGTTAAGCTGTTTGTTAAACTATTTGTCGAACCCCGCCATGCGCTTGGTGGCGTGCATCATCTCTAGGGAGAATACTGTGGAAGCAAGCTCGCCATTCACTTTTGCGATTATCGGTCTCGTTATTGGATTTGTTATCGGCTTAGCGTGTTATCGCCTGTTCAGCAAAAGCCAACGTGACCACGCCACATTAAAGCAGGCTTTACTTGAGCGTGAACATCAAATAGCCGAGCTTAAGAAAGGCATGGGAAGCCACCTCACCGGCATCCAGCAGCACATCATTAATATTCGCCAGGAAGCTGATCGGCTAGAACAGCAAATAGACAGCGAAGCTGCTGAATGGAGACTGGAAACGGCCATTACACCTTCCACAAACAAACTCGCGCCTAACACAGAGGACGAAGGTGATGTTAACACTCCGCGTGATTATGCTGACGGCAAAAGCGGTACGCTATCTGAAGACTTTGGCTTGAAGAGCAGTTTGAATGAGCATGACACAACCACACCTCAACCTCCTCGTTATTAAGAAACAGCAAGGCTAATTGCTTTTAAAGCACCTGCATGACAAATAGCATCCGCATAGCCAACCGATGCGGATGCTTTGCACAAGTTAGCGCTAGGCGGGATTATCGATATCGACAAATCGGTGCTCTATACCATACTCACTCGCCAACCACTCACCCAGCGCCTGAACACCAAAACGTTCAGTCGCATGATGACCAGCCGCGATGTAATGAATACCCATTTCTCTAGCCAAGTGCGTCGTGCGCTCTGATATTTCCCCAGACACGAAAACTTGCGCCCCTGCATCGTAAGCCGCCGTAATCATGTCTTGAGCACCTCCAGTGCACCATGCGACCCGCTCCACAGAGCCAACTAAAGGCGACTCGACCACTAAAGGCGCTCGATAGAGCACTGCAGCCAATTGACCTCCCAGCTCAGCAACGCTTAGCGGCTCAGCCAACCGGCCGGACCACAACAACCCTTCGCCAAGCTCACCATCAATGCATCCCTCGACCTTCCACCCCAGACGCTTGGCCAGCTCGGCATTGTTGCCAAACGCTGCATGCGCATCTAATGGCAAGTGGTAAGCAAGCAAGCTCATTTCGTTATCCAGCAGTGTTTTAATACGTTTCTGCTTCATGCCGGTAATAGCTACCGGTTCATTTTTCCAGAAATAACCATGGTGCACTAACACCATGTCCGCTCGCCAAGCGACCGCCTCCTCCAATAACGCCTGACATGCCGTCACCCCTGACATCACCCGCGTTACAGTGTCACGCCCCTCCACCTGAAGGCCGTTAACGGTAAAATCTTTAAATTGCGATGACCGCAATTGATGGTCGCAAGCAGCAACTAGTTGGTCGCGATGGATCACACTGACTCCTTAACCGATTAACAGGCTATCGTGAGGAACATCTCAATAAAGTGTTACGATGGAACTATTGTAAATCTCGCTTCGCGTTATCGCGAACCTCGCGAACATTTAGACTATCACCCGCTGAGGAAATTTCGCATGCACCGCTCTGTGCTGCCCTATATATGGCCAATTATCACCGGGTTATTGCTCGCTGCCTTGGTGCTACTTGCTTTCCCAGAGTATTTGCCCAATCCGTTTCGGCAAACGCCACCCGCAACGGTCGAACCCCCCTCTTCGCTGGTGCCTACTAGCGGAGAGTCGGCAGCCAATCGACCTGCTCCTGAGATTCGCCAAGCAGAACCGCTCAACCGCAACCAAGGGCCTGCAAGCTACTCCAACGCCGTTAATCAAGCGGCGCCAGCCGTCGTCAATATCTATTCATCACGCATTGTTGAACGCGATCAGCATCCATTAATGTCTGATCCTTTTTTCCAGCAGTTCTTCAGCGGCGACGATGCAACCACTCATCAGCGAATGTTGTCGAGCCTGGGTTCTGGCGTTATCGTCAGCCATGACGGCTACGTGCTAACCAATCACCATGTCATTAATGGCGCCGATCAAATACAGGTAGCACTTCGCGATGGTCGGGAAACACTTGCCGAGGTAATTGGCACTGACCCAGAAAGCGACCTTGCCGTATTACGCATTACCCTTGATGACTTGCCAGTGATCGAACTTGCTGACTCAGAACAGGTAGCCGTGGGTGATGTAGCACTCGCTATCGGCAATCCTTTCGGTGTTGGGCAAACCGTTACCATGGGCATTATTAGCGCAACGGGGCGCAGCCACTTAGGTTTAAATGCCTACGAGGACTTCATTCAAACCGACGCCGCGATAAATCCAGGCAATTCCGGGGGCGCATTAGTCAACCCTGACGGCGCCTTAGTAGGCATTAATACAGCTATTTTCTCACGGTCAGGGGGATCACAAGGAATTGGTTTCGCGATTCCAGCCAACCTTGCCCACAGCATCTTGAATGAACTGGTTACCCGCGGTCGCGTCATACGCGGCTGGCTTGGCATAGAAGCACAAGCACTCTCCCGCGAGCTGGCCGCATCGTTTGGGCTAAGAACCCCTCAAGGCGTGATCGTCGCTGGCGTCGTGAAAGACGGGCCTGCCGCTAAAGCAGGCTTACAGCCCGGCGATGTTCTGCTGTCTATTGACGGTCAAGTGATTTTGGATGCTCGGGTAACAATGAGCGCGATTGCTTCCATTCCACCCGGCACGAAACTACCGCTGACGATCGTACGAAGCGGTGAGCGCATGGACATGACACTGGAAGTAGGTGAGCGGCCGGTACCCATTAATGCTACATCAGGAGAGCATCAGAGCGACTCGTAAGTCGCTCTGATGGTTATCAGCGGCTTGTTCAGACGGCGCTTTTTTCAAACAAGACTCAATCGTTAATACGATACTCCGCTGAACGAGCATGGGCCGTCAGTGATTCGCCTCGGGCAAGTACAGAGGCTATTCTGCCAAGCTCAGACGCTCCGTCAGGCGAGCAGTGAATAATGGAGGAGCGTTTCTGGAAATCATACACCCCCAGTGGCGATGAAAAACGGGCTGTTCCAGACGTGGGCAGCACATGATTCGGCCCCGCACAATAGTCACCCAGAGCTTCCGAAGTATGCCGCCCCATGAAGATAGCCCCAGCGTGACGCACGTCATCAAGCCAGTCGCCGGGCGCCTCTACAGAGAGCTCAAGGTGCTCTGGAGCAATACGGTTGATCAATTCAATGGCTTCGCCTTGATCTTGACATAGGATTAATGCCCCACGACGCTGCAGCGAAGCACGGGCAATATCTTCACGCTCAAGTGTCGGCAATAATCGTTCGATTGCAGCCTCTACGGCTTCGAGATGCGCAGCGTTCCAACTAACAAAAATCGCCTGGGCATCCTCGTCGTGCTCAGCCTGGGAAAACAAGTCCATCGCCAGCCAATCTGGGTCTGTCTGGCCGTCAGACACCACCATGATTTCAGAGGGGCCGGCAATCATATCAATACCAACCTGACCAAATACCGCGCGCTTAGCAGTCGCCACGTAGATATTTCCAGGCCCTACGATTTTATCTACCCGCGGAACGCTTTCCGTGCCATAGGCAAGCGCTGCGACCGCCTGTGCGCCACCAATCGTGAACACATAATCGACGCCCGCCAGATGCGCAGCTGCCAGCACAAGATCATTCAACACACCGTCCGGAGTCGGCACAACCATCACAATCTCGCGCACACCAGCCACATGGGCAGGGATAGCATTCATCAATACCGATGAAGGATAAGCGGCTTTCCCGCCTGGCACATAAATACCTGCGCGGTCCAGCGGGGTGACCTTTTGGCCCAGCACCGTTCCATCAGCCTCTTCGTATTGCCACGAGCTTGGCTTCTGGCGCTCATGATAACGCTTAATACGCTCAGCGGCGGCTGACAGCGCATTACGCTGTTCAGCAGGCAGACCATCAAAGGCCTTTTTCAGTTGCTCAGGAGATAGGCGTAGCTGCTCCATACTCTCGACTGACAGGCGGTCAAAGCGATTTGTCGCCTCAACCACCGCACTGTCACCTCGCCGTTTAACATCTGCCAATATCTCTTCAACACGAGCCTGTACTGCCTTATCAGACACCCCTTCCCAATCCAGCAGCGCATCTAAATGCTGATGGAATGCCCCATCAACAGTCGAGAGACGGGCAATGGTGGCTGTGGACTTATCGCTCATGGTAAACCTCGTGTCATTCAATAGGCTGAGTCTGACGCTTTTTAACCGCACTTTCCAGGCGGGCTAACAATGGCTTAATACGATCATGCTTCATGGTCATGGCGGCTTTATTAACCACCAGGCGGGTGCTGATATGGGCAATGAGCTCTCGAGGCTCCATGCCATTGGCGCGTAGCGTATTGCCGGTATCAACGATATCAACAATTTCATCGGCCAAATTCATCAGCGGAGCAAGTTCCATCGCCCCATAGAGCTTGATCACTTCGGCTTGAATACCCTGCTCTGCATAGTAACGCCTCGCTACGTTTACAAACTTAGTAGCTACACGACGACGCGCCTCAGCAGGCAACTGACCTGTCACACCAGCAGTCATCAGCTTGCAACGAGCGATATCCAAGTCTAGGGGCTCGTATAGACCTTCAGCCCCATGCTCAAGCAGAACGTCTTTACCCGCAATGCCTACATCTGCGGCACCCAGCTGCACATAGGTCGGCACATCGGTTGCCCGTATAATCACCAACTTTACATCTGGCAAATTAGTATCAAACAACAGCTTACGGCTTTTACCCAAATCTTCTGCCGGGGTAATTCCCGCATCTGCCAACAGCGGCAGCGTTTCGTCCAGAATACGCCCTTTTGAAAGGGCCAAAATCAGTTGCTTACTCATTATTTAGGCCAATGGTTAATAACATGGCTTAGCCAGGAATACGGCGAATGCGCGCACCCAGCAGCTGTAATTTTTCCTCAATGCACTCATAACCACGATCGATATGATAAATACGATCTACAAGCGTTTCACCTTCAGCCATCATTGCCGCGATCACCAATGATGCTGACGCACGAAGGTCGGTAGCCATTACCGGCGCACCTGAAAGCTTTTCTACGCCTTCAATCAGTGCCGTATTACCTTCAAGGGCAATATTCGCCCCCATCCGGTTTAGCTCTTGTACGTGCATAAAGCGGTTTTCAAAGATGGTTTCCACTACCCGGGAATGCCCCTCAGCGACAGCATTCATCGCCACAAACTGGGCCTGCATATCGGTAGGAAATGCAGGATAGGGCGCAGTGCGAATATTAACCGCCTTTGGGCGCTTACCGTGCATATCCAAAGCGATCCAATCATCGCCACTGGTAATCTCAGCACCCGCTTCTTCAAGCTTCGCAAGCACCGCTTCTAAAATATCGGCACGGGTGCGCTTCACTTTCACGCGACCACCCGTCATGGCAGCTGCCACCAGGAAAGTACCCGTTTCAATACGATCAGGCATGACATCGTGCTCGCAGCCGTGCAGCGTCGCAACGCCCTCAACCACGATTGTGTCAGTACCATGCCCGCGAATATTAGCTCCCATCTTGATCAAACACTCGGCGAGATCGACAATTTCCGGCTCGCGCGCAGCATTTTCAAGAATAGTGGTGCCCTCAGCAAGGGTTGCCGCCATCAACAGATTTTCGGTACCCGTTACCGTCACTGTATCAAAGAAGATAGTGGCTCCTTTCAAGCGTCCATCAACTCGGGCACGAATATAACCCGCTTCAACGCGGATCTCTGCGCCCATCGCCTCAAGACCACGGATATGCAAGTCCACCGGACGTGAACCAATTGCGCACCCGCCTGGTAGAGAAACATCTGCCTTACCGAAATGTGCTAACAACGGGCCTAACACCAGAATGGAGGCGCGCATCTTCTTAACGAGCTCGTAGGGAGCATGACACTGCGTTACCTGAGAGCCGTCAAGCTGGATACTGAGTTTCTCACCCATCACAGGTTCAACGCCCATTCGTCCTAGCAACTCCAGCGTAGTAGTGATGTCTTGCAAATGAGGCAAATTACCAATAATGACCGGACCATCTGCCAAAAGGCTGGCACACAAAATTGGCAACGCCGCATTCTTAGCGCCACTCACCCACACTTCGCCATCTACCGACCCATTGCCGGTAATGATTAATTTATCCATAGAGAAGCCGCTACTATGCGTTTTCCGGTGCAGTTTGCCACTGCGCCGGAGTAAACGTTTTGATACTAATGGCGTGCAGAGCGCCAGATGCAATTTCGTCATTTAGCGCCGCATAGACCAGTTGCTGACGCTTTACAGGAGAAAGACCTTCAAAAGCTTCGCCAACCGCGATCACCTGAAAATTGCAGCCTTCACCCTGGATATGAAAATCACATCCATCGATGCGGGACTCAAGCAGTGCTTTTACCTCGTTGGGTTGCATAAGACAGGAAACTCCTTTGGGCCATTGAATTAGGTAATTGAAATAGGGAGGACGTTGAATTAGTGAAGAACAGGAGAACATGATAAAGAAAAGCGACACGCTTGGCGATGCTAGACGAGCACTCACGCTTCAGCGTTGGGCGAACCTATTAGCGCGTCGAGTTCAGCGAGCGACGTTAAACGCTCAAGCGGAGCAGACAATGCAATCGACGTAACGACAATGTCTAGCGAGTGACACGCACGCAGCCATTCAAACAGAACGCTAATCGCCGCGCTACTTGCCTTTGAAACGCCTGAAAAATCGAGAACTACATCAGTTAATCGAGCACTTTCAAGCCATTTAACGCCTGCAGCGGCCACATCGGCCGCTGCATTGACATTGAGATCACCCTGAACAGCCAACGCGCAAGACTGCGCAATCAGCGAAACATGGGGCATAGATAACAGCGTCGTCACGCGTTGCCCCCTTGCTCAAGCTCGTCGACACCAATTTCAGGCGACCAACTACGAATGACTGCATCGTAGTCTCGGTTATTTTCGCGCATCGACTGATCAAACTGATTACGGAAGGTCAGCCCTAAATTGATGCCATTAACAATAACATTGACCACTTTCCACTCACCATTTGAAAGTCGCAGACTGTAGCTAACGGGGTAAACCTGACCATTTGTGGCAACAACTTCCATATCAACACTGGCTTGATCTTCATAGCGCTGACCGCGCTGGTCGGTCAACACTCGCAACTCATCGTAATCAAAGGTCACGAGACCACGCGTGTACGTGTCGATCAGGGTTTGACGAAAGACATCGGCGAACCGACTACGCTGTTCTGGCGTTGCGTTGCGGAAGTAGCTTCCCATCACGCTAGCGCCAATATAACGAAAATCCGCTACATCATTCAGGCTATCGTTGACTAACGCCTTAAGCTCATTAAGATTATTGGCGTAATAATCTTCTCTACCGTTAATCTGCTCCATGAATTCATTGACGTTTTCACGAACCAACGCTTCTGGCGATTTCGACTGGGCCTGGGCAGCAAAAGGCAGCAGAACGACCGCTAGCGTCAACAAAAAAAGCAAACGACGGGCCAACATTACGCTATTTTCTTTCATTAAAATCACCTCATGACAACTGACAGCACCCACGGTGCTTAGTTAGTAACCATATTGGATACAAATTGCTGGATAAGTTCTTCGAGCACCAGGGCAGACTGGGTATCACGAATAACATCCCCCTCCTCAAGCACTTCAGGAGCGCCGCCAACACTCAGGCCAATATACTGCTCACCGAGCAGCCCAGCCGTCAAAATAGCTGCGGTAGTATCTTGTGAAAGCTGGCCTTCAAGATCACTATCGAGGCTCAACACCACCCGCGCATCATACCACTCGGTATCAAGCTCAATAGCCTCTACCCGTCCCACAGTAACACCGGCCATGGTGACCCGCGCACGTGGTTTCAGGCTGCCAATGTTGGAAAAACTGGCCTCGAGACGAAACGTGTCGGAAGATGTTGAAAGCGTCATGCCACTTACGCGTAAGCCCAAAAAAACAAGCCCCAGAATGCCCGCAAGCATAAACAGGCCAACACCAAACTCCATGGTTTTACTGCGCTTCATGTTATTGCTCCACCCATTAAAGGCCGCCAAACATCACGGCGGTCAATACAAAATCCAGCCCCAAAACAGCAAGCGATGAATACACCACCGTGCGGGTTGTCGCACGCGAAATACCTTCAGAGGTAGGCACTAAGTCATACCCTTGGAACACCGCAATCCAGGTGACGACTACTGCAAATACAAGGCTTTTGATTATTCCATTACCAATATCATCAACAAACGAAACACTAGCCTGCATATTGCTCCAGTAAGAGCCTTCAAAAACCCCCAGCCATTCCACGCCAACCAAATAGCCCCCCCAAATCCCCACTACGCTAAAACCAACGGTAAGAATAGGTAGCGCAACAAAACCTGCCCACAACCTTGGCGCCACAACCCGGCGCAGAGGGTCAACGCCAATCATTTCCATGCTGGTTAACTGCTCAGTCGCCTTCATCAGGCCAATTTCCGCCGTTAACGCAGAGCCCGCGCGCCCTGCAAACAGTAGCGCAGCGACCACTGGCGCTAGCTCTCGAAGAAGCGAAAGAGCAACCATCTGGCCAAGCGCCTGCTCTGCCCCAAAATCAACCAATATGGTATACCCCTGCAGCGCAAGCACCATGCCTATAAACAGCCCTGACACCAGTACAATAGCCAGAGACAGTACACCGACAAAGTGCACTTGGCGCAGCCACAACGACCACCCTTCCCGAGAAGGCACCCCTACTGCCGACTGGGCAAGAAAGACACCTGCACGCCCTAACGACTCTAAGGCATCACACCCTTTTTGCCCCAGCCGAGCGACATGCGAAATAGCATGTTTAATGTTTGATTGCATTTAACGCACCTTCCCTGCAGAGGCTTGGCCTAGAATATCGCGGTAAAGTGTCTCAGCGGGATAGTGAAACGGCACCGGCCCGTCTGGCTCACCATGGATAAACTGGCTTACTCGGGGATCTTGGTTCGTATCTAAGGTTCTTGGCGTGCCAGAGGCTACCACCTGCCCATCGGCAATGAGGTACAGATAATCCGCAATGCTGAGGGTCTCTTTGATATCGTGCGAAACGATCACTGACGTAAGCGACAGTGCCTGATTCAGCCGTTTAATTAGCTGTACAAGCACCCCCATAGAAATGGGGTCTTGCCCGACAAAAGGCTCATCATAAAGGATTAACTCTGGATCAAGCGCTACCGCCCGTGCCAGCGCCACACGCCTTGCCATCCCCCCCGAAAGCTCAGCTGGCGACAAGTGCCTAGCCCCGCGCAAACCCACTGCCTGTAACTTAAGAAGCACTAGATCGCGTATCATAGGATCAGGCAAGTCAGTATGCACCCGAAGCGGAAACGCTACGTTTTCAAATACATCAAGATCTGAAAACAGTGCGCCGCTCTGAAATAACATACCCATGCGCTTACGCAGCGTAAACAGGGCCTTACGCGACAGGCGATGCACATCTTGACCGTCGATTAACACTCGCCCCCGGTCAGGCGTTAATTGCCCACCAATTAGCTTTAAAAGGGTCGTCTTTCCGGTACCGCTTGGCCCCATGATAGCCGTTACCTGGCCTCGCGAAATCGTCATGTTGATTCCGCGAAAAATATCATGATCACCCCGCGAGAAGTACAAATCTTCAATTTCGATGAAGGGAGCATCGGTCATGGGCTGGCTGGCCTTGATGGTCGTCTTGCCGCAACAGCATTAGTATATGCTGGCTACGCATTAGTTAGTTAAAAACAGATAATTCAAAAAAACAGCTAGTTTATAAAGAACAGACAGTTTAAAAAACAGTGTTTTCGAAATATTATCGAACATCGTAACTTAACGCTACTCACAGTAACAGATGCGCTCATTGCAACCGCGCTGAGGAGTAGGATACGCGCCTTACCTACAAACCGCGCCAAGATGTTATTCTTACCGACCTACTTTTGACCGCTTATGAAAAGAGATGCCCTCATGCGCCAGCCACTATCGACACCTAGCCCACTGCGTGAAAGTGCGCTGCGCACACTGCAAATTGAGCAGGCCGCTATCGGTGGACTTCAGGCAAAACTTGATGAGAGCTTTGACCACGCTTGTGAACTTATCCTCGCCTGCCAGGGCCGC
Organism: Vreelandella alkaliphila; assembly: GCF_016107625.1. Classification (GTDB taxonomy): domain Bacteria; phylum Pseudomonadota; class Gammaproteobacteria; order Pseudomonadales; family Halomonadaceae; genus Vreelandella; species Vreelandella alkaliphila. The sequence continues at coordinate 153,490 of NZ_JABASV010000004.1, forward strand.
GTAGTGGTAACCGGCATGGGTAAGTCCGGCCATATTGCGGGCAAGCTGGCTGCAACGTTGGCAAGCACCGGCACGCCTGCTTTTTTTGTACACCCAGGTGAAGCCAGTCATGGCGATCTCGGCATGATCACCCGCGCAGATGTTGTACTAGCACTTTCGAACTCTGGCGAAACCGCAGAGGTCACTGCGCTGCTTCCGCTGCTGAAACGCCTAGGAACCCCCCTTGTCAGCATGACTGGACGCCCTGGTTCCACATTAGCCAAACACGCCGATGCTCACCTTAATAGCGGCGTTGAGCGCGAAGCCTGCCCTCTCGACTTAGCGCCGACCAGCTCAACCACAGCAGCACTTGCCTTAGGTGATGCCTTAGCCGTGGCATTATTAGAAGCACGGGGCTTCACCGCGGAAGATTTTGCGCTTTCACACCCAGGTGGAAGCCTCGGCAAACGCCTACTTTTGCGTGTAAAGGATTTAATGCACAACGGATCACGCCTCCCCCAAGTAGCATTAGGCAGCCCGTTACGGGACGCACTCTTGGAAATTACTCGCCAAGGGTTGGGCTTTACCTGCGTAATCGATAGCGAAGGACGCCTTGCCGGCGTTTATACCGACGGTGACTTACGCCGAACGCTGGATCAGTTTCATGACCTACGTGACGTCCTAGTTGATGATGTGATGACACGTCCTGGAAAACGTATCGGTCCCGATGTGTTAGCGGCTGAAGCGGTACGCATCATGGAAGACAGTCGAATCACCGCACTGGCGGTCGTGGATGATCAGCAGCGCCCCATTGGCGCGCTACATATGCATGACTTACTTGCTAGCGGTGTCATTTAATCAATCTTTTCAAACATTAATAATACGGAGGCTTCATGGCCCTACCTGACGCTCTACAAGACCGGATTCGCCGCGTAAAATTGCTTGCTATTGACGTTGACGGCGTACTTACCGATGGCCGCCTCTATTTTCAAGCTGACGGTATCGAAATCAAAGCGTTTCATACCCAAGATGGCCACGGCCTCAAACTTTTGAAACGCGTCGGAATCCATGTTGCCTTAATTACTGGGCGTGATTCTCCCATGGTCAGCCAACGTGCTGCGTCGTTGGGCATTACCCATGTGTATCAAGGGTGCGAGGATAAACTCACTACGCTACGCGCGCTTTGCCAACGCCTAGACATCACGCTTGAGCAGGTTGCTTATTGTGGTGACGACCTACCAGACCTTGCTCCAATTAAACGTTCTGGCGTAGGCATCACCGTCCCTAATGCTCCTGATTATATGCATACTCACGCTGACTGGATCACCGATCGGCTTGGTGGCCACGGCGCTGTACGTGAAATCTGCGATACCTTATTGATGTCTCAAGGCCATTGGGATGCTGTTTTAGATACGTACCTACACGGCCAATCGTAATGCGCTTTTGGGTTAAAAAACGCATTTGGATAACCATCATGGTGTTTGCCTTAGGTGGCGTACTGGTATGGCTGGATCCGCGCGGCCCTCAAGACCAATCAATCGACGCAGAGGCTCGTGCTCAAGAGCCCGGCCATGTACTAGAGAATGCAGAAATTACTCTGTTTGGTGACACCGGAGCCATCCAGCAGTCGCTGACGACGCCACGCTTAGTTCATACCCCTCAAACGGCGATGACAGATGTCCTCTCCCCCAGGGCGACACTATTTGATAGCGAAGAGCGTCAATGGCTAGCGACGGCGGAGACCGGCACCCTAAATACTGACACGCAGGCGCTCACGCTAGCTGGTTCAGCCCAATTACTTGCACCTGATGAGGGCTGGCAGTTGAATACTGAGTTATTACACTATGATGGCATCACCCGTCATGCTTGGAGCGATGCCGAAACCATACTTCAGCAACCGCCCCAGCGCATTGACGCTTCACGTATGGATGTATGGCTGGATGATAGCCAGATCCGCTTAACCAATAACGTGCGCGGCGTTCACCCGCCTGCCACTCGTTCTCAGTAGGAGTCGCGATGAACGTTCTTATTCGCACGGCACTCTTCGTCATTGCGCTACCCATTTCAGCGGCAGCGCTACCGGTTATGGCACAAAGCCAAGCCCCCGTAGAAGTAGAGGCTGACCGTTTAGATCTCGATCAACGCGCAGGCACCGCAGTGTATTCAGGCAACGTCGATATTCGGCAGGGCAATATGCAACTGCGCGGCGATCGCGTTGAGATTCAGCGCAACGATGCTGGCGAGCTATCGCGTGCCATTGCAACCGGTGGACGAGCCTACATACGTAACCAGCTCGAAGACCAAGCTAGCCCAATGGAAGGCTGGGCAAAACGTATTATTTATCATGTTGCCGAGCGTCGGGTAGAGCTCATTGACCAAGCGGAACTGACCCAGCAAGCAGATCGCTTTGAAGGTGGGCGATTAGAGTACTTTATCGACCAAGGTGTGGTTCAGGCGCGTTCTGATGTTAGTGGTGGTGAGCCACAACGTATCCGCATGACTCTTCAGCCGGAACAATAGGAGTGTCCAGTGGCGACCAATAACGCAGAGCCCGCACCTCAAACCACAGCCTCAGAATCAGCATCAGAAACCGCGCCGATAAAAACACTTTATGCCCAACACTTAGCTAAAAGCTATAAACGCCGCCGTGTCGTTAAGGATATTAACCTAGAGATATCTCAAGGCAGCGTGGTAGGGCTACTAGGCCCCAATGGCGCAGGCAAAACGACATCGTTTTATATGATTGTCGGCTTGGTAAAGTCTGATGCGGGAAAGGTTGGCATTGATGAGCTTGATTTAACCCATGCCCCCATGCACGAACGTGCAATGGCTGGTATTGGCTACTTGCCTCAGGAAGCCTCTATTTTTCGCAAACTTACCGTCGCCGACAACATCATGGCAATCCTGGAAACCCGCAAAGAGCTCGATCGTAGCGCCAGGGAGCAGCGCCTTGAGTCGCTACTGGAAGATTTTCACATCACGCACATTCGTGACAACTTCGGCATGAGTCTTTCGGGCGGAGAGCGTAGACGTGTTGAGATTGCCCGCTCCCTCGCGACCGAGCCTGCCTTTATCCTGCTTGATGAGCCGTTTGCCGGCGTTGATCCAATCTCAGTGGGCGATATTAAAACGATCATTCGAGCCCTCAAAAAGCGCCATATCGGCGTGCTGATCACTGATCATAACGTCAGGGAAACACTGGATATTTGCGATATTGCTTACATTGTAGGTGACGGCCATATCATCGCCAGTGGCCCCCCTCAGGAAATTCTCAACAACCAGCGGGTAAGAGACGTTTATTTGGGGGCTGATTTCCGCTTGTAAACAGCCATCTGTAGAAAAAATAGTAGTGGTGGCATACTTATTGCACTTGCACCAAGCCATAACTCGCACTAGGGTGGAGCTTTCTGATTAACGAGCGGTTCTCAGATGGTCATGAAAGCTTCTCTTCAATTGCGTATCGGTACACAGCTGACCATGACACCTCAGCTGCAGCAGGCCATCGCCCTGTTACAGCTATCAACGCTGGACCTCCGTCAAGAAATTCAGCAAGCACTTGATGCCAATCCAATGCTTGAGCAGGAAGATGAGTTCGGCGAACAGGCCGTTAGTGAACACCAGGAAGCTGAATGGTCCGAAAGCATTCCTAACGAACTCTCAACTGACAGTGACTGGTCAGACACTTATCAAGACCTTGGTAGCCATGGTGCCAGCAGCGAGGGGCCTGACTTTGAGCGTCAAGCCGCTGGTCAAAGTTTGCATGGCCACTTACTTTGGCAACTCGCCATGACAGATTTTTCACCACGCGACCACGCCATTGCTGAAAGCCTCATCGATGCACTGGATGCCAACGGCTACCTAACCCAGCCTCTCAATGACATTCGCGAAGGACTTAAAGCCCAAGGGCATGAAGGCCTTAGCCAGCGTGAAGTTGAAACAACCTTGCTTCGTCTTCAACAGTTTGAGCCCACCGGTGTATTTGCTCGCGACCTGCGGGAGTGCTTAATGCTGCAGCTCGCCTCACTACCGGAAGATACACCGCTGCTTATGCCTGCCAAGCGGTTAGTGCGTCAATTTCTGGAAGCGCTTGGTAAGGATGATGTGCGTTTGCTAAAGCGGCGGTTAAGTCTAGATGATGAGCAGCTTGATGATGTCATCCGCTTGATCCGCAGCCTTGATCCTCGCCCAGGAAGTGCCTTTGGCGACACTGATGACAGCTATGTAACGCCAGATTTAGTCGTACGCCATGACCACGAAGGATGGCACCTGGAGCTAAATCCTGAGGCATTGCCGCGCTTGCGCATTCAACCTGACTACGCAAGCCTGATCAAACGGGCTGACAAGAGCCAAGATAACCAATTTTTAAAAGAGCATCTCCAAGAAGCTCGCTGGCTCATCAAGAGCCTTTCAAGTCGAAATGATACGCTACTGCGGGTGGGCCGAGAAATCATAGCTCGCCAGATAGGCTTTCTGGAACACGGCGAAGAAGCCATGAAACCGCTGATTTTAGCCGATATCGCAGACGCCGTAGAAATGCATGAATCCACTATTTCCAGGGTCACCACCCAGAAATACATTCATACTCCGCGCGGAGTGTTTGAGCTCAAATACTTCTTTTCAAGCCAAGTAAGTGGCCAGGACGGCGGTGACAGTCACTCCAGCACCGCCATCCGCGCTCGAATCAAAAAACTGGTGCAAGATGAACCGCCCGGGAAACCTCTCTCAGACAGCCGCCTCGTGTCGCTATTGGAAGAGGGTGGCATTAATGTGGCAAGGCGAACGGTGGCCAAATATCGCGAGTCGATGGGTATACCCTCTTCAAGCGAACGCCGCCGTTTACGCTAATAAAACAGTGCTAACGAACAAAGTCTGTCTAAGGGCTTTGCAATAGCGCAAAAAGGGTTACAATCGAAGAACAGTCCGATGGATAAGGAGCACGTCAATGCAAGTAAATATCACTGGTCATCACGTAGATCTGACTGACGCCTTGCGTGACTATGTAAATGAGAAGCTGGAACGCGTTGAGCGCCATTATGACAATATCACCACCGTACAAGTGACCTTATCTGTTGAAAAGGAGCGCCAGCAAGCTGCCTGCACCCTGCATGCTGCAGGTGCCGATCTACACGCAGAAGCATTAGACAACGATATGTACGCTGCGATTGATGCACTAGCGGACAAAATTGATCGTCAACTCGTTAAACACAAGGAAAAAGCACAAGCTCGCGCCCAAGGCGCTGGCGTGCGTTAACTCAATGACGTTGGAAACTATTCTTCCCCCGGAGCGCGTGCTGTATGACGTCCCCGGGGGCAGCAAAAAAAGGGTGCTGGAATTTTTCAGCACCTTTATTGCGCAAAACACGCCAAGCCTAGATAGCCAAGAAGTCTTCAGCCGCCTGATTGGTCGTGAGCGTTTGGGTAGCACTGGAATAGGCAACGGCGTTGCTATTCCTCACGCCCGTAGCCCTCACTGCAGCTCGCCTATCGCTGGTTTTTTAAAGTTAGCTGAGCCAGTAGATTTCGATGCTATTGATGGCGACCCCGTCGACCTTGTTTTCGTACTTTTAGTGCCCGAAGAGGCGGACGACACGCACTTAGCCTTATTAGGGCAAGTGGCGTCCATCATGAACAACGTTGACACACGTCAGCAGCTTCGTAGAGCGGCTAGCCAACGTGAGCTATTGGACCTTATTACAGCAAAAATTCGTGAACAACCTGTTACCTAAATGGTCCACCGCTAGACACTGCCTACTAGTTTAACGTTTACCTCCATTTTTATTGGCATGCCAAGAGAAACTCTATGCAACTGGTGATCATTAGCGGCCGTTCAGGGTCCGGTAAATCTATCGCCTTACAAGCGTTAGAAGATCTTGGCTATTGTGCCATCGATAATTTGCCCGCCATGTTACTCGGCTCCCTTGTGGATGAGCTTCGCGAGCAAGGGGCACGCCCTCAACTAGCGGTAAGTATCGATGCGCGTAATTTACCAGCTGCGCTAAAGCAGCTGCCAAAAATGCTTGAATCTTTGCGTCAGAAAAGCATTCACTTCCAGGTTATCTATCTAACCACCGATGCGCGAATTCTTCTTGAGCGATACTCAGCCACGCGTCGTCGCCACCCTCTTACGCGTGATAGTGACATGACGCTTGAAGAGGCCATCAATAAAGAAGAAGAAACCCTGCTCGACATCCGTGATCTTGCCGACCTGATGATCGACACATCGCGTCTGTCGGTTCATGACCTGCGCCGCCGAATAACGGATCAGGTTGCCCAACAGCGTGAAGATAGATTAACGCTGACACTAGAGTCATTTGGCTATAAACGTGGCGTCCCACTTGACGCTGATCTCGTCTTTGATGTGCGCTGCTTACCAAATCCCTACTGGGACCCTACGCTGCGCCAATACACTGGGCGTGACGCGAACATCATCAACTTTCTTAAGGGATATCCCGTCGTAGAAGAAATGCGCAATGATATCCAGACATGGTTGGAAAAGTGGCTACCCGCTTACCAAAATAGCCAGCGCAGTTATATGACTATTGCTATTGGCTGTACCGGCGGGCAGCACCGTTCTGTCTATATGGTGGAACAACTGGCACAAATGCTGGTGAAACAAGCGGGAGAGGTTCAACTCCGTCATCGTGAGCTAGGCCTGCAGTACACCCTAAGTGAACAGCAGCCCTCCACATCCGAGCCTTCAACAAACGCGCAATAAGCAACGCCTTTTCTTCACGACCCCACTCGGCTAAAAGGAACCAGAGTGCCAGAAAGAACCTTAACACTCACTAATCAGCGCGGCCTTCATGCTCGTGCAGCGACAAAACTCGTCAAGTGTAGCCAACAGTTTTCGGCCAACATTCACGTTTACAAACAACAGCAAATGGCTGATGCGGCCAACATTATGTCGTTATTGATGCTGGCCGCCCCTTGTGGCACTGAACTTAGAGTCCATGCGGAAGGCGACGACGCCGAACAAGCACTAGAGGCCATTGAAGCACTATTCGACGCACGTTTTGACGAAGAGCACTAACATCAGTGAATACCACTGACATCATTAAAACAGCATCAGCCAACGTGTTAACTGAGCTGTTAGCTAAGGTGTTAGTTACCAGCGACGGTCATTGCATCAATTAGCCAGCTACCCGTGTGAATACTGCCACGGGTATCGATGTCATCACCGACTGCGACCAAGCCAGCAAACATGCTATTCAAATTACTGGCAATAGTGAACTCCTCGATAGGGTGCTGTATTTCACCATTTTCAACCCAAAAGCCGGCAGCACCTCGCGAATAGTCGCCAGTCACGCCGTTAACCCCCTGTCCCATTAGCTCAGTCACCCAAATGCCACGCCCCATCTGCTTCAGCAAATCATCTCGGGGCGTCAGCGGCGCTAACAAACGTAAATTGCGTGCCCCACCTGCATTACCTGTAGATTGCATACCTAAACGCCGCGCACTGTAAGCAGACAGCATATAGCTAGCCACACTACCCTGATCAATAAAGCGATTGTTGCGAGTTTGAACGCCTTCAGCATCAAACGGCGAGCTAGCCGTCGCACCCACCTCCATAGGCCGCTCTTCCAAGCCAAACCAGCTCGGGAATAGCTGGCTACCTAAACGATCACATAAGAAAGAGGATTCGCGATAAAGCGCCCCACCTGCCAACGCCCCCATCAAGTGACCTACTAAGCCGCTGGAAAGTGACGGGTCGAACAGCACCGGAAAGGTACCTGTTGGCGGCCGTTGAGCGCCTAACCGACGTAGCGTGCGTGACGCCGCTTCGCGGCCAACCTCCGCGGGATCTCGAAGCATGGCGGGATTACGTGCCGAGGTATAATCGTAATCGCGCTGCATGCCCTTCTCATCCTGTGCAATCAGCATGCAGGAAAGTGAATGACTACTGCCTTTCTGGGTGCCGAGAAAACCGTGGCTGTTAGCGTAAACTCGCACTCCCTCACCACTGGATAGCGAAGCGCCTTCCGACTGATGAATCCCCGCAACATCACGCCCCGCTTTCTCACATGCCAGCGCCAAATCGATTGCTTCATCAGTCGTCAACGCCCATGGATAATGCACTTTAAGGTCAGGTAGGTCAGTTGCCATTAGCGACGCATCTGCTAACCCTGCGGCAGGGTCCTCCCCCGTATAACGGGCAATTGCCAGGGCTTTCTCTACCGTGGCTTTAATTGACGCGCTGCTGGCATCGGTAGACGAGGCGCTGCCCTTGCGCTGCCCAACATATAGCGTAATGGCAATTCCTTGATCACGTGAAAGTTCGACAGTTTCCACCTCTCCAAGACGCACGCTTATCCCAAGGCCTTGATCTACACTAGCGCCGACTTCAGCAGCATCTGCGCCTAATTTTTTTGCCAGCGCAAGCGCCTCTTCAGCACGCTGGGTTAACAGCACCTGCTGGGCCGCTGCATCAAATGCTTGTGCCATTTTGGCCTCCTTTTCGCCTGAATCGCATTGGCGGATCAATGTTGTGGTCGCAGCCTGATATAATGCTGCAAACGAAACTAATTAGTGAGTTCTAGTATGCCTAAGCAACGCCCCGAACCCCTCGATATTGATGAACAAGAAGAGCGCCCTAGTAAGTCTCAGCTCAAGCGGGAAATGCATGCTCTCCAGGCGCTTGGCGAAACGCTTATCGCGATGAAACCAGCCGAGCGCGCAAAATTTCCGCTCTCTGACGACATGTTACGCGCCATAGAAGAAACCTCTCGCATCCGCTCCCATGAAGGCCGCCGTCGCCATATGCAATATGTGGGCAAGCTTATTCGCAAAGAAGACCTTACTGCCATACAGGGTGTCTTCGACGCTATCGAACAGGAAAAAGAGCAGCGCGATCATGCCTTTCACCGGCTAGAAAAATGGCGCGATCGGTTAGTCGAAGAAGGCGACAGCGCTGTCGATCTATTTATGGCGGAATACCCTAACGCTGACCGTCAGGTAATACGACAACTAGTGCGCAATGCGCGTAAAGAGCGTGAGCAAAGTAAACCACCGACCAGCTCGCGCAAGCTGTTCAAACACTTACGCGATACGCTGGCACTCTAACCCCTATATGTCTCAATGACTGGGCCATAAAGGCTAGTTCATAAGGACCAAGTCATTAAGACCAAGTCATCAAGACCAAGTGATGACAATCAAGTCACGAAGACTGAGTGCCGCCGACCGTCAGCTCATCCAGCTTAAGGGTGGGCTGACCGACGCCTACCGGCACACCCTGTCCCTCTTTGCCGCAGACACCGATACCTGTATCCATTTCCATATCATGGCCAATCATTGAAACACGCCCCATTGCCTCAGGACCGTTGCCAATCAAGGTAGCCCCTTTAACAGGCGCAGTAATTTTGCCATCTTCAATGAGGTAGGCTTCGCTGGCTGAAAAAACGAACTTGCCTGATGTAATATCGACCTGACCACCACCGAAACTGACCGCATAGATACCGCGCTTAACGCTTTTGATAATGTCGGCGGGTTCATCTTGGCCTGCCAGCATGACAGTATTGGTCATACGCGGCATCGGCAAATGGGCAAAAGATTCACGCCGCGCATTACCCGTTGGCGCCATATTCATTAACCGTGCATTAAGCTTATCTTGCATATAGCCAGTTAAAATACCGTCTTCAATCAGCGGCGTGTATTGCCCTGGCGTGCCTTCATCATCCACGCTTAACGAACCACGGCAATCAGCAACGGTAGCATCATCGACGACCGTCACACCTTTCGCCGCAACACGTTTCCCCATCTGCCCTGCAAACGCTGAACTACCCTTACGATTAAAATCGCCTTCAAGCCCGTGGCCCACCGCTTCATGAAGCAAAATACCTGGCCAGCCAGCGCCGAGAACAACCGGCATTTGACCAGCAGGTGCATCGACTGCCTCTAGGTTAACTAAGGCTTGGCGAACAGCTTCTTTCGCATAGCGTTCCGCTACGTTTTCATCTCGCAGCCTGGACATGGAGTAACGACCGCCGCCCCCAGCACCGCCTCGCTCTCGCCGACCATTTTTAGCCGCGATAACACTTACATTAAAACGGACTAATGGGCGGATATCTGCCGCTAAGGTGCCATCACTGGCACGCACTAACACCACTTCATAAGTGCCTGACAATGAGGCGCTCACTTGGCTAATACAGGGGTCAGCTGCACGCGCGATGCGGTCTGCTTCTTTTAACATTGCCACTTTTTCGTCAGCAGTAAGCCCCGCCAACGGATCAAGTCCTGCATAACGACCGGCAGCGCTGACAGCCACTACCGGCTGCCCAGGTAACTGCTTACCACTACGCACAATGCCCGCTGCTGTACGGCCAGTATCCATTAGCGCATCTGCGGTAATTTGATTGGAGTAGGCAAAGCCTGTCTTTTCACCTGCTAAGGAGCGCACACCAACGCCGCCATCAATGTTATAGCTGGCTTCTTTTACTTCACCATCTTCCAGCACCCACCCCTCTTGCCAAGTACGCTGGAAGTAGAGATCGGCATAATCAATACCAGCACCCAGGGCATAAGACAGCCCTGTATCAAGGGCATCCAAATCCAGGCCACTTGGTGTCAACAAAATGGAAACAGCGGTATTTACATCGCTCTTATGTGCGGTCATTAAGGGCCTTCTAGAGTGATCTGCGGCGACGTCCACGGACCTCGCACGCGATAGTGAATAGTGGTTGCTTGATCTAACGCGCTACCAAAAAGCTGGTCCGCTACAAAAAGAGCGCCACCTACAATCGGAGCACCTACGGCTATGGCTGCGAGAGGCAAGCTTTGGCTAATAGGTAGTGTGACGCCTAGTCGCTGATCAAGTTCACGTTGTATAAGATTGACGCTTCCCGTCAGGGTTAGCGTGGTAGATGGCGCTTCAATGGAAAGTGGACCGCGCAGCAGTAATTGACCCGCGGCGACATCTGCCGTGCCATGCACCCGATCAAATGCAGTTCCTTGTCCCGTCACGTCCGAAAAATCGAAACGCAAACGACGCAGTATATTGTCAAAATTAAGCAGACCAACCAAGCGAGCCGGTGTAGATTCCAGCGTCACAAAGCGCCCATCACGTACATCGGTACGAATATCGCCTTCCGCCCGACTTAATTCAAATTGCCAGGGAGCGCCTGGCCATGCCAGCGTTGCGCTGACATCCGTGGAACGGCTGCGCATGGCTATTGGCTGGCCTAGACGCTCTAACGCAGTGCCCACATCACCACCTTGTATAGAAACATCAGCGCGGGTATGGCTATTGTTAGCGTCGCCTTCCCATACCAATTCTCCGCGGGCAGAGAGCTGCCCTAATGTCAGACCGACCGGGGAAAGAGTAAAACGTTGATCCTGGCTTTGCCAATAAGCGGTTAACGGTCCGAAACGTCCTTCGCCAACGCCAATATCGGCTAGTCTGAGCCTGCCATCCGGCAACTGGTTAAGCCATTCTGGTATAGCAGTTGGTGTGGCGTGCTGAGTTTCGACAGCATCCATCCAAGAGCCTGGTGTCGGCGCACTGCTGTCATGCGCTGCAGCAGGCATATCCAATAGTCGATCTACTTCCAGCGACGAGATAGCGATATCAAGCGGCAGCGCGCTACCGGGCTGATAATTCACTCGACCTGACACAAGGTCACCGCTTAACTGTATAGCCAAGCGCTTTCCTTCAATATTGCCTGTCGCTTCTAAGCGACCAAAACACGCATCACGGAAATGCACGCAAGGCGTACTAAGCATTACTGATATTGGCGTATCCTCACTATCGCCATTCGACGAAGATGACGCCTGCATCAACGGTGACAACGCCTCCTGCCAGTCATCAAGAGGCAACTCATCAACCTGCGCGACAACGCTCCAGCCTGGCTGCGTTGGCCAGTCACTCGGTGCGGCAGCACTGCCCAAAGCAATTACCCCTGCCAGCTCATTATGATCAAGCTGTACGCGAGCATTAACGATGTCGGCTAACTGTGTTGTTAAGTGGCCACTATCGACGTCCGCGCTTAACCGCCATGGCCATGGCTGTTCAGCGGACTTGCTAAATGGCGCTGGCAACCTGCTTGTAATACCAAGCAAGCGGCTTTCAAGGACGATCGACGGTGATGGCTGTAGGTTGACCTGCCCACGCCACTGAGCACGCCCTTCAAACAGCTGGCGAGCTTGTTCAGCGGGAATATTGGCCAGTTGAAATAAGGTGGCGACATCAATATTTCCGCCCAAGGCAATACCGTCGTCTGGAACATTGATATCCGCTTCTATGGAATTACCTGACCACAGACCCGAGACATGCCCGAGCAAAGCGCTTTTTTCGCCGTGCTGCTGCCACGTCATCTCCCCCTGAATATCTTCTAGCGGAATGTCGACAGGCTGAAAAGCAAGCGTTGTGAAATTTGGTCGAGCATTAATCTCCAGCGCCAATGAGTCCGGCGCGCTCAGTGGTAACGATAAAGCGATGTCACCCTCAACCCGGCCCTCTGCACGAACATCGTTAAGCAGTGGCAGATCAATCTCAGGCATCGCCTGGAGAAACGCCAGCAGTGAATCACTATCACTGCTGACACTTCCCGACAAATTAAGCGTCTCATCAGCCATCTTTAGCACCCCATCAGAGACGTCAATGCCCTGGCTTTCAGCATGCTGAATAACCGCCTCCAACACCTGATCCTTCCAAACCAATCTGCCCTCGATCTTCTCAAGCATGGGCCAATCAGGCGCGATAGGTAATCGCCCCTGTGTGACAGAGAGGGCCAACGTGGAGGAAATTTGATCTGCAAACTGACTTTCTGAACCAGCCTCTTCCCCAGTAAAGGGAAAGCTAAGCTTGAGCGAGCCGTGGGGAACAACACCGCCTATATCGGTTAATAGCCACTCACGAAGCTCAGGCTCAAGAGCTTTAACGGGCAGCCACTGAGAGAGCGGGTAATTAAGCGCATCAACATTTGCAAACGCAATATCAAGCCCAAACTGGCCGCCCTGTTCACCCGCAATCAGACCAAAACCCCCACTCACCTCGGCACCATCCCAATCTAGGCGTAGATCCCTACCACTGATCATGGTGCTCGGGCCGTCATACACCCACTCCACCACACCCTCGGCATGGCTCAACAGCATGGGTGATTCAAACAATTCAGGAAAATTAAGCGAGCTGCTTCCAGCACTGTTAAACGTTACTCTGCCGCGAAAGTCTCTTGCCTGTACCCAAGCATCTAACGGGCCACCTCCTGGCGCTTGCTCCCAAGGCAGCACAGCCACATTGGTTAACGCCGCATCAACCCCCCAATGGCCTTCATGCTGACCTAAACGCAAACCTTGGACCTGACCACGGGGTGATAGTGTTTGTAACACTCGAGTAAGCGATTCAGGCAACAAAATATAGTCGCGCCAAGCCGCCAAAGAAGCCAGCTCAAATGCGCTGGTGCGCACCTCCCATCGATCAGGCTGGTGGGATAAGTACCAATGCCGCGGTAAGGCTGGGCCACCACTTCCACCTTCTGGACGCGCCCACTCGACGTTTTCAGCATCACCACTAAGCCATGCTTCGCCGCCCTCACCGTCTCGCCGCCAAAGGCCATTGGCCTGAATGTTTTGCAGTACGGCGTATTGAATCTCGTGGCGAAGGGTCAACTGTGGAACATCGACAGCCAAGCGAACCTCATCTAAGCGTCCTGCATGCCAGCGACCCCACAACGTAACCTCGCCTCCCATTTGCTCTAGAGAAGGCATGCGATCGGAACGTAAAACAGCGGCTAGTGCCACTAGATGATCCAGTTGCATGTCCAATTGGAGCGCCGCTGAAAAATCACGGAAACCCTGCTCTCCAGGCTGCATCTCCACGTTCATCGCAATGGCCGGCAGCGTTTCTTGTGCTTCTTGAGTCTCCTTTTCTTGAGACCCTGTTCCTTGCGAATCCACGCTTTGAGATTCTAAGATCGTGACGGCACCCTCCAAGCGCGTTCGCCGCTTATCGCCATTGAGCAGCAAGGTAGGCGCGTGCAAGGTGACGGCCTGTTGGCTTCCATGCAGCACCAGACGAGTATTATCTACCCACAATCGCTGGCGAAGAATAAGACCTGCCCAGGCGTCCAACGCCGCTAAATCAACAGTAGGCTCCTGAGACATAACGATCGGCAGCTCTGCTGGTGCAGGCCAGCCCCAAGCAGCGTCTAGCTGCTGATATAGATGAAATTCAAGGCCTGTGATGCGCGCATCATTAAATACGGGTGCAATACTTCTCAATGTCGCCCAACCATCAAGCCGTAAATGCGCACTTTCAAGGGATACTAATTGCTGCCCGTCAGGCGTCGCTGAATGCACACCTTCCAATTGCAAAACAAGATCGTTACGCGCCAACGACAGCGATAGGTGCTCGATAGTAACGGGCACCCCCACACGGGCCTCTAATAACGCTTCTATTTTCGGTGTTAGTAGGCTGGATTGGCTAATTAATAAGCGTGCCAATAATAGAAAGACAGCAAGACCTCCTAGTAACGAGGCGATCGCTACTAGGCACCATCGAGAGAATGAACGTAACGCTATCATTACATTAGTACGATGTCGTACTGTTCTTGGGAGTAGTGTTGCTCTACTTGAAAACGAATGGTTTTATTAATAAACGTTTCCAGGTCGGCGACCGCCGCAGACTCTTCGTCCAACAGTCTGTCAACTACCGGTTGAGAGGCAAGCACCATATACGTTTCGGCACTGTAGGCACGCTCTTCGCGCAATATCTCGCGAAAAATCTCGTAACAAACAGTTTCAGGCGTTTTCAACGTCCCGCGCCCACTGCATGTTGGGCAAGCCTCGCACAAGGTTTGCTCCAGACTTTCCCGCGTGCGTTTACGGGTCAACTGCACTAAACCCAGCTCAGTCACTCCGGTGCACTTCGTCTTCGCATGATCACGCTCTAGCGCTTTCTCAAGCACGCGTAACACTTGGCGCTGATGCTCTACATCCACCATATCGATGAAGTCGATAATAATGATGCCGCCAAGGTTGCGTAGCCTTAGCTGACGGGCAATCGCAGTCGCCGCTTCCAGGTTCGTTTTAAAAATCGTCTCTTCAAGATTACGATGACCGACATAACCACCGGTATTCACATCAATTGTGGTCATCGCTTCTGTCGGGTCGATAACCAGATAGCCACCGGACTTCAACTGAACCTTACGCCCCAGTGCTTTTTGAATTTCATCTTCAACGCTATACAGATCAAAGATGGGTCGCTCGCCTGGATAATACTCGATACGGTCTACCGCATCTGGCATAAATTCTTCAGCAAACTCGACCAGTTTGACAAAGTTCTCGCGGGAATCGATGCGCACTTTTTCAATATCATCGCGCATGACATCCCGTAATGTACGCATAAACAACGGCAGGTCATCGTAGATCACACTAGGCGACGCCGCCGTTATTTTACGCTCACTGACTTTGCGCCAAATACGCAGCAGGAAGTACATGTCACCCGCCAGCTCTTCATCACCGACCCCCTCTGCCGCTGTGCGCACGATGAAGCCACCGGTTACCTCGATGGTCTGCTCGTCAATGCCCTTATCGAGCAGCGCTTTTAAACGCTCCCGCTCTCGCTCATCTTCAATGCGCTGAGACACGCCATGATGGGGAGAGTCAGGCATATAGACAAGATAACGTGAAGGAATCGAGAGATGGGTAGTGAGCCTGGCACCCTTGGTGCCAATGGGATCTTTGGTCACCTGAACGACAAGCGCCTGACCTTCATGTAGCAACTGACCAATAGTCTGCTGCTCATCATTAGGCGTCCCTGATGGCATTACCTCGTGGGCATGAATAAACGCAGCGCGTTCAAGGCCAATATCAACAAAAGCAGCCTGCATGCCAGGCAGCACACGTACTACTTTGCCTTTGTAAATATTACCTACAATGCCGCGCCTACGTGAGCGTTCAATGAGCGCCTCTTGTAAGACACCATTTTCCACCAGCGCAACGCGAGTCTCCATTGGCGTTAAATTGATGAGGACTTCACCGCTCATGCAAAATTCCTTATTGAGTCACAGTATCCTTGCCAACACAGCAGGCGGCGAAATGGCGGTTAGCTCTGCTGATAGCAGCCCGACCAGATTGGCACCCCTTGCTGGCACAACAAGCGTGTTGTTTCATAGAGAGGCAGCCCAACGACTGCTGAATGGCTGCCCTTAATTTCTTCAACAAACACAGCGGCTAAACCTTGGATGGCATATCCTCCGGCTTTGTCTACTGGCTCACCAGTTTGCCAGTAGTCCGCTATTTCCTGCTGACTGATTACGCGCATCTTGACGACCGTTGTCACACAACAAGAGAGTACACCCTTGGGGCCAGCCACAGCGACCGCTGTTAATACATTATGACGACGCCCTGACAGTTTCTTAAGCATAACGGCTGCATCATGCTCATCAATTGGCTTGCCCAATATCTGATTGTCAATCACCACGGCCGTATCTGAACCCAGCACAGGAAGAACTGTTCTTGAAACAGCAGCTTGCGCTTTCGCACTCGCCAAGCGCTCCACATAAGCTTGCGCAGATTCACCCTTGAGCGGCGTTTCATCTACGTCACTTGGCATGACCTCGACCGCCACACCTATCGATGCTAACAACGCCTTACGTCTAGGCGATGCCGAAGCAAGGCATAACACAGGCGGCGATGCAGAACGTGAACTATCCATTACAGCAACTCCGGCAGCTTATTAAATGCTCAGCCGCATGAACTATAAATCATTACACGCTAGCTAAACGCTGTTCGAGCGCTTTAAGCATGGTAGACCACCAGGGCCACAGAACAGCACTGATCAGTGATGGAATCAAAAAAGACAAATGGATTGAAAAATCCCCCGTCAGCGTGCGTAACCACTGCTCAATCAACTGCACCAAGCCTAATAAGACCAACACGAGAACAGACTGCTGTACTAAAGAGTAAGCACGAAAGCGCGGGTAAACCAGGGCGCATAAGAAGGCCAACAGCGACAATATCAGAGCATGCTGACCTAACGCGGTACCTTCGATCAAATCCATCAGAATGCCGATAACAAAGCCATGAAAAACACCAACTCTATCCGGTGTTCGCATGCACCAGTAAATCAGCATTAGCCCTATCCACTCAGGACGGTATACCTGCCACCCCTCTGCTAAAGGCATCACTTGCAAGCACAATGCAAGCACAAGCGTAAACCATACAAAGATAAGTGATACGACTGGCGTCTTAGCCATTACTGCACCTCTCGTGCAGCATCCTGCTGCAAACCAATACGCTGGGCAGCGTGCAGTGCAGCGGCTGAAATTTCCATACCCTCTCCCCAAATAGTATCCTCTATCTCTTCACGGGGCGGCGGGAACAGCAATAAGAAGTGACGTGAACGCTGCAACTGAGCAGAGGGCTCTGCGGTCACTTGAGCGAAAGGCTGACCTGGGTCGTGATAAACGTCGGTGACCCTAGCAACGGGATGGCCTGGCGGGAAGCGTCCTGCCAACCCTGATGTGGTCAGCAGATCACCTTCGCGAATGTCTGCTGTATCCGGCACATGCAAAACCTTCACGCTTCCATAACGACCAGCTCCCTGCACAATAAATCGCAGGCCATTACGGTTCACCTGAACAGGCAATGCATGGCTCGCATCAGCCAGTAACAGAACGCGGCTTGAATACGCCGACACAGCGGTCACTTGCCCCACTAAGCCAAAAGCATCAATCACCGGCTGACCGACATAGGCACCATTTCGATGCCCCCGGTCAACCACCATCTGATGACTAAAAGGATCATTATCTAGCGACAGTAGCTCAGCAGTTATGTACGGAATATCTCTACGCTGAGCTGCCTTCAGAAGATCACGTAATTCGGCATTCTCCGCGGTCAGATTAGCCAACCGCTGACCACGATGTGAAAGCGTCAAAATTTGCTCACGCAGGCGACGATTCTCATCGACGAGCGCTTGCTGGTCAGAAAGCGCAAGCGCGCCCCAGTTAAGTAGATCGCTAGGCACGCTAACGACCCACTGAATTGGGGCAACAATCATCGTCATTTGGGCACGCACATCTTCCATGCGGGTAAATCGCTGATCGGCAAACATTAAAATGCTTGCCAATAGCACACAGAAGAATAGCCGATACCCTGGCAATGACGCGTGCGAAAATAGCGGTTTAATAGGCAATCCCCCGCGATAAACCGCTACGATCAGTCGCTCGACAGCAACTCGAAGGTATGCTGATCAATCATTTCCAGTGCCTTGCCGCCACCGCGGGCCACACAGGTGAGCGGATCTTCAGCCACAATCACCGGCAAGCCTGTCTCTTCGGCGATCAATTTATCGAGATCACGCAACAGCGCGCCACCACCGGTCAGCACCAAGCCACGCTCCGCGATATCAGAAGCCAGTTCCGGTGGTGATTGCTCAAGGGCACTCTTGACCGCTGCCACAATAGAGCCCAAGGTTTCTTGAAGCGCTTCGAGAATCTCATGGGAGTTCAGTGTGAAACTACGCGGTATGCCTTCCGCTAGGTTACGTCCTCGCACATCAATTTCGCGCAGTTCGCCCCCGGGATAAGCACAACCGATCTCTTCTTTGATTCGCTCAGCGGTGGCTTCACCAATCAGGCTGCCGTAGTGACGGCGCACATACGCAGTGATGGCCTCGTCAAAGCGGTCACCACCGACACGAATAGATTCTGAATAAACCACGCCGTTGAGCGAAATAATGGCGATTTCGGTAGTACCACCACCGATATCAACCACCATTGAGCCCTGCGCTTCTTCAACCGGAAGCCCGGCACCAATTGCGGCGGCCATCGGCTCTTCGATTAAAAACACTTCACGAGCACCAGCACCTTCCGCCGACTCGCGAATAGCGCGCCGTTCAACCTGCGTTGACATGCAGGGAACGCACACCAAGACACGAGGACTAGGCGTTAAGAAGGTGCTTTGATGCACTTTACGAATAAAGTGTTGAAGCATCTGCTCAGTCACTGTGAAGTCGGCAATAACGCCATCTTTCATCGGGCGGATGGCGGTAATATTGCCTGGCGTGCGACCGAGCATACGTTTGGCATCGGTACCAACCGACGCCACGCTGCGCATGTTGCCAGACTGGCGGATAGCGACTACGGACGGTTCATCGAGCACGATGCCACGACCGCGTACATAAATCAGTGTGTTGGCCGTACCCAAGTCGATCGACAGATCGCTGGAAAACAGCCCCCTCAAACGTTTGAACATGGATGTTGTTACCTAGTGCAGACCGGGAACCCTGTGCGGATGCAAACGGTATCACCGCTACCCCTTGGCAGCAAGCACGAGTCGTGCCTAATACTGCCCGTTAGGGCCAATATGTGGTACCTTTTGCGGCTATTTTCTACGTCTGCTACACAAGACGAATTTAAGATGACCGTATGTATACCGCTGAACGCGGAATATGTTCCATCACGTTTGCGAGGAAAATTCGATCATGGCGCTTGAAGAATCTCATGTGCGCCGGGCCGCACACTTGGCCCGACTCGCCGTTAGCGATGACCAAGCCAGTGGTTTTGTCGACGATCTAAGCCGCATTCTGGACATGGTCGACCAGCTACAAAGCCTGGACACCGATGGCATTGCGCCGCTTGCGCACCCGCTGGATGCCACACAACGGCTGCGAGCCGACGAAGTCACGGAAACTAATCAGCGCGACGCTTTCCAGCGCTGTGCTCCGGCAGTAGAAAATGGCCTGTATCTAGTACCCCGCGTGGTGGAGTAGCCAGATTACCACGCACAGGCCGCTATTTTCTGCTCTTTCTATTCGCCCCCGAACGGAGCTTCCGGGTCATGCATGATAAAACCGTAACGCAGCTTGCCGCCGCCCTGAAAAGCGGTGAGCTTTCCAGCCGAGAGCTGACTTCACACTTTTTACAGCGTATTGAGCAAGCTGATGGCACGCTCAATAGCTTTATTACTGTCACCGCCGAGCAAGCACTTGATCAGGCAGAAGCTGCCGACAATGCGCGTGCTGCAGGCAAGGCTGGCAAGCTAACAGGCATTCCTTTCGCGCTGAAAGATATCTTTTGTACTCAAGGGGTGAAAACCAGCTGCGGTTCGAAAATGCTCGATAATTTTATCGCGCCTTACAATGCCACCGTGGTAGAGAAACTCAACGCTGCCGGCACCATTAGCCTGGGTAAAACCAACATGGATGAGTTCGCTATGGGCTCTTCCAACGAAAATAGCTATTTTGGTGCAGTAAAAAATCCCTGGGACCTTACTGCAGTTCCTGGCGGCAGTTCAGGTGGTAGTGCCGCCGCAGTAGCAGCAGGCCTTGTCCCTGCTGCGATGGGCACAGACACCGGCGGCTCTATTCGTCAGCCCGCAGCGTTTTGCGGCATCACCGGCTTGAAGCCTACGTATGGCCGCGTTTCTCGCTATGGCATTATTGCCTACGCGTCTAGCCTCGATCAGGCTGGCCCTATGGCGAAAAGTGCTGAAGACTGCGCACATCTGCTCAATGTCATTGCTGGCCATGATGTACGTGATTCCACCAGCGTTGCCCGCGGCGTTCCCGACTACACAGAAACGCTCAACGCACCGCTTTCCGGCCTCAAAATCGGCCTGCCAAAGGAGTACTTTGGCGATGGTTTAGACGCTGACGTCGAAAAAGCGGTCCGCGAGGCAGTGAAAGTATATGAATCATTAGGAGCGACCGTACGCGAGGTGAGCCTGCCGCATACCCACTATGCGATTCCGGCTTATTACGTTATCGCCCCTGCAGAGGCGTCCTCGAATCTCTCCCGCTATGATGGTGTGCGCTTCGGGCATCGCTGCGATGCACCGGCTGATCTTATTGATCTCTACACGCGGTCTCGTGCGGAAGGCTTCGGTGATGAGGTGAAGCGGCGCATCCTGATTGGCACACACACGCTTTCTGAAGGCTTTTTTGACGCCTACTACACCAAAGCGCAGAAAGTGCGTCGTTTGATTCGACAGGACTTCCTGGACGCCTTTGAAGACGTAGACGTACTGATGGGGCCCGCATCGCCAACGCCCGCGTTTGATCTTGGCGCCAAGAAAGATCCGGTGTCTATGTACCTACAGGACATTTACACCATCGCCGTTAACCTAGCCGGCATTCCTGGCATCAGCGTTCCAGCAGGCTTTTCCAATGGCCGTCCGGTTGGTCTGCAGATCCTGGGTACCCACTTTGCAGAAGCACAGCTGCTAAACGTGGCTCACCAGTTCCAGCAAGCCACTGATTGGCACTTACAACGCCCTGCTTTTGCCGAGGAGAACGCCTAATGCAATGGGAAACCGTGATTGGGCTGGAAGTACACGTTCAGCTCGCAACTCGTTCGAAAATTTTCTCCGGCGCCTCCACCGCTTTTGGTGCCGAACCGAACACTCAAGCCTGTGCTGTTGACCTTGGCTTACCCGGCGTTCTGCCTGTGCTGAACGAGCAGGCCGTGGCCATGGCCGTTCAATTTGGGCTTGCGGTACACGCCGACATTCCTGAAGTATCGGTGTTCGACCGTAAAAACTACTTCTATCCCGATTTGCCCAAGGGCTACCAAACCAGCCAGATGTATCATCCGATCGTCGGCGCAGGTGATGTTGAAATCACCCTAGATGACGAATCGACCAAGCGTATTCGTATTCATCACGCCCATCTTGAAGAAGACGCTGGCAAGTCGCTGCACGAAGACTTCCACGGCATGACGGGCATCGACCTTAACCGGGCGGGCACACCGCTACTGGAAATCGTCTCAGAGCCGGATATGCGCAGCGCAAAAGAGGCCGCCGCGTATCTCAAAGCAATTCACTCTATTGTGACCTATTTGGGCATTTCCGACGGCAATATGGCGGAAGGCTCAATGCGCTGCGATGTTAACGTTTCAGTGCGCCCTAAAGGCCAAGAAGCCTTCGGCACTCGCGCGGAAATCAAAAACGTCAACTCGTTCCGCTTTGTTGAGCGCGCGATTGCTTATGAGGTCGAGCGCCAGATTGAGCTGATCGAAGACGGCGGCAAGGTCGTGCAGGAAACCCGCCTGTTTGATCCTGAGCGCGATGAAACCCGCAGTATGCGTACCAAAGAGGAAGCTAACGACTATCGCTACTTCCCCTGCCCGGATCTGTTACCCGTGGTGTTAGATCAAGCTTACCTTGATCATCTGCGCAGCCAGTTGCCAGAACTTCCTGCCGACAAACGGGCGCGTTTCCAGAATGAGCTAGGCTTATCGGTCTATGATGCCCACGTACTGTCTGCTAGCCGAGAAATGGCCGAGTTTTTCGAAGAAGTACAGCAAGTGTGCGGCGATGCTAAACAAGCCGCTAACTGGGTACAAGGGGAGCTTTCGGGTGCTCTTAACCGTGAGAACCTAAGCATTCAGAACAGCCCGGTTTCCGCAAAACAGCTCGGCGAGCTAATTAGTCGCGTACTGGATGACACCATTAACGGCAAAGCCGCTAAGCAAGTCTTCCAAGCACTGTGGAATGGCCAAGGCGATAGCGCCGACGCCGTCATTGACGCAAAAGGCTTGAAGCAAGTCACGGATACTGGCGCGATTGAAGCGATGATTGACCAGGTTATCGCAGAGAGCCCGGCTCAGGTTGCTCAATATCGTGATTCTGAGCCAGAGAAACGCGGCAAGATGATTGGTTACTTCGTTGGCCAAGTCATGAAGGCATCTCGCGGCACGGCGAATCCGCAGCAAGTTAATGGCTTGTTAAAAGAGAAGCTGGACGCACTGCTGTAACGTCGACCGACGAGTGACAGCAGTGTCATAGCGGCTGCCTCGGCAGCCGCTTTTTTTGTGTCTATAAGCGTTATAACAACTGGCTTGGCTGGGTAAAGCGTTTTAGCTGCGCGCAACCGGCGGCCCACACGTCAGCCTCCAGCTCTGCAATGGCGGCGGTAGGAAAGCCAATCCCCTGGCTCGGCACTCCTTCTACTAACAGGCCCGCCAACTCACCCACCAGCGGCATATGGCTGACGAGCATAATCGGAGCATCTGCAGATTGATTTAGCAGCCATTCACTAACATCACTAGGTGAATCTTCCGGGGTAATAAACGCCAATGTATTAAGTTGCACACCCAAAGCATCACAGATCCGCTGAGCTGTCTGCTGAGCTCGTACAAAAGGGCTGGCATAAATCGTGGGGCAAGATAGTTCACCCTGCTCAATACGCATGGACAGCCAGCGGGCCATTTTTTCGGCTTCAAGCTCACCACGAGGCGTTAATCGGCGCGATTGATCGGGAAACCCCGATGCAGCCTCACCATGGCGCATAACCAGCACACTAGGCATTCCTGCCTCCATTTTCACGGTGGGCTTGCTGAACAGCCTCACGAGGCAGAATAAATTCCACATCACTGCTTTGCTCGCCCATCATCAGAGTGCGTGCCATCTCCTGAGCCGGAACACCTTCAAACAGCACGCGATTCAGGCCCTCAGCCAGCGGCATATAAACACCCATTTCACGCGCTTTAGCGCAGACAAGCTTGACGGTATTTACCCCTTCAGCTACTTGACCTAATGCCGACACCGCCTCATCAAGACCTCGCCCTTCCCCCATGGCGTAGCCAACCCGATAGTTGCGGGATAGATTTGAAGAGCAGGTAACGATTAAATCACCGACGCCAGCCAAGCCTAAAAACGTCATCGGGTTAGCCCCCTGTGCAACTGCAAAGCGGCTCATTTCTGCTAGCGCTCGCGTCATCAGCATGCTGCGAGTGTTCTCTCCCATTCCCAGCGCTGCCGCCATACCTGCGGCAATGGCGTAGATATTTTTAAGCGCCCCACCCAGCTCAACGCCATGACGATCATTACTGGCATATACGCGAAAATAGCGACAGCCTAACGCTTGCTGCACCCGCGTTCTGGTGAGCGCATCGGCGCTGGCAATGACGGTGGCAGTCAACTGCTTATCAGCGATTTCGGACGCTAAATTGGGCCCCGCTATGACGCCAACGTGGGGAAACCCAGTTTCCTGTTCAAGCACCTGACTCATTAGCAAAAAGCTATCTTGCTCAATACCTTTGGTGGTACTGACCAGAATTTGCTCCGGGGTTAACCAGGGTTTGGCAGCCTGAACAACACTGCGAAACGCTTTGGAAGGGATAGCAATCAGCACTAACTCAGCGCCTTCTAGCACCGATTGAAGATCCGTAGACGCGATGACGGCGGGATTAATTACATAATGTGGTAGATAGCGCCCATTGCGATGCTCGTGATTTATTTGCGTCACTAAAGCTTCATCGCGCATCCACTGGCGCACCTTTGCGCCATTATCTGCTGCAATACTCGCCAGAGCGGTACCAAAACTTCCGCCCCCCAGCACTGCCACATTCATCTGCTGTTCATCAGCCATGACGATATCCTGATCATTGGTCTCGTGCGTTTAGCACTTACTTTATCATCATCTCTATTAAAACAAGCGGCCCGCTTGGATATCCAAGCGGGCCGCGTCAATCAACTACTGATTCATCAAGCCGTTAAGACGTTATTAAGCCGCTTAACATAGGCAGCGGGATCATCAAGATGACCACCTTCAGCGATGATCGCCTGATCCAGCAAAATATGCGCCAACTGGCCAAACAGGTCGCCGTCAGCATTTTCCAGACGCGCCACCAGAGCATGGTTGGGGTTTAGCTCCAGAATCGGCTTCACCTCGGGCAATGGCTGGCCAGCGGCTTCCATAATCCGACGCATCTGATAGCCCATTTCATGCTCAGGAAGCACGACACAGGCGGGCGAATCGGTTAAGCGGTGAGTAATTTTCACCTCTTGAACACCATCGTTTAACGCTTCTTTGACGCGCTTAACCAAGTCTTCTTTGGCTTTAGCTGTTTCTTCCTGGGCTTTCTTCTCTTCCTCGTCTTCCACATCGCCAAGGTCCAACTCACCTTTAGCCACATCGGCAAACGATTTACCATCAAACTCGGTGAGATGACTCATTAGCCACTCGTCAATACGGTCCGATAGCAACAGCACCTCGATACCTTTCTTACGGAAGATCTCTAAGTGAGGGCTATTTTTCGCCGCATTAAAGCTGTCGGCGACCACGTAGTAAATCTTCTTCTGACCCTCTTTCATACGCTCAACGTAGTCGACCAGAGAGTGCTCCTGGGCGGCAGTATCGGTATGCGTTGAAGCAAAACGGAGCAGGCCAGCAATCTTTTCGCGATTGGCGGCGTCTTCACCTGGCCCCTCTTTTAGCACGCTGCCAAATGTATTCCAGAAGGTCTGGTACTGCTCATTGTCTTTCGCCAACTTCTTGAGCATATCCAACGCACGCTTGGTCAACGCACCCTTGATCTTATCGACTTTGGGGTCTTGCTGGAGCAGCTCACGAGAAACGTTCAGAGAGAGATCGCGAGTATCTAATACACCCTTGATAAAGCGCAGATACAGAGGCAAGAACTGCTCCGCGTCGTCCATAATGAACACACGTTGAACATACAGTTTAACGCCTCTAGCGCCATCACGATCGAACATGTCAAACGGTGCACGGCCCGGTACATACAGCAGGCTGGTATACTCCAGCTTGCCCTCAACCTTATTGTGGCTCCAGGTCAGCGGGTCGCTAAAATCGTGGGCAACGTGCTTGTAAAATGCCTTGTACTCGTCCTCAGTGACATCGCTTTTCGGACGAGCCCATAACGCAGTCGCTTCGTTAACCGTTTCCCACGTGGTGATTTCACTGCCTTCAATATCGTTGCCTTCGTCGTCCTTCGCCGTTTCGGTTTTAGGCATACGCACGGGCACTTCAATGTGGTCGGAGTATTTGCGCACTAGCCCTTGCAGGCGATAGTCGTCGGCAAACTCTTTAGCATCGTCTTTAAGATGCAGCGTGATTTCAGTACCGTGACGTTCACACTCAATATCAGCAACGGTGAATTCACCCTCACCCTTTGAGCGCCACTCGACCCCTGCTGAGGCGTCAGTGCCCGCTTTGCGGGTGCGTACCGTTACTTCATCAGCAACGATAAATCCAGAGTAGAAACCTACCCCGAACTGGCCAATTAACTTAGCGTCTTTTTGCTGCTCGCCAGAGAGCTGCTTAAGGAACTCTGCGGTACCTGAGCGTGCGATAGTACCCAGATTCGCAATGACATCATCGCGATTCATGCCAATACCATTATCACGTAGCGTGATGGTGTTAGCCTCGCGATCATGCTCAATTTCAATGCGCAGCTCGCTGTCACCTTCATAAAGCGCATCGTTATCAAGTGCGGCATAACGCAGCTTGTCACAGGCATCAGCCGAGTTAGAGATCAGCTCGCGTAAAAATATCTCCCGGTTAGAGTACAGGGAGTGAATCATTAAATTTAGGAGTTGCTTAACTTCCGTTTGAAAGCCAAGAGTTTCTTCCTGGGTTGCCGTCGTCATGCGCTTAGCCCTCATTAATCACGTTGTGCTTGGCGCTCCTGCCTAACGTTAGGCAGGAGCGGAAAAGGTTGTGAACTCAATATGGGGATAAGCGGCGGGATTTCAAGAAGGTGAGTGAGAAGAAGCGGCTGGCGTTTCTTCTGCATATTTCCAATTACGATATTCTGACAGGTGGGCATCGACACGATTAAGTAACCAACCTACGATCAAAACATCATCAACAATGCCAATCATTACGAGAAAGTCGGGAATAAGATCAAAAGGCATGACAAGATAAGCAAGTGCTAGCGCCATCAGCCCAAAGGCCGACCAGGGAATAGGGCGAAAACTGCCTCGCAGCACGTCACGCGTCATAGGCAGAAACAGCTTTAGTGCTCGGCCAATGCGTTTCACTGCCCATACACGTGTTTTGAGCCGTCGAAACAGCCACCACGTAGACATTCGTGCCATCGTTATTGAATCCTCCAGGTATCGTAATTGCCAGAACATTTTTTGCACATTTAGTTCATCATCAACCCAGCAATACAGTTCTAGCAACATAGCGGCTAGATACCATTAGCGAGCAAGAGGGAGTGCCATGCAAGCTTCGCCATTTCGATTAACATTTCGCAGCCTATGTGCGGCGATGCTCATCGGGTTACCAACTGCCTCCTGGGCAACGTCTGACTCAGCGATGCGCGAGGCACTTGAAGCTGCACGCCAACAGCAGTGGCAACAGATCAATGACCGCGCGATAGAGGGGCATATCCTTAGCGGCTATGTTGACTACCATCGCCTACGTAGCCAATTGCCTAATGCAGCCCCCAGCCAAGTGCTGCAGTTTATCGAGCGCCATGCTGATTCACCGCTATCAGAATGGATGCGTGGCCAAGCGATCGCAAAGTATGGCTATGCGGGTCGATTTGGCGACCTGCTTGCCGTTGCTGACGGCGTACCAGCAGGCACTGCTCGTCAGTGTTACTACTACACTGCTCTCTTGGATAGAGCACCTGCTGAAGCTCGCGAAGCGGGGCTTGAACTGTGGCTTGTAGGTAGCTCCCAGCCGGATGCCTGCGACCCGCTGTTCAATCGCCTTCGCGCGGATGGCACCATTGATGCCACGGCAATTTGGGAGCGTAAAATGCTCGCTTGGCAGGCGGGCGAAGAGCGCTTAAGCAACTATCTAGGCGGGTTACTGAACAGTCAGTGGCAAACAGCACTGAATACAGCCGAAACGGTCAATAACTCACCAAGCGCACTTGCCTCAGCGCCTACCTGTCTTGGCCCTGAATGCGCTGCCACGGCGGCGTTTTATAAAGCCGCCATGCAGCGCTACACGCGAGAAAACACCCCCGCAGCCTTCTCAACGTGGCAAGCCATTGGGCCACGCCTCAACTTAGCCCATACTGACCGCCAAGCGATCGAAGAAGAACTTGCGTTTTATGCACTCGTACGCAACGTTCCTGGCACCCTTTCCTGGGTCGACAGCGTACTGCCTTCGCTGAACAGCGAGCGCGTATTAGAACTGCGTGTTCGCGACGCTCTGGCCAAAAGACAGTGGACCGATGTCGTCCACTGGATCACCGAAATGCCTAGTAGCCAGCAGGAAAGTAGCCGCTGGCAGTACTGGCTAGCCAGGGCCAATGAGCAACTGGGTAATCGTGACGCAGCGTTAGCGCGTTACCAACTATCAGCAACCGACCGAAGTTTCTATGGCTTTGCTGCTGCCGAAAAACTCAACCAACCCTACCAGCTCAACTTAGAACGCAACCATTTTGACGAAGCTACCAGGGCACAAACGGCACGCCTGCCGGTGGTTCAGCGCACCGAAGCACTCCTACGTATTGGCGAAGATGGTCTAGCCAACAGCGAGTGGCTGTATGCCGTACAGAATGGCACACCTTATCAGGCGCGGGCGCTCGCCGATTACGCCGCTCACCAGCAGTGGCATGCTCGCTTAGTGCAAACCACGATTGCAGCTGAAATGTGGGACGCGCTGGATTGGCGTTTCCCAGCGGCTTATCGTGATAGCTTCCTACATTGGGGCCGCATAACCGGCGTCGACCCTTATTTACTGATGGCCATTACCCGTCGTGAAAGTGCTTACAACCCAGTCGCCCTTTCGCCTGCCGGTGCTCGGGGGTTAATGCAATTAATGCCAGGCACGGCAAGCCAAGTTAGTCGTCAACTGGGGCTAAATGATCCAGGACCTTACGGCGTTTTAGAGCCTGAGCTTAATATTCGCTTAGGTAGCACCTACTTACGTGACAAGCTGGAACGCTATCAAGGCAATCGGTTGGCCGCCACCGCCGCTTATAACGCCGGGCCAGGCCGAGTAGATCAATGGCTAGGCAACAACAGCATGGAATCATTTGACCTGTTTGTAGAAAGCATTCCATTCCGGGAAACCCGAGATTATGTACAAGCCGTGTTGAGCTACCGGGTCATTTTCGAAAGCCTGGCAAACGGCGGCAACAGCGAGGGCGTCTCACTGCTTAGTGAGAGTGAACAGGCCGTTCGCTATGACCACGCGCTGCTTGTAAGCCGATAACCTCGACAGACCCTCCACTGATACAGCGCCCGGTTATACCGGGCGCTGCTCTAGCGCTAAACGAACGCCAAATACCACCAGCACCACACCGGTAGCGGCATTGAGCGTTTGTGCAAAACGAGCGCTGGCCAACCACTTACTTGCCCCACCCACCATTAGCACTACGCTAATTTGCCAGATATTGGCAATCACGAAATGAACCCCCGCAAGCCATAATGATTTCAGCAGTGCTGGATCAGAAGGCGAAATAAATTGGGGTAAAAATGCCATGTAGAACACCACGGTTTTGGGGTTCAAGACATTGGACAGCAGGCCTTCTTTGATAGGTTGCCAAAATGGCACTGGTGAGCCGCTTGTCATCACGCCTTGAACAGGCAAGGGGGTGCCACGACGCGCCGCCAGCAAGCTGGAGACACCCAGCCAAATCAGGTAAGCCGCCCCCACCAGTTTTAGCATATGAAATGCCCAGGCCGACTGCAGCAGTATCAGTGAAATACCCAGCGCTGAAATAGTCGCATGGACGAACAGTCCGCAGCAAATAGCAATACTTGTTGCAACACCATCTCGAACACCACCGCGGGCAGTGTTGCGGATGACAAGCAGCGTATCAACGCCAGGGCTTATTGATAGCAGCGTTATCGCCACAAGGAACGAGACAAACTGAGCATCGATAAAGCCGATTTGCGTCATGAGAGGAAGCCCACCAAAAGTTAAAAAATCTTAAGTCCGCAACTGGACGCCTGAACTATTTGCTTCTACATTAATTTTGGCAGGCATTCACAATGGATGCTTGCCCAATCATTAAGCATGTTAAGGATATGGACGATGGCGACTGGCACTGTCAAGTGGTTCAACGAGACCAAAGGTTACGGCTTCATCTCTCCTGATGACGGCGGTGACGATCTATTTGCCCACTTCTCCGAAATTCAAGCTGAAGGTTTCAAGACCCTGCAAGACGGTCAAAAAGTCAGCTTTGAGGTAACACAGGGTAAAAAAGGCCTTCAGGCTTCTAACATTCGTCCGGTCTAACGCCAGAGGAATAAAACAAGGCCCACTCATGCAGCGGGCCTTATTCATATTCACTGATTATGTAAGCACATTACTCCTGGGCACGCTCAGCTTCTTGCTCCTCACCAACACTGTCTATACTTTCACTGATCGGCTGCTCACTCTCGAGGGCCTCAAACTGCTCTTCTAAACGCTTTTGCGCTTCTTCAAAACGTCTCTCAGTGTCTTCAATCAGCGCATCTACGTCGGTAGCTTCCAAATTATCATCTAAGTCAGACGTACCGGGTAAGCTGGACTCTGTTTCCCAACTTGGAGCTGGAGCGTCGCCATCCATCGGCTCCAAGGCCGGTGTCTGCTGCTCGACTTCTTTAAACTGCTCATCTAAGCGGCGCTGGGCTTCTTCAAAACGGCGCTCGGTCTCAGCAATAACGTCATCGACATCTGAACGAGTGGTTTCGCCAGGCATAGCACTGGCTTCATCGAGGGCATCTTCAGGGTCCGCTGCAAGCGTGTCTTCATCCGCCTGCACCTCTTCGTTATTGGGCGAGATTGAGGCTTCCGATGCATCATTACTGTCATCTCTCAGTGCCTCTGCTTCCTCTAGCTCCTCTGCCGCTTGGCGCGCTTCAATGTCCTCTTCGATATCATCCGCACTAGCGGCTTCATCCGTCTCTTCGCTGCCATCTGCAGCAGTAGGTGCTTGTTGAGCATCCACGTCACTGCTAGAGGTGTCCTGCTCATTTGTAGTCGTAGTATCTTCCTGTGCGTCGCCGCAGGCGCTTAGCAGCAGCGCGAGACTGGCTAGTAGCGGCATCCAAAAGCGATTTACCATTGGATTTTCTCCTTAACAGTGATTCAAATAATAAAAAACACTTAGTGGCGATCATTAGCCGTCAATAGTGAGCACCCTTCCGGCAGCAGCACTTTCAGCGCAAGCGGCACTACTTCGACGCAAAATCGCTCATAGCGACGCGCCTCTCCATCTAAGGTTAACGGCCAAGGTTCATCATCTGGCTGAGTCGTTACCGACAGCTGGCTGGCGGTAAAATAATGCACAAAGCGCCCTTCGGCTGGAAACTGCTGCAACTCACTCAGCAACGTCGGCAACTCTGCCGCTGATGAAAAGTCCTTGACCAGTAGCACATCGAAACGGCCATCGTCGAGCTTAGCTCTTGGCGCTAATACTTGCCCGCCGCCAGATTGGCGACCATTGCCCAGCGCGAGAAGTAACAGCGACGCTTCTTGCTGCTGGTCCCCCCAATGCAACGTGCCGCAATAACTACGGTGCCGCCATGCTTTCAAAGCGCCCATTAGGGAGTATGCGCCACCACCTAACATGCGCTTTAGCGTTTTAGGGGTTGATGAGGTAATTTCGGCACCAAATCCGCCAGTTGTCATGTTGACGTAATAACTAACCGCTTCTTCTGCGCCTGACTGAGCGGTCATTCTGATCACATCAATCGGCGATGGAGACAAGTGCCTTGCAGCCTCAAGGGCTGGCCCTGGCTCCAGCGGCAAACCGAGGGAAGTAGCAAAATCGTTGGCACTGCCTAACGGCACAATGCCTAGTGCTGGTCGCAGATCATGAGCAATCCGCATGAGTCCGTTAACCACTTCATTAACGGTACCATCGCCACCACAGGCAATGACCCGCGTAGCGCCCAGCTCGACCGCTTGGGCAGCGAACTCAGCGGCATCGCCGCCTTCCCAGGTCGAACGTACGATGATCGACATCCCTGCCTTGCGCTGCTCTTCAACAGCTTCGCGCAGCGCCGGGTTACCGGCAGACTTACCGTTAATAATCAGTAAATAGTGCTGCTGTGTATCTGTCACCGGCGCATTCCCTCTCCATGGTTAGTTCGCTGGCTTACCTTATGCCAGCGCTTTCTCAACAACTTCGAATACGTTTGACGATAAAGGCTCCTGCTTAATACGCACAAGCTCATCGCGCATTAACTGCTGACGTTCTTCGTCGAAACGCTGCCAACGGGTTAACGGTGTCACCAGCCGTGCGGCTATTTCGGGATTCAGGCGATTTAGCTCAATCACCACATCGGCTAACAGCGCGTATCCTTTACCATCTAAACGATGGAAATTAATCCGATTTTGGGCAAATGCTCCGACCAGGGCACGCACTTTATTAGGGTTCTTAATTGAAAATGCTGGGTGCTGCATTAGATATTGAACACGCTCAAGAACATCTGGCTGCGGGCGTGACACCTGTATGGTGAACCACTGATCCATAACCAACGGGTCATGTGCCCATTTTTCGCCAAAGGCCTTCAGTGCTGGAGACGCGATATCATCACGGTCACTATGAACCAACAAGGTCAGCGCATGACGAACATCGGTCATGTTATGTTCCGCAGCAAACTGCGTTTCGCAAAACGTAATGCCCTCTTCGTCCTCAATCGCCATTAAATAAGTTAAGGCGACGTTTTTGAGGCTACGCTGGGCGATCTGTTCAGGCGTTGGCGCGTAGGGTTTATCGCTTTGGTTCGCTTTATACACGGCGATAAATTCATCACGCAGCGCAACGGCTAACGACTGGCGCACGAATTCGCGAGCGGCGTGTATTGCGTCCACATCTACAATCGGCTGCTGCTCGGCAATATAGGCTTCAGAGGGTAGCGTCAGCATTTCTGCCAGCACCGCTTTATCGCTCATAGCACTAGTAAGCAGCGTTCTAAAGGCTTCCACAACACGGCTGTCCATGACCTTTTCAACACCATTACGATGTGCAGCGATTAGATCATCTAACGCCAGCATAGCAAGCCGCTGGCCGGCATCCCAACGGTTAAAGCCATCGCTATCATGCGTCAGCAAAAACGCAAGGTCTTCACGCGAATAGGGAAAGTGTAGCTTTACGGGTGCAGAAAAATCGCGCAGCAGTGAAGGAACAGGCGCTTCAGCAACGTCAGTAAAGACAAACGTCTGCTCATCTTCAGTGAGATGAATAACAGCGTCGTTACCTAGCTTCTCACCTGACAGTGTTAATGTCAGATCCTGTCCCGACTTGGTGCCCACTAGCCCCATACGTACGGGAATGTGTAACGACAGCTTGTCTGATTGCCCTGGAGTCGCGGGGGTACGTTGGCGCAGAGTGAGATGATACTCCCCATGGGCGTAATCGTATTCACCGTGCGCATCGATTTCAGGCGTGCCTGCCTGGGAGTACCAACGCATAAATTGGCTAAGGTCTACATCAGACACCTCAGCCATGCAGCCCACAAAGTCTTCAATGGTCACTGCCTGACCATCAAAACGTTCAAAATAAAGATCTGAGCCGCGACGGAAGTCTTCCCAACCCAGTAAATTACGCAGCATGCGCACAACCTCTGCACCCTTTTCGTAAATCGTCAGAGTGTAAAAGTTGGTGATTTCAATAAAGTGGTCTGGCCGGATCGGATGCGCCGTTGGCCCAGCATCTTCGGCGAACTGAGCAGTGCGGAAAAATGACACGTCTTGAATGCGCTTAACAGGAGCCGAGTTGGTATCGGCGGAAAAGCACTGATCACGAAATACAGTAAAGCCTTCCTTTAAAGAGAGCTGGAACCAATCACGGCAAGTCACTCGATTGCCTGACCAGTTGTGGAAATATTCATGGGCAACAATCCCTTCCACATTTTGGAAGGCTGCGTCCGTCGCGGTATTGGGATGAGTTAATACCGCAGCGGAGTTAAATATATTAAGCCCTTTGTTTTCCATTGCCCCCATATTGAAATCATTCACTGCCACAATCATAAACAGATCAAGGTCGTATTCACGGCCATAGGTCTGTTCGTCCCATGCCATAGCACGCTTAAGAGAGGCCATCGCATGTTCGGTTTTATCTAGGTTTTCTTGCTCGACCCATAACTGCAGCGTCACGTTGCGGCCGCTCACAGTCTCAAAAGAATCTTCCACTTTATGCAAATTCCCAGCAACTAAAGCGAACAGATAGCAGGGTTTCGGGTGCGGGTCTTCCCAGGTCGCAAAGTGGCGGCCATTTTCCAATGCACCTTGATCAACAGGATTACCATTGGCGAGTAGCACTGGTTCACTGGTGGCGTTACCAATCACCGTTACCTTAAAAGTGGCCATCACATCAGGACGATCGGGGTAATAAGTAATTCGCCGAAAGCCTTCTGCTTCACACTGGGTGCAATACATGCCGTTAGATTGGTACAGCCCTTCCAACGCAGTATTGCTGCTGGGAGCTAGCTCCACCTCACTCTCCAGCATGAAGGTCTCTGGCACATCCGCTATGTGCAGCACCTCATCCGTTAACTGATACGCAGCATCAGCCAAAGGGCTACCATCGATAGCGAGTGATATCAGCGTCAGATGTTCACCGTTAAGCACTAACGGCGCTTGTGAATCAGCGCTTGGATGACGCTCTATTTGCAGACGTGCTTTTACGCGGGTTGCTGCAGGGTCAAGATCAAACGTCAGCTCGGTATGGGTAACTAGGTAGGCGGGCGGCTGGTAGTCGCTTAAATAAACCGGCTGCGGATCAGACATAGTGCGTGACTCCTGTAAGCTTATAAATTATTTGATGAGGCAGCGCCTAACGCTGCACCATCGTATTACTGTCGATCGAGTTAATTAATCACGGAAGTTATCAAATTGTAATGGTAGTTCAGGCCCCTCTTCGCCACGTAAAAGCGCCATCACGCTCTGAAGATCGTCGCGTTTTTTACCCGTAACGCGCACTTTTTCACCCTGAATCTGAGCCTGTACTTTTAGCTTGCTGGCTTTGATACGCTTAACCACATCTTTTGCTTCAGCCTGATCAAGCCCCTGCTTTAGAACGACCTCCTGTCGGGCTTTCACACCAGACAACACCGGGTCTTGAATATCCATACAACGGGCATCAATTCCACGTGCAATCAGCCGATTGCGCAACACATCGAGCATTTGCTTTAGTTGGAAATCAACCTCAGCCTCAAGCTGAACTTTCTCTCCTTCAAGTGAAAAGCTGGCATCAACACCTTTGAAATCAAAGCGCGACTGCACTTCACGATTTGCTTGGTCGATAGCATTGGACGCTTCGTGCTGATCAAACTCTGACACAATATCAAATGAGGGCATGGCATCATTCCTAGTAAGACATGACCCACTATTCTAGAGCAGCTAGCCCCCACCCGGCCAATTTCTTACATAATGTGTCTTGCAGCGCTAACTTCGGCACCCCCAAAACTTGAACAGAATTATCCATTAACTATACAAAACTTAACCACAGCAATATTAAATTGCCGCTGGATGAATTAACCTAGCCATCATTTACTTAATCACTTACCGATGGATACCGACCATGAGCGATCGCGATGCACGTCACAAAGCGTCGATGGAAAAACTGAAAGCCCGCGTTGACGAGAAAGTGGCCAACGCTACCGAGCAGCGTGGGCTGTTGCTGATAAATACGGGCAATGGCAAAGGTAAAACGACTGCCGCCTGGGGCACCGTCACTCGCTCGCTTGGCTATGGCTATAAAGTTGGTGTCGTGCAATTTATTAAGGGATTATGGGAGTGCGGTGAACGCAATCGGCTAGAGGAAGACGCAAACCTCAGTGTTGCCATCATGGCCACGGGCTTTACCTGGGATACCCAGAATCGCGAGTCAGATACCCAAGCTTGCCAAGCAGTATGGCAAGAAGCTGAAAAAATGCTCGCAGACCCAGCGACCTATCTTGTTGTCCTGGATGAAATTACTTACATGTTGAAGTTCGGTTATTTAGATATTGATACGGTTAAGCAAGCACTGATCAATCGACCGCAAGAACAAACGGTGATTATTACCGGACGCAATGCTCATCGAGATTTAGTGGCAATGGCGGATACAGTGACAGAGATGCAAGAGGTACGGCACGCGTTTAACAATGGCCTGCAAGCCCGTCGCGGCATCGACTTCTAGTTTTAATACGGATGCTAAAAAGCAAAAAGGGGCGATTTAATCGCCCCTTTTTTCAGCTACTCAATTTTTTCAACTACTCAATCATCTCAGCAGCTTACAAACACACAAATTATTTATGCATGAATGCTAGCTTAGTCTTCAAACGGGTTACGCAGGACAATGGTTTCCATACGGTCAGGGCCAGTTGAGATAATATCAATGCTGGTACCTACCTGCTCTTCTAAGAAGCTGATGTAAGCACGTGCATTGGCAGGCAGATCCTCAACTTTCTTGGCGCCCAGGGTAGATTCTTTCCAGCCCGGTAGATCATGGTACAGCGGCTCAACAGCTTCGTAGCCTTCTGAATCAACCGGATTATCTAGCACATCGCCATCTTTACTACGATAGCCCACGCACACACGAATATTTTCCAGGCCATCCAAAACATCAAGCTTGGTTAAGCAGATACCAGAGACTGAGTTGATCTGCACCGCATGACGCAACGCTACGGCGTCAAACCAGCCACAACGGCGCGCGCGACCCGTGGTTGCTCCAAACTCATGCCCACGCTCGGCTAAATGACGGCCATGGTCGTCAAAAAGCTCGGTCGGGAATGGGCCAGAGCCAACGCGGGTGGTATAGGCTTTGGTGATACCTAGCACGTAGTCCAGGTAAAGCGGGCCAACACCTGAACCGGTAGCCGTTCCGCCAGCGGTGGTATTAGAGCTGGTGACGTAGGGATAGGTACCGTGATCAATATCCAACAGCGAGCCTTGAGCACCTTCAAATAGGATGTTCTCACCGGCTTTACGCAGATCGTGCACCATACTAACGGTGTCTGTGACCATAGGCCGTAGCTCTTCGGCCATCTGCATAGCGGTATCCAGTACTTCCTGGAAGTCCACCGCCGGCTCGCCGTGATAGTTCACCAACACAAAGTTGTGGTAGTCCAATACCTCGCCAAGCTTCGAGGCAAAACGCTCACGGTGAAGCATATCGCCTAAACGCAGACCACGACGGGCAACTTTATCCTCGTAAGCTGGCCCGATTCCACGACCAGTGGTGCCGATCTTAGCAATGCCGCGCGCTTTTTCACGTGCTTGGTCCAAACGCACATGGTAAGGCAGGATTAACGGACAAGCTGGTGACAGGCGCAAGCGCTCACGTACCGGCACGCCCTTCTCTTCAAGCTCACGGATCTCTTTGATCAGCGCTTCAGGCGACAATACGACGCCATTACCGATCACACAGGTTTTACCTGGACGCAGCACACCAGAGGGAATCAGGTGAAGAACCGTTTTCTCACCGTCAATCACCAAGGTATGGCCTGCGTTATGACCGCCTTGAAAGCGCACCACTGCTGAGGCTGATTCGGTGAGCAGGTCAACAATCTTGCCTTTGCCTTCATCACCCCATTGGGTACCCAGGACTACGACATTCTTACCCATTATGCACTCGTCTCTTGTGTCAGGGTCATTGTCTGCCAACGACCGTCAATAAACTCAAGACGGCGGTCACAACTGTGCTCCGCCGGCCCAGTACGCTGCCCAGGCAGCGCTTGAATCACGCGTTCACCCTGCTCACGCAGCGCAGCAATGGCAGCGTTAAGCGACTCTTCTTCTTGGGCAGGCGCCCAAACAGCCCCCTGGCTGGGTGAAGCCAGCGCCAGGGATGCCAATTGTTTTAAATCCATAGAAAAACCGGTCGCCGGACGCGCACGACCAAAAGCACGGCCAGTGTCATCATAACGCCCACCTTTGGCCAATGCATGGCCATAACCAGGCACATAGGCAGCAAACATCATACCAGTGTGGTACTGATAACCACGCAGCTCCGCTAAATCAAAATAGAGCGAAACGTCAAAGCGCGCCAATACACCTTTATAGAGTGCTTCCAACTGGTCAAGTGCCGCCCTCACCGGCGCGGGGGCACCGGCAAAACGATCTCGTGCTTGCCCTAACACACTTGCATCACCATGCAGCTCACCAAGCGCTATCAGCATATCTGCCAAGGCTGGGTCGCTGACACTACGGTGAACGAGCTCAGCTAACTGGCCCGGCGATTTCAGCGCCAGTGCTTCAAACAGCGCCCGCTCCTGCTCATCGCTAAGCGCAGCTGCCTCGACAAAGCTACGATAAATGCCAATATGGCCCAGCGCCAGGTGAATTTCATCAGCGCCCGCTGCTTTTAAGCTGGCCAGTGCCAAATGAATAATTTCACTGTCAGCTTCTAAACCGGCGTGACCAAACAGCTCGACCCCTACCTGCACAGGGCTTCTCCCCCCCTGATGCTGGTCGGCTTTAGCGCGCAGCACATTCGTGCAGTAGCATAATCGAACCGGCCCTTGCCGCTTCAGGGAGTGGGCATCCATACGCGCCACCTGAGGAGTTACATCGGCAGATGCCCCCATCATGCGACCCGTTAGTTGGTCAGTTAATTTAAACGTCTGAAGATCTAGATCGGTACCGGTACCGGTAAGCAAGGAGTCCAAAAACTCCACCGGCGGCGGCATTACTTGGTCGTAGCCCCAGCAATGGTAGAGATCAAGCAGCGCACGGCGCAGCTCTTCCATGCGGCTTGCCTGAGGCGGCAGCACCTCATCCATGCCGTCGGGCAATAGCCAGCGGTCAGCGATGGTCATGTGAACAATCCTGCGAGACAATGAAGGCCCAAACAAGCAGCTACATCATGACGCGTTTTAGGCGTTCATGGACAAGCGCTAGTGAAATGAGGGCCACAAAAAAACCGGGCGACGCCCGGTTAATTAAGTCTATCACGTTTGTGCGCCAGATGAACCCCGCTAGGACTGCATAACCTTGCGGGGCTGGGCACACATATAACTACTCTCCGTTGCTAGGAACCGCACTACGCAAATAGCGGAAGAAATCACTATCAGGCTCCAGCACCAGCAGGTTGTTATCACCTGCAAAGCTTTCACGATAAGCGTTCAAACTGCGCCAGAAAGCGAAGAATTCCTGATCCTGACCATAAGCCTGGGAGAAAATTGCCGCTGCTTCTGCATCGCCTTCACCACGCAGCGTTTCAGAACGCTCATTGGCCTGGGCGAGCAGTACCTGACGCCGACGATCAGCGTTAGCACGAATACGCTCAGCCTCTTCCTGACCTTGTGCACGCCATTCACGAGCTTCACGCTCACGCTCAGAACGCATACGATCAAATACTGCAGCCGAGACATCTTCTGGCAAGTCGATACGCTTAATGCGAATGTCACGTATCGCCACACCAAGCTCATCGCGCATCAGCTCATCTAGCTCAGCGGTAGGCCCTGTCATCAGATCATCGCGACGTTCGGCGATAATTTCCTGAAGATTCAAGCGACCAAACTCGTTACGTAAGCTTTCATCTACGCGCGGCTGAATCAGGCGAATCGCCATCATTTCATCGCCTGCAGTCGCCTCGTAGTAACGCGTGGGATTTACCACCTGCCACTTGACGTAAGAGTCGACAATAACCGCTTTCTGCTCAAGGGTCAGATAACGGCTGGTATCAGTATCAAGAGTCAGCAGACGCGTATCAAACTTACGAATCGTTTGCGCGATCGGTATTTTGACATGCAGTCCTGGCTGAATATTCTCTTCGATGACCTCACCAAAACGCAGCTTAACGGCACGCTGGGTTTCATCCACTACATACAAGCTATTACTAGCTAGCCAAGCCACAGCGGCCAAGCCACCTACGATTAGCAGGGATCGATTATTAATCATTTAGCGGCCCTCCCTGCGAATGGGGTTACTTGATGACGAGGATGACGAGCTACTCTGGCTTCCCCGTAACGAATCAAGCACCCGCGGATCAATCGATTCACTACTACCATCACCACTATTACTGGAAGAAGCATTACTGCCAGCAGCGCTACCGCCACGCATTTGATCTAATGGCAAATACATCAAAGGCGCATTTTCACTTACATCCAGCAGTACTTTGGGAGTATTACCAAAGACGTCTTCAATCGCATCCAGGTACATACGCTCACGCATGATGTCAGGCGCGTTGCGATACTCGGTCAACAATGCGTTAAAGCGGTTAGCCTGACCTTGTGCTTCAGCCACGACCGACTCTCTATAACCTTGACCTTGCTCAACGACACGCTGCGCTTGGCCTTGAGCTGCAGGGATAATGGCATTGGCGTAGGCCATCCCTTCGTTGATCGTACGCTGACGATCTTCACGTGCGCGAATAACATCATCGAAAGCATCGATAACGGGCGCAGGCGCAGAGGTTGACTCAATGTTAATTGTCTGGAGACGAATACCAGCGCCGTAAGCATCCAAATAAGATTGAAGGCGGCTTGCCACAGAGCTACCTAAAATTTCACGACCAGAGGTTAAAATGTCGATCATGTCAGTGCCACCGACAACGTGACGCAAGGCGGAGTCCAAGGCATTCTCGATAGAAAGTGCTGGATCGCGTACGTTTAATACGAAGTCACGGGGATTAGCCACTTGATACTGAGCAGAAATTTCCACTTCAACGATGTTTTCATCACGCGTCAACATAGACTGCGTTTGGGAAACTGACCGAACACGGGTCACGTTCACCATACGAACATCGTCAATTAGCGGCGGATTCCACTGCAGGCCTGGGTCTACGATGCCCTGATACTCACCAAAACGCAGCACGACGCCACGCTCAGACTGGTCGACCAGATAAAAACCGGATGCGGCCCAGATAGCTAAAGCGACAACGACCAGCAAACCAGGTAGCGCTAGAGAGTTACGCGGCTTACCACCACCGCTTTTACCACTCCCGTTACCGCCACTGCTTTTTTTGCCACCGCCACCCAGCATTCCGTTTAACTTATCTTGGAATTTCTTTAGTGCTTCATCGAGGTCGGGCGGACCTTGATTATTGCCACCATTATTACCTCCACCATTACTTCCACCGCGATCACCGCCGTTATTACCACGTCGGCCACCACTGCTCCAGGGGTCGTGCTGGTTGCCACCACCAGGCTCATTCCAGGCCATACATCTTCTCCACTCAGGTGTTCACCTGCACTTAGCCTCACAGTTAGCAAGGCACGGTGCTTTTAATATTATTACTATATAAATTTTGTACCATACTTCTACCCGAGTTCACATAGGCTTCACATACCCAAGCTCATTTATATTTAAGCCTATATATGCGATGCAGCCTACGTGACTACCACTCGTCAATTTCGCGTAAAGCGACGGGTAAATAGGTATTAGCACGCTCACCAAGTTGAGCCATGAGCTGATTGAAATCACGTCTAGGCAAGCGCACGTCTAAAACAGACTGTCCTTGCTCATCAAAATATTCTTCTCGAACTGCGTTCAACTCATGTAGACCAGCACGCAGCTTACCCTGCTCCGGAGACAGTGTAAGCGAAAAGCCAATAACATCATTTGCTAAACGTTCGGTTAGCGCCTCATGCAGCAAATCAAGGCCTTGCCCTTGCTGAGCTGAGAGCCACACAACCTCAGGAACGCCGTGGCCATCGCGCTCAATTCGCGGTGCACTATCAAGACGGTCGATTTTATTCATGACCTTGAGAACAGGCACGCTATCAGCGCCTATCTCTTTGAGTACACGATCGACTTGCTCAACGTTGGCATCACGATCAGGATCAGCAGCATCTATTACATGCACCAACAGCGAGGCTTCCGCAGCCTCTTGAAGCGTTGCTCGGAAAGCTTCAACCAACTTGTGAGGCAGATGGCGAATAAAACCAACTGT
Source organism: Vreelandella alkaliphila (assembly GCF_016107625.1). Lineage (GTDB taxonomy): Bacteria > Pseudomonadota > Gammaproteobacteria > Pseudomonadales > Halomonadaceae > Vreelandella > Vreelandella alkaliphila. Next base: position 194,925 of record NZ_JABASV010000004.1, read on the forward strand.
ATCGGCCATCACCACAGGGCCAACGTCTGCAATTTCGAGACGACGAAGTGTCGGGTCAAGCGTGGCAAATAGCTGGTCAGCTGCGTATACCTCAGCATTGGTAAGCGCGTTAAACAGCGTCGATTTACCGGCATTGGTATAGCCAACTAATGAAACGCTGTGAATCTCGGCACGTGAACGTGCGCGGCGGTTCTGGTCGCGCTGGCTGCGTACTTTATCGAGCCGTTTATGAATCGACTTAATGCGCCCACGCAGCAAACGACGGTCGGTTTCTAACTGCGTTTCACCAGGGCCGCGTAAACCGATACCGCCCTTCTGACGCTCTAAGTGGGTCCAACCGCGCACTAGGCGAGTGGACATATATTCAAGCTGGGCAAGCTCTACCTGCAGCTTACCCTCATGGGTTCGTGCCCGCTGCGCAAAAATATCGAGTATTAAACCGGTACGATCAAGCACTCGACACTTGAGCTCATGCTCAAGGTTGCGCTCTTGGGAGGGACTTAAGCTATGGTTGAAGATCACCAGTTCTGCTTGGTGAGCTGCGAGCAGTGCTCGCAGCTCCTCCAACTTGCCTGACCCGATAAACGTTCGGGAGTCAGGGCGCTGTCGGCTAGCAGTGAGTAATGTCGCGGGCTCTGCGCCAGCAGAGCGCACGAGCTCTAAGAACTCACCCGGGTCTTCACGTGCTTGCTCATCATGAAAGTCAACGTGAACAAGTACTGCCGTTTCACCGGCATCTGGGCGCTCAAAAAACAATCAATACCTCGTGGACTCTCTAGCTATCCAACGGTGTTAGATGTCCGCGTCGGGCGCGGCTGGATCTTGTGCCGGCAAACGCACGTTGCGCGAAGGCACTACCGTGGAAATAGCGTGTTTATAAACCATCTGACTGACGGTATTGCGCAATAAAATGACAAACTGGTCAAATGATTCAATCTGGCCCTGCAATTTAATGCCGTTCACCAGGAAAATAGAGACCGGAATGCGCTCCTTGCGCAAAATGTTCAGGTACGGGTCTTGAAGGGACTGCCCTTTGGACATGTTGCTCTCCCTAAAACTGTCGTTGGGGTTGGTTATAAATGGCGCGCCCTACTGGTGCTGCGCCGCAATCTTGTTGCCCGAAAGGCCTGGGGTTGTCAAAAGAGCCAGCCGGCCACTCGAAAACACTTGCTTACGAAATCACTATCTTACGCTAAGCACCGCTTTCACGCACGAATTTCAGCACCTTATCCAGTACGTCAGGCTGCTGTGAGTCTACCCACGTAAGCGACGGCCAACTTCTTAACCACGTAAGCTGCCGCTTAGCGAGCTGGCGAGTTGCTATCACGCCACGTTCAATCAACTCGTTTTCGTCGTACTTACCGTCTAAGTGCTCCCATACTTGACGATAGCCAACACTCTTCATTGCTGGCAAGCCAAGATGAATGTCAGATCGTTGTTTGAGGGCGGCTACTTCATCTATCAAGCCCTCAGCCAACATTGTTTTGAAGCGCACCGCAATGCGGTTGTGTAGCAATTGGCGATCACTAGGGGCTAACGCTATCGACATCACCCGCCAGGGAAAGGTTTCTGGCTGCTGTTCCGCCCATAGCTCACTCATAGGACGCCCACTTACATAATATACTTCAAGCGCGCGCATTAAGCGCTGTGGATCATTGGGATGTATGCGCTGCGCTGAATCGGCATCCACTTCAGCCAGCATACGATGAAGCGCTGCCAACCCTTCATTCTGCCGAATAGCTTCCAACCGTTGACGTATGGCGGTGTCTGCGGCAGGCAAGTTAGCAACGCCTTCCACCAGACGCTTAAAGTAGAGCATCGTCCCGCCAACCAATAATGGCACGCTGCCTGCCGCGCTGATTTGCCGCATCTCCTGCAGCGCATCTTCCCGAAAATCAGCGGCTGAATACGGCTCAGACGGATCACGAATATCAATCAAACGATGCGGCGCACGCGCCAACTCGGCAGCACTCGGCTTAGCACTGCCAATATCCATCCCGCGATATACCATCGCTGAGTCGACGCTGATCAGCTCATGCCCCAAACGCTCATGCAGAGCCATCGCCGTGTCGGTTTTACCAGCTGCCGTGGGCCCCATTAGAAAAATCGCCCAGGGGCGTGTGTCAACCATCTGCTCTTAGCACTCCCTTCGTTGTCTTAACTAACCACGCAGCTATTGTCCACGTAAGAACAGGCGGTCGAGTGCTTTCATACTCATTTGCGTCCACGTTGGACGGCCATGATTGCACTGGTCGCTTCGCTCAGTGCGCTCCATATCTCGCAGCAAAGCGTTCATTTCATCAATGGTTAAGCGTCTATTTGCACGGACACTACCATGGCATGCCATGGTCGACAGCAACTCATGAATGCGTGCTTCAACCTGATGAGTTCGGCCAAACCGCGACAGCTCTTCGAGCATTTGACGTATCAGGGTCTCTGGATCTGCCTGAGCCAAAAGAGCTGGCAATTGCCGGACTAGCAAAGTTTCTGGACCCGCCACATCTAGCTCAACGCCTAACTGGGCAATGGCATCGCGCTCACTTTCGGCGGTTGCCACTTCGGCGCGACTGGCGGCCAGGGAAACTGGCACCAGCAGCGGCTGTGTATCAATCCCATCGGCTGCGGCCAGTTGGTTTTTCATGCGTTCATAAACAATTCGCTCGTGAGCAGCGTGCATGTCTACAAGCACCAACCCCTGCGCGTTTTGGGCCAAAATATAAACACCGTGCAACTGCCCTAGCGCAAAGCCCAACGGCGGCGCTGTGGTTGCATCATGCTCAGGCATCGCCTGCGTAACCTCACGCACTTCTGTCGCTTTTGATGTATTAATGCTTGGCGCGCTTGGCTGCGGCGTTAATAGCGACTCTTCATGATCCGGATGCAGCGCTTGGTAGCCCTGCATAAAACGACGCACTCGCTCTGCCCCAGGGTGGCGCTCAGGTGAGTCTGATAGCGCCATGCCTTGCTGCTGCCAACGGGGAGTCGGCGTTTGAACGTCGGCCTCATTAGTGTTGCCCGCAGCACCTACCTCTGCTACTTCACCTTCATGCCCACAAGCGGTGCTCTGTTCTTCTTCAGCAGGCTTAGAAGAAGCAAGACAATGGTGCAGGCTAGAGTAAAGGAAGTCGTGCACCATCCGACCATCGCGAAACCGCACTTCATGCTTCGTTGGATGTACGTTGACGTCGACGACATCAGGATCAAGTTCCAGGTAAAGCACAAACACCGGATGACGACCGTTATACAACACGTCGCGATAAGCCTGACGAACAGCATGGGCAACCAAACGATCACGAACGACGCGGCCATTGACAAAAAAGTATTGCTGATCCGCCTGAGAACGAGAGTGCGTGGGCAAGCCGACCCAGCCACTAATACGCAACCCACCCGCTTCACGTTCAATGTAGCGAGCATGCTCAATAAAGTTTTTACCCAATAGCGAAGCAATGCGCCGCTCGCGTGCGGCTGGCGTCACCCCTGGTGGCAATTGATGCACCACTTTCTGATTATGGCGCAGCACCCAAGCTACGTCGTAACGTGATAACGCCTGGCGACGAAAAGCTTCTTCAACATGGGCAAATTCTGTTTTTTCGGTGCGTAAAAATTTGCGCCGCGCGGGGGTATTAAAAAACAGATCCCGTACCGCGACACTGGTACCACGGGGGTGTGGCGCAGGCGTGACCCGCGCCTCCATACCACGCCCCTCAGCGACGACTCGCCACCCTTGGCGGGGGTCCTCTTCGGCATTAGAGATCAGCTCCAGTCGCGAGACAGAGCTGATCGAGGCCAGCGCCTCACCACGAAACCCCAGCGAACTCACACCCTCTAAATCTTCCAGGCTATTGATTTTGCTGGTCGCATGACGAGCAAGCGCCAGAGGCAAATCCTGCTCACCAATACCAATGCCATCGTCGCGCACTTTAATAAGCCGAGCGCCACCTTGCTCTATCTCTACTTCAATTCGCTGGCTACCAGCATCAATGGCGTTCTCTATCAGCTCTTTCGTCACTGACGAAGGGCGCTCGACAACTTCCCCCGCGGCAATTTGGTTTGCCAAACGAGGATCAAGCACATGAATGCGCGTTGGCGAAGAGATCAATTCAGACAACCGTCACCTCGGAAACCTATAATCATGAACGTGGGATGCGCAGCACTTGACCAACACGGATAACGTCACCGTTAATATCGTTGGCCTGCTTCAGTTGATTCACTGGCACACCATGGCGCACGGCAATAGCTGACAATGTATCTCCCGACTGAATACGGTACTCGTTACCGCTCGGACGACGCTGATTGTCGCGCTGCCATGCCAATAGACTTGCTGGCGGCGGATTACGCTCGAAGTGATCACGCAAACCATTGAAAATAGCCGTTGATAACCCACGCTGATGGACCGGATCCCGCAGGCGACGCTCTTCATCAGGGTTAGAAATAAAGCCAACCTCGATAAGTAGCGATGGAATATCGGGCGATTTCAACACCATGAAACCCGCTTGTTCAACACGAGACTTATGGAGACGGTTGATACGACCTAGTTGGTCGAGCACTTGGCCACCAATCGATAGCGAATCGTTTAACGTTGCCGTCATCGTGAGGTCTAGCAACACACCTCGCAGTACTTGATCTTTGTCGCGCAATGAAAGGTTGCCATCAACACCACCAATCAAGTCAGAGCGGTTTTCGCTATCAGCCAGCCATTGAGCAGTTTCAGACGTTGCACCTCGCTGGGAAAGTGCGTAAACAGAGCTCCCCTGGGGCCGCGGACTCGTAAATGCGTCGGCATGTATCGATACAAAAAAGTCTGCTTTTTGATCCCGAGCAAGCTGGGTACGCTGACGAAGACCCAAGTAGTAATCACCATCGCGAATGAGTACCGCTTTAAAGCCGCGCGTACCGTTTACCTCTGCGGCAAGACGTCGTGCAATCTCCAGCACTACATCTTTCTCGCGTGTTCCAGAAGGACCTATTGCGCCAGGATCTTCGCCGCCATGCCCAGCATCAACAGCAATAATAATATCCCGTTGCGGATGCGGTTGAGCTGGCTGAACCGCGGTAGTCGTTGGCTCTACCGCTGGCGACACCACCTCTTCAGCTACCACTTGCCCCTGTGACTGCCCCTGTGCCCGAGCCTGAGCATTAGCTCTTTGAGCAAGGATTTCTTGGTCACGAATCATCGCCTCGATGGGATCAATAGGGTTTTCAACCGCGCTCTCGCCCGGGTACTCAAGATCGACCACCAAGCGATGCCCATACTGGTCGTTGGGTGGCAATGCAAAGTGACGTGGGGATATTTCACGGTTAAGCTCCAGAACAACACGAAGTCCACCGCCGTCCCGAACACCCGTTCGTACTTCATCAATAGCGCTCCCATCCAATGGCAGCGTAGACACATCGGTGTCTAGGTAGCTTTCATCAAGATCAATGACCAACCGCGACGGGTTCTCAAGGGAAAATACATTAGCGTTTGCTGCTGCCGTCAAATCAAACACCAAACGCGCATGATCAGGAGCCGCCCACAACCGCATGCTCTCTACCGTTGCCGCTTGCAGCGATGACACGCCTGCCACCATAAGAACACAGCCAAACGACACACCGCGTGCCAGATAGTTTAGTGCGCTGTTTATAGCCATTGAATCACACCACTTTCAAGCTGTTCACTGCCATGCTTGCTAACCATCTCGCTGATCACCCGTTCACCCAAGTCAGTTTCTGCGGTTAGCGTAACCAAGCGACCAGGATCAGCTACCTCCAGCGTCACTCGCAAATCAGGCGCGGGGAGCCAACCTTCACCTCGGCTCGGCCACTCAATTAAACAGAGCGCGTCATCGGCAAGCACATCTCGTCCGCCGATAAACTCAAGCTCTTCAGGATCTGCTAAACGATACAGATCTAAATGATAAATGCGCTGCGCCCCCAGTTCGTAGGGTTCTACCAGAGTATAAGTAGGGCTTTTAACCGCCCCCTGGTAGCCATAAGCTCGCAATATACCACGCGTCAATGTTGTTTTTCCTGCGCCTAAGTCGCCCTCTAAATAAACACGCCCGTGACCTTGCAGCGCTTGCCCTAATGCCTCACCAAAGGCAACGTGAGACACTTCATTATTCAATTGCACTTGCATGTAGGCCGCCTTCACGGGTTAATTAACACTCGTGCATAGGATGCCAGATCACTTGCCAGCAAGCCACGTTCCCCCGTTGCTTTAGCCGCTTCATCGCCGGCCAGCGCATGCACCATCACCCCAAGCCACGCTCCACGCTCCATATTGTCGTTCTGAGCAACCAGTGTACCTAGCATACCGCTCAGCACATCCCCCATGCCGCCGCTGGCCATACCAGGATTGCCATAGGGGCAGATTACTAACCCGCTGGGGCCAGCCACTAAGCTACCCGCCCCCTTTAAAATTACGACGCCGCCCCGCGCTCGCTGTAAGGCTCGGGCAGCCGCTGGACGATCTGCTTGAACATCCTCGACGGAACAGCCTAGCAACCGAGCCGCCTCACCTGGGTGCGGTGTTAATACCCAATTATTACGACGCTCATCAGGCCAGCGGCTGGCCAACAGGTTGAGTGCGTCCGCATCAACAATTAATGGCACATCTAATTTCAAGGCACTCTGCAGTATCGCTTGCCCCCAGGCCTCTTGCCCCAGCCCCGGCCCAACAACGATTACATCTGCCTGGGAAGGCAATTGGCCTGCATCGGCGCCACCGCGAACACCATGGGCCATTACCTCAGGGCAGCGCATCAAACTAGCAGTCACATGCTCAGGTGCCGTTGCCAAGCTGACCTTACCGGCGCCTAAACGCGCGGCCGCTTGAGAAGCGAGCAACGCCGCACCACCAAACCCTGGTGCACCTCCCATTACCACGACATGCCCCAGATCACCTTTATGGCTGATACGGGAGCGCGGCGTGAACACCTCACCCAAAAGCTCATCGTCCAAACGCCATGCGCTGGGCGGTATATCAAAAAACGCTTGCGCCTTGACACCTAACGGACGGAAGTCAATTTCGCCGGTATAAGCAGGTGCATCGCCAGTATGCAGGCCAATTTTGTCGCCTATAAACGTCACCGTGCAGGCCGCATTGACGGCCAGCCCCATGACGGCACCCGTGTCTGCCGAGATGCCAGAGGGAATATCCAACGCCAATACCGGTTGATGCGACGTATTGATCGCTTCAATCACCGGCCTTATTTCTCCGGCAACATCACCCGATAGCCCGGTACCGAGCAGTGCATCAACAATCACTTCACCAACCAAGGTGGTACTTGACTGCCACTGGTCCAAACCAACGCCCGCCGCCGATGCCAGCTCGGCAGCGCGAGCAACATCCCCCGTCAACGCCTCGAAAGGCCTGAGTGAGATGCGCTGTACTTTAAGCCCGGACTGCATGGCCAACGCCGCAAGCACATGGCCATCACCCCCGTTATTACCGCTACCACAAAGCACTGTCACGCTTCGTGCATGCGGCCAGCGGGAGCGGAAACTGTGCCATGCACTGGAGGCTGCTCGCTGCATCAAGGCAAAACTTTCAATGCCGCCGGCAATCGTACGCCGATCAAGCTCGCGCACTTGAGCCGCTGTATAAAGGGGGCGTAGCGAGGAAGTACTTAACGTGGGCACGATCTCTCCTTAATCTGGTGACAGTTGAGCGCTAGTAGGTTGATAACCACTTATGCGTTAGCATAGCGCGCTTAACGCGCTACCGTTGATTTACCATGCAAAACTCCACCACCTTTTCACTATCTGATGATGACTTAACGCGTCTTGCAGCCCTAATCAAAACATGGGGTCGAGAGTTAGGTTTTCAGCAAGTAGGTATTACAGACACTCAGCTAGCAGCTCATGAAAAACACCTAGATGCTTGGCTTGAAAAAGGTCACCACGGTGACATGAGCTTTATGGCGAAACATGGTACCAAGCGCACCCGCCCGGAGGAGCTTGAACCTGACACCCAGCGAGTTATCAGCGTGCGCATGGACTACTTACCCGCGGAAGTAGAAAGTACAAAAGTGCTGGGCCAACCTAGCCGTGCCTATGTTTCACGCTACGCACTGGGGCGCGACTATCATAAATTAATGCGCAAACGTTTGGCGCAACTAGCTAAAAAAATCGAGCAGCAAGTCGGCGCGTTTGGTTATCGCGCATTTGTCGACTCAGCGCCCGTTATGGAGCGTGCCTTAGCGCAAAAAGCAGGCCTTGGTTGGTTTGGTAAAAATGCCATGTTACTTAACCCCAAAGCGGGCTCGCTTTTTTTCCTCGGCGAGCTGTATACCGACTTGCCGCTGCCTATCGATGCACCGTTTACTCAGGAACACTGTGGCAGCTGTAGCGCCTGTCGAACCGCCTGCCCAACCGGTGCCATTGTAGATGACAAGGTCGTCGACTCGCGCAAATGCATTTCTTATCTCACTATTGAACTGCATGGCGCGATACCCACGGAGTTTCGCCGCGCCATGGGCAACCGTATTTACGGTTGCGACGACTGCCAGTTGGTGTGTCCTTTCACTCGCTTCACCCGCGTTACCCAGGAAGATGACTTTGCGCCGCGCCATGACCTTGACCGTGCCGACCTCCTTAGCCTGTTTGCCTGGGGCGAAGACGAATTTTTGGATAAAACAGCAGGCAGTCCCATTCGGCGTATTGGCTACGAACGCTGGCTGCGCAATCTCGCCATCGGCCTGGGCAATGCACCCTGGAGTCGCGCGGTAGAGGCAGCCTTGTGGGCAAGAAGAGCCTATCCCAGCAGTTTAGTGCGTGAGCACGTTGCTTGGGCGCTTGAGGAGCAGCGCCTCAAGCGCGGGGCGAAAATTGCCACTGACGGCGCTTAGCCACTTTTCTAAACTACCTTACTCCTCTTCATCTGTTACCGTTTCGAGGCGTAAGAACGTACTGCGATAGTGAACCAACTCGGCAATCGACTCCTTGATGTCATCCATTGCCAGATGGACATTCTGCTTTTTAAATCCTGCTAAGGCACCTGGATTCCAGCGTTTTGCCAACTCCTTAACGGTCGACACGTCCAAATTACGGTAATGGAAAAACGCCCAAAGATCCGGCATTTCACGCTCAAGGAAACGCCGATCCTGGTGAATGCTATTGCCACACATAGGCGATGAGCCAGAGACCACATAGTGGCGAAGAAAATCGAGCGTTTGCTGCTCGGCCTCAGCGGTAGTCACGGTGCTCGCTTTGACGCGCGCAACCAGACCACTCTCCCCGTGGGTCTTCTGATTCCAGTCATCCATTTGTGCCAACTGGCTATCAGGCTGCTTCACCGCAATCACCGGCCCTTCCGCTACGACGTTTAAATCGGCATCGGTAATCAATGTGGCCACTTCAATGATGCGCTCTTTGTTTGGATCCAGACCGGTCATTTCCAAGTCTATCCACACTAGCAAATCATCTCGCGGGGTGGCGTTGTCAGCAGTTTGCTCGCTCATTACATTCATTCCTTGGCCAGTACCGCCACTTAATACGGCGATTAGAGTTAAAGTGTGGCTTATATTGCCTTAACCAGCACCCAATACAGGACAGTAGACTGCCCAGGTGAGTACAATGCCACTATTGTACCGAGCATCAGGTGGTCATGAGCAAACGTAAATTAAGTCGCCAGCAACAGTGGCGAGTCGATAAAGTCCAAGCGGAACGTGCCCAACGTGCTGAAAAGCGCGATGTGAAAGACGCTGAAAAACTTGCCGCTGGCGAATATGGTGCCGAACAACCAGGCCGAGTTATGGCTCACTTCGGGCGAACACTAGAAGTGCGCGATGCCGATGGTACGCCCGTGCGTTGCCACCTTCGCGCCAACCTAGATGGCTTAGTCACCGGCGACCGGGTGATTTGGCGAGCAGGCCAGGACGGCTCTGGCGTCGTCGTGGCCCGCGAGGAGCGCGACAGCGTGCTAAAGCGCCCAGACCCGCGGGGCCAGCTTAAGCCTGTGGCGGCCAACATCGATCAATTGCTGATCGTCTTTGCGGTAGAGCCCGCTCCTCACCCCAATTTGATTGACCGTTATTTGGTCGCTGCCGAAGCAACAGGTATTGCCCCCGTGCTGGTGCTCAACAAAACCGACTTGCTGCCAGAAGATGGTGGCAAACTGGGAGAACTGCTTGAGCGCTACCACTCTCTGGGCTACACCGTGGTGCGCACCACCACTGCTAATGAAGCTGGCTTAGATGATCTACGCCAGCAGCTTGAAGGGCGAACATCTGTGTTTGTCGGTCAAAGTGGCGTGGGCAAATCATCACTGATTGATCTTCTGCTACCCGATGAAACTTTGCGTATTGGCGCTCTGTCAGAAGATTCGCGTAAAGGCACCCACACCACCACTACCGCTCGGCTTTATGCGATGAGTAGTGACGAAGTGGCTGACGGTGAGCTTATTGACTCACCGGGTATTCGCGAGTTTGGCTTAATCCATCTTGATGAGCAGGAAGTTACCGATGGATTTATTGAGTTTCATCCGTTCATTGGCCATTGCCGCTTCCGAGATTGCCGCCACCGCAACGAGCCAGGCTGCGCTTTACTTGAAGCAGTCGAGGCAGGCAAGATCCATCCAGAACGTTTTGCCAGCTATCGGCGCATTCTCGATAGCTTAAACGCATAATTTTTATTAGCTTGATGCCTGATATATCAATTGCTAAGCATAGGGAGCTGTCAATGAGCACCGCTAGCCATTCATCGGAAACCAACCTACTGCCGCTGATTGTTGAGCCCGAGCAGCTTCAAGAACACCTGGATAATCCACAGCTGCTGATTATCGATGTACCAGTAAATGGCGATAGCTATCGCCAAGGTCATGTACCGGGTGCTATTTACCTTGATTTTCGCTACCTAATGCGTGGCGAAGGACCGGTACCCAACGATGTGCCGAGCACTGAATTTCTCTCACGCCTGTTCAGCGCACTTGGCCTAACCCGGGATACTCACGTCGTCGCTTATGATGACGAGGGCGGTGGCTGGGCGGCACGACTGCTATGGACACTGGAGCTAATCGGCCACACCCGTTACTCGTATTTGAATGGCGGCATCCATGCCTGGAGAGATTCCGGCTTGGCAGAAAGCACTGAATCCACCGCCCCAACACCAAGTGAGTACCGAGCGGAGATCTTAAACCCGCACGCCTTAATCACCTGCGATGAAATCAAACAAAAGCTCGCAGATAAGCAGTTCGCCGTTTGGGATGCTCGCTCTAAAGGCGAGTTTGATGGTGAAAAAGGCAACAATAAGCACCTTGGTCATATTCCGGGAGCGGTCAACATGGACTGGCTCAATGCTATGGATCGCAATCGCGCACTTCGTATCCGCGATTACGCTGAGCTAATGACCGAACTAGGCGCGCTCGGCCTAACGCCCGAAATGGAAATTGCTACTCACTGCCAAAGCCATCATCGCAGCAGCTTCACATGGCTAGTCGGTAAAGCGCTGGGCTTTAATATACGTGGTTATGCGGGCTCTTGGGGCGAATGGGGCAACCGCGACGATACACCGATTGAGAAGTGAAAATACGACTGTGACTGTTTCCCAAAAAGCGTTTTCCCTAATTCAGTACCCGCTCCCCCACCATGCGCTTTCGCGTTTAACAGGTAAGCTTGCCCAGTGCGATGCTCCCGCGGTGAAGAACAAGTTAATTAAGGCGTTTATCAAACGTTTTAATGTGGACATGAGCCAAGCGCTGGAGCCAGACCCCACCGCTTATGCAACGTTTAATGACTTTTTCACCCGCGCTTTGAAAGCCGATGCTCGTCCATTGGGAGAGGGCCTGCTAAGCCCTGCTGATGGCACCCTGTCACAGTTCGGGCGTTTACAGGCAGGTCAGTTAGTACAAGCGAAAGGCCACACGTTTTCTGCCCAAACCCTGCTAGGTGGCGACAGCGCGCTAGCCGAAGAGTTTATGGGCGGCAGTTTTGCGACTGTTTACCTCTCTCCTCGAGATTACCACCGCGTACATATGCCGGTTACAGGCACACTGCGCGAGATGATTTATGTGCCAGGGCGGCTCTTCTCGGTCAACCAAGCAACCGCTAACTACGTGCCAGGGCTGTTTGCGCGTAACGAGCGATTGGTGTGTATTTTCGATACCCAGCACGGCCCAATGGCCATGGTATTGGTAGGTGCAATGATCGTCGCGGCGATCGAGACTGTCTGGGCAGGCCAAGTGACGCCGCTTTCAGGCCACCCTCAGCGCATGCGTTTCGGGCAACCCATCACGCTTGAAAAAGGCGCTGAAATGGGCCGCTTCAAACTGGGCTCAACGGTGGTGATGTGCTTTGCCAAGCCGGTGACTTTTGAAGATAATCCGCTAGGCGCCAAGGTACAAATGGGCCAAACACTGGGCGAGCCTTAAAACGCGAGAAATTAGTGCTAACAATTAGCTGTTGAAAATGTAAGCACGTCTTCCAGGCGTGCTTTACCCAGCGCCAGCTGAATAAGCCGATCTATGCCCAATGCCACCCCAGCGCTTTCTGGCATTCCATGGTCTAGCGCTGCTAGCAATTGCTCATCAACATCCACCTCAGGTAAACCTAAACGGCGACGCTCAGCATTATCTTCACTGAAACGCAGCCGCTGCTCCTCAGCATCAATCAGCTCATCATAGCCATTCGCCAGTTCAACACCATTGAGATAAAGCTCAAAGCGAGAAGCGACCCACTCACCATCTGCGTCTTGATGGCGGCGCGCCAAGGCCGCTTGGCTGGCAGGATAATCCAACACAACACTCAGTTCGTTTTGGCCAAGCGTTGGTTCAATTACCATGCTCATTAACAGGTCGAGACAAGTATCGCGACTCTCTTCTGTTAGCGCATTTGCCGACATCTGGCCACGCTCTGCAGCCAAAGTACGCAATGTCTCAATAGACGTCGTGAAGGGGTCTACCGCTAAGTAGGTATGAAACAGCTCACGGTAACGATAGTGCACCACAGGGCCTGCAAAACTCGGCAGCACGTTAGCAACCAGCGTGGTCGTCTCATCAATCAGCTGTGCCAGGGTAAACCCTGGGCGGTACCACTCAAGCATAGTGAATTCAATATTATGGCGGCTGCCAATTTCACCATCACGAAAACTTTTAGCTAGTTGAAATATCGACCCACTACCTGCGGCCAGCAGGCGCTTCATATGAAACTCGGGCGACGTTTGTAGCCATAGCCTACGCTGGCCTTTATCCGTACGCGCCAAGCTAGCGAGCGAGACTAAGTGCACATCGGTGCTGCCACCCTGCCCCAGTATCGGTGTTTCCACCTCCAGCACACCCCGCTCAGCGAAAAATGCACGCACCCCAGCGAGTAAGCGCGCACGCTCGCGCAACGTTTCGATACTTGCCGTTGGCTGCCAGCTAGCCGTCATTTACGTCCCCTCCAATGCTATAAAGCCACGCATGGTCATCACGTGGCTTTATAAAGTAGATGCTTTCGCGGCTAACTAACTACCGGTCACTCGGCAGCGCTTATGTTTGAAAAACACTTATGCTCGAGAAACACTTATGCTCGAGAAACATAGTCGCCAGAGCGCGTATCAATCTTCAGCACTTCACCCTGGTTGATAAACAACGGTACGCGCACAACCGCACCTGATGAAAGTGTGGCAGGCTTAGAACCACCCTGGGCAGTGTCACCTTTCAAACCTGGATCCGTCTCAACCACTTCCAGTTCGATGAAGTTGGGTGGAGTAACGGAAATCGCTTTATCGTTCCAAAGCGTAATAATATAAGGCACCTGCTCCTTGAGCCATTTCTCAGTATCGCCCAACGCTTTCTTTTCAACGGCATACTGCTCAAAAGAGCCATCCGTCTTCATGAAATACCACATGTCGCCGTCGGTGTAGAGATATTCCATCTCCAAATCCATGACATCGGCACCTTCCAGTGAGTCACCGGATTTGAAAGTACGCTCGCCAACACGGCCAGTCATCAGGTTGCGTAGCTTAACGCGGTTAAATGCCTGCCCCTTGCCTGGCTTGACCAGTTCGTTCTCGACGATAGAACAAGGATCGCCGTCGAGCATTACTTTCAAACCGCCTTTGAATTCATTGGTAGAATAGTTCGCCATGATGCCTCTCAGTGTTTTATTTCAGTAACATAGTGCGCGAAGCCATGCTTCGCCGTTGATAATGTCGTTGTAAGCGTCGTCTAATAAGTGCGCGCATGATAACCCGAAGGAGGGCTTTTTTGCAGGAGAACATTATTATCGCTGATAAGCGCCCGTCTACCCAGATATACGCGTCATGGCAGCGGCAGCTTTCCCAAGCGATTCGCGACCCAGCCACTTTGTGCAAGCGCTTAAACTTGGACGACAGCTGGCTACCTGGTGCTGCTACTGGGCACCAGCTGTTTGAGATCTGTGTTCCCGACGCCTATCTTACGCGCATTGCCCCCAACGACCCCAATGACCCTCTGCTCCGCCAAGTACTGCCGGTAAGCGATGAAGCCTCAACACCGCAAGGTTACGTCACCGACCCGCTAGAAGAAGCAGAGCATCAGCCTGTTAAGGGGCTCATTCATAAGTACGCTGGCCGCGTTCTGTTAATTGCCAGCCCCGCTTGTGCAATCAACTGCCGCTACTGCTTCCGACGCCATTTTCCCTACAGCGACAACTCCCCTTCCAGAGCGCAGTGGCAGGAAGCACTAGACTACCTGCGCGCCGACACCACCCTTCATGAAGCGATTCTTTCTGGCGGTGACCCGTTGGCCGCCAACGATCGTCAGCTGGCGTGGCTGGTGGAGCAGCTTGAAAATATTCCGCATCTCAAGCGGCTGCGCATTCATACACGTCTACCCGTAGTGATCCCCGACCGGGTTGATGATGCCCTTCTTGGCTGGCTAGCGGCGACACGCTTGCAAAAAGTCATGGTACTGCATATTAACCACGCCAATGAGATTGACCAAGCGGTCATTGATGCCTGCACACGCTTAAAGCAGGCGGGTGTGACGCTGCTCAACCAAAGCGTGTTACTACGCGGAATTAACGATAGCGTCAGCACGTTGGCTACCCTGTCCGAACGCCTATTTGAAGCGGGAGTGTTGCCCTACTATTTGCATGTGGTCGACCCCGTACAAGGTGCCGCCCATTTTGACGTCCCCGATGAGGAAGCCAAAACACTGGTTAAGCAGTTACTTGAACACTTGCCAGGTTTCTTAATGCCACGCTTAGTGCGCGAAGTGCCTGGCAAGACTAGTAAGACGCCGCTGTAGTTCCCATAACCATGCTAGCTGTCATCACCACATTAGCTAACGATAAGGAGGCCAACGCCTCCTTATAGGTCTGCTAGAGATCACGTTCAATCGGGTATTTACCCTAACGTCTCTGCAGTAACATTGGCAGCCGGCGCTTGGGTGGAGTGATGACGGTTAATGGCGCTGAGCACACCTTTCATTGACGCGCTGGTGATGCTTTCGTCGGTGCCGACACCAAACACTGCTTTGCCATCAATGCGCACCTCAACATAGGCGATTGCTTCAGCATCGGCCCCTTGTCCGCGAGAGTGCTCATGGTAATCAATTATTTCCACCTCTTGACCGCTAGCCACCAGCGCTTTCACAAACGCGGCCAAGGGGCCGTTGCCCTCACCGGTTACTGTTTGGCGCTCACCTCCGCTTTCCAGTATCGCTTCAAGCGCAACTTTTGGGCTTTCTGGTTCAGAGGAAAGGCGATGGCTTATCAGCGCCAGCGGCGAATGCTGCTCCAGGTACTCATCAGCAAACGCCTGGTAAATCATTTGTGAGGTAATTTCGCGCCCAGTGCGGTCAGCGACTTCTTGCACGACTTGGCTAAACTCAATCGACAGCCTACGCGGTAGTTCAATGCCGTGCTCCTGTTCCAGCAGATAGGAAATACCGCCTTTTCCAGACTGACTGTTAACACGAATTACTGCTTCATAGCTACGCCCCACATCCAGCGGGTCAATAGGTAAATAGGGTACATCCCAAGGCGCCTCGGGATGAGCACGACGATCTGCCATGCCTTTTTTAATCGCATCCTGATGCGAGCCTGAAAACGCGGTAAATACTAAATCGCCAACGTAGGGATGGCGTGGGTGGACGGGTAACTGATTGCAGTACTCGACCTCGCGCATAATGGGCGTAATGTTGGAGAAGTCCAGGTTCGGGTGAACGCCTTGAGTATAAAGGTTCATCGCAAGCGTCACGATATCCACGTTACCAGTACGCTCGCCATTGCCAAACAGCGTACCTTCCACCCGGTCAGCACCGGCCATTAGCGTCAACTCTGCCGCCGCTACGCCAGTACCGCGGTCATTATGAGGGTGTACACTGACAATCAGCGTGTCGCGCTTTTTAACATGACGACAGAACCACTCAATTTGATCAGCATAGTTATTGGGTGTTGCGACTTCGACGGTGGCCGGTAAGTTAACGATCATCTGGTTATCAATGCTAGGCCCGAAGGTATCCATCACCGCTTCGACAATTTCCACCGCAAAGTCCATCTCCGTGGTGGTGAATAGTTCAGGCGAGTACTGGAAGGTCCAGTGAGTCTCTGGATTAGCGGCCATTAAATCGCGGATTTGCGCCGTTGCATCAACGGCGATCTGCACGCACTCTGTTTTATCTACATTAAACACTACCCGCCGAAACATCGGATCGGTGGCATTGTAGACGTGCACAATGGCGTTTTTAGCGCCTTTAAGGGCTTCGAATGTGCGTTCAATTAAATGCGGACGCGCCTGGGTCAGCACTTGAATCGTCACATCATCAGGAATTTTATCTTGCTCAATCAACGAGCGGACAAAGTCGAAGTCAGTTTGTGATGCCGATGGGAAGCCTACCTCAATCTCTTTAAAACCAACGCTCAGCAGTAGATCGAACAAACGCTGTTTGCGTTCTTGATCCATGGGATCGATTAACGACTGATTGCCATCACGCAAATCTACACTGCACCATATAGGAGGCATTTCGATGCGCTGACTAGGCCAACGGCGGTCAGGCAATTCAACGGCCACGAAGGGGCGATATTTTTTAGAGGGATCGGACAACATCATGACGTCGCTCCTGTCGTTAATCTGTTTTTGGCAACCCTGTATTAGGTTGGTCGGTTTGGTCACTTGAAGTTGATAGAGTGCCTTTATGGGCCATGGCAGCCTCCATACGATCAAGCTGCGCTTTTAACGTATGCACGTCGCTACGCAGAGCTTGCAATTGAGCTGAGTCGCCTTCGCCGCTATCCAACTCCATCTGCGCACTCTCCTTTTGCATAACATCGAGCACGATACCAATCATCATATTGAGGAAAATAAACGCGGTAAGGAATATAAACGTCAAATAATAGATCCAACTCCAAGCATAGACCTCTTGGGTGGCATACATAACGTCAGTCCAATCTTCAAACGTAGCGATGCGAAACAGCGTGAGCATCGCTACGGAAATGTTACCCCATAAAAAGTCGTCAACGTTATGGAATAAAAAGCTACCCAGGGCAGCATAGATATAAAAGATGATAAACATCAGCAGTACGACATAGCCCATCCGAGGGACCGACTTCACCAACGCTCCCAGCAACATTTGCAGCTCAGGAATCATCGACACCAAGCGCAAAACACGGAAAATTCGCAGCAAGCGTGCCAGCAGTACCATCTCCGAGTCGTCCATGGGGATCAGGCTAGCGGTCACTATCAGAAAATCGAAAACATTCCAACCTTTCTTAAAAAAGCTGACTAAGTTGCGCTCGGCTGCCATTCTGATCAAAATCTCAATCAGAAAGAACACGGTTACGGCAATATCAAGATAAAGCAGCCACTGCTCTATTCGGGAGGTTTCCTCATAGGTTTTCGCGCCTATTACCAGGGCAGAAATCACAATGATGGAAATCACGGCGCCTTCAAACAGCTTGTTTGAGCGCAGCTTTTCGAAGCGGGCTTGCCAGGTATTGAATGGTTCACTCATGGAACAGGGAGTCTCTAAACGGTTAACGGCATCACTTTATACTAAAATCACGTACTTACTATACAAGTGATATCCTGTTGTTTCACTTGAAGTATCTCCGCCACCCAGGTAGCTATTGCCACCTTGGTGTTTCACGATTTTTTGCGCTGGATAAGCCCATGACACTGCTGTGGATAGCCTTACTGCCCCTGTTAGGCGTGCTGGTGCCGGCATTAAATGCCAAACGCGGCCGCACCCTGTGCTCGCTGGCGACAAGCATACTGCCCGCTGTTGCCCTGCTGCTGACACTGTTGCAGATCCCCGCCCTGTTAAAAGGCGAAGCACTGCGTTTTAACGCGGCATGGATGCCTGAGCTAGGCCTTGAGCTGGCATTTCGTTTAGATGGCTTGTCGTTGCTGTTTAATCTTTTGATTATTGGCATCGGTCTGCTGATTTTATTGTATGCACATTTTTACCTAGACAAAGATGAGCCATTCGGACGTTTTTATGCCTTTCTGATGCTGTTTATGGCATCGATGGTGGGCATTTCGATGTCTGACAACCTCATCTTACTCTGGTTATTCTGGGAACTAACCAGTCTTTCGTCATTTTTGCTGATTGGCTTTTGGTCGTATCGTAGTGATGCACGTAAAGGTGCCCGCATGGCGCTTACCGTTACCGGCGCTGGCGGCTTGGCCCTACTAGCGGGTCTCCTACTGCTGGGTAATATGGCCGGCAGCTATCGAATGGACGATGTACTTAGCAGCGGCGCTGCCATCGTCGCCGATCCTCGCTATCCGCTGATGCTTGGGCTGGTTCTACTCGGTGCATTTACCAAGTCAGCTCAGTTCCCTTTCCAGTTTTGGCTACCTCATGCCATGGCGGCCCCAACGCCAGTCTCAGCGTATCTGCACTCTGCCACTATGGTGAAAGCGGGTATTTTTCTGATGGCACGCTTACACCCTGCGATTGCTGGCAGCGAGCTTTGGAGCGTAGTGGTGCCACTCATAGGTACTATCACGCTACTCTACGGCGCTTGGTTTGCCCTGTTTAAGACTGACCTAAAAGGAATTCTGGCGTTCTCAACCGTCAGCCACCTAGGCTTGATCACCGTATTATTGGGTATTGGTAGCCCGATGGCGGTGTTAGCAGCCCTGTTTCATATTTTGAATCATGCGGCCTTCAAAGCGGCCCTGTTTATGAGTGCAGGAATTATCGACCATGAAACAGGCACCCGAGAACTCAAGCAATTAGGCGGTTTGAAAAAGGCGATGCCTGTTACAGCACTGCTGACCACATTGGCCGCTGCAGCTATGGCAGGTGTGCCGCTATTTAACGGATTCCTTTCCAAAGAGATGTTCTTTACCGAGACGTTAGCAACCCCGGTGCTAGGTGGGCTTAGCTGGCTACTCCCTGCGCTGGCAGCGTTAGGAGGCATTCTTTCTGTGGCCTATTCGGTGCGCTTAGTGCATGCGGTATTTTATAAACCTGCAACAGAAGCAACGCCTAAAGCGCCTCACGAACCTCCTCATTTGATGCGGTTACCAGTGGAAATCCTCGTAGCGCTTTGTGTCTTAGTCGGGCTTTTCCCCGCCTTTTTTGCCACTGACATTTTACAACTAGCGACCCAAGCCGTATTGGGCGAGCCACTTGATTTCCACTTGGCTATTTGGCACGGCATCAACTTGCCATTGATGATGAGTGGGCTGGCCTTTGTTGTAGGCATCACACTGTATTGGCGTCATGCGGATCTACGCCGTTTTGTGCAACCATTCCCCAGTATTGATGCGCGTCGCGTCTTTGAACGCTTTATCGTTACCCTTGGTTATCGTGCCGAACAACTCATCACAAAGCTTGAAGGCAACTCTCTTCAGCGCTATATGGGCTGGCTGCTTTTTGCGGCATTACTGATGGGTGTCATTGGCTTGGCAAGCATTGACGGATTAACTGGCTCGAAAGGCAATCAGCCAATTGATGGTATTGTTTTATTAGGTGCTGGCATGCTGATATTCGGGGGAGTAGCAACGGCGGCTACCCATCGATACCGGTTAATCTCACTACTGATGCTTTCGGTCGTAGGCTTATTCGTTGCCCTCACCTTTGCACGCTTTTCTGCCCCAGACTTAGCACTGACTCAGCTATCGGTAGAGGTTGTTACCATGATACTGCTGATGTTAGCGCTATTTTTCTTACCCCAAAAAACGCCGCGTGAATCGAGCCCTAAGCGCAACGTACGGGATATGTTACTGGCAGGCGCATTAGGCTTAGTGGTGGCTAGCCTTAACTATGCGGTGATGACACGTGAGACGCTGTCGATTTCTGAGTTCTTCGTTGAAAACAGTAAACCTGGTGGCGGCGGGTACAACGTCGTCAACGTCATATTGGTCGACTTCCGTGGTTTCGATACGCTTGGCGAGATTACGGTGCTGGCCATTGCTGGCCTAGCCATCTTTAAACTATTAAACCGACTACGGTTGTTTATCCCACATAGCGATGGCGAAGGTCGTGTTTGGTCGCCTGATCGCTACCCCGCCATTTTAACGTCGATTTCTATGACGTTACTGCCGCTGGCGCTGCTGGTTTCTGCGTTTATCTTCTTACGCGGCCATAACCAACCTGGCGGCGGATTTATCGCCGGCTTGATTACGGCTGTCGCGCTTATCTTGCTGTATATGGCACGCGGCGTTGAGTGGGCACAAGAGCGCCTAAACTTCCCCTTCCAGCCAGTGGCCGTGGTAGGCGTTGCCATTGCAACACTTACAGGGCTGGGTAGCTGGCTTTTGGGCTATCCGTTCCTGACGTCATCATTCGGTTATTTTACGCTACCACTGATTGGCACCTTTGAACTGGCTACCGCTCTGCTCTTTGATCTTGGCGTTTATCTAGCGGTTGTAGGTGCAACGCTGATGATTCTGGCCAACCTGGGTAAAGTCACCACGCCACACCGCCCCGTCACCGAACCCAAAGCAAGCGATGATTCGAGTACGCCTAATAACAAGGAGTCCCACTAATGGAAATGCTCTATGCCATTACAACGGGCATATTAACTGCGTGCGGACTCTATCTAACACTGCGCGGGCGTACGTTCCCCGTTGTGGTTGGTCTGACGCTGCTCTCCTACGCGGTCAACCTATTTTTGTTTTCCATGGGAGGCTTAACCACGGATGGCGCTGCTCTGGTAAATGAAGGCACGAACATTGCTGACCCGCTGCCCCAGGCACTGGTATTAACAGCGATCGTGATTGGTTTTGCGATGACCGCCTTTGTGGTCATCCTGGCCATGCGTGCACGCAGCGAAGTAGGTAACGACCATGTCGACGGCAAAAAGGAAGACCACGAATGATCCAGCATCTGATTGTTTTCCCCGTGGTGCTACCGTTAGTCGCGGGTATTTTGTTGCTTTATCAACGCCAGGGCTTAGTGCGCTATAAGCGCACCGTCAGCGTTGTCGCCTCGATACTTCTGCTATTCGTCTCAATAGCACTGGTCAACCAAGCGGCGAGTGGTGACATTACTTACTACGCTCTGGGCGACTGGCAGCCACCGTTCGGCGTGGTGCTAGTGTTGGATCGCTTGTCGGCATTGATGGTGTTAGTCACCTCTATTTTAGCGGTCGGCGCGGTCATTTTTGCCTGCGGCGGCGACGACGAAAAAGGCAGCAACTTCCACGGTCTATTTCAATGGCAATTGCTAGGCATTAACGGGGCCTTTTTAACCGGTGACCTGTTTAACCTCTTCGTATTTTTCGAAGTGTTACTCCTGGCCTCTTACGCATTACTGCTGCACGGTGGCGGTAAAGCACGTATCCAAGCCAGCGTTCACTATGTCGTGCTTAACTTAGCGGGCTCCTCACTGTTCCTGATCGCTGTGGGCATTTTATATGGTGCAACGGGCACGCTGAACATGGCTGATATGGCACACAAGCTGTCCAATCTACCCGCTGAGCGCGAAGGCTTAGTCACCGCAGGGGCATTGATGCTGCTGGTAGTTTTCGGTTTAAAAGCGGCTATTTTGCCTCTCTACTTTTGGCTCCCCCGCGCTTATGCAGCAGCTCCCGCGCCAGTGGCAGCGTTATTCGCCATTATGACAAAGGTGGGGATTTACGCGATTTTGCGCGTTTATTCGCTGATATTCAGCGATCAGGCAGGTGGTCTAGTCGCACTGGAACAGCCCTGGGTATGGTGGTTAGCGCTAGCAACGCTAGCCGCAGCGGGTGTTGGCGTTATCGCCGCACGTGATTTACGCCTACTGATAGCGTATCTGGTGCTTATTTCGGTAGGCACGCTACTGGCTGGCATTGGCATGCGTTCTCCTGCCGCGACATCAGCACTTCTCTATTATCTCATTCACACCACGCTGATTACCGGCGGACTTTTCCTGCTAGCGGAGATGATTGGCCTACAGCGGGGTAAACCCGGCACGCGTATCGTTAAAGGCCGACCATTGGTGCAAGGAAATGCACTAGCGCTTACCTTTTTTATCGGTGCCATTGCCGTGGCCGGGTTACCGCCACTATCCGGCGCGTTAGGGAAGGCACTCATGCTTAACGCCGCCGAAGGTGGTGAGCGCCTGTGGCTTTGGCCGCTATTACTATTAACGAGCCTTGCGTCGTTAATTGCCCTTTCTCGCGCAGGCTCTACGCTGTTTTGGCGCAGCCACCGTGGCAGCCCAAGCGGCAGCAACCTCTCTCGCTACCAATGGATTGGCATGCTGTGGCTACTTAGCGCGGCACCACTAATGGTCGCCTTTGCAGGGCCCGTGAGTAGCTATACCCAGGCCACGGGAGAGCAGTTGGCCAACCCGCAGCTGTTGATTAATTCGCTTCTGCCTGATGCTGGAGACGCTCAATGATTGCCCCCCGCGCTTGGCTCCCTACGCCGGTACTGTCACTGCTGCTGCTGTTGGTATGGCTATTACTTGTGCGTAGCTTTGCATTCGGTCAGATCGTGCTAAGCGGCGCGCTGGCCATCCTTATTCCGTTATTGACCCATCGCTTTTGGGACGCACGCCCCCGCATTGGTAAACCGCTTAAACTGTTGCGTTTTGCGTTTCGCGTACTAGGCGATATCGTCATCGCAAACTTCGAAGTTGCGTACTTAATTGCTAACCCCTGGCGTAAAGTCAAACCCCACTTTATTGAATACCCGCTGATGCTTGAAGAGCGTTTCACTATTACGCTTCTCGCAAGCACCATCAGCCTAACCCCAGGAACAGTTTCAGCGAATTTGAGAATGGATGGAAAATCGTTGCTCATTCATGCACTTGATGTAGACGACGAGGACGCCCTAATTGCCCAAATTCGCGAGCGCTATGAGCGCCCCCTTAAGGAGATTTACGAATGCTAAGCGCCGCACTCGTGATCACTTTAGCGCTGGTGGTAATGGCGCTACTGATGAATCTTTATCGCCTAACCATTGGCCCCGACCTGCCAGATCGCGTGCTGGCGCTCGACACTATGTATGTCAACTCGATTGCGCTGATCGTACTGCTGGGACTGTGGCTCAACAGCAAGACCTACTTCGAGTCTGCGCTGTTAATTGCCATGCTCGGTTTTATCAGCACGGTGGCCGTATGTAAGTACATTTTACGCGGGGATATTATCGAATGAACCCTGTAACGTCTCAGGAGATGCGCTAATGTCGTTTTTTGTCGAAGCGCTGATTTCACTACTGCTGGTAGCAGGCGGTATTTTCGTCTTTATCGGCTCACTGGGTCTCGCTCACCTAAGAGACTTCTACATGCGCCTCCATGGCCCTACCAAGGCCACCACACTCGGCATAGGCTGCATGCTTGTCGCCTCAATGGGTTACTTTTGGAGTATCGATGGCAAGCCTGACGTACAAGAACTGCTAATCACGCTGTTTTTATTCATTACCGCACCGGTTAGCGCTCACTTGCTCGCCAAAACGGGTCTTCACATGCAGCTCAAGCACGTAGATAAAACCCAGGGCAAACCGGTAGAACTCCGCTCAGAAGAAGTCGGTGAAAAACCTGTCCCGCACCCCGACAAGGGACATGGTTAAAAGGCAGGAACAGCCGTTCTTGATCGCTAAGCGCTGGCTGAAACGCCAGCGCTTTTTATATGTCAACGACGCGAGATAGTAGTGGGAAGCGACACTTTCCGGTAAGCTCCTTGCGTTTTGTTAGCCTGTTTTGAGGTAATTATATGTGGAGCCTGCTTAGATTGTCGGCACTGTCATTAACCACGTTGATGATAGCGGGTTGCTCAGACCCCAAAATAGACACAAGCTCAATGCCAGCCGCCGTAGTTTCGGTTGAGAAAGTGCGCGACTCACTCCCCGCCTACAAGCGCGATGAGTTTGATCAAGCATTAACGATCATTGCCATGTCATCGTTTAGCGGCATCGATTTACTCAATGCCCAACGTATGAATGCCGCCGAAATTGCCGAGTCAGCGAATGCCTACATGCATGGCCTAACGGGTGATGAGATTATAGAGCGCGCCGATAAAATGCTGCGCGAACGCCGTGCCCGCGAACGCGAGCAGGCGCTGCAAACGCTTGATCGTCTAGAAACCAAACAAGCGCGGGCCGAACACGATCAACAACAGCGCGCCCAGGTGAGCATTGAAAGTGCCGATTACTACATCAGTACCAGCCCGTATGGCGCATTCGAACCTGTCATTGATCTTCAGGTAACGAATGGTTCTGACCAAGAGGTATCAGAACTGTTTTTACATGGCGTATTGACCAGCCCAGGACGCGAAACAGCGTGGGTCGATGAAACGTTTTACTATGTTATTGCTGGCGGCCTAGCCCCCGGTGAAACCGCACAATGGAGTCTTGCCCCCAACCGCTTCGGCCCCTGGGGTAATGATCAGATTCCCCGCGATTCACAGCTAACCTTAACGCTACTGGGGATAAATAACGCGCAAGGTGAGCCACTTTGGAACTCACCATCGCTTAGCGAAAATGAGGTCGCTAAGCTAGAAGCCCTGCGTGCGGAGTATGGCGGTGTTAACGCTCATACTGCCAACTAGGGCTAAGGCGGTGCTAAGGCACCGCCTGTTCACTTGGTAGCGCTATCAGTCAGTCGATCAAATCTGCTTCCCGATAGCCAATTAAATACAGTACCGCATCAATTCCCAACGTTGAAATTGCTTGACGAGCTTGTGCGCGAACCATCGGCTTGGCGCGAAATGCAATACCAAGCCCCGCTTTTGCCAGCATTTTCAGATCGTTGGCACCATCACCAACGGCAATGGTCTGCTCTAAGGTAAAACCTTCACGTAACGCAATTTGCTCTAAAAGGTCGGCTTTGCGCTGCGCATCGACAATCGGTTCTTTCACATCGCCGGTCACTTTGCCATTTTCAATGACCAGCTCGTTGGCGTGGATTTCGTCAAAACCGAGCTTTTCCTGAAGATGGCGAGCAAAGTAAGTAAAGCCCCCAGACAGTATCACCGTGCGGTAACCAAAGCGCTTTAAGTTCGCCATTAGCCGCTCAACGCCGTCCATTAATGGCAGCTCGGCAGCAATCTCTTTTAAGACCGACTCGTCTAAACCGGCTAGTTTACTCATACGCTCGCGGAAGCTTTCTTGAAAATCCAGCTCGCCACGCATCGCTCGTTCGGTCACGTCGGCGACTTCATCTCCGACCCCATGGCGGCGAGCGAGCTCGTCAATCACCTCAGTCTTGATCAGCGTCGAGTCCATATCAAAACACACTAAACGACGATGCCGACGCCAGATAGTATCTTCTTGAATAGCAATATCGACACCATGCTGGGCACCTAGCGCGAGCGCCTTTTCGCGTAGGGCTTCTAGCTCTACATCACTGCCTCTGAGCCAACATTCAACGCAAGCCCCGTTAGCAGGCGAGTCACCTTCAAGCGCTTCGCGGCCTGAAAGACGGTGAATTAGCTCAACAGTGAGACCAAACTCTGCGGTCAGCGATCCTACTTCAGCTAATATGCCGGCAGGCAGCTTGGGGGCTAGCAGGCTTAAGATTAGTCTTGGTTGGCTGGCTTGCTCACTCCAGCGCTGATAGTCGTCACCACTCACTGCAATTGCCTGCACGTCTAAGCCTAGCGTATCTCCTGCTTCACTAAGAGCGGCTTCCAAAGCGCTGTCCTGATCAAGCCCCACCAACATTTCCAAAGAGAGCATGCCAAACGTCACGCTTTGATTAATATCCAACAGCCGGGCACGCCCAGCCGCCAACGCATTACCCAGGCCAGCTAACTGCCCTGGGCGTGCAACCCCGGTCGCACGAATCAAATAACGTGTTGCCATGACTTACTCCCCTGCCTCTAAACAATCTACTTTTTGGAAACCGCGAGGCAGTTTGCTGCCTCGCCTACCGCGTTCACCACGATAATACGCGAGATCGTCGGCTTTCAGGGTTAGCTTACGCTTACCGGCATGAATAATGAGTTCACCACCCTCTGCCACAACGGCAATATCGCGCACAAACTCTTCACGTCGAGCCGCACGCGGGCCGGGAATATCGAGCATTTTATTGCCTTTCCCTTTGGCCATTTCTGGCAGTTGGTCTAACGGAAACAGCAGCAGCCTGCCTTCATTGGAAACCGATGCAACCCAATGGCCTTCGCCTTCCGGCACTTCCACTGGGGCCATAACGCTGCACCCTTTAGGAACACTCAGTACCGCTTTACCGGCTTTATTTTTGCCTGTCAGCGCCTCGAGCTGCGCGACAAAACCATAACCACCATCACTGGCCAATACGTATCGTTTGGTGGGTGGCGCCAGCATTAGCCCTGCCATGCGCGCACCTGCCGATACGTTGACACGGCCGGTAACCGGTTCACCCTGGCCTCGGGCACTAGGCAGGTTATGTGCCGCTAGGGTATAAGCGCGGCCAGTGTCGTCTAGTAACACCAAGGGTTGATTGGTTTTACCACGAGCCGCCAGTTGGAAACTATCGCCGGCCTTATAGGAGAGCCCTTCCGGATCGATATCATGGCCTTTCGCCGCACGAATCCAGCCTTTTTCCGACAACACGACGGTAATCGGATCAGCGCCTAACAACTCTACTTCAGAGAGCGCTTTTGCTTCACTACGCTCAACCAGCGGCGAACGACGCGCATCACCATGCTCTTTACCCGCCGCGCGGATCTCTTTTTCAATTAACGTGGTTAGCTTAGCTTCACTACCCAGCAAGCCTCGCAGCGACTTGCGCTCTTTCTCCAGCTCATCCTGCTCGCCGCGAATTTTCATCTCTTCCAGCTTGGCAAGATGGCGCAATCGCAGCTCTAGGATCGCCTCTGCCTGCCGCTCAGAAAGACCAAACGCAGCGATCAATGCCGGCTTAGGCTCATCCTCTTCACGAATAATACGGATCACTTCATCAAGGTCGAGGTAAGCCGTCAGCAGGCCTTCAAGAATATGCAGACGGTCTTCGACTTTACCTAAACGATGCTCTAAGCGGCGGCGCACTGTCGCTCGCCTAAAGCGCAGCCACTCGCTCAGCATATCGGGTAGCGGCATCACACGGGGGCGGCCATCCAGGCCGATCACGTTCATGTTCACCCGCACATTCTTTTCTAAATCCGTGGTGGCGAACAGGTGCGCCATCAGCGATTCAACATCCACGCGGTTAGAGCGTGGCTCAATCACCAGGCGAGTAGGCTCTTCATGGGTGGACTCATCACGCAGGTCGGCTACCATCGGCAGCTTTTTGGCCTGCATTTGCGCGGCGATCTGCTCTAACACTTTGGCACCGCTGACCTGATAAGGCACAGCGGTAATCACGATGTTGGTCTCTTCGCGCACATAGCGAGCGCGCAGTTTGACCGAACCGCGGCCTGATTCGTAGAGCTTGCGCAGGTCTTCTTTCGGCGTGATGATTTCGGCATCGGTGGGGAAATCGGGTGCCGGTACAAATTCCATCAGGTCGACAGTGGTCGCTTCCGGGTTCCGCAACAGGTGACAGGTCGCCTCTACCACTTCAGTCACGTTGTGAGGTGGAATATCGGTTGCCATCCCAACCGCGATGCCGGTACCGCCGTTGAGTAGCACGTGCGGCAAACGCGCTGGAAGCACTACCGGCTCTTGCATCGTGCCATCGAAGTTGGGGGTCCAGTCCACGTTGCCCTGGCCTAACTCGCTGAGCAGCACTTCTGCAAACTTAGACAGCTTGGCTTCGGTGTAGCGCATGGCAGCAAAGGATTTGGGGTCATCAGGACTACCCCAGTTGCCTTGCCCATCCACCAGCGGATAGCGATAGCTAAACGACTGGGCCATTAGCACCATTGCTTCATAGCACGCGCTGTCGCCATGGGGGTGAAACTTACCCAGCACATCACCGACGGTACGCGCCGACTTTTTGTACTTGGCATTGGCGTGCAGCGCCAGTTCACGCATAGCGTAAATAATACGCCGCTGCACAGGTTTCATCCCATCGCCAATATTGGGCAAGGCGCGGTCTAAAATGACGTACATCGAGTAGTCGAGGTACGCTTTTTCGGTGTAATCGCGCAGGGACAGCCGTTCGACGTCACCCTCTGCTACTTGAATATCCATGTCGATCATATCCTACCTTAACAACAAAACCGCCCCAGTCGGGGCGGCTGATAAGCGGACACGCGGCCACTTAGCATGGCACGCTATGTTAATTGATACTTTTCATGCGATGCATTCGACAGTGCTGGAGCCTGGGATACCGCTTGCGCACCGCCGTGAAACTCGTCCAGCAAGCCTTTTAAGCGCTGGGCCTGTAACGACAGTTCATTAGCAGCCCCTGCGGCCTGGCTAACCAAGCCCGCATTCTGCTGGGTCACCGTATCCATCTGCGTTACCGCACTGTTAATCTCGTCAATGCCATTGGTTTGTTCGCTGGAAGCTTGGCTGATTTCGCTAATGCGTGCCGTTACTTCCTCAATGGCAACTACAATCTCTTTCATAGCGGACTCAGCTTCTTGAGCATAACCGCTGCCCGTCGCGATCTGCTCAGACGTGGTTTTGATCAGCCCATTAATATTTCTGGCCGATGCAGCACTGCGCGAGGCAAGCTCACGTACTTCACTGGCAACCACCGCAAAGCCTCTTCCGTGCTCACCCGCACGCGCTGCTTCTACCGAGGCATTCAGCGCTAATATATTGGTTTGAAAAGCAATATTTTCGATTACTTGAACAATTGAAGCGACTTCAACAGAGCTTTCGTTGATCGCTTCCATGGACTGCGCCAGCCTCGATACCTGTTGGCCGCCACGCTTTACTTTATCTGCTGATTCTTTTGCCCGTAGGTCGGCCTCTTGAGCGTTATCAGCGTTTCGTTTCACCGTAGCCGCCATCTCTTCCATCGTTGATGACGTTTCCTGAAGAGAAGCCGCCTGTTGTTCTGTTCGGCTAGAAAGCTCCGTATTGCCTGCCGCGATTTCAGTGGACTCGCTGGCGATGGCATCGGCCACGCTCCGCACATCACCAAATAGCCGCTGTAGCTTCTCCGAGTATCGATTAACAGCACGGCGCAGTTCGCCAATCTCATCCTCGCGATAGATGGTTAGCTCTCGACTCGAGTCATCCTGACCCAGCTGATCGATTTGGCGCGTAGTGCTGCGTATTTGCGCTAGCAAAATACGCCCACCCCACCACCCAAGCCCCAGTAAGAGTGCCAACAAGGGAACAATAAATAGCAGTAGATCACGTGTTAACGTGCGTGCCAAAGCCGTGACTTGCTCGCTAGGGGTTACCAACCCCAGCGTCCACCCCGTACGTGGCATGTCAAATAAGCGCACCTCTGCAGCTTCTGCTAACACGCCTGCGCTTTCGACACTCGCTTGTTCCTGGCCAGCAGTTATCGCCGTAACAACGGGCTGGAGCCAAGGCATATCACGAGCAACGTCAGCTAAACCTTTCATCTCATCAGAGGCTTGCTCTACCCCCGGCAGGTCAATGACATTGCGCTCATTATCCAGTACAAAGGCGTAACCGCCTGTACCACCGCCATTTTCTGCAAGAAACTCGGCCACGCCGCCTAGCTGCATATCAATGGTGGCGACTCCGGAAAAAGCGTCATCGATATAATACGGAACACTACAGGTCACCATGGCAACCCCTGTCGCTGGGTCGCGGTACGCGGCAGACCAAACGCACTGCCCTGGCGTCGCATCGCGAGCACTGCTATACCATGCTTCGTCGTGGTATGGCGCAATAGTGCTTGCGTTGTAGTCATCCAGAAACTCCAACGCTCCCTGAGCATTACGTGCCCAGAAAAAACTGAAGCGCTCGACACCCGGCGAAAATGCGTCTGGCTCAGGCCAAATACCGCCTCCGGCAATTGTCATATTGCCGTTATCATCGACCACATTGGGCAGTGCTTGCCGGTAAATCGCTTCATCTTGAGGAAGCGACTCGGCCAACGCCGCTAAGCTCGAGGTATTCCCCTCGACGCGAGCCAGCTGGCCATTCAGCGCATTCACGATAGAGCCGCCCGTACGCTCAATCAATGACTGACTTGCATCGATCACCAGCGGCTGACCACGCCATGCCATCACGCCGTAAATACTGACAGCCATTAGTAGTGTGAGCACCACTGCAGACAACGTTAACTGCCGAGAGATTGTGTTGAACAAAGCTATTCCCCTGTCTATGAGCGTTTTTTTACGCGTCTTAGTATGTAAGCTACCTATTCAACTATCGGCCAAATAGCATGGCACTGTAATAATGCCTGTTAACGTTTGCCTAGCAGATTGGGCTCCCCCCTCCGGTCTTTATAACTGGCTTTGCAACTGTTGCGAAAACAGTCGCAAAAACAGTCATTAAAACCAGACTGATGACGCTTCTATCTCTGTAACTACACCTCTACATCAGCGAGATTGCCGTAATCTTCTAGCCATTTTTTGCGGTCACCGGCGCGTTTCTTGGCCAGCAACATATCCATCATTTCCATCGTGCCATCGCCCTCTTCCAGCGTTAACTGCACTAGGCGACGAGTTTCTACCGACATAGTGGTCTCACGCAGCTGTAGCGGGCTCATTTCACCCAAGCCTTTAAAGCGCTGAACGTTAGGCGTGCCACGCTTTTTCGCCAGTTGCTTGAGAATGGCGGCTTTCTCGCTCTCATCCAGGGCATAGTGCACTTCTTTACCTAAGTCGATTCGGTAAAGCGGCGGCATGGCGACAAACACATGCCCGGCATCCACCAGGCTGGGGAAGTGTTTTACAAACAGCGCGCACAACAGCGTCGCAATGTGCAGGCCATCGGAGTCCGCATCCGCCAGGATACAAATTTTGTGGTAGCGCAGTTTTTCAAGATCTGCGCTGCCGGGGTCGGCACCAATCGCCACGGCGATATCGTGCACTTCCTGAGAGCCATAGATATCGTGGGTATCGACTTCCCAGGTGTTGAGGATTTTGCCGCGCAGCGGAAGAATGGCTTGAGTTTCACGGTTGCGCGCTTGTTTGGCGCTACCACCTGCCGAGTCACCTTCGACTAAAAACAGCTCACTCAGGGCAGGATCCTGGCCGGAACAGTCGGCGAGTTTGCCCGGCAACGCGGGACCAGAAGTCACCTTTTTACGGGCGACTTTTTTGGACTTTTTCTGGCGCTGTTGGGCGGCGCTGATCACCATTTCGGCCAGCTGTTCGGCCTGTTCAATGTGGTGGTTAAGCCAAAGCGAGAAAGCATCTTTCAACACCCCAGACACGAAGCCCGCAATCGTGCGTGAGGAGAGCCGCTCTTTGGTCTGCCCGGCAAACTGGGGATCAAGCATTTTAACCGAAAGCACAAAGGAGGCTCGCTCCCATAAATCATCGGCGGTCAGCTTAATGCCGCGGGGCAACAGGCTGCGGTATTCGCAGAACTCCCGCAGCGCTTCCAACAATCCTGAACGGAAGCCATTAACATGCGTGCCGCCCTGAGGCGTGGGAATCAGGTTCACGTAGCTTTCCAACAACGCGTCGCCACCTTCGGGCAACCACTGAATCGCCCAGTCAACGCCATGCTCGTCATCGCTAAAATGGCCTACAAAGGGTTCATTCGGCACCACTTCATAGCCATCGGTAGCTTCAGCTAGGTAGTCCTTTAAGCCATCGGCATAGGCCCATTCAGTTTTGGTGCCATCAGGCTCTATCAGCGTAACCGCCAGCCCAGGACACAGTACGGCCTTGGCACGTAACAAGTGCTTTAACTTTGAAAGGGCAAGCTTTGGGCTGTCAAAGTAGCTCTCATCTGGCCAGAAACGCACGAGAGTGCCCGTCGCTTTTTTCGCCGCTTTACCAATTTCGTGTAGCTCTTCGACTTTTTCGCCAAACTCAAAGGCCATGGCATGGCGCGCGCCATTACGAGTAACTTCAACATCTAAACGGCGCGATAAGGCATTAACCACCGACACGCCAACCCCATGCAAACCGCCCGAGAAGCGATAGCTGGAGGAGGAAAACTTGCCACCCGAGTGGAGCTTGGTAAAGATTAGCTCGACGCCCGACACGCCATGTTCAGGGTGCAAATCGATCGGCATGCCACGGCCGTTATCCTGCACTTCGATGGCACCATCGGAATGCAGCACCACGCTAATAGCCGATGCATGCCCTGCGAGGGCCTCATCGACACTATTATCGATAACCTCTTGAGCGAGGTGGTTAGGCCGCGAGGTGTCGGTGTACATACCGGGACGCTTACGCACCGGCTCGAGCCCTGACAGGACTTCGATGGAACTCGCGCCGTACTGGGAGGCATCAAACTGGGTCATGTAACATCGGTTCCTAAAAAAATAGCGCTAGCAGCCGCTCTTAAGTACTTGAAACAAAGCGTACTGAAACAAAACTCATTGAAACGAGTCTTTGGCGGCTTACAAAAGGGCACAGGATAGCGGAAAAGCAAAAAGCTGTATATCCAGCCATGAAAATCAGAATAGCGTGCTACTCCTGCTCTGCCGCCCAAAACGCCTCAATCAGGCCGCGGCTGGAAGCATCCATACGGGAAATATCACCGCCTCCATCAATGATCGCCTGGGTGTCAGTGGCAATTTTCTTACCTAGCTCAACGCCCCACTGATCAAACGGATTAATATCCCAAATAACCGCCTGTACAAACACTTTGTGCTCATACAGGGCGATCAGTGCCCCTAGCGTAAAGGGTGTTAGCTTATCCAACAGGACCGTTGTAGAGGGCTGGTTCCCACGGTAGCGCTTGTGCTCTGGGCGAGGGCCTTCATCCTCTAGAGCGTCATCCCCCAGCATCAGCACTCGTGACTGAGCAAAGCAGTTCGCCAGCGCTAGGCGGTGCTGTGCTTTTAAATGGCGACGTGTATCTGGGTCTTCCACTTCATCGTAGCGCTTCAGCGGTGCTATAAAATCGCATACGACCGGCTGGGTGCCCTGGTGAAGTAACTGATAAAAGGCGTGTTGAGCATTGGGACCAAGCTGCCCCCAAAGCACTGGGCACGTTGAATAATTCACCGCTTGGCCTTGGCGCGTCACCGACTTACCGTTGGACTCCATCTCAAGCTGTTCAAGATAGGCAGCAAAGTACTCTAAGCGTCCGTCGTAGGGCAGTATCGAATGGGCACGAATATCCAGGAAATTGACGTTCCAGATACCAGCTAACCCCAGCAGTACTGGCAGGTTTTCTTCCATCGGTGCATCACGGAAGTGGCAGTCCATTGCATGGGCACCCGCCAACAGTTCACGGAAGTTATCCATACCTACGACGAGCGCAATCGGGAGGCCGATGGTGCCCCACAAGGAGTAACGCCCGCCGACCCAGTCCCAGAACATCAGTTGGTGATCTGAGGAAATACCCCACTCACTCATCTTTTCAGGGCTCGCCGACACACCAATGAAGTGCTGGCGAACAATTAACTCTGCGCTTAATGGCGCGGCATTGGGAAGATCGCCATGCTCAGAAAGCTTTCCTAATAGCCAGTCTTTGGCCGTATTAGCATTGGAAAGCGTGTCGATAGTGGTAAACGACTTGGACGATAAAACAAACAAGGTTGTTTCAGGATTAAAGCGACTTAGATAATCCGCCAGCTGGGAGCCATCCATGGTCGACGCAAAGTGCACGTCCAATGGGTGCCCCTCTTTTGGGCGATAATCTGCCAGCGCATGGGTGACCATTAACGGGCCAAGATCCGAGCCGCCGACACCTAAATTCACCACATGCCGGATCGGCTTACCGGTTGCACCACGCCACTGCCCCGCCTGTAAGCGCTGCACCAAGCACTCCATTTGGGCAAGGCTGTCATGCACAGCGGCCACCACATCTTCCCCTTCTACTTCAAGCGTGGCATCAGCAGGTAACCGTAAAGCTGTATGTAGTGCGGGGCGATTTTCACTGACGTTGACACGCTTTCCGCTTAGCAGCGCATCAATCGCCCCAGGCATTCCCGCCTCATGCGCCAGCGCCAGCAAGTGTTCAAGGGTGTCATCATCCCAACGCTGTTTAGATAAATCCAAGGTTAAACCTGCCACTTGGCGCGTGAAGTTCAACCAGCGACTGTCATCATCACCAAACAAATTTTTTAAGTGTACCTGTTGTAGCGTGTCAGCATGATGCTTCAACGTCTGCCATGCGGGTAGTGTATCGGGGGTTGTGCGTGTTGCTGAAGCCATATGCCTTCTCCTGTGGCGCCATTCCATGCAGCAGGAATCTGTTATAAACAGGTCTGTTCTGGTGTATCAAGGGCGCGTAAACTACGCAGCCTCATTAATAATCCTGGCTTGCCCATGAGTGATGCATCTTACCGCGACGCTATCTTTTCAACACCCTTAGATAAGGTGGCAAGGTTCTCCTTCGACGAACAGGTCGTTGCGTGCTTCCCTGATATGATCCGCCGTTCAGTGCCCGGTTACGGGCAAATCCTCGGCATGTTGAGCTTAATTGCCCAACGCCATTTGCGCCATGGCGCTCACGTTTACGACCTAGGTTGCTCGCTGGGCGCATCCGGCCTGGCACTGGCGGGTGCACTTCCCGCCGATGCCTTTCGCTATACCGGTGTGGATCTTTCACCCGCCATGGTGGCTAGGGCCAAGCAAACCTTTTCAGAAGAGTGCCCAGACCATGCCATGCAGATCGAGGAGGCCGACATACGCACGCTTGAGTATGCACCTTCCGGCATGATCATTCTTAATTTTACGCTGCAGTTTCTGCCCCCTGCCGATCGCGATGCGCTGCTGAAGCGGCTTTACGATGCCCTTGAACCGGGCGGCGTACTGATTTTATCGGAGAAAACCATCGATGCCGATGAGCGGGATAACGCATGGCGAGTCGAGCGCTACCATGACTTCAAGCGTGCCAATGGCTACAGCGATATGGAAATCAGCCAAAAACGCACAGCGCTGGAAAACGTGCTGATTCCCGACACGCTTGATGCCTTACATGGCCGCTTAGCCCTAGCGGGCTTTCCTCGCTCAATGACTTGGTTCCAGTACTTGAACTTTACCTCGCTGATCGCCTTCAAGGAGGATTAAGGTGCCGCTGTTACCCGATGATCATCGCGCGCTTTATCAGGCATTTTTAGATCAAGCCAGTCAGGATGCCACACTGACACCCTGGCTTGCCAAGCTGCCTGAACAGCTGGCCAATGGGCTAGATCGCCAGCGCCATGGCGACCTGTCCGCCTGGGAGAAGGCAGTTGCCAAACTACCTGCTCTACCCGAAGAGCGCCACGTCGATCTTACCAGCGATACAGTGAGCGTTGATGTCGCTTTGAGTGATAGCCAAAAGCGCCAGTGTTTTAACCTGCTGCGCAAACTGTCGCCCTGGCGCAAAGGCCCCTTTCGGTTGGGTGGCATTGATATCGACACCGAATGGCGCTCCGACTGGAAATGGCAAAGAGTTGCCCCGCATCTTGCGCCGCTAAAGTACCGTAAGGTATTGGATGTTGGCGGTGGCAGCGGCTACCACGCTTGGCGCATGGCCGGAGAAGGCGCAGCCTTTGTGCTTGTGATTGATCCTTCACCACGCTTTTATTGGCAGTTTCAGGCGGTGCGCCACTTCGTTGGCAATGCCGACGGCGGCCGCACGCAGTTTCTACCGGTAGGCATTGAAGATGTGCCGGAAAAGCTGGGATTTTTCGATACGGTATTTTCCATGGGCGTGCTCTACCACCGTCCTTCGCCACTTGAGCATCTGCAGCAACTAAAAGAGGCGTTAGCCCCTGGCGGTGAACTGGTGCTAGAAACACTAGTGGTGGAAGGCGATGAGCAAAGCGTGTTTGTACCCGGCGAACGCTACGCCGCGATGCCTAATGTTTACTTCCTGCCCTCTTCAAAAGCGCTATGCCACTGGCTAGAACGGTGCGGTTTTACCAATGTGCGAGTGGTCGACGAAGCGCTAACAACACTTGACGAGCAGCGCTCAACCGAGTGGATGACCTATCAATCGCTAGCGGATTTCCTCGACCCCAGCGACCCAACCCGCACCATTGAAGGCTACCCCGCCCCACGTCGAGCGGTGATTATCGCCAACCGAAACTAATACGAATACGTTATGTCGTATTTTCAGCAGTATAGGCCTTAATGAAACAGTTCTTAATTACACAGCCAGTCATCACCTAGTTCATAATGACGTGCTCACTAATAGAACATCGAGGAGTAAAGATGGGTTTTTTAGCATGGATTCTATTCGGTCTTATCGCCGGTGTTATTGCAAAAGTGATTATGCCTGGTAAAGATCCAGGTGGCCTTATCGTTACCATTCTTCTCGGTATTGCTGGCGCCTTTGTCGGTGGCTGGATTGGCTCACTGGTTGGGCTTGGCACCATGGGTGACTTTAGCTTTGGAAGTTTTGTGACCGCTATTGTAGGTGCTTTGGTATTGTTGGCTGGTTACCGGATGATTAAGAAGTAATTTGTCTGCATCCAACGCATAACGCTGAAAAGCCGCTCTAATGTTGAGCGGCTTTTTTGTTACTCATCGTGGCTTCCCAAGCTCTAGCCAATCTCAACGCCGCAAAATCACCAGCCAGCGGCCAAGGTTCATCACGCTGGCTAACGAAGCAGCAACGTAGGTGAACGCGCAGGCGGTAAGCACATGGCGAGCGCCGGGCATGTCATAGGGCGGCACGTACTCTTTAAGCAGTGGCAGTGCACGGTTAAAGCTGGCATCGAACTCAACGGGCAGCGTCACTAGATGCACCAGCGCGGCGGTGCCAAAACTAATAACGGCCATGGCGATAACCGCTGCCAGCCCACCGGGCAGTCTTGTGAGCACAAACAGAAACGGTGCGGCCATCATTAAAATAGCGCCCAGCTTTTCTGCCTTTTGCGCTACTTGAACCAAACGACTTCGGGCTAGCAAAGGCGCGTAGCCTTCATGGTGTTGAATAGCGTGCCCGACCTCGTGGGCAGCTACGGTCACCGCCGTCAGTGAACGGCCATCATAGTGGTCCGGGGTGAGACGTACGCAGCGCGATTCCGGGTCGTAATGATCGCCAAACTCGGTACGCTCTACCCTCACGCCTTCTACACCTAAACGACGTAGCAGATGCTCGGCAAGCTCCGCGCCGGTACCCGGATAGTCATCCCGTCCACGGGTGTGGCGTTTCAACACCCATTTTGCCCATAGGTTAGGCAGAACAAAAATGGCCAGCGCCAATACGATTAACACAATGACCATGATCACACTCACCGCTGATTAAGAGCCTAAATTAACGACCCGCTAACCCGTGTTTAGTTTTACCATGAGCACAAAATAGGCGCACTCACCTGCAACTATTCAGGGTCATGGTGATGCGCGTCTACATCCCGCTGCACAGCCTGCAGCCCTCTGGCAGAAATATCGCCTTTAGAGTAGGCATGTTCGGCGATCAAAATACTGTCAGCAGCGAGTACTAATTCACAATCAGTATGGGCAAGTTCATCCCGTAAACGCTGAATCGCCTCTTCCCGTTGAGGATCCTTATCAACCCGACGAATATAGATCGCTTTGATTCGCGTCGGATATGCCTTCACCACCTCGGTATAAACCTCTGGGTCGTGCTGGCCGCTGTCACCAATCAAAATACAGGGCATATCGTGATAGAGCGCTAACATGCGGTCGATCAAATCACGCTTGTGCGCTTCGGCCCGCCGAGGCCACGGGCGGCGCAGAGAAATCCCCCACTCGCGTAGAAACAGAATGGGCCCGACGGGTATGCGATTGAGTTGAAAGAAGGTTTCCAACATCTCATAGATTGCCCAAGGCCCTCTGGAAACATACAAAATAGGCCGTTCAGCTTTCTCAGTTTCCCCTCGATACAGCGCCTGATAAAGCGATGCCACCCCAGGAAAAGCCGTGCGTCGATGCGGCTTACGGACAAACAAGCGATACAGCATTTTGAGCTTTTCAGCGACACCAGTGAACATGACGGTGTCGTCAATATCACTGATCACCAACAGGTCTGCTTCGGGAGGCGGCACGTAAACTTCGACGCTGGTCCGGATTGGCGGGTGGCCGTCAGCATGAACCATGATATCGGCACGATGCCAGGAAACATCAACCGGTAACGCAGTACTGATCGGCAAGTGAGCGTCAAAGTAACCGTCGCGGTCAGTCGTTAGACACAGCTGATTATCGCCAATGCGTATATCCACTTTGGCATTAGCGAGGCCGCGGCGAAAGATACGTCGAGCAACATCTGCAGTGTCTCGCAACATACCTCGCCGAGGTATCGCCCTACCTAATGCGGCCTGACGAAACACGCGCCCCATCACAAACACCTCTTGCTGGGAACCATAACCACGGTAGGGGTGCACCATCATCCCCCCATGACCGCTGTCGCGCTTCATCGGCTGTGCCACCACGTGAGCCAACCGCTTGGCAAAGCTTGCCCACTGGTGGTACCACGCCATTATTGGCACCCACACGAAAAACACTCAGCCACGTCATCGGCAACCGCTATATTTTGCGTCATTCCCAACATTGTTCACTTCCTGTGATGGCTCTGTTAAATAGCTAAACGGTCACCAGTGTGGCGTAATGGCGGGTGTCCCTCAACCGCCAAAAGCCATATTGCTAAGCGTTGTACAACACTTCTCCCAAGCCGCTCACGTCATAGCCTTGCAAAGCCCCCGCCCGCTGGATAAAACGCTCCTGGCGAGTAAATGAGATAAGCGCCTGAACCGCTGGTTCGAAGTAACTTCGGCGGTGCATCACCAAGTCAAATGATTCTTCAATTAGCGGTATAAAGTGTAGGTGTTGACGGTGGGCTGCTGCTTCGACCCCAAGTCCAACGTCCGCTTCACCTTGAGCAATGGAAAGGGCCAGATCATCTTCGCTCAACGAAACGTTAGCTGCCAAATTTAGTGTATTCGGTTCAATCGCTGACCGCTGTAGCAGGCAACGCAGCAATTGAGCCGCACCTGCATCAGGCTGACGGTGGGCAAGCGTAGCCTTCTGCCGAGAAATATCATTAAGCGTTTGAATGCCCAGTGGATTTCCTGGTGCCACTAGCAACCCTTGCTGACGCTTCGCCCAATGCAGCACGATTAAGTCCCGCACCCCCCCCAGCCCTAGTGCCGCTGGCTCGTTATAGCGCCCGGATTCAAAGTTGAGTAAGTGAATACCCGCCAGCATCGCTTTTCCTTCCATCAAACGGCGCAGGCCATCGCCACTGCCGTGGCACAGTGAAGCCAAATCACTACCGCTTTCGCGAACCGCCCACTCCAACAGTGGATCTTGGCTACCCGCCACTATCAACGGCAGCGGCGAACGCAGCGCTTGGTCACCTTCTAAATGGCTAAGCACCCACATATCGATATGCTGACGAGGAAAGAGCAATTTTCCGGTAGCGCGGCTGCAAGGTATCTGCCCCTGGCGCACCAAGTCATACACCT
Source organism: Vreelandella alkaliphila (assembly GCF_016107625.1). Lineage (GTDB taxonomy): Bacteria > Pseudomonadota > Gammaproteobacteria > Pseudomonadales > Halomonadaceae > Vreelandella > Vreelandella alkaliphila. The sequence continues at coordinate 234,541 of NZ_JABASV010000004.1, forward strand.
TTCGCTCTTTTAAGCGCAGGTAGTCGGCCACCTCTGCCGTGGTGAGGAATTCCCTTAACATGCTCATGCGCCTCGCACTTTACTGCATATAGCTGCATATATTTCAGGCTAAAGTGCATTACATCAAGTTTGCGTACATTATGCTAGCTGATGCACCTAAGGTGATTGAACTCACATGATGTCGGTTGTTAAAACGATGCTGAATTACAAAAATGAGGGTGCGAACAGCAATGTCCCCAAGTGAGAACCCCTTTTACACAGCGTTTGCCTTGATTCTGGGCATGGATCAGGGGTTAATCGATATCGTGACGCTGTCACTGCAGGTATCGTTGCTTGCAGTACTGCTCGCTAGTGCACTGGCATTACCACTGGGCGCAGCGCTGGCTCTTTGGCGCTTCCCTGGCCGCAACGCGTTGATCGTGCTGCTTAACGCGCTCATGGGTCTTCCCCCAGTGGTCGCTGGGCTATGTGTTTATCTACTGCTTTCCCGCGCGGGGCCACTAGGTCAGTTTGGGCTGCTGTTTACGCCAACGGCCATGGTGATTGCACAAGTCATTTTAGTATTCCCGATTATTGCCGCGCTTACTCGCCAGCAAGTAGAGACACTGCATAACGAGTATGCCGAACAGCTGCGCTCTCTTGGCCTGAAGCAGCTACGGATGATGCCTACTCTACTGTGGGACGCACGTTTCGGACTTTTAACCGTGATACTCGCAGGCTTTGGCCGCGCTAGCGCTGAAGTCGGTGCAGTGATGATTGTCGGTGGCAATATCGATGGCGTCACCCGCGTAATGACTACAAGCATTGTGTTGGAAACCAGCAAAGGCAACCTCCCCCTCGCGCTGGGGTTAGGCATCGTGCTGCTTAGCCTTGTAACGCTGATTAATGCATTGGCTCACACGGTCAGTGAGACGGCTAAAAGGCGGTTAGGATGAACGCGTCTATTTTTCCACCAGCGAGTTTCCCCCAGTCTCTTATGACGACCGTGCCTTCGCTGCATTTTGATCAGGTCAGTTTTGAGCATCGCGGCCATCGTTTACTCGCCCCCACCACGCTGACACTCTCAGGCTGCCAGCGCACACTTATTATGGGTCCCAACGGTGCAGGAAAGAGCCTGTTAATGCGTTTGGCCCACGGCCTGCTCACCCCCAGTAGTGGCCACATTAGTTGGCAGGAAGAGCCGCCTGCCCAAGCCATGGTGTTCCAGCGCCCGGTGCTACTGCGCCGCTCGGCAATCGATAATTTGACCTATGCCCAGGCAGTTAGCGGAGTGCCACGTCGGCAGCGCAAGCACATGGCCCAGCAGGCACTCGAAAAATTTGGCTTAGTCGCGCTTGCCAAGCGTCCTGCCCGGGTGCTCTCCGGCGGCGAACAGCAGCGCCTTGCGCTTGCTCGTGCCTGGTTACTTAACCCTGCCGTGCTGTTTTTAGATGAGCCTACATCTGCTCTAGACCCTGCTGCTATCAAAGCGGTTGAAGATGCGGTAAATGAATTTCACCAGAACGGCACCCGCATCATTATGACGACCCACGACCTGCATCAAGCACGCCGCCTGGCTGATGAGGTGGTGTTTATGTATAGCGGTCAAGTGCTAGAGCACACACAGGCCCAACACTTTTTTGACACGCCAGCTTCCACACAAGCGGGAGCCTTTATTCGCGGCGAACTTGTTTGGTAACCCCAGGAGAAACCCTATGAAAAAAACCACAACGTTGGCTACCGCTAGCTTATTAACCTCAGGATTAGTAGGCCTCTCGTGGAGTGCCTCACTGCTCGCTAACGATGATTTCATCACCTTAGCGTCAACCACTTCCACTGAAAACTCAGGGCTATTTGACGCGATTATTCCTACCTTCACCGATGCCACTGGCATTGATGTGCGTGTGGTCGCTGTAGGAACAGGACAAGCGTTTGAGATTGCCCGCCGAGGAGATGCCGATAGCCTGCTGGTGCATGACACGGCGGGCGAAGAGCAGTTTGTCGCCGATGGCTACGCCAGCGAGCGCCTGGACGTCATGTATAACGACTTTGTGATTGTCGGGCCCAGCGATGACCCTGCAGACATTAGCAGTAGTGCCAACGTCGCCGAGGCGTTTGCACGTATCGCGGAAAGCGAATCGCCCTTTGCATCCCGTGGAGATGATAGTGGCACCAACCGTGCCGAACTGCGTTTATGGGAAGATGCAGAGGTGACCCCTCAAGGTGAATGGTATCGCGAGTTAGGCAGCGGTATGGGCCCAACCCTAAACACCGCAGCAGGGATGAACGCCTACACATTCACTGACCGCGCGACTTGGGTAGCGTTTGAAAACCCGCAAGACTTAACACTGTTATTTGAAGGCGACGATGCGCTGTTTAATCAGTACGGCACTCTGCTGCTTTCTGAACAGCGACACCCGCACTTGAAGCATGATTTAGCGGCCCAGTGGCACCAGTGGCTGGTGTCTGAAGAAGGACAGCAAGCGATTGCCGATTTTACTGTCAACGGCCAACAGCTATTTTTCCCTAACGCGCAGTCTTCGTCTAACACACAGTAGCGCTGCTCCTTACGTAAAAGCCGCCTTGATCTCAATGACCAAGGCGGCTTTTTGATTCAGCTCACGTACCTGCTACCAGTACCTACTAACAGTACCTACTAACAGTACCTGTTAACGCAGCAAGTCGCGCACATCCTTCGCTTCCCAGTGCGGAAAATGCTTACGCACCAGCGCGTTCAAATCACGCTCAAAGGCTGCCCAATCAGTAGCGCCACTGACCTGCTCGCGGGCATCGGCTGTCTCGCGAATCATGCCAGCGCCAACCGTTACGTTGGTCAGTCTGTCGATGATGATAAAGCTACCAGTACCAGGGCTGGTGCGATAGTCATCCACTGGAATTGCGGCTGTTAACTCTACCTCACAGCAAGCAATCGCGTTTAACCCCAGCAAATCAATGGCGTGTCTTTCAAGTGTATTAACGTCAATCTGGTACTCGATGGCACTTACCTGCCCAGATAGATCTCGGGTGGCGAGCTTAAAGTCATACAGTTTTCCCGGCGCCAGTGCATCTTCATGCATCCATACAATATCCGCCATGAACGCATTAGAAAGCGGTAAGTCGGCGTCGGCACTGACAATCCAATCACCGCGGGAAATATCAATCTCATCTTCCAGGGTGACAGTTATTGCTTGGCCTGGATAAGCGGCGCTTAAGTCGCCGTCAAACGTCACAATTCGCTCAACCCGTGACGTTTTACCCGATGGCAGCGCTTTTACTTCCTGGCCTGGGTGTAGAATACCTGCCGCTAATGTGCCGCAATAACCGCGAAAATCCAGATTCGGGCGATTAACGTACTGTACCGGCAAACGTAAATCAGTGAGGTTTTGGTCACGACTGATTTCGACACTTTCCAGCAGCTCAATCAGCGTTTTACCTTCATAATCCGTGCCGAAATACCAAGGCGTCTGATCACTTGGGTTGACGACGTTGTCGCCGTTGAGAGCCGACATTGGTACAAAGCGAATATCCGGCGCGCTAAGGTTGGTGGCAAACGCGCGGTACTCATCAACAATCTCGTGGAAGCGCTGCTCGGAGAACTCCACCAAATCCATTTTGTTTACTGCAATCACCAAGTGCTGAATACCCAGCAAATCGGCAATAAAGCTATGACGACGAGTTTGGGTCTGCACACCATAACGGGCATCAATCAAAATAATCGCCAAGCTGGCTGTTGAAGCGCCCGTGGCCATATTTCGGGTGTACTGCTCATGCCCTGGGGTATCCGCAATGATGAACTTACGCTTTTCGGTGGAGAAAAAGCGATAAGCAACATCGATGGTAATGCCCTGTTCTCGCTCTGACTGCAAACCATCTACCAACAGCGCCAAATCAACTGTGTCACCGGTAGTGCCACTGGTTTTTGACGCTTGGGTAATTGCCGCCAGTTGATCTTCAAAGATCATTTTAGAGTCGTGCAGCAGTCGCCCGATCAGCGTAGATTTGCCGTCATCAACACTGCCGCAGGTAATAAAGCGCAGCAGGTCTTTGTTTTCGTGCTCGTGAAGGTACTGCTCGATATTGTCAGCAATTAAATTGGATTGATGAGCCATTAGACCTACTCCTTAAAAATAGCCTTCGCGCTTTTTCTTCTCCATCGAACCGACCTGGTCACGATCAATGGCACGGCCACTACGCTCGCTGGTTTTGGTCAACAGCATCTCTTGAATAATCTCGGGCAGTGTAGCAGCCGTTGATTCCACCGCACCGGTCAGTGGGTAACAGCCCAGCGTTCTGAAGCGCACAAACTTCTCTTCGGGCACTTCATCTGGTGCCAGGGGCAAGCGATCATCGTCAACCATAACCTGCATGCCATCACGCTCAACCACAGGCCGCTTGGCGGCGTAGTAAAGTGGCACAATCGGAATCGACTCAAGATAGATGTACTGCCAGATATCCAGCTCGGTCCAATTCGAAAGTGGGAAGACGCGAATTGACTCGCCCTTGTTAACGTTGGCGTTATACACATTCCAAAGCTCAGGGCGCTGGCTCTTCGGATCCCAGCGGTGGTATTTATCGCGGAAGGAGTAGACACGCTCTTTAGCGCGCGAGGCTTCCTCATCACGCCGTGCGCCACCGAAAGCCGCATCAAAGCCATGCTTATCCAGCGCTTGCTTGAGCGCCTGAGTTTTCATGATGTCGGTATATTTCGCACTACCGTGGTCGAAGGGGTTGATATTGGCAGCCCGCCCCTCTTCATTGGTATGCACAATCAGCTCCATCCCCGCTTCTTCTGCCATGCGGTTACGAAACTCGATCATTTCACGAAACTTCCAGGTGGTGTCCACATGCATCAACGGGAATGGCGGTGTCCCCGGGTAGAAGGCTTTGCGCGCCAAGTGCAGCATTACCGAGGAGTCTTTACCGATGGAGTACATCATGACCGGGTTACTAAACTCAGCGGCAACTTCCCGGATAATATGTATCGATTCAGCTTCTAGCTGCTTTAGATGGGTCAAACGTGCCGCGTCGGGTGTGGCAGACACCTCACGCTGGGACGCTGACGGCGCAGAAAACTGGTTCATTACCTACTCCCTCATAAAACGGTGCTTGCACGTGCAAACGCTATTTTCCGACTAACGGCAATGTTGCCGAAAGACGGTTATTTGAGGATAGGGTAACGCCGAGTCAATAATAACCCAAAAGAATTAATAACTATCTTTTTATATCTTTATTGCCTAACAGTGTCATCACAGGCACAGACTATACGACGACACGCTCAATCCAGGTCTGCCAATCACTGCCATGCAGGTCAATGATTCGATAGCCGGGTCGAGACGCTTCATCAATCGCAAACTGCTCAGCGCCGGGTAAGAACTGGTCTGCGATGGCAGGACAACCATATACGTCAATCTTGCCATCCGCGATACGGTGCGACTGGGCATAGGCTTGGTGGGCATGACCAAACAGGATGATCTGAACCTGAGGGTGGCGGTTTAACAGTTGCCAAAACGCATCGCGATCTTGAAGGCCAATAGCGTCCATCCACACAGCGCCCACATCAACGGGGGGATGATGCATCACAATCAAGGTAGGGCGATCATCTTCTAGGCGCTCAGCCAATGCATTTAAGCGCTCAGCGCCCAATTCGCCATGCGGATGGCCTTCCACATGGGTATCCAACAGCAATAATCGCCATTGGACCAGGTCGACTTCCTCCACCAGCGGGTGCTCCGCTTGCATGAATGCCAACTGATCGTGATTGCCAGGAATCCAGAACCATGGGCACGGCAATGATGCCAGCGCTTGGCATGCCAACGCGTAAGAGGCAGCCGTTTCATCTTGGCTTACATCACCGCTAAATACGACGATGTCGGGCCGCTCAGCAATCACTGCTTCCAGCACACGCTCAAACTGCTGCCACGGAATTCCTGCTCGTGAGCGAGCCGCCTTATCGGCATGCAGGTGCGAATCGGTAATCTGAACCAGCCGCATCAGGGTAACTCCGGCATATCATAGGCATGACCATGGGCTAAGCCATGCGCCAGCCACTCACCTAGAAAGCGATTCAGTTGCAGCTTCTCATCTGGCTGGTGCATTCTGGCATTCGGGTAACGATAGCGACCACTAAAGTGGCGCTCACGCTGAAAATCAGTCACTTCTGCCATACGTACATCATGGTAGAGATGGACACGCATTCTGGGGCCTTCAATAACCGCATCTAGCGGCCCACTCTGGGTCACTTCCACCATCGTGGTATAGGGCGCCTGCTCCAGAATCTTAAGATGTAAATCGCCGAAATGCTGGTCATCGCCATGCAGCGCGATATCACGTCGCTGGCCACTTTCCATATCACCTACCAAACGAAGCATGCGCATATAGTTGGCGCTACACTCGCCCTGCAGGGACTTTAAATCGGTGACATAGGCGGTTCTAGCCATGTTCACTCCTTTTCAGATTCGCTTGGCATTGTCGCTGCTCGATGAGAAGCAGCACGCAGCGAAGCGCGCTGGCTCGCTAACCAATGTAGCCCAATCAAACACATGGCGTTATCGAGTCTTCCCTGCTCCAGGAGTTCCCATGCTGTTGGGAACGTCACCACATGAACACGGATATCTTCGTGCTCATCATCCAGGCCATGGATTCCCCCCATACCCTGGGTATCGACTAAGCCACAAAATAGCGTCACGCGTTCGTTACACGCCCCTGGGCTTGGATAATAAGTATGTAATTTAGTCAGCACGCCAACCTGGCAGCCAGACTCTTCCATGGCTTCGCGGCGGGCAACATCTTCAAGAGATTCGTCTTTATCTGCCAGCCCCGCCACCAACTCTAACTTCCAAGGGGAAAGCGGATCGTCAATCGCGCCAGCACGAAACTGTTCGACAAGTACTAACGCGTCACGAGCAGGGTCGTAAAGCAGCACGCCAACAGCGTCGAAGCGGTTATGCACCTCACGCCGCATCGTGCCGCTCCAGCCGCCTTCAAACAGACGATGACGCAGTTCTAAGGCTTCCAAACGGAAAAACCCCTGATAAAGGCTCTCTCGCTGAATAAGCTCGACATCGTCTCGGCCTAACTGAGGCGGCGCTGACGCATCGGGCACTAATGAATTAGGGCTAGATGCCATGAAGCACTCCCAGTGTTAACAATCGTTCTATTATCAATGCTTACCACTGGGAATGCCAATGCGCCTATCAACCTTAGCGCTAGACGCCTTGGCTAACAGCCTACAGCTCGCCGAGTAATACCTCGGCATCCCGGCGCAGTGCTTCATCAGATGCTTGACGGGTCTCGCGTGCAGTACCATTCACCGCGCGCTGGGCATGCTCACGAGCAGCTTGGGTATTACCTTCTTCTTTCAAGAACGCCGCGTAGTAATAGTTCACATCAATACCGTCTGGGCGAATCTCTAGCGCGCGCTGAAACATGCGCTCAGCGGTATCGCTGTTGCCAAAGCCTAATGGCCTGCCTGGGGCGCGGTCGTATAGCGCTCCTAGCGTGACATAAGCCGAACCATTACCGCCTTGTGGGTCGATTTCAATGGCCCGCTCCAGCACATCGCGGGCATCGCCCGCGGTGCCTAATGCACCAAGCCCGCCGCGTTCACGTGCATAGGAAGCCAGCACGATGCCTTGCCAGATTAATACTTCCGCTTGATCAGGGTGTTGGCTAGCCAGTTGCTCAGCCTCACTGGCCAGCGCTTTAAGCGTGCTCTCGCGCTCGTTAGCTGGCATCTCAGTGACGGTGTGTTCCCAACGATTTTTTAGCGAGAATACGTCGCCTTCATAAGCCGACACACTTAATGGGGCTAGCGCTAAGGCGCTGCCTAACGCCGCTGCAATGAGTAACCGAGAAAAAGGGGGTGTGCGCATAATAAGCTCCTGGTTTATTTTTGTGCTTTCTAACAAGTAATACGTTTGGTTTTGGGGTCTGAAATCACCCACACCCATAATGTAACGAACGTTTGAATGAATCGCCAATAAATAAGCGCTTTGTTAACCACACTGCCATTAGCGTAAGCTGGTGCTCTTTGAGGAGGTGAAAAACGCAATGAAAGGCCGAAATATGACGCGCTGGCGCGATCCAGCGAAAGACCCGCGCCAACAACCTAAGAGCAACCTGATCACAGCAGAGGGTGCGGCTCGCCTGCGCGCTGTCCTGGACCATTTATCGCGAGTTAAACGCCCCGCCATTTCGGCCAAAGTCGGCGAAGCGGCCGCCCAAGGAGACCGCAGTGAAAATGCCGATTACACCTATAACAAGAAAGAGTTAAACCGCGTTATTGCGCGTATTGGCTACCTAACAAAACGGTTGGACGAACTGCAGATTGTTGATCGTCTGCCCGCTGACACCAGCAAGGTTTTTTTCGGCGCGTACGTAGATTTGGAAGATGAAAGCGGAGAGCAGGTTCATCTTAGAATTGTTGGCCACGACGAAATCGATACCAAAAAGCGCTGGATCAGTATCGATGCTCCCATGGCCAAAGCACTGCTCGGGAAAGAAGTAGACGACGATATCACGGTACTCACACCCAATGGCGAGACGTTCTACACCATCACGGCGATCCGTTATCCGGGCATGAAATCACCGTCTACTTGAGGCGGTAAGGACTACTCTTCTAACGAGTAATCTACCGTAGTGACAACTCTGATTCGCTTGATATGGGGTGTATAGCTATCGAGATCTTCAATGGAAAAGTAGCCCTGGGTCGCTTGGCGTATTCCCCCAACACCACTACCAGAATCTTCGGCAAACTGCTGGGCTGCATTGCGTGCATCAGCCGTCGCTTCAGCAATCATTTCAGGCTTAATCGCGTCTAGGCCAGTAAACAAAAACTCAGTGCGGTATTCATAGCTAGGCGACAACAGCACGCCTTGACGTACCAAAGCAGTGGCTTGGGGCACCGCCTCTATCACCCCACTAACATTATCAGTACGTAGCAGCAACGTAGCCTCAGCGCGATAGCGCTCGTCTGGGCGTTCGCCACCATACATATTGCTAAATTGATCAGTAATACGCGGTGGCGTTACGCTGACGTTGCCCATATCGAAGCCACGGGCCTCCAGAAATTGGCGAATTAACTGCTCATTGCTGGAGAGTTGCTGCTCTAAGTCAGAAAGCGAATTGGCATTAACAGTATAGTTAAGTGGCCATAGCACCATATCCGCCGCCACTTCGCGCTCGGCCAAGCCACGTACGGTGACACTGCGTGAAGACTGCTGCCAAACCTCAGCAGCCCCTTTGAAGTAACTGCCTCCCCACACGAGCCCCAGCGCCAGCAAACTGCCCAAGATCAACGCACTGCCAATAACGGCCGTCGTACGAACGCTTCCTGTCATTTCCATCTCCTTTACACGTAAAGCCGAAACGCGGCTTACTATTGGCATCATAGACGCAAATAGTCGTCTCAGCAGTGGCGCTTGCTATTTAGCGGCTCGATACACTTTAAAGCGCCGATTATCTGCCAAGGTCTCAAAACCACCGAAGGTGCTTTCCAGCACATCAGGGTATGGAAGAAAGGCATTCGCCACTAACACAAGCCGCCCCTTGGCCGATAAATGATTGGGCGCTTCTGAAATAAGGCGTGCGCTAGGGCTATAGGTAATCTCTCGTTCCTGGTGAAACGGAGGGTTACTCACTATCAGATCAAACTGCTGACCTTCAAGCGCTGAATAAACGTCGCTCTCAAGCACCCGACCACTAAGCTGGTTGGCTGCTAGCGTTCGGCGGCACGCTTCCACTGCAAACGCACTGACATCCACAGCGGTGACCTGATGGCCTCGCGCTGCAAGCCAAGCACTAATAATGCCGTCGCCACAGCCCACATCCAGCACGTTGAGCGGCTTTTTGGGCAAGCTAGTCGCTATGCTTTCGAGCATTAAACGCGTGCCTTCATCAACCTTGCCGTGACCAAAGACGCCAGGATGACTCACCAGTTTTAAATCCAGCGCTTCAAAGGTTTGCCACGCATTATCTGGCTGCCCCATCGCTACCGTGCGCGTAGCAAACAACGAGCAACGACGAGCGTTATCAAGCTTATCGCAGCGCATGCCCAACTCACTCAATATCTTAGGCACGCGCTTGATGCCTCCCTGATGCTCACCGACAACATCAAGCGGAGTATTTTCAGGCAACACGTGACATAGCCATGTTAGCCACCAGATTCCCAGTTGATGAGCCTTCGGCCAAAACAGCACCACCTGCCCAGCCTGCTGAATAAAGGGTGCATCAAACGGGCTAGCGGCTGCTTTACCACTGGCCACCCACTGCTCACGCAGCGCTACATCACCACTTATCATTGCCGTAGAATGGGCTTGCAACCAGGCATCAGCAGGCGGCGCAACAGGCCATAAGTTAGCCGATTGGCCATAGAAACGTTCAAGAAGTTGGCAAGCCGGCAGTTGCGCGCTCATACATAAGCCTCGGGTTTGGTGAAGGTATAAAGTAAATAGCGTCCTAGCCGCCAGTGAGGATCTTGGCGGCAATACTGCTTTTCGAGCGCCAGCAGCGTTGCCTGATCACTCTCCTCTGCAGAGGGATGGCGTAAATAATCCTGAAAAATTCGTATCCCGGCAACGGAATCCATGAGCAGGCCGTTATTCGCTGCCCACTGGCACACTTCGTCGTGGGTGACCGGTGAGATAGGCGTTAACCGCTGTCGCTTACCTTTACCCTCAAGCTGGTCGCTAAGCGCTTTTTTTAAGTTACCTTTGATGACGTTGGAAAAGCGCAACGCATCGCGGTTAAACACCATCAAACTTAACTGCCCGCCAGGGGCAAGCAGACTAGCAAGCGTTTGCACGGCCTGCTCAGGCTCTCCTAACCACTCAAGCACAGCGTGACAGGTGATGAGCGGCCAAGGCCCAGGCGCTTGCTGCGGCAGCGACTGAAGCGGCGCGGCAAGATAGCGAAGCTGTTCTGGTGGCCAAGCACCTGCAGCACGTCGCTCGTCATGCCATGCATTTGCATGGGCCAACATATCCTGGGAAGGCTCTGCCATGGTGACCGCGTGCCCGCGCTCAGCAAACCACCCCGATAGTTGTCCTAAACCACCACCAACATCAAGCACTGGCTGTGCCGTCAGGCGCAGCATTTGCGGCAGCAAATAATCCAGCATCGCCAGTCGCAGCTCGCCACGGGGCGCTTGATAAAGCGAACGGGAGAACTTATCGACCAAGCCATCGAAATAACGATCTCCCGCTTGGGTTAGCTCATAGCCTTTTGCAATATGGCTGTTTGAAATATGACTTGTTGATGTATCAAGGGGATGCATGCATGGCGCCAAGCGTTGACTCAAAGTCGCGTAGTTTAACCTGCCTGAGAGCAGAAGGCTTGCCTAGTCGCCTACCGTTCGAGCCACATTTAAAAGTAGGTGGCCAAATGCTCTTTCACGTTTAACTCGTCGTCTACCAGCAGCAGCTGGCGCCACTTATCAAAGGTTAAACAGGGATGGGAGGCACCAAAAGCGATGATATCACCGACCTCAACATCCTGAGATGCTTCAGGAAGGCGCACGAAGGTATGCTGATCCATAAGCTTCGTCACTTCCCAGCCAGCGACTGACAAAAGGTGCGAGGCCTCACTTCCCTCTCGATAACGGCGTAGAGCAATGGGGAACTGGTCGTGGCCAATATCGCGTTTGCCGAGCGCCACAATAGCAAGCCCAGGTTCAGGCAGCGACTGCACTTGAGCAAAAACTTCCAAGGCTGGTTCAAGCCCCTGCTGCAGATCTGGCCGACGTTTTAACACCGCAGATTGCGCGTCACGATAAAGGCCATGATCATGGACGATATAGCAACCGGGGCGTAACACGGGGGTAAATCGCCCTTGAAGCGGTGCGCTGTCAAAGGCTTCTGCAATCACGTCATACCAGGCAGAACCCGATGCGGTGACCATAGGATTTTCCTCTGAGAAACGTCCAGCGGCCTCAAGCTCTACCGCCACGTCCACCAACTGCTTGGCATAGTCACGAACACGGGGCTCCGGGTTATCGCCATGCATCACACCTTCATAGCCCTCTAGCCCCACCAGTGAGAGCGCGGATTCATTAGCAATGGCTTCCGCGAGCGAGAGAATCTGCTGTTTGCTGCGACAGCCACAACGTCCTCCGGGCACCCCTACCTCAATGAGCACCGTTAGCGTCAATCCTCGCTCGGCAAAGAAACGCCCAAGCTGACGTACGTTATCCTGGCTATCGACCACACAGTAAAACGTCACACCCTGCTCAAGCAGGCTAGCGATGATGGCCATATTAGCTTGGCCGACCAACTGATTCGCCATGATCAATCGGGTCACGCCGTTAGCGTAGGCAGCACGACACTGGGGCGCGGTTGCCAAAGTAATGCCCCACGCCCCCGCCTGCAGCTGACGCTGAAAAAGCGCAGGGGCCATGGTCGTTTTGCCATGGGGTGCCAAGTAAGCACCATGAGCGTCAGCGAATCGCTGCATCCACGTGATGTTATGCGCCAGCGGGCCTTCATGCACCACCGCAGCGGGCAAGCTGACGCCTGACAAAAGATTCGGCCCCAGCTCCACACCGCCTTTATCCATCGCTAACGTCGTTGTATGCATTTACCTATAATCCTTGAGAAAACAATCTGCTTTTTACGCTATACAGTTGCTGTATGCGCCATTGACCACCACACACCGAACCTTAATGTTGGCCTACACGACACTGCCAATCACCATGTCGCTCCATATCTGCCGCCAGCTGTAGCAGTTGCTTATCCTCACCCAGGCGCCCTACCACTTGCACCCCAACGGGCAACCCATTGGCCGCCACATGGAAAGGTACCGACATAGCAGGCTGGCCGGTAAGATTCGCCAATTGCGTAAACGGGGTACGGCTAAGCGCATCCACCGCCAGGTGCTTTAACACCCCCGCTTTCAGTGCCAGCGCTGATGCACCAGGAACCGCTAACAGAGACATTAATCGCTCGCGAGCCGCAGAGGGATAAAGCTCGCCTATTTTGGGAGCAGTATCCGCGGCTACCGGCAATACCAGAGCATCATAACGCTGGTGGAACTGGCTCATCTGCTCGGCAGCCTCGTGCCAATAGCGCTTTGCTAGCTCGTAATCTTTTGCCGAAAGCTTAGCGCCCAGCCTACCAACGGCGCGGGTAGACGGCTCAATGGCTAACCGATGCACCGGCACACCGGTTTGCTGGCTTACCCACTGAAGGTCAGCGGCTAAATGGCCAAGGTAGAGCGTCAGGTAACTGTCGGCCAAGGCATCACCATCAACCGGTGGGTCACACCACTCCACCTCGTGACCCATGTCGGCCAGTGCCTTTGCGGCTTTCTCAACGGCTATTTTCACATCTGCACTTAATTGGGTATCCAGTCCGTAACTTAAAAAATTACCCAGCGACACGGCGATGCGTAGCGGCTTAGTGGAGGCTGATAAGGCATCCACTAAGCCCGTTTCCCGCGGCACTGGGTAAGGGCCAGAAGGTGCCATGCCGTTAATCTGTTCTAGCAACGCTGCACTATCGCGCACGCTACGGGTGATGGCGTGCTCGACCACCGCGCCCTGCCAGACTTCACCGTGGGCAGGCGCTAACGGCACCCGCCCGCGAGAAGGTTTAAAACCGAACAAACCACAATAACTGGCAGGAATGCGGATAGAACCACCACCATCGCCTGCCAGCGCAATAGGCACCATTCCGCTAGCGACCGCCGCTGCTGCACCTCCGCTTGAGCCGCCTGGGGAATAGCCCTTTCGAGATGGGTTTTGCGGGTGGGGAAATGCCTTAGGTTCTGTAATCCCCATTAGTCCTAATTCCGGCGTGGCCGTTTGCCCCACCACCACTAACCCTGCCGTCCGCACACGCTGAATAAGCAGCGAGTCTTCTTTGGGGCACCACGCTGATAATGATGAACTTCCGAATGCCAGCGGCTCACCCGCTAATGCCATCAATAGATCTTTACTTAACGTTGGGACACCAGCAAATATCGAGTTTGCCGACACTTGGTCACGCTCGTGTTTCGCTTTGTCGAAGCGCGTTCTAACCACCGCATGAAGAGATGGGTTAAGCGTTTCAATCGCAGTCACCGCCGCGTCGAATACCTCAGTCTGGCTGACGTCTCGGCGGCGAATGAGTTCAGCAAGACCGGTGGCGTCGTACTTCTGGTAGTCCTTAAGTTGCATCGCATTAACTCCGTTTAATTAACAACGACGCTTTATGCGCATCTAGCGTCGCTTAATGACAATCGCTATCTCGCTATCTCGCCATACTTAAGTACGTTTCCCATCGCTACTGTCAAGGAGCGGCCAATGAACCGCAACGTTATTTTGACCTGTGCTGTCACCGGCGCAGGTGACACCACAAGCAAGAACCCCAATGTTCCTATCACGCCCGAACAGATCGCGAACGACTGTATTACCGCCGCAAAAGCCGGTGCCAGCGTGGCCCATATTCATGTACGTGACCCTAAAACCGGCGGCATCAGCCACTCTCTCGAGCATTTTCGTGAGGTGATGCAGCGTGTGCGCGAGGCCGAGGTGGATATCGTCATGAACATTACCGCCGGTGGAGGCGGAGATTGGATTCCTGACGCTCAGGATCCCACCCACGGTGGCCCCGGCACGGACATTCAAACGCCCGCCCAACGCCATGAGCCAGTCGGTGAGCTTTTGCCCGAACTCTGCACCCTAGACTGCGGCAGCCTCAACTTTGGCGATATGGTCTACGTAAACCCTGCCGACTGGCTACGCGAGCACGCCCGCCTGGTGCAGGCTGCTGGCGTCAAACCAGAGCTTGAATGTTTCGACCTGGGCCACGTTTGGTTCGCACGCCAGCTACAGCAGGAAGGGCTGATCGATGGCGATCCTCTTTATCAACTCTGCTTGGGCATTCCCTGGGGCGCTGAAGCCGATACTGAAACGATGTTGACCATGCGCAATAAACTGCCAGAAAACGCTCAGTGGGCAGCTTTCGGCATCGGTCGACATCAGATGCCCATGGTGGCTCAGGCGGTTCTACTAGGCGGCCATGCCCGCGTCGGTCTTGAAGATAATCTTTATCTTAAAAAGGGCGTAATGGCGACTAATGGGCAATTAGTTGAGAAAGCCGCCACTGTCATCGACAACCTTGGTGGCCGAGTGATGACACCTGCAGAGACACGCGCTCACCTGTCCCTACGCGATCCACACACCGGGAATATCAGCGCGGGAGGTGACGTATGAGCCGCCAACTTAGCGTGATAGGAACCGGCGTCATTGGCAATGGCTGGATTGCTCGCGCCTTGGCACAAGGCTGGGATGTCGTGGCCTTTGACCCAGACCCCAATGCAACCGATCGCACGCGTGCCTTTATTGACAATGCCTGGCCCTCTTTACAGCGTCTTGGCTTGGCAGAAAGCGCTAACCCAAAACGCTTACGGTTCGTCGATAGTGTAGAAGAGGCGGTTATTGGCGCTGACTTAATTCAGGAAAACGTACCTGAGCGACTTGAGCTTAAGCGCGAAATGCTTGCGGCGCTGGATTCAGCTGCGGAAAAGCACGTCATTATCGGCTCTTCCACATCTGGCTTTAAACCCAGCGACTTGCAGCAAGACTGCCACAATGCTCCTGGGCGAGTTATCGTGGCTCACCCCTTTAACCCGGTCTATCTGCTACCGCTAGTGGAGCTCGTTGGCGGAGAAGCCACCACGCCTGACGAGTTAGAGCGTGCTCATGCGCGATACCAAGCACTCGCCATGCGCCCACTGGTCGTGCGCCGAGAAATTGAGGGGCATATTGCTGACCGCCTGATGGAAGCGCTCTGGCGTGAGGCGCTGCACCTAGTCAATGATGGCGTGGCGACAACCGAAGAGATAGATGCCGCCGTCGTCTACGGCTGTGGTTTGCGTTGGTCACTAATGGGCACCTTTCTCACCTTTCATTTGGCTGGTGGCGAGTCAGGGATGCGCCATATGCTTGAACAGTTCGGTCCAGCGTTAAAACTACCGTGGACAAAGCTTGAAGCTCCCGAGCTTACCAACGAGCTTATTGATCGCGTGGTGGAAGGCTGCGAGCATCAAGCCGCTGGTCGCTCAGTGGCCGAGCTGGATCGCCGCCGTGATGACTTTCTGGTGGAACTGCTCGGCTTAGTACAAAAATATTGGCCTGAAGCCGAAGGTTTGGAAGGACGTATTTAATGATTATTTTACAAAGCCGCGTTGCCTCGGAGTGGGTCGACTACAACGGCCATATGAACGACGCCGAATATGCCCGAGTATTCTCACTTGCGGTAGAAGCACTCATGGATCATATCGGCCTGGACACCTCCGGTCGTGCCCGCCATGGCTATACCATTTACACCCTTGAGACGCATCTTTGTTATCGCCGCGAGGCCCATGAAGGACAGCCACTCGGCGTGGAGCTGACCCTGCTGGATCGCGATAACAAGCGCCTGCATGTCTTTTTCAAGCTGAATGATGAAGCAGGCAACCTGCTAGCCACCAGCGAGCAGATGCTGATGGGCATTGATATCGATACCGCTCGCCCTGCGCCTTTCCCATCCCCCGTTGAGGAAGCCATCTCTGCGTTACCTTTAGCAGCGCCATCAACATGGCCAGAGCTGGCTAACCGCACAATTGCCATACGGCGATAACGACACGGCAAAAAGGAATAGCAAAACCACATAGCAAAGCAAAACTAAAAATAATGAGAACCGTCCGCCAGCACGGACGGTTGACCGGGATTGCCGGCCCGACGTCCGGCCCAAGAGGACAAGCATATCGCTACGCCAACTCCCCCTCATCGATCCACGCCGCCTTCGCATAACAACTCACCCAAGGCCGAACTCAGTACAGACTACATGGTGACAGAGCTCGCCCAAGGCGGTTTCTTCCAAGGCATGCACAAGGGAATGACGCTAAGTGCTAGCGGCCTAGTGCTGATCTTCGTACTTTTCACCGGGCTTGGCTCAGATACAGCTGGCAGCGTGTTCGGAGCAACACGCGCCTGGATTGAGAGCACGTTTAGCGGTTATTACCTGATTACCGTGATGCTGCTACTAGCGGTCTGCGCCTTCATTGTCTTCAGTCGCTATGGAAGCGTAAGACTTGGCGCTGACGACAGCCGCCCAGAGTTCAGTAACTTTGCGTGGTTCTCGATGCTCTTCTCAGCAGGTATCGGCATTGGCATCCTGTTTTTTGGCGTCGCTGAGCCAATCTTTTATCTTGACGATACCGGTGCGTTTGGCTACCCCAACAACCCCCATGCCGATATGGCCGGTGCCGCCGCCATCGGTCACGAGCGCGCTATCGATGCGTTACGCGTTACCGTTTTTCACTGGGGCCTTCACGGCTGGGCCATCTATGTGATTGTCGGTATGTCGCTGGCGTATTTTGCTTATCGAAAAGGGTTGCCGCTAGCACTGCGCTCGGCGCTTTACCCCTTTATAGGCGAACGCATCTTCGGCCCTATCGGCCACCTGTTTGATATCCTTGGGGTGCTCGGCTGCGTCTTTGGCGTCGCTACTTCGCTAGGGCTTGGGGTTAGCCAAATGGCCGTTGGCTTAGAACGGCTAATAGGTGTCGACCCAGGACTAAATACCCAGTTAATACTTATCGCGGGTATTTCAGTTATCTCAATACTCTCAGCCGTATCCGGCGTACGCGGCGGTATTCGTCTTATCTCCGAGATGAATATCTGGGTGTCCCTAGTGGTCGTGAGCATTTTCCTAATTGCAGGCCCCACGCTGTGGCTCATCATGGCGTTCGGCGAAACCATGCTCGACTACGCTATCAATTTTATTCCCATGGGACTTTGGTACGCTGATGAGGAAGGAACCGCCGCTTGGCAACAGGGTTGGACAATCTTCTACTGGGGCTGGTGGCTAGCCTGGGCTCCCTTTGTCGGTCTTTTCATCGCCCGAATTTCTAAAGGACGTACGTTACGCGAGTTTGTATTGGGCGTTCTGTTAGTACCTACCCTGATCATTTTTGTTTGGCTGATCATCTTTGGCGGCAACGCCATGTATCAGGAGTTATATGCAACGAATGGCCCAGGTAGCGCCGGTATTATTGAGCTGGTTAACGCTTGGAACCTACCCTCAGCACTGTTTGCCACGGCTGATGGCATTGTCGGCAGCGGCACGTTTGGCTGGATACTCTCCGCCATGATGGTATTTCTGCTAATGAGCTGGTTTGTCACCTCTTCAGACTCCGGCACGTTAGTGCTGACCACCATTTTATCATTAGGTGACAATGAACCGCCTAAACGCTTCCGAGTGTTCTGGGGCGTGGTGATTGGTTTGGTGGCGGCAGTGTTGTTGGTTGCCGGAGGCCTGAACGCACTGCAAACAGCGCTTATTGCTGCTGCCTTACCGCTAAGTGTTGTTGTACTCGTGATGACCGCAGGTGTACTACTTTCGCTATTCCGCGAGACGCTCGATGGACGACGCAAAAGACGCTGATCTAACCATCCCGATGACATCAGGCGTGCTTAACGGCAGCGCCTGATTGTCAGTGAGAGACAGCATCAAACCAACGCAGTAACGACTGACTGGTGGAGCCGCTAATGGACATTAACGCTTTTATAACCCGCTTCGATGCGGGCTTAAAAGATATCGAAAATGGCTCTCCTGCAGTAGCACGACAGCGCTACGATCAATTATGTCAAACGTTTGCGCCGCCTAATCCGTCAGGCATGACAATCACTGACGAAACCTGGGAAAGCGTAGCCCTCCGACACTTTATCCCTGCATCCGCTGAGTCTGGCCAAGTGCTATACATTCACGGGGGGGGATTTACCCTGGGGTCTATCGACAGCCATCATGGCGTTGCAGCAAGCCTTGCAGAGCAGCTAAAGCGCCACGTTATCAGTGTCAGCTATCGCTTAGCGCCGGAGGCGGGCTACCACAACATGCTAGAAGACTGCCTCAAGGTCGCTGAGGTTATAAAGCCCATCGCAGTAGTAGGTGACAGCGCTGGCGGTCGCATAGCCATAGATTTAGCGCCCTTACTGCACCGTTGCGTGCCCCTAGGACTTATCTATCCGCCGGTCGGCAAACTAAATCAGCAGACGCTGGGAGCCGATGCGCCGTTACTTAGCCGACACGATGTTTTGTCGCTCATTGCCTACTGCCCATGGATTGGGAACCACTTCGATACACTTCCACCGGAAACGCAGATTGAGGTTCTTTCAGTTGAGCACGACCCTTTGACCGCACCGCTCGAAAAAGCCATTGCGGACTGGAGGAACAACGGTATGCCGGTAGGCTATCGCTGTGCAAAAAACATGGTTCATGCGGCATTACATGCCCACGCGAACCTGCCTGAAATGCAAAGCGCTTGGCAAGATTTTTGCCAAGCGCTTAACAAACGGTTAACACGAAATATTGGTTACTGGTAAGTCGAACGTACCGCCTGTATCGCTGGCTGCCCATCTTTAGTCGTCACGCCATCCAGCCATGTCTCTACCGTGTCTAAATTAGCGCTAATCCATTCAGACGCTACCTCGTTGGCGGGACGATCCTCATAGCTGTAGTCATGCACCCACGCGTTTTGATCCTCAATATCCACTACATACTGTGAAAGAAAACGATGCAGCTGGGGATCATCTTCAGCCATATTGGCCGGAACGATAGTCCAAACAGTGCTCTCAATTTGGGCAATGCCCGCCTCATCGGCATCATCCAGATAAGCTATGTCGAAACTGACGTTCATCCAGTGGGGCTCCCAACCAACAAAGGTCACCCACTCTTCATCCGCCATCTTTTGCTCTGCCTGCGCCAACATAGCGGCGGTGGAGCTTTCACGCAGACGCCAGTCTCCTAAGCCTGCAATGTCATTATCAATAGCCGCCAGAATGGCCGTGTTAATCCCGGTGCCCGCCTCGATGCCCTGAATATCACCGTCGAAACGGTCACGGTAGGCGTCCAGGTCGGCCACCGATGTCACACCGGCATCGTAAACGTACTGAGGAACCACCAGGCCAGAGTTCGCCCCCTGGATATTGGAGACCAGCTTTTCAATTTTATTATCAGCAACCAGTGGCTCAACCATATCGGTTTGCACCGGGTACCAGCCCCCTAGATAAACATCCACATCGTTACGCGCTAGCCCCTCAAGAATAACGCTTACGGCCAAATCACGCTGACTTGTTTGATAGCCCATCGCTTCCATCAGTTGCGCTGCCACTTCAGATTTCACGGTGACACCTGGCCAAGGGGGGACGCCCAAACTTACTTCGTCAAGTTCAGCGGCGGCAGGACCAGCAATCGCAAGCGCTGCCAGTCCTGCGGCGCCAAGCGTGTAAATACTCTTTAAACCACCGTGTGCGTTCTTCATTGTAATGTCCTCTTTTATCGATATACGACATCAGTTTGCCTGCTAAGCCGCAGCAGAAACGACACAAAGCGACATTACTTAAACACAAAGCGACAGCCGCTCCGAGAACACTCAACTATCTGCTTGTTGGCGCGCTTCAATCGGTGAGCGGCCAAAGTGTGCACGGAACGCACGGGCAAAGCTCGAACTAGAAGTAAAGCCGCAGGCCACACCGATGGCAAGTACGCTCATATCGGTCTCCGTCAACAACCGCTGGGCACGGCGTAAGCGGAGTTGCTGATACCACTGGCGAGGAGATACATTCAAGTGCTGTTCAAAAAGCCGCTGTAACTGGCGAGATGACACACCACTCCGGTGGGCAATATCAGCCAATGGAAGAGGCTCTTCTAGATGCCTCTCCATCAGTGCAACGGCCTCGACCAAACGCCGATTGTGGGTGCCTAAACGCTGAGCTAGCGACATTCGCTGCTGATCGCTACGGCTACGTAAACGCTCGTGAATAAGCTGCTCGGAAACATCAACCGCCAGCTTGGTTCCGTGACGCCTGGCGATCACTGCTAAGGCCATGTCCATGGCTGCGGCTCCCCCCGCACAGGAAAAACGTCGCTCCCCGATCTCAAATAACTCGTCGGTTGTTTCAATCGTTGGAAAACGCTCACGGAATACCGGCAAGCTCTCCCAGTGCAAGGTGATTCGCTCTCCCTTCAATAACTGAGCGGCGGCTAATATAAAGCCTCCGGTGTCCAACCCCCCCAGGGCACATCCGGCTTGATCAAGCCGATGCAGCCATGAAATGAGCGCTCGGCTTAAATGATCTTCAGGCTCAAAGCCGCTACACACCGCCAACGATGGCAGGTCGAGACCCTCGCCCATCGACTGATCGACTAATAGCGTCATACCATTGCTTGCGGTGACAGGCTCACCATCACGACTAAATAGCGTCCACTCAAACAGCGTTTGGCCGCTGATCCGATTGGCTATTCGTAACGGCTCTACCGCAGAAAAAAATGCCATCATTGAAAAGCGCGGTAATAATAAAAAACCAACGCGCTCTGGCAGTGATCCAGAATAGTTAAGGCGCAAAATAACTCCTAAAATAAGCGCTTTCTTATCGATGCTGACGATTACTAAGCGAATCAGGCAACGCCAATGAATCCTCGTACATAATACACGCCCAACCAGCAACAGGATGCCCTGGGCCTTTGCACAAGGTACACTGGAGATGGTTAGACATTAGATTCATTTGAAAGGCACTTCATGACCAGCGCTCCTCCACTTTATCTGCAAATACAGCAGCACCTGTTAGAAAAAATCCAGGGCGGTGCCTGGCAAGCACACCACCAGATCCCTCCCGAAGAGCAGCTTGCCCGAGATTTTGGGGTAAGCCGAATGACGGCTAATAAAGCGATTCGTGATCTCGTCCAAAAAGGCTACCTTACACGCCAGCCTGGGTTAGGTACCTTCGTGACAGATCGCAAGGCAGAGTCGTCGCTGGTCGAGGTCTACAACATTGCCGATGAAGTGCGCTTCAGGGGGCACCATTACAGTAATCACGTACTGGTATGTGAAGCCATTGAAGCGGATGACGAAGTCGCTTTGCGGCTAGGCGTTCGCTTGGGTAGCCGCGTGTTTCAAACGCTGCTGGTGCATTTGGAAGACGACACGCCTATTCAGCTTGAAAACCGTTATGTTAACCCTCGCTGGGTACCCAACTACTTAACCAGCGACTTCTCACTGCACACACCCAATGAAGTATTGGTAGCGGCCTGCCCGATTACTGACGTAGAGCACACTGTTGAAGCTGTGCTTGTCGACCAGCAAACTGCCGACTGGCTTGCTATTGATACCGCCACCCCCTGCCTGAGTATGGTACGACGCACGTGGTCAGGCGAGCAGCTCATCAGCTATGCCCGTTTACTGCATCCAGGCGACCGCTACAAGCTGCGCTCCTCGGTGCATCGCCAAGCGTCATAAAGACTTAGATGGTAAAAACTTAGCTGGTAAAGACCTATCTGGTAAAAACCTAGCTAATAAGCGCTTGTACCAAATACCCGGTGGGTACGGCGAGCATCAAGCTTAATGCAACGCGAATAAACCACACCACCACCATGCGCCCTACAGAAAGCGGAATGCTCGTAGAAAGAATGCAAGGAATTGAGGCTGAGAAGAACAGCACAGCGGATACTGATACAACGCCTGCAGCAAAACGCGCGACAAAGTCCGCTTCTGCCATTAACAGTGCCGGTAAAAACATTTCGGCAAGGCCAGCAGCGGATGCCTGGGCAAGCGCAGCCGCATCAGCAATGCCCCACACGGCCACAAAGGGGTAAAACAGCCAACCCAGCCACTCAAATAGCGGCGTGTATTTAGCCGCAAGCAAGCCTAGCAAGCCCACCGACATGATCGAAGGTAGGATGCTAATCGCCATCACTAGCCCTTCTTTAAAGTTGATCGCGACACTTTTATGCAACGCGGGCGCTCGGGCGGCCACTTCCAACCCGGTCTGCCATGCCGTTAGCAAGCGTTTTCCTGGCACCGCGGTCGGTTCACCATCGTCAGCGCTGTCATCCATACGCGATAAGGGCGGCAAACGAACGGTGACCGCCGTGACGATAAACGTGATCACTAACGTTAGCCAAAAATAGGCGTTCCACACCGCCATTAAATCCAGCGTGCGCGCCACAATAATCATGAACGTCGCCGAGACAGTCGAAAAACCCGTGGCGATAATGGCCGCTTCTCGCGCGGAATATTGCCCCGCCTGATACACCCGGTTGGTAATCAATAATCCGATAGAGTAACTGCCCACGAATGAAGCGACCGCATCGATTGCCGAGCGACCTGGCGTTCGCCAAATGGGCCGCATTACGGGTTGAACCAGCACGCCAATAAGCTCAAGCAACCCATAGCTGATCAACAAGGCCAGGAAAATCGCGCCAATAGGAACAATCAAACCAACGGGAATCACCAGCTTTTCAAACAGGAAAGGCAGCATATCGGGTTCATGCAGAAAGGCAGGCCCCCAGCCAGTCAGCGCCATCAGAGCAGCCATTACCCCAAGCAATTTTAGTGCGGTAAAAATGCGCTCGGTAACGTTTCGATTCCAGTAGCCTCGAATCAACGGGTACGCAGCCCCAGCGGCAATCAGCGCCAGCGCATAGAAGCCACTTGCATCTCCTAGCCAGCTCCGGGCACCGGTCACCATATGATCGAGCAATATAGTGCTGCGACCGCCAATTTCGACAGGCACGAAGAAAATCAAAATCCCCAGCGCACTTGGCAAAAACAGTTTGAGGATCAGCGCGGCGCTGGGCCGCTGACGGGTTGTAGTATTGGGAGGGAGCATGAGCATGCCTCTTGTTATGTAACAGCGTTTAGAGAGCCTTCCACGTATCTTCAACACTTAATGTATATACATATACACACCAATTGAAGAGCACCACCAGCCAATATAAATAGACATTAGTCTAATGAATCAGACTAAAAACAGTCTTCATTAACATCAAAAAACACATAACAAACTGTTTAAAATACCAAAAACAACAAAACCTCATCTTTTCATGCATTTCACCCTTCCCTCTATTTTGTAACAAGCAGCTTGACGAATCGGCTCATATTGACCTTAATTGTATATACATTAAGATTTGAAAATAAATTTTTGCACATCGCCTTTGAAAGGAGCTCCTCATGCCGAATGCAACGGATCGTCGCCTCTGGCGCGATATCAGCGTCTTCGATGGCTTGCGGACATTGCCCGACCGCATGGCCGTTATTACCGAAGGGGCACACATCATCACCTTGTCGCCCATGAGTGAGTTCGACGAGCAACTCGCCAATAACTGCACAGAGATGGGCAGTGGCGGTGTGATGACCCCTGGTCTTGTGGATTGCCACACCCACCTTGTATTTGGCGGTTCTCGGGCTGAAGAGTTTGAAGCGCGGCTTGAAGGGGCTAGCTATGAAGAGATTGCTAAACGCGGTGGCGGCATTCTCAGTACCGTTCGTGCCACGCGTGAGGCTAGTGAAGATGAGCTGCTAAGGCTCGCTAAACCGCGCCTTGAAGCACTGATTGCCGACGGCATTACCACCGTGGAGATTAAGTCTGGCTACGGGCTTACTGTCAAAGATGAACTCAAGATGCTGCGTGTCGCGCGCCGTCTCGGCAAGATGCTGCCAGTCAACGTCGTCACGACGCTGTTGGGCGCCCATGCCCTCCCCCCAGAATACAAAGATGACAGCGACGGCTATATCGATCTTGTCTGCCAGGAAATGATCCCCGCAGCAGTGGCTGAAGGCCTGGCTGATGCCGTTGATGTGTTCTGCGAAAAAATCGCTTTCTCGGTGGAACAGTGCGAGCGAGTGTTTGCAGCCGCCGAGGCCCACGGCCTACCCATCAAGGCCCACGCCGAACAGCTCTCTAACCTGGGCGGAACGGCCATGGCCGCGCGCCACGGAGCCCTATCTGCTGACCACATTGAGTACCTGGATGACACTGGCATCGCTGCCATGTGTGAGGCCGGTAGTGTGGCAGTAATCCTGCCCGGTGCCTTCCACACCCTTCGGGAAACGCAACAACCGCCGATTGCGGCGCTGCGCACCGCGGGCGTCCCGATGGCGGTGGCAACCGACGCCAATCCCGGCAGTTCCCCACTGTTTATGCCCACGCTAATGCTCAACCTAGCCTGCACGCTGTTCCGCCTGACTCCCCAAGAGGCACTGGCGGGCATGACCTCTCATGGGGCAACTGCGCTAGGCCTATCGGGCAAAGGGCGCATCCACGAAGGTGCAGAAGCCGACCTCTGTGTATGGGATATCGATGCACCCGCCGAGCTCGCTTACGCCGTACAACCAGGCCGCCTTCGTCAGCGCATGTTCCAGGGGGTGCTTACCCATGGCCATTAACAGTAAAGCCACTGCCACTGAACTCGACATGTCACTCTGGACGGGCCGAACAGACCCTGAGCCCAACAGTGAGCGTTGGCATCAAAAGATCCAACCGCTCAGCCCAACGGCAGCGCCGGGCTGTGCTTTATTAGGTTTTGAAAGCGATGCAGGTGTAGCCAGAAACCAAGGACGTACCGGTGCCGCGCAAGGCCCTTCGGCGCTGCGTAAAGCGCTGGCACCGCTGGCGTGGCACCGCACAGGCCCGGCCTATGATGCGGGAAATGTACGCTGCGAAGGCGATGCCCTAGAAACCGCCCAACAAGCCCTGGCCGATCGATTAGCAGCGTTAATTAAGGCTGAACACTTTCCCGTTGTGCTAGGTGGCGGCCATGAGGTGGCCTACGGCAGTTGGCTGGGGCTTGCCCAGCATCTCGCTGATAACGGTGAAAAAGCACCACGCATCGGCATTATCAATTTTGATGCCCACTTCGATCTGCGCGATCCCTCCCATGTGCGCTCTTCGGGCACCCCCTTTACGCAAATTGCTGATGAATGCGCCAAGCGCGGCTGGCCGTTTCGCTACGCCTGCTTAGGCTTAAGCCGCGCTGCAAACACGCGCGCGCTGTTTAGTCGCGCAGCAGAACTCGGCGTCATGGTTCGTGAAGACCGGGAGTTTCAACCGGCCCACCTTGAGTGCATTCGGCGCGACCTGGAGCGCTTCATGGTGCGTTGCGATCACCTCTATCTGACCATCGATCTGGATGTACTGCCCGCTGGGGAAGCCCCTGGGGTCAGTGCTCCCGCCGCTCGCGGCGTCTCACTCGCACTGATTGAACCACTGCTTGAGGCCATTCGCGACAGCGGCAAGCTCCGCTTAGCTGATCTAGCCGAGCTAAACCCCGATCACGATATCGATAGCCGTACGGCCCGCGCGGCAGCACGGATTGTCTTTCAGTTAGCGCTCGACACCTAGCGCCTTGCATTAACGAATCAACTAACAAAAAACCGCCAAATCAGAGGAACCAAATCATGTTACCAAACGATAAACGTCACGACGCTTCCCGTAAGATTGCTGCTCCCACCGGTAGCCAACTCAGCTGCAAAAGCTGGCTGACTGAAGCACCGCTGCGCATGCTAATGAACAACCTCCACCCTGACGTGGCTGAACGCCCCGAGGACTTGGTGGTGTACGGCGGCATTGGCCGCGCTGCGCGTGATTGGGAGTGCTATGACAAAATCGTTGAGACCCTGCAGCGCCTAGAAGACACGCAAACCTTGTTGGTGCAATCCGGCAAGCCGGTAGGCGTATTTGAAACCCATAAAGACGCCCCGCGGGTACTTATTGCCAACTCCAACCTGGTTCCTGCCTGGGCTAACTGGGAACACTTCAACGAGTTGGATCGTAAAGGCCTAATGATGTACGGCCAGATGACCGCAGGCTCATGGATTTACATCGGCTCTCAAGGCATTGTCCAAGGCACCTACGAAACCTTTGTGGAAGCGGGCCGCCAACACTTCGACGGCAACCTGACAGGCCGCTGGGTTCTCACTGCGGGTCTGGGTGGCATGGGCGGTGCTCAACCGCTCGCCGCTACTCTGGCCGGCGCCTGCTCGCTGAATATCGAGTGTCAGCAAACCAGCATCGACTTCCGCCTGCGCACGCGCTATTTAGATGAACAAGCAGACGATCTCGACGATGCGTTAGCGCGTATCGAACGCTACACTGCCGAAGGCAAAGCCGTCTCGATTGGCCTGTGTGCGAATGCCGCGGATGTATTACCCGAACTGGTCAAGCGTGGCGTTAAGCCCGACATGGTGACTGACCAAACCAGTGCCCACGACCCGCTACACGGCTACCTGCCTGCAGGCTGGACCTGGGAAGAGTACGTGGCACGTGGTAAATCCGAACCACAAGCCACCGTCAAAGCGGCCAAGCAGTCGATGGCCGTGCATGTACAAGCCATGCTCGACTTCCAGAAGATGGGCGTACCCACTTTCGACTACGGCAACAATATTCGCCAAATGGCTCAAGAAGAAGGTGTTGAAAATGCCTTCGACTTCCCTGGTTTTGTACCCGCCTATATCCGCCCCTTATTCTGCCAGGGAATTGGCCCCTTCCGCTGGGCCGCGCTTTCAGGCGACCCGGAAGACATTTACAAAACCGACCAGAAAGTCAAAGAGCTGATCCCTGACGACCCGCACCTGCATAACTGGCTGGATATGGCCCGCGAGCGCATCAGCTTCCAAGGCCTTCCGGCACGTATCTGCTGGGTCGGCCTGAAAGATCGTGCGCGTCTTGGCCAAGCCTTCAACGAGATGGTCAAAAACGGCGAGCTTAAAGCACCCGTCGTGATTGGCCGTGACCACCTGGACTCCGGCTCCGTGGCAAGCCCCAACCGCGAGACCGAGGCGATGATGGATGGCTCCGATGCGGTCTCCGACTGGCCGCTGCTGAATGCCCTGCTTAACACCGCCGGTGGCGCGACCTGGGTCTCGCTACACCACGGTGGTGGTGTCGGCATGGGCTATTCCCAACACTCTGGGGTGGTTATCGTCGCCGACGGCACCGATGATGCCCACGCACGCCTTGGCCGCGTGCTGCGCAACGACCCGGGCACTGGCGTTATGCGCCATGCCGATGCAGGCTACGACATTGCCAAACAATCTGCCCGTGAAAACGGCCTCGATTTGCCGATGCTGAAGAGCTAATTCAACAACTACAAGGAGCACTCATAATGACCCATCTCGATATTCAGCCCGGCAAAATGACACTGGCGCAGGCGCGCCAGGTCTTTCAATCCCCCGTCACGGTTAGCCTGCCTAGCAGTGCCGACGAGGCGATCCAAAAAAGCGTCGATTGCGTCAATCGGGTAGTCGAGGAAAACCGCACGGTCTACGGTATTAACACCGGGTTTGGGCTGCTTGCTCAAACACGTATCGCCGATGAAGACCTGGAAGCACTGCAGCGCTCGCTGGTACTTTCCCATGCCACCGGCGTGGGCGCAGCGATGGACGATAGCCTGGTCAGGCTCATCATGGTGCTTAAAGTTAACAGCCTGGCACGCGGCTTTTCTGGTATTCGTCGTGAAGTGCTTGATGCCCTTATCGCATTGATTAACGCCGAGGTGTATCCGCATATTCCGCTCAAAGGTTCTGTGGGTGCATCAGGTGATCTCGCGCCGCTGGCCCATATGAGTGTGGTACTGATTGGTGAAGGCAAAGCACGCTACAAAGGCGAGTGGCTCAGTGCAGAAGAAGCGCTAAAAGTCGCCGGTCTTAGCCCGATTGCCCTGGCCCCCAAAGAGGGTCTTGCGCTGCTCAACGGCACCCAGGTGTCAACGGCTTACGCGCTACGCGGTCTGTTCGATGCCGAAGACCTCTATGCTGCCGCCACGGTTTGCGGCTCACTGACAGTTGAAGCCACCCTAGGGTCGCGCTCACCGTTCGATGCGCGCATTCATGAAGTACGTGGCCAACGTGGCCAGATCGATGCGGCGGCGGCCTACCGACATTTACTCGGCGAGAGCAGCGACATCGGCAACTCCCACGCCAACTGCGATAAAGTGCAAGACCCTTACTCTTTGCGCTGCCAGCCGCAGGTGATGGGCGCTGCGCTTACCCAAATTCGCCATGTTGCCGACATACTGGCCGTAGAAATCAACGCGGTATCCGACAACCCCCTGGTATTTGAAGATACCGACGACATCATCTCCGGCGGCAACTTCCATGCCGAGCCGGTGGCCATGGCGGCTGATAACTTAGCCTTGGCGATTGCCGAAATTGGCTCACTGGCGGAACGACGCATCTCGCTGATGATGGACAAACATATGTCCCAGTTGCCGCCCTTCCTGGTCGAGAAAGGCGGCGTCAACTCTGGGTTTATGATCGCCCAGGTAACTGCAGCCGCGCTTGCCAGTGAAAATAAAGCCCTAGCGCACCCGCACAGTGTGGATAGCCTGCCCACTTCAGCCAATCAGGAAGACCATGTTTCCATGGCCCCAGCGGCTGGCAAACGCTTATGGGAAATGGCCGATAACGTGCGTGGCATTCTCGCCATTGAATGGCTCGGCGCCTGCCAGGGGCTGGATATGCGTCACGGCTTAACCACCACTGCACCGCTGGAACAAGCCAAGCAGTTGCTGCGTGAACATGTCACCCACTACGAACAGGACCGCTTCTTTGCGCCAGACATTGAAGCCGCAAGCGAGCTGTTGGCAAGCAGAGCTTTGAGCCCGCTTATTCGGCCTGGCACCCTGCCAAGCCAACGTTAAATGACACTCGTTTTCCCGCTACGAGGGGTGGCGGGAAACTCTCGCATTCAATTCCAACGACAAGAGTAGCTATCCATGAATGCTATCGTTTTGGCCATTTTAGTGATGGTCAGCCTCAGCTTGGCTCGCGTTTCCGTTGTCTTTGCCTTAATCGTCGCAACGTTGGTGGGTGGGCTTTACGCGGGCATGCCCATCAATGCCATCCTTGATGCCTTTAACGACGGTCTTGGCAACGGCGCTACTGTGGCCCTGGCCTATGCCGTGCTGGGCGCTTTCGCCGTCGCGCTCTCACGCTCAGGCATCACCGAAGTAATGGCAAATCGCGCCATTGCGCGTTTTCATGTTGATGATTCTGGCAGCAGTCGCCGCATGGTGACTTATACCCTGCTGGCCGCCTTGCTGGCCGCGGCGGTCAGTTCTCAAAACCTTATTCCGGTACACATTGCTTTCATTCCTGTGCTGGTTCCGCCGTTACTGAAGCTAATGAATCACCTCCAGCTCGACCGCCGTCTCGTCGCCTGCGTGATTACCTTCGGCATTACCGCCCCCTATATGCTGTTACCAGTAGGGTTTGGCGCTATCTTTCTGAACGATATTTTGCTCACCAACCTCAATGAAAGTGGTGCCGAATTTGGACTGGAGATCACCCGTCAGATGGTCCCCATGGCAATGGTGATTCCTATTGGTGGCATGGCATTGGGCCTTGCCGTAGCCGTATTGTTTAGCTATCGCAAAGGGCGTAACTACCAAGACCGAGACCTGGCCAAGGGTGATGAAACCCCAGCACAAGCGGCCCAGCATTTAAAAGGTTGGCAAAAAGCGGTACTGGCAATAGCACTGGTTGGCACCGTGGCCGTTCAGCTCTACACCGGCTCAATGGTTCTGGGTGGGATCTTTGGCTTTGCTCTGCTCTCTTTAAGCGGCGTCTTCCGCTGGCACGAACAGGACGGTATCTTCACCGAGGGCATGCGTATGATGGCCTTGGTTGGGTTCATCATGATCACCGCGGCGGGCTTCGCCAGTGTGATGCAGGCCAGTGGCGAGGTTGAAGCGCTGGTCAGCAGTTCTACAGAGATAATTGGTGATAACAAGGGATTAGCGGCATTGATTATGCTGCTTGTGGGCCTTTTCATTACCATGGGTATCGGCTCTTCCTTCTCAACAATCCCAATCATCGCATCACTTTACGTACCCCTTGCGCTGAATTTTGGCTTTTCGCCGCTAGCCACCGTGGCGCTGGTAGGCACCGCAGCCGCCTTGGGCGATGCAGGCTCCCCGGCCTCCGACTCAACGCTTGGTCCAACCGCCGGTCTCAATGCCGACGGCCAGCACGACCATATCTGGGACAGCGTTGTACCGACCTTCTTGCACTATAATATCCCGCTGATTGCCTTTGGCTGGATAGCCGCCATGATCCTATAACGCGCACCCCCGCTTTTCAGCGCAATAACCATCCCCCAAAACGAAACCACCCCGCTCAGTTGAGCGGGGTGGCTTCGTCAGCAAACACAGTACATTACTACCTTTATTGGCAATAATTACTCGCTATCACTACCTGTACCTGTATCGCTATCGCTTGGACGCAACACCTTCGGGTTGGAGTTTCCCCATACCGTGTAAAGGTCGGCGAGTAGCGCACTATTGAGGTCTTCAAGTTCACCAATGGTAATTCGCTCGTCACCCTGGAGCCCGTAAAGCACCACTTCATCACCCGCTGCCACTCCCTCGACATCCGTCACGTCGACCATGGTCGTGTTCATCGACACTCTTCCCATGACCGGCACTCGCTCACCGTTGACCAGTACAAAGGCAGCGTCACTGAAAACACGCCGATAGCCGTCAGAATAGCCAACAGGTAAATTCGCCAATAAGCTATCGCGCTCCAACACCCTGACATTATCGTAGCCAACGCCACTGCCTTGCGCGTAATCGTTGACCGATGCTACCCGCGTGCGAAACGACATCACCGGCTTGAACTGCTCATAATGGGGTAGATCGCCATACAGCAAGCCACCCGGGCGTACCATATCAAGGCGAGCTTCAGGCACTTCCATGGTGGTAAATGAGTTGGCGGCGTGAAGCGTTAGCGCCTCGCGATCCAGGTTAGCCGTCTCGATTAACCAGTCACTTTGCTCGTGAAACGCTTCCAGCCCCTGGCGAACAAAATCTTCGTCCTCAAAAGCAAAGTGGGTCATGATGCCCACCAGCTCTAACGACGCTAAGTCTTGAAGCTCTAACGCTTCCTGGCGTCCTGCTTCACTATCAAGCGCCATGCCATTGCGCCCCATACCACCAGCATTCAGACCCAAATGATAGCGCAGTGTTACCCCCGCCTCAGCTGCATCGCTGGATGCTTGGCGGGCGGCCGTTATATCCCCGAATAGCTCTTCCATGCCGTAATCGAAGGCACCGCGCACTTCTTCTGGTGTCGCACTGCGCACGCGCATTAAACGCCCATCGAAACCAGACGCCCGAACAACCCGCGCTTCTTCGTTACTTGCCACACCAATACAAGGAATACCTAACGCGATCACGGAAGGCATTAAATTAGCAATGCCGTGACCGTAGGCATCGGCTTTCATAATGGCGCAAAGCTCCGCTTCTTCGCCCAATAATTCCAGAACACCGCGCACGTTCCCTTCAAAAGCCGATTGCGAGATTTCTACCCAGGCATTGGCACTCAAGTGTTCTGGGCTATCAACGAGCAATGCTTGGTCGCTCAGCAACGGCGCCGCATAGCTGGTAGTAGTAACGGTGGCAGCAACAGCGGCAGCTAACAGGGTTAGTGGATATTTCATTATCAGATCCTTGATTCGTTTTCATTGTTAAGACCCCACTGCTCACACTACCTCTACTAAACAATTCTTAACGATAGCGGGTGCCGCGTTTATTAAAAAAAGCAGCACTAGGACGCAATAACCTGATGAGAAGGAAAGATCTTTCGCTGATTGCTCTGACTGTCGGCGGGGCGCAACTCTTCTGCTCTGCGTGTATCCAAGCTCTGTTCCAAAGCAGGTTTAGGCCACTAACAGACTCGACGATCTGTTGGCTACACCGTTTATCAACGCTTATCTAATACATCTGATCGGCAATCTATCGCTCAAAAACACAATAACTCAATGAAAATTAATAAAAAATTAATTTATAGACGCAGTTTCGGTTTGGTTTGACATCAGTCAACGTAATGTAAAAATGTTGATGTTAGACGATTTTATAGAAATTTTTTATAGCCTGAGCACCATGCGTGTGATTAAACTGGGGGCGCAACATGGTTTCGAAACTGAAGCATGGATGCCCTCTATAACTCTAAACGCTATCAACAAAGAGGTTTTATGAAGCTCTCAACATCCGTGAAATGCGCTCTAGCGACGTCCATCGCCGCTTCCATCATGGCTAGCCAAGCGCTCTATGCCGATACCGTTCGTTTACGCATGCACACGTTTTATGGCACCGAAGTGGATCAGATTGCAGCTGATTTGCGGGAACGGGTAAGTGAAGCGAGTGATGGCACTATCAACATTCAATTTTTCCGTGGCGGCGAGCTAGTCAGCAGCGACCAGTTTGTCGAAGCTGTTGCCCGTGGGAGCATTGATATCGGCCATGGTGTAGGTAGTTACTGGCCTGGCACGGTGGGTATCGGCACGATCGAAGGGGGCCTACCTGGAGCATGGGTAAGCGCTGAAGAAGCACACGATATATTTGCCAACCAAGGTCTTGATGAGCTCATCGCAGAAGCTTACGAAGAGCAAGGCGTTAAGCTGATTGGCCGCGGCTTTGGTAGCGATTATGGTCTAGTCACCCGAGAGCCTGTTTCCAGCCTGGAAGATCTTTCCAGCATGCGCATCCGCGCAACCAGCTCCATTGCAACGGTGCTGGAAAAATTTGATATTCCAACAGCCTTTATTCCAGGTGAAGAACTCTACGTCGCGCTTTCGACTGGCGTTATCGACGGTGCCATTTACGGTGGCCCTGTTGAGTACGAACAGCTACGAATTAATGAAGTGGCGGGCTACTACACCGATATCAACTTACTCAACCCAGGCTGGACAGAAAACGCGTTCATCAACCCTCGCACCTGGGAACGGATGAGCGAAGAGCAGCAGCAAATTTTGGTAGATGAGCTGGCTCAGTACCTGGAAGACGTTCACAACTGGCTGGAAGAAGGCAACCAACGCATCATCGATGAAGGTGAGCTGTTTGAATTCGCCACCCTGCCAGCAGAAGATTCAAAACGCTTAGCCGAAGCATCTTTGCCGATTTGGGAAGAAGAGGCGGCACGCTCTGAGCGAAATGCCCAAGCCGTTGAAATCTTGATTAACAACGCCAAAGCGCAAGGAAGATTGAGTGAGTAAGATCAACCGATATCTACGCTTTCAGGATGGGCTTTCCGACTGGGTCGGACGAGTCACCGCTTGGCTGACGCTAGGTATTATCGGTGTACTGCTCTATGAAGTAGTCGCTCGCTATGTACTCAATGCCCCCACTGTGTGGGGGCACGAACTAGCGACGATGTTCTTCGGTGCGCTGAGTATCCTGGCTGGCAGCTATACCTTACGCCACCAAAGCCACGTGCGCAGTGATGTCATCTATCGCCTGCTGCCCTTCCGCATGCAGGCGTTGTGTGACGTGATTGTGTTCTCACTGGGTATCTTGGTGCTGAGCGTATTTTTCACCATGGCCGTGGAATTTGCCCACCGCTCCTGGCTAATTGGTGAGTATTCCAACCGAAGCATTTGGCGTCCAGCGCTTTGGCCGATAAAAGCGACCATTCCAATTGCCGTTGGATTGCTAATTCTGCAGAGCGTAGCAGAGCTAGTGAGGGCCATCGTGCGTTTACTTGGCATTCCCTATGATGATCCGCGAGACGACATTAGCGACGCTGACTAAATACAGCCCGACTCTGTTTAAACAGAGTGCTGCTTAACCCTCGCTCTATTTCAACGTGGTTTTACCGTGAAAAATAAGAGACACACCCCGGCACGTCCTTGTGGATATGCCATGCAAAGGGTATCCCTATGTTAAATTTAGACCCCATGATAATTACGGCGATCATGTTTCTCTCCATGATCGTCCTAATGGCAATAGGCGCTCCGCTAGCGTGGGCGTTGATGATATCGGGCATGGGAAGTGCCTACATGATGTTTGGCCCTGGTGGCTTGGACTTCTTGCTATCGTCGGCATACAGCACCATGGATAACTTTCTCCTGGTGGCCCTCCCGCTCTTCATCTTTATGGGATTGGTACTGGAACGTTCCGGTATTACCGATGATCTTTTCGAGATGATGCATAAGCTGATGGGCAGCCTTCCTGGCGGGCTTGGAATTGGCACCATTTTGATCTGCGCCCTTATCGCTGCCATGGCGGGAGTCTCAGGGGCAGCTACCGTCAGCCTAGGGATCATTGCATTACCGGCAATGCTCAAGCGGGGCTATCACAAGCGGCTAGTCACCGGCACTATCATGGCTGGTGGGGCATTAGGTTTTCTCATCCCACCTAGCATCTTAATGATTGTTTATGCGTTTCTGGCCCGTGAATCGGTAGGAAAGCTATTTGCTGCTGGCTTAGTGCCTGGCCTAATGCTTGCCGGTATTTATATGGCCTATATATTGATACGCTGCCGTATAAACCCTTCTCTAGGTCCCGCTGCGCCAGTAGAAGAACGCTTTAGTGCCAAAGAAAAGCTGATGTCTTTGCGCCACGTTATTGCCCCTGGCCTTTTGGTCACTGCCGTATTGGGCTGCATTATCGGAGGGGTGACCTCGCCTTCCGAAGCCTCTGCAGTCGGGGCTGGCGGTGCCATGCTTATTGCAGCGCTGAGAGGTCGGCTTAACTGGAGCCTGCTGCGCTACGCGATGCTCAGCACGGCCAAAATAACCGGTATGTTGCTCTGGATTGCCATTGCCGCGGTATTCTTTAGCCGTATCTATATGGGCTTAGGCGCCGGTATGATCGTCAGTGATTTTATTAATGACTTCTCGCTGTCGCCCTATACCGTCATCATCATCATGCTGATTAGCTTTTTTGCACTGGGCATGTTTCTCGATGACTTTGCGATCCTGTTCATCACGATTCCGCTTTATGTGCCAATCGTACGTGACTTAGGGTTCGATACTACCTGGTTTGCGGTGCTGTTTATTATAAGTATGCAGTCCGCTTATCTGACACCACCCTTCGGGTATAACCTGTTCTATATGCGATCAGTCGCACCAAAGTCCATTACTATCGTCGATATCTATCGCTCAGCACTGCCGTATGTTGCTCTACAAATAGTGGGTTTAGCACTTATCGTACTATTCCCAAGTATTGCGCTGTGGTTGCCCAACCTACTGTTCTAAACAAGCGTATCAAACGACTATCAACAGAAACCAAACTAAAAAGGCCCTAATGATTAGGGCCTTGTCTTTTATTCTTTCTCCGATTCATTCTTTTACCTTGCCTTACGCCACACTTTGTTGGCGCATCACCTGTGCAATAATCGGCACAGGAGACATCAAGTGTTCGTGCATCAATGCCACTGCTTCATCCTTCCGGCGCTCAAGGGTGGCGTCTACTAAAGCGGCATGCTCTTGGCGCTTTACTTCAAGGGCTTGAGCAGAAAACACAGTTTCCTTAAGCCACAAAAAGCGGTAGCGCTGAACTTTATCAAACAGCCCAGCGCGCACTTTCATCAAATGCGGAGAGTTACAACCAACGACCATCGCGGTGTGAAAATCACTATGTCGTCTATCCCAAATATCTAACAGCCCTTCTGCCGAGCTCATTTCCGTCAGCTTTGCTAATTGATAAGACTTTGCCAAGATATTAGCTTCCCAGGCATCATCGCCACGCTCTATCGCAAGCCCCAACATCATCGCTTCAACCTGCGCCCGGGCATCGTATATATCGTTAAGCTCAGCGAGCGACATGGGTGCCACACGATAGCCACGCTGGCTAATAGCCACCACTAGATGCTCAGCAACAAGCTGGGAAAGTGCTTCTCGCAGAGGACCAATACCCAGGTCATAGCGCGCTTTAAGCACACTCATGCGCAATTTTTCGTCAGGCTGAAAAATGCCTTTAATAATATCTATCTTAAGTAGCTTGTAAGCACGAATACCCAAGTTTTCCTTGGCATCCGCCTTTTCGTCTGGGAAGAAAGATGAATTCATGAGTATGCATTTTGCAAAGTGGGTCAAAATAATAGCACACCTTGTAACAGCTGTTTGAACGTGTTCTGCCCTGGCACTCAATAACAACGGCAACAAGCAATAAAAAAAGCCGATGCAGACTAGCTGCATCGGCTCCTATCAACACTCTCTATATCAATACTCTTATCAGCGCTCTCTACAAACGCTTCTATTGGCGCTTAACTAACCAATGAGACGCTAGATATTACGCTGTAAGCTCTTCGAGCAATTCTTCAACAATCGTCAAACCTTCTTCAAGGATGCTGTCTTCAATAGTGACCGGCATCAAGAAGCGGATCGTATTGCCGTAAAGCCCACACGACAGCAGGATAAGCCCTTTCTCCCGGGCACGTTTGCACATGGCCGCTGCGAGTTCTGGGTCGGGCGTTTGATCAGCTGCAACGATATCCAATGCCGCCATCGAACCTAAGTGACGCACGTTTTCGACACAGGCAAAGCGTTGCTGCCACTGGGTAAAGCGCTGCCCCAGCACTTCTCCTAAGGCTTGGCTCTTCTCAAGAATTTTTTCTTCTTCGAATACTTCAAGCACCGCTAAAACGGCAGCACAAGAAACCGGACTGCCTGAGTAGGTGCCACCCAGCGAGTTAGGGCCACACGCATCCATATGCTCAGCCGTTCCCACGACGGCTGAAATCGGCATGCCACCAGCCATGCTCTTGGCCATGGTCATAAGGTCAGGCTCAACACCACTGTGCTCAATGGCAAACAACTTGCCGGTACGACCAAAGCCAGACTGAACTTCATCGACGATCATCAGCATGCCGTGCTCGTCGCAAATTTCACGCACCGCTTTAAGGAAACTGGCCGGGGCAGGATAGAACCCGCCTTCACCCAACACAGGCTCGATCACGATAGCCGCGGTATCTCTTGGGTTGGCATCGGTCTTCAGCGTCATTTTAAGACCGCGGATGGCGTCTTCTTCGCTTACCCCGTGGAACGGAACGGGGTAAGGCGCACGGAAAACATTCCCAGGCATGCTGCCGAAATCAGCCGAGTAAGGCACCACTTTGCCGTTCATTGCCATGGTCATAAAGGTACGGCCATGGTAGCCGCCATCGAAGCAGATCACGTTATTCTTGCCGGTGGCGGCACGCGCAATCTTAACGGCATTCTCTAGCGCTTCAGCCCCGGAGTTAACCAGCATGACTTTGCCATGGCCGCGCACAGGCGTGAGCTGACTGAGTTTTTCAGCGACTTTCACGTAGCCTTCGTAAGGAATAACAGTCTGGCAAGTGTGCATCACCCGGCCCAACTGCTCCCTAACCGCTTCGACGACTTTGGGATGGCAATGGCCGATATTAAGCACGCCAATACCACCCGCGAAATCAATAATACGGTTACCATCCGCATCCCAGATAATCGCGTTTTCAGCACGGTCCGCAAATTGCGTTGCAGGGCTGGCGGCACCATTAGCGACATATTTCTGTTTAAGCTCATTCAGCTGTGCATTGCTCATCTTCATTTACTGCATTCCTCAGTTAATTAGTGAAAATCGCTTATAGGCCGCCAACACAGACGTATTTCAACTCAGTAAACTCATCAAGCCCATGACGTGAGCCTTCACGGCCCAGCCCAGACTCTTTCACCCCACCAAAGGGCGCTAGCTCGGTAGACAGAATGCCCTCGTTAACCGCAACCATTCCGTACTCCAGCCCTTCCATGACGTGCCAAATTCTGCGGTAGTCACGGGCATAGAAGTAAGCTGCCAACCCGAACTCAGTCGCATTCGCCATGGCAATGGCTTCTTCGTCGGTCTCGAAACGGAACACAGGCGCCAAGGGACCAAACGTCTCTTCACGGGCAACCCGCATGCTGTCGGTCACATCAGCAATAATCGTCGGTTCGAAGAAAGTGCCGCCCAACGTGTGCGGCTTGCCGCCACAGACCAAACGCCCA
This sequence comes from Vreelandella alkaliphila, assembly GCF_016107625.1. Lineage (GTDB taxonomy): Bacteria > Pseudomonadota > Gammaproteobacteria > Pseudomonadales > Halomonadaceae > Vreelandella > Vreelandella alkaliphila. Next base: position 273,038 of record NZ_JABASV010000004.1, read on the forward strand.
CCCTTTTCCAACGCATCGCCAATGTGGGACTCGACCTTTTCGACCGCAGCCTGATTGATCAACGGGCCTTGCATAACGCCATCATCCAGCCCATTGCCTACGTTCAGTTCAGCCACCCGCTTGGCAAACTTCTCAACAAATGCCTCGTAAACGCCGCTTTGCACCAAGAAACGGTTGGTACACACACAGGTCTGGCCAGAGTTGCGATACTTGGAGGCAACAGCCCCTTCAACGGCGGCGTCTAGGTCGGCGTCATCAAACACGATGAAAGGGGCGTTACCGCCTAACTCCAACGATACTTTTTTGACCGTACCGGCACACTGAGCGAGCAACTTTTTACCCACCGGTGTGGAGCCTGTGAAAGAGAACTTACGCACGCGCGGATCGGTGGTTAACACCTCGCCAATGGGTGCAGGCTGGCTAGCCGTGACCACATTGATCACCCCAGCAGGCAGGCCAGCAAGCTCAGCCAAGCGCGCCACCGCCAACGCCGTGAGTGGCGTTGCTTCTGCAGGTTTAATAACCACCGTACAGCCTGCCGCTAAAGCGGGGGCACACTTACGGGTGATCATTGCCAACGGGAAGTTCCAGGGCGTAACGGCGGCCACAACGCCAATGGGTTCGCGAAACACCAGAATGCGCTTATCAACACCATGGCCCGGCAAGGTTTCACCGGCCATGCGCTTGGACTCTTCGGCATAAAACTCGACAAATGACGCGCCATACGCCACTTCACCACGGGATTCTGCCAGTGGTTTGCCCTGCTCCAACGTCATTAGCCGAGCCAGGTCTTCCTGGTGCGCCATGATGGCGTCGAACCAGGCGCGCAACAGCGTTGCACGCTCTTTCGCAGTACGCTTTTTCCAGCCATGCCCTGCTGCCTCTGCTGCGGCAACTGCTGCCAGTGCACCATCAGCATCCAGGTCAGGGACTTCTGCTAATAGCTCACCATTTGCCGGATTAGTGACCGCAAAGCGCTTGTCAGCACCGCACCACTCTCCGCCAATAAATGCGTCAGGTATCAAAATATCGGGTAACTCACTCATCTTGTTTTCCTTTTTGCCATGACATTAGAGCGTGCTCTCAAACGCTGGCCGCGCCTCCCACGAACTCGCTACAACGCCATTGCCTGTACTTCCGAAAGCACTAGCGAGCCAGCTTCTTCATTTTCAGATAGGCAGCATCAACCGTAATGACTAACAAAAATATCTACATTTATAAAAAACGTCAAAATATATTTTTAGCATATACAATAAAACATGTACTGAGGTATTTGTACTGAGCTATTGGATGACATCGAAAATGATGACTAGGCTGCGGGTAGGATTGGTACAAAAAGCGATCAAGACGTGTGCCTCAGCATTTCCGACCCGCAAGCAAGCCTTTATCGGGTATCGCTTTCGGATAAAATCAATCTGAAAAAGAGGCCGCCCCTACATCGGCGAAAATGAACAACGTAACGGCTAACTCCAACTTAAAGCGCCCTACCCACTGGGCACTATTCAGCGCGATAGCACTGATGTTGATAGGCAGCGGCACGCAGGCCGTTGGTGATTCACACGGCGACAGTCCTTATAGCGACAGCACCAACAGCGCGTGTGGCCTGACGGAGCAGAAACAGGAAATGCTAAGACTGGTAAACGAGGCACGAAACAACGCTCGTCAATGTGGCGATCAAGCATTTCCAGCAGCCAGCCCACTAACATGGAGCTGCCAACTGGAGGCCGCTGCCGAAATGCACGCCAGCGATATGGCCAACAACGACTACGTTAGCCATACCGATGCTAACGGCGCAGGAATTGAGCAACGCGCCAATCAACATGGCTACACGTGGCAAGCCTTGGGAGAAAATATTGCTGCTGGGCACGCATCTGCCGCCGCCGTGATAAACGGCTGGCTAGAGAGCCCCGGCCATTGCCGCAATATGATGAATGGCACCTTCACCGAAATGGGCATGGCCAAGGCCAGCAATGCTGATTCGCGCTATACCACCTTCTGGACACAGATGCTGGGGAAGCCCCGCTAAGCCCTTCTTAAAACCCACCGTAATGGACCGCCGAAATCGCATTCTTTGGTGAACCATCTACCAGCTTGGTGCTGTAAGTTAAGTACACAAAGGTTTCGGTTTCAGCATCGTGCATGCGCACCACGCGCATATTTTTAAACAACGCAGAGCGGCGCTGGTTAAAAACGACCTCTTGCTCGTCTACCTCGTCAGGGTCGAAGACGATTTCTCCCGTTTGCCGACAAGCCACGCTCGCCTCGCTAGCTTCCTCAGCAAGCCCTACCGCACCTGAAATCCCGCCCACCTGAGAGTAGGAAAGATAGCAGGAAATCCCCTGTACTTTTGGGTCGTCAAAGCGCTCCACTTCAATCGTACTGTTCGGGCCGATCAACCTAAACTCCGTTCGCACGCTGCCAATATGGGCATCCTGCGCCAAAAGCGAAGTAGGCAGCAGCAACGAAGACATCATCACAAGCGACGTAATAACAACCGGTGTAGAAAAACGCATAGAAATGTCCTTAGCAGGTGCAGCAGAAACGGCAAGCCAAGAGCATACCTGATACCGGTAGAGCCGGGGCAGTCAAGAAAGGCTGAATGTCGAAATGGACAGAGGTGGCAAAGGGACAGGTAACGCTAGTTAGTTAAAATGGAGCTTTACTCCCATAATGAGAGCAGGGCTATGACGACGCCAAAACCCCTTTAACCGAGTGGTACAACATGATGCTCAAAGCATCCTGGGAAACGCCACAACAGTTGAAGGCCGACATTGGAACCGCCAGCATCCTTAAAGGCGGCAGGGTTGTTTTCAATATCGGTGGTAACAAATACCGAGTCATACTCTCCATTCGGTATGAGCAGCAAATTGCTTGGGTTCGTTTCGTTGGCACCCACGTCCAGTACGATAAAGTCGATGCGGAGACAATATAATGAACATTCAGCCTATCCATAATGAAGCCGATCTTGACCGCGCATTTGCTCGTCTTGAGGAGCTTTGGGCTGCTGAGCCAGGTACTCCTGAAGCGGACGAGATCGAAGTGCTCTCAATTCTCATAGAGAAATATGAGGATAAACACTACCCCATTGGGCCGTCTGATCCTATTGAGGCGATCAAATTTCACATGGAGCAGCAGGGGCTTACGCCGCGCGATCTTGAAGCATACATAGGCTCTAGCGGCCGAGTGTCAGAAGTGCTGAACCGTAAGCGAAAACTCAGCCTACGCATGATCAAGCGCCTGCATGAAGGACTGCGAATCCCTTATGAGAGCTTGATGAGTCAGGCCACTTAATTATTCAGCCCCGCATTAGCGGGGTGTTTTATGCCACAGTGACCGTATTAGAGACTTGTCCGCTCGCAACACACACTCGCATACACAAAAGCATGGTTTGAGTGGGGTTTACGTGGGGCGACTAGAGGCAGGCTATCAGTTAAAAAGCCGCATGGTTGCAAGGTTTATGGTGTAACTAGGAGCGACTAGGGGGAGTTACATGGCGTCCCTGGCAGGAGTTTAAAAACACATTAAGCGATTGAATTATATGGCCTTAACATGAAATATAAAAAACCAATATACCACACCGTATACCAGCCCCCTCCATTTGCAACCTGCTAACGGCTTATCATTGGATAACATCACTCGCGATTCAGTTTGCGGCACAGATGGACTGCTTACGGCCAAGAGCAGTCTTTGAGGTAGTGCTGATTAGCGCCGCCAGCACGCGCGGCTACGAAATAGAGGCGAAGCCACAATGCAGTAGACGTCGCCGTGACTGACCTTGTTATATGCTCTCTAGTTTCCGAGCCCATGATCCGAGTTGCTTCTCACAGCTACGATTCTTCTGGCCACCAAGCTGGGTTTGAATCATAGAATCTATTATTTCAGACTCCTTCTCTCGAAAATTGTCTAGCAGACCAGGTATGGATTCAAGCTTAAACTTTGCGGAAGCATAATGGTCTTCGAGGGATAGAACAGGCCGTTCTAGCTTATTCTCAAAAGCCGGAACAAGAGCGATCGCCGCTTTTAATATCACACAAACAGCATTTCCCTTCGGAGACTCCGAGGCTACGTATGCAAACCGTTTAGATTTCCTATCCCATTTGAACCTTTGCAAGTCAGTTTGGAATAGGAATTCCTCAACATTACCACCGTTTAATGCCATCGAACCATCATGAGCATTTGCATTCCTCGCATCTTTCATGAAGCGAAACCAGTAGTGCATAGCCGTATCGCATTCAAAGTACTCAGCGAAAATTTGTGGATTGCTCTCAAGATCCCTCTCAGAAACCAGTCCTTCCCTTTCAGGAAGACCGCCTAACTCATTAGCCAGAGATTTACTTAATTTAGCAACTTCCCAAGTTGATACAAGGGCATTAATGCAAGCAGAGAAGGTAAACTGCATCTTATCAAAGTAAAAATTATCTTTTGGAACCGGAGCATTCTTGTAGCTAAATGCGTTATCAGCAGCCTCTGTGATAAAAAAATCTAACTCATCAACCTTCCGGTAGAATTGGAAGTAAACCATTTCTGCGTAATTCTTCAAATCCATGAGGTAGGCTTCTCTTTATCATGCAACGCCGTTTTAAGCGGCTAATTGCAGTTGGCTATAATGTGTAATGAACGAACAACAGTCAACTGTAATTTGTCCGACTTGAAAACCCTTTTCATAGGGCATTACACCTCAAAATAGACGGCTATGGGATCAATGACGACTTCATTGTCTTGCTTACCTGAAATAGAATTTTCAATTTTAGTCAAATGATCGACAAGATTTAAAAGTGCAGCCTTCATGTTTGAATAATCTTTACCTTCTTCATCTAATTCCACTTCATTATCTGAAAATGCTTGAGATATTATTCCGAAGACAACAACTTCCTTTTCAGTTTTTCGAGAATATTTTTTAATTAATATATCCTCACTCTCCCTCAGAAAACCACGCTTTAAACACGAAGTAAAAAGTGCCTCGCCGATAGATTGAGCAATTTCAAATTGATCCGAGAAACCATATTTGGTTAACAACCCTAAGTTATCCAAAAACTTTTGATCTTGATAAAGGTTGCCCTCTTTAGCTAATGTTTTGAGGTTAGTTAGTTTTTTATGCTCGGCTTCGAGTTGGGATTTTTTATTCCTATCTGGTGTTTGCTGCTTCAACAATGCAAGCTCGGCATTTAGTTCATTAATTCGGCTAAATGCCCCTATATGCGCTAATGCCTCACCAATCGTATTAAATTCGGAAAATAACTCCGTTATTTTATTTACATCATTAAATGTTGATTTAGCCTTTACTTTTATAAAAGAAAAGTCAGCAATGGATGCTTTAAGATTTTCTAAAGAAAGTGCTGAACTTGTTAGATCTAAAACCCGACCTTGCTCCATTAGGTGGTTTTCAAATAATGTAAAGGAGTAGTCATGAAAGAATTTTTTCTCAGTTGCTTTACTACTTGAAATAATTACATCAGCTAAAACTTTACCACTCCCTACTGGACCTTTTTGAGTTTCACTTTCTTGATTGTCTGAGGAGTTTTCATTTAAAACATATTCAGTTATCCCTTCAAATATTTGAGATGATAATGAATACATTTTATCTTCATCTAAGTATATAAAATTCTTTATCATTTGTTGCGCTTCCTTGACTTGTATTCTTCGTAAAATTTATTTCTTGTATTAATAATTGACCAAGCAACAGTAAAAATACCGACAATGCCTACAACCAGAGTTAATGAGATGATAATTGTAGTAGCCATTATGCAGCATCCTCATTAGCTGCAATTTTCGAAACTCTATGGAATACAGAAAAACTAATTAAAAACGAAATAACAGCTAAACCTACAGCGCAATTTCTTATTGCTTCAATGTCTATAAAGCTTGGAACCCCCTCACTTATCATTATCAATGCAAATAAAACGCTATAAAAAGCAATGAAGGTTATAGATGTACCATTTTGAACGGTTTTCCACGACTTTTCATCATCAGCTAGATGTTCAATTTCATTGATATTGGAAATATGTAAAATTAGACCAAAAGCAATAAAGTCTGATGCCATTATTAAACTGACCACACCAGACTCAGTTACACTCCAGACAAACATTCTTGAGAGGATAGGAATTAGCCCCACTAGAACAGTGTAAATCAGCCATTTGATTTTTTTGTTTTCCATGTTCAATGCTACTCCATGCAATTATGTGTCCTATAACGCCCGGCTATGGCGCCGGAGTGCAGTTGAGCTTTTTTGTGGTAGCTACCACAAAAGAGCTCAACAGAACGGAGGTCGCGCATGAGCCGATTGTTATGCACGACTTTCAATACTCACATATCTTACATAACAAAATTCACGACTAAAAAATGGCTTCATTTTTTCAAGCAATTCTTGCTTTGACAAAGCTGTATCGACACATATTTGATTATTGGAATCTGATACAGAATTTACCTCATCGAGGTTTTCAATATCTGAAGCCAACGATTTCAAATGAAACTCATAGTCATCTAAATCAAAATTCCCATATGGGCAATCTCTACTCAAATCGTTCTCGGTTAGTGGTCTTACTGTAATTACGTATTTCAAGAGTACCTCCTGCATAACAGTGTATTAGACGGCGCACTCTATGATTGAATGAACGTGCTGGCACTTTTTCCCGGTAAATGCAGCCTGCTAGGTTCTTCTAAGCCTATGATTCTTAAATACATCAATTTTAATTAGGCTATATATTCAAAATTCGTGCGCCTACTGCATTTCCTGGCATGTCCGCTCAGTGTCGATAGCTGCTAGTTGGGGTGGACAGGTCACTGAACAGAAAACTACTAGCTTCTGTAATCAAACGATGACATCGGCACCACTTACTATTGCTAGTGATTTGCAAACTCTGGCCACAAGTGAATTGATACTCATAAGCCCCAATTTTAGCTTTAATTATTTTTAGCAGTATTGCCTATTCCTTTACGCCTGTGCAACCCGTACAGCTGCGACTTTAGGCCATCCTGCGCCGGAAGGCTTCGGCTCTACAGGGTTTTGTCAGGAATGTCCTTTTTAGCTATCGGCCAACCGATAGCACAGCTTTAGATTGTTGCTCCCCATCCTATTCGTCAAAACTGCATAACTTCGCATGAATTCGCATGATTTTCATGCACCCATTTTTCACCAGCCAGCCCAGTATTGGCGCAGCTTGGCAGCGGGCGCAGGGGTGCATAAAAACCACTACATTTAGCGCGCGGGCGGGGCGGGGTGTCGAGTGCGCGGCGTGGGTCGCGGCCGGTGTGGGGGTGGATGGTTGGCAACATCGCCGCATGAAGCCCTCTAGACGCTCGCACAAGGCTGGCTACCCTTCCGCCCTCCTCTCCATCGCCTAACACGACAACGCCCCGCACAAAGGCGGGGCGTTGGTCACATACTAGCTTCTTTCGACGATGCAGCGTCCTTGCTTAGCGCAGTGTACTCGCGGCCACGGATCTTATCTTCTGAGCTGCGAAGCGATAGCGCGCCGTAGGTCGCGGTTAGGGCGAACGCCTATGACTGTCAAAACTGCCGATAGAGCGACCTTGAGAATGTTTGGTTATGAATGCGCTGTCTGATACCGCATTTCAATCAGTTGATGTTCGCCAACGACTTCTACTTCCTTGATGAACTCAAATCCAAACCTTTCGTAGTAATCTCTAAGGTAAGTGTGGGCATGGATCTCAATAGAAGTGACCCCCAACTCCTGGGCATATTGCATCATTGCCTGGACAACTTTCGAAGCGACGCCCATTCCTCGACATACCTCACTGACCGCTATCCTGGCCATGGTAGAAGAGCCGTCTTCTTTCACCGTTAGCCGGGCCGTTGCAATGGGTTCACCGTTGTCCGTTACCAGCGCGTGGAATGATTCCTCATCCAGTCCATCCAGTTCCAGCTCTGCAGGAATCTGCTGTTCACGTGTAAACACCTGATAACGAATACCTTGAGCCTGCCTGATCAACTCAGAATCATTACCGATAGTGACTTCCATTGCTGTTTTTCTCCAAAACAAAAATAGCTATAAATTAGCACATGCGTCTCTCCCGCTTGAATGGGTGGGCGCCAGCCAGAGCTTGGATTCCTAGCGCTAACATGCGAACGCCCCGCACAAAGGCGAGGCGTTGGTCATACACTAGCTAGGTCATTCTTAGGCGTTATCGAGGTCATCGAGGCTGGGGGAGTCGGTAACTGTGTAATTGAATCACTGACAGATGGTTTCATTCAGTCGATAGTCCATCGCGGCCACGGCTTCATTGCCACCACTTCTTGTCAAAACCGTTAAGCCATTTTGGCCTTAACAGCCGCAAGCGGTGGGACAATTTGCGGCATAGGCCTCGCCCTCCAGTTGCAGCACCGTGTGACGGATTTCAAAACGTTCGTGCAACATATCTGTCGCCAGCGCCAGCAGCTGGTCATGGCCAACGCCACCGTCTGCCATAACCAAGTGAGCGGTGATGGCGTTGTCACTTGTGCTTATAGCCCACACGTGGAGATCGTGAACGGACACCACGCCGGGTAATGCCAGCAGTTCCGTTTGTACTTTCTCCAAATCAATTTCCTCGGGAACACCGTCAAAGAGCAGATGCAGCGATCGGCGGAACAGCGACCAGGTGCCGACGACGACCACCAGTGCAATGACCAGACTCATGACTGGATCAATCCAGCTCCAGCCCTGCCAAAGATAAGCGGCACCAGCGACCACCACACCCAGGGACACCAGGGCATCGGCTGCCATATGCAGAAAAGCCCCTCGTATATTCAGATCGCCTTTGCTGCCAGCCAGAAATAACCAGGCGGTCACCGAATTGATCACCACCCCAATGCCGGCTACCACCATTACGGTACCCGCGGCCACTGGCGACGGCATTTGCAAACGATCAATGGCCTCCCAAGCTAAGTAACCCATAGCCACCAGCAGGACCACCGCATTCACAAAGCTGGCCAGGATGGAGCCTTTGCGCCAACCATAGCTGTGGCGCATATTAGGCTGCAATTGCGCCGCACCAAAGGCAGCCCAGGCCAGCAGCAGCCCTCCTACATCACTCAGGTTATGAGCCGCATCGGCCAGCAAGGCCAGGGAGCCAGTTTTCCAGCCATAAAAAGCTTCGATGACCACAAATGCCAGGTTCAGTGTTACCCCGATGGTAAACGCCCGGCCGAAACTGCGGGGAGCATGATCGTGATGGTGAGCCATCAGTTCTTTTCCTTGCGGGTAAAGGGTGTGGGGCTTTATGCGTCAGTGGCAGTCTTATTGAGCGTTAGTAGCATCTGCCTTCGCACTCCTGACCCCGGATTCAGCGCGTCTTGCTGCGCAATGCCTCGAAGCCAATGATGACATCCAACAGCTCAGTGGTGATGTCATCCTGACGAACCGACCTCAGTTGCCCTTTGACCTCGTCCAGCCGGTCGTCTACCGATTGTTCTGCCTGCTGCATCAGAGCAAGCCGTGCGGCATTTTCGGTGACCATGGCCTCCGCCGAGGCGCGAAAGACACTGGCGAAGATATGGCTGCGCAACAAGGCGGCAAACAGCTCAGGTGGCGGCATTGAATAGTCGGGCAGGGAGCGGGATTCCCAGGGTCGATCGGCGAGCTCCGCCAGGAACGCCTGCCCCAGGGGTAGCAGCGGTACCAGCACCGGCTCGTGCTGTCCGCGACCAGCTCGTTGGGTAAAGGCCAGCGTGACTTTCCGGTTGTGAGGCTCGCCGTGCCCGATGTCATCCAGTCGGGTTACGATGCTGCTCGCCAGGCGTCCGATGCCATCCGCCGAGGCCGGTGGCAAAAAAACACTTTCGGGACTGAGCCCCTGCCCCGCCAGGGCATCATTCATCTGGGCGCCAACACACAATATCCGAACACCCAAGGTTGCTGCTTTTAGCGGCGCGATTTCGGTCTGAACCTTTTCGGCAAGTACCTCGTTGTAGTTACCGCACAGACCATGGTCGGAACCGAACACCACCACGATGGTGTCGACAGGTTCCGCTTGTGGCAAGGCGATGGAGCCGGTTCTGGCGACAAAGGCTCTGAGCCCACTTCGCACCGTCCGATGATAGGCCTCGATAGATCTGGCGGCACGCTCATAGGGCATGGCATTGATGGCGGAGATGGTCTTCATGGTGTGAACGATCCCGCGAATGCTGGTGAGCGTCTCATCACGGCGGGTCAGGGCTTCAAGTGTCTGCGTCACGGCCGTGCTCCGGTACACTCAGGGCGGCACGTGCCACCTTCAACAGAGAAGCGCGGTCATCCTCATCCAGAGGCAGGTTATCGGCGATTCGCGTTGCGATCCTTGTCAAGGTGTCCCCCACCGACGCCCTGACGCTTTCCATAGCAGCTACCACCTCGGCTTCCGACAGCCCGTCGAACATGCCGTCCATCGCTGCTAGCAACACCATTAGCTGCTCCACCGCCGGTATCGGGTCCCGCTCAGGCTGACGCAAAGCCGCCCGAACCGCAGCACCTCGGACCAGACGCGCCCGGGTGGCGTCATCCAGCCGGGTGCCAAAGCGGGCAAAGTCTTCCAACTCCTCGAACTGGGAGAGGGTGACGCGTAAGTTACCGGCAACTTCCCGAAACGCACGGTGCTGCGCCTTGCCGCCTACCCGCGAAACTGACACTCCGAGATCGACTGCCGGGAACTGGTTTTTGCGCACCAGCCGCGGTGACAGATAGATCTGGCCGTCGGTGATTGAGATGAGGTTGGTCGGGATATAGGCCGACAGGTTTTCCGCCTGGGTTTCCACCACGGGCAAGGCGGTAATGGAACCTCCTCCGGCCTCCGGGGTGAACTGTCCGGCGCGTTCGAGCAGCCGGGCATGCACATAGAAGATGTCTCCCGGAAATGCCTCGCGTCCCGGCGGGCGCCGCAGCAGCAGCGAGAGTTCACGGTAGGACCGTGCATGGTGCGTGAGGTCATCGAAGACGACCAATACATCCTGGGCTTGATCGGCGAAGTACTCCGCCATCGTCATCGCCGCATAAGGGGCGATGTAAGCAAGGCCTGGCGCGCTCTCATCACCGGCAACTACCACGATCGTCTTCGCCATCTGTCCGCTCGCCCTCAACGTTTCGATGACTCTGGCGACCGCATCCCCACGCTGGCCGATGGCGCAATAGATACTCAGGACCTCTGAACGGGCCTGATTAAGGATGGTATCCACGGCAATAGACGTCTTGCCTGTCTGCCGATCACCGATGATCAATTCTCGCTGCCCTAGACCAACAGGCACCGCAGCATCGATCGCCTTGAGACCGGTCGCCAGGGGGCGGCTAACAGCAGCGCGGCTGAGAATATCGGGTGCCCGGGCTTCCACTGGTCGTTCGGCCACGGCGGTCACCTTGCCCTTGCCATCCAGGGGCTGGCCCGTGGCATCGACAACACGTCCCATTAGTCCCGGCCCCACCGGCACACTGATTACCTTGCGGGTACGCCAGACATCCTCTCCGGCCCTCACCTGCTCGGAAGGGCCTAACAAAACGACCCCTAACCGATCCGGCTCAAGATCCAGCACCACGCCGCGAACCCCAGAGGCAAACACCAGCAGCTCATCCGCCAAGGCACGCCCCAACCCGGCTACCACCGCAATGCCATCTCCCACTGCAGCCACCGTGCCTACTTCGTCCAGTACCGGCGAGGGTGCCGAGCTGGCCAGCAGAAGGTCGATAAACCCCTGTACGCCAGGCAGCCGCGATTCATCCGCCATAATTGTGCACCCTGCTCGACTCGCCACTTGCTAGGCGCTCTTCCAGCAGACCCACCAGCTCGTCGGTATAGCTGTCCACCGTCCAGTCGAGCTGGATGCTGCCGATTCGCAGGACCATCCCAGGGGACTGACTATCATCTGTGGCAAAGCGTAAGGAAAGCCCGGGCACTAGCCCCTGGAGAGCGGCTTCCACCTCTTGCCGTGCGTCCTCCGGCAGCGGTGCATGAGTGGTGACAACTGCGCCTTGGGCATTGCTAGCCGCGGCGGCCAACTCCTCCGACAGCGGCGGCGCCAGCTGGCTAATGACGTGCAGGGCAATGCGCGCCTCCAGACGTTCGTCGGCCAAATCGCGCAGCGCCCGGCTAGCCAGTTGGTAAAGCGTTTCGGCACTCGCCTTGTACAACTCCGTCGTGAAGCGTTTCTGCTCACGCGCCAGGTGCGCCTGCAAATCCAGCCGTTCCTGCTCCAGTGTCTCCCGGGCCTCAACCAACAGGGCGTTCCGCTTTTGTTCGGCTTCCTGGCGAACCTGTGCCTCCAGAGCGGTTTGATCGGCCAGTAGCTGCTGTTTCTGTGTTACGAAGTCCACCTCAGCAGCTTCCGCCTTCTGCTGGGCGCGTGCCGCCTCCCCCATCTGCTCCGCGATCTCGGCCTCGCGGGAATCGATGCCATTCAAAATAGGCTTGTAAAGAAAACGTTTGAGCAGCCAGACCAGCACCAGAAAATTGGCGATCTGAGCGAGAACCGTAACCCAGTCAATCGACATGGCCTAGCCTGCTGTCGTTTGGGTGGCTTGCATAAACTGATCCAGGAACGGGTTGGCGAACAGCACGATCATCGCCACCACAAAACAGTAGATCGCGGTAGATTCGATCATTGCTAGGCTCACGAACAGGGTTCTCGACAGCATGGAGGCCGAGTCCGGCTGCTGAGCGATGGCGTTAAGAGCGGCCGCTGCGGCGCGGCCTTCACCCAGCGCCGGGCCAAGGGCGCCGAACGACACTGTCAGTCCCGCAGTGAAGATGGAAATGGCCGCAATAAAGGCTGCATCTGTAATTGATCTTCCTCCTTGTTTTCCGGTTTCTTAACAATGGCCGTTGCCGACGAGATATAGACGGTCGCCAGGATGGCGAAGATGTAAGCCTGGATTAGACCGGTCAGCAGGCCCAGTACGTCCATCACCACGGGAAAGAAGAACGGCGCCACGCCGAGCAGTATGCCGGCGATGACCGCGCCGCTCATCACGTTGCCGTAGAGGCGGATAGCCAGCGAAATACCCCGAGAGAACTCACTGATGATGTTGAAGGGCAGCATGATGACCGATGGTTGGATGTAGGTTCTCAGGTAACCGCGAATGCCCTGTTGGGTGATGCCAAACAGCGGGACGGCAATCAACACCGCCAAGGCCAGAGCGGCGGTAGTGGAGAGCGAAGCCGTAGGCGGCGTGAAGCCAGGCACGACGAGTAGCAGATTTGATAATGCAATGAACAGAAACAGCGTTCCCGAAAAGTACAGGACATGGCGAGACGACTGCGGCGAGATTTCCTCGATCTGCCTCTGGATCCCGGTGACGATCACTTCCAGGGTGGTTCGCCAGCGATTCGGCGGTACATCCGGCCGTAGTCTCCGGGTCACGAGGATCGAAGCGCCGGTCAGCAAGGCCATGAGAATCCACGTGTTGACGACGGTTTCATTAATACAGAGGCCCCAGAGAGTGAAGACCGTCGTTTCGTCGGGTGTCAGTTGCATTTGGCCTCCTTCACCCGGGGTAACCGGGCCATTAGGGTGGCGGTGAAACGCACGATGAAGAAGGCCAACACATAACCAGCGAACGCCCAGCCCAGGGTTCCTCCATCGGTCACCAGCCACCCTGCCAACAGCAGCAGGCCAATCCGTAGCGCGGCGCTAGGCAGCAGGAAAGAGAGGGGCCGTGTCAGGCGCAGCGCCAGACGTACACTCAGTGCCAAGCCCAAGAAATACAGGATACTGACGGTAACACCGGTGCCAAAGCCGATGATCACAGCATGCCAATCAATCATCATGACGGTCACTCCCGCTTTCCTTGCTGACCCAGGCCCAGGCAATGAAGCCGCCGAGGGCTACGCCCCCCAGAATCAAGGCAATGGTCCACTGAAAATCCTGCGGCATGTTGCGATCAAGCCACAGGCCAAAAAAGGCGCCTGCCACGGTGGGTACCGCGATCGACCAGCCGATCATGCCGAATACACCCAGGCCCCGCAGGGGACTCGTACCGGGCTCCTCCCGTGCCTTTCTCAGACGTCTCGCACGACGGCCGATGTCATCCACCGGAGATTTTCGCGGCTTGGTCATGGCGTTTTGGGTCGCTGCAGATCGGCAAACCGCCGCACCATGCCCGCCTCTAAACGCGCCAGGGCGGAACGTGCCACGCGCTCATCTTCATCTACCTCAATAAAGTTTCTTTGCACGGTTTCCTTCAGCGAGGCCAAATCCGTTCCCTGGACACCTCGCCGGATCGCAATCTCGACCTGATGGCCCTTTTTCACCAGTATCCCCTCGTCGATGCCAAATATCTGCTCCTCACCATTGTCTAGAGTCAGGATTAACACCGAAGGCACCAGGGCGGTGACGAAATCGATATGGTTTGGCAGCATCCCGAAAGCACCGTTTTCCGCCACGGCAAACAGCCGACTTGCCGGGCCCTGATGCAGGGTCATGGCTGGCAGTCTCAAGGTCACCTGCATCATCGTTGACTGGGTCATACCAACGTCTCCAGATCGGAGAGTGCGCCGATCATGTAATAGTCGCTTTCGTTACGCTCAAAATGGGTCTGGTTCAGGATGGTTTCACAACCCTCTAGGGTCTCAATGGTGGTCACGCGTCGTCCCTCGGTACCGGTAAAGGCCGCCGTGGTGAAGAAGGGTTGGGTCAGGAACCGCTCCAGCCGGCGAGCGCGGGCAACGGTTGCCCGGTCAGCGGCTGACAGTTCCTCGATGCCCAGCATAGCGATGATATCGCGCAGTTCCTCATATTCGGCCAGGGTTCGGCGCACGCCCCGAGCAATGTCATAATGACGCTGCCCCACCACCGACGGCGTGAGCATTACTGAGGACGAGGCCAGGGGATCAATGGCCGGATACAAGCCTTCACTGGCGCGTTTACGGGACAGCACGACCGAGCCCGAAAGATGAGAGAAGATATGGGCAGCGGCTGGGTCGGTGAAATCGTCGGCGGGCACATAAACGGCCTGGATCGAGGTGATCGCTGCGCTGCGAGTGGAGGTAATTCTTTCTTCCAGCTCCGCCAGTTCGGTCGCCAAGGTCGGCTGATAGCCCACCCGCGAGGGCATACGACCCAGCAGCCCAGATACTTCAGAGCCGGCCTGGACAAAGCGAAAAATATTGTCGATCAGCAGCAACACATCTCGGTGCTGCTCATCGCGGAAATACTCCGCCATAGTGAGAGCCGTTTTGCCAATCAGAAACCGCACACCTGGCGCCTCGTTCATCTGCCCGAATAGCATGACAGTGTTATCAAGTACGCCAGCCTCGCCCATTTCACGGTAGAGTTCTTCCGCCTCGCGGGAACGTTCGCCGATGCCGCAAAATAGGCTCACCCCCTTGTATTGCTGCACCGTATTGTTGATTAGTTCGGTGATCAGCACGGTCTTGCCCACACCAGCACCACCGAACAGGCCAGTCTTACCGCCTCGCTCAATGGGAGACAGTAGGTCGATGGCCTTGATGCCGGTCTCCAGTACTTTACTGCGAACGACACGATCTTCCAGCCGTGGCGGTGCTTGGTGAATGGCGCGGCGCTCCACCGTCACTGGTGCGGGCTTGCGGTCGATAGGCGTACCAAACACGTTAAGCATGCGGCCCAGGACAGCGTCGCCGACCGGCACGCTGATCGGAGCGCCGGTGGCCCGAACCGACATACCTAGCCCTAGCCCCCTGACCGGCCCCAGCGCCATGCAACGAACGATGCCATTATCCTCAAGGCCGGCAACCTCCAGGGCTGTTTTCCCGACATACAAGAGCTCTCGGATAGCAGGTACCAGCTTCGCGAACTTGACATCGATGACACCCCCACGAATGGCGACAATAGTCCCGGTGTCATTGTCTGGTTCGACCCGATCGTGGGCGTCATGTTGAGTCATCATCACGTACTATGCATCGGTAGACACCCGCGTGCCTGCCGATCCGTCAAGAATGGCAATGGCATCCTGCAGCCGGCCAATGCCGCTGAGCCCCCCCGCTTCAGCAAATTCACAGGCGGCACGCAGTTTGGGGCCCATGGAGCCAGCAGGTAATTCCAATGCTCGCGCCTCAGCCACCGTCAATGCGGAAACCGGTGTCGCCTGATCGGTGCCAAAGTCTCGGTAGACCGCATCCACATCGGTCAACAGGAGCAACGCATCCGCCCCCAGTTTTCTGGCCAACAATGCGCTGGCGGCATCCTTATCGATGACCGCTTCAACGCCCATCAGGCTGCCGTCCTCCTGCCGCAGCACCGGTATTCCGCCACCGCCGGTGCAGACCACGACCACGCCCTGCTCCAGCAATAGCTGCAGCACGCGCAGATCGGGTATTTCGAGGGGTTTGGGAGAGGGCACCACACGCCGCCACTTGTCACCGTCCGGCGCAATACTCCAGCTCGCACCAGCCGCCCGGCTCTCAGCTTCCTCGCGCTCATAGACAGGTCCGACAAACTTGGTCGGTTTGGCAAAAGCCGGATCTTTCGGGTCTACCACCACTTGCGTCAGCAGCGTCGCGACGGGCCGGTCATGCGCCAGTGCATTCTCCAGTTCCTGTTCGATCATATAGCCGATCATACCTTCGGTTTCCGCGCCCAGAACATCCAGCGGGTAGGCTTCATCCGGCTTGTAGGACGCGCCCTGCAACGCCAGCAACCCCACTTGCGGCCCATTGCCATGGGTAATCACCAGGTCGTGTCCGGCTCGAACGATATCCGCCAGCGACAGTGCCGCCGTTTTCACATTGTTGCGCTGAACCACCGCAGTCAGCGGCTCGCTGCGTTTCAGAAGAGCGTTACCGCCCAAAGCTGCGACCACCAACATGTCAGTCTCCCAGGGTCGCCACGAGGACGGCTTTGATGGTATGCATCCGGTTCTCGGCCTGATCAAAAACAATGGAGGCCGGACTTTCAAATACTTCGTCAGTCACCTCCATGGCATCAATGCCATGAGCCTCCTGAATCTCTTTGCCAACCACTGTTTCGGTGTTGTGGAAAGCTGGCAAACAGTGCATGAACCGCACCCGGGGATTGCCGGTTTTCGCCATCAGGGCCGCGTTGACTTGGTAAGGCATCAGCAGCTTGATGCGTTCGGCCCACTTTTCTTGTGGTTCACCCATCGAGACCCAGACATCGGTATAAACAAAGTCGACACCGGCAACGGCGGCGTCAATATCATCGGTGATGGTGATGCGAGCTCCAGTTTCCGCCGCCAGCGCCTTTGCCTCGTCTTGCACCGCCTGTTTCGGCCAACAGGCCTGAGGCGCGCACAGCCGCACGTCCATACCCATTTTGGCGCCGCCGATCAGCAAGCTATCGCCCATGTTGTTGGCGGCATCGCCGATAAACACAAAGGCTACCTCGCGCAACGGTTTTTCCACCTGCTCCTGCATGGTTAGTAAATCTGCCAAAATCTGGGTCGGATGGAACTCGTTGGTCAGACCGTTGTAGATCGGCACACCAGCATACTGGGCCAGCTCCTCCACAACCGACTGCCCGAAACCTCGATACTCAATGGCATCGTAGACCCGTCCAAGCACCCGCGCGGTGTCTTTCACCGATTCTTTGTGGCCTATGTGGGTGCCAGTGGGCCCCAGATAAGTCACTCGCGCACCCTGGTCATAGGCGGCCACCTCGAACCCGACCCGGGTTCGCGTGGAATTCTTCTCGAAGATCAGCGCGATGTCCTTGCCCTGCAGTCTTGGCACCTCCGTGCCGGCGTACTTGGCGGTTTTAAGATCAGCGGACAACTTCAGCAGAAAACTGATTTCGCGCGGCGTAAAATCCCGCAGCGTCAGAAAATGTCGGTTCTTGAGATTAAACGCCATGTATCTTCTCCTTAGCTGTCAAACAGCATCCCTGATGGTTGGGCAACTCATGCAGCGCCCTCCGCCTCGACCTCGGCCCAGCTCGGCGCCGGGTATGGCCAGAACTTCTATGCCCGCTGCTTCAAGCGCAGCATTGGTATCGTCGTTGCGGTCATAACCCACCACCACCCCGGGGCTCAGTGCCAGTACGTTGTTACCGTCGTTCCACTGTTCGCGCTCGCGCTCTTCCGGGCTATCCCCCCCCGTGGGCACAACCTCCAGCGCCGGGAACCCGAGAATCTCAGCCACCACCTCAAACAGATGTCGGCGATCCTGCTTAAAGGCCAATGTTTTGCCACCCTCGCCGGGCCTCAGGTCATAGCAGACCACGGCATCCGCCACCTCCTTGAAGGCCGTCACTACGTTGCCACCACAGAAGGTGAATACCGTATCCAGGTGCATGGCTGAGCGGGATTTGGGCAGTTGGCAGGCAATCACCCGATCGACCATGCCGCCATCGAACAGAGCCTTTGACAGCTGACCAATGGCCTGGGGCGAAGATCGCTCACCCATGCCCACCAGCACCGTGCGATTACCTAGTGGCATGATATCCCCGCCTTCCAGGGTGGCTAGGCCATGGTCTTGCAACGGATCCCCCCAATGCACCGTCACCTTGCCGGCAAATTTCGGGTGAAATTTATAAATAGCGGTCATCAGAAGGGTTTCTGGCTGGCGGGCAGCCCAGTGCATCGGGTTCAGTGTTACCCCGCCATAAACCCAGGCACTGTTATCCCGGGTAAACAGGAAATTCGGCAGCGGAGGCAATACAAATCCGAATGGTCCGAGATGGTTACCAAACAGCCCCGCCGAATCAAAAGGCAGATCCGTTACCTCAAGACCTCCGATCAGAAACTTCGCCAACTCACCACCGGGCAGCTCGTCCATCCAGGCCCGCAGATCCGACACCATGCCAACGCCGATATGATTCCAGTTAATCCGATGATCCAGAATCCAGCCCCGTCCTTCAGGAATCTCCAGCGTTTGTGCCAGTAGCTCATTGACATCCAGTACCTCAGTCCCCCTGCTGCGCATCAGATTGGCAAACACATCGTGATCCTTTTGCGCCTGCTTAACCCAGAACACATCATCAAACAGCAGGGCGTCGCAGTTTGACGGCGTTAGCCGCCGATGGGCCAGCCCGGGCCGACAGACAATCACCTGGCGCAGAGTTCCGGTTTCAGAGTGCACTCCAAGAGTTTGTTCCGACATGACAAAATTCCTTTTAACCAGTGTTCAAAACAGTGTTTAAAACAGTGTCCCGATGCTGATAATCACGCTGATAAACACGGTCAGAATAAGCAGCAAAGGCCAGATAAAGGCGAGCCAGCGATCGTAGGACACCCGCCCGATGGCAAGTCCGCCAACCACCACCGCAAAGGTGGGGTTGATTAGATTGACCAGCCCGTTGGCAGCCTGGAAAGCCGTCACTACCAGATCGCGCCCCACATTGGCGAAATCCGCCAGCGGTGCCAGAATCGGCATGGATAGGACGGCCAGCCCGGAGGAAGACGGCACGAAGAAACTCATGCCGACCTCAATCCAGAACATGAGGTTGATAAACGCCAGCTCCGGCAGACCACCCAGCGAGGTTTCTGCGCTGTGCAGAATGGTATCGGCAATCATACCCTGCTCCATGATCACCACGATGCCACGGGCGAGGCCCACCACCAGTGCAACTCCGAGTAAATCCCGAGCGCCATCGACGAAACTACCGGTCAATTTCTTTTCGCCCAGCCGGGCAATGAGGCCAATCACAATGGCAGCACCAAAGAACAGAGCTCCCATACGCGCCATCCACCAGCCCTGGGAGGAGACGCCCCAAATCATGATGACAAAAGTCAGTCCGAAGATAATCAGCGCAATGATCTGAGTCCGGGTCAGGCTTGCGCTATGGCTCTCTTCATCGTGCCCTTGCAGAAACAGTTGACGGTGGGCGTCCCACTGCTTGGCCACCACCGAGCGTGAGGAGTCGGCTTTGACACGGTGGGCATAGCGCATGACATAACCGATGCAGATCAGCAGGCCACCAATCAGCAGGATAAAACGCAGCACGATACCATCGGTAAACGGTATGCCTGCGGCGTTAGCCGCGATAACGGTGGCAAAGGGATTGATGGTGGAGCCCAGTACGCCGATCCCGGCGCCGAGCAGAATAATGGCAACACCAGTAACAGTGTCGTATCCAGCCACCAGCATCACCGGTATCAGGATGGCGTAGAAGGCGAGTGTTTCCTCCGCCATACCATAAGTCGTTCCACCCAGGGCGAACAGTGTCATCAAGATAGGGATTACCCAGATTTCGTGGCCCTGCAAATGTCTCATGGCACTGCGAATACCGGTATCGATGGCGCCGGTTGCGTTCATTACCCCCAGAAAGCCCCCCAGGAACAAAACGAACAGCGCCACATCAATGGCATTGGCCACGTAACTGTCCGGATCGTAGAACCCGGCGGTGGGAGCCAGCATAACCTCGACCGCGCCCTGGGGATTGGGGTCAACGGTTTGATAGGTGCCGGGCACGGCCACTTCGCGCCCGACCTCCTCATTCATGACACGATCATATTGTCCGGCCGGAATAATCCAGGTCAAAGCAGCGACGACAATGATCAGGCCGAAGAGGATGGTATAGGCAGTCGGGAACCGCGAGGCGAGATCACTTTCCGATACAGGCGTTGACTTATCATCCTTAGCCATGGTGCGTCTCCTTTCGTCAACTTCACACTCAAAGCCTTTCTGAGCCTCTAAACAACTCGGCAGTCAGCGGCATTGCCCAGCTCAAATCTGCTTGAAAAAGATAGTTCACCGACCGCACTTGTACGAGGAGTTTCAATCAGCGCAGCACCGTTAGTTGATCGAGATCAATATCGGCGTATCAGTTGCCTCATCATTTCAATAAACGTCTTCAAGGTATCGTCCTTGGGACTTTAGCGTTGCAACGTCAATAGCTAACGGCCTGAGAATATCTTCCAGAGCCTGCTTAACCCCAGCAGCCATCCCTCTGCCACCACAAACCAGAATCTGAGCGCCAGCATCGACCATGCGACGCACCGCTATCTGATCCTGCCTAAGCTTATCCTGAACGTAAACTCGCTGATCAGACTGAGAGAATGCCGTACTGAGCCCGGTCAAACGGCGGTCGTTGAGATAATTACCCAGTTCGGGTTGATAGAGAAAATCCGATTCTGCATTGCGCCCACCCCAATATAGATACATCGGATTGCGGGCGGTATTACGGCGAATAAACCCCGCCAGCGGGCCAATCCCAGCCCCCGCCCCAATCAAGATAGTCGCATGACTCCCCATCGCTGGTCGAAATTCGGGATTATGACGAATAAAGCCATTGATAGAGTCCCCCGATTTAAGCCCGTGAAGATAACCAGAACACAAGCCGCCGGGCTGTCTGCGGACACATATCTCCAGTAGCCCGTCTGAATCAGAAGATGCCAAAGAATAGAACCGAGCGGTCTGCCCATTAGGAGGTATAACGCCAAGCAGATCGCCAGCTTCAAATAGCGGTAGCGAGCTTTTTCGCGAGAGAAACGTCGACCACCGACCCTGCTTCGCGCCTGTCGCTTTGAAACGCATGATACTGGTCGGCGCCTGAACAGCCAGCCCATAATCCGCGCGCTCTACTAATTCCAGCGTTACCGTCGCTGGTGGCAATGGCTCATAGGTAAGCGTAAATGGAACGCCCATCTGCTCACTGATTCTGTCGCCCCATTCACTGAATTGCGCAGCATTGCATCGATCAATCCGTTCGAGGGAATATAAGCGTGCCAGCCCTTTTTTATCCAACGCGACATCCACATCCACAGCAAACTGACAAAATTTCGGGAACTGGCGGTCGCCAAAACCCAACACTGCGTATTTCAGCGCTTTCTTATTCTCGAAATCATTAAGCTTGGTCATAAACCGCTGTGCTGTCCCAGGTGCATCGCCGTCACCATAGGTCGACGTCAGCACAAACAGCATGGACGCCTGTGGATAGTGATCAGCCAATGCGTTCATCTCGCTGCAATGCACCTGAAAACCTGCTTTTTTCAGGCTCGCCTGAAGCTCACGGGCAAAGCCCCAGGTGGTGTTACCTTCAGAGCCAACGAGAATAATGATATCCGCCTGAGCGACATCGGCGTTATCCAGCATCAGCCCTGATGACCGCCGCCGTTGCCACCAGATGCTCACCCCAGTCAATGAAAGCACCGGTACGGTAAGCGCCGACGCACCCAGTATTAGGCCCAACCACCACAGCCCCTCACCGGTATGCAGACTGACCATCCATTGTTGGAACACGCTACCCTTAGAGCGCGGCTGATACTTCAGCAGCTCGCCACTCGCCTGATCGACAAACCCAGCTCCCTCTCGGGTCGTTAGAGAATAGACATCCTGGATGTCACCCTGATAAGGAAACACCAATTCGTGCAGATCACTGAGGTCAACATTCTTGAGGGCATTCAGGCTTGCCACCGGTGCTGGCTGCCCGCCCGAGACCTCAGCCGGAAAGATGGGCTCGGCCTCAATAGGTTCGGGCAATAGACCAAAACGCTGTGCTGACATATAGCTGCCAGTCAATGCCGACAACAGCAACCCAAGAACGGCAAATCGCGCCAGTTCAGTGTGAATACGTGTGCCACCGGAACCGGTTAATGGCTTTAACAGTCCCTTCCAGCCACCGCTACGCCGAACCAGTAGCAAAACACCCGATATACACAGCAGTACCATCACCGCGGCCATGACTCCAGCCAGCATTCGCCCGGCGTTATCAAGCAGAAGCGAACGATGCAGATCCTTCATCCAGATAAAAAACACCGAAGGTTCAAAGGGCGCAATGCCCTCTCCGGTCAACGGGCTAACTAGGTCTGCTCCAGGCTGGCCATCGCGGTAGTAATAGACGATCACCTCACCAGATGCGCCGCGCACGATCTGCTCGGTTCCCGGGTAATGGGTCACCACCCGCCCTGCCAGTTCAGCCACGCTCACTTCACCAGCAGCAGGAATCATTACTGCAGCGCGATCCATCGCAGGTGCTAGTGCCAGAATTGCTCCCGAAATGGTCAGCACCGTAAGAATCAATGCGACAAGCAGACCAGGGAGTCCATGCAGCCGTCGTAACATAGCGCTATCTCCTGCTCACACCTGTCAAAGGTCATATTGAAACGATTGAATATAACCACGCCCTGCCTGCGGTTGTCCGGCGCTTTCGCTGGTTAGCGGCACGGCGATGTCGTCACTATGATCGCGCATATCTTCAACGGCAGTATCAATCCGTATCTCGTAGCCACTGTCGATCAATGCATCATCTAGATCTAGGTTGATTTTCAGAGTGCGCCCACTGGCTAAACTCGCACCGGTTAGACCATCATATTCGACCGCATTCAACCCACTCCCACGCGCCCAGCCACTCAAGTGACTGTAGTATTTGGATTTTTCCCCAGCTACCCAGAGAGTCCCTTGATACTGTCCCTCCCCATCAGCAAGGTACAGTGCCAGATACGCACCATCGCCACCGTAGTTCTTCATCTCAATCGTAAAAGTTACTTCACGCGCCTGAGCAAAAGCAGGCATGGCTAAAGCGCTGGCGAGTGCGATGACCAAGCCAACGGCTGATAAAATCTGTTTCATCTTCGCTCTCCTGATAAAAGGGTGGTCAGCTAAACATCTTTCCGGTCATTCAACCGTTACGCTGGGGCGACCACTGACAATGCCATTACGAGGTACTGCCGAAGGGTTACTGCCCGGCGTACCTTCACGTTTTTCGCTGTTATTGCGGTAACGATCGTCATCGTTATCTTCGTCGTCATCCTCTCGTTCCAATTCCATCAACATCAGTGATGCGGGAGAAAACGATGCTTCTGCACGAAAGCCCCCAGGTGCTTCCCCCTTCACTTCATAACACCCGTCGTCCACCTTGATGCGGTATACCGTCCAGCCCTCAGCTTCCAGTTTTTGGCGTAAATTTTCCTGGGGCTGCCAGTTGGTCATCGGATCATTACAGTCATCATCTGCCAGCAGCGATGCGCTCATGAAGGCTAAGGCAAGGCTTAAAACCACTGTTTTCGTCTTCATTTGATATCTCCTCGAGAGGTCACAACGCATACGTTATGAGCTTTACCTGACACTGACCTGAACGCGGCTAATAATCCGCAGAAAGCTGAAATGCAGGTTGTAAGCAAGACAGACAAAAGAACAAACATGGCCGTGTTGTTCAGGCCAATGTCAGGTACTTGCGGTAATATCTTTTCCACAAGAAGATATGAAAGTGAGATAAGAGGTGAATAATGCGGGTACTACTGGTTGAGGACACGATCGGCCTTGGCGAAGCGGTTCGCGATCAGATCGCCGATGACGGTCACGCAGTAGACTGGGTACAAACCCTGGGCTTTGCCGATGCCAGCGTTAAGGCCACTGCCTACGACCTTATCCTGCTCGATCTTATGCTGCCGGACGGCCATGGCCTGACTTTTTTACGCAAGCTCAGGACCGCTGGAAATTCAGCACCTGTCATTATTCTAACGGCCAGAGACCAAGTCTCTGACCGAGTAGAAGGACTTAACGCCGGTGCCGACGACTATCTGATAAAGCCCTTTGATCTTTCTGAACTTTCTGCTCGGGTATCAGCGGTAGCTCGTCGTTACCGGGGCAATCCCAATCCAATCATCCATGTTGGGAACCTGGTGGTGGATCTGAACGATCACCGCATTCATCGCAACGGTCAGCCTGTCGAACTTACTGCCCGAGAGTGGGCGATTTTCGAAGGTTTCATCCAGCGACCCGGCATTTTATTGTCACGCTCACAGCTTGAGGATCGCCTCTACGCATTCGGGGCAGAAATAGAAAGTAATACCATCGAAGTTTATGTCAGCCGTTTGCGTAAAAAGCTGGGGCACGATGCTATTGTCACGGTGAGAGGTATGGGCTACCGACTGGAAATACATGGCCAATAAAAATAGTTTACAAAAACGCCTCGGCGTTGGCCTCACCCTGGGTGTCACTTTACTCTGGTTGTGCGGTGTGACGGCCTCTGGACTTATCGCACAACACGAAATGAATGAAGTTTTCGACAGCGCCCTTGAAGAAACCGCCCAACGCATTCTGCCATTGGCCGTTACTGACATTCTGAACCGAGAAAACAATTCGAGAAATCGAATAGCACCCACCCTAAAAAAGCACGACGAATACCTCACTTATTTGGTGAGAGATAGTCAAGGCAACCTATTATTACAATCTCACGATGCCGACCTCAGCGCTTTTAACGCATTTCCTCTGGAAGGATTTTCAAATACCTCTACACACAGGATATACGGCGCATCCGCTGTTAGTGGCACCCTCTTCATAGAAGTAGCCGAGCCGCTAACCCACCGACACGAAGCCGCCCTGGAAGCAGGCTTGGCATTGCTACTGCCACTGATATTGTTGATTCCGATTAGCCTGTTGGGGGTCTGGTGGATTGTCCGGCGCTCGTTGCGGCAAGTGGTTGAATTCAAGCAATCGATAGAATCCCGAGGGGCGGGAGATCTTACTCCCTTAGCGGCTGATCAGTTACCTAGAGAATTTGAACCCATCGCCGCCGCAGTCAACCGCTTGCTGGAACGATTACAGCGTGCGCTTGAGGCTGAGCGCAGCTTTACGGCTAATAGTGCCCATGAATTACGCACCCCTTTGGCAACGGCGCTTGCCAAGGTTCAACGTTTGAAAACCCAGCTCCATAGTGACGCGCTAAGGGATAATGTTACTGAAGTGGAGGTCGCACTGCGTAGCCTATCAGCACTCTCGGAGAAACTACTCGAACTGGCCAAAGCCGAAGGCGGTGGCGCTATTGCGCAACGTACGCACAACTTGGTGCCCATTCTGGCCCTGATAGTGGCGGATTTTGAAAGCCAGACTCCGGGAAGAATTTCACTGACACTGCCCGCGGGAGAAATGAACTCTTTTCTCGACCCTGATGCCTTCGCCATTCTGGTTCGAAATCTGATCGAGAATGCGATCAAACATGGCTCACACCAACATCCTGTGGAGGTCATCCTATCCGCTGACGGTAACTTTCGGGTACGCAATAGCGGAAATATCGTGCCAGCAGATGAACTCAACCTGCTACGTAACCGCTTTACTCGCTCAAAAACCGATGCGTCTGGCTCTGGTCTCGGTCTCGCTATTGCAGATGCCATTGCTACAGGTGCCAACATACATTTACACCTGCAGTCTCCAGCAAAAGGCAAACAAGATGGATTCGAAGCTGACCTTAATATCGCCGATGCAAAATAAAAAAATTAATAAAGCATCCTACAGCAGCTAAATTTAACTAGGAAACTCTTGCGCTAAGCGTCCGTTAATTTTGGTACTCTGTAGCTATCATCTGATTTTGTTCAACGCGGAAATATTGATATCGAGTGTTTAAGCCAGATTGCCGAAACGCCTGCATCGCATGGCAACCTGTTCACAGCGTACTGGAACTGCTGGATATATCGACGATGGTCTACCAGAGCGAGCTGGACATCAGCCAACGGTGTTCAGTCTAGGGCTGGCAATTGCTTATCCATAACCACGAAGCACCGCCTTGAACGAAAACCAGCTTTATCCAACTAACGTTATGCAACGACGCCAAAAATCCGCCCGACACCTGCCGTTAATGCCATGGCTAAAGCCCCCCAGAAGGTTACCCTGATAGCGCCAATCATAGTGGAGGCACCGCCTGCACGAGCAGCCACGCTACCCAGAACCGCCAGAAAAACTAATGATGAAAGTGCGACAAGCACAATAAGTAGATGCACAGGTGCTAACCATGCGACCCCTAACGGCAACGCCGCACCTACTAAAAAAGACCCTGCTGACGACAAAGCAGCCTGTATTGGCCGTGCGTTGCCATCGACAGAAATGCCAATTTCATCCCGGGCATGCGCACCAAGCGCATCGTGTTTCATTAATTGTTCTGCAACCTGTTGTGCCAGCCGAGGCTCTACACCTCTTTGTTCATAGATGTCGGCAAGCTCTTGCTGCTCGAACTCAAAATCATCTTCTAGCGATTTTCTTTCCAGTGCTACGTCTGCATTTTCAGTATCTGACTGGGAGCTTACGGATACATACTCACCCGCTGCCATGGACATAGCGCCTGCCACTAAACCAGCAACGCCTGCTAAAAGAATACTCTCTTGTGACGCTGAAGCTGCTGCCACGCCAATAATAAGGCTCGCTGTAGAAACGATGCCATCATTGGCACCAAGCACAGACGCACGCAACCACCCGACGCGATTAGTTCTATGAATTTCGTGATGGCTCAAGGACGTATCTCCTATCCTCATGGATGTGTTTGATACTCAGAAAAACCGGTTATCTGCTTGCTAAAAACAGAGAGCTAATCGCAAGAAAGAACGGCCAAAACAGGAGACTTCAATCGCGTGGAGTTAAAGGACTTCGTATGGTTGGATCAATTGGGAGTAGTCATGCGGTATCCAAAGTGATGCTGAGCACACCATTAATGCGACTAGGCCCATTGAAAAACCCAACGTGGGTCAAAGTGTAGTGCGGTTATTAACGATTAACCACATGATGCCCAATCCCAAAATAAGCTAGGGCTGGCCGTCTGGCTGGCACTCGTACTTAATTAGCCCTGCTGATGGAAGCAGCTTATACGAGCTTTTAAGCAAGCGTTTCTTATGGTGTCGTCTGTGGGGTCGAAACACAAAGAAGGTGAATTCTAGAAAGGAATGAAAAACATAACTATTTTATTGGCGTCCCTGGCAGGAGTCGAACCTGCGACCTGCCGCTTAGGAGGCGGCTGCTCTATCCTACTGAGCTACAGGGACTTATGGGGCGCATAGTATAGCGTGTTGGTGAGTGTCAGCCAACCGCGCAGTTAAATCCATCCTAGCAGGCGCAGCACAAAGATACCGCTGGTGACGGTGACGCTGGCCATTAAGGTGGTTATGGCGATGATATTGGCGGCCAGCGCTACATTGCCGTTAATTGCTTTTACCATCACAAAGCTGGCGGCGGCAGTTGGGCTGGCGAAAAATAGAAATAACAGCCCGAGCTGCTCTCCAGAGAACCCCACCGCCCACGCTGCTAGCGTGGAAAGCAACGGCAGCACAATCATTTTCATACTACTGGCGCTTAATGCGATTTGGCTGCCGCTGCGCATGCTGGCAACCGAGAGTGTGGCGCCGACACAGATCAATGCTAGCGGTAACGTTAACGAGGCGAAGTAATCGCCTGAGGTAATCAGCCAACTGGGCAGTGGAATCGAAAATGCTGTGAATGGCAGCGCGGCGATCACAGAAATAATCAGTGGATTAGTGACGATATGCTTTAACAGGCTGCGCCAATTTGTCGATTGCCCAGGTTGGTAGGCTGCCAGAGCCACCACCGAAAGTGCGTTATACATTACAATCACCACGCCAAGCAGCAGGCTACCAGCAGAAAGCCCGTAGTTACCGTACATTCCCGCCGCCAGTGCTAACCCTACGATGCCGCAGTTACCCCGGAACGCGCCCTGAACATAAATACCGCGGTCGGCTTTAGGCACCCGATAGCTCGCCCATAGCCAACTGATCAGGAACTGGCCGAGTGTCGCGGCGGCAAAAAACAGCAGCAACGGCACATCTAATGCAACGCTTAGATCGGCTTTTATTAAACTCAAAAAAATCAGCGTGGGGAGCGTTGCTTTGAAGACGAGGGCTGACGCTGTAGAGACAAATTCTCTGTCGATCCACTTTAGGCGCTTTAAGCCGATACCGACGAACACCATGGCAAAAACAGGCAACGTGATATCCAGCGTGCGGGAAAATAGCTCAAGTAGGTTCACGAAAGCCCTCTCATTCGAATAAGCAGACGCTTATATTCTACCGTCACTCTGGGTTTGTCGACTAATGGGAATGAATAAGAGACGCAATATAGAAGGCGAACCCAAAGACCACGTGTTATTCAAATAACGACATTGGGTCTAGTGCCTTTGGCAGTTTGACCACCACACTGTCACGCCCATGCCCTTTGGCTTCGTAACTGGCGGCATCCGCTCGGGAAAGTGCCACGTTGTAGTTAGTGTCATTCTCATCAAAGCTGGTCACACCAATACTCAACGTCACGGTGTACTCTTTGCCTTCATGGGAAACCGACACTTCGCTCACCGCTTGGCGTAGCGATTCAGCAATGCGTTGCGCCTGGCCTAAGGTACAACTCGGCAGCAACACCCCGAATTCGTCACCACCTTGACGTGCCACGTGGTCGCTGCGACGAACCTCCCACGCGACTACCTGGGCAATACGGCGCAGCATTTCGTCCCCTAACGCATGTCCACCTTCATCGTTAATGGGTTTGAAGTGATCAAGGTCGAACAGCAGCAGCGCTGACGGTGTACTGGTTTTCCGGAAGTCGGCAAAGGCCTCTTCAAGACGACGATCAAAACCACGGCGGTTGAGCAAGCCAGTCAATGGATCATGCTCTGCTTCCCAACGTTGAAGCGCTTCCTGCTCACGCCGTTCGGTAATGTCTTTTACCACACCCACCAAGCCAAGCGAGTTCCCACCCTGGGAAAGCATAACCACACGGGCGTGAATCTCAAGCCAAAGCATCTCTTTATCACTGCGTATAAAGCGCAGTTGACGCACGTAGTCATTGCCGGTTTTTAAGCTATGCATCCACATATCTTTCGCGCCGGAACGATCATCTATATGGATTTGCTCAAGCCAGGCTTCCATAGGCATATCAGGCTCAATACCCAAGATATCTAATAGCGCGGGGTTCATATAGGTAATGTTGCCGCCAAAGTCAGCCACAAACATTCCTTGGGGCGAGGCATTGAGCACCGAATCCAAAAATGCTTCACGCTCTTGAAGGTGACCTACTAGCAGCTGACGCTCATTCTCAACACGATTAAAGGTACTGGCTACTTGTTTTAGCTCTTGCATATTGGTCGCAAGATCAACGCCAGAACGGCGTCCAAGCCCTACTTCACCAATTTGTGTTTCCAGAAGATTTAATGGCATTAAAATACGTGCCAGCAACCACCATAAAACAGGCATCATTAAGACCGCAGCGGCGCACCAAATCCACCATAGCTTATGGATAAAACCAGATAACGGTAATTGAGCTTGCTTTAGAGGAAGATAAAGCCCTACCACCCAGTTCGCAGACCATACCTGTGCATAGGACTGTAGACCAACTCGGCCATCAAGCAACTTACCAACGCCATCGCCCTGCCAGCCATCGAGCGCTAAGTCCAACAACGGGATAGCCGTTGCATCGAAGCTATCGTTATTAATTAGCGCCCTATTCGGGTGATATAACATTTGGCCAGTTGCAGTAGAAACCGCAGCATAGCCTTCACTACCTAATCGAATGGTTGCTAGGCGTTTGAATAACCCGCTGCTATTTAAACTGACGACCCCGCCAATCATGCCCGCGAACCGCCCGTCGCTGTCTAACCGGGGCACACTTACTAACACCATTGGCATGTCGCTTGCTCGGCCAACAAACGGCTCGCTCACATAAGGCCTTCGCGTGCCTCTGAGCATTCTAAAATATTCAAGCTCCGCTGTATCGAGGCCCACACGCCCGACAACCGTTGGCCAATCAGACACAATTCTGCCGCTGCTATTGCTAACAACGATAGCGTCGAACCACGCCAATAGTGCATCGTTCTTGCGCAGTTCATAACCAAGCCATTCAGGGTCATTGGACATACCAAGGACGTCGCTTAGTCGCTCTAGCGCTTGAAAACGGTGATCGATTTGCTGGGTAACTTCATCCGCAATCAGGTCGGCTTCATAACGCATGTGGGCCATATTAGCTTCTTGCACCATGGTTTTTCCCACCTGCCACGCCATCCCCAATACTAACCCAGCCAGTATCAACAGCGCACACAAAAGCCCCAGCAGCAGCCGGCCTTTTAAAGAGCTAAGGATTGACTTACTCAGCATCGATTCCCTAAACATCGATCTTTTGCAGGCAGGAGCCTGACGCACCAATCACCACCTTCTTATTAACGTTTGCTACCTTTGCGTCCAATGAGCCTGTCCCAATCGCGTTATAAACCGACAACTTACCAAAATAGGGGAAGAAGTGCGCGTTGGTGAAATTCAACGTGGTTATACTGTTGATATGTATCATTATGTAACAAGGAGCCCTCTTACCGTAAGACCACTTTAGGCTTAATTGATAAGCTAGACCTTTTCACGTATGTTCGCCGCTTTAATTATTTGCGTTTATATTTCCGCTTGTTTTTGACACTAATTCGGCTCTTTCATGGCAAAACTAATAGCAGGCTATACATCTCCCGGTATTACCAAGATCAACGCGCTTGCTTCTTTTTTGCCTGAATACTCGCATTTTTCACGCATTAGGCCACTGAGCTCGAAACCGAATGCGGTTATTGGCTGGGGGCTTAAGTCCACAAGTGATGGCGCGCGAAATTATGCCGCTCGTCATGGCCTACCGTATGTCGCTCTTGAGGATGGCTTTCTTCGTTCTTTAGGACTAGGCGTCGAAGGCTATCAGCCTCATAGCATGGTCGTCGATTACACGGGCATCTATTATGACGCCTCTCGACCTAGTGATTTAGAAAACTGGCTCAATCATGCCACGTTCGACGCCGAGGAGCTTGCCCAAGCCACGCGCTGCATTGAGCAACTATCGCGTTATCGCTTATCGAAATACAACCACGCGCCTGATTACTCGTTCCTCGTTGCTGGAACTGACAATGTTGGAACTGACACCGTATTTGGGACTGGCACTGTATCTGGGACTAATCATGTATTAGTCGTGGATCAAACGGCAGGCGATGCCTCTATTCACTATGGCGGCGCTAACGCAGACAGTTTTCGGCAAATGTTAGCGTGCGCTATAAACAACCATCCTGATGCCGATATTTTTATTAAAGTACATCCTGACGTTATCGCAGGTAAAAAGCAGGGGCATCTAGCAGACGCTCACGATCACCCGCGTTGCCATATCATCAGCGATAACATTAACCCCTGGGCACTGTTTGACCGAGTTAAAACCGTTTATGTCGTCACCAGCCAGTTAGGTTTCGAAGCCCTGATGGCAGGTAAGAAAGTACACTGCTTTGGCCTGCCCTTCTATGCAGGATGGGGATTAACGCAGGATCAGCTCAGCTGTACACGTAGAAGAGTCTCTCGGCGCTTAGAAGAGGTATTTGCCGCCGCCTATCTTCGTTACACCCGATACGCCAACCCCTATACGGGCAAGGCTGCGACGCTGGAAGAAACGATTGCCCTGATTGCCGACCAAAAGCGCCAGCAAGAGCGCCTGCGTGGTGAGTGGTTAGCCTGTGGCTTCTCTTCATGGAAGAAGCGCTTCATTGGCCATTTTCTTGGCCCCGCGGCAAAGGTTGGTTATCAAAAAGAGCTGCCAGCCGCTTTCTCAGCGGATGTTGAAAAACCCAATCTGCTGGTGTGGTCCAGCCGTATTAACGATGATTTTAAAGCCCGCCACCGTGACCATATAGCGGCATTATGGCGAATGGAAGACGGCTTTATACGCTCCGTAGGCCTTGGGGTAGACCTCACCCAGCCACTCTCTTTGGTCATTGATCGCCAGGGCATATACTACGACCCCAGCCAGCCCAGCGAGCTAGAAACGTTGCTGAATACCGCCGATTTCAGCGATGACTTACTAGAGCGAGCGGCACAACTGCGCGAACGGTTGGTCGCATTGAAGCTTTCCAAATATAATGTACCGGGCAAAGAAGCCATTGAATTACCCGCTAACAAGCACATTATTTTGGTGCCTGGTCAGGTAGAAAGCGATGCGTCCATTGCCACAGGTTCGCCAGAAATAAGTACTAACAGTGCGCTGTTAAACGCCGTACGGGACACCAACCCCGATGCTTTTATTGTTTACAAAGCCCACCCTGACGTGATTACCGGTGCGCGTATCGGAGCACTCGATACCAACGCCAAACGCCTGTATGATCTCGACGCTAGTCATATCGATATCACCGTATTATTAGCACGCGTTGATGCAGTGCATACCATGAGCTCGCTCACTGGCTTTGAAGCGCTACTTCGTCGACGCCAAGTGTGTACCTATGGTCTTCCGTTTTACGCTGGCTGGGGGTTAACCCAGGATGCCATGCACTGCCCGCGACGCAACCGAGCGCTGACGCTGGATGCGCTAGTCGCAGGAACACTGCTGCTATACCCAAACTATGTCGATCCTGGCTCTCGGCAGCTGTGTAATGCTGAAACGGTAGTCAGCCTGTTGGAACAGGCTAAATTAGAACAAGTTAAATCTCAAAAACACATGCTTACATGGAAACAGCGGCTATATCGCTCCTATCGTAACTTATTCATTGGAAGTCATTAAGTTGAAGCAAAAGCGTGCATTCTTATTTCTCCAAGGCGTCTGCTCGCCCTTTTACCAGCGTCTCGCCCGTCGGCTAACCGACGATGGTCACCGCGTGGTAAAGGTTAACTTCAACGCTGGCGATATCGTCTACTGGCAGCGCACCCACAGCCAGAACCATTTGTTTCGCGGCCCGCTAAGCGAGCTACCGGCTTATATCCAGTCGTTGTGGCAACGTTACGACATTACCGATCAGGTGCTGTTTGGTGACCGGCGTCCGATTCACCGCCCCGCGGTTGACTTAGCATCCGCGGCTGGCATTCGCACCCACGTCTTTGAAGAAGGCTACTTTCGCCCTTTCTGGGTCACCCTTGAGCGCGAGGGTGTTAATGGTCACTCGCTGCTGCCCAGAGACCCCAAGTGGTTTTTTGAAACTGGCAAAGCGTTGCCCAAACTCCCTGCACCGGTTCGCTTTCGCTCGTCTTTTAAAATCCGTGCCGCTCACGACATGTGCTATCACCTAGCGGGGTTAGCGAATCCCCTGGTGGCTCCCCACTATCGTAACCATGCACCCATCACTGCGCCGGTGGAGTATGCGGGCTACGCCAAACGCTTTACCTTACTTCGATACTGGAAAAAGCGCGATGCAGCGCGGATTAAAAATCTTATAGAAGGCGGAAAGCCTTATTTTATGTTGCCGCTGCAGCTCAACACCGATGCGCAGATTCGCGACCACTCACCTTATGCCAATATGGAAGAGGTGATGGATCACGTGATGGGATCATTTGCGCTACATGCCCCTAGTGATGCGCTGCTGTGTATAAAAAATCACCCGCTGGATATGGGGCTGGTTAATTACCCGAACATCATTAAAAGGCTGGAAGATTTTTACGGCCTACATGGGCGCATCGTTTACCTGGAGTCAGGCAATCTCAATCCATTGCTGAAACACGCCACGGGCACCGTCACAGTAAACAGCACGGTCGGCATTGTTTCCCTTGAAAAACAGTGCCCTACCTTTGCGCTCAGCGACCCCATCTACAATTTAGCGGGCCTCACCTACGAAGGCTCTCTAGACGAGTTT
Organism: Vreelandella alkaliphila; assembly: GCF_016107625.1. Classification (GTDB taxonomy): domain Bacteria; phylum Pseudomonadota; class Gammaproteobacteria; order Pseudomonadales; family Halomonadaceae; genus Vreelandella; species Vreelandella alkaliphila. Next base: position 307,203 of record NZ_JABASV010000004.1, read on the forward strand.
TGGCACCAACCGCCGCTGCCTAGCCAAGCGCTCTTTGGCTATTTTCGCAACACAGTGATGTACACGACGCAAATTAATGGTGGTTTTTACTGCCAACCCAGTATCGATTTAGCGGTGAACAATGCAGCGGGTATACTAGAAGCTTGCCCTTCACCACTGGAGACGTTGCTGTGAGCGTTGGTGTGAACGTTGATGTAACGACCTCTTTCTCTTCTAATGCCCCCCGCTGCGTATTGATTACCGGTGCCACCGGTGCAATAGGCGGGGCGCTAGCCCTTGCTTATGCAGCCCCTACAACGCACTTGGTGCTACATGGCCGCAACCAGCAGGCGCTTGAAGGGTTGGCGATGGCGTGTCGAGAAAAAGGCGCACAGGTGTCGCTATCATCAGCCAGCTTGACCGACGAAAGCGAACTCAACGCATGGCTTGATGCGCTATGTGCCGAGCACGTTCCAGATATTGTGATTGCCAACGCGGGCATTAATACTCATCCAAGCGCAAGCACGCTAGAACCGTGGGACGAGGTTCAAGCGCTACTCGATGTCAACTTGAAAGCCCCCATTGCAATGGCCCAGCGTCTGGTTCCTGCCATGCAAGCACGCGGCAGCGGTCAATTGGTATTTATTAGCTCGTTGGCGGGCTGGCACGGCCTACCGACAACGCCAAGCTACAGCGCCAGCAAAGCGGGCATCAAAGCCTATGGAGAAGGCCTAAGAGGCTTACTCGAACCCCATGGCATTGGTGTGACCGTGGTAATGCCTGGCTACGTCACTTCCGCCATGTGCAATGCCATGCCTGGCCCCAAGCCTTGGGAATGGCCGCCAGAGCGGGCCGCCAACGCCATACAACGTGGTATCACCGCTAACCGCGCCCGCATCAGTTTTCCCTTCCCGCTGAATTTCGGTACTTGGTGGCTAGCCGTGCTACCGGCGGGCATTTCTCAATGGCTCATCAAACGCCTTGGCTTTAATCATACCGGGGGCGCGTAGCGTGGAGTTCTTTCTATCATCCACATTTATTAGCCCACTTTTAGTAGGCTTGTTAGGTAGTGTGCTGTTCGAGGCACTGCTGAGCCCTCGCCCACAACCGCTTTGGAAACGCGGCATAGCCGCAAACACGCTGCACCTTGGTAGCTGGTTACTGTTGTTTGGCGGCTTTATGCTGCTTCTGCAACGCCCTTGGTTTGCTGTTGTTTTCATCTTATCGCTGCAACTCGTGGTCGTGCAGTCCAGCAATACTAAATCACGCACGTTGAACGAACCCTTTATTTGCCATGATTTTGAATACTTCTGGGATGCTATTTTGCACCCGCGTCTGTATGTGCCTTTTTTCGGCATTGGTCTCGCCATTGCTGCCAGCAGCGCCGGTGCGGTTGCCATTGGTAGCTTTTTGGTTTTTGAACCATCACTGGTCCGCCAATGGGGCGGCACTGCGTTTCTAGCGAATAGCCTAATGCTGATAGCAATCGGTGCGCTGCTCGTTTGGCTGGGGTGGCGAAAACTGCCGCCTATCACGCTGACCCCTAACATTGACCTAGATCGACTGGGACTATTTTCAAGCCTGTGGGCATACGGCATTGCCCTGATGCGCTCACAACCGCCCACACCCGAGACATCGCCCTTTCAGCCACTTGCTCAACATCAGCCACTTGCTCAACATCAGTCACTTGATCAACATAGCTTTGAGCTAGACGCCGATGCGGCAAAGCCAAACGTTGTGCTGGTACAAAGTGAATCGTTTTTTGATCCTCGCCCCTGGTGTAGCGAGATTGCCGCTGACTTACTGCCGAATTATGACGCTACCTGCCAGGAAGCTGTCGTGCAGGGAGCGCTGAATGTGCCCGCATGGGGCGCAAACACTGTGCGCACCGAATGCGCCGTTTTAACTGGCATAGCGCCTGACACCTGGGGACCGCGCCAGTTTAATCCTTACCGTACGCTGTCGCGCCACACACTGCCCAGCATTGCCAGTGCATTCAAAGCCCAAGGCTATCGAACTGTTTGTGTTCACCCTTACCCGGCTACCTTCTACATGCGTGACAGCGTTATTCCCAAACTAGGGTTTGAGACGTTTATCGACATTCGCGCATTCGAAAGCCAGGATAAGCATGGTCAGTATATTGGTGACCAAGCCGTTGCACGTAGAGTTGGACGCCTGCTTGAAGATAACGATAATAGGCCACTCTTTGTGTTTGTTATTACCATGGAGAATCACGGCCCTTTACACTTAGAAGCACCGGAAAAGGCCAGAGTAGCGTCAACATTGCCAGCAGCGCCGTGGCCACTACCGCATCATTTACGCGATTTGGCCGTTTACCTGCACCACTTAGGTGAATCAGATAAAATGCTCGGAAGCGTTAAAGCAGCGCTAAACTCTGCTATAAGACCAGGGCTGCTGGGCTGGTACGGTGACCACGTACCCATACTGCCTGCCGCATATAGGCACTATTCGCCTCCTGCTAGCAGCACCCCGTACATGATATGGTCAACGGAAGTAGATCGTAATTTGTGCGACCAGCCGCCAATTGAGCGCGCGTCGTACATGCTGGAAGCAAACGAACTTGGCGTCCACCTATTTAAACGGGCGTTTGGACGCGATATAAGTAGCGATGTGATCAAGGCAGAACCAGAACCTCAGGAGCAAGAATGACTAAACGCGTTGCCATTATCGGTGCCGCCCATCGTTTCCCCGGCACCACACCTGAAACGTTCTGGCAGGACCTGCAAGCCGAAAAAGACCTCGTCACCCAAGTGGCCTCCGACCGTTGGAGCCACGATGCTTTCTTGCATCCCGACAAACGCCATCCCGGCACCAGCGTCACGTTTGCCGCGGGTAGCCTAGGCGATATAAGCGGATTCGACGCAGAGTTTTTTGGCATTTCGCCCCGTGAAGCGGCGAACATGGATCCGCAACAGCGCATGCTGTTAGAACTTACCTGGGAAGCCATGGAAAGCGCGGGCATCGTGCCCAGCACCCTGCGCGGTAGCCAATGCGGCGTTTTCCTTGGCGTCGCCAGCCTTGATTATTCCTATCGTCTTGCCGATGACATGTCGGCGATTGATGCCTCGACCGCGACAGGCAATACATCAAGCATCGCCTCTAACCGGCTCTCTTACGTCTTTGATCTACATGGCCCCAGCATGTCGCTGGATACCGCCTGCTCATCTTCCATGGTGGCATTCCACCAGGCATGCCAATCGATACGCAGCGGCGAAACTAATATGGCGCTAGCAGGTGGCATCAGCCTGCACCTGCACCCCTATGGTTTTATTATTTTTTCTAAGGCCAGCATGCTCTCGCCCACTGGCCGCTGCCAAGTCTTCGATGAAGCCGGTAATGGTTACGTTCGCTCAGAAGGTGCTGGGCTGTTTTTGCTAAAAGATTATGATCAAGCCGTGGCCGATGGCGATAATATCCTGGCCGTGGTAGCAGGCTCAGCAGTTAACACTGACGGCCACAAATCTGGCCTTACGGTGCCCAACCCCAGCGCCCAAATTGAATTAATGCGCCGCGCCTACGAACAGGCTGGCATTTCGCCGGACGAGATCGACTACCTTGAGGCTCACGGCACCGGCACCGCCGTTGGCGACCCCATTGAAACCCGGGCTATCGGCGAAGCACTTGGTAAGCATCGTAAAACACCGCTTCTGATTGGCTCAGTGAAAAGTAATCTCGGCCATTTAGAAACGGCATCTGGCGTTGCCGGGCTTGCTAAAGCGCTGTACAGCCTGCAGCACCGTGAAGTGCCCGCCACCATTGGCATACGCAATCTTAATCCACGCATCAAATTTGATGAGTGGAACATTAGCGTGGTCACCAAAGCCCAAGCGCTCAAAAAACAGGGCCGCTTGGTCATTGGCGTCAACTCCTTTGGTTTTGGTGGCGCCAATGCTCACGTCATACTGGAAAGTGCCCCCGAAAAAGCACCAGCACCTCGCCAAGTGCCCGATGCTGCGCTACCCGTTCGTATTAGCGCACGAAGCCAGGAAGCACTGGCGGCTAATGCCCGTGCCCTAGCTAATTTCCTACGCGAAAGCGACCATGCTTTCTATGATACCGCCCACACGCTGAACAGCCACCGCGAACAACACACATTTGGCGCGCTCTGTTTCGCCCAAACATCGGAAGCCGCCGCCAGCGCGCTCAGCCAGTTTGCTGAAGGTGAAACCAACAGCGTTGTGACACTGGAGCGCTTAGCTAACGCCCGAGGCCCAGTGTTTGTTTACGACGGGAACGGCTGCCAATGGGAAACCATGGGTCACGACCTGCTAGACAGCGACCCCGTGTTTAGCGACGCCATTGATTGTGTGGATACCCTGTTCCAGAAGCATGGTGATTTTTCACTGCGTGACGAGCTTGCGGGCCGTAACCAGGAAGAGTCCAGCGAAGGTCGCTTTGAGCGCACCGAAATCGCCCAACCCGCCCTGTTTGCACTGCAGGTCGCGTTAACCGAATGGCTTAAATCCAAGGGTATCGTGCCCACCGCCGTATTCGGCCACAGCGTTGGCGAAGTTGCTGCCGCCTGGGCATCCGGCGCATTAACGTTAGAAGACGCCGTTAAAGTTATTTATTACCGCAGTTTCTACCAGGGCAAAACCCGTGGTCTTGGGGAAATGACGGCTGTCGCTATCAGCGCGGAAGAGATCGCTCCCTGGCTTGAAAAACCCGAATTTAGCAACATTAGCCTGGCAGGCATTAACAGTCCCAAAGGCATTACGTTAGCAGGTGATCGTGACCAACTAAGCGCCATTGAGGCAGCCCTTAGCGAGCAGAGCACCTTTGCAAAGCGCCTGCCACTGGATTACGCCTTCCACAGCCCCGCCATGGACAGTATCAAAGCAGGCGTCGTGGAAGCCCTGGCTGACATCCGTCCAGGCACCACGCAGATTCCTTATGTGTCCACCGTTACTGGCACCATCAGTGAAGGCACACAGCTGGATGCCCATTACTGGTGGCTCAATATTCGTGAGCCCGTCCTATTTGACAACGCCGCTACGGTGCTTATTGAGCAGGGTTACAACGTATTTGTGGAAGTCGGCGCGCACCCCATCCTGCGTCGCTATCTGAACGACTCCTTACGCCAGCAAGAGCGTAGCGGATTAGTGCTAGGCACCATTGAACGGCATAAGTCAGGCGCAGATGGTTTAACCCGCTGCCTCGGCCAATTGTTGCTAAGCGGGTTAAGCCTCGATAGCCACCACTTCTTCCCTGTAGAAGGCCAGCGCGTCCTGCTGCCACACTACGCCTGGCAACGCACCCAACTTTGGGTGCAAGGCACCAACGATGGCCAAGGGTTGCTTTCCCGCTATTATCAGCACCCATTACTTGGCTACCCATTGGCGCAGCAGGATCACACCTGGGAAAGCCAGCTGGATACCAAGCGCCAGCCATGGCTGGCCGACCACGTCGTTGGCGAAGGCGCAGTCTTCCCGGGCGCGGGGTTTGTGGAGCTTACGCTAGCAGCGGCCCTGCAGCAGAAAGACACACCGCTTTTAGACATTGAAGAGCTGGAGATTCGCGCTCCGTTATTACTGGATGGCCCCAATGGGCGCACCATGCGCTTGACGCTGGATCCAGACGACGGCCGCTTAGCCATCCACTCCCGCGAGCCAGCCACCGGTAGCGAATGGCAGCTAAATGCCGTTGCTCGCCGCATGCGCGAAAGCCGCGGCTTCTTGCTCAACCGAAAAGCACCAAGCCTGCCAAGCCGCGCGCCAGACTATACCCTGGCCGAGCACTTGCAGATGGCCGAACGTATCGGACTGCATTACGGGCCTGCGTTCCAAGCCATTAGCCGTGGCTGGATTGAAGGCGACAGCGTCATTGGTGAAATTACCCTATCCGATAGTGTCCAGTCGCAGCTCGATACGCTGCACGTTCATCCGGGCATTTTGGATAGTGCTTTTCAGATGTTCATTCCGCTGCTAGCTCAACACAACGAGTTTGCAGCCCAGCTAGCCTTTGTGCCAGTTCGTGTTGGGCGCATCCAGGTGAACGCTGAAGCCGGTGCCCCGGTGCTGGCGCGAGCAGTAATGGGTAAGCGCGCGCCCCACTCCTTCACCGCCGACTTCGAACTGTATGACGCCGCCGGTAACGCCGTGGCCGTGCTTAGTGAAACCCGCTTCAAGGCGATTCGCTTAAACCGCGCTCATCACCAGCATTTTAGCTACCTGGATGTTGAGTTAACGCCTGCTCCGCTAAACGCGGCGACGCTTTCGCTGCCAGGCAGTGCACTCGCCCGGCTAGCTGGGCTAAGCGATGCGTTTACCGCCAGTACTGGTCAACGCTATGCCCAAGAAGTATCACCGCTGCTCGATAGCCTTAGCGAAGCCTTTGCTGGCGTAAATATTAGCGGTGGTGAAGATCAGCTCGCACCGGAAACCATTTGGCAGTTACTGGTGCAGGATTACCCCGACTATTTTGCCCCGATTCATATGGTGGGTCGCTTAGGGCTACACCGTGAGCAATTGTCCAGCGGCAACGACACCCTTGAAAGCCTAGGCATTACCACTGAGCACCTAGCAGGCATTAATCGCGTCCTTATCGGCGAAAACGGCTGGCAAGTGTTAGCCGCCGAGCTTGGCGCATTAATGGAAGCCACGCTAGCCACGCTGCCCACCGGTCAGCGGCTGCAGTTGTTAGAAGCAGGTCCCTGTACTCCCGCTCTGGGCCAGCGACTGCTCGAACAGCTAGCGAATACGGCTATTGCTAAAGATGCGCACCATTACCGTGCCATCACTACCAGCGACACGGCTCGCCATCAGGCGGAACAGCTTCAAGAACGTTTCCCGCTGATGGATATTCAGCCACTGGAAGATTCACTGCCGACGCTTAGCCCTGCAGAGAAAGCCCAGTTGGCGTTTATCAGCGTGGACGTGACCCAGCCTGAACGCACCCGCCAGTTGATTGAAGCGCTGCCAGGCCAGCTTGCGCCAGGCGTTCAGGTAATGGTGATTGGTGTCCACCCGAGCCGTTGGCTTGATGACTTACTGGCGACACCCGGCATCGACCAAACCGCCCTGGAACAAGACAACCTAGTCGAGTGGTTAGCGCAACAAGGCCTCAGCGTTTCGCCGCCGGTTGAGCTGGAAGAGAATGGTGCTTACCTACTGCATGGCCAATACGCAGCAAGCAATGACTCGCTGACGCAAACGGCAGCAGAGGCCTATCATTTGCTTGTCTCTGACGCGGAGCACGAAGCACTTGCTGCCCAGCTTGCAGAGCGGTTAGGCACCGCCAATACATGGCTAACCGTCAGCGACGCAACCCCGCAAGCACTGTTAAATATAGCGCTAGGTGAACGCGAAGACGTACCTGCTGCACTCAATGTGATTGATCTGCGTGGGCTTAAGGGCTGTACAACCGCCGCTCAAACCCAACGCTGCTACATGGCACAGCAGTGGTCACTGGCATTAGAAGCAAGTGGGCTGGAAAGCCAAGGCAGCCGTGTCACGCTTTGGCTACCGACCCAAGCTGCCAGTACAGGCGATGACGCCGCGCTATGGGGCTTTGGTCGTTCGCTCGCCAATGAAGCGGTTGGCCATAGCGTCACGCTGATCGATCTACCAAACGTTCCCAGCGATGCGACGTTAAACGCCTTTGCAGCGTCGCTTGCTACGCCAGATAGCGAAAACGAGCTGGTAATAACGGTTGAAGGTGAGCGGTTTGCTACCCGCCTTCGTACCCTGCCCGCGCCTCACCCGGTCAAGCAGGCAAGCGCTGCGCCTCATCAGGCAATGACGCTGGGCTTCTCCCTACCAGGGCAATTGCGTCAGCTGCAGTGGCGGCCGCGCCCACTGCCTGAACTTGGCGCGGATGAGGTAGAAATTCGTGTCAAAGCGACCGGTCTCAACTTCCGCGATGTCATGTACACCCTTGGCTTACTGTCTGATGAAGCGATTGAAAATGGCTTCGCTGGCCCGACTCTAGGGCTTGAGTTCTCGGGTGAGATTATCGCGGTGGGTGCCAATGTTCAGCACGTTGCGCCCGGTCAGGCGGTCGTGGGCTTTGGACCCGCCAGCTTCAGCGACCGTCTCATTGCTAGCCAGAATGCCGTCGCGCCCCTGCCGGAAGGCGTCAGCTTTGCTGCTGCCGCGACGATACCGACCACTTTCTTCACCGTGTACTACGCGCTAAAACATCTAGCGCGCTTGGAGCCCGGTGAGAAAGTACTGATTCACGGTGCCGCTGGCGGTGTGGGTATCGCCGCGCTGCAAATTGCCCAGTGGCTGGGCGCCGATATCTACGCCACCGTTGGCTCTGAAGAGAAGCGCGACTTCCTGCGCCTTATGGGTGAAGAGCGCATTTACGACTCCCGCTCGTTGACGTTTGCTGAAGAGATCCTAGAGGACACGCAAGGCGAAGGCGTGGATGTCGTACTGAACTCCTTGGCAGGCGAAGCGATTAATCAAAACCTCCGCGCATTGCGCCCGTTTGGTCGCTTCCTGGAGTTAGGTAAACGGGACTTCTATGAAAACACTCATATTGGCCTACGTCCGTTCCGCAACAACTTAAGCTACTTCGGCATCGACTCCGACCAGTTGATGAAAGTGCAGCCTGCCCTCACCCAGCGCCTGTTCGGTGAAATGATGGCGCTATTTAACGATGGCACACTCAGCCCGCTGCCGTTCACGGCGTTCAGTCACAACCAAGTGATTGATGCCTTCCGTTATATGCAGCAAGCACGCCAGATCGGCAAAGTGGTGGTCACCTACGAACAGCCTATTGCTCCACCGCGTAACGAGCTATTAGGCACCGGCGCGATGACACTCGCAGCCGACGCCAGCTATCTAGTGACCGGTGGCTTGGGTGGCTTTGGCCTAAAAACGGCTCAATGGTTAGTCAGCAAAGGCGCACGTCAGCTTATCCTGCTAAGCCGCAGCGGTCCCGCTAGCGAAGAAGCCCAAGCTGCTATCGCGACCTTTGAAGCCCAAGGCGTGAAAGTACTGGCTGCGGCCTGTGATATTACCGATTACGACGCGCTAGCAAGCGTTATGGCGCGCGTGCAACGCGAACTTAGCCCGCTGCGTGGCATCGTGCATGCCGCCACAGTGATCGACGACGGCTTGATTCGTAACTTAGATGCCGAGCGTATTCAAAAGGTGCTGGCTCCTAAGATTGACGGTGCCCGCCATCTGGATGCCCTCACCCAGGACATCCCACTCGACTTCTTTGTGCTCTACTCCTCGGCGACCACGCTATTTGGCAACCCAGGACAGGCCAATTACGTTGCCGCCAACCACTGGCTAGAAGCCTTTGCTGCCCGCCGTCGCGCTGCTGGTCTTGCTGCTACCTGCGTCCGCTGGGGGGCCATTGAAGATGTCGGTTTCCTGGCGCGCAACACGCGCACACGGGATGCATTGCAAGAGCGCTTAGGCGGTTCTGCGCTGCGCTCTGATGATGCCCTCAAAGTGCTCGAACAAATGCTGCTGACGCCTGGGCCAAGCCTTGGTGTTCTTGAGCTTGAATGGGGAGCACTGGCGCGTTTCTTGCCCACTGCCCAGGCACCACGGTTTAACGAAATTGCCCGCACCAGCGATGATGATGGCAGCGTTGACCACGATGACGATATCAGCGCGCTACTGGCCGACCTCTCGCCAGAAGAGCTGCATAGCACCATTACCGACCTACTGCGCGCAGAACTAGCCAGTATCCTGCTGATTGATGAAGAGAAAATCGACATCAACCGTTCGGTATACGATATGGGGTTTGATTCGCTCATGGGCGTTGAATTGATGACCGCCATCGAGAACCGCCTGAACGTGCAAGTACCGGTGATGGTGTTGAGTGAAGCGTCAACGCTGAACAAACTGGCAGGTGTGCTGATTCAAAAATTACATCAGCATGACAATGATGTTGAAGAAGCGCCACAAGATGCGTTAGCCTCTCTGGCCGCTCGCCACGGGGCGGACGGGCTCAACAATGAGCCGGCTTCAACATCTACCACCGAGACACCATGACCGTAAAGCGCTCTGAACTGAAACGACAGCTGCTGGAACAGGCACGCAAGCGCCCAACGCCCCGTGCCACCAGCACCCAAGCCACTGCTATCTCAGGCGCCGAGGCAACTCGGACTGTTCCCGAGCGCTTTACACGATTTGATGCCCACCCGGGTTATCAGCAGCTAGTCATGATGCGCCAGGGCGCTAAACAGCTCGGGCTTATAGACCCGTTCTTTAAAGTCCATGACGGCCTCGCCGGTGCTACCAGCGTGATTGATGGACATGAGTGCATTAATTTCGCCAGCTACAACTACCTGGGTTACTCCGGTGACCCACGGGTTGTTCAAGCGGCATCCGACGCAGCGGCTCACTACGGCACCTCCGTCTCTGCCAGTCGCGTCGTCTCGGGTGAACGACCTATTCACGGTGAACTAGAGCAAGCAATCGCCAACATCTATGGTGTTGAAGACGCGGTTGTTTTTGTCAGCGGTCACGCAACCAATGTGTCTACCCTTGGCTATCTATTGGGCCCGAAAGACCTTGTGCTTCACGACGAGTACATCCACAACAGCTCGTTAGTCGGCGCACAGCTTTCCGGCGCCAAGCGTATATCTTTCAGCCATAACGATCCCGCCGCGCTAGACGCCCTGTTAAGCCGCCATCGCCATCAATTTGAACGCGTTCTTGTCGTCATTGAAGGGCTTTACAGCATGGATGGCGATATCCCCGACCTACCCCGCTTTATTGAACTGAAGCAGCGTCATCAGGCGTGGCTGATGGTCGATGAAGCGCATTCGTTTGGCGTCATGGGTGACACTGGCCTAGGCTTACGAGAGCACTTTGCGATTGACCCAACCGATGTTGATATATGGATGGGCACTATGAGCAAAACGCTATCAGGCTGCGGGGGCTATATCGCAGGCAATAAAGCGCTGGTCGAAACACTGCGCTACTTTGCACCCGGTTTTCTTTACAGCGTCGGCATGCCCGCTCAAGTGGCCGCGCCATCGCTTAAAGTACTGGAATTAATGCCCCAGGAAACCGAGCGCGTTACCCAGCTACAGGCAATTTCGCACTACTTCCTGGAGCAGGCGCAAGCTAGGGGAATGGACACCGGTCATAGCATTGGCTCTGCCGTCGTACCCGTTATTGTGGGTAGCTCGCCGCTCGCGGCACACCTCTCCCATGCGCTGTTTGCACAGCATATTAACGTGCAGCCTATTCTGTATCCTGCGGTTCCTGAAAAAAGTGCTCGGCTACGCTTTTTTCTTTCCTGTGAACACACGAAAGACCATGTTGACCAAACGCTGGATGCACTCGCGCTACTGCTCGCAAACGCCAAAGGGTGATTTATGGAGGAGTTCGAAACCCAAGCAGAGCGGGCTACCCCCTGCTGGTATGTAATTCAATGCAAAGGCGGCGAATCATTTCGCGCCGCAGAACACCTCACCAACCAAGGTTATGAGGTGTTCCATCCAGTGCTTAACGCTAAACGTAAGCGCCAAGGCAAACTTACCCTGGTGACCGAGCCACTTTTCCCCTACTACCTGTTTATTCGGCTGGATCAGACCGTCAGCAACTGGCGGCCAATTCGCTCTACCCGCGGCGTGCTGCGCCTACTCACCTTTGGCAACACACCCATCGCCGTACCAAATGCCCTGGTAGATACCCTTCGCGCACAGCCGCATCATCAAGAAGGCAGCCACAGCTACTTCTGCGCAGGGGAAAAAGTGACGATCACCGACGGCCCCTTCAAAGATTTAGAAGCCGTTTTCAAACGTTGCAAAGGCGAAGAGCGCGCCATTGTGCTGCTTAACGTGCTACAACGTCCACAGGATGTCGAGATCTCTGTCGATAACTTACAGAAAAAATAACCCGTTGCCCGAGGCAAAACAGCGCCTCGGACAGGGATACATTACATGCTCTGGTCAACCACTTCCTCAGCACTCAATCCTTCTTCACTATCTACAACGTCGAGCTGTTCCAGGAAGAAGCTGCGCGCGGCTTCACCGTTAACGCCACGCTCCTTAGCCCCGGCCTCCCACTGACTTGGAAGATCTGCGGCTATTTGTTGGAAGCGCTCAAGTTCTTCGGCCGGCAGGTCCACAAACGTATTGCCCTGCTGTTGCGCAAACTCGACGCCACGCTCATCCACCACGTCCATCATGTAGCCAAACAAGCGAGAGAGTCTTTCTCCCGACACGTCTTCAATGGCCGCACGATCTTCTTCAGAAAGCGAGGCCCATGTATCAGGGTTGATGACCAGCGAGAAACTCCCCCGATAAAAACCACCCGGCATCTGAACGGTGTAGGGCAACACTTCCGCTAGACGAAAACTTTTGAGCCCTTCAAGTGTTAGCATTGCGCCGTCAATAACGCCCTGTGTAGCAGCCTCATAAGTGCTAGCGGGGGGTAGTGCTACGCCGGTAAGCTCAAGTGCATTCGAAATGTCCGCCATAATGCCGCCACCGATACGAACACGCTTTCCGTCTAGGTCATCAAGGCTATCAATTTCTTCGGTAAGATAAAGCGCACCCGGCCCATGTACCCCAACCCCAATCACCTCAACCCCTCGGTGTTCATTAGCCTCGGCTAGGAACTCGTTATGGGTGCGCCAATAAGCCACCGACGCAGACTCGGACGAGAAATCCTCAAACGTGGGTAGCTCGGGCAGTTTGGTCAGCTCGAAACGCCCCGGCATTAACCCATGAAAAAGCCAAGTAACGTCGGCAACGCCATCTGCGATTAATTCCATTTGCGAGCCTGGCGGCCCCATATCGTGAACAACGTTAACAGTGACGCGCCCTTCGGTAGCTTCCTCAACCCAACTCCCCCATGTTGGCCAAACAATAGTGTTAACGCCGTGATTAGGGCCCGCCCAAGTACTAATCTGTAATTCAGTCGCGGCGGCGGCATGTTGTAAAGTGCCTAATGCCACCAAGGCAGAAAGCGTTGTCAGTGTGGCGAGTTTTTTCATTATTAATTTCCTCTCGTTTATTACAGGATTGGCGTGCAAGGTGCTGCGTTTTAATGTTGTTAGTTGTTGCTTGTTAATTATTAATTGTTAGCCATTAGAGAGCGAGAACAAGACGATCCCCCTTAGCTCTCGAACAGCAGGCCATCATACGATCACTGGCAGCCCGCTCAGCACGGCTGAGTACCACGTCACGGTGATCAATATCCCCCTCGACAACAGCGACTTCACAGGTACCACACAAACCTTCGCAGCAGTCGCTGGGCACATCCACACCAAACGCCGTCAGTGCTTCAAGCAAGGTCTGATCATTCCCGACCTGAAGTGTCACGTTAGAGTCGCTAAGCACTACCTCGAAGGCATGCTCTTGCTCAGGATCAAGGATGTTTGAGCGAGCCGAAAAATGCTCAACATGTAAGGTTCCTTCCGGCCAGTTCTGCGCCAATACCTCGAGCGCCTCTAACATTCGTTCAGGGCCACAGCAGTAGACCTGGTCACCCTTGGCTACGTTACTAAGTGCGGTCGAGATATCAAGCCGACAGCCCTCATCGCTTGCATGAACGGTTAGCGCTTCGCTGTGGTCACGCTCGACGCGCTCCAAAAAGGCCATGGTTTGCCGCCCGGCGCCGCAATAGTGGAGTGTGTAAGGTTTGCCTAATGCCTTAAGTTGATCCGCCATGGTAAGAATCGGCGTAATACCAATACCGCCGGCTATCAAGGTATAGCGTTCTGCCGTCTCATCCAGGTGAAAATGGTTCTTTGGGCCAGCAATATGCAGCACGTCACCTGGTTTGATCATTTCATGGAAATATAATGACCCGCCACGCCCCGTAGGCTCACGTAAAATAGCAATAGACAAACGATGCTGGTCATTGCGCTTTCCACACAGCGAGTAATAGCGCCGCCATTCGCCTGAGACCAGCTCGATATGTGAGCCAGGTGACCAGTCCGGCAACTCACGGCCATAGGGATCGACAAGATCGACCCGAACGACTTCCTCGGCTTCACGCTCCACCTCAGCGACTACAACCCGACGCACAATATCCTCTTTAATAGGCGCACCAATATGGAAATGCGTCGGGTTCTCTAACACCGCACGGTTACGACGCTCTGGGTTCTGCTCAGGATTCCACTCCACCCAAAGCGAGGTTGGTCCACGGAAAGACGTATTGGGCAGATACTCGAACGTTTGGTCCTCGATGAGATGTATATGGGGTAAACGGCGGACAAACTCATCTAGAATAATCCGCATTTCCATGCGGGCAATATTCTTACCCATACATTGATGCGCACCATAACCAAAGGTGAAGTGCTCTGCTGAGTTATGGCGGTATATATCAAACTCGTCAGGGTTTTCAAAATGTCGTGAATCACGGTTAGCCGATGCCTGTACCAACAACAGTTTGCCACCTTTGGGGATCGTCACACCCCCTACGTCAGCATCCTCAGTAGCGATACGGCGCCAAGCCACCACAGAGCCAGCGGCACGGAGACACTCCTCAATGGCGCTGGGAATTAGCGTCGGGTTCTCACAGATATCATTCCAAGAAGCACGATTCGATAGCAGGATGCGGAAAGCATTCGTGGTGGCGAAAGCCGTCGTCTCATGGGCAGCTACCAAAATCGCCATCATCATTGAGCGCAGGTAACTCTCAGGCACAATCTCGGGGTGCTGGTTGTGCATACGAATCGAATCATACATCCACCCCTCACCCGTTGGCTCTTCACGCATGCGATCGAGAATAGCCTGCGCCGTTTGCCAGAATTGTCCCACGTCTTCAGCAATCTTCAGCTGCTGTTCTGGCGAGGGGCGGCCCCAGGTGTTGAGCGTGTGGGCGACCGAGAATTTGCGAAGTTCTTTGGCATCTTCGCTGGGCACCCCCAGAAAGCGCAGCGCCACAGTCATGGGAATTTCCCGAAACATCTCCTCCACCAGATCCGCGCGGCCTTTATCGATGAAATGATCCATATAGCTACGCGCTAACTCGCGAACCCATACCTCATGCTTCTCGAGGTTTTCAGGCAGGAAAGCATCCATCAGTAGGCGGCGGCGCTCCATGTGGTCTGGCTCATCCTCATTGACCATGGTGCGACGCATTGCAAAGCCGTAGCTTTCGAGAATTTTTACCGCTTCGGGTGGCGCTGGCGTCAGCTTCTCCAACGCGATAGCGGGCGAAAAGGTCAGATTGTCACGAAAAACAGCTTTTACCTCCTCATAGCGGCTCACGACCCAATACCCAAGCTTAGGGCTAAAGAACACCGGCTCCTGCTCGCGAGACCAGCGTAGCGCCTCGGCGGGGTCGAGCTGGTAAGACGCGCCGAAAGGATCAAAAGCAGCAGCATCACGCGAGACGGGGCACCCCGTTGGTGATGTCACTGTTGCTTGGCTAGTTGCATGGCTAGTTGCATAAGCTGGCTGATGAAAAGGACAGCCTTCTGACATTTTATCGGGTTGGCGTGCAGGTGTGGTCATGATGTCTCCAAGGGGGAACGCTCGACAAGACGTTTGTTTTATTTTTGTCTCTATTAACGCACAATAATTATCTATTATAGAAACAAAAAATAGATGAAGTGTCGCGCACCGTCAATACATGTTTGCAGCCCCAAGGTACTGCGCCATACTTGTCGGTCCTTCATTGTCCATACGCAAACGTCTGTTCGAGGTTCTCCACTGATGTCGTCCACGCTTCAAACGCTTGATCGCGGCCTGCTCGCCTTAAAAATAGTCTCCGAGCATAATGAAGGTATCAGCATTGCTAAGCTTGCTGAGGAGCTTGAAGTCCACAGGACTATCGCCTACCGCATCGTCGCTACGCTCGAGTCACATGCCCTGCTTACCCGCACACAGGGAGGCACCCTTAGGTTAGGCGCAGGCATTACTTTGCTAGCTTCGCGTTTTGAACCTCAGCTCCATACGGTCGCCCTGCCATTGTTAAAAACCCTGGCCAAAGCAACACGTGCGACTGCGTTTATTTCTCTAGCCCAAGGGGAAGAGTGCATGGTGACGCTGGTCGCTGAGCCTGAAGAAGGAATGCTGCGTGTGGGATATCGCGTTGGCAGCCGCCATCCATTAACACAAGGCGCGGCTGGTATCGCAATCCTGGCAGGACGAGCACCAAAGGAAGAGGACAGCCCAGAGGTCAAGCAAGCCCGCGCTGATGGCTATAGCCTTACGCGGGGACAGCTTCAACGCGGCGCGGTTGGCGTAGCCACGCACATCCCGACTACCCAGTCTCGTAGTGGTATGGAAGCGTGTGTTGGGGTCGTCGCGATGGATGACCTGGATAGTGAGCGAGCAATTCGCGAGGTAAAGATTTCCGCGATACAGCTAGCGGAGCTGATAGGACAGTAGTGATAAGGCCAGTAATTTAAGGACAGTCGTGATAAAGACACGGCGAACTGGCACGCTTTGCGACCCGTTCGCCATTAGGCATCAGTTCGTACTTGAAAGCTTTAATGAAACACTCCCCTCCAGGACGGAGAGTAGTCACTACTTACTTGTCACTACTTACTTAGCGATGGAACTGCTTCTCCCGCTCGGGCTGCCAGAAAATCGCATCAATGCGTAGGCGTACTTCGGTGTTGTTGGGTAGCGGCCACTCAATGACATCGCCCACGCGCAAGCCAATTAACGCCGCGCCTATTGGTGCCATCACCGAAATTCCATCCTCAACGCTTTCAAGCGCATGAGGATACACCAACGTTCGAATCATCTGACGCTCTCGGGTCAGATCAGTAAAGCGTATCTGGCTGTTCATACTAACCACATCCTCAGGAATATCCTGAGGGTCAAGCACCTCTCCGCGCTCCAACTCCTCTTCCAGTAGCTCCGCCACCATCATGTCTTTTTCAGATGCATTATCAATCAGGCGCTGAAGTCGTTCAGCATCAAGACGATTAATGATAATAGAAGGACGCTGCGCCATCTCTACTCTCCTTGGAAAGCAATCAATAGTGATGTTAGTGAGCATAAAACGCACCAACGAAAACAGCCCTTCCCCAGAGGGAAAGGACTGTGTCACAACAGTGTATGTGGTTTAGCTAATAAAAGCGATTAGATAACGCCCTGCTCAATCATCGCATCGGCCACTTTGCGGAAGCCCGCAATATTGGCACCCAATACAAGGTTGTCAGGTTCACCAAACTCACTTGCCGTATCCGCACACTGACGATGAATATCCGCCATAATCTGTTTAAGCTTCTGGTCAACTTTCTCTAACGGCCACTGCTCCATACTGCTGTTCTGGGCCATCTCCAACTGACTCGTCGCCACGCCACCTGCATTCGCTGCTTTGCCGGGCCCATAGGCAATTTTGGCCTCCAAAAAGACATCTACCGCCTCTTTGGTGGAAGGCATATTAGCACCCTCGCTCACGCAGGTAACGCCATTCGCCAATAGCGTTTTGGCATCGGCTTCGGTCAGCTCGTTTTGCGTCGCACAAGGGAACGCTGCCTCGCCTTCAATACGCCAAACCGCGTGACCATCCTGCGGGTAATCCCGAGCCGAAATATAGTGAGCTTCCGGGTGCTCATGCAGATAGCTTTCCAACGATACACGCTGGACTTCTTTTAACTGTTTTAGCAGGCCTAAATCGATACCGCTAGGGTCGTGAATAGTCCCCTTGGAATCACTACAGGTAACGGGCTTGGCACCCAGTTCATAGAGCTTCTCGATCGTATAAATCGCCACATTACCCGCGCCAGATACCAAGCAGGTCTTACCACGCAAAGCTTCGCCTTTAGCTGCCAGCATGTTCTCGGCAAAGTAAACCGCACCGTAGCCAGTCGCCTCTTTGCGACCGAGGGAACCACCCCAGTTTAGGCCTTTCCCCGTCAACACGCCCTCGTAACGGCCCGTTAAACGCTTATATTGACCAAATAGATAACCAATTTCTCGTCCACCAACGCCAATATCCCCAGCGGGCACATCGGTATGCGGCCCAATATGACGATAAAGCTCCGACATAAATGCCTGACAGAAACGCATGATTTCGTTGTCAGACTTCCCTTTTGGATCAAAGTCAGCGCCGCCCTTACCACCGCCAATCGGCAACCCCGTTAACGCATTTTTGAAGATTTGCTCAAACCCTAAAAATTTAATGGTGCCCGACGTCACGCTGGGATGAAAACGCAAACCGCCTTTATAAGGGCCAAGCGCCGAATTAAATTGCACGCGATAGCCTTTGTTGACTTGTACACGACCAGCATCATCCACCCAGCTCACCCGGAACATAACCTGACGCTCCGGCTCAACAATGCGCTCAATAATACTGTGCTGATGGTAATGCGGCGCACGCTCGAACAATGGGCGAAGACACTCAAGCACTTCCTCAGTGGCTTGATAAAACTCAGTTTGTGCAGGGCTACTTTTCGCTAAACGTGTCAGCGTATCGTGAACATAAGGCATATACAGTCACCCTTTTATAGTTAAAAACGTCGATTTGCTGGCCAGAGCGATGACGTATTTAACTGCGGCAACGAATATATGCATACCCTATGCAGGTTCGGTATAGGCCAGAAACACATCAGAAATAGACTAAAGTGCTAGCTTTTCCGCCCAGTTTTGGTGCAATTAATAAATACTAATAAACGAAAAATAAACGAAAAATAAACGAAAAATAAACGACAGTGCTGCTTGGAAGTCAGTTTAAGTAAGTGTTTAAACACAGTTGATGCCGCCTATCCATTTTTTTAATTCCCTAATACTCCAACGGTGCTTTTTTAGTATTACGTGCTAACTTAAAAATAGGCGTGAACTTTAACAAATATTACTGAGCATTTTAGTTCTTGAGACAGGTCTTGAGACAGGTCTTGAGTTAGACCTTGAGGTAATAAAGCAAAATGCTCTTTTCTGCGGGCAACGCTATAAGCAATTAATCTCTAAGGAGTTGATTATGCTGACCTTAAACTACTCTCGCACAAGCTACTCTCGAATCACTGGATTAAGCACTGTCATTGCCGCACTCACTTTCTCTAACTCCACTTTAGAAGCCCAGACCGTTAGCGGAACCATCGACGCTTCAATTACTCTTGAAGACGCTTGTTCAGTTAATGGGGAAGAAGGCGCTGCAGTCGACTTCGGCAGCTTGGCATTCGGCACCCACTCTGCCCTATTCGATCAGGCAGATGCCCAAGTAGCTGGCGGAGGTGGTATTACAGTGCTCTGCTCACCTGGAGTAACCCCCACCTTCACTCTGCTCAGCGGCCTTCATGATAACCAAGCCTCACCTGCTACCCATGCCATGCAAGATACTGCCGCAACGGCATTTGTCGGCTACACCTTGTACACAGATACAGCACGAACGGAGGCGCTGGCTGTAAACGACACCATCATACTCAGCGCATTCGCCAGCACTCCCCAGACAATCGATCTTTACGGAAGAGCCTTTGGCGACCCTGGCAACCTACCTGCAGGCACCTACGAAGACACACTGAATGTTGAGCTGTCCTGGTAGCTTCTCGAATGGCTCGGCGCTTGAGACTCATCGCCCCGATGATGATAGTGGCGGGGCTAACGCAGGCCTCTCCCACCGACACGTTCATGGTTTCAGCTACCATTACGCCTGGCTGCCTAATCAATAACGAAGTTCCTCCGGCAGGCACCCAGGTTGGGGCACTAGGAAGCCTAGCCTTTGGCACCGCCTCAGCGCTTTCACAGGAAACGCGTAATGTATCGCTGCTTGCCTCTGGGTCTTTTACGCTCAGTTGTACACCAGGAATTTCATTAAGCATGCGTATTGATGGTGGACTTCAGCCGGATGGTGATCGACAGCTCAAGCGGGAAAATGGCAGCGAAACGCTGGCCTACCAACTCTACCAGGATGCCGCTTCACAGAACGCGATTGGTATTGACCAGCCCATCACCTTAGACACCACGACCAGTCCTAATGATATTACCCTCCCCATCTGGGGCAGGTTAACGCTGCCAGGCAACCGCCCAGCAGATAGTTACCGCGACGAACTCGTACTAACGCTGGAGTGGTGACATCGCAGCGAAGGGCACAAGCTCGATTTAGGAGAACATCTATGCTGGAAAAGCGCTTCGGCCACATCATTGGTATTTTCATCCTGCTAAGCCTTCTTGCGGGCCCTTCATCAGCTAACTCTCTGTTGATTTGGCCCATTTACCCTGTTATTGAGAGTCACCAGCAGGCAAGTGCACTTTGGCTGGAAAACAGAGGTAGCGAAACGGTCAATATGCAGGTGCGGATTTTTGCTTGGTCTCAGGTAGGAGGAGAAAATCACTACCAATCTCAACAAAGCGTTGTGGGTAGCCCACCCATGACGGCAATTGCTCCCGGGGAACGCCAGATGGTGCGCCTGATCCGCCAAGAACCCTCACCAATTGGCGAAGAGCAAGCCTATCGCATTATTGTTGACGAAATTCCGGCCCTAGCACCTAATAGCGGAGGAGAAAGCTCGCCTCGTGCCGCTGTGCAATTACAAATGCGCTACTCTCTTCCCCTGTTCGTTTATGGTGAAGGAGCACTGCCCCCTGAACGTATCGCCTCCAGTAACATCCCCTACCCCGGCCTAACCTGGAGACTCGTAACACATGAGGGACAGTCGCAACTAGAAATACACAACGCGGGTCAGCATCATGTGCGCCTAAGCCAAGTTACCTTTGAGCAACCAAGGCAGCGCAACGAAGTCACCAACGGGCTGCTTGGCTATGTACTGCCCAGGCAGGTACGACGCTGGCCACTACCCCAAAACATAAGACCTACTGGCGAGCTTCGCGCTCATATTTCGGGAGTCAGTCATCGCATTTCGGCCGAGTAGGCGCCAGCATGCTCCCGCGTATCCATTGGCATTTCCCGGCATGGCTCATGTTGGGCAGTTGCGCTTTACTTTTAACGGCGGTGTCTTTTCCTGCTATCGGCCAGGCATTGCCGCCACCGCCACGCGCGGGCGATCTCCAGGCAGTTTCGGAACTCTACCTAGAGATCATCGTCAATCAACGCTCCACCCAGCGTATCGAGCACGTTACCCAGCAGAATGGCGAACTGTTCATCAAGCGTGAGGTACTCCAAAAACTAGGCCTTCCTAATGAACACCTGCAGCGTCAAGATAACATCATTAATATCAGCCAATTAGATGAATTAGAAGCGCGCTATCACAGCCCCAGCCAACGGCTATATCTGGAAGTACCTTCCCATTGGCTACCACATCAGTTTCATACTAATTTACCTCAAAACGAGACATTCGCACTTAACACCAGTCCTGGCGCACTGCTTAACTACGACGCTTATATCAGCGACACTCAGGGTGGCGCGACACTTGCCAGCTTAGGGCACGAAGCGCGACTGTTTGGTGCAGCGGGGACACTAAGCACCTCTGGCATTTACCGCGAGATAGTGACGGGAGAGAGTGGACAAGACAACGGCTACCGGCGCTTCGACACCCGCTGGGAGTACGCCGATCAACAGCGGATGCTTCAGTACAGCGCAGGAGACGTCATCACCAGACCACTGGGTTGGACAAATGCAGTTCGTCTTGGCGGCATTCAGGTTTCTCGAAACTTTGCCCTTCGTCCCGATATCATCACCCACCCACTACCTGAGTTCAGCGGCGAAGTAGCGATTCCCACGACCCTCGATCTGTTCATCGATGGCGCGCAGCAATCCTCAATGGAACTAGCGCCGGGCCCCTTCACTGTCACCAATATGCCCATGGTCACCGGCGCTGGCGAAGCCACCATTGTGACCACCGATAGCCTGGGAAGACGAGTTTCCACTAGCCTGCCGTTTTACGTTTCCAGCGAACTGCTACAACCCGGTTTAAGCACCTTCAGTTTCAGTGCAGGTTCCCAGCGCCGCCACTTCGGCCAGCGTGATTTTGCCTATAGCGGAATGGCCGCCACCGGTAGCTATCGGCGCGGCATCAACAATCAATTCACCATGGAATTGCAAACTGAAGTCAGCGACGATTTAATCACTGCAGGCGCTGGCGGCACGTTTGGCTTATGGCAGCTAGGCACGCTAGAGACAGCCTACCGCCAAAGCCGCAGCGAAGGCGTCACCGGTAATGCCTACACGGCCGGATACCGCTACCGGAGTCGCCGCTTTAACATCGCTCTGCGCCACCAAGTAGAGCAGGCTGGTTTCACCGATCTATCTCGCCACATTCACAGCGCGACACGCGAAAATACGCAGCGGAAAGTTACCCAGTTTACCGGGGGATTAAACCTTGGCACGCATGGGTCGCTTGCTGGCGGTTACTTTGACATCCAGACCGGTGACGATAGCCGTACTCAGCTGTTTAACCTGTCGTACAACCGCTCTCTATGGGATCGCATGCATCTCTCGCTCTCTGCCAACCGTGAGATAGGCGGCGGCTGGAACACCCTAGCCCAGATAACAGTGCCGCTAAGCAGCCGTCCTGGCACATTAAGCACCAGCGTACGCCGAGACAATAACGGAGAAATGACCAGCAGAGTCCAATATGCCCACACCCCACCCATACAAGGCGGCTGGGGCTGGAACCTCGCCTATGAACACCGCGACACCGAAAGCAGTTACCGTCAGGCTGAAGTGGCTTGGCGGGGAGCTTCCACTGAATTACGAGGTGGCATTTTCGGCACCGACGACAATGACACACGCTATGCCGATGCCAGAGGATCGCTGGTATACATGGACAATCAGTGGTTCGCGACCAATTACGTGCGCGATGGATTTGTCGTCGTCAGTACCGATGGCCAGGCAGGCGTGCCGGTTCGCTACGAGAATCAATTAGTCGGCCATACCCGTGATAGCGGCCACCTACTCGTCCCCTGGGCCCGTGCCTACTACGCTGGTAAATACGAGATCGACCCACTGGCTCTTTCCGCCAACCTCAATGTCCCAACAATTGAGCAGCGCGTAGCGGTAAACCCAGGTAGCGGCTACCTGCTGCGCTTCCCGGTTGAACGTGTTATTGCCGCAACGATGGCCATTCTAGACAGGCAAGGCGAGCCACTGCCGTTAGGCTCTCGTGTTATCACTGACAACGGTTCAAGCGCGCTGGTGGGCTGGGATGGACTGACGTATCTCAAAGGCCTACAGAGTGACAACCAATTACAAGTGACACTGCCCGACGGTAGTGCGTGCGTACTCAGCCTATCTATTGATACCCACATCGATGATATCCAGCAGCTAGGGCCTAAACCCTGTACTTAGAGGAGCGCCAACCAATGCCACTCACAACTCATCGCTGCTATCACCGCTGGCTGGCCGGAGCTCTATTGCTGGTTTTGTTATTGATTACGCCTAAGGCTTGGGCGTGCACGGTAAGCCCAAGCACCAGCGCTAACTTTGGTAACATCAGTTCCTTTGCCATCACTAATACACCACGCGACACATCCGCCCAACCCAATGCGGATGCTGTTTGCCAGGGGTCTGTTCTAGGGCTCGCGGTTGTGTCTGACCAATGGATTCGCGCAACGGTCACTAGTGCTAACCAAGGGGAGCTGGTCAATGTTGCCAGCGGTGATGCCATACCTTTTCGCATCTTCGCGCTGGCTTCAGAGAATGAAGAGATCTTTCTCAACACGACCTACAACTATTTCAACTCTGTACTCATCGACCTGCTCGGCCTGCTTGGCGGCCAAAGCGTCGACATCCCCATGGAGTTTCGCACCCAACCCACGGCCAATGTAGCCGCTGGCACGTACACCGACACCTTGACTGTCAATTGGAACTGGCGCATCTGTAATCTAGGTGTACTTGTGTGTCTCAGCTATCGTACCGGCTCGGGCACCAACACCATCACCATTAACCTGACTGTCACTCCAGACTGCGCCATTCAAGCACCCGACCTGAATTTCGGAAGCTCCCCACTGGTCGCCGGATTCAACCCAGTAACGCAAACCATCGATATTACCTGCACAAAAGGCAGCGACTACTCAGTAGGATTGAGCGATGGTCAGCATCCTGCTGCCAACATCCGCCGCATGGAGAACAATGGTCACTACCTGGAATACCAACTTTACAAAGGCACTACCGGCAACGACCGCTGGGGCAGTACTGGCAGCGAACGACGCCCCTCCTCCTCCGCCGACACCAACCCCGGCACACCTAGTGGCATAACAAGCCAGGGCTTCACTTACCGAGGCGACATTCTACCGGGGCAAAACACACCACCGGCAGGTACCTACACCGATATGATTGTTGTCGATGTTATTTTTTAGCCAAGGCGCTTTTCGAACCCAAAATCCCCTGCGGGTGCGCTGACGCTTACACCGCGCTACAAACACCGCTCTAAATCAGCCTACGGCACCTACCGTAGCGCGGCGTAACGAATCTCGCGAGGGACGAGCGAATGAGGCACCCGCGTCATGGCCACGTAAGCAACACGATTATTTTACAGGGGGATTACCGCGAATCTAACTGAATCTGCTGCTTCCGGTTGTTTGGCAGCCTAATACTATTATTACTATGCAACCGCCCCAACCATTGCCATTACAAATGGCTTTATCGAATGCCGCACTGGAGTAATTCACCGAAACTTAGGAAAGATAATTTTCACTTTGGCAATTTATTAAACAGAAGGATTCTTTACCAGGTGCACGTTTTCTCTACAACATCAAAAATTAAACAAAAAATAGCATTTATCGTAGATAGAAACTCTTACAACAATCAAGTCCAGCACTAACAACGAATAGAAATATTCTCCATATACTGCATCAGATATCTTTCAAATGCATGAGAGATTCGCGATCGCGGTCGGTATCTTGCAGTAATAACAGAGATAGGAAATGGTATTAATGGCGACAGCTTCTTTAACCTATGGCTCTCGATTTGGTGCTGTTTTGCAGTATGCTCAGCGACAATCGCTATACCCACACCCTCCTGGCACATGATTAACGCTGGCGAAAAAAGATGTGATTCAGCGACAATATTACATTCAGCACCAACTAAATTAAAATTTTGTACTAAACGCTGGGTTGTTGCATGCCTACGATCTAATGTAACCAGTGGAAGACCACTTAGATGCTGCGGCGTCAACGTTTCCAATTCAAAAAGATCACTTTTGTTGGGCAACACGGCAATCAAATTGACTTGAAAAGGCGTTATTCTTAGCGATGATGTTGGCGACGGCGTCTCTACAACACCTATGTCAAAATGCCCGGCGAGGACCGCATCTATAACTTTCGTTGAGGCATGCGTTTGGAGCGAAACATTGATGCCAGGATGTTCTCGCATAAATTCGGAAATTACGTAAGGCAACACCCCCATGGACACCCAACCTAGCGCTCCTACTGTCAGCATTCCGTACTCTAACTTGGCTAGCTGATCAACCCTAATTTCCAAGGTATTCAGCACATCCAAGGCATGCGTCACCTCAATTAGAAGTGTCGCCCCCTCAGGAGTAATCTCCAGCTTACCTTTCATTCGTTTAAATAATACAAAACCAACCGTTTCTTCTAGCCTGCCCAGCATGTTACTCGCTGCAGGCTGTGATATACCCAACTGTCTGGCTGCGCCACTGATACTTCCAGTCATGGCAATCGCTTGAAACAACGTTAATTGTCGGGGATTTAACATATTGTGGGGCTGCTAAAGGTGTCGGTGTGGGGAAAGTGGATTTAACATATTAAAGCCTGACTTTATCTCGTCAGTAAGAGTCTTAGCCGTGACTGCCGCAAGGGTCAACCCCAAGTGACCATGCCCCGTATTGACCCAAAGCCCAGGGTGATGCCGCAAACCACCAACATAGGGAACACCATCCGGTGTGGTAGACCTAGCCCCTACCCATGGTTCGCGAACACCTGCTCCTAAGTGACGCTTCGCAATCCTATCAAGTTGAGTTATTCGATCGTTGTTCACCGGCGCATTATGCGACGCAAACTCTGATAATCCAGCAATTCTTATGCCCCCATTCATAGGAGTAGCAAAAACACCATGATTAGCTAGCCCTACAGGCCGAGATATTTCAATTGGCTCGTCAACAATCGCATGGTAGCCGCGTTCAGATACGATGGGCAAATCTATCCCCATTTTTTTTAGCAGGTATCCGGTAAAGGTACCTGTTGCAAGAACTACATGTTTCGCACAAAACTCACCACCTTTAGCAGTGACAGCTTGCCCACCCTCTATCGTTCGCACTGTTTCAATTTCAGATTTCTGAAACCTGCCACCAATAGATAAATAATGGTCAAATAGTTTTTTACTTAATTCATAAGGATCAGTAGAAAAGCGAGCGTCTGGATAAAAAACGCCACCACTATAATGACTCCTTAGCCCTATGACATTCTCCTTTACTTCGTTACTACTCAAGATAGAGTATGGGATATTAAAAGCTTTTTTGTACTGTGCTTCAATTTTCATAAAGTCCTGAAAGGTGCCGGGTTTATCAAATGCAACGACAACGCCAGACGACTTTACTAAAGATGCACAGCCTGCATCATCGAGCAAGTTTTCCCAGCAGTTCCAGGCATCCTTCATCATTGACCCCATACTGTAACCGCTCGACTCCCATTCTCGCTGCCTCGTAGCACGTAAGAAATACTTACCAAACTTCGATAATTTCAGCGCGTAGCTTGAACGAATAGATAGAGGACTATTTTTATCAAGCACCATTGGTACTAAGTTTTTTCGCAAGCTGGGGGTAATTAATGGCATAACAGCATAATTAGCGATGATACCCGCATTGCCATAGGATGTGTCTGCCCCTGGGAGACCTTTGTCGATTAAGCAAGTATCATATCCCATCTTTACAAGTGAAATAGCACTACTCAGCCCTACAACACCAGCACCGACTACAATGACAGTATAATCCATAACTTTATTCTTCCAAAAGCAGTGCGGAAAAGCATTGCTCATCCGCACTATTGTTTATTTTATATTTTTTGCATCATCTATATAAAACTTGAGACTAACAATCCCAATATATAAAGAAGTAGCAATACATAGAGCGCTGAAAGTGTAGATAACCGCTGAGTACAAAATCATGACTTACTCCCCAGAACAGTATTGATACTAATAACTTTTTTGTCAGTAATCGCAAGCAGTACAAAAACTATTAGGTTCACAGACACACCAGCAAGTAGAGGCGTAAATCCGGTTAACTCCTGAAGCGGAAATGGCCCCCAATTCCATAGTGCTGTGGTTGCTCCACCAAGAACGATGGCTGAAATAGCGGCACGTTTACTCATTACGTCAAATAGAACCGCACCGATAAGAGGAATAATCATGGTAGGCGCCCATAGCGCATAGCTCATGAGTAGAGCATCTACGATAGAGGTCGCTGTTAAGGCGAATAGAGTAGCGGCAACGCCCACTATCAAGCTAACCCAACGCTCAATCTTCAAATGCTGTTTAGAGGTCGCCTTGGTATTTACATGCTTAGAGTATATGTCTCTTACAAAGACAACAGCTGTTGAGTTCAAGTAAGAGTCGGCCGTTGACATAACTACCGCCAATAGTGCGGCTAACACCAACCCTGTGACACCAATAGGTAAGATACTCTTGACTAATGTAGGCAGTGCTTGATCTGGTGCAATATCTGGGAATAGAACAACAGCGACTAGACCCAGAGTGGCTGTAATAGTGAAGAAAAGTAAACCAAACAAACCTGAGAGCATGTACCCTTTCTGCGCATTTTTAGGATCTGGCGCGCAGAAAGCACGTTGGGCATAGGGCTGAACAAGCGCCTCCCCGAGCATAAAGGCAACAAATATTGTTATAAATGTTGCAATTTCATAACTACCTATAACGCTGAAGTGCCCCACTGGTAGAGCTGCGACTAATTCAGCAGGCCCACCGATCTGATATAGACCGATGATGAGCGTGACAGGCAAGAAGATGCCTAGAAGCATGAACTGAATTACGTCAGTCTGAATGACTGCCCACATACCACCAGCCACCGAGTAGACCATTACAATACACATACCGATCAAAATTCCAGCAGTAATACTGATGCCTAGAATTGCTTGGAAGATAGTACCGATGGCAAGTGCTTGAGCGCCCAGTATGCCTATACAAAACACTAAAGATAAAACCGCACTAAGCAAACGCGCAAACCCACCATAATGAACTTCCATTATATCGCCCAACGTTTGAGCGCCGGGATAGCGTTTTAACTTTGGTGCGATTAACCAACCGGTTAGGAATGTTTGAATAGTAAATCCAGACGCTGCAAAGAGAAATACGTATCCATCGTTAAAAGTCTGTCCAGCCCTTCCCATACTTGAACCGCCGCCTAAAAAAGACGCAGAGAGCGTAGCGAAAAGTACTGGCCAAATTATTTTATTCCCTGCAACGGCGAAGTCATCGCTATCTTTTACTCTGAAAGCACTATAAACCCCTATGCCAATCATAAGCAGGAAATACAGGGCTATCATAGCCCAGTCAATATTGCTCATAGAACACCCGTTTATTGTTTATTGATGTCCGAACATTTTATGGCCATTACTCATAACTTGAAAGCCCATTAAGATTATTAACCTATAACATGAAGCTATACCTTCAAGAATCAAAAAAAACACATATTATAAAAATATTGCAGCAAACAAAAATAATACAATCTCTCAAAAAACGAACAACATGTTGTATTTTTTATGAATAACTTAGCATCAAATAAGATTTCACTATACAGGTTGGAATTTAGTTAAATTAATATCTTTAACTAGCAACCTCCAGTGTCAAGATAGTTATCACCTAATTTTCTTTATCAGTAAGCGCGAAAAACCTAGTACTTTTAGCCTGGATTCATAGAATAAGCGCAGCACTTTAGATCACAAGGTAGAGACAGGAGGGCTAGCGCCGGTCCCCTCTCTGTCTTACCTACCAAAGCGAACCAGAGCATGAGATCCCGGCAAGGCTCTTCTCGACCCCAAAATATCGGCTCCCCACACAACCGTCATTCCCGAGTGGGGTTATCGGGAATCCACCTTGACCTTACCCGCTGGGCCACCGAACGCCTGAATCAAACTGGATTCCCGCTAAGGGCATGCGGGAATGACAGAACGGTGGGAATAGTAGTGTTAATGGCAAGAAAAAAGCCGCTGCAGGGTGAACTGAGCGGCTTCTTTTAGCAATATTATTGGCCGTTGACCTTACACGTCATAACCTGCTTCGCGAGCAAGCGTAGTGTTAGCTTGCAGCCAGCCTTCAATATGACCACAATCGAAGGTGCGGCCATGCATACGGAACGCCTGTACGGTTTTACCTTCCTGCATCAAGCGATCGATGGCATCCGTTAGCTGGATTTCATTACCCGCACCAGGTGGCTGGTCACACAGCAGCTCCATAATGCGATATGGCAGCACATAGCGGCCAATAACCGAAAGGCGTGAAGGCGCTTCTTCAGGCGTCGGCTTCTCTACAACACCGCGCATGTTGGCGCTCTCACCGGCAGCAGGCTCATCACAGTCCACAATGCCATAACGATAAACGTCTTCCTTAGGCACCGCTTCCACCATGATTTGCGAAGCGCTATTTGTATTCCAACGCTCTACCATGCTGCCCAGATCACAAGCCGTACTGCCAACTTGTGGCTTCACCAGCACATCAGGAAGGATGACGGCAAATGGCTCGTCTTTGTCTAACAGGTGCGCGGCACAGAAAATCGCATGGCCCAAGCCTTTTGCATTTGGTTGGCGAACGCTGGTCACTTTGAGTTTTTTGGGTGAAATGGCCGATAGCGTCTCCAGCAACGCACTCTTGCCTTTACTGGCTAATGAATGCTCAAGTTCAAAGTGAGCATCAAAATGATCTTCAATGGCTGATTTCCCAGCCCGAGTTACCAGAATGATTTCATTAATACCCGCCGCCAGCGCTTCTTCCACCACGTGTTGAATGAGCGGACGATCCACAACGGGCACCATCTCCTTGGGAATCGCCTTGCTGATGGGTAGCAGGCGTGTGCCAAAACCGGCTACCGGAATAATCGCTTTACGCACTTGGGTCATCATTAACGTCCTTTCTATTGCGGGTGCGCTGTGGGCTTACCTCGCACTGCAAAACCGATAAAATAAATATTCCGCACCTACCGTAGCGCGGTGTAACAACTCTCGTTAGGAACCAACGAATAGGTCACACTTACTCCTTTAGCACGCTAGAAAGCAGCGCGGTGGCGCTTTCAATTAACTCGTCCAAATGCTGCGAGCCTTTGAAGCTTTCAGCGTACACTTTATAGAGCGATTCAG
Organism: Vreelandella alkaliphila; assembly: GCF_016107625.1. GTDB lineage: Bacteria > Pseudomonadota > Gammaproteobacteria > Pseudomonadales > Halomonadaceae > Vreelandella > Vreelandella alkaliphila. The sequence goes on from NZ_JABASV010000004.1 coordinate 337,246, forward strand.
TACCACTGGGGCGGGCCGCAAACCAACCATTATCAGTTGTTGCCTTCAAACCACCAATGGCTGCGCCGTTGCCGGGGGCATTAACCAATACCGCGGTGATCGGGTCACCGGCTAACGTGGTTTCCGTAACACTGTCAGCAGTAAGCTTCTTAAAAGCTGCTTTTTCTTCAGCTGTACAGGCAGTATCGACGCGCTTGTAGAACGGCTCGCCGAAGCGTTCGGTTAATGAACGGTAGTACTCACTGGGCGTTTTCCCTGTGACCGCAGTAATTTCAGCCGCTAACAAGCAAAGCGCAATACCGTCTTTATCAGTAGACCAAGCCTTTCCATCGCGCGTTAACAAGCTCGCACCAGCGCTCTCTTCACCACCGAAGGCAAGCCATCCCTGGTGCAGCCCTTCAACAAACCACTTAAAACCAACCGGCACTTCATAAAGCTCACGTTGATGGGCAGCCACAACCCTATCAATCATCGAAGAAGACACCAGCGTCTTACCTATGTTGAGCGTTTCCGCCCACTCAGGACGATGGCCAATCAAATAGTCCACGCACACCGCTAAAAAGTGATTCGGATTCATCAACCCGTTGGCATCCACAATGCCGTGGCGATCAGCGTCAGGGTCGTTGCCAAAAGCGAGATCAAAGCGGTCTTTGATCTTTAACAAGTTAGCCATGGCATCAGGGCTAGAGCAATCCATACGAATCTTACCGTCGTGATCCAACGGCATAAAATCGAAACTGGCATCTGTTGATGTATTGACCACCTCAAGATTCAAGCCATAGTGTTCAGCCACTGCCTGCCATACTGGCAGCGCTGTTCCACCCATGGGGTCAACGCCAAGAGTGAGGTTAGCGTTTTGGATAGCAGCCATGTCCACCACCTCGCCCAGCTGAGCTACATAGTGGGCGGTGAAATCATACGCTTGCGCATGCGCCAACGCCTGCTCTAACGGCACCGGTGAAATATCACATAACTGACGTAGCAAATAGGCATTGGCGCGAAGCTCAATCCATTTTGTTGCTTCGGTATCCGCTGGCCCGCCATGCGACGGGTTGTACTTAATACCGCCATCTTCAGGTGGATTATGGGAAGGGGTAATAATCAAACCATCGGCTAACGCAGTGTCTGGTGCTGCCTGAGGATTGAGTTGGTTATGCTGCAAAATTGCACGACTGACCAGTGGTGTAGCCGTAATACCATTATCTTTTTCAATGAATACAGGCACTTTATTGGCGGCCAGCACCCGCAACGCACACTCCCATGCGGGTTTTGAAAGTGCATGAGTATCGTAGCCAAGGAACATAGGGCCCTGATAGCCTGCCTCAGAGCGGTAATCAACCACCGCTTGAGTAATCGCAAAAATGTGCGCAGCGTTAAAGGTGCGATCTGTAGCACGCCCTCGGTGACCTGAGGTTCCAAATGCCACACGCTCTTTTGCAATGTTGGCATCTGGAGTTTCATCAAAAAACGCCTTAACGATGGCATCCATTCTATTTGCTCCCTGATTAATATTTGGCTAATCCGCACGCGCTTGCCAAAACCTTAGTGCACGCTGCGGATTACCGATTTCACTGGCGTCTTTTGCGGCCTGCTGCGCCATTTTAGCCGTCGCCATTGGATTATTAAGTAGCTGCTCAATAGCAGCTTGCCAAGCCTCTGGGACATCTTCTACCAACAGCCCATTGACCCCGTCGCTCACCACATCGGTATAAGGATAACGATTAGAATAGACACCTACTCCGCCCATCGCAGCTATATCGAGAAACTTAATAAATGACTTGCCCTGATTAAAGGGTGTGTTTAATAACGGCGCTAGACCAATGTGCAACTGACACTTAGCCTGATAACTGCGAAAAGCGTGCCAAGGTAGCGGGTCTGGTGCCAAAACATTAGGTAATTCTACCAAGGCCTTTGGCGTATGCTTACCCAGCATCAGCTCAAGCTGTGTGTCGTTGCGAATTTGCTGAATAGCCTGCAGTGCAGGAGCAATGTGCATTAAGTCATTCAGGTGCGCTCGAGTACCGTGGAAACCAATTCGCCACGGTGCTGAGGATGAAGGAGATGACTCAAAGTGAGTCTTTATTGGCAGCGTAGCAATAAGAGGCGGCGTTAAGACTGATACGCACTGGTGATGAGGACGAAAACGCTCAGCCAAAACAGCGCTGCAAGCAATTACTTCATTGCTTAATGCCATTAAACGGGGCTGAAGCTTAGCAACGCGCGCCATACGCTTTCGGTAAGCTGGCGGCAAAGTGGGATCGTTGGCCGCCGCCCCAATATCATCATCAATTAGATAACCGATATAGCCAAATGCTTGGCGATGCCGTTCTAGCCAGCGCAGCCAGCTCAACGGCAGCGAGCGGCATAGCAACACATTTGCGCCAGCATACTGGTGTAAAAAAGAGCGGCCATAACGCCAAGCCGCACCAAAAGAGCGCGAGGTAACAGCGCGCTCAATCATTGCACCCTGAGTTCGCATTGCCGGAGCAGCCGACTCAAGAAAGTAGATATCTTCAGTCGGCAGGCCACCATCGCTAAGCACGACCCAACGCGTGTGGTAACTCCTCACCCTACCCCCTCACTTGAGCGAAAAATCTTCATGCACAAGCGTTAAATTGGGATTGTAAGCGGGGTCGCTGTCTAGGTGCTTACCCCAGGTACGGCGCATATAAGCAACTTCACTCAGCCAGCGGGCGCGTTTAGTAGGTGTATCGTCGGCACCGCGAGAGATAGACTCATGGTGGTAAAGTTCAGCAAACGGAGACCACAGGTTACGGTAACCTGCTTGCCTAACCTTTAAACACAAATCAACATCGTTATAGGCAACGCTTAATTTCTTCTCGTTTAAGCCGCCCACGTTATTGAACACATTCTTGCGCAGCAGCAAGCAAGCAGCGGTCACCGCAGATAAGTTCTGGACCAACTTCAAACGACCAGCGTAACCATCACTTTCACGCGGGAAGAAGCGGTGCGCATGGCCTGCTACGTCTCCCAAACCAAGGATTACCCCACCATGCTGCAGCATACCGTTTGGGTAGTAGAGTTTAGCCCCGACACAGCCAATTTCAGAGCGGCAGGCCTGGCTTACCATCTCGGTTAACCAATGCTCATTGACTGGTTCTACATCATTATTAATCAACCCAATGATGCTGCCATGGGACTGCGCCGCGCCAAAATTATTGATCGCTGAATAGTTAAACGGATGATCCCAATGCAATACACGAACACGCGGGTCGCGCTTCGCTACGTCATCCATGTAGGCAATGGTTTCCGGGCAGTCACTCTGGTTGTCTAGAATCAGCAGCTCAAAATGAGTGTAGGCGGTGCGCTCTAAAATGGCATCCACACATGGTCGTAAAATATCAACGCCATTACGAGTAGGCACTAACAAGCTCACTAGCGGCGCAGGATTAGGAATTGGCCACTCAATTCGCACTGAGGTTTCCAACAAACCAGGGTGTACTACCGCTTTTGCACTAGCCACTTGCTGCTTCAATACGCTGCTGACCAACGAAATAGCATCCTGCTGGTGAAGCGGATGAGGAAAGTCTTCACTACGGTGATACAACATGGCAGGCAAATGACACACCGACTTTTCGTTACCGTGAGTCACTTTCCACATCATAAAGGTGAGTGCCAGCGCATAATCAACCGCAGCTCGGCTGGTCAGATGAGACAGCAAATCCGTCTGCTCAGACTCCAGTTGCCACAGCAGCCGCCGTTTGTAGAGCGCTACACGACCAATGTAGTTGGTCGAAAGCAACAAATCTGGATTCCAGCCAGGCTTGAAATTTGGCTTGCAGCGTTTGCCATCTGCTCCCAGTACATCTTCATCACTATAAAACAGCTGTGCCTCAGGATGATCATTCCAGGCTTTTGCCAGCTGACATAATGCTTCCTTCGCTAACTGGTCGCCCCAGCTAATTCGCATGACCCCATCGCCCTGGGTTTGAATGAACCCTTGATGGTCTAACTTTGCCAAGGTGCGATGATAACTATGGATCAAGTTGATACGGCTAGTGGTGGGAATATAACGCTCTAACGCTTTTCGCTGCGCATCGGTGATCTCAGCGGAAAGCACAATAAAGACTTCCCAAAAAAAGTAACTTTGTGCTTTTAAAGAGTTAATGGTGGCAATGAAAGGCGCTTCACCCTGCTCTAAATCACTCAGCGTAACCGGCATGATAATCGAGAATAGCGGCGCGGTTTTCAGGCCCGCAATAATCGATTGAGGATCTTCAACAATCTCTTTCTCGGTGGTACTTACCCAACGCGCATAATCTTCAGACACATGCTGCTTTGCGTGGGTTTGGTTATATTCCGCCAAGGCAATTCGACGCCAATTGCGGCCTTGGGCAACGGATTCAATGTGAAAGTGCCGCACAACGTCGCGCGTTCTCATGCCTTTATAACTGACGTGGTTATTGATCAACCGTCGCGCCAAGCGGCTTCGGGCGAACCAAGGTGTTAACCACACCCACTCTGCCGTTAAGTTTGCCAACGCTGCTTCACTGGCGAGAAACGAAAAGGCAATTTTTTTCACCCCAAGCGGCACCCAAAGAATTCGCTTAGTGGTCTTACCAGGGCGCAGCGAAACGGATGTTTCGAGAATGCCTTTACGGGTATAGAAAAGAATCGTGGCCGCGCCATGGGCATCTGCCCCTAGCCCGTCCAGTTCTAGCATATTCCAGCCGGGAAGAGGCTTTTCTCCTTCACTAACACAGTAGGTACTTGCCTTTACGGGCGTATTTACATTTGCTGCTGCTTCACTTTTAAAGGCAGGTGCAGCGGCCACACGAATACTGGGATTACGCCGCCAAAAAGAGGGCACAGCACTGTGCCTTCCAATAGCAGCCATCATTTCTTTTAAACTGACAATATGTTGCCTCATCGCCATCCTTAACCCATTCCGTTACCAAGGCAACACTTACACAAGATGGCTGCTGGCAATCTGTTCCCAGCGCAGCAACCCCAAGGTTTGAAGATAATCATTTGATGCGATGATACGCTTTTCATGAACACCTTCAAACGCCTTCTCGTCCAGCTGTGCACACTTTTGGTGAATCACCTCATCCAGATTATGGGTAACCGTCGGTATCTGCACCACAAAACGGGCATTGGTCTGAGTTGCTAAATACGCTGGAGCAACCGCTTTTACTAGGTCAGGATCTACATTGCCCGCGCTATGCACAAATACAATGCGCTGAAACACACGGCATAAATAGTTAAACATCGAGTAGCTAGAGGAAGAACCAAAAATCAAACACGTGCCTGCTATCAAGGCCTCTGGATACTCAATCACCAGTAATCGGCCAAAGTTGGGCAAGCCGTTATCGTAGGTTTTATAGCGAGAATGACTAAAAGAAACCAGCACATCAACGCTAGATGTCTGCTTAGGGGTTAGCTTATTACCGAGATCACCGCCCATCGCTCTATTTTTATAACGATCTTTTTTAAACAGCGCCATGCAGGCCTTCTTTTCGACACCCAGCTTCACCGCTAGCGCAATCGTTGCGGCCAACGCCCCCTGATGGGTCCAATGGGTATCAGTAGGAATAAACGCTCCATCCCCCAAGGCTTTCAGTTCCTTGACAGGGTAAACCACCCCATCAGAAGCACTAAGACTAAGCACCTGATGCATGGGACCAGAAGCGCCCTCTTCACGTGGGTGATAGCTTGCCCCCATAACGCTTTCTTTAGAAGGCGCCACTAGCAATGCCCAAGGAAGTTCACCAGCAACATTTTCAAGCTGATGGAGATAATTATCCCAACCGTGTATGCCAGCTTTTGTCAGGCGCATACGCCCCATAAACTGGTCAACGCTACCATTAGTGTCGTTATCCAAAAACAGCCAACCTTGCTTACCTTGCAACACTTTCAGTTGCTCTGCGGATTCCACGTCTTGAGTATCAACCGTTACTTCTTGCAGTAGCCAACGCGCTTCCTCAAGTGCCAACCATAAACGAAAGCTGCCAAGCTTAGGGGGCACCGTAAAACGAAAACCGCACATGCGCTGGGGGTGATCGTCCGCCGACACACAAAAAATATTTTTAATAACGTCAGGACGATCAATCTCAAGGGGATGGCACAGCTCAAAAGCAGACTGCCACTCAGCCACAATGCGAACTTGTGAATGCATTTCTATGAGACTTTCCGGCAATAGCAGCCAACCTTGAACTACCCGCCCAGAAGGCTGAAAGCGCGAACCACGCTGCTCTGAAGGATAATCCAGCGCCCAGCGTTCTATGGGTGGGTGTTCGCTTGTGGTAGTGGAAGACCACTCTTTTAGGCGGCGTTTCAGCCAGCGGGTTAACTCCGAGCCGGAAGAGGGCTCAGTAGGAAGTGTTTTACTAGCCTGCTCGTTGGTCTCCGAGCCGCTAATGGCTTGCTTTTTATCAGCAAGCTGCTGCAACCATTTCATTTGTTTTTTGACCTTAGGCGCGAGTTCAGCAGCTAAATGACACACAACATCGTTGCGATCATGGCGCATAAAATAGTCGCGCTGCTTATGATAGTTAGCTGTTGTGGCACTGCCCCGTTTGGATTTACCCAACACAAACTCTTCAACTGATTTCACTAAATAGTGGTTAATGCGAGCACCTTCCCAGGTGACATGCTCACTTAACCCAAACCACGGTTTTCCTTGCTGGTTTACACGTGGGACTAAGGGTTGTCCCAGGCTATTAATATAATGACCACGCTTTAAACGTGCATAGTGAGGGTTATCAAAGCGCTTAACATAGCGTGGACGAACCACGCTTTTAAAATGATGATTGGGGCCGAATTCCTGATTAGCTCGCTGAGTAAAGCGCTCAATAACTAACCCATCCTCACGGAATTTTGCGCCATTGGAACCAAAGCAGGCCCAATTCAAGCCTAGCGCGCCAACGTCAGGCGAAATAAAGCGCTCTTCTAGCCACGCCAATAGTGTTTGCCCTTCAAGACTCGGCAACAAATACTCATCAGCATCAATAAAAGCAACTAAATCAATTCCTTTAGGGCATTTTTCTAAAAGCATTTGATAAGCAGGCAACTGGGGAGGCGTCTCTCCTGTTGGCACTGAAATCAGTGTTACCAGGCCCTGCTCAGCAAGCACCGACAAGAATTCGTTCGTGCCATCAGTACTGTCGTTATCAGCCATTAAAAAATGGCTGGCCCCCACCGCAAGATGGAACGCCAGCCACTCAACCAAGCTGTCTAATTCATTTTTAACAATGGCAGCAATCGCAAGCTTCAAATAAAACCCCTAGTCATTCGATACCAGATCAGAAAATTCATCGCGCTGGATGAGTGCGTAGGCGTTGGCTAAAGCCTTGCGTAGCTCAGCGGCGCTAAAGCACGCTTGTGCACGGTGTCGAGCAGACTGCCCTAGCTGCCTGCACTGGTCAGGATCATTCGTCAACATCGCCACCTGCTGGGCAGCCATCAATGAGTCACCAAAAGGAACTAATATGCCAGTAGTCGCATCGCCATTTTCAGCAGCAACGACAAGCTCACCCAATGCGCCCCAATCATACGCCACAACAGGCCTAGCCGCGGCCATCGCTTCTAACACAGTACGGCCAAAAGACTCCTGGAAACGAGATAGGTTCACCACGATATCCAGCTGAGCCAAGGCTGCCTCAGGATTTTCCACATAGCCCGCAAAACGTATATTAGTAGGCGCTTTGCCTTGAGTTTGACGACGCAGCAGGTCATCAATAGCGGGCGTTTGCGCACCAAACAGCACTACTTCAACCCTTGGGGCCAAGGTGAATAAATGACCCGCCATTGCTTCTACATCTTTCAAGCCTTTTTTAGCCACATTACTGCTCAACATACCCACGCGAACGCCGCTTTTCTGAGTAAAGCCAACGTCTGGCAGTGCAAGCAAGGGCAACATATCAATAGTGTTAGGTACGATCGCAAGATGCGCAGACGAGCCAGGCAATGAAAACGCCTCAGCCACACACTGAGAATTTACGATAACGACATCTGCAAGCTGATGCACGTGGTTCACAAGCTCATTCGGCGTCGCCCCGAGCAATGCACATAAGCTCTCATCGAAGGCAGGCAGTTCTCTCACATGCACAAGGGAAGGAATACCTGCACGCTTTGCCGCAAGGTATGGCTCATGCAGCACCGCCGTATTGCCATGCAGTGCCTTAACGTTATAGCGAGATAGTAGCGCTTCAAACTGGGCTACCGTTGTCTGGTCGGCTTGTTTGCCTACCTGCCACCAACCATAGGGCATTACGACCAGTGCACGACAACGTGTTAGCAGCGCCTGTTCGTAGGCCACGTTGCTGGCTTCCGGGAGTGTTACCACTACGTTCCAACGCAGTTCGCCCATCGCGTCTAGCACATCTAGCAGGCTGCGTTCCGCGCCAAACAGCGTACTGCCCGCCTGATGAGCACAAAGCATTACGGTAGGCCGGTTTGCAAAAGTCCGCTTACCCTGCCATTCGGGCAGTGGCTGATAACCCTTTGCCTGCCCCACACTTAGAAAATGAGCCAGCGGATTAAGGTTAGTTTCTGCAACCTCCGGATAACGGCGCATATAACCAGAGGTCGAAAAACCTGGGCCAGGATCACGCCCCTCGCCTGCACCACTTTCCATGTAGTGGCTTAACGGCTCTACCGGCGTCTGTTGCAAATCGATATAGCGGGTAAGGTACCAGCCCGCATCTAACAAGCCAGACTCACTCACCAGCTCAAACTCACTTGGTGGGGGATTCGGAGGAGCCGTCTCTCGAAGCATGCCTGCCGGAGCGGTAAACAATCGCTCCGTAGGCGCGATAGGCATATTCAGCCCCTGTCTCAACCCCTGTCTCAACCCCTGTTTCAACTCCTGTGCCGACTGATGCCAGCGCCCTGCCACTTGCATATAGCGGAAACGATCGCCGGTGAATTGGCTCACCAAATGAGACGAGGCATGCTGGCTTAACGAACCACTATCAGCGAGTCCAAAGGAAAGCGGTATGCATGGCAGCACGTCATTAACGCTGCCTGCACCGAAGGCGGCTTCTACCCGCCAGCGCCATTCAGTATCCGCATTGACCTTTACACCATCCCAATAGCCCAGGGCTTCAAACACCTCACGACGGAACATCAGCGACGACATGTTTGGATACACCCAGCCGTACTCATCCAACCGCCAACGGTGGAACATAAGCTCAGGAGTTACCCGCACCCAGTGAGACAAACAGGCTTTTATGGTCGGTTGTTCCATTAACGCCCGGCATTGCAGCGAAAGCTTTTGAGGATGCGACCAGTCATCGCTATCGTGGGTGGTAATAAATGGAGCAGTGGCCGCCGCCATACCCGTATTACGGGCAGCGTAAGCTCCTTGATTATGGGAGTGACGCAGCAACACCAGTTCTATATTTGGCGGCAAACTGTTCTGAAGCTGTTCGACCTTAGCAACGCTACTATCGGGGCTAGCATCGTCCACCACGATAATTTCCAAGCGCACGTCGCGTTGGCAAAACAAGCTAGTTAGCGCCATCGTAATCGTACGTTCCGCGTTATACAGCGGAATAATGACGCTCACGTGAGGAGTGAAGGGTGAAGGGTGAGTGGTGTGAGGTAAATGGTGAGGAGTAGCGCCACTACCGCTTGATAAGCCTCCACCGAAGTCAGTATCGGAATAATCAGGCGCGAGATTATACAAATGCAGCAGCTGTTCGGGGTCAGCTAAGGTAATTGGCTGCAATCCCTGGGCCTGAAAATAGCGATTAATTACCGCCAAACGCTCCAGATCTGTATCTGGAGTTAACCGTTCTTTCGATAAACTGAACGCATTCGCCTTGGCTAACGCGGTATCAGCATGGCCTGGATAATGCGCTTCTAAAAACACGAGCGCCTGAGCTAACGCGCTTTTACACTGAGAAGAATCGTCAGACTGCTGGCAGCAAGCGTCTACCACCAGCAATGCTGGGCCAGCAAAGCCAAAATTCGGAAGTTTCCCTTCCGGCAGCAGAACCTCTAACACCGCTGACCAGTTCGCCTGCCAGGCGTACCACCGAGCAAGCTCCCAACGAGCGGTTAAGCGCTCAAGTGGCGTTGCATTATTAGCAGTAAGTAAACGTTGCAAGCGTGGCAACACAACGGCTTCAGCCCCACGCCACAACGCGTGCCCCCAGCCAATGGCTTGATTGCGACATGGTAAGCGCCCTTCTGCCTTACCATGGTGCTGGTAATGCTGCCAAGGGTCGATACCGGCCTTGGCCACATCTGGATACGCAGCCAGGTACCACTGGGCATCAAAGACATCGTTATCAAGGAACTCATTATTAAGCCCTTGGTTAAGCCCTCCCTTAGAAGCACTTTTAAGGGGGGCACTGGCAAGTGATTTACCGGTATTTGCCTTACGTAACCACTTAGCTAAAAAAGAGAGCATGGCAACCTATTATCAAAACACACTAAGCTTAATCGCTGCCGAACAGGTCACGGGTATATACTTTATCCGCTACATCCTGCAGCTCATCCACCATGCGGTTCGCCAAAATCACATCGGCTTTTTGTTTAAACACATCTAAATCGCGCATTACTTCAGAATTGAAGAACTCATCTGCATCAAGCGCCGGCTCATAGACCACCACTTCAATACCCCTAGCCTTTAATCGCTTCATCACACCCTGCATAGCGCTGGCACGAAAGTTATCAGAGCCAGTTTTCATAATCAGCCGGTACACGCCCACCACTTCTGGGTTTCGGCGCATAACGGATTTTGCGATAAAATCTTTACGGGTACGATTTGCCTCAACAATAGCTTGAATTATGTTGCTAGGCACATCTTGATAATTGGCCAGCAACTGCTTGGTATCTTTCGGCAAACAATAGCCGCCATAACCAAAACTTGGGTTGTTGTAGTGTTTACCAATGCGCGGATCCAAGCCCACACCCTCAATAATCTGCTTAGCATTCAACCCATGCGATTCCGCATAGGTATCCAGCTCATTAAAGTACGCCACGCGCATCGCTAAATAAGTATTAGCAAACAGCTTGATGGCCTCAGCTTCCGTGCTGTTAGTCAGCAGAACATCAATATCTTTCTTAACCGCCCCTTGCTTTAGTAGCTCGGCGAAGACCGCTGCACGCTCGGAACGCTCACCCACAATAATTCGCGAAGGATAGAGGTTATCGTGCAGGGCCTTTCCTTCACGTAAGAACTCTGGAGAAAACAACAGGTTTTGTGTGTTAAAACGTTCGGCGGCTTCCGCGGTATAACCGACAGGCACGGTAGATTTAATAACCATCACCGCATCAGGGTTAATACGCATTACCTGAGTAATCACCGCCTCAACGCTTTTGGTATTGAAGTAGTTGGTTTCTGGATCGTAGTCGGTCGGGGTAGCAATAATGACAAAATCCGCCCCTTGGTAAGCGGCCTCGGCATCCAGGGTTGCCGTAAAGTGCAAGTCCTCCCTCTCAAGAAACGCTGTCACCTCAGCATCCTCAATCGGAGAAACACGGTTATTTAGCTTTTCGACCTTTTCAGGAACGATATCAACGGCCACCACCTCGTTGTGCTGAGCCAATAACATCGCGTTTGAAAGACCCACGTAGCCCGTGCCAGCGACTGCAATTTTCATCCACCCTCACCTAAAGTCGTTACATACGATGCCAGACTATTGATTTAAAACGCTTAACTAAAAACCGTCAGGTTAGCCAGTGGGTAACGCTTTGGCAATATGCTCTGCACACCATTTCGCCAACTGCGCATCACCCGCTTCTACCATCACGCGAATCAACGGCTCAGTGCCAGATTTACGTAGCAGCACACGGCCATTGGTAGCGAGCTTATCTTCAGCCTCGGTAAGCGCTTTCTTAACCGGCACACTTTCAAGTGGGTCTTCGTTTTTACTGGCTTTAAAACGCACGTTAACCAACACCTGGGGCAGCTTGCTCATGCCTTGTTTAGCCACATAAAGCGTCGTGCCCTGGTTGAGCAATGAAGTCAGCACGCGCAGGGAAGCAATCACCGCATCTCCCGTAGAGGCATGGTCCAGGCTCAGCAAATGGCCAGAGCCTTCCCCGCCTAAGCGCCAACCTGTATTTTTTAGCTGCTCCATCACGTAGCGGTCGCCTACTTTTGCGCGCACAAAAGGCACTTCAATCGCAGCCAATGCTTGCTCAAGCCCCAGGTTGCTCATCTGGGTGCCAACAATGCCGCCCGTATAACCAGCATCTTTGGCATCTTTCGCCAACAAAAATAGCAGCTCATCGCCATCAACGACGGCCCCTGTGTGATCAACCATCATCAGACGATCGGCATCACCATCCAACGCGATACCAAGGTCGGCTTCGTGCTCTAATACGGCTGTGCACAGGCTGCGCATAGAGGTCGCACCACAGTTCGCATTAATGTTCACACCGTTAGGCTGGTCATGAATGCTAACAACCTCAGCACCTAACTCTTTGTAAACAGCAGGCGCTACTTTGTAGCCAGCACCATTCGCGCTATCCACTACAATTTTCAGCCCGCTCAAGCTTAATGTGCTGGGCAGCACGGCTTTGCAGTATTCGATATAACGGCCAGCCGCATCGTCTACACGGCGCGCTTTACCCAATGCTTCTGAACCTACACACTCCATACCGCCTTCCAGGGCAATATGGAGCTTATTTTCAATTTCCTGCTCTTGGGCATCAGTTAGCTTATAGCCCCCTTGCCCAAATATTTTGATACCGTTGTCGTCAAACGGGTTATGAGAAGCGCTGATGACTACCCCGGCATCTGCACGGAAGGTAGAAGTAAGGTACGCTACACCCGGTGTAGGCAGAGGCCCAACCAGCGCCACATTAACACCCGCCGCTGAAAAGCCCGCTTCTAACGCAGACTCCAACATGTAGCCACTGGCCCGGGTATCTTTGCCAATCAACACTTCTTTAATACCTTCCGCCCCCAGCACTTTGCCAGCGGCCCAACCCAACTTCATTGCAAAGTCCGGGGTCATGGGGAATTCGCCAACACGGCCACGAACGCCATCGGTGCCAAAATATTTACGCATGTCAAAACCTGAATAGTGAGTGGTGAATAATGAAAAGTGAATGGTGAGCCCCCCCGCGGGTGCGCTGACGCTTACGCCGCGCTACAAAACCTGTGCATTCAATACGTTTGTAGCGCGGTGTAACGAATCTCGCGAGGAACAAGCCAATGAGGCACCCTCAGCGGCAGCCCGACGTGAAAGACGGCAGAACAACGCTCAACGGCACTAAATCCCGCCACACCCAGCTCTACCACGCGGGTGCGCTGACGCTTACGCCGCGCTACAAAACCTGTGCATTCAATACGTTTGTAGCGCGGTGTAACGAATCTCGCGAGGAACAAGCCAATGAGGCACCCTCAGCAGCGGCCCGACGCGAAAGACGGCAGAACAACGCTCAACGGCACCAAATCCCGCCACACCCAGCTCTACCACGCGGGTGCGCTGACGCTTACGCCGCGCTACAAAACCTGTGCATTCAATACGTTTGTAGCGCGGTGTAACGAATCTCGCGAGGAACGAGCGAATGAGGCACCCGCGAAGGCGGCGAAGCCGCCCCTGGATTACTCCACGGTGACGCTTTTCGCCAAGTTACGGGGCTTGTCTACATCCGTGCCCTTAACCAGCGCTACGTGGTAAGACAACAGTTGCAGTGCTACCACGTGCAACACGGGCGAAAGCAGGCCGTAGTGTTCTGGCATCACCAGTACATTAACGCCTTCACTCGGCTTAACAGCGCTACCACCATCAGCAAACACATAAAGCTGACCGCCACGGGCGCTCACTTCTTGCATGTTAGCTTTTAGCTTTTCAAGCAGCTCATCATTAGGCGCCACCACCACCACTGGCATGTCTGCATCAACTAATGCTAGCGGGCCATGCTTCAGTTCCCCAGCAGGGTAAGCTTCTGCGTGGATATAGGAGATTTCTTTCAGCTTCAGCGCACCTTCCAACGCAATCGGGAAGTGGCGGCCACGGCCTAAGAACAGCGCATGATGCTTATTGGCAAAATGCTTCGACCACGCCTTGATGCTTGGCTCTAGCGCCAGCACTTTTTCGACCGCGATGGGCAAGTGGCGCAGCTCATCCAAATAGGCTTTTTCATCTGCTTCATCTAGCCGCTGATTCGCTTTTGCCAACAACAGCGTAAGCAAAAATAGTGCGCTGAGCTGAGTGGTGAAGGCTTTCGTAGAGGCAACACCAATTTCCGGACCAGCACGGGTAATAAAGCGCAACAGCGTTTCGCGCACAATGGCAGATTCAGGTACGTTGCAAATCGCCAATGTATGGGTGTGCCCCATTGATTTAGCGTGCTGCAACGCGGCGAGGGTATCAGCGGTTTCGCCCGACTGAGAAATAACCACGACGAGCTGATTAGGATTCGCTACGCTGTGGCGATAACGGTACTCACTAGCAATTTCAACATGGCACGCAATACCGGCGACTTGCTCAATCCAGTACTTAGCCGTCATACCCGCATAGCTAGACGTACCACAGGCCAGAATCAATACGGAATCTACCTGCTCAAAAACGCCTTGCGCTTCTGCGCCAAAAATACCCGGCTGCAGTTGACCTGCACCGCTCAGCATTTCCAGCGTGTTACCCAATGCCTGGGGCTGCTCAAACATCTCTTTTTGCATGTAGTGATTAAACTCGCCTAGCTCAACTGCATTCGCAGAAAGGCTAGAGGTAATCACTTCCCGCTGAGCGGGCTGGCCAAGCGCATCAACCAACGTGATCGAGTCACGCGTTAAGCGCGCGACATCACCATTTTCCAGGTACATCATACGCTGAGTGACAGACAGCAGCGCCGAGGCATCTGAAGCGGCATAGTGGCCGTCATCAGCAATACCTAACATCAGCGGCGAACCTTCACGAGCCACCACTAAGCAATCCGGCTCTTCTTCGCTTACCACTGCCAGAGCAAAAGCGCCTTGCAATTGCGCCACAGCACAACGCACTGCAGAAAAAAGATTTTCCGCTGGTTCGCCAATTTCGCCTTTAAAGCAGGCTTGAATGAGGTGCGCAATGGTTTCAGTGTCGGTGTCTGAAGTGAACTCGTACCCTAACCCCTGAAGCTTTTCACGGAGGGTTTCATAGTTTTCAATGATGCCATTGTGCACAACGGCTAACCCGCTAGAAATATGCGGATGAGCGTTACGTTCAGCAGGAACACCGTGCGTTGCCCAACGGGTGTGCGCTATGCCCACATTACCCACTGCCCCCTTCTCTGCAACGCGGGCTTCCAGTTCAGACACGCGGCCTTTAGCACGGGCGCGCACCAAAGTTCCGGATGCATCTAGCACGGCTAACCCAGCAGAGTCATAGCCGCGGTATTCAAGCACTTTCAAGCCTGACAGCAAAAACGGGGTACATTCCATTGCGCCAATGGCGCCGACGATTCCGCACATACTCAATCCTTTAATAACGACTTATAACGACGATGGCTTTCACTCGCATGCAAAGAGCCATGTGCAAAGAACCATTTGCAAAAAACGACTAGCAAAAGGCCATTTGCAAAGGACTGTTTACAAAGATCCATCACAAAGACCAGCCTCAAAGACCATTCACAAAAAACAGTCACAAAAATCAGCGGCAGAAGACCGATCACAAGAGACCAATCATTGCCTGTATAAAGACCGTTCATGGAAAGCATCCCATGAACAGCCTCTTAAAGGGGAGCATCTTACACTCCCCATGGCTCAGCCTTCAAAGCATGTCCTTCAAAACATGGCCTTCAAAACATGGCCTTCAAAACATGCCCTTCAAAACATGCCCTTTACGCATTTCCCCAAACAATAAAATATGGGTTGAGCTTTTCGCTAGGGTTGGCATAGCTAAGCGGCTCGCCTTCTAGCGTTTCAACCCGGCCACCCGCTTGAAGCACGACCGCATGAGCGGCGCCGGTGTCCCAAAGGCAGGTAGGGCCTAAGCGGGGGTAAGCATCGGCCTTTCCTTCTGCGATTAAGCATAGTTTAAGCGAACTGCCCATGGGCAGCATTTCGTGCTTGCCTAGTTTTTCAAGCCATGCTGCCAAGTCAGGGCTGGGGTGCGAGCGACTACCCACGACACGCCAAGCAGAAGCAGCCTCCGGTTTGCCCGCAACACAAATTTCATGGCGCTCGCCACTCGCTTCCACCTTGAATGCACCTAAACCCTCAGCGGCAACATAAGCGGTTTCAAGCGCCGGAGCGGTAACAACGCCCAACACGGGTTTGCCGTTTTCAATCAGCGCAATATTAACGGTGAACTCGCCGTTACGCTTGATAAACTCTTTTGTGCCATCAAGCGGGTCTACCAGCCAATAGCGACCATTGCTATCTACCCCGGCAAAGCCTTCTGCATCTTCTTCAGAGAGTATTGGCAACTGCACTGGAAGACTTTGCAGGCCACGCATAATCACATGATGGGCAGCTTGATCCGCTTCAGTTAATGGGCTTTTGTCTTCTTTTTCTTCCACGCTAAATTCGCGTGCATAAACCGCCATAATGGCATCGCCCGCTTCACGAGCAATACGTTCCACAGAATCCAATAACGCTTGATCAATCATCTTGTCATTTCCTTATGATTAAGCCACCAAACAGCGACTAGCTGCTTGGTGGCTTATCAGTATTTACATTACACGTTTAACCTACACTGCGTGGAGATCAGCTAATCAAGCCACGCTCCCGTAATGCCTTAATCACACTATCAGCCGCTTCTTCGGCACTCATTTCTGAAGTTTTCAGATGAATATCTGGTGACTCAGGTGCTTCATACGTTGAATCAATGCCCGTGAAGTTTTTCAGCTCACCGCGACGGGCCTTTTTATAAAGCCCCTTAGGATCCCGGG
Organism: Vreelandella alkaliphila; assembly: GCF_016107625.1. Classification (GTDB taxonomy): domain Bacteria; phylum Pseudomonadota; class Gammaproteobacteria; order Pseudomonadales; family Halomonadaceae; genus Vreelandella; species Vreelandella alkaliphila. The sequence goes on from NZ_JABASV010000004.1 coordinate 354,046, forward strand.
CCTCCACTACATCAAGCGGCGCATCTACAAAAATCTCGATGAACTCACCCGCTTCCAGCAAATCTCGCGCTAGTTGACGCTCGCTGCGGAAAGGCGAAATAAACGCGGACATAACGATCAACCCGGCATCAACCATCAGCTTGGCGGTTTCAGCTACACGGCGCACGTTTTCAACCCGATCAGCATCGGTAAAGCCTAAGTCACGGTTTAAACCATGACGAACGTTATCACCGTCCAGTAAGTAGGTATGCTGGCCCTGGGTAAATAGCTTTTTCTCAACCAAATTAGCGATCGTTGATTTACCAGCACCAGAAAGACCTGTGAACCACAGAACTGCGGGCTTCTGGCTCTTCGCCAACGCACGTGCCTGCTTATCAATATCCACATGTTGCATATGAATATTCTGGCTACGACGAAGGGCAAAATGCAGCATACCTGCACCCACCGTATTGTTCGTCATACGGTCAATCAGGATGAAGCCACCGGTATCGTGGTTATCTTGATAAGCATCAAAAGCAACCGCACGGTTGAGGCTAATCGTGCAGATACCAATGCCGTTCAAATCAAGCTGCTTGCCAGCCGTGTGTTCCAGCGTATTAACGTTAACCTGATATTTAATATCGGTAACGGTCGCTGACACCATCTGGGTGCCTAGCTTCATTAGGTAGGGGCGGCCCGGCAGCAGCGGCGCCTCATGCATCCACACCAACGTTGTTTCGAACTGATCAGCCGTATGCGCAGGCTGCTCTACACCGGAAATGACATCACCCCGGGAGATATCAATTTCATCTTCCAACAGTAGCGTTACCGACTGGCCTGCCACCGCCTCATCCAAGTCACCATCAAAGGTGTAGATGCGTGACACCGTACTGGTTTTACCAGAAGGCTGAACACGGATCTGATCGCCAGGGCGAACAACACCGCTTGATACCATGCCACTGAAACCACGGAAATCCAGGTTAGGACGGTTAACCCACTGCACTGGCATCCGGAAGGGAGAACGCTGCAAATGCTCGGCATCTAGCTCTACGGTTTCCAAATAGCCCATCAGTGTAGTGCCGTGATACCAAGGCATGTGCGGGCTTGGCTCAATAACGTTATCGCCTTTTAATGCCGACATGGGGATAAACGTAATATTTTCCAAACCGAGCTGTTTGGCAAACGTACGGTACTCTTCAACGATTTGGTCAAAACGCGCTTTAGAGTAATCTACCAAGTCCATTTTATTGATGGCAACGACGACATGCCGCATGCCCATCAAAGACATTAAAAAACTGTGGCGACGAGTCTGTGTCAAAATGCCGTGGCGCGCATCAACCATCAAAATAGCAGCGTCTGCCGTGGAAGCACCGGTCACCATGTTACGGGTGTACTGCTCATGCCCAGGCGTATCAGCAACGATAAACTTGCGCTTTTCGGTGGAGAAAAAGCGATACGCTACATCGATAGTGATGCCTTGCTCGCGCTCTGCTGCCAAGCCATCAACCAGCAGCGCGAAGTCCATGTCGCCGCCCTGAGTACCGAACTTTTTAGAGTCAGCTTCAATAGCAGCCAACTGATCTTCAAAGAGCAGTTTAGATTCAAACAGCAAGCGGCCAATCAGGGTGCTTTTACCGTCATCGACACTGCCACAGGTAATAAAACGCAGCAGGCCTTTATGCTCGTGGGCCTTCAGGTAACCTTCGATGTCTTCGGCAATGAGTTCAGATGAATGCGACATTAGAAGTAACCCTCTTGCTTTTTCTTCTCCATGGAGGCAGCGCTATCGTGATCAATCACACGCCCCTGACGTTCTGACGTCTTGGTCAACAGCATTTCTTGAATGATGGCAGGAAGCGTATCGGCTTCAGACTCCACCGCCCCTGTTAGGGGGTAGCACCCAAGCGTACGGAAACGAACCTTGCGCATCATCGGGACTTCACCCGACTCCAGCGGCATGCGCTCATCGTCCACCATGATCAACGCACCATCGCGTTCAACCACCGGGCGCTCTGCTGAGTAGTAAAGCGGCACAATGGGAATATTCTGCAGATGGATATACTGCCAGATATCCAGCTCGGTCCAGTTAGAGATGGGGAACACACGAATAGACTCTTTAGGGTTCTTACGCGTGTTGTACAGCTTCCACAGCTCAGGACGCTGATTTTTCGGGTCCCAACGGTGTTGAGCAGAGCGGAAAGAGAACACGCGCTCTTTGGCACGAGACTTCTCTTCATCACGACGAGCACCACCAAAGGCCGCATCGAACCCGTACTTATCAAGCGCTTGCTTCAGGCCTTCAGTTTTCATCACATCGGTGTGAATCGCCGAGCCGTGCGTAAACGGATTGATGTCTTTCTCGATCCCTTCCGGGTTAATATGCACCAGAAGATCCATGCCGATCTCTTCGGCCATTTTATCGCGGAATTCATACATCGCGCGGAACTTCCAACGCGTGTCTACGTGCAAGAGCGGAAACGGCGGTGGTCCAGGCGCAAACGCCTTACGTGCCAAGTGCAGCATAACCGCAGAATCTTTACCGACGGAATACAGCATGACTGGATTTTCAGCCTCGGCGACCACTTCGCGCATAATCTGAATACTTTCTGCTTCCAGACGCTGCAGATGGGTGAGTGATGTCATCATCTATCCCAATGTTATATGAAAAAATCGTTCTCAAGTGGCCACTCGGGGCGCTGACTTAAAAACCCTTAACTTCAGCAATTTACGCAACTAGTGCGGCCCTATTAACACAGCCCTATATGGTAAGCGTAAAATCAGCAGGCACTGGCACTAGCCAAAACGCAGGCTGCTGCGCTAACCAGTCAGTAACTTCTGGGCTAGCTGAAAGCAAAGCCCCATGAAATACCAGGGCAGCAGCACCGGATGAATTTAATGCATCAAATACCGCTAAGTAATCTTGCGCTTTAGGCGGCTTTTTAAAGCAACGCATTAATAACCGCCCCCTGGGGCCATGCAAATAAATCTGGTACACGGAACCGGATGGACGAGCCACCCGCCGAACACCACCTTGCCAACGTTGGTCCGCATCTTTCAGCTTGGTAAAAACGGGAGCCACCGCGCTGCGAAACCAACGCCCCTCTTGGGAACGCTGCTTTGCTAGGTAGTTATTTGCTAGGTGGCTATTTGTTAAGTACTCAAGTTTCCAAGGCTTATGCTTCAACCCTTGCGCTTCCCACCAGTGTTCAATCGCCCGCTGAGATAGCACAACGCCGTGTTGCGTACTAAGCCATTCAGCCAATCCAGCACTGCTCCAACCTGGTGCTAGGTGCAATAAACTATTTCGTGGCTCCTGATAAAGCGCCTGCCACAAAAGCGCCTGGACATCTGTCCCAAGGACGTTAGCCTGACCTTTTAAACGCCCGCGGGGTTTGACGGGTACCGCTGCCCAGCCGCCTTCACGAAAGGCCTTCCAAGCAGCCGAAACAGTCGGCGCAGAAAGCCCTGTTTGCTGGCTGGCTACCGCAACGGTATGGCCGTCTAAACGAAGCTTAACCGCCTGCTTACGGCGTTCGTTTAGCAATTCAGGCGATAAATGTTTAATGGCCAATATTGAGCATAAACCTTTGATTTAAAACAATTAATAAACAACACATAACGCTATCGTTGGCAATTATTAGACACCATCATAAAAGCCCGCGTAGAATCCAGCAAGTTTCTAACATGAATTATGTTTTGTAAGGATTAACATGAGCCCATGGGCCGTTTTGTTATCAATAGTTGTATTGCTGGTACTGTTAATCAGCGGAAAAGTTAAGCCTGCGATTGCCTTTGTTACCCTTGCTGGCCTGTTTTTGCTGTTTGGGTTTGTTGATACCAGCACGTTGCTAATGCAATACACCAACCCCGCATTGGCTACGCTACTCTTACTACTATTGGTATCACTTGCATTAGAGCGCTCGCCACTGCTGGACTGGCTTTCCCGCCACTTACTCAAAGGCCACCCCCGCTTAGCCACGGCTCGGCTAATGGGCAGCACCGCGGTGCTTTCTGCATTTTTGAACAACACCGCAGTCGTTGCGGCATTTTTAGGGGCTATTTCCCGCCAACAGCGCATTGCACCATCACGGCTATTAATTCCGCTTTCTTACGCCTCGATTTTAGGAGGGATCACTACGCTGGTAGGCACATCCACTAACTTGGTGGTGAATTCATTTAATCTTAGCGCCAGCGGTAGTGAGCTAGGCATGTTTCAATTCAGTTTAGTGGGGGTGCCCGTTGCATTAATCACGCTATGCATACTGCTATGGCGGGCGAATGCCCTACCTCACCATCGCTTGGAAGACACCGACGAAAAGCTCTCCTACTTTCTTGCTGCAGATGTAGAAGCCGACTCACCGATGATTGGCAAGAGTATTGAAGAGAACGGCTTAAGAAGCCTAAATGGGCTTTATCTATTGGAAATTGAACGCCAAGGCCGCCTAATCAGCCCCGTTGCGCCAGAAGAACGCCTTCAAGCGGCCGATACGCTCGTGTTTACTGGAGAAGTGAGCAAAGTTCAGGCACTACAACGCTTTCCTGGGCTCAATCTATTTGGTCATCAAGCTGATAACTTGCTAGCCACCAATTTAGTAGAAGTGGTTATTTCCCACGAATCAGAACTTTCCAGCAAAACACTACAGGACGTCGATTTCCGCAGTATGTTTAGTGCAGGGGTTGTCGGCATACGTCGTGGCGGCAAACGTCTGGAGGGTCAGCTTGGCAAAATCCCCCTGCGTGTAGGCGACTGCTTGCTCCTCGCCGTAAGCGCCGACTTTCGCCAACACCGCAATATAGACCGTAACTTCCATCTGCTCAGTGGCAGTTTCACACGCCCGCAGCTTACGCTAAAAGAGAGCATTATTACGCTAGGTGGGTTTGCAACAGTTATCGCACTCGCGACAGCCAACTTACTGCCGCTGTTTCATGGTTTGCTACTATTGTTGGGCGGCCTATTGCTATTAAAAGTGATTAGCCTGGCAGAATTACGTCGCCGTTTTCCGTTTGAGCTTTGGCTAATCATTGGTTCTGCCTTAGGGATAGCGCAAGCGTTAGAAAACTCAGGAGCCGCCGCTGTCCTGGCAGGAGGAATGCAGTGGATGTTTAGCGGTTACGGCGTTTACGCTGCCTTTATTGGCTGCTATCTACTAACCCTATTATTAACCGAAACAGTCACCAATAACGCCGCTGCCGCCCTGGCTTTCCCTATTGCCTGGAGCACCGCCCAAGCCTTTGGTGTCGACCCTTTGCCATTTGTGATGGCAGTTGCCTACGGTGCAAGCGCCTGCTTTTTAATTCCCTTTGGCTATCAGACCCACCTGATGGTGTATTCACCAGGGCGCTATAAAATTACTGATTTCTTCAAGATTGGTTTACCCGTCAGCATCACTTACTCGGCCGCAGTATTGGTTATAACACCCATGGTGTTCCCTTTTTAGGCTATTTTGGCTAGGGGCACGCGTCATCAACTAGCCACCTCAATTAGCCAACTCGGCTACTTTGAAGCCATGCCGCTCAGCCCATTGCTGACACAAAGCTTTTAAGGATACATTCATATTATCCGCTAACCACACCTGTGCAGTAGGCGCTAAGCGTGGCAACAGTATGGGCAAAAGCTTACAGAGCAACGCTTCTAGATATTCGTCTGAAAAATCTGATGTGCCAATAACCAATAAACTTATGCCTTTAAGGCCCCTTAAGGCATGCTCAGAGACAGCCCCTTCTTCGCTATCAGCCGCCCCTGTAAGCGACAACGACTGCGCCCATAGCCCAAGCCCTTTGCTCTCCAACTGAGCCTCTACGTGCTGACGGGCATTATCACTGTCAGTCATGACAGACACAAAGCCCCGGCTTTTATCCTGGTGCAACCTGCCTAACCTAGAAGCTAACGCGTTATTACCCAATAACAACGTGTGCTGCCACAACCCTGTTCGGTCCATCAAAGCGGCCAGTGCTTCAAGGGAATCTCCATTGCTTGACTGAGTATGTGATGCAGCAAGTCTGCGCTGTGGCGATAGTGTCAGGTGAAACCTTGTGGTCACCTCCAATGAGCTACTCGGCGCAAACACAACTTGCAATAGCTGGCTAGACTCAAGCTGGTTTGCCTTAGTAGAAAAAGCACTGAAAACACGCTCTTCTTTCCAACCACTTACCACCGATAAGCTATCAGGTTGCGCGCCTTGAATTTCCATTAGCAGCTGGCTGCCCGTCGCGCTGCTGATGATCGCACGATTACCTTGAAGACTAATCTTCTTATCTTGCGGAAAGTGCCACTGCAAAATCACTTCGCGAGGCTGTGCATCATTGCAGTGAAAACGTTCAACCACTGTTAACTCCTGCTGTGCCGCATTCAGGGCGACGCGACGCTTATGCGCAACTTGGGGCAGGACATTCAAGGTCATGTCAATAAAAGGAGAAGAGGACGATTCATCAAACGTGGTTACTTCCCAGGCACTCAGACGATGCTCAAAGTCCGCATCATAGCCAGCATCCGACACCAGAGGGATATTATGCGCTGCACGACTGCGCATATAACGGCGTATCGGATCTTTGCCGCTATAGTTATATAAACCTGAGTCAATTAACCAATCCTCGCCACCAGCATAAAGACTAATATGCCCTTCATCTTGTTGGTGATGATAGCGGCTGGAACAACCCACTTTTACGATGCAGTGTAGCGCGTTACGGAAACCCTCCTGACTGGGCCATAAATCGCGAAACACAGCATAGCCAGAGCGGGGATAAACCACGTTAACTTCTGGTGGCCGCTCCCCCTGCTTGCCATTCGTCAATGCATACAGTAGATGTTGATATTCCGCCATATCGCCAAAAGCATCGCGGTACATATTGGAAGTAGGCAGCTGTTCAGTATCTCCAATCGGCGGTAAAAGGCCATCGGGGCGGAGTATATGGGTAATAAAACGCAGTGCTTTGTGGGCAAATACATCGAACTGGCTAGAGAGCCCTCCTAGCACTTCATCGGGATAATCCTTGATGATTCCCAGAAAAACCTTGAAGACAAAAATATGGTATGCAGGGCTGTTTTCAACATGGACGCCTTCGTCCGTAAATGAAAACGTCAATTCACTGCTGATTCGCTGTTTAGCTATCTGCTGCCACGTTAAGGCCTGCTCACCTTCAAACACAGTTCCGAGCAACAACAGCACACGGGCTTGCTCCAACCCATGGTTAGTATGTTCGGAATAGAAACTGTCCTTGGCTAGCCATTGACCGTGTATTTCTACTGCCCTCTCCACATACGCTAAAAATTTAGCGTTTGATTTTGCCCAGTCAGAAGCGTAACGACGACAGTAATAGGTTAGTAGCACCAGCTGCTCAGCTCTTAGTGCGGTAGCATGGTCATGCCAAATAAACTCAAAAGGATACGTCGTATCTGTTTCCAGATAGGTATCCAACCATGACGCAACTGCTTCGCGAGCGCAGTCCAGCACAGCATCATTTTCAGAGGAACGGTGGTAAGCCATCAAATAAGATAAAAACGACAGCCAATTCAACCGCCACTGCCAACTGCGGTCTTTAAGCGGATCTTGCTCCCAGTCGCCCCAGCCACTAAAGTTAACAGCCTTGAAAGGGCCTAGCACCATCTGATGCTCATTGAAAATTTTATCACCATATGACTGGTTATTTTTAGATTTTATTAAATTCTCAAGACGCGAATACACACACATATCAAAGGTGTCATTAAATATGTTACCGCTCATAAAACTTGGCATTAAAATAGCCTTACTTGTAAAAACTGGATAATTTATCAAGTTGAAATTTATAAAATTCATCTACAAAGTGATATGGACTCAGTCCCCAGCGATGGTTTGGATTAGCCATCAATACAGAGTCTGGATATTCTATAAATTGCTTATAAGATATATCCTTCTCAATAACTCTGTAGATAAAGACAAGCAAGTCATTAACCTCAGCCGCAAACCTTTTGTCTTTTTCTTCAAAAACACCACCACCATGAATCCTATCTGTTAAGAACAACTTATTTATAACAATATTATCTACTACACCCAGCTGCTGAGCTTTGGCAAAAAATTCATTCCAAGCAATTTTAAACAATTCTTTCTTTTCATCCGAAAAACGACGAATAGTCCGCCGTGTAGGTATTTTTTTTATTTTATTAATCTTCGCCAACTCTGTGGTTCTAGTCAAGATGCCGCCGGATGGCGTTTCAATTAAATCAAGGCGTTCAACTAGAAAATCCATGATAAGGATATTATCGCTTAAGGATCTAAAAAGAGAGTCTTTGGCTGTTTTAGTCACATCAGCTTGAACCATCCTTTTTTGAAACGGCGAACTGACCAAACTGTAATCAAAAGACTCTTTTGGGGGTGGAGAAAACATACTAACAACAGAAGTTCTCGCAATGTAATTAACAACTGAATAGCTATTATCAAAACCAAAAGCATCCCGACTACAACAGCCACCATAAACTGCTATTCTCTTCACAAACACCTCTCAAAATAACTCATCAACTTTAATTAACTTTTCAGCTTAATTAAATCACATAGCGCCATAGCCAAATATATTTAAAATCTGCTCGATATGAATCTACAATTAAAAAAGGCTCAACAGCATTTCGGCTCTTCTATTAGGTGCTATATCCATGGACCTTAGCGCCATTTCTTTTGCTACCTCTTTGTTATCATCTCTGTATAAAAACCATGCTTTTTCAGCCAAATAAGTTGAGTTTTCAACATTTTCTTCAATATCAATACATTCATTTATCACAAGAGAGTCAATCAATTCTGTCAAACAACCAAGTTCTTTAACATATTTCAGTAATTGATGACCTGCGTGAGGCAGAGGATGCAGCTTACAGTTATCAGAATATGGAAGTATCAACCCTTCAAGAAATTTCACATCTTCGACTTTATAAGGATCGAAAAAAATATTTACATTACCCTTAGAGGTTGGTGTGTCACGAATTTCTTTATGCTTAAAGTTCAACCCTTTAAATCTTTTCTTTATAAATTTTGGATGAGCTGAATTTTTAGGAGAAATCGCGATAACATTAGCATTTATTACTCCTGCATAATAAAGAGCACAGTAACCACCGAGACTCGCTCCATAATTTATATTTGATGACGTTAGGTAATTTCTAACAGCCTCGTGAAAAATGCTCAAACTTAGGTCTTGGTACTGACTATCCCCATCCTGATTAACAGATATCAAATTAAAATTTCTTTTTTTACAATATTTTAAAGCAAATGGAAGAGACTTTTTTCTTGAGCGGGTTCCGTTAAAAGTTATAAACGTCACTTCAGCATGATTATCAAAAAATAATATTCTAAAATTCTCACCTTCTGCTATATTTCTTGATCGGTATTCAGTGTCGTCAACCAAGTACTTAACTTTTTCTCGAATAAAAAAAGATTTGGCAAGGTACTTCACCCTTTCACCATTAATAGCAAAAAAAAACCTAACTGAATACACACCTTCGCCGTACCAAGAGAATACCTTTTCTTTTTTTTTCGTATAGTGCTGCTTTTCAACTACCTCGCCATTTTTTATAAGATAAGCTGCGTAACTCCCTTTAAACGAAGACTCACACTTAATCTTTCCGTTCATATAATAAAAATAAGAATCATACATCAAATTCACCAAAAAATTTTAAACTAAATTAACATTTTACATTAAAAATACAGCAAGCTCTTAATGTCAATTTAAAAATTTTCATAACTTTACTTGCTAGCATAGAAAAAAATCACATATCAGGAAAACAAGACATATATTCTTCTTTTCCAGCTTCTTTAGTGTAGTGAAAAAAAGATCGATACTTTAGACAATTATCTTTAGTTATTTTAATTTTCTTACTCGCAGGCTGCCCGACATAAACTGAAAAATCTTCAACATCAGTTACTACAACAGAATTAGCCCCTATAATACTAAACTTACCTATATTCACCCCACCAAAAACCCTGCAACCTGCTGCTATGTAAACATTATCTTTAATATTAGGAACAAAAAACCTAGAACCATCATCATTAGTCCCAAATTTACCTGGAGAACCTCCGATAGTTACTCCTTGCCCTATGGCTACCCCATTGCCAATAACCGCATCTTTATGCAACACAGTACCAATACCACCATAAGCGAATTTAACACCCTCCCCTAATTTTGTCTTAGGTGACACCACTGAGTTATGGATAAGAAAAATTAAATTTTCAATCTTTTTAATCTTCTTTTCATCCCCTTTTTCTACATAGGGTTGTGCTTTTTCCCATAAATAATATATAGAAGGTATTGCATCCAAAGCATCGTTATAAATATCTAAATATCTTTCTAGATAATCCATAGAGACTCCAAGAGTGAAATTGGATAAACAATCAATATCAACATGAATGTAAAATCTGCTCTTTAACAAGCTGCAAATCAAAATCTGATCTAGAGAGATTTAAATATAAATTTTGGTTAAATATATTATTCTGAATTCCCCTTACTGCCTTTTCAGTATCCAGGTAGACCCACTCCTTCGGATAAATCTCATCCGCACCTTCCCATGGCAATACAATGGGGGTACAGCCACTGGCCGCGCCTTCGGCTACCGCTAGGTGGAAGCTTTCGTGGTCACTTACCGAAAGAATGAAATCAACCCCTGCATACCATTGGGGCATATCATTGCCATGCGGGTCGAAAATCACGGCATCTTTTAGAAGCGGGTCATCTTGTAGTCGACGATACTGTTCTTCATACCAAGCCATTTCTTCAGGCCGGTGCATGACCATCCAAGCAAAGTCTTCTGGCCGCTTTCCTTTTACCCGCAGAATATAATCGGTGTCTTCTTTGCGTAGCTCTTTCAGAATATCCAGCGCACGGTCTAAGCGCTTGCTTTGCGGCACCATACCGACTAAGCCCAACACTTTGCCATTAGTGGGTTGTCGCGGTACCGCCTGCATGGCATCGATATCAACGCCGTTATAAATGACCACGCCATTTTTCTTCAGTGCTGGATTGCGTTGCTGGGCGTTACGCAGCATATGCGGGCCGACAAAAATCACCTTATCAAAGGCATCGAAGGGCACTTGGTCAAACAACACATTGCGCAGTTCTTGAGCGTGTAAGCGCCCTACCAATCGTTGTCCTTCAATTTTATGCTTGGCATACCAAATAGCGTTACCCAGGGTCCACTCACAGAACACGGTATCGGCTTGGCGCACTAAGCGCTTACTAGCGGTTTCATTGTGATGATTATGGCCGGTCCAAAAATCTAGCAATACCCGCATCCCTGCTTTCGTGAAGTAAGGATAAAACGGCTTAATAAATTTGAGATCGTGCCCTGCAATCACGACCGTTTTCTTAGGTGGCACATTGGGAGCCTTAGCATGAACTTGAGGTGGTTTGCGAAGCGTCAAGGTGGGCTTACGCGACCCCCATTTCTGAAGCTGGGAAAGTGCCATTTCCGCATCTGGGCGAAGCAACTGCAATGACGTATCGATAGAAGAATTTTCCACTGCCACCCCCGGCCAGGCACCTTCTTCAAGCACCGCTTGTCGACTGAAAGCAATGCGCTTATGGGGGGCATAAAACGTTGGCCAAATCAGGTCTTCGAGGTCTTCCGCTTCCAATCCTTCCAACGCACGCGGATTAGCCAGCAACCAAAGCGTTTCTGCAGCCACACGTTCGCCATCCGGCGTTGCGCAGCGAATACCCTCCGCTTCTAGCTGGGCACGAGTACCCGCCTGCCATTCACGACTAACAATACATATCGGGCGAACGGTTTGTGCTAACACGCGCTGCGCACCCGCCGGGGTCATTTCAGACGTATAAATAGAGTACGCCGGTGGTTCGGGTGCCTGAACAACCATGCCGGCAGTGCGCAGCATTTGGGTCAGGCGTAGCTCTGTGGTGTGGGCACGCATAACCGCACGGGCACCTTTCAGCGCCACGCGCCAGCGGTATGCAGGATAATGCATCAGATTTTCAAGCGCCTGGGCGGCATCGCTTTCGGTGCGAACCACATGACCCGCCCCTTCCAGATAACGGTTCATGCCAAGGGCTGGGCCGGAAAGCATAGGTGAGCCGCAGGCAGCGGTTTCCACAACACGGCGCGAAAACATTGTTGGCGAATCCAGCACCGAGTTGACATTAATTTGCACCGGATGAGCTTTGTAAGCCTGGATCATCTCCTCATAACTGAGGCTGCCTGCCACATAGTTACCCAAGCCGCCAGGGTATTTGTAGGGCGATGTGGGATCATCGTGCTGGCGATCATAAAGCGTCAAGCCTAAGGGGGCTGCCGCGCTCATGATTTTGTCCATGTATTCGGTGCGCTCAGGATAGCGCTTACCATAATAGGTACCGCCATAAGCGGCCGTTGGCTGCCATTCACGGGTAGAAGGCAGTAAGTTGTGAATCTTCGGTGAGGCATAGAACGGCGCGCTACTGGCCGTTTGAGTCAACGCACCGGGCGTAGTGAGGTAGGGAATAATCCGCCGACTATCGGTCGTAAACACATGGTCACACTTAGCGGCGGTCGCGCGGAAGCGGTCAAAGTGAACCGGGTCTTCCTTATTCCAGAATAACGACGGAATACCCTTGCGGCGGCAATGCGTCAACAAGGCATCAAGCGTTGCAAACTCATGCACGCTGTAATGCCCTACTTGGCGGAACCACTGCCAGTCATTGCCCTTCCAAGCGGATTCTACAAACAGCGCATCAATGGGCTGTTCTTTAATCTGCTCACGCCAGTTGTCCGGTGAAAGCGGCACTACTGTGACGGCACTTGCCAGCGTGTCGGTCGTGAACGTATCGCCAATCAACCCCAGCGTTAGCTGCGAAAGGGTTTTAGCTTCGGGCTCTTGCGCCTGCTGGCGTGAAGCCAGCGACTCACGCAACTGCTGCAAGCTACGGGCATAAATACTAGTAACGTGATTCCAGGTGCGCTCTCGGTCAATCCAAGCACGGGCTGCCTTGCCCAAACGCTCACGCTCTGTGGGGTTGTTGATTAGCGCTTCAATCGCATCGCTTAGCGCCACCGCGTTGTCTTTTTCAAATAACCGCGCACGTTCGCCAGTTGGGCCCGCCATTACCTGATGGGGCGACACATCGGAAAGCACCACCGCCTTCCCCATTGCCATAGCTTCAAGCGGTTTGAGTGCCGATACCATTTCAGTAACCGCTGAGGAAAGCCGCGGTATCGGCATAATATCCATGCACGATAAATAACGTGGCACCTGTTCAAACGCTACCCGCCCTGTAAAGCGGCAGTTCTTTTCAATTCCTAACGTCTTGGCGGTGGCTTTAACGGCATCAATAACCTTGCCATCCCCCACCAGCACAAAGACAAACTCTTGCCCCCGTGACTTAAGCTTAGCTAACGCTTCCAGCAGCAGTTCCAGCCCTTCATAGGCTACCGCGCTACCCGCATAACCGATAACCGGTACACCCGCAGGTAGTTTTAGTTGGCGCGCCACGTCGATATCGGCAGGCCTTGGGGTAAAGCGTTCAGCGTTAACGGCATTAGGTACTACCGTAATTCGCTCACGCGCTACGCCCCAACTGGCGAGTTCATCGGCCAGTTCTTCGGTTAGGGTAATAACTAAATCTGCCTCGAGAGCAGCCTGCTGCTCTAGTTCACGCATCAGTTGGTAACGTTCGGAGCCTGCCCATTCAGGCTGGGTAGAGGCTTGCGTGATTTCCCACAGACCGCGAACTTCATAAACAAACGGTAAACCCAGGCGTCGTGCCGCTATTAACGCTGGCAAGGCGGTAATATGATTCGACGCTGCCACGATAACTTCCGCACCACTGGTTTGCGCTTCACGCAGGTAGTGGTCAGCAGCCTCTGCTAGGTAGAGGTCCAGCGGAGTTTTGGCAAGGTTCCAGCCAGCACACGCCGCGTAGGCCACGCCATCGACAGTGGCTTCATGGTAACCACGGGGCAATCCTTTAGCGCCGCCGTCCCACGGAAAGCCAGGTCGTGTCGTCGCACGCACGTTCCAGCCAGATTCTTGCAAGCCCACCGCGATACCATGAGAGCGAGTCGAATAGCCGTTAGTGGCATGGGGAACCGACTGGTGTAAACAGTACAACACTTGCTGGCGGCGGCTCATCAGCCCGGCGTTGGGTTGGCGAGGCGGCAGCGCCATACCACCTTTAAGGCGCGCTAAGCCCGCTACGAAGGCCTCGAAATCGCGCTTAGGTTTATCAAATTTAACCCCACGAGCTTGCAGGCTTTGTAACGCCAGCAGCGTATCGGTCAGGCGACCCTCTTTATAGAACCATTGGCTGGCCATTGAGTAAGTAACGTCGTCTAAGCCTTCAGGCTCATTCTGGGGTTGCGGCAACGCTAATAGCGGTGTTGGCTCGTTTACCACCATTTCCAGGGTCTCTACCATTCCCTGAGTCAAGCGGCTAAATGTCAGCACGTTGGTGTCTAGCCCTTGAAGAACAGCGTTACTCTGCACGCCTTCCTGCTCAGCACTCTGCTCATTACTTAACCGCTCAACACGTACATCTTCCAGTACTTGCGCCATGGCAGCGACTAACGCCTCTACGTCATCCGCTTTGGCAAAGCTAACCCCCTTCACCACCGGGCAAGCATCTTCTAGAGCAGGAAGCTTCGACATGACCAACCGCTTACCATAGGCCAGCGCTTCCAGTACTTTTGTGGGTGGAGTCAGCTCACATAGCGGCACGGCTTTACGTGGAATAACCACACAGTCCATAAGCGCGTAATACTTCGCTAACTGCTCTTCAGATGCCCGGCCTACTTGAATGAGCCATGGTTTATCTGCATCACGCTGATGACTATTAACAGCGCTGGTGAGCGGCTGCTCATCTCCCACCAGTAACAACTTAATGTTAATACCTTTACTTATCAGTGATTCACAGGCTTGAAACAGGACATCCAACCCTTCGTAAGCATGAAAGCTACCAAGGTAACCAATAACATTGTCACCTTCCCAGATTTCCAACTGACGCTTCAGTCCTGCGTCAATAAACTGAATCTCAGGCAACTCGCGGAGGCCATTCGGTACGACACTAATACGCTGCGGCTGAACCCCACGCTTAATCAATTCCGCTTTCATTGATGCATTAAGGGTAAAGACTTGGTTAGCGTTACGAGCAATAAAACTATCCCGCGCTGCCTCTTCTCGAAAACCTAGTGTGTGGGCATACCCTGGCTCGCGGGCATCGTTGGCAATCTCCCCGAAGCTGCGCACTTCAAAGCAAAATGGTAACCCCATCCGCTTCGCCGCCACCCAGGCAGGTAACGCCGTTTCCCAATTAGACGCAGCCACCACCACCGCAGGCCGATACACCCGAAACCGTTCAACAAAACACTCCACACTGGCATTCAAATTAGCCAGCTGCCCCCGCGGCACCACACCATAAGGCCAGCGCGATTGAATGTAGGTTACCCCATTCACCTCGACATCAGGCGAAAGTTCGCGTTTGGCATAAAATGCCCATGGGCATCCAGGGCGTACAAGACACAGCACCTCTAACCCCTGATGGTTCAGTGCTTCTGCAATACCCTGTGTGCGAACTGCATCACCATTGGTCGCGTCGTACTGACCATGATTAACGACATAAGCCACCCGCCCAGCAACCGGCTGAGCAATAAAAGGAAGGCGATGCTGGGCTAACTGTTCCGCGTGTTTAATCAGGGCGTCCATGTAATACCTGGTCAAAAAGTGAAATTTATAAATAAAAGTAAAGAATTCGATGCGGTGATACTTGCACACCATGATACAAGTAAAGCGAAAAACCGACAGAATAGAAGGTTTGAAGATACCTCGTTACGGATATAACAGCGTCCTTCCTAGCCTCGCCCAGCCCCATCATTCCCGAACCGATCCCATATCCGGCCACGCCCCATACCCGTCATTCCCGAATGGGGTTATCGGGAATCCAGTTTGACCTTACCCGCTTAGGCCCGGCCACCTGAATCAACTTGGATTCCCGCTAAGGGCACGCGGGAATGACAGAGTGGCAGGACACACAGGAATGACGAAGTGGCTTGGTAGGCAGGAATGTTAGTTCAGAAAGCCCACCCCATAACCGTCACTCCCGAACCCACCCCATAACAGTCATTCCCGAATGGGGTTATCGGGAATCCAGTTTGACCTTATCCGCTGAGGCTCAGCCGTCTGAAGCAACATGGATTCCCGCTAAGAACACGCGGGAATGACAGAGTGGTAAGACACGCAGGGATGACGGAATGGTAGGACACGCAACCTATGCTCAAAGAAGGCACAATTTCTCACAGGCTATCAACGCCTCTCTTCAGGCAAGGAGAAGTCTAAACCTAGCGCTTTTTCAGGATGCATACCCTGACTCGATAAAGATGAGGCCACATCAAAAAAATCAGCATACATTGCGTTAGCTGTGCTATGTCCCTTCAAATAATTTTCTGACTGATAACTTTTTTGCCTATCACGTGGCAGAATTTTTGAAGCTGGGGGCAACCATATTATTTCAATATCGTTCTTAATAGCAATGTCATGCAATGCATTACGATACGAAGCGTTGGACAATTTTTCAGCATAAAGAACACTGTCTAGAGGTAACCCATCGAACAACACCCGCAACGACGATACATCAGCTTCAATATCAGCAAGAAACTGACCTCTTAACAATATCAGTGTTGGCGTTTTTATTTTTTTTATTAGGTCTAAACAGGCAGATTCAAGACCTTGAGAGTCTTTAACCAAATATTTTTCGAAACCCTTATCACTTATACATTCTGAAAAATTATCTTCAGGCTCAACACTTACACCGAATCTAACACAACGGCTAACAGCATACTTTTCACCAAACTCAAAACCCTTCACTTTTAACAGATTTATAAAATCCGCACTTCCGCCTAACTGAATAAAACTTTTAAAGTTGGCAGCATAACTCAAAAGAGAAATTTCAATATCTTCAGAACCTAAGCTCAAACCATATAACCAGTTAAAAACTGCAGCATGTTTACTGGGCAAGCCTAAAGCATTCTTTACAGCTGATTCTGGGCGATAACCAACAACGGGATGTTTAACAAATATTCCGACTGCTATTTTTTTATCGGGCATGCTTTTTTCACGAACAAACCCCTTTATTTCAACTTTTTCGGCACTTTCATTTATGGTAAAGGATGCAGCTCCATCAGATGAATACCAAGCCTCGTCAGTTTTTTTGCCATTTTCCATTAAGTAAAAGGCATACTCAACATCATCTGTAAAAAACCTATCATCTTTTTTTGACCATACTTTTACTAGGTTACCACTTATTTCATAACCCAAGGCCAGCGCACTTTTAATAGTTTTATCAACAGGCCATCTTTCTAATTGACTCTCAATGAGGCAAGCACTAGCGTGCTCCAAAGCAGACTTAATAAACAATGGGCTGGCAAAGTTACTAATATTGGTGAAGTAATGATCATGACCCGCCACAAAAAAGCGGAAATAACCTAGCTCCTCCAACTCATAATCAATATTATCACCTGCGTAATGTTCAATCTGAATAAATGCGGGCGAAGCAATTAGCACCTCCTTAGCGCCGCGAATAACATTTAGCTCATGTCCTTCTACATCTATCTTCAATCCTAGAACTTTTCCCTTTAAACTTATCAAAGAGTCGATAGTCACTGACTCAATATCTTTTGTATCCTTAAATATCTTTGGGTCATGAATCGAAGAATCAACGACACTATTGACACCTGACATTGGCAAATGAGTGCCAAATTTCAAAACACCAATTTTATCCGACACAGCTGAATTACTAGTTATTAACTTACCATCCACACTATTTAAAAGTGTATTTTTTTTCAACTGCTCATAAGCGTCATTATCAGGCTCAAATGCATAAACTTTTCTAACAGAGTCTGACAAGGTGGAAAGCAAGCTATACACCCCGACATTTGCACCAATATCAAGAACAACCTCGGCCTGTGAAAACTCCAGAAAGCTCAAGAAAAGAAAAGGCTGAAAAGGCTCTTGCTTAAGTGTCATTTTATAACGATCACTAGAAGCATCAGACCATAAAAAAAAGTTCATACAGCCCTCTTTTATTTTTACAGATTGGTTTATCCGACATTTTATTTTCTGACTTTTTGTAATACATTAACAACTAATGCTTCCGCTTCTTTTTGTGTTTTAGCTTCAGTATAACAGCGCAGTTCAGGCGCATTACCTGAAGGGCGAAAATGTACGATATCACCATTATCAAAAGTAACACGCAGCCCATCTGTGGTATCCACGTTGATGATGGTGTGCTTGAAACCAAGCGCTTGCTGCATGACGGCCAGATTTTCTTGCCATTGAGCCAACAGGTATTTGCTCTGATCCGTAGGAAAGTTCTTGAGACGGTCACTAGCTGTATAACGTGCTGGGATTTCTTCTACCAAGACAGAAAGCGCTTTGCCTTTGCGGGCTGCCGCCACCATAAGTGTTAATGCAGGCAGCAAAGCATCACGTGTTGGCAATGCATCAAGACACTTCTCTCCCTCTACCAACGCAGTACCGAGAAGAAAGCCACCATTAGCCTCAAAACCTGCTACACGGTTATGTTTGCCAGCAAGGCGTTCCATTGCTGAAAGCACATAGGGAGAACCAATACGGGTTCTCTCCACCTGATCAAAAACACCACACGTTTCTATAGCCGTATTGCAGCTGACAGGAACAGCTAATGCCTCAATGCCGAGTTCACGGGCACACAGTAAACCAACAATATCACCACGCAGCCAGTTCCCCTTTTCATCAGCCAGCAGAGGGCGGTCACCATCACCGTCAGTGGTCAGCAGTGCATCCAGTTGATACTGACTTGCCCAATCTCTGCCTTTGATACGGTCTTCACTGCTAACGGCTTCAGTATCTACCGGTACAAACTCCTCGCTGCGCCCTAGAACCACGACCTCAGCACCTAGTGCCTTCAACACCACTTGGTTGAGATCACGCCCCGCAGCAGAATGTTGATAAAGCCCAACCCTTAAGCCATTAAGCGGTTGCCCTGAAAACCATTCGCTGTAACGGGAAAGATAACGACAGTTGGCAGCCTCATTCACTGGTGCACGCTCTATGGTGCCCAGTACGGGAAGCTCGTCGGCCACCTGCATGATGGCCTGTTCATCTGCCTTGGTGATTTCCCCCTCAGGTCGGTAGAATTTGATACCGTTACGATCAAAAGGAATGTGACTACCGGTAATCATGATAGCAGGCACACCATCTGCCATCGCCTGAAGCGCTAATGCGGGCGTTGGTAGCACACCATAATCATACACCTCAATATCCAGCGCTCTGGCCGCCGCACTGCAAACTGCAGCCATGGCAGGGCTGCTCGGGCGACGATCCAGCCCTATGGCCAGCTGGTTGACTTCACCATACTCACGCATGACAGACAAAAAAGCGGCCGTAAAGGCCGCACATACATCATGCTCGAACTGCTCTACCAGACCTCTTGCCCCACTGGTACCAAAGGCAATACCACTCTGCTCAATAATATCCTTGATGACTTTTGTCATTATCAACACCGACCGTAGTTATCTTCAAAACGGACGATATCATCTTCGCCCAGATAATCACCACTTTGGACTTCAATCATTACCAGTTGAATGATGCCCGGGTTTTCCAGGCGATGTTGATGCCCGGCAGGAATATAAGTTGATTCATTGGTACGTAGCAAAATTTCTTGGTCACCATTCACGACTTTCGCCGTTCCTCTCACAACTATCCAATGTTCACTACGGTGGTGGTGCATTTGCAAAGACAGGGACGCTCCCGGTTTGACCTCAATGCGCTTCATCTTGAAGCCTTCACCTTCTTCCAACACTGTGTAGGTGCCCCATGGCCGGTGAACAGTCACATGATGCTGATGAAGCTCATTGCCGTTAGCTTTTAGACGCTGAACAATTTTTTTGACATCCTGGCTGCGATCCTTATGTGCAACCAACAAGGCATCAGCAGTATCCACAATCACCAAATCTTCAACACCTACCGCTGCTGTCAAGCGGTGAGGGCTGCGGATATACGTATTGTGGCAGTCTTCAAGCTCCGCTGCTCCCACTACGCGGTTGCCTGTCTCATCCGGTTCTACAAGGTCTGCCATGGCCTGCCAGGAACCAATATCGCTCCAGCCCAGGTCACAGGGCACCACGGCTACCCGCTCGGACTTCTCCATCAAGGCATAATCGATGGAATCATCGACCACTTGACCAAAGGTTTCAGGCATCAACCGGGTAACCGTGTGCCCTGCTCCCTCGCTGTGACTGGATGCCTCCAGCGCAGCCATCACGTTATGAACCAGTTCAGCTGCATGAATGTTCAGTTCATCCATCAAGGTACCCACGCGGAAGCAGAACATCCCAGAATTCCAGAGGTGCCGCCCTCCTTCCAAATACTGCTCCGCTAATTCAAGGCTTGGCTTCTCAACAAAACGCGCTACATCAAGTACCTGGTTCGAGGCTACATTGTCACCCACGGATACTTCAATATACCCAAACCCAGTTTCAGCATGAGTTGGCTTAATGCCAAAAGTCACTAATTTTCCTTCCGATGCTGCTTCCGCAGCTAAAGCAACCGCTTCATTGAAGGCTTCTTCATTTTTCACCAAATGATCGGCTGGTAAGACGAGCATTAACGCATCATCGCCATAGCGCTCTTTAAGCTCCACAGCAGCCGCACAGATAGCCGGTGCCGTATTACGCCCAAAAGGCTCCAGCAGATAATGAAGCGGTATAGAAGGCGAAAGTTCGCGGTACTCATCCTCAGTGCGGAAGAATAACTCGCAATTAGTGACTGTAGTCACACTTTCAATAACACCAGCATTCTTTCCTCGCAAAAATGTTTTTTGAAGCAGCGAAACCCCATCATCCATCTTAATAAAAGGCTTGGGATTTGCTTCACGAGAAACGGGCCAAAGGCGTGAGCCTGCACCGCCAGCAGCAATAACAATATTCAAACCAACACCTCGTAAAAACACTCAACGAAATTAGCGAAAAAAAACAATAATTTCCCAAAAAAATATTAACAGCAATATTAAAAATAGCAATTGATAAAAATTATTCAAAAATCACACAAGGCTCATTGATAATATATGCAGTATCTAAACAAAATATTTTAACAGATTTAATCACAGGCTTTTCTTCAATATTAAACACTAGATCAAAAGCTTTCCCACCATCTCTTTTCAATAAACCCATCGTATAACACTCTAGGCGATTATGCCAAGAAAAGCCTTGAAGCTTTATACTATTCCCTTCCTGATCAAAAAAAGAAAGCCTAACTGATACTTTGTCTTTTGTTTGAGGACTTCTGGCAATAACTCCTTTTATTCTAACATTTTTTCCGACCTCACCATTTACATTCGCATGCCAAGGCTTATCTTGATTTAGCAAAACTGCTGAATCAGCTATCTTAAACTCTAAATCAGGATCAGCCAGCGCCCTCTTTTGATTGACTAACTGGGTAATACTTTCTGTGCAAGCCCTTATTCTATCAAGATAAACACTCTCTTTATCAACTTTCCCCAAGTCACTAGACAGCATCCCGCCAATCTCTTCTTCAACTTTATTAACTTTATCATACCGCAAAAAATCATTTTTGAAGGTTAAAATTAACGCTACTGAAAACACTGAAGAAAGAGAAGAAGCTACAGATCTTGGCATTTTCTCATAAGGAGTCTTCAGCCACTCACCCACTAGCCGATAGTTTAAAAAATCAAGACTTTCTCTCTGATCAGAAAGAATTCCAGGAAGTATCTTTTTAACCAGAGTAAAAAATTCCTCTCGTTCTGAAGTATGCCCCACAAACTTATGCTCTGGCAGAGCAGAATCAAAGAAATAAGGAAGCGAGCTTAGCAAGTCATGGGAATACTCAAAGCCATTTGAAGATAAAACCTCAGGTAACTTTTTAGACCAGTTATCGTTGCAAAACGGTAGGTACGGGAGCTTCTTATCACCTTTATACATTAAATAAAACAACATGAATTCACTATCGATGAAACGATGCGAGATACCAGATAGCGCTCTAGAGAACTTGTAGTTCATAAGCGGATTTATTTGACAACCGCCAATATTTTGCATCATAGAACCAAGCGTGGCTTGCGCGCAAGGAGTTCTATTAAAGGCAACATGGTAAGCACTATACTTAGCCTCCGGAATCGTATCTAAAACCGAAGTCATATTTTTCTTATATTTATAAAAAATGTCATCAAAATAATCAGGAGTAATAACTTTATTGGGGTCGATATAATTCTTGTGGCCCTCTAAAAAATATTTTTTTTCTAACTTATTTACAGGATACTTGAAAGATACTTCATGGCCGCCAAAGCTAGCAACATTAGACCTTGTGAATTTTCTCCATCCCCAGAAGCTTGCAAGGCCTTCATTGGCATTTAATGTCTGTGCTATTTTTCTTATAAGTCCACCGGATTCAGGCACTGGCTTATTAAAACTTGAAACATTGTTCCATTTACATCTCTGCTCACCTAAAGATCTAATGACCTCCTTAGCTGCAAGTACTTCAGGAGAATATGATGAACCTGTTGTTCTCAAGGAAAGGTTTTTATCAATTGAACTGTAATAATTAAGCATAGCAAGAACAGCACGGCTATCCTTTCCACCGGAGAGATTTAAAGATTTTGGAAACTCACTCTCCATAATAGACTTATAGTCATTCAATCCTTCATCAACTAATGCAATAGCTTCTTCGACCTCTAGATTTGAAAAAACTTCAGAATAATCTGGATCTTTAAGATCAAAACCTTGTTCATAGTGATATAGTATATGTTGGCCAGGCATAAGCTTTTTTATACCATGAAAAACGGTTGAGCTATCTATCATATGCCCTTTCCCTATAAGCTTAGCTAGTCCTTCAGCATTCAAGCTAGGACTGGACAAGCAAGCTAACAAGCCAACCCGATTAGATATTGCAAAGTAGTCTTCAGTTTCAACATAATAGGAAAGTTCTAGCACACCAAACGAGGCGTACCCAGACAAAAATTTTTCATTTAAAAAGACAGATGATAAAGGAAATCCGATTTTTTCATGATCAATTTTTTGATCAGCACCAGTCAAAATTTCAAATAAATATTTTTTTACTTGCGGATTTGATAAACCTTGTACAAACAGCTGACCAGAAACATCTTCTACAATAGAATTGTCAATTACGCTACCCCATTGCCATACATAAATTAGGCTTCTTTTATTAGCTACGTAACAAAAATTAGCTTTATCACTATCAAAAACATATGGCAGGAAATCATTGTACTCTGGAAGAGGTTTATCTTTTTTTGAAAAAATAGAAATGTAAACTGACATAAAAAACCTTAGATTAGATAATTAGGCAAAACATAGCCCATTTCACAAGAAAGTTGAGACAATTCTTTGACCAAGAGGTCGCAAGCTTCCTTATTTACATGTCTTTCTTTCTTATTATTGAAATTTATTGATTTACCACTTCCTACAAAACCCCTAGCATCAGTTAATTTCAATCTATCCTCCCATACCCCTGGGAATTTCTCCTTAGCAACTAATAGTAAATCATAAACCGATGAAAGTGGATCATTGACTAAATCCTCATACCTTACAACATCGTCAAAAGCATTTGAGCTTTTACTTGCCAGGAAATAAAATCTTTTCACATTATTTATTTGCTTTTCCAAATAAGCTATATCCGAAGCTCTCGGATCAACTTCTTTTCTATAGTCATCTTTACGGAAGGTACGCGAATACGCAATATCAAATGGGTTACGCATCAGAAGGATGATGTGATGCCCCCCCATCTCCTTGACAAACCTAGTCGGAGTATCAGGGCGCAAGTGCATTATATTAACTGGAACTATATCAGATTTATTCTTCTTCACTCCTCTCGAAGGGAAATAACTTACCAGATCAAACAGCATCATCCGCTCTTTTTCGGAAAGATCCCCCTCACGACATAGTCGTAACAACTCGGGAGGATAGTAAACTTCCTTGATTAGATCAAAATTCCCGAGTGACGAGAGTATTTCACCCAAGAAGTGACAACCAGAAGAACCACAACTGATGACGTATAAGGTTTTCCGCCCTTCTTCGTATCGCTTTTCGAGATCTTCTTTCAAGCGAGCTTGCAAAGCATCATTATCAAACTCCTTTACCATCTCACGAGCTTTCACAAGTTTCTCACGGTTACGGTGATGAAACAGAGTGTCATCTGGCCAAAAAGTATCAGGCTTGAAGATATAGTTTTTCAAAATTTCATCAAAAATTATTTTGCTCACTAGAAACCTCTTCTATCCACGCTTGATTGAAAGCTGCCAGCCAATCACGTCAGCATTGCCCGACACGACCAAAGAAGGTGCTGAAACCGACTTGGAATGCCCTGTACACCTTTCCGTCTGCTGGATAGCTAGCGATGCAGGGTCAAGGTTGGTAGTAAGAATTAACCGAACACCATAGTCATATTTGGTAATTGCATACTCCCCCTCTCGCAATGGGGCAATTTCGCAGCCTTCCGCAAAGTTGTAATAAACCTCCCACTCTTCGCTCGCCGCTACGGCTTCGTGGATATAGAGTTCATTGCTGTATGCGAATAGTGAACGACTGTGCGAAGAGGATTTGAAGTCCGCCTTTCCACGCAATCCAGAACGGTTGTAGTCAACATCAATTGACAGCTTTTCCAGTTCCTGTTGATTCGATGTCTTCAAGGAGAGAGAGTTATGGCCCCTGGACGCCCTGTACCACTGATATCTTATCTTTGATCCATACTTATAAGGCCCACCAGCATCCACCATAAGGAAACCAAAATCGGCAAACCATATATCAGTATGCAGTGGTGAAGCATGGCCATGCGCGCTTTCCGCATTATGGGAAAGCGTTAGGAAATGAACGCTATCATCATTGGCACCACCACGGTAGTAACCGATCTTGTCCAAGCGACGCCAATGTTCGGCCAATGCACTGTTTTCAGGCATGAACTTTTTCTGATAGGAACTGAGCATTCGACCATGCGCCGAATCACCCGAAGCTGGCATACTTCCATCTGGAAATGAAATCGCCGCTATATGACTATTCAGGTTATTTTCGATCAGCTCGGCGTCGACATTCAATCCAGCTGATAAGCCATTCATAGTTTCAATAACATTCTTGACAATAACTAGATCAAAAAAACAATAGGCTATTGACTGTTCTAGAGAGAAGCCAGTTTCTTGGTCAATCAATTCGTTTATAAAGCCCTCAATTTGATCTCTGAATTTATTTTTCCCTTCTTCATCAGTAGTCGCGTGAGCGTAAATAAAGGCTGCTAGTAAATGGAAAACACGGTGATTGTTATTCTTCCATTTTTCGTTATCTAATATTTCGACAAGATATCGGATAATCGCTTTTACATGGTCATCTATCTTTTGTATTACCGCTTCACCAAGCACACTTCTGACGACCAGCAGCTCTTTTAATTCGAGCAACACACACAAACGCTCACAGATTGCGTGGTCATCCCAGAGCATATTCCAGGCACCTGAGCGCTCTTCATCTGGGGTAATATCTAGAACACTCTCGACAACCTTAAGAGCGGCTGAAATCTTTTGTTTATCGCCACCTGACAGGACAGGTATCACCCAGCCAAGTGAGTAGAAATATAGTTGTAACGTTTTATCTTCTTGATCAATTACTTCATAAATGTTTCCTGAAGAGGGAATAATCATAGGTTGATGGCCAGGATGCACCAAGATTTCAACCTGTTGTTCACTGACCACTACCACTTTAGCATTTTGAGGATAGTCTGATAAATGCTTGATCCAGGTTACATAAGGAGAAGACGAATACTCTACCAATTAGGCCACCACTTGCTTAATATTATTAAAAAAAGAATCTGACACAGCAGCAGGAACCAATCCTTGCTTGGCATTCGCCAGCCCCTCCGGCGAAACTATTTGACTATCGGCCAAATAGCACATTTTCTCGAATAGTTCGGTATCACTGGTGTTCTCAAAGGTGACACCACAGCCGCTGGTTTCTATATCCAGAAAACCACCGCTATTAGGCCCCAACACCGGAAGATCAAAAGTAATCGCCATCATCGCTGCCCCGGAATTCATGGTCCGCCGATAGGGGCATACCGCAATATCCGCCGAACGGAAATAGACCTGCAGCTTGTCGTGAGGCACTGGGGTCATATCGAGGATCACGTCAGGCTTACCTTCGCCCCAAGCGGTAATCTTTTCGACCAACGCTTTATCCGATGGTAACCCGGCAATAACCAAGCGGGTTCTCTTTCTCGTCTTGCCGCGAAGTTGATCATAAGCGGCCATAAGCCGATCATACCCCTTATACTCCATGATCGCACCGAAGGAGAGAAAGACAAACTCGTCTTCATCAATCCGCAGTTGGGTACGTGCCTCATCACGGGATATTTCATCCGGCTGCGCGCCTTCATAGGTAGGGTGAGGCACTACAAACATCTTGCTCTCATCTAGCGTATAAAACTGTTCCGTTAGTTTGGCGCTGTCGCTTGCCATCACATGCAGAGCATCGGCGGCATCGGCCATCATCTGGTGAATCTTCCTATCCTGCTCGACCCAAACGGTTTCATGAGGCATTACGTTGTGAACGGTCCATACAATTTTGTGGTCATTCTCCTTAATGCGGCGCAACAGATTTTCCCAATACACCACAGCCTCATTCGCCTCTGTCTCGGTCTTTGCCTGACCTGTTTTGCCATGAATCCAGTGGAAGTGGCAAATCACTTTACCAGGCCAGGGAATATCACCGCACAGCCCAAGGTCATGTATAGGAAGAATACTGACGTTAAACCTCTCCTGAGCGGAATATAAAAGCGCCTGAAATTGATTGCGCTGAGCAACTGGCCCATAAGCCAAGACAAAGTGGTCGTCCGGGTTGTCAAATAGCTCGGCACTTATAACATCGGTTGATTTAGCCAGTTTGGCACACTCTTGCCAGAGCTTTTCAGGACGGTCGATAATATTAAGCATCCAGCACCTCTCTGGCAGTCACATTTTCTTCTATCAAGCGACGATAGATACTCTCATAGCGTTTGGCATTAGCACTCCAGGTTCGCTCAGCAAACACCCATTGTTTTGCTGTAGCTACCTTGCTTTCACGAAGTGTGCTGTCTTCAATCAATAACTTTAACTTTTCTACTAGGCTTTCAACATCAGCAGGTTTAGCCACTAGCCCACGCTCTTCATTTTTGCCTACAATTTCCTGCAGCGCGGGTAAGTCAGTCACAATAATTGGTCGTTCCAAAGCCATTGCCTCATAGGGTTTAAGAGGCGTTACCCAGTCAGCGGCATAATCTGGAATACGCGGAATGACAAAGAGATCTATTGCCTTGTAATAAGCATTTATCTCGTTATGGTCAATTTCACCAGGGAAACAGATGATGTCTTTCATTCCTAATTTAGCTGAAAGATCCTCAAGGCTTGCACGTTCAGGGCCGTTACCTACTAACAAGCCACGAATATCCAGGCCAGTCTTATGCCTTAACTGGTGAATGGCTTCAATAAGGTATTTATGCCCTTCTCGACGAGACATATTGGAAATATAGCCAACTATAAAATCAGCACCTTCAAGCATAGGGATAGAAGCCGATTCAAATACCTTACCTAAATATTTACTTTCATCAATCGCATTAGGAATAACCTCGATTCTATCCGGCCTGACTCCACGCTCAATCAATATTTTCTTCATACTGTATGAAATGGTCGTAACGAAATCTGCCTCTTCCATACAGAAGTTTTCTTTAATCACACGTAACTCAGTTCGTTCCAGATCCATCACATCACTGCGCACAGGCGTCCAGGTATGTTCATGAAACGAACGAACTTCGTATAACAATGGTAAACCAGTCAACTTTTTCAGGGCCAGTGCTTGCAGAGCCAATTCATAGCCCCTGACCCCAGACGCTGCATGAATAAGGCTGGCTCCGCGAGCTTTTAAAATCTTGGCTATATGAAAAGCTGAATAATTAGTCCGATCAGGCAGGGCAAGCCCCCTCAAACCATCAGTATTAGCCCCAACTCGAAAATGTTCGATCCCTTCAATAATTTCGTGGTTTTTCACTCCCTCTACGCCTGCAAACCTTGGATAACCAATTGGAGTAATAATGTATGGATCAATGCCAATACGCTGCTGAGATAATGCCGTATTCAAACAACGAATAGCCCCTCCGGTATTTTCATAGGGATAAGCAGTTTTATGCAGGTGGGCAACCGTCAATTTATTAGTAACGGGTAGATTCAATTGTTTATCAAAATAAGCAATTTCAGGCAACCAAGTGCGATTCAACTCCACCATTTCTAGAATGGCCCCATTAAGCTGCGCCAAATCATTACGATGCTTAGAAAGTTCGTATTTATAGCTAAGCAGTGCAAGCCGCAGGCTCGCGGCACCTTCTTTATGCACAAAGGGTTCTAAAAGCTTAACCCAACCCAGCCCAGGCACTTGGCGCGTTAACCAAGCTGCAGAATCAGCAACGCTAACCTTTCTTAAAAAAACTTCACTTAATTTCAAACCTCTTGGGGCAACAAAAGCCACAATATCTACTTCAACTCTGACAATACCTATAGGGATTGAAAAAACTGAAACCTTGGCAGTGCCAGTACTTCTATTTGTATCGATATATTGATAATGGGAATAAGCTTTCGATGCAGAAAATCCTGGTAATTTTTCTTTAATCAGACTACCACTATCATCAAAGAACCTGAAGCTTGCGACTACGCCTCTTGGGTCCCCACCCACTTCATCTTCAACATCAAATTCGAGACAATATAAACCACTAACTGTAATATCAAGACTGATCTTATGAGCTTTTTTAGAACCAATTTTTATTTGAGATGAGCTCGTTTCTTTACGTTGAACAGCCTCATTCAAACAGCTCAAAAATGCATCACAGCTTCGCTCATCGTCATAAAACAGGTAAAATCTATGATTGGATAAATTAAAGCAGATTTGTTCTATTCTAAATTGCTCGGCAAAGCTCATTAGCTCAAAAAAAGGCTGTTTCAGCTCATCTAAAAAGGCATCCGCATAGTGAAGGTGCTCTTTCATAACAGGCAATGAAAGCTGCTTCGCTGCAATTATTGCTGGTAGTGCTACAGAAAAGTCACTGCTAACAATGACGGCTTCAGGACGCACTTCTTTAAAGTGATTACTATAATATTCAGTTCTAGATTTTAAATAAGCTTCTGAACTAACTGCCCCCCCACCTTCCGAAGAGTCATAGTGCATACCAGTATTTTCTTGCATATAAGCACTTAACTTCGGAACGCTATTGTTTTTATTAATATCAAAAGGTTCAATAAAAACAGGTCCGTAGTCATTCTCACACAATAATGCGAAAAGTTTTTGTGTGCGTTTCGCATATCCCTTAGAAATGTTCTTTTGGCCGTGGTTTACCACTACCGCAACACGTCCTTTAATACGTTCCGACGATGCAGCATATTTCGTTTCAATCAACCGGTATGCAAGGTCAATAAGATCGTCGGCTTTGGCGGTTGTTACGCTCTTTTTACTACCTGGTCTACCTCCCCTGAGTAGCTTCGCAATACATTGAGTCGATATATTTGGCAATCCTTGATCTTCAATCTGATTCGCAATTCTCTCTATGGCTTCTCCGGCTACACCACTCCTCAATAGCGCCGCTCTTGATTGCTCACTCCTTACAAACAGATGCAAAGCCTGTTTAGCAACAAACAGACTCTTTGGCTCAACTACATCACCAGATATATGATTATTACTTTCTACCCCAAAGAACGCTAACCCTAACCGTTTTGCTGCTATCCATGCGGCCAACCCTACATCAGCCGTTTCCGCCAGAACTGCCGCAGGACGATACACACGTAATAGCTTGACCAGTTTCTCTACGGTAGCCTCTAATGTAGCACGCGCGCCCCCTAAAGCACTGCTGGGCAGCATTGAGTGAAGATAACGCACACCGTTGATATCTGCTTCTGGTGTAATGTGCGGATTACCTTCCGTTTGATCCCAGGGCCACCCTGGGCGGACGATACAAAGGGCTTCAAGGCCTCGTTGGTTAAGGGCCTCCGCTAGTTGCTGTGTGCTACCGTTGCTCGCACTGTGGCCTTCGTTAACCACATAAGCCAAACGCCCTTCTATCGGCTGGACAATGGGGGTTGAAGCTTGGCTTGCAAGCTGTTGGGCGTGGCGTAACAAATCATCCATGTATTTGGCCGTGAATAGTGAATAGTGAATAGTGAATAGTGAATAGTGAATAGTGAGATGTTAACCCCTCCCTATTCACCATTCACAAACGCGAAGCGCTTACTTCTTTAACCTAGTAATCCTACTGCGTCGATCACGCTTTCTTTAGCACGTACATTCTCAGCACTAGCAATAAACGACTTGTGCTTAACGAGTACGCACACCACATCTGCTTGGGTAAGCGCTTCTTGCAGCGTGGCCAGCGTGGTGTTCTCACCTTGTAGTGTTTTTGGTAACGATTTGATATTGGGTTCTACCACTTGCAGGCGGCAACCTAGTTGCTGTACCTGCTGAGCAATGCCCAGTGCGGGGCTTTCACGAAGGTCATCAATATCTGGCTTGAAGGCAACGCCCAGGCAAGCCACGGTTAAATCGCTACGCGTGGCACTCGGATTTTGCTGGTGGTAATAATCTAGCGCTTCTTTGACGCGGCTTAACACCCACTGGGGTTTGTCATCGTTTACTTCACGAGCCGCGCGGATGATTTTCGCTTGCTCGGGGCAGGAATCTACAATAAACCATGGGTCTACAGCGATACAGTGGCCACCAACACCTGCACCCGGGGTGAGGATATTGACGCGTGGGTGGCGATTGGCCAGGGCGATCAGTTCCCAAACATTGATGTCTAGTTCATGACAGATGGTGGAAAGCTCATTGGCGAAGGCAATATTCACATCACGGAAGCTATTTTCGGTCAGCTTAGCCATCTCCGCGGTGCGGGCGGTGGTGGTCACACAATCGCCTTCTACAACGATTTTGTAGAGTTGACTGGCTACCTCGGCGCACTTAGGTGTCATGCCGCCAATCACACGGTCATTTTCTACTAGTTCACGGATAACGTGACCCGGCAATACGCGTTCCGGGCAGTGGGCAATACGAATATCCGATTCTTCACCGTGAGTTTGCGGGAATGTCAGGTCTGGACGAGCTTCCGCTAACCAGGCGGCCATTTGCTCAGTAGCGCCTACCGGGCTGGTAGATTCCAATACCACCAAGTTACCGGGCTTAAGCACCTTAGCCACGGCTTTGCTCGCGGCTTCGATATAGCTTAAATCTGCCTTGTGATTTTGGCCATTTTCATCGGTATGAAACGGCGTAGGCACGGCAACCAGAAAGGCATCGGCAGGTTCTGGTGTGGTAGTCGCGCGCAGGTAACCTTCTTTCACTGCCGCGTGAACAATCATGTCCAGTTCCGGCTCAACAATGTGGATTTCGCCATTGTTGATGGTGTCGACAGCATGTTGGTTAACATCAACACCGATAACGTTCTGCTTGCGGGAAGCAAAAACAGCAGCAGTAGGTAAGCCAATGTAGCCCAAGCCGATCATGGAGATAGTATCGAATTGCATGTTTCATTCCTTGATAAAATTTATTAGCCACGGACCCTCACGGACGACACGGACAAAACCATAAATACTTTTTAGCTTTTAAGTTTTTAGGTTGCTTTTGACCTTGTCCGTGTTTTCCGTGAATGTCCGTGGCAAAATCTGTGGCAAAAAATTTGTCAGCTTATGAGCTTGCTAGCACGTCGCGGATGCGTTCGCAGGCTTTGCCGTCACCATAAGGGTTGTGGGCATAACTCATAGCGGTATAAGCGTCGTTATCGGTTAGCAGCCGAGTTAGCTCGCTGGTAATGGTCGCCACATCGGTGCCCACCAGTTTAACAGTGCCTGCTTCAACGGCTTCGGGGCGCTCGGTAGTGTCACGCATAACCAATACGGGCTTGCCTAGCGAAGGTGCTTCTTCCTGAATGCCACCAGAATCCGTGAGGATAATGTGGGCGCGGTTCATTAAGTAGACAAACGGCAGATAGTCCTGCGGCTCAATCAGATGAACGTTATCCACTCTGGCCAACAGGCGGTTAACCGGCTCGCGGACGTTGGGGTTGAGGTGTACCGGGTATAGAATCTGGGTATCCGGATGGCGCTCGGCGGTATCGGCTAGGGCTTGGCAGATACGTTCAAACCCGCCGCCAAAGCTCTCGCGGCGGTGGCCAGTTACTAGAATCAGGCGCTTGCTTTCATCCAGCATGGGGAACCGCTTGGCCTGTTCAGCAGCTAGCACTTGATTAGTTTCAAGCTTATGAGCCACTTCAAGCAGCGCATCAATCACGGTATTGCCGGTTACATGAATAGTGGCTGGGTCAGTGCCTTCATTCAGTAAGTTTTGCTGCGAGGTAGCCGTAGGAGCAAAATGAACAGCCGCCAGCGCCCCAGTAAGCTTACGGTTGCCCTCTTCCGGCCAAGGTGAGTATAGGTTGCCGGTACGAAGGCCTGCTTCAACATGCCCTACGGGAATCTGCTGGTAGTAACACGCCAAGGTAGTGGCAAATGTAGTGGCGGTGTCGCCATGCACAAGAACGATATCAGGTTTAAAGTCTTCTAGTACCGATTTAAGCCCTTGGAGAATGCCGCAGGTAACGTCATTGAGATCCTGCCCCGGCTTCATAATGTCCAGGTCATAGTCTGGGGTAAGTTCGAATAATGCGAGCACCTGATCCAGCATTTCACGATGCTGAGCAGTGACACATACACGGGCTTCAAAACGCTCATCCATGGCTAGCTGCAGTGCAAGCGGTGCCATCTTAATGGCTTCTGGGCGTGTACCGAATACAGTGAGTACTTTCATTCCTTGCCTTCTA
Organism: Vreelandella alkaliphila; assembly: GCF_016107625.1. GTDB lineage: Bacteria > Pseudomonadota > Gammaproteobacteria > Pseudomonadales > Halomonadaceae > Vreelandella > Vreelandella alkaliphila. Next base: position 386,826 of record NZ_JABASV010000004.1, read on the forward strand.
TTCAATTATCGATCCAATGACGGCCTAAGTGCCTCGCCTTAATAGCCCTGCGGCGTATTGCTTGGGCGTACTGGCATGCCACTCTCCTACTTGCAACCTTTAGCCAACATCTTGCAGTCGGTATTCCAGCTCTTGGCAACGTCGGTAGTAGTGTTCCAGCAGTTCCTGGGTTTCAGCCAGTTGCTGAGCAACGGGAATGGCATCAACGCTTTTAGGTACGCTTCTGGGCGCGACTCTTGGAGTACCCATCACTGCGTGGCCAGACTTCTGTAATCGCTGTTCACAAATATTAATATTAACATCAAACAGGTGTTGACCGTATTGATAGGCCGCTTGTTGATAAAGAGCTATCGCGTGTTGGTAATCGCCTTGATTGAAGGCGCTGTGCGCGCGTTTAACGAGGTCTTTTTCCATGGTGTTGGCTCGTGGGTTTGTGAGGTTTGAAGAGCAAGGCGTGAGGGGCACAAGCCTTGCTCTTACCTGTCTATTACTTCCGACTAGCCTTCTAGTTTGAGGCTGTGGGCATTAGGCAGGTTTAGCCATTGGGCTGGGCGTTGGCGGGTTTCAAGCAGGGTATCCCAACGGGTGGTTAGCTCACTTTCCTGCGGGTAGTTATTACCTTCCAAAACGACATCTAGCCGCTGCGTAGGTAGTTGTTTCAGTAGTAGCGGCAAGGCCACTTCTCGACTGTGGCCTGCTTCAGGTAGCGTTTCTCCTACTATGCAGAGTACTCGGGCATCTTCTGGCAACCATTGATTAAGACGCTGTAACGTGCTTTCTGCTGAGTAAAACAGTGCTGTTTGGTCGTTGGCCTGGCACTCACCCCACGGGGCGTAAACCACATTCACCGCGTGGCTAAGACGCTTATTGTCTAGGCTCGCTTTCAGCTCGTTACTGACCGTTTTCTGGTGCTGAATGCTCACGATGGTTTGCGGTAAGTCATCATGAGAAAGTGTGACCTCATTATGAGTCTCTTGACGCTGGCCGTTTTGCCTAATTAGTCGTGGTTGCTCTGTTCGAGCATTGATAATGCTCTGAGCAAGCAACTCTGTCGTGTGCGTACTACCGAAGACCACTACTACATCATGATGGTGGGTATCATAGTGCTCTAGCAGCGCCATAGCGTAACCGGGTGCAAGCTGGGTACTCACTGGGCGCTGCCCGTGTTGCAGATAGTGTGTCAGCGCCTGCTCATCACGCTGCTGGCGAGCACTTCGGGTAACGTGTTGGCCAAGCGCGCTGGTCGTTTGTTGAATATAGCTGCGCTGTTCACCAAACAGTGCTTCTAGCTTGCTTTCTAACTGTCCAAAACGTTCGTTACTTTGCTTTAACATAGCTAGCTGTTCGTTGAGCTGGCTGACCATGGCGTCTTTTTCAGTTAGCTGCTGTTGGGCTTCCGCTAGCTTAGCCTCAGCTTCTTCATGCTGTTTTTTGCGATTGGCAAAGTAGCGCTGGTAGTTCTCGCGCTCTTCTTCACTAAGCGTTAATTTTTCTTGAAGGCTTTCTACCTGAGCCTGCTGCGTTTCTAATTTCGCTTGCAGTGCCTTAATTTGCTCAGCGCCCTCTTCTGCTTGCTGCTTGCGGTTCATAAACCAAACATGGGTTTCTTCCAGTTTTTTCTGTATTTTTTGCCCGGCTTGCTCAGTATTTTGTAACTGCTGTTCTACATCTTCATATTTCTGTGTTACATCTTTAAGTCTTTGCTCACTTTCCTGGTGTTCTTTTTGATGCTGCTGGCTAGTCTTGACCGCTTGGTTTAGCTGCTTCTTCAGCGTATCTCGTTCTTCGGTTAATTGGCTTTGCTGAGTAACACGCTCTACCAACTGAGCATCTTTTTCCTTCAGCAGAGTCAACTTTTCTTCCAGCTGCTGCCTAGCTTTCTCGGCGCTTTGGTTGAGGTCTAGCTCGGTTTCCAAAAGCTTTTTCTTCAGCATAACAAGCTCTACGTTTAGCTGTTCAAGCTGGGCATGGCGCTCGTTAAGCTCTGCACCTTTTTCTTTCAGCTGCTGTTGGGTTTTCTCGGCGCTTTGCTTACTGCTTTCCTTGGTTTCAGAGAGCATTTTTTTCAGCACATCGTGCTCTTCTTTAAGCTGCTGAAGCTGACTATCACGCTCGCTCAACTGGGCATCTTTTTCTTTCAGCTGAGTAGCGCTCTCGTCCAGCTGTTGCTGGGCTTTCTCGGCGCGTTGCTTGCTGTTTTGTGTAGTTTCAGCAAGCTCATTTTCTAGTGTGTCTCGTGTTGCACTTAGCTGACTAAGTTGAGCTTCATGTTCGGCCAACTTGGCCTCGGTGTCTTTTAGCTTGTTATAGAGTGGGTTGCGTGCAAACCCAAGAAGGAAAAAGTCAGGATCTTCGGCATCCTGAGCAACCTCTTCAAAACCCTGCTGTTCGCACCACTGCAATAACTCAATACTGGTTGCCATCCCTTCGTAAAGGCGCAGCGGGCTGGTACGCACCCACAGATGGGTTAACTGATCAAGCAAGCCTGAATGGTTAAATGCTTGCAACAGGCTTAGCGCAATTTCCGGCTGTTCGATAATCAAATGAGTGAGCGTTGCTTGGCCTAAGCCAGCCTGTTTTAGCGCTTGCGGTAACGTTTGAGTATCTACTGTTTGCTGACGAGCCTTGCCAAGCCCTGGATAAAGGCTAGTTAGCTCGCCAGCCGGAGCCAAGCTGGTAAACTCTTGCAGCGTATAGGCATAGCACACCGCTTCTCCACCGGGCGGCGTTACTGGTTGTTCCGCAAGGTATAAACCAGGTAAGGCTTTCACTAATGCCTGCTGCCGCTCAGGCATTGGGTAAAGTGGTGCCAATAAGGTGACATGGTTCACATGTTTTAGCAGCGTTTCGCTCTCTTCACGAAGCGGGCCAATATGTACTAGCAGGTCAACATTCTGGCTCATGCTTTAGCCCCCTTCGCTATTGTTTGAAGCGCTGACAACTGGTATTGAGGTGGGTGTATCTCGCGATTTTCCTCTTTTCCATAGCGAAGGTAATGCAGTAATGGATGCTGACCAGAGGCGGCGACATCTTCATAGTGAGTAAGATAAAACTCTGTACTAAACAGTGGCCCTGGGTGGCGTCCATCAATCGCGCCAAACTTGATGAAATGCTCTGCGGGCTTGATATTGGCCTGAGCTACATCGGGGTATTGCTTGCAGTACCACTCGGCATCAAAAAGCGGGCTGGCTTCCAGCGCGGCGATCTGTTTAGGTAGAGCCTTCTTGTAGCTGCGGCTTTCACGATATGCCGTTGAAGCATGGCGCTGGGCATGCACTCGTAGCCACTGCACCAAGCGTTCCAACCGATGTATACGCTGCTCACTTTCCGTGCGCAGTGTATTGAGTTCTGATTGGCGTTTTTCCAGCTGCCGACGGAGATATGCTTGATCTGAGGCGCTTTTTACTAGCTCTTGTTGGTTTTGCGGGTATACCGTGGATAACTGTTCAGAGAGTGTTTGCTGCTCTATATACAGTGATTCATATGCCTGCTGAACCTGCTGCAGGGTACTCAGCAGCTGCGCACTCTCTTTCTGAACTGCATTCAGAGTTTGCTGGCCGACCTCTTTTTCTTTGCGCTGAGAATCGAAAGCCTGTTTGAGAGCTTCGTTTTCTTTTTTCAGAGATTGAGTATTTTGCTGAGTAACGTTTTGCTCTTCACGCTGAGTTTCAAGTGTTTGCTTAAGTAACTCGTTCTCTTTTTTCAGCACCTGATTATGTCGCTGGGTAGCGTCATTCTCTTTGCGCTGAGTTTCAAATGTTTGCTTAAGTGCCTCGTTTTCTTTTTTCAGTGCTTGATTGTGTTGTTGAGTAACGCCTTGCTCTTTGCGCTGATTTTCAAATGCTTGCTTGAGAGCTTCGTTTTCTTTTTTCAGTGCTTGAAGCTGTTGCTCTAGCTCTTGCAAGCGCTGTGCATCCTGCTTGGATAGTTCGCGCTGTACTTGAAGCTCATTTGTTCGTTCAGCCACAACCTGCTGAGTGCTTTGAAGCTGTTGTAGCAATAGAGCGTGCTCATCACGGGCACTGCTCAGCTCACCTTTCAGGCGGGCAATATGCTGTTGTTGACGTTCCTGGGCGGCGTCTGCCTCTTGTAACGCTCGGGCACTGCGTCGACCTTGCTTACTTTCTGTTTGCCGGGCGTGATATTCACTCAGTGCTGCTTGAGTTATCTGCGTCTCACAACTTTCTTCAATCGGGCACTCTTGGCTGCTGGCTACCAAATAAGCGTGGGTATCTTTTAATGCTTGAGATTGGCTGCTTATATAGGCTGCTGCTAGCTGATAAATCGCATTATCACAGCGGTCTAATAACGGTGCCTTAACCACCTTTAACTCACAGCCAGGAAGGTAACCCGCCAACGTTACTTGACGGCGAGCTGAGCGAAAAAGCGCCAGTAAGCGCTTGGCTTGTGCTAGCCAATCATTTAGCGCTTCCTCACCTGCTACCCCATTTGCCAAGCTAGCCGCCAGCCAGGCATCAGGCTGCGGCCAAGCGATGATGCACTCACTCGCTGTGTCTTTCTTTAACCAGTTTTTAAGTAACGCTAACGCTTCTTCACTAAACGTATCAATCACCAGCAATTGATTTTCAGCGGTACCTGCTTCACTTGTATTGGGCTGCCACTTCGCGATGTCGCTTAACGTTATTTCAGTCGCGTTTTGCTCGCGCACGGCGGCACCTGATTCGGCCTTGAATTTATCTATTCCTACGTACACGACTAAGGACATGGTGAGAGCAGCTCCATTCTCATCTTTTTCAATCATTAATTTTAATTAAAACGCGGGGCATTTGGCAAACTTAAGCCTTGTGTATCTTTGGCTGAAAGTACCGGAGATTGCTGGCTTGCCAGGGGCCACTGAATATTAAGGGTGGGGTCATCCCAACGCAGCGATACTTCATCCCCTGGGGCGTAGTAATCGGTGCATTTGTACTGAAATTCGGCTTCTTCACTGGTGACATAAAAGCCATGGGCAAAGCCGGGGGGCACCCAAAGCATTTGTTTGTTCTGTTCGCTGAGCGTTACACCTACCCACTGGCCGAAGGTTGGCGAACTTTGACGCATATCTACCGCCACATCGAAGACTTCGCCTTGAGTTACCCGCACTAGCTTGCCTTGAGGCTGTTGGTGCTGGTAATGCAAGCCACGCAAAATGCCATGGGCGGATTTGCTGTGATTATCCTGCACGAATGTGTGATGACCACAGTGAGCTTCGAATTCGCTTTGGCGAAAGGTTTCCATGAAGAAGCCACGCTCATCACCGAAGACTTGGGGGGTAAGGAGCACAACATCAGGAATGGCGAGTTTTTCGTATTGCATTAAACATCCTTTAGCCATTGCCAAATTTGTTTAGCCACGGATGCTCACTGAAAATACGGATAAAATCGTTTAGGCCACGGACACTCACGGAAAACACGGACAAGGTCAAAAGCAACAACCAATAAAGTCAAAAACCAATAAAGTCAAAAACCAATAAAGTCAAAAACCAATAAAGAATTTAAGGTTTTGTCCGTGCCGTCCGTGAGTGTCCGTGGCGAAACAGGTTTTCAGTGAGTGTCTGTGGCTAGGTATTATCGTTTGGTTATCAAAAGGCGCTGTAGGTACTTGCCGTATTGGGTTTTGGCGAGTGGCTTGGCCAGTTCGGCTAGGCGTTCGTCGCTAATCCACTGGTGCTGCCAAGCGATCTCTTCAAGGCAGGCGATTTTTAGACCTTGGCGGTGTTCAATGGTTTGCACGTATTGGCTGGCTTCTAGCAAGCTGTCGTGAGTGCCGGTGTCTAACCAGGCAAAGCCGCGGCCAAGGCGTTCTACGCGTAAATCACCACGCTTTAGATAGGCGTTATTCACACTGGTAATTTCTAGCTCGCCACGCTCAGAAGGCATTACGTTTTTGGCGATTTCAACAACATCGTTATCGTAGAAATATAAGCCAGTAACAGCATAAGCCGACTTGGGCTTTCTCGGTTTCTCTTCGATAGAGATCGCGTGGCCCTGCTCATCAAATTCAACTACGCCAAAGCGTTCAGGGTCTTTCACCAAATAGCCAAATACCGTCGCGCCCGATGTGTGCGAACTGGCGCGCTTTAGCTGATCGGAAAAGTGCTGCCCATGAAAAATGTTGTCGCCTAATACCAAGCAAACGGGGCTTTCGCCGATAAACGCTTCCCCAATGATAAACGCTTGGGCTAGTCCATCGGGGCTAGGCTGCTCAGCGTATTCCAGGCGAATGCCAAAGTCTTCGCCGGTGCCTAGTAGGTTTTGGTACTGGGGAAGGTCTTCCGGCGTTGAGATAATCAGAATATCGCGGATACCGGCCAGCATAAGCACCGAGATCGGGTAGTAGATCATCGGCTTGTCATAAATTGGCAGGAGTTGCTTGGATACACCTCGAGTAATGGGATGTAACCGCGTACCAGAGCCACCGGCCAAGATAATGCCTTTTCTTTGTGAGCTTTGGCTCATAGGGGTCTCTTTAATCATTTTCGCTACGTATTATTGGCCACGGATACTCACTGACAACACGGATAAGGGCAAAATATAACAACAAAAAATCTGTGGGTTTTTATCCGTGGATTCCGTGAGCGTCCGTGGC
>NZ_JABASV010000005.1 GCF_016107625.1 Vreelandella alkaliphila
GCTGCTGCGGTATGTCCGGCACCTACGGCCATGAAACCCGTAATGTCGCAACCTCCAAAACCATTTATGCCCAATCCTGGCAGCCCCAGGTGGAAGCCGAGCAAAACACAGGCAAGCTGCTAGCCACCGGCTACTCCTGCCGCAGCCAGGTGAAACGCTATTCTGGGCAAACTTTGCTACACCCGCTTCAGGCGCTATTGGCGCAATTGAGGTCGGTATCTCATCCTTATCCCAACAATATGCAAGAGAGAGCAACGAAATGACTCAACCGAGCCTTCTTTCAACCAATGAAGTGCGTGACCGTTTCTCTAAGGCAATGTCGGCCATGTATCAAGCCGAAGTGCCGCAGTACGGAACGCTGCTTGAACTTGTCGAGCGCGTTAACCAAGAAACACTTAGTCAACAGCCCGAACTGCATCGCCGCCTGGAAGCGCAGGGTGAATTGGCCCGTTTGAGCGTAGAACGCCACGGGGCTATTCGCGTGGGAACCGCTACAGAGCTTGCCATGCTGCGCCGCCTGTTTGCTGTGATGGGTATGTATCCGGTGGGCTATTACGACCTTTCAGAAGCGGGCGTACCGGTTCACTCAACCGCCTTCCGGCCTATCGACGATGATGCGCTGGCGATGAACCCTTTCCGTGTTTTTACCTCGCTGCTGCGTTTAGAGCTTATTGAAAGCGAAGCGCTGCGCCAGCGTTCAGAAGAGATTCTGGCAAAGCGCGATATCTTTACCCCAGGGGCGCGCGAGCTTATTGAGCGTCATGAAACCCAGGGTGGGTTAACCAGCGAAGAAGCCGACCAGTTCGTCAAAGAAGCTCTGGAAACCTTCCGTTGGCACCAGGATGCGACGGTCGATCTGGAGACTTACCAGGCGCTACATGATGAGCACCGTTTGATTGCCGATGTGGTGTGCTTCCGTGGGCCGCATATTAATCACCTGACGCCACGCACCCTGGATATCGACGAAGTACAGCGCCGCATGCCGGAGATGGGCATGAATCCCAAAGCCGTCATTGAAGGGCCGCCGCGTCGTGAATGCCCCATTTTGCTGCGCCAAACCAGCTTTAAAGCGTTGGAAGAATCAATCCGCTTTGCCGGTGACGCGCAAGGTACTCACACCGCTCGCTTTGGTGAAATTGAGCAGCGTGGAGTGGCGCTAACACCGAAAGGCCGTGCGCTTTATGACCAGTTGCTTACTGAAGGCCGTAAGCAAACCGCAGGGTTGGATAACGACGCACATCAAACGGTTATGCAAAACGTCTTTGCCAAGCTCCCTGATAACGACGAAGCCATGCGCCGTGAGGGGTTAGCGTATTTTCACTATCACCTGACCGAGAAAGGTCAGGCCGCCAAAGACGTTGGCAATGCCGATATTGAGGCGTTAATCGCCCAGGGGCTGGTGGAAGCACAGCCGATTACCTATGAAGACTTTCTACCAGTGAGTGCGGCGGGTATTTTCCAGTCGAACCTGGGTGGTGCAGAGAGCGAAGCCTATGCTGGGAATGCCAATCGCGATGCCTTTGAAGAGGCATTGGGTACCCAGGTGACGGATGAGCTATCGCTCTATGCAGAGCGCGAAAATGCCTCTAAAGCGAAGGTGCTGGCAAGTTTAAAAAGCTAATCTTTCGTTTATAAAGAACGGCAGCACAGGAATGTGCTGCCGTTTTGTTACGTAGTAATGCCCCTAGATCAGCACCCGTAGACACTGACCCGCATGATATAGCGAGAAACCGCCTTCATAGGCACAGCTCCACAGAGGGCGGGCTTTGATGGGTTTGGGCTGTGATAGCGGAAGCGGCAGCAGGCTGTCATCATCGTTTGCAATGTAATGGGCAAAACCTTGGCCGACCACCGTGCCGGTAGTAATGCCGCGTCCGTTATAGCCAGTAGCTGACAATATCCCAGGAGCCGGTTCAAAAATACGCAAGGTGTGGTCCGGTGTGAACGCGACCTTGCCGGTCCAGGTATATTCCCAGCGAACGTTGCCGAGCCCAGGGAAGTAATGATCTTTTATGGTATCGGCCCAGCGGGTTAAGTAAGCCAGCGGTTTGCCTTCACCTTTCCCTAGGCTGCCCAACAGCAAGCGGCCTGCCTTATCTCGCCGAATACTGCTAAGTACCGTCCGAGTGTCCCAAGCGCCTTGCTTCTCTGGCAGTATCGCATCGGCGGCTTCGCCCGTCAGGGGTTCTGACGCCAGTTGATAATAGTGGCCGGTAAAGAAGTGTTGTCGAACTTGATTCCAGTCGTCTTCGGTATACGCATTGGTCGCCATGACGACTTTGCTCGCGGTCACGCTGCCATCTTGAGTTAATACCCGCCAGCGGTCTTCCTGTCGCTTGATGCCTGTTACGGGACTTTGGCAGTAGAGAGTGGCCCCAAGATCCGCTGACGCACGTGCGAGGCCTCGCGTATAGGCGCAGGGGTTGATAGTGCCCGCGCGCTTATCAAGCAGCGCGGTATGTATCTGAGAGGTTCCCGTCATCCGCTCGCATGCCTCTCCTTCGATTAACGTCACCGGCGCCCCACGGTTTTGTAACTGGTCCCGGCGGCGTGCGAGCTCTTGGCAGCCTTTGGTGTTATGGCCAAGGTGCAGGGTGCCTGTACGCGTTGCATCGCACTCAATGGCATAGCGCTCAATAATGTCGAATACTTTTGCTGGGGCGCCGCCCAGAATAGTATTAACGCGTTCGCCTTTTTCTTCACCTAGCGCGGCCACGATGTCATCGGGTGGAATCCAAAGTCCGGCATTAACCAGGCCAACGTTGCGGCCTGAACCACCCGTGGGGATATCTCCCGCCTCCAGCAAAATTACCTTGATGCCTTTTTCGGCCAAATGTAACGCGGTGGACAGACCCGTAATACCGCCACCAACAACACAGACCTCGGCCTCTTCCTGGTTCGCTAACGCAGGATAGTGTACTGGGGCTTCCGCGCTCGTTTGCAGCCAAAGGCAGCGCTCGGAGAGGGTCGTTTGCATCTTATAGTACCTCCTGAAAAGAAGCGCAGGTCGGCCATAGGCCGACCCTGTATGGCTATGAAGTAGGTTGGGAGGAGTAGTTGTTTTGAGGTGTATGGGGCGAGTTTTCAGCCGCGATCTCGGGGGATTCACGAGGAATAAAGCGGCCAGTTAGCGCCCACAGCAGGCCGAATAAAGGGGATAGCCAGCAAGCAAATGCAAAGGGCGCATATGCTAACGTGGGTACGCCAATCGTCGAGGACACAAATCCACCGCCCATGTTCCAGGGAATCAACGGCGAGGAGAGCGTGCCATTGTCTTCAATGGTGCGTGACAACGTCGAGGTCTTATAGCCCATGGCTTGATACTGGCCTTTCAGCAAGCGACCGGGCAGCACCAGCGTTGTATAAACATCGCCAATAATAGTGCTTACCGCCAGCGTTGTGCCGGAGCTTGTTGCCACTAAGCTGAAGCGACCTTTAATGAGCCGCATGAGCTGCTTAATAATCGCGTCAACGGTGCCATAGGCTTCTAACATGCCAGCAAAACCCAGCGCGAAGAACGTTAGCGTTACCACCCAGGTCATGGAGAGCACACCGCCACTGCTGAGTAGAGCATCAATCGCCGGATTGCCAGTATCGCTGCTAAAGCCATTTTGCATGGCATCAAACACGGCATGAACGGTTTCGCCCTGAACGCCGATAGCCACTAAGCCGCCTATCGCAGCGCCGGTGAAAATAGTCGGGAAAGGTGGGAATTTGGCAAGCGCTAAACCGATCACAACAAAAGGCGGAATCAGCGTTACCCAGGAGAGCGTAAAGGTGTCATCAAGAGCCTGACGAAACGTTGCAATATCGGTACTTCGTTCAAGCTGGCCGCCATAGCTAGTGCCGAGCCATAAATAAAGCACCAGCGCGACAATCATAGCAGGCACCGTGGTGGCCATCATGCTGCGTATATGGCTCCATAAATCGGTTTCACATACGGCAGGGGTTAGGTTGGTAGTCTCTGATAAGGGCGACATTTTATCGCCAAAGAACGCACCGGATACCAGCGCCCCGCCCGTTAGATACATGGGAATGCCCAGCCCTTCGCCGATGCCCATTAGGGCAAGCCCGAGCGTTCCTACTGTGCCCCAGGACGTGCCTGTGGCAAGAGATACCAACGCACTAATGACGCAGGTCGCGACAAGGAAGTAAGAGGGTGAAACCAGCTGAAAACCGTAATACATCAGCGTGGGAACGGTGCCGGAAAGAATCCAGGTGCCAATCACCATACCGACCGCTAATAGAATAAAAATAGCGGGCATCCCCAGCTTAACCACCTCAAGCATTGATGCTTCCATTTTTTGCCAGGGTACGCCACGGATGCGTCCGCACAGGGCACAAATCATTATCCCGAAGGCTAAAGGAATATGCGGGGTAAAGTCAGAGAAGATAAAAAATTGCAGAATTAGAATGGCGGTAGTGGCCAGCAGCGGTAATAGCGCCATCGCGAGGCCTGGCGTCGGGCCGATTTGGACATCGTCACGCATACATCACCTTCATTTTTTATGTTTTTAGTAAGGGCCCTGCAGGGAAGGGCCCTTATAGAGGGGAAGGGTTAGTCGAACTTAATGCCTTGGGCCAGTGGGAGTTCACGAGAGTAGTTCACGGTGTTAGTTTGGCGACGCATATAGCTCTTCCAAACGTCGGAGCCGGACTCGCGACCGCCGCCGGTTTCCTTCTCGCCCCCAAACGCACCGCCAATTTCAGCACCGCTAGGGCCGATGTTGACGTTGGCGATGCCGCAGTCACTACCAACCGCAGAGATGAAGGTTTCGGCTTCGCGAACATCGGTGGTGAAAATACACGATGACAGGCCCTGGGGGACGTCATTATTGGTAGCAATAGCCTCATCCAGCTCTTTGTAGGTGAGAACATAAAGAATGGGCGCAAAAGTTTCGTGCTTGACCAGATCGTTTTGCTCGGTCACTTCAACAATGGCAGGCTCGACGTAGTAGCCTTCGTTGCTGTTGGCGATCTCTACACGGTTGCCACCGAACACCTTCGCACCTTGTTCACGCGCTTTAGCCAGCACGCTTTGCATCGCATCAAAGGCTTGATGGTCAATTAGCGGACCAACCAAGTTACCTTCAAGCGGGTTGCCGATAGACACCGCGCTATAGGACTTCTTAAGACGCGCTAAGATTTCGTCTTTAATGGATTCATGAACGACTAAGCGGCGCAGTGTCGTGCAGCGTTGCCCAGCCGTACCTACCGCAGAGAAGAGAATGGCGCGAGTCGCCATATCAAGATCTGCGCTCGGCGCTAAGATCATGGCGTTGTTGCCACCCAGTTCAAGAATGCTGCGACCGAAGCGCGCTGCCACTTGTGGGCCAACTTCGCGACCCATGCGGGTGCTGCCGGTAGCGCTGATCAGCGCAACGCGAGCGTCATTGACCAACTGCTCGCCAGCGGCACGCTCACCAACTATCACCTGGCTCAGGTGCTTGGGTGCCTCATCGCCGAACTCTTCAATGGCGCGCTCTAACAGTGCTTGGCATGCCAGCGCTGTTAACGGTGTTTTTTCTGAAGGTTTCCACAGCAAGCTATTGCCGCATACCAGCGCTAAGGCTGAATTCCATGCCCAAGGGGCAACGGGAAAGTTAAATGCCGTAATTAGGCCAATCGGGCCTAACGGGTGCCAGCTTTCACGCATGTGGTGACCAGGGCGCTCGGAAGCGATGGTCAGTCCAAAAAGCTGGCGAGATTGACCAACGGCAAGGTCGCAAATGTCGATCATTTCCTGAACTTCGCCAAGCCCTTCCTGGAGAATCTTGCCACACTCCCAGGTGACCAGCTCGCCTAGTGATTCCTTGTGCTGGCGCAGTTGATCCCCAAACAGGCGCACCAATTCACCACGACGGGGGGCAGGCACGCTTTTCCAGGCTTGAAAGGCTTTTTCTGAGTTCGCAATAGCAGTTTCAATATCGCTGCTAGAAGCCGTTGTAAGACGACCAATTTCGCTACCATCAATCGGCGTGGTAACAATCAGGTAGCCGCCTTGATACTGTTCTTTTGCGACGCCCATTTTTTCCATCAGGGAATGAATCATTGCTTCACCAAATATTAAGTTGTGAGTAAATTGGTTACAGAGCCAGTATTGCCAAGCTTGCGGTAGCTCATCAAACGATGTTTGTGAAAAACATCATTCCTTAATTTCACCAAGTGGGATTGCCATGCGTCGTCGAAACTTACCTTCTTTGACCAGCTTGAATTGCTTTGAGGCAGCGGCGAGGCACCTCAGTTTTACGCGGGCCGCGGATGAGCTGAGCCTGACGCAAAGTGCGGTGAGCAAGCAGGTGTCACAATTGGAAGTAACGCTGCAACATCCGTTATTCAGGCGGGTGAGAAAGCGCCTGCACCTGACGCCAGAGGGGGCGGTCTATCTTGGCGAAGCGCGTAAAATACTAGCCCAAGTCGAAATGTCTACGCGTTATATGCAGTCTTATGGCGTAGAGGCAGATGTACTGAATATCGCCACGTTACCCACCTTTGGGGCGCGTTGGCTTATCCCCAGACTCAACGGGTTCCGCTTTAAACATCCCAATATTAATCTCAATATTTCTAACCGTACCGAACCGTTTGATATGCAAAAAGAGCGCATAGAGGCGGCGTTCTTTTTTGGCCATGGTGTATGGCCGCGGGCTGAGTGTATAAAGTTGCTGGATGAAGAGGTGGTGCCTGTCTGCGCGCCTTCCGCCATGGAGCAGACAACCGTTCGCGACCCATTAGACTTAACAGACATGGTGTTGTTACAGGTTTCTACTCGGCCCGAGGGGTGGCATGACTGGTTTGAAGCACAAGATCTATATACGGAGCACAGCTACCATGGGCCAAGATTCGATACGTTCTATATGGCGTTAAGATCTGCCCGCGCGGGCTGTGGCGTCGCCCTAGTGCCAAAATTCCTTGCTCAGGAAGAGCTTGATGAGGGGAAGTTAATCATTCCTTGGCAGTTCTCGCTTAAAAGCCAGGATGCTTACTACATGGCCTACCCAGAGCATATGGTCGACGTTTATAAGCTGCGCGTTTTTATTGAGTGGATACGAGCTCGTTTGGATTAGTTGTTAGTTGTTAGTTGTTAGTTGTTAGTTGTTAGGGCGACGGGTAAATAGTCGGGCAGGCGCTTTAGTTCTTCTAAGGGCATGGGGCGTGCGAATAGGTACCCTTGGAGTAGGTCACAGTGGCGGCGAGTGAGGTCTTCTTGCTGTTGCTGGGTAGGTTATTGAAAGGAGTGCGCAATAAACGGGTTAAAATGTGCCCCTATTAAATGAGATGCTGGGTATCCTGTGATACTTTCAAGTGCTTTATTGCAGCGTTGAAAGTGTCCGTTAAGGTCAAATTCATAAACGCCACCAGGGTGATTCACAAACAGGGAGCGGTGCCACTCAGAAAGTGTGCGCCGGATCGAAGCGCATAATGTAAACCAGCGCGTCAGGCAGCATCAATTTTGCCTATTCAATTAGCGCGACCAGCGTTGTGGTGAGTGGCGCTCCGGCGGCGGTCAGCTCGTGGATTTCCTGCTGGGCCTTCTAGTAGCGGAAATTCATGGTGCATAACGCGCCCTTTTCATGCATGAGGCTCAAGGGCCGTATGACTGTATTTATGTTTAATTCTGACGCGTAGCTATTCAACTCGTACCATGTAACTAAACATAAGTGATAGCAACGTAAAATTGCTCCTCCTTTATGCTAATTCTCGCGATATCCGACTAAAGCTATTGCATTGCTTGCCGATACTAAAAGACGCCAAAAAAAATGTAAGGAAGTCTCCCATGCGTCATGAGTTCAGGCCGTCATTATTTTGCCCCTTAGCAAACCTTCAGCTCTGTTTCATTGAGGAGTGTTAATGGTTGCACCATTGCCACCGAATGAAGCAGACCGTTTGCGTGCGATGTGGCGCTATATCCGTCATAACCAGGCTCCTGACGCTGTTTTAGATGCTATTACTCGTTCTGCCGCCAAGTTTTTTGACGTTCCAATTGTGCTGATCGGCTTGGTTGAAGAAGAGTGTCAGTGGTTCAAGAGCCAAGTGGGCCCCGAAATTGCCAATATCCCCCGTGACGTCTCGTTCTGCGCTTATACTATTTTGGAAAACGAGCTTTTGGAGGTGGTGGATGCCACTGTGGATGCCCGTTTCCAGAATAATCCCTTAGTCACCGGCCCGCCTTATATTCGCTACTACCTGGGAGCGCCGCTAGTGACGCCCGACGGGTTTTCTATTGGCACGCTGTGCCTGATAGATCACCGCCTAAGGGCCATAGGTGACGAGAATAAGCGTCATTTGCAGACCTTAGCCCACCAGGTCATGAGTCATCTGGAATTGCAGCGGCTTCAGCGTCTTGAGCGACTTATTAATCACGCGGGGCTGGGTGTTTGGGAGCTCGATGTAAGCTCCAATACGATATGGAGTAATGAGGCGTTTCTACGCTTGCATGGCGCTTCGCCGTTAACACCTAGTAGCCGCTTTGAGCTCGCAAGTCACTATTTGCCTGAAGATCGCGACACACTGGAAAGCGGGTTGGGGAGAATCATTCATCAGGGCACTCCTTTTGACGCCTGCCTACGTTTGAAAGCCCCCGGCGAAACGGCGATTACCTGGGTACAGTTAACGGGTGCCTCTATCGACGATACGGTGCCTGCCCGTCATATTGCCGGTACCCTGCAGGACATTACGCTCCTTCAGCGGAACAAACACGAACTTGAGTGGCGTCACCGTATCGACGATCTAATCACTCGCCTGCAAGCGAGCATTATTGCTGGAGATAATATTTCTGATACGTTTTCAGGTGCGCTAGAGGCGCTGCTGTCGCTAACAGAGAGTGAATACGGGTTTATTGGTGAGGTGTTTAAGGATGAGAGCGGAGAGCCGTTTCTTAAGACCCACGCCATTACTGATATTAGTTGGGACGACGCTTCACGGACACTTTACCGTAAGGCACAAGCGCACGGTTTAGTGTTCTCTCAGTTAGACTCACTCTATGGTCATGTTCTGCGTACTGGCAAGCCGCTGATTAGCAATCGGCCTTCCCATGATCCAAGGCGTGGCGGACTGCCTAAAGGGCATCCTTCCCTCGATACGCTGTTGTGTCTGCCTGTCTCGGTGGAAGGCGAGATGGTTGCTATGCTGGGACTTGCCAACTGTGCTAAGGGGTATAGCAATGAAACGCTTACGTTGCTTGAGCCTTTGCTCCGGCCACTTGGTCAACTGATTCACGGCTTACGCTTGCGCCGTCAGAACGACGAAGCCTGGAAGCGCCTGGAGCTATCCTCCAAGGTGTTTTCTAGCAGTCGTGAAGCGATCATGATCTCGGATAGCGATAACCGCATTATTGAGGTTAATGAAGCATTTGAACGAATTACCGGCTATACCCGTGACGAAGTGCTTGGCAAGAACCCTCGGGTCTTATCGTCAGGGCGCCAAACGCCTAGCTTCTATCGGTCACTGTGGGCATCGCTGAACGAGAAGGGATATTGGCAGGGTGAGGTGATTAATCGACGCAAAAACGGCGATCCATTGCCAGAGATGCTGTCAATTTCAGTGGTACGCAATGAAACTGGTGACACTACCCATCATGTTGCCGTTTTTTCCGACCTGACGCGCATCAAGCAGCATGCGGATGAGCTGTTTCGAGCGGGGTATGTGGATCGCCTGACCGCGCTGCCTAATCGCCGCCACATGATTGAGCTTATGCATGAGGCACTTGATAGCAGCAAGCCAGATGAAACCCTGGCAATAGCGGTACTCGACTTAGACGGGTTTCAGGAACTCAATTTGAGATTTGGTCGAGCGGGGGCTGATCGAATCCTGGTGGTTTTGGCTGGACAATTAGTCGATGCGCTAGGGTCAGGTGATCTTATCGCTCGTATTGGGGGGGATGAGTTTGCTTTTCTGCTGCACCGATTTGAGGGTGGTATTGAGCGTTTAAATCTTATACTTCAACAGGTTACGAAACCATTGACGATGCCTGAACTAGGGGGTACAGATAAGGCGCCGCTGAGACTGACTGGCAGCCTAGGCGTTACTCTCTTTCCTGCTGATCACAATGATCCTGACACCCTGTTACGTCACGCCGACCAAGCGATGTATCGCGCCAAAATGGCCGGTGGTAATCGTTTCGTCCTATTCGATCCTGAGCGCGAACAAGAGCTTAAGGACCTTCAGATCCGGCGCGGACAAATTGCACGTGCACTTGATGCAGATGAGTTTGTGCTCTTTTACCAGCCGCAGTTTGACCCAGTCTTTCAGCAGGTCACCGGTGTGGAGGCGCTGATCCGCTGGCAGCACCCCGAGCGCGGGCTGCTGGCCCCCGGTCAGTTTCTACCCGCGATTTCTGGTAGCGAACTAGAACTGAGCTTTGATGCATGGGTGCTCGAAACAGCGCTGAAGCAGATGGAGGAGTGGCATGCCAGCGACATCATGCTGGAGGTATGCATTAACCTAAGCCCCCAGTCACTCACTCGAGCCGATTTCTTCGATACGCTGCAGGGTGCGTTGGCCGCACACCCAGATGTGTCGCCAGCACTGCTATGCCTTGAGGTACTGGAGTCTGCTGCGCTGGACGATTTGCAAGCCGCGACACAGGTCATGCGTGCCTGTCGCTCGCTAGGGGTGAACGTTGCCTTGGATGATTTTGGTACGGGGTATTCGTCGCTGACCTATCTACGTGATCTGCCTGTGGATGTGGTTAAAGTAGATCGCAGCTTCGTTATCAACATGTTGGAGCGCGATCATGATTTGGCCATTGTTGAGAGCGTTGTGTATCTGGCTAAACGATTCAATAAAAAAGTCGTCGCGGAAGGGGTTGAGAGTAACGCTCACGTCAAACGACTGACAGAAATGGGCTGCCATTTGTTGCAAGGATTCGGTATCGCCCGTCCCATGCCGGCAAAGGCGTTGCAGACGTGGTACGAACATCCCTCAAAAATGCTCAAAGAACTCAACCTTACCTGATAGCTAGCGGCCAGAAGACAGCGCTACGACAGGATATAAACGTCCATCAGAATGAATTAGCAAAAGGAAATAAAATGTTAATTTAACTGAAAAGTAGCGTTGACTTATACAGGGCGGGTCTGTGATTATAAATAATAATTAATATTTCAAAAAACTCGATAGCGGGAGTGAGCGTGTTTTCATGCCGAAATACAGCCGTCATTTTCGGCATATTAGCCAGTTTTTCCTGCGTTCAAAGCTATTATAGCCAGCCAGTTTATGCAGATAGCTTGGATGATTTCGCTGCACAGCTGTTATGTCGTGATGAAGCTGATTGTCCCTCCTCGCAAAGCGCAGTACCCCGCACTCCCTTAGTCATCGAAGGCACCGTTCTGCCTGATGATGCTGCCCGTGGCGTTGATGAAGAACAGGCCTTTTTTATTCAACAGGGCGCTTATTTGAATCAAACGGGCGCCCTGGTATCGCTTGAAGGCAGCGCTATCGTTGTAACGCTGCCAGAGCGCGGCCAATTAAAAACAGGTAGCGGAACGACAGTGGTAACAGCGCCTCGAACAGCCCCCGTCATTATCACGATACCAAGCGAACAAAGAGAATAATGCGTCATTACTTAAAAAATGGGAGGGCTTGGCTTTGGCTGCTCTTCACACTCAATATTGCCTATTTAGTTTATGAATTGGCGTTTAACAGCCGCTTGGTAGATGCATCGGTTGCCCGCTTATCGAACGGCGACATTAGAGCGTTAGAGCTAGAGGGGCGGATACTGTCGGGTATCGGACTTAGCTTGCTGCTACTACGCCTGATCACATTAAAAAATAAGCCAACCAAGTTGTTTATAAAGCAGGTGACGCTGGCGATTGCCATTGGCTTCCCTGTTATGTTTTTTGGCCAGCGCATCTTAGTTGATGTATTGATTGATCGCACTTCTGCCGAGCAGCGCATGGATGCTCAGCATCTTCTGCTGATGAAACGGGGTCTTGCCACTAACTCACTGCAGTTGGAAGGTATTGCGTTTGATGAAGAAGATCTCGATTCACCTCATACGCGTAGCTTTCTTTCTGTATTAGGGCTGATGACGTTTGTCTCTCCCGCCTTTGTTGATGATCTCAAGGCAGAGGCAGAGCGTATTATCCATCAAGTGGCGACAAATGAAGCGAGTAAGGAGCTACCTGAAAGCTACCAAGGCTATGAAACGCTACAAGAGTCTACTCGTGGTGCATGGGACGCGTATAAAACGATTTCGGATAATTATTGGGCGGCCCAGCAAGAGATCTCCAGCTACGCTGAGCAAGCGTGGCTAGATGTGCAAGAAGACCTGTTAAGTCAATGGCGAAATAACCAAGTAGAAGGAAGCGAAGAGGCTTTCACTCGCCAGGTGCTGACACTACAGCGCAGTTTGGCAACCTATTTTAATGCCCGACAACGATGTGAAAGTGGCCATTTTAGAAATGAATGTGTTGTTCGAGTCGAAGAGATTTATCGTAAAGAAGTAGTCGACAATTTAGGGCACTATATTGCCCCCACAGATTGGTGCTATGCCCCCGAAGTAGTGACCCAAAATGTCCGTCGTGGCAATCGTTTCGTTACTGAGCAGCGAACCGTTCAGCGCTGTGAAGACCTCTCTTACGAGCATTTGAATGGGAAGCTAGCCACCGTTTTAGGTGCGCCTGCTTCTTACGAACACTTTGTGGCGAGTGATGACGTTGCTGCTCAGGTAAGGCAAGCAATGCTGGCACAGGGTATTGAGCTACCCAGTGATTGGCGCGCGAATGACCGGGAGGGATTTCTTGAGGCGATTATTGCAGAGCAGTCTCACGAGATAGGCGAGCAAGCAGATCAGTCCATGCAACAACATTTAGGTGCATCGCTACCACTTGATTTGAATGCCGACGCCTTTATTGCCTCTCAGCCAATTCAGGATCAACTACACGAGGCGTTACAACCGCGTGATGAGCAGATGGTCATCACGTTAGACCTGACGCCAGAGCAGTTCAGAGACCAGGTGCTGTTACCGCACTATTTAGCGTATGCCGAGGCGGAGCGTCAGCGGTTATATGATGACGCTCAACTGCTCGCGAATGGTCAGTCTAGAGAAGAAGAGGGTAAACAGTACGTTCGAGCACTTATTGTGCCACCGATTGCGATGGGTTTTTCACTGTTTTTTGCGTTAGTGAATGCGATTGGTTTGGCCGCAAGTATTCCTGTTCTCATGGTTTCCAGATATCGCTGGTTACCCCACGCGATCAAAGTGGGTGGGTTGGTGATTGTTGTAACGGTGCCTATGTTGAGTAGTGCGGCAGTGACGCAAACCCCAACGTACCGTTATTTTAACGAAGAATTTCAGCGCTCAATGACCACGGGGGGCGCGTTATTTGCCACCTGGGTAATTCACACTCAGCCGGTGATCTATTCGTTAGGGCGCTTCGCTTCCTACATTGCGCCTCCATTGGTAAGCGGGCATTCCAACGCGATAGAGCGTTTTGAAAGTGATAACCAGGAAAGTGAAGCAACAACATCTGGCTCTGTTGAACAAGCTGCGGTAGAAAGGCTAGTTGAGTTATCGGCTTCTCCTTATTCTCTCTCTCCCTATTCTCCCTCTGCCGCCGAAGAAAACAGCACTCATGTGGCGTTGCCAGAGAACGAGGGGCCGTTAGGTGTGATGCATCTAGACGTCTCAACGCCGCTAGAAAGCCAACTAGCCACACTGCATGAAAACATGCCCCATCACGCGGCACTTATTGATGTCCAGCAGCTCAGTGACGGCAACTGGGCGATCCATCGTTCTCCGGTGATCACTGGCGAAGGTACCTGCCTTACCAATTTCTCAAGAGCGATGGATATTAGTCGAGTAAATAGTCTTCAGTGGCGAGCCGCCAGGCATGGCGACTGTGGTAGCGACGCGATTGCGAAACGCCCCGTTAGTATTTCTCTTGCAACTGATTTTGCTCGTGTTATCCAGCGAAATGAAGATGGCATCGCGTTATGGGTGCATTTCCAACCTACGCTCTTGGGCGAAGTTAATTGTCATGCAGTACGTCGTGAGGCCGACCAAATTGCTGATGTGCTAGGGGCCCATCGGTTTACCGCTGCTGCCAGTACGCCACAGGTACTTAGCTGTTTTGCGCGGCATGAACGTCAGTATGGCCTTGCTTATTTCGGGCCTGAGTATGGCGAGCCCCAAGCAGAAGGGGATAGCCAGCTTCGTCGTATGAGCTTGGCAGACGTTCAGCGCCTGCGTGAGCGCGCCAGGGGTGTCGGCTATCGTCCTCAAGCCTTAACGCTATCGGAAGCAGCGTTAGAAGGTATTCAGGGCGTTCTGACCAAGGGAGACTGGCTAGTGGTTCATCACAGCCACACCAATACAGGCGTATTCACCTTTTCACAAACTCACGACTTACGCTATGGCGTTTTTGGGGCGAGACAACTGCCAGCCAGCACGGCAGGCCAACCGCTAGACGTGATAGTGACAAGGAACCACGAATGATCATGAAAAAAGCGCTGAAATGGGCGGGAGCCATCGCGGTAGGGGTAACAACATTCTCTGCTGCGCATGCTAACGATTTGGTGGTCGAATCCTTCGCACAATCAGCATTAACACAAGAGCAAAAGCAAGCCTGGCAATATTACATTGCTCAGGAAAGTGCCCAATTTGGTTGCCAATACGGCGATGATATTCGCTTACAGGAAGACCCCCGGGGGACCTTGCAGGCATTAGCCAATGGCGACGATATGGATCCTCTCCTGGTGACATTACGCACATTTCTATTTGCCGGTGAGAACGTTCAAACGCTGTTAGCACGCAATATGGTGATTGCTAGCATGGAATGTAACCCTGTTTATTACTTTGATGGGGAGCTAATTGGCCATCCGGTACTGCCCTTTGAAGAGCATCTCGACATCTTGCTTTCTAAGTTAAGGCAAACACCAGAGTTAAGCGCGCACATGGAATTTTTGCGCGGTACCAAAGCAGCGGCGATTGATGCGCGTTGGTTCTGGGCGTTTTATCTATTAGATGGCGACCACTATCGGTTATTAGGCCAGAACGTTGACACTATTCAACAAGTCGCGCGCATGTTTGTCGGCAGCTTAGGCAACGTGATGGAAGAAAACGCGTTTTGGTTGATATACGACAATGTGTTTAGCCAAGGTATTTACGTTGAAAATACCAACGAGTGCCAAGGTGAACAAGCCGAGCCTAATGCCAACATTGTGGTTGATAAAAACATTGCCTGGGAAATGGTTGAAGCCTTTTACCGAGAAGAAGGTATTTCAAGCCGAGGCAGTTGGCGGCCAGCCGTTCAGCAAGAGGGAGATGGCTATCAATTGGCTGAATCAACCACCATTGAAGACCCCATCAACCCCTATTTTAATGTCAGTCGCCGCGTCACTATAAAGCCACAGGAGTGCCAGTAAATGTATTTTAAGGCCCTATTTACCGCCGGGGTAATATCGCTGTTTTCACTGCCCACCAGTGCATTCGCCCAGGTTGCTTGCCAAGACGATGAGCGGCTCTATTCATTTGCTGACTATATCGATGAACGGCAGGCAGGCACGTCTGAGCCTTTGCAGTTAACTGTGGCAACATTTTTAAACCTGACGCCCAGGGCGAGGGACGTGATCGGTGACAATCTGCGCTTACTCGATAGTGAGTGTCGCCCAATGCAAGTCAGCCAAGGTGAGCCGCCATTTCGAATCGAAATGCCTTTCTCGACGCTGTATATGGGCTTTTACGATGCTGTCCTAAGAGGTGATGAAAGGACGCAGCAAATCCTGCTCAATAGCTTTCGTGCTGAGCCTGTCGATCCTATGGAGTTCATTAGTTACTTTACGGTGATTGATAGCGGCAACGAAGAGCTGATGGAGCGCTTAGCCAGAAGTGCGGGAATTAATATTCACACGGCTTCTTGTAATGATGCAACAAAGTATCTGCACTTCGCTGATCTGTTTGTACGTTTTGGTGGAAGCGTCTACGGAGAACATGGCAAAGCGTGGTTTGTATCGGGTAAAGATCCAGAAGTTACGTCGGTTGACGAAAATTTGACTCAACAATACTCAAGTTTAGTGGGAAGTAACTGTGAGGTTTCGAAGAACACTGTTTTAGCTTTAGCTGAAGCAGCTGGTGCTATTACTTACGATATAGGTAACAAATTTAATAGTACTTGGCACAGCTATGAAAACTACTACACAGAAAGGCACAGCCTTTGGCTTGAGCAAGGCGCACCCGACGCCGTACCTACCAGTCTTTTCGATTAAATATAAATTAAAAAGGGAACTAGATGAAACGTACCTATAAGCCAGTGATTGCCGCAGTTTTCGGCTGCGCGCTTTTCTATGGAACTGCTGCGTCAGGCTCAACAGTAGATTGGACGCCCTTGCTTGCGTCGTGGGAAGACGGTTGTGCCCAATCTGAGGAGTGGAGCGAACTACGCCGTAATCTGGTGACTTACCCAGATGGCTCGCTCTACCCGGAGGTTAACGAGATTGTTCTGCCGACTGTTTATAAAGAAGTTCTTGGAGAAATAGATTTCTTCGAGCGCAACCGAGATTATAGCGGCTACCGTTTAGCAGCAAAAAACGGTGAGTACTACGGCCTGCCAGTTGAAAGCTTCGTTTTTTATCTTGGAAACTCAAATGGCATTAGCGTGCTTTTGGTTGAGTTTTCAGCGCCTATTGACGAAGTGCAGGAAAGGCTTTCAAGCGTTGATTATTCCTTGGTGAACCATGACAGCGGCCCCTATCAGGCGCAGTTGATTACTGACGAAGAAGTGGGAAAAGCCATGCTGATGTGCGATTTAAGCGTTTGAAGAAAATTTTTTAAAATTGTTTTAAAAGAATGGCTGGCTATATGCCAGCCAATAAGTTTGTAAGTTGCTGTAATGCATGTTTTAAATCCTCAATATATGATTAAGCTTTATTTTATGTTCAGGATAAACACCTCAATATAGAGGCTGTTGTTACCTTATTTAGCTCTTTTTGGTATTAGCTGTTGACGTAAGTAATATAGAAGCGCAGACTGATTGCAGTTGGTTAGCAAGTCGAACGTTGTCAGCAGTATCGAAGCATTTTAGCGTTGAGCCTGGTGAAAGTCTCTTGTTCTACCCTCTGTAACTCGGGTATTTCCTCGGCATTAATTTCGCTAAATCGAGGATTTCGATCATGGCAACTGGTACCGTAAAGTGGTTTAACGACACTAAAGGCTTCGGCTTTATTTCTCCTGAAGTTAGCGGCGACGATCTGTTCGCACACTTCTCCGAAATTCAAGCAGAAGGCTTTAAATCCCTGCAAGACGGTCAGAAGGTTTCTTTTGACGTAACTCAGGGCCAAAAAGGCCTTCAAGCTTCTAATATCAAGGTTGTGGAATAAACTCCCTACCGAGATATTAGCTACCGGCTAAGTCGGTAAGCTTAAAAACCCCGCCGTGTGCGGGGTTTTCGCGTTTGTTTATAGAGTAGTCTAAAAAGAATATGCTGAGTTATTAACCGTTATCTTATGAGGGGGCTAAAATTCCAGGCTTAGTCTAAGCATATCTTTGTGCTGAATTCCATTTTCAATGATAGGCTCAGGGTAGTTCTTCAAGAAAAAATCTTTATCAATACAATTAACCCTAAAGCCCTGCCGTTGGTAGAAGGTCAGTTGATAGCCGAATGTACCCGTTCCTACCTCTAAGCGTTGCGCACCAGATGCCTTTACTTTTTCGATAACATGCCTGAGAAGTTGTGTACCAACACCGTTCTGTTGAACCGATGGTGAAACGGCAATGTTCATCAATTCCAGTGCTCCCTCAGAAATCGGCTTGATAACACAAACTCCAACTACCGAACCCTTGGCACAGGCGATGAAGCATCTTGATTGATATAGGTAGCTTTTGATGGCTTCTTCGCAGGGATCCGCTAAAAGAAGTAGCTCCATTGGCACCTCAGAGGGTGTTATCTCAGCTATTTGCAACGATGCATGCTCCTATCGCATTCAGAGTAATTTTCATTCTACTCTTTGTGTCCATGTTCCATGTCTTTATGTGAGCGTGTGGGTGATTTTTTGACTCAATAAGGTTTTAGGGCACACGTTCTGGCTTAGATAGGCACGCATGGTCTGCCACTATAAAATCACATTATTTATATTTCGAAAGTAGCATAAAAAAGATGGGAGCAAGCTGCCTTAGATAGGGGCATTTTGTTGCTATTGGTTTGAAAAAGCTGGTGTGCGAGCTCATCGGCACGAGGTTATTCACACGAGATCATCATGACCCTACTGGATAAACGTGCGTTTTACTTATTTGAGGTAAGCAGTTGCGGTGGCATTCGTGCGGCGGCGGAGCATCTGCATATCAATCCCTCTGTGGTAAGCCGCCAAGTACGTGGGTTGGAGAGAGAATTGGGCATGGCGTTGTTGGAGCGTCAAGGTCGGCATGTGACGTTGACCGAAGCAGGCCAATTGGTAGTGGAAGGATTTCTTGCTCAGCGGCGGTTGAATTCAGAGCTGGGAGATACGCTGTCTCGGTTACGCAATTTACAGTCGGGGAAGGTGGTAGTCTCGGTAGGTGATGGCTTTGTGGATAGCTTTATCAACCACGTGATGCGCCGTGTTTCCGAGCATTATCCCGACGTGCTGATCGAGATTAAAACAGGGATTTATTACCCCCGAGAACCCCATGAGATGGTGGCCAGCGACGAGGTGGATATTGCTATTACCTACGGCCCCATTTCAGACCCACGGTTAGTAGTGCACTCTTTTGAGCGGGGGCCGTTGTGCGCGCTGGTAGCACCATCCCACCGGCTTGCCCGCCAAGATAGCGTGTCGGTCACGGAGTTATTACAGCACAAATTGATTTTTTTACCGGATGCCTCGGGCTCGCAGCAGTTCGTGAATGCGCTATTTGGTGCTGCCGGGCAGTTGGCTACGCCTGCCTATCGTTGCAACCTGCATTCGGTGTCTCGAAGGTTGGCATGTGCGGGGATTGGCGTGTCGTTTATGACGGCTGCTGCTGCACGCAGCGAAGTAAACGCTGGTTTGCTGAAGGCGATTCCCATTGACCACCCTATGGCCGCTAGTAGCCAAGGCAATTTGGTGCGTAGAGTCGGCAGAAGGCTTTCGCCCGCTGCCGACTATTTGTGGAAGTTAATGATGGCGATGCAGTGACGTACTGAAGTATCAGTTAGCCATCATGTATACGCCTGGGCCAATTGGCCAGCCCATGGCCAGCCAGAACATCAAAAACGCTGACCAGGCGAGCAAAAAGCCTATGGCTAACGGCAGCATGGTGGCTATCAACGTGCCTAGCCCCATATCTGGCTTATAGCGCTGCATATACACCAGTGCTACCGAAAAATATGGGCTCATAGGGGAGATGATGTTCGTGCTGGAATCGCCTATGCGGAACATTGCCAATACAAAAGCTGGATCGAAGTCGATCATCATCAGCATCGGCACGAATACCGGGGCCATTAATGCCCACTGAGCGGAGCCGCTGGTCATAAAGACGTTCAGCACTGCGCTCATCGCAATAAACGCGCCTA
Source organism: Vreelandella alkaliphila (assembly GCF_016107625.1). GTDB lineage: Bacteria > Pseudomonadota > Gammaproteobacteria > Pseudomonadales > Halomonadaceae > Vreelandella > Vreelandella alkaliphila. The sequence continues at coordinate 19,464 of NZ_JABASV010000005.1, forward strand.
CTAGCGGTAGCCCGGTAAATCCGGTGCTTTGCAGAATATTGGAGCCTTCAATAGCAATAAATTGCCCCAATTCTGACCAGCGGAAATAAGCAATAAACTGCGAAATGGCAAAGAACAGTACTAGGGTAGGTGCTAAGTCACTGGCAGACTCCGCCATGCGTTGTGGTACATCACGGCTGCTGGTGATCTTGTCGGTGGTGATGCCGTATACCAAGCCAATAGTGACGAAGTAGCCAAACATCAGTGGCACGAGTGAGCGCAAAAAGGGCGAGGGGATCAAGCCGCCCTCTTCATTGCGCAGTGGTGATGCCTCGGGCACCACGGCAATTAAGATCAGCGCTAGGTAAATCAGTGTGGCAATACCTACCCGCTTTAGGCCGCGCTTTTCTGCGTCGGTTAATGCCGGTTTTATAATGTCAGTTTTAAAGTCTTTGCTTATCGGTAGGGTGCGTTGCAGCCTCGGCTCTACGATCTTATCGATGACTAACGTGCCAACAATTGCCAGCACAAACACTGAGCAGGCCACAAAGTAGTAGTTATCAACAGGTGAGACGTAGGCGTCTGGGTCTACCAAGCGTGCGGCCTCCGTGGTTATGCCAGCAAACAGCGCATCCCCGACGGTAATGAACAGGCTGGCATCAAACCCGGCGCCTGCCGCTGCGTAGGCGGCAGCTGCACCGGCGATTGGGTGACGGCCCACCGAGTAGTACACCATGGCGGCTAGCGGGATCAGGATCAGGTAGTTGGCATCGGAGGCAATACTGCCGCAAATACCTGCCATAAAAACGCAGAAAGTGAGCAGAGCGGGTGGTGCTTTCGCCACGCTCACCTGCATCAAGGTCGACATTAAGCCCACTTTATCGGCCAAACCAATGCCAAACATCACCACCAAAATAAGGCCGAGGGGAGGGAAGTTAACGAAGTTACTGACCACGCTGGTCAGCATAAACTCAATGCCATCAGCCGATAGTAGACTGCGTACCTGCACCACTGCGTCGGTTTGCGGGTTAACCGCTGAAACGCCGAGTGCGGCAAGCAGGGCTGAGACGACCACAACTACGCCAGCCAAAATGACAAAGAGAATAAACGGGTGTGGGAGCTTATTACCCACACGCTCAATAGATGAAAGAACACCTTGCATCGTATAAATCCTTTTTACTTAACGTTATTTTTTTAATCGTAATAAGAGGCCTGCAGAGAATTACGCTCGTGCTAACAGCTCTTTTGCCAGCGCCACAAACATCCCGCCTGCGACCGGCAGAACAGCATCGTTAAAGTCGTAGTGCTCGTTGTGCAGATAGGCGCTATCGCCATTACCGACAAAGAAGAAACACCCCGGTACTTCCTGCAGGTAGAACGCGAAATCTTCGGCACCCATAGTGGGCATATAGTCCAGCTGCTGAATGTCGTGGCTTACTGCGTGTTTGTAGGCAACCGCTAACACACGTTCTGACCACGCAGGGTCGTTAACCAGGGGGGGCACCTGGTGTAGGTGTTCCAGATGAAACTGCGCACTGTGGGCTGCGCATACGCCAGCGGTTACCTGCTCAAGCTTGCCTGCAAGCGCTTCGCGTGAAGAGGGGCGGTCGCTGCGGATATTCACTAGCAGCTCGGCTTGGCCAGGAATCACATTGGCGGCATCGCCCGCATGGAAAGCAGCTACAGTGATCACGCCTGCTTCCAGCGGCGATTTGTGGCGGCCCACTAACCCTTGCAACTGCTGTACCAGCGATGCCCCGACATAAATAGGATCTACCGCCAAGTGCGGCATGGCGGCATGGCCGGAAATACCTTCGATAGTGATTTTATAAGTGTCGTTACCGCCCATAGCCGGCCCGGGTTTAACAAACAGTTGGCCTGTTGGGAAACCAGGGCGGTTGTGGTAGCCAAATATCGCGTCCACCTTGGGGTTTTCCAATACCCCTGCCTTGACCATGATGTCGGCACCATTGCCACCTTCCTCGCCAGGCTGAAATAGCAGTTTAATGTGTCCACATAGCTCGTCACGCAGCGCCATGATGGCCTCGGCAGCCAACAAAAGCGTGGCGGTATGCCCATCGTGACCACAGGCATGCATCAAACCTTGCCGTTGGGAGCGATGCTCAAATGTGTTGGCTTCCTTGATGGGTAACGCATCCATATCGGCGCGAAAGGCAATCACTGGCCCTTCGCGACCGGTCGCTAGCTCAGCCATAACGCCTGTAGTGGCAATACCTTCGGTAACGCGATAGCCAAGCGCTCTTAGCCGCTCCGCGACCAGCGCGGCGGTGTTATTTTCCTGGAATTTAAGCTCGGGCTGCTGGTGTAGCCGATGCCGCAAAGCAGTGGCTTCACTAACTTGTTTATCTGAAAACATTTCCTATCCCTACTGATGTCGGTGCCTTTATTCGGCTTTTTGTAAGCTAAGCGACTTGGCGGGTAGAAAAGAGTCGTTTTAATGACGAATTTGTTGCTTTCAAAGCAACGGTGATGGGTTGATACAACCGAAGTGACTTCTTAGCGATGTTATCAACGCCCTTGGCAGCTAGCGGTGAAACTTTCAGTGTCACCTTCTTTTAATGCTTATTTTTAACTTAAGCACTCTGCGTATCGACTAAATCATACCTCTTTGCGGCAGCCACACAGCCGGAGATTGCAATCACCCAGCGAAGTAAGCTATTGGTGGCGCAGTTGATAGATCAGCTTGATGCACAAGACACACACGGCCGTGGAGTGCTCGGTATGAAAACCTTGTCGAACATGGGGTTCGCCCTATTTGGTGCAGCGCTGGTAGCAATTAGCTATGGACTTGCGCGCTTTGCGTTTGGTTTGTTTGTGCCTTCCATTAGCGCCGAGCTAGAACTGACAGCGTACTTGGTTGGCATTATTGGGGCGCTGCCGTTTATTAGTTTTGTCTTGGCGACGTTGTTCGCACCGCTTGCAGCCGATCGGTTCGGTGCGCGTAATTTGGCGGTGTTGTCAGGTGGATTTGGTGTGGCTGGCCTTGTCTTTATCAGCCAGTCGTCTGGCGCCTTATCGCTCGGCGTAGGTGTGTTTGTCTGCGGGATTTGTACCGGTTTGATGATGCCCGCTCTGACGGCTGCTATGCAGGCGCTGGTGAGCCGAACAATGCATGGCCGCGTTAGCTCTATCATGAATGCTGGCACCAGTATTGGCATTATCGTAGCAGTGCCGACGGTCGTTTTCCTGGCCGATGCGTGGCGCTTTACCTACACTAGCTTTGCCGTTATGGCAGGCTTAGGGGTCATTGCTGCCTGGTACTTTATTCCTTCGGTCTCTCGGGTTGTGCCAGCGAATGCGGCGCCGCCACCGCCAATCACGCGGCTACAGTGGTCGCGCCTTACCCGGCTATCGCTCTTTGCTTTCGCTATGGGGTTTGTGTCTTCGCCGTTCTGGCTTTTTGCGCCTGATTTGGCCGTTACCCTTGGTGGGTTGCCTCCTAATCAAACTGGTTGGCTTTGGTTTGCCGTAGGACTTGCTGGGCTTGGAGGTGCCGTAGTGAGTGATTTGGCTGACCGTAATAACCCTCCTATTACGCAGGCATTAATGTTAATGATGCTGTCTTCAAGCTTGGTGTTGCTTGCTGCCAGTCCAGGCCAGTTAGCATTGGCGATATTTTCCGCCATGGTGTTTGGACTTGCTTACATGAGCTTAACGGGACTGTATCTGATGACGGGGATTCGGCTATTGCCGGGGCGGCTTTCCATGGGGCCAGTCTTGCCTTTTATGGCCTGTGCGCTTGGGCAGGCAGTAGGATCGCCGGTTGTTGGTATGCTGGTGGACGGCTTTGGTTATGCCTATGCATTTTCGCTATTTTCTGTCGTTGGTATTGTGGTGGCGATTATATCGCCAGCTTATCCTGGCCACATTGATTACTGGGCAGACTTGGTGGAAGAGTCAGTTGAAGAAGAACCACTGCAAGAGGAGCAGTCCGCTGCTGAAGAGACGGGGCTTCAAGCAGCATATGATCACCAATTGCTGGATGAGAATGGCGAGCCCATCGAAGAGCCCGTTACTAAAGAGGATAACGTGTCCTAATGCGCTGCTGTTTGGCGTTATACGGTCGAAATCCATGGAGGAGTTGGAGCAGGTGCCTGGGGAGCGCAATTTGCCGCGAGGGTTTGCCTTCACCGGTAGCAGAGGTGTGGCTAGAGGTAATGAGTACCTTCGCGGCATCGGCGACAAAAACGACAACGCCAGCTGAATCCAGAGGCTAGCGTTGTCGGACGAACATTGATCAGGCGAAGGCGTTCAGACACCAGGTAATGGCGGGGATGGCGACAATATCGATCAGCACGGCGCCGCACAGCGGGACGATAATGAAGGCCTTATGCGACACCACACGATAGTGCTCGCACACCGCGCTCATATTCGCCACCGCATTGGGAGTAGCGCCTAGACCGTGGCCAATAAAGCCCGCGGTAAGCACTGCGGCGTCGTAGTTGCGGCCCAGCAGATGGAACAGCACCACCACGGCCAGGAAGACGATGGCCAAGGTCTGCACCAGCAGGATTAATAGCAGTGAGCCGCCCATCTCCTGGAGCTGCCAGATCTTGAGATTCATCATTGCCATGGTCAGGAACACGCCCAAGGCTACGTCGCCCAGGGTGGCGAGGGCGTTGTCTGGCATGCTGACCCAGTGGAAGCGATCATTAAGATTGCGTAGCAGGATGGCGACAAACATGGCGCCCACATAACTCGGCAGGATGACCCCTAGGTGAGTTGACAGGGCCTCTTTGAACCACACTCCCAGTACCATGATCGGTACTACGACGGCCAGCACGCGCAGCAGGGTACGGCTGTCGATGGGCGCTTGGGTGGGGCGCTCCTCGGCTTGCAGTTTCTCCAGATCATGCACGTCCTCGGCGACAACCGGAATCTGCCGACGGTCGATGATCCAGCGGGCGATGGGCGCGCCGATCACACCGCCGACAATCATGCCGAAGGTGGCAGAGGCAATGGCGGCAGTAGTGGCACCCTGGGCACCCAGGGCTTCCGCCTCAGGGCCAAAGGCCGCTGCTGCGCCAAAGCCGCCCTCTAAGGAGGTGGCTCCGGCCATCAGGCCGATCAGCGGGTCGAGGCCAAGCAGGCTGGCCATGCCAATGCCCACGCCGTTCTGCATCAGCGCCAGCAGCCAGCAGGCCACTAGATAGATGCCCAGCGCCTTACCGCCCTTCTTGAGCAGCGCCAGGCTTCCACCCAGGCCCACGGTGGTGAAGAAGGCGATCATCAATGGACTCTGCATCGCCGTGTCAAGCTCGAAGGTAACCAAGCCAAGATCGCGCAGCAGCCAGGCCAGCAGGGCGAAGCCGAAACCGCCGATCACTGGGGTAGGGACGCAGAAGTGTTCCAGCCAGTTGAGCCGGCGCTTAAGCCCGGCGCCAAATGCAAGCAATATCAGCGCCAGTGCCGTGGTGGACACGGCATCCAGAGTAAAGTGCATGTTGATGCTCCATGAGTTGTTGTGTGCCGCTCAGGGCGGTCGGGTAGGGGTGGCCGTTGACGACCGGTTAATCGTTGGTTAGCGCGCCAGGCGCTCGACCAGACGGGCCGCAACACGGGCCGTTCGCGCGTCTATATCCAGGCTTGGATTGAACTCGGCTACGTCCACTACTGGCAGCGCAACGCGTGCGGCTAGATGATCAATGACATCCTCAACCAGGGACAGCTCGATGCCCCGGGCGGAAGGGGCGCTGACGCCCGGGGCAATCCAGGCTGGTAAGGCGTCTAAGCAGATGGTGAGGTAGAGCCAGTCGACCTGTGTCAGCAGCCGCTCCAGAGCGGCTTTCATCGCGGGGCTGTCCAGCGAGCGACACTGCTCGTCGAGCACCCACTCCACTCCCAACGACTCGGCGCGGGCGAAAAGCGCTGGCGTATTGCCGCCACGATTCACTCCAAGGCAGGTGTAGTGGAAGTCGATGCCCGCCTCTTGGCACAGCTCGGCGCACTGCCGAAAGGGCGTGCCGGAGCTGGCGCGCTCGGCCTGGCGCAGATCGAGATGGGCATCCAGATTGAGGATGCCTAGGCGTGGCATCGTCGCCTGACGTTGGGCGTGAGCCAGCAGTCCCGAGAAGCTAGCGAAGGCGATCTCGTGGCCGCCGCCTAAGCCGATGACCCGGTGGCCCTGTTCGAGCAGCTCGGACACCCGCCCGGCGAAGGCTTGCTGAGCGTCCTCTAAGTTGTCGCCCTGGCAGACCACATCGCCGGCATCATACAGCGGTGTCGTCAGGTGATACGCCTGGTTGGCTAGCTGGCGACGCAACACCAGGGGCCCTTCACTGGCCCCCGTCCGCCCTTGGTTGCGGGCTACGCCAGCATCAGAGCAGAACCCTAACAAAGCGCGCCCCGGCGCCTCGGCCCGAAAGGCCGGACGCATCACCTGATGCCAGCGCCGTGCGTCACCTGCCTCTGTGCTATCGACCCGGCCTTGCCAGGGCGCCATCAGCGCCGCCTCATTATCTGCTTGTGTCACTGCAGGAGTTCTCCCAATCGTTGTGCACTGAGGCGCGTGGCCTCGCTCAGAGTCTTGGCTCGGTCTTGAGCCCGAGCGCTGGGGGCCATCACACTGATCACCGCCTTGAGACGACCGCGGCCGTTGAACACTGGGGCACTGGCGCCCCATACTCCTTGATCGATTTCGCCCACGCTGACCGCCACGCCCCGTAGGCGAATGGTCTCGAGATCGATCAGGGCATCGTCCCGCTCCGCCTCCGAGCGAAGCATCAGCGCCATCTGGCGCTCTTCATCGCTCATCCAGGCCAGCAGCGCCCGAGCGCTGGCGCCCTTGAGTAGCGGTTGCACCTGGCCCCGGTGGTAGCAGCAGCGCAGCGGCTGTGGACTATCGATCATCTCTACGCAAAGGGCGTGGTCACGCACCGCCACCAGTAGCGCCGAGCTCTCCTGAGTGGTCTCAGTCAATTCGGTCAGCACTGGGCGAGCCCAGCGAAGCAGCTCGTTGTGGTGTTCGAAACCTTGGTGCAGACGCACCGCCTGAGGGCCCGGCGCATAGGTGCCGCCCTCGCGTTCGCTGACTAGGCCCCAGGCCAAAAGTTGGCGCAGGTGGCGATATGCGGTCGAGACTGGCTGAGCGGTCAGCTCGGCCAGCGACTTCACCGTCATTGCTTCCCCTTGATTTGCTAGGCAGCACAGTAGCGCTAGCATCCGGTCGGATGGCCCCATCGCAATTACCTCAAATTTTGATAAACGATACGCAGCAAAATAGATAAAAGAAAAAAAAGTTATCAATTTTTGATAATTAAAATTCTTAGACTTTAGTCTTGATATGGGAAGGCGGGGTATTGTCGGCGTGAAATAGCAAGGGGTAACGCGATGTTCCAGCGGCATCAGCAACGTCGGATTTTTTAAAACGCCTAACGCAATGGTTGTGCTTTACCGATGCATTTTCACTCTGTACATCGCGCTATCAGCATGCCAGAGCAGCGTATCCGCATCGTCCCCATCGGCGGGATAACAGGCTGTACCAATACTGCAAGACGGCATGTTGATCGCTCCAAATTCTGCGCCCAGCGGCTCGGCCATGATGGCGAGAATCTGATTTACCTTGTGTGTAACGGCCTCCATTGATTGGATGCCCGTCAGTAGAATAGTAAATTCATCACCGCCCATGCGCGCGGCCGTGTCTGTTTGACGTAGACAGCTTTCCAGTCGCCGAGCCACTGTACAGAGCACTTCATCTCCTATGGCATGTCCATAGGTATCGTTAATCAGCTTGAAGTCATTAATATCCAGAAACAGCAGCGCAAGGCCGCTCTGGTGGCGATGAGCCGCGCCCAAGCCTGAAACGAGCCGATCATAGAAGAGTGATCTATTCGTCAGCTTTGTTAGTGGATCGTGATGGGCAAGGAAGCGTAATTCTTCTTCGGCTTGTATTAGGGCTGTTACGTCTCGAGCAACGCCGATGCGAACTTCTTCGTCTTCATACCAGCGAGCAGACCATAGAATGTGCACAGTGCTGCCATCCTTGCGGAGGTAGCGGTTGCGGAAATCGATGTGTTGTTGACCGCTCATGACCCGCACAATGGAAGCTTGCGTGAGCGCGAGATCGTCAGGATGCATGTAATGGGTGATTAAAGTGCCGGTCAGTTCATCAGCACGGTAACCAAGCAGTGACTCGCAGGCATCACTCACAAACAGGATCTGATGGTCTTTATCGACCACGAAGACCGTGTCCAGCATCAGATGCACTAGTTTGGGATAGAGCGCTTGCAGGTCAATTGGCATAGGCTAATCCGGTTAACATTGTTCAATGGCAGGCAAGTTGCCAAAGAGCGATCATAACCTATGACCCAATGTCTAATACGTTGACCAGACAACGTAAGTCTTTTAGCTGGTTAAGCCCACTAGCCCCATCATGAGCTTAATTCCCAGTGAAAGCAGTAATAGAACACCAACACTCGAAAACCAAATGATCATTAACCAGCCTAAGCGCCTAGCGAGTGGTTCTATCTGGCTATTTGCTAGATTACTTTATTAGTAGATGTTCTTCATGGCAGGCTTAGTTTTTAACCAAAAAACCATATCAGTTAGGAAGAGGGGTGAGCTACAGAGCGGCAGGGATTTAAAACAGAGTTAATAGCTGTCCTAGGGTTTCCATGCCCCGCTCGCTGCGTGCTGTCCACGGGTGGCCATAGCTTAAGCGTACGCAATGCCGGAACTGCTGAGTTGCGGAAAAAATGGGGCCTGGCGCCAAGCTAACACCATGGTCGAGCGCCATGTTGAATAAGCGTAGTGAATCAACTTTTTCAGGAAACTCTACCCATAAAAAGTAGCCGCCATCAGGCCGAGTGATACGTGTTTGGGTGGGAAAGTAGCGATCTGCAGACGCCAGCATACTACCTTGTTGGGCTTCTAGAGCGTGGCGGAGCTTACGTAAGTGACGGTCATAGCCGCCGTGCTGTAAATAGTCGGCAATGGCTGCCTGTGCGGGAATGGAAGGCGAAATAGTCGTCATTAACTTCAGTCGTGAAATAGCTTCGGCGTAGCGCCCTCCCGCTACCCAGCCAACGCGATAGCCAGGCGCCAAACATTTCGAGAAAGAGCTGCAGTGAATGACTAGCCCCTCATCATCAAACGCTTTCACTGGGGTAGGCGGTGTGCTGCCAAAGTACAGCTCGGCATACACATCATCCTCTAGCATGGGGACTTGGTGCTGCTTTAATAGTTGATAAAGGGTCTGCTTTCGTTCATTGCTTAGGCTGGCGCCGAGCGGGTTTTGCAGATGGCTCATAAACCAGCAGGCTTTGATAGGTAGCGACGCCAATCGCTCTGCTAGCACATCAAGGTCGATACCCTCGCGTGGATGCACTGGAATCTCCACTGCACGCAGTTTTAGTCGCTCCAATACTTGCAGGCTGGCATAAAACGCCGGGGACTCAACCGCCACCAAATCGCCAGGTTGGGTCACGCATTGCAGGGCTAAGTTGAGCGCTTCCATCGCGCCATTAGTAATCACCAGCTCTTCCATTGGAAGCTGAATGCCTCCCAGCATATAGCGGAGAGCGATTTGTCGGCACAGGTCGACATGCCCGGTGGTCATGTCGGCCACTACCTGCTGAGGAGAAAGCTCGCGCAGACCACGTGTCATGCTGGTGCTCAGCCGCGAAAGTGGGAAAAGCTCAGGGCTTGGGAAAGCTGACCCAAAAGGCACCGTTCGATCATCCTGCAGTGAGTCGAGCACCGAGAACACTAGCTCACTGACTTCTACTTCCGCGGGGTCGGTGGGCTGCAACGTCACACGTGGCTCGCCCAGCAAGCGCCGAGCATGTTCACGAACAAAATAGCCTGAGCGTGCTCGTGCCGTGATGAGACCGCGGTTTTCGAGTAAGTAGTACGCCTGAAACACCGTGGATGGGCTGATCCCATGGTGACGACTGGCCTGGCGAACCGACGGAATTCGCTCCCCAGGACCAAGCACGCCCTGACGAATCAGCGTGGCTATCTCATCGGCAAATTGTTCGTAACGTTTCATGGGATAAACCGTCGGTGCGTTGAGGATAGCACCAGGATACTCCATCACAGTTTTAGGTGGCACAGGTGAAACTCTCTGCTAGAGGGAAATGCCACTGTGACGGATGTGGGAAATTTAAAACAGGCTCAAATCCATTAATAAAAAGCATATCAGAAGGTAGCTTTATAAGCTGTTTAGGCTCAACTGATACGCAATATTTCTCTAAAACTGCGCCTGTTTGTTAGTCAGCGTAGTGGGGATAGTGGTGGTTAATAATCGGCGACGCCCCTCGACCGTATGACCTCCATTCCCTCTTTTCTGGATATCGGTATGACGCAACGCATTCCATTGCAAAACCTAACCACTGAGGCAGCGGTTGAACACCACTCGCCTGCATCTAATGATTCCCGCCACCAGCCTTTTAGTAGCAACCCGTCCAATAATAAGCCACCCCAGCTTGGACATATTTATGTGCGAGAAATTGGTGGTTTTTTTCAGCGCATCCGGCGCTGCTCAAACTGGTTGTTAATGGCGCTGTATTTTGGCTTGCCATGGATTAATTGGGGGGGGCGGCCGCTGGTGTGGTTTGATCTTGCTGCGCAAGAGTTCCATATTTTTGCGGCGACGTTTTATCCACAAGACTTTATCTTGCTCACCTGGATCTTGGTGTTGTGCGCGTTTGGCCTGTTTTTGATCACGGTAGCGGCGGGGCGCGTGTGGTGTGGCTATAGCTGCCCGCAAAGCGTTTGGACCTTTCTGTTTATCTGGTTTGAGCATCGCTTGGAAGGGCCACGGCACCGTCGCATACGTCGTGATAACGCATCACGTACCTTTGACACGCTTTGGCGCAAAATCGCTAAGCATACGGCTTGGTTGCTAATCGCGCTGGCAACGGGGATCGCCTTTGTCGGTTACTTCACGCCGATTAGAGCGTTGGTGGTAGATTTTGTCAGCTTGAATGCGCATCCCTGGGCGCTATTTTGGATCGGCTTCTTCACGGTTTTTACGTACCTGAATGCGGGTTGGCTACGCCACCAAGTATGCCTCCATATGTGTCCTTACTCGCGTTTTCAGTCGGCAATGTTCGACGCCAATACACTGATTGTTTCTTATGATGCTGCGCGTGGTGAACCTCGTCGTAATCATCATCAAAAGGGTGCTGAGGCATCCAGTGTTGGTGACTGCATCGATTGTGAGCTGTGTGTTCAGGTGTGCCCAACAGGTATCGATATTCGTGATGGACTGCAGTACGAATGCATTGGCTGCGCCGCGTGTATTGATGCCTGTGACAGCGTCATGGCACGGATTAATAAACCGCTTGGCCTTGTGCGGTATACCACGGAGCGCGCGTTGGAGGGTAAAGACACCCGTTTCTGGCGCCCTCAACTGATCGCCTATGCTGTGGCGCTGCTCTCTATGGTGGTGCTGCTCGTTGGCTTCTTAAACACCCGTGTGCCCATCGATGTAGATGTTGCGCGAGATCGCCAAGCGTTGTTTGAAGGTACTGAAAGTGGACGCATCGTCAACTACTACAACGTAACGCTGCGCAATCAAGATACCGATCCTCACCGCTATGTGTTAACGGCATCCGGCTTGCCAGGGCTGCGCTTACAAGGCATGGAAACCATTGACGTAGAGGCTAACGAGACTCGCCGCTTACGGGTTGCTCTCAGCGCCGATGAGGGTGTTTTGACTCAACCCAGCCACTCCATTGAGCTGCGCTTTACATCGCTGGAAGAACCATCGGTAACGCGTGTGAGTGAAACGCGTTTCCTGGGGCCGTCGAGATAACCGTCTTTTTCTTGGTCAAGATGATGACGTTGACTAGCTATGCTGCCTTCTAGAAAAATCTAGTGGGCAGCATCGGTTGTTGTTAGTGTTTTCTTCATATTTTCGTTAGTGCGCTTCACTTTTTTACTGCGCAACTTACAAGCGTAGGATATAGCGGGCGGTACCACTTGCAGAGTTCTTTATATTGATGTTTTTTTATATGACATCAATTGGTTACGTTATAAAAATAGCAAATTTTCTAATTATCAGAGATCATATGTAAATGTAAAAAACGCTTACGCATGAATCATTGCGGTATATTTCAAGGTAGAGCATGGTGACATCCAACTTATTTTCGCTTGATGATTTCCCAATAGGGTGCATGGTTACTGACTATAAGCGTCGGATTCTCTATAGTAATCGCTATCTTGAGCAGTATCACGGTTATTCAACGCGTGATTTATTAGGCGCCGATCTGTTCATTTTATTGAGCAAAGCGTCACAGATTATGTATGACACTTATATAGTGCCTATTTTAGTTCGGGAAAAGCAGTGCGACGAAATACGGCTTTCAATGGTGACTCGTTCTACAAGTACCCTACCAATCGTGGTGAATGTGCTTTGCGATGATAGTGCCAATGAGCGTATTTTCTGGAGTGTCAGTAGTTCTAGCCGATCTGACCAGTTATTTCAGGAGTTGACGGAGACTAAAAAGCTTCTTGAGCAGAAGATCTCTTTGCTACGCACTTTATCAGATACCGATCAATTGACCGGTTTACCTAACCGCGCGGCTTTGACCAAGCACCTTGATCAGAAAATCATTGATTTACAGAAAAATGATATGGCGTTCGCGCTTGCGTTTGTTGATCTTGATGGCTTTAAAGAGGTGAATGATCTCTATGGTCACCATATGGGCGATAGAATTCTTCAATTAGTAGCCAAGCGCTTGGCTACTAATTTAAGAAGCGACGATTTGATTGCTCGTTTTGGTGGCGATGAGTTTGTTGTTTTTTTGAATGGACGCTTTAGTGCCGGTTTAGTTGAAGAGTCACTTTCTCGACTTATTAATAAACTTTCAGAACCCTTTGATATAGATTCGGTGCTGTTAAAGCTCTCTGCCAGTATAGGCGTTACCCTCTATCCGCAATCGAAAGAGGTAGAGCCTGACCAATTGATTCGTCAAGCCGATCAGGCGATGTATCAAGCAAAGCTGTCAGGAAAAAATCAGATTTGTTTATTTAATGTGGGTAATGAACAAGTCCAAAAAGGCAAACAATCAGAGTTAAATGCTATTAGAGCTGCGATGGGCGCTAATCAGTTTGAGCTTTATTTCCAGCCCAAAATTAATATGCTCACGGGGAGGGTGATTGGAGCTGAAGCGCTCATACGCTGGAACCATCCCAGCGACGGATTAAAAGAACCCGCCACTTTTTTGCCTGTGCTGAATAATACGTCGACTGGCGTGGAGCTGGGGAGATGGGTTATCACTAGCGCACTTTGCCAGCTTCAGGAGTGGCTTCAGCAAGGACTGGATTTACATGTCAGTGTCAATATCGATGGGTATCACTTACAGCATTCCCAGTTTCTCTGCGATTTAAGCCACATACTTGCTGACTTTCCTGGTTTGCCAAAACAGCGACTTGAGCTTGAGGTTTTGGAAACAAGCACTATTGAGGATGTTAGCCATGTTTACTCGGTGCTCAATGCTTGCCGAATGATGGGAATCCGTATCTCGTTAGATGACTTTGGTACCGGGTACTCCTCTTTAAGCCATCTTAGAGACCTATCAGTTGATACACTAAAAATTGATCGTAGTTTCGTTCAAAATATGCTGTCTAGCGCTGGAGATTTAGCGATTCTTAAAGGTGTTATTGGTTTTGCCGGCGCATTCGAATGTGATTTGGTCGCTGAAGGTGTTGAAACGCTTCAACATAGCCAACAGCTTATTGAGCTTGGCTGCGAATGTGGGCAAGGATATTTTATTGCCCGTCCAATGCCTGCTCATGCCTTCAAACCCTGGGTTGAAGAGTGGCATCAGCACGCTTTTAAGAAGCAATTCAAACGTCATCGATAGTTAATTTTTGGTATATAAAACCGTTAAGCTAAGGGAGCAAAGCAAACGTGTTAACAAAAGAGCGAGTCATAGCTCGAAATAATGTAACCGTTGTTGGGTCAGGCAATAAAACCCTGATGCTCGCTCACGGTTTTGGCTGTGACCAACATATGTGGCAGTACCTTATCCCCCAGCTTGAAGAGCACTACACGCTGGTCTTGTTTGACTATGTAGGATCAGGTCAATCAACAATTTCTGCCTTCAGCGAGTCACGCTATAATACGCTGGAAGGTTATGCTCGTGATGTTACCGATATTTGTGATGCTCTCAATTTGAGCGAAGTGCATTTTGTTGGGCATTCTGTTAGTTGCAACATTGGCCTCTTAGCGGCCATTGCCAGCCCCGAGCGATTCGCTAGTCATATTATGATTTGTCCCTCGCCTTGCTTTCTCAATATGCCACCCAACTATTACGGTGGCTTTGAGCGTAGTGATCTGGAAGAACTTATTGGCTTAATGGATCGAAATTATATCGGATGGGCTAATTATCTGGCACCACTGATTATGGGGTCTGGGACGTCTCATGCGTTAATTGGAGAGCTCTCCAGCAGTTTCTGTTCAACCGACCCGTTAGTGGCGAAAACCTTTGCGCGAGCTACCTTCTTTTCGGATTACAGACATTTACTACCTCAAGCGAAACACGCGGCGCTATTGCTTCAAAGCGAAGTAGACTCCCTTGCTAGCCCGGAAGTAGGGCGTTATATCCATGTGCAAATGCCTCATAGCACACTGCGTGTTATGGCAAGCGAGGGGCACTGTATCCACATGACGCATCCAGAGCTTGTCGCTCGGGAAATTAACGCCTGGTTAGAGGGTAGGCGTTAACGTGTGAGTAGACCGTGTCGTAGGTTAGTTAGAGCTTGTAGGGCAAGAGGTGCTAGCTCTTGCCCTGGACGGTTCGCATAACGGCTTAGTATGTTTTATTACCTAGTGTGTTGTTTATAAAAGTATTTTATCGAATCAAGTTCTTCAGAGAATTGCTTATTGGCGTAAGGATGCGGTGGCATCTTGTGGGCCATGGACAACATCTTTAAGTTCGACGTGCCGTATTTCATCAATATCAGTTAGCTCATCTAAATCGAAATGAATATAGTTAAGGCTGTCGTAAGAGCGTATGTGGAAGTGCCGCTGCTGGAGGTCAATCAATGACGTCCAGGAGGTGTACTCAGACGTGTAGACGCGATTATTGTTAACGCCTGGGGCCGCAATGTTTTCAATAGAATCATGGAAACGGTTGTCGATAGTAATGCCGCGCGGACGGTCAAAATTATTCATGACGTGCGCCAGCGTGGTGATTGCATTATCAGCATCTTCCGCTTTTTCGGCAAACTGAGAATAGTAAACGGCGCGTACAAAGCGGCCAACCGATGTGTTTGAGGCGGGGAGCCCAGCAGTGGCGATGCCTGAATCAGGTTGGGCGAGTGTTACCCCATTAAGCTCCAATTTTGATTGATCAATGTTGCTTAAAAATGTGTAGTTGTTCAGGTTAGTCATATGCCAGGAAAATTCTGGCCCATTCGTCATAACACCTAGCGGGTTATCAATAATATTTTGTTCGCCGTTAGCAAACTCGATCACAATTGAATTACCCGTAGCGTCATGCAGGGTGTAATGGAACGGTGTTTTTAGTAACCCATGGGGTAGTAATGAAGTGACTAATACAGGTTGTTCTTCTAATGCCTGTTTGACTTCGTCGACTGTATCAAACTGAGAAAGCGTCCAGGCGCCTAAGTCGATAGCGGCTAGCACTGCTTGTGTGTTGTCGACCATATCTACGGGACCTTCGGTACTCGCGAATGCCAGCACGCTGAATGTTAGGCCTTTGTCATTAAGCCCTTCCGCTACTTTTACGTCTCCTGAGACTGGGTCAGGTACGCTAATCGCTACAAATGCGTTTTGACCAGTAAAGTCTAGTGCATGATGTTTGTCAGCTTGCGAACCAAAGGTAGTGCCTTCAGGAAAGTAAGATACCTTGTAAGGTAACTCCATGGGCAACTCCATGGTGCGGCCCGCATAATAGTGATCATTTGCGTCGCTATAGAGAAGGGAAGTGCAAGCGGATACGGTGGGTGCTATGGCGATACTGGCAACGGCGATACATAGCGGCGCTAAACGAGGTTTAGAAAGGCGTAGCATCATATATTTCCTCACAAAATCATTAAGAATTAACATACGTTACAGTAAACTATAGCGTAATTTATTAAAAATTAACTTAAGAAAACGTTAGTTTTTGTGAGGCTGATAGTTGTTATTTGTTTTTTAGATAATGCTAGGTGATAACAAAAAATAAGTTAGTGTGTTAAGTAAGAGAGTCGTAACCGTATCAGTGCGTGTCGTTAATGCTGAGTAAGAGCGTAAAGGTAGTGCCTTTTTCGGCATCGCTTTCGACCCGCACGTCACCTTTATGCCACTGAGCAATTGAGCGAACAATGGCTAGGCCTAAGCCGCCTGAGCCTGCCACTCCGCTTCGCGCTGGATCGCAGCGATAGAACCGTTCAAACACTCTTGGCAGATCGTCTGGTGAGATGACAGGCCCATGATTATGAATGTGTAACTCAATTTGGTTTTCAACGTTTTTGGTATAAATGCGGATAGGTGTTCCTGAACGTCCATGGCGTAGGGCATTAGCGATTAGATTGGCTAATGCCGTGCGCAATAGATCGCAGTTGGCAAGTACGCTACCACTAGTGTGATTTATCAATGTGCGGTTGTCGTCTTCCGCCATGCCCTCGAAGTAATCACATAGCTGGGTGACTAGCTCCCTGATATCGACGCGCTCCTTGGGAATATCACTTGATGGGCTTTCAGTACGGGCTAGGAATAGCAGGCTGTCGATCATTCTTGATAGGCGCTCATACTCTTCGATATTCGATTCAAGTACCTGGCGATATTCCAAATTACTTCTTTCCCGGCGCAACGTATGTTGTGTTTGCCCTAATAAATTGGTTAAGGGGGTGCGCAACTCATGAGCCATGTCGGCTGAGTGGCGAGAGAGTTGGGAGAATCCTTCCTCTAATCGACCCAGCATACGGTTCAGGCCTTGGCTAAGACGGTTGATCTCTTCCGTTTCCCCAGCCACGTTCAAGCGTCGATCCAATTGGCGAATGTCAATGCGGTTGGTCTGCTCAGCCAGGCGGCGCAGCGGTTGAAGCCCCTGTCGGCTGACGCCCCAGCCAAGCAAAAAAGCCAGTAATGCTCCAGTCACTAATGCCACCCATAGTTTGAGCCGATAGGCAGCGAGCATCTGATTTCGCTCATTTAGCAGCTTGCCTGCGACCAGAGTTAATGGCTGGCCATCTTGCTCAAGAGTGTGCCACGCCAGTCTCGCCTGGATCGATTCAGGCATATCACTAAAGCGAACGGATGGCGTCATTGGCAGTTCTGGCACGGGCACATTGCTGGGATTAACCTCAATGAGAACTTTTCCTTCACTATCAAGTACCCACAGCAGGCTGTCGCGATTGCCTAGCATGTTGGCATAGAGCTGAGGGCGCTGGTGAAGCATCGCGATGCTTTCGCTATCGTCAAGCAGCGCCTCCATACGTTCCAGGCGTCCATGCAGCATTTGGTCATCACGCCATGCTATTTCACGGGTTAACGAATGGTAGAGATAGGTGCCGATACTTCCCAGCAGTAGTGTGCTGACAAGGGCAAAAAGTAACGATAGGCGCGTTGCTAGAGAGTTTAATGCTGGCATTAGGAACGATCCTCAAGCACATAGCCCATGCCACGCTCGGTGTGGATTAGTTTAGTGGGAAAGGGGTCGTCGACTTTAGCGCGAAGTCGCCGTACAGCTACTTCAACGACGTTGGTGTCGCTGTCAAAGTTCATCTGCCAAACCCGAGAAGCAATATAGGTACGTGATAGCACTTCGCCTTCCCGGTCGAGAAACAGCTCTAAAAGCGCAAATTCTTTGTTGGTGAGTGCAAGTCGTTCGCCTTGGCGGGTGACTCGGCGGCGCAAAACATCCATTGCTAAATCGGCTACGCGAAAATGCTCTCTCTCGCGAGGCGGGCTGCGGCGTAACAGCGTACGTACTCGGGCTAATAGTTCGACAAACGAGAAGGGCTTTACTAAGTAATCGTCTGCGCCCAGTTCCAGCCCCTTGACGCGATACTCTACGGCATCGCGCGCGGTCAGAAAAAGCACCGGTACTTGGCTTCGCTGGCGGACCATTTGTAGTAACTGCCAGCCGTCAAGGCCGGGCAGCATGACATCAAGAATGATCAAGTCGAATTCGTACTCTTCAATGTAGTGCTGTGCATCATATCCATCGCGAACTACCTCAACAGCATAGCCCGATTCACCAAGCCCTCTGCTCAGGTAATCAGCGGTTTTTTGCTCGTCTTCTACTATCAGGATACGCATACAGTCACCCCGCGAAATCGACACAGAGTAGCCGGATCGGACGCTTTTTCACATTACAAATCTGTAATGCTGCCGTCAGGTGTTTGACGAGGTCGAGCTGTCAGGATGATGCCATCACTTGATAAGGAGACTTTCATGACATCACGACGTGCTCGCCTGCCTCTGCTTGGCGCTGTCTTGTTGGCCGGTAGCGTACTTGCCGATACCGGGCCGCTCCAGCAGCAGACACTGTCGCTAGATCTGGCTAATCGCTTAGTGAATGCCACCTTGGAAGCGTGTCATGCCGATGGCCGCACTGCGGTGGTCGCTGCAGTAGATCGTGGTGGCAATCTGGTTGCTTTGCAACGCGATGACAACATCGGCCCCCACAACACGTTGGCCGCCCAACGCAAAGCATTTACATCATTGTCGACGGGCAGTACTAGTCGCGCGTTATCTGAACATGCTCGCCAAGACCCTGAGTCGGCAAACCTAAACACGTTGGATGAATTGCTGCTGTTGGGGGGAGGTGTGCCGCTCCGAATCGAAGGTGAACTGATTGGTGCCCTTGGTGTTGCTGGGGCGGGTGGTTCTGCTATTGACGAAGGCTGTGCCCTAACGGCTATCGACAGCGTGATACCCCAGTAAATCCCACAAACACCGCTTTACTCCCATCACACTAAAAGGATGTTGTTATGAAACTATTGTCTGCTTTTTTTGCTGGTATTGCTCTTAGCAGTGTTGCTGCCACAGCACTGGCGGCTGATAACCCGCTGAGTGTTCATGTCCTCAATATTCAGAACGGCCAGCCATCTCCTGGCGTTGATGTGGAACTTGAGCGTCATACCGATACGGGCTGGGAATTGATGGCAACGGCAACTACCGACGATGCAGGCCGTGTATCAGCCCTTTACCCCACTGATGAAGCGTTCTTGCCAGGCACTTACCGTGTCACGTTTGAAACCGGTGAATGGTTTGAAGCGCATGACACCGCTACGTTTTTCCCCAATGTGCCAGTACCTTTCGTAGTGGAAGAGGCCGATCAGCACTACCACATACCGCTACTGCTTAGCCCCTACGGCTACTCAACGTACCGTGGGAATTAAGGTCACTGAGCAATCATTGATGAGTTGTTCTAGTTATTAACCGCTCTATTTATTAATAACTCAATTTATTAGTTAACCAATTAAAACGAGTGAGAATGAATAATGAAAGTAATTAATATCGTCGCTGCCATCGCTCTTGCACTGGTTTCTGGTGTTGCATTAGCGGAGCGCGGTTCGGGTGAAGATAATCAAATCGCTTACCCAGAATCAACGTCCCAGCAGCACAGCGGTGCTATTGGGCACAATGCCTTGGCTGATCTGCCTGACCGAAATCGTTAAGCCGCTATGGCGTGGTTTTATTAAACGTTTAGAGTAGGTGTATGCCCAGCGGCCTCTGTGATAGAGGCCGTTGTCGTTCTGTTCAGTAATCTTTCTCCTTTCCTTCCTTTCCTTCCTTTTCTTTCTGCTAAGACCTTGCTGATGAATGACCTGCATATCGTCGTGTTCAAGTAACAAAACAAAATAACCAGTTTGGTCATTTCTATACTTCGGTCACGTTGTGCTGGAACAAAGCTCAGCAGTAAGCTCCAAACCCAGGCTTGCATAGCCTGCAGGCTAAAAAACAATTACTAAAAAACGTCAGGAGTAACGCAATGTTCAAGAAAACCGCTATTGCCGTGTCGGTCATTATGATGTCGATCACGACGGCTCAAGCCGAAACTACCTACCGCATTGGCATTACCCAAAACAACGTCGGTGTCGATAGTTACCAAACAACCTATGAAAGCGCCTTTGAAGCCGCTGCAGAGCGCGCTGGCAACGTAGATATTGTCGTGCTGGATGCCGGTGGCGATGTCGCACGTCAGATTGGCCAGATGCAGGATCTTATTCAGCAGCGTGTTGATGCCATCATTATTTGGCCAACCAACGGCCAAGCGGTCATTCCTGCGATTCGCCAAGCGCATAACGCCGGCATTCCGGTGGTGGTTACTAACTCTAAAATTGCTGAAGCGGGTCTTGAGTTCATCGCTGCCTTTTCTGGGCCGGACAATGTTCAGCAGGGTATTTCATCTGCCGAGATGATGTGTGATGCCTTGGGCGGTGAAGGTCAAATCGTGCAGATTTCTGGTCAGCCGGGCTATACCACCGCGATGGAGCGTGCCGGTGGTTTTGAGGAGCGTCTTGCAGAAGCTTGTCCAGGCGTTGAGCTAATGGAAACTCAGCCGGGTAACTGGAACCGTGAGCGAGCCCAGCGGGTGATGGAAGACTTCCTGACCAAATATGACCGTATTGATGGTGTTTATTCCGGCGATGACAACATGGGCGTCGGCGCTTTAAATGCTGCCAATGGCGCTGGACGTGCTGATGAGATTATTTTCATTGGTGCTACTAACTTCGCTGTCGGCTACGACGCTATTGAGCGGGGTGAATACTACGGTTCCATCTATCAGTCACCTGTTGATGATGCGGAGGCTGCCCTAAAAACGGCTCTGGATGTATTGGCTGGCGAAGATATCCCGAAAATGAATTTCTTCGAAACGCCAAAAATCACTGCTGAAAACCTTGAAGAGTTCGACCGCCCGGTTTTCTAAAGGTAGAGCGAACGGTTTGGTGCCGCAGGTGTTGCCCACTAACACTGACACGGCGTGACCCTAAAGGCAGGTTTTCTGCGTCGGAGGCATGGTTAGCGTGAGAACAAACGTCGTGCTAATCGGTGTCTTCCGGGGTGATTTTATATAGGTGAATAGCATGGCTTCCGCAGAGCAATCAAAACCTAGGTTGCTGACGGGAAAGCTCAGCAAGGCTGGTATGCTGAGTTTTCTATCGGCACAAGGAATACTCATTTTTTTCCTGCTCAGTATGTTTGTTTTTTCGTTCTTTTCTGAGCAGTTCCTCTCTCAGTCCAACATCATGACCGTGGTACGTCAGGCGTCAATCATTGGCATCATCGCCGTCGGTGTCACCGTGGTGATTATCGGTGGCAACTTGGATCTTTCCGTTGGCTCGATGCTGTCATTTTCCACTGTTCTGGTGGTTGACCTACACGACAAGATTGGCCCCACCAACGCTATTTTGTTGATGTTCGTGCTGACCTTGATGATCGGTGCTGTGAACGGGTTTTTGATTGGTTTTCTGCGTCTCAATTCACTGATTGTGACCCTGGCGATGTTGTCGGCTATTCAAGGCTTCGTGCTGATTTACAGCGGCGGTCAGAACGTTGATATCGCCGATCAGCAAGGCACCTGGTTTGCCTTCTTTGGACGCGGCTATGTCGGTGGTATTGCGGTTCCCATTCTGATGTTTGGGCTACTGGCCATCGTAATGCAGGTAGTGATGTCCTACACCGGGTACGGTCGGCGCATCTTTGCGGTCGGTGGCAACCCGATGGCGGCGGTTTATTCCGGTATTCGTAAAAACTGGTGTGTGTTCAGCACCTATCTAATTTCAGCTTTTTGTGTGGCCTGTGCCGCCCTGGTACTTGGCTCACGGGTAATGGGCTCGCAAAACAACGTAGGCCAGGGCTACGAGCTGCTGGTACTGGCCGGCATCATTCTTGGCGGAACCAGTTTGCTCGGCGGTGCGGGCAGTATTTGGAAAACCGTGATTGGCGTGTTGATCCTGGGCTTTATCCAGAATGGCCTGCTGCTGATGGGCTACCCCTATTACATCCAGTGGATTGTGACCTGGGTGATTATCATCCTAGCCGTATGGCTGGATCTCGCTAACAAGCGTAAGCGCT
Source organism: Vreelandella alkaliphila (assembly GCF_016107625.1). Classification (GTDB taxonomy): domain Bacteria; phylum Pseudomonadota; class Gammaproteobacteria; order Pseudomonadales; family Halomonadaceae; genus Vreelandella; species Vreelandella alkaliphila. The sequence goes on from NZ_JABASV010000005.1 coordinate 41,446, forward strand.
TGTTCACGACCCACTCATAGCACGGAGGAAAACAGTATGTCGTTTATTAAAGGATTCTTCCGTGGCAGGACGAGTATCCAGCCTATCTGGGTGTTTGTTATCGCGCTCTTTATTTTCTTCAGCTTTATGTCGGAGTACTTCCTGTCGTTTGGCAACATCACCAATATTCTGGTGCAGACCTCAACGATTGGCCTAGTTGCGCTAGGCATGACCTTCGTGATGATCAACGGCAACATCGATCTGTCGGTGGGAGCAATATTGGGGCTTGCTGCATCGTTAGCGGTGGGTTTGCAGGAAGTGAGCATGACACTGGCGATTCTAGCGGCCTTGGGTTCAGGAATTTTGCTGGGCGCCCTGAATGGTTTTGTGGTGTGGAAAACCGGTGTCAACGCTTTCATCGTCACGCTAGGTGCCATGCTTGGTGTGCGTGGCCTGATCTTTCTGTACACCGATGAGCAGTCCTTCTTTGCCATGAACTTTGCGTTTGCAGACTTTGGTACCAGCACGATTGGGCCGTTTCCTGTCTTGGCGATTATTTTCCTAGCCTGCGCGTTAATTATGCACTTGGTGCTGACCCGTACCGGCCATGGCCGCAATACTTTTGCCGTTGGCGGCAACCCTGAAGCCTCCATCGATGCGGGCATCCGCCTGGGACGCCACATGATGATCAATTTTATTATTGTGGGCTTCTTTGCTGCCTTGGCAGGTGTATTGCTGGCCAGCCAGATGGGCGCAGCAACGCCAAACCTGGGGCGTGACTATGAGCTTTGGGTGATTACCGCGGTTGTGCTGGGCGGCACCAAGCTGACCGGTGGCTACGGCAGCATAGTAGGAACCCTGGGCGGCGTACTGGCGATTGGTATTCTGCGTAATGGCATGAACCTGATGCAGGTGCCTGCCTTCTACGTGCTGGTGATCCTCGGTGCGATCCTTATTTCAGTACTGATCATTGATAAGAAACTTAATGCGCCCTCGGCCAAGGAGGTGCGGATATGAATGCTCCCAACCAATCACGCCAGCCGATCGATGCTGCGCCAATACTTGAGCTTAAAGGCATCACCAAGCGCTTTCCTGGTGTTGTGGCACTCAACAATGTTGATTTCGATGTCCGTCCCGGCGAGGTACACGCCTTGCTTGGGGAGAATGGCGCGGGTAAATCAACCTTGATGAAGGTGCTGGCCGGTAAGCATCAAGCCAATGAAGGCAAGATTACTCTTGGTGGTGAGGAGATGGCCTTTGAAAACCCTAAGCATGCTAAGCGTGCAGGGGTCGTTCTGATCCATCAGGAGCAGTCGCTGGTACCGGAAATGACGGTGGCCGAAAACATCTTTCTGGGCAGCCTGCCAAGAAAGCCGTTCAACCGTGTTGACTGGCGTAAGCTGCGCGAGGATACCAATAAGATTCTTGAGACGCTCAAGTGCGGTTTTCAGCACGATGACTTGGTTGGGTCGCTATCGATTGCTAAAAAACAGATGGTGGAGATTGGTCGAGCGCTGGCGTTTACCCCACGCGTCGTGGTGTTTGATGAGCCGACGGCGTCGCTCACCGACCATGAAAAACCAGTGCTTTACGACGTGATCAACTCGCTATGTGAGCAGGGCGTGGGGATCGTCTATATCTCTCACCGCATGGATGAGATTTTCCATCTTTCCCACCGCATTTCAGTACTACGCGATGGCGAATACACCGGCACGGTCAATACCGCAGATACCAACGAAGACGAAATCACCCGCATGATGATCGGTCGCAGTTTGGAGCTTGATCATGCCAGTAAGCCCAGTGATTTTGGCAACAACCTGCTGGAAGTGCGTAACCTCTCAGTGAAGCGGGTGTTTGAGAACGTCAGCTTTAACGTGCGCAAGGGCGAGATTGTTGGCATGTATGGTCTCGTTGGAGCAGGGCGCTCTGAAGTGGCAGAAACCATCTTTGGTTTGCGAACACCTTCCGCTGGGGAAGTGATACTGGATGGTGAGGTTGTCAACTTTCGCAGCGCCCATGATGCAGTCGCCAGTGGCGTTGCGTTAGTCCCGGAAGACCGCAAAGACCAAGGGCTGATTCTGGGCATGAACTGCCGAGACAACATGACCCTGGCAAGCCTGTCTAGCGTGTCGTCAATGGGCTTTATGACCAGTTCTAAAGAGCGCGAAGTTTACGACAAATATCACCAAGCAATGAAAATCAAAACCCCCAGTTGGCGCCAGAAGGTAGGCAATTTAAGTGGCGGTAACCAGCAGAAGATTGTTATCGGCAAATGGCTGCATACCCATCCGAAGCTATTGATTCTTGATGAGCCCACCCGAGGCATTGATGTAGGTTCCAAGTCGGAAATTCACACCCTGGTGAAAGACTTGGCTAAATCCGGCTATGCGGTGCTGGTGATCTCTTCCGAGATGCCGGAAGTGCTGGGGTTGAGTAACCGCATTATCGCTATGTACGACGGCCGTGTGACCGCTGAATTTGATGGCGATAACGTCAGTGAGGACGAACTGGTTCAGGCGATTACCGGCATGGGCAGGCAGGCACAGGCGAGCTAGCTCGCTGTGTTGCGACTGATGTGCACTGCAAAGAGCACATACAGACCACTTCAAACGTATAAGGAATGTTCCATGCAACCCTTTGTTTATAATGGCTTACCATCCCGCGTGGTGTTTGGCCGAGGAACCCTGTCACGTCTAAGTGAAGAGCTTGCTCATCTCGGCTGTTCACGTGCCTTGGTTCTGGCCACGCCCCAGCAGCACCAGCAGGCCCAGGATGTCTTGCAGCAGTTGGGTGATAAAGGCGTCGGTGTCTATGCCCAGGCTGCCATGCACACCCCGGTAGATATCACGGATGATGCCATGCGGGTCGTCAAGGAACTGGACGTGGATTGCACCATCGCCATTGGCGGTGGCTCTACCATTGGCTTGGGCAAGGCGATAGCGCTGCGCACAAGGTTAGCCCAGATTGCTATTCCCACCACCTATGCCGGGTCGGAAATGACGCCGATCCTGGGTGAAACCCGTGACGGTGAGAAAACCACCCAGCGTACCCTAGACGTGCTGCCGGAAACGGTGATTTACGACGTTGACCTGACCCTGACGCTGCCAGCTGGTATGTCGGGCACCAGTGGTATTAACGCCATCGCCCATGCGGTGGAAGCGCTTTATGCCCGCGATGGCAACCCAGTGATTGCACTGATGGCCGAAGAAGGCATTGCTGCTCTGGCGCGAAGCCTGCCGGTTATCGCCAATGATCTGTCCAACGTCGACGCACGTGCCGATGCACTTTACGGCGCTTGGCTGTGTGGCGCCTGTTTGGGCTCGGTAGGCATGTCGCTACACCACAAGCTGTGCCATACCCTGGGCGGCTCTTTCAATCTTCCCCATGCAGAAACGCACACCATCGTGTTGCCTTATGCGGTGGCCTACAACGCCCCGGCCGCGCCGCAGGCCATGGCGCGTATCTGCCGTGCGTTGGGCTGCGACGATGCCGCCACTGGTTTGTATGACCTGGGACGTGCCGTCGGGGCGCCAAGCGCGCTCTCTGAACTCGGGTTTAGCGTGGAAGACGTTGAACGTGCCACTGAGATTGCTACCCGTAACCCGTACTGGAATCCACGCGACGTGGAAGCGAATGGCATTCGTCGTTTGTTGACCGATGCCCAATCCGGGCGTCGGCCACAGGCAGATAACGGGGGTGAGCAATGAAAACCCTGTTGATCAACGCCAGCATTGTCACCATGGACCCGCAGTTAGGCGAACTCAGCGACGGCCAGGTGCTGATTGAGGGCGAGCGCATTGCTGCCGTGGGTCATGATCTGACGGCTGACCCCAGAACCCAGGACGCCGAGGTCATTGACTGTGGCGGCGGTATCCTGATTCCCGGCCTGGTGAATGCCCACATGCACACCTGGCAGACCGGTCTGCGCGGCGTAGCTGCCAACTGGACGCTGCTGGAATATTTTCGTCACGTGCACCGCGGGCTGGCGGCCCTGTTCACGCCGGACGATATCTACATTGCGACCCGCATGGGCGCCATCAACCAGCTTAATTGCGGCACCACCACTCTGGGTGACTGGTGCCATAACAATCCGACCCCTGAGCATACCGATGCCGCTGTGCGCGGGTTGAAGGAATCCGGTATTCGGGCGCTGTTCATGCACGGCTCGCCCAAGCCGGACCCCAAGCCCGGTCAACCGCACTTTAGTGAAATTCCCCACCCGCGCCATGAAATAGAGCGTCTGCTTGGCGGGGAGCTGTCTAATCCTGATGGCCTGGTCACTTTGGGGATGGCGATTCTGGGGCCGCATTACTCCACCCTGGATGTCACTCTGCAGGACTTTTCCCTGGCCAAAGAGTTTGGCTTGGTGGCATCCATGCATCAGGGCGGTGGCGAAGCCGTGTCGCCCGGCGCCTGGGACGAAGTGGAAGCTCGTGGTCTGCTGGGGTCGGATATCAACATTGTGCATGGCCAGAGCCTGGATGATGGCCAGATGGCTAGGTTCTGCGCCAGCGGCGTGACCTTTTCAGTAGCACCGGAAAACGAGATGACCCAGGGGCATGGCTTTCCGGTGACTGGACTGGTGCGCCAGCACGGCGGCGTAGTCTCATTGGGGGTAGATCTTGAGTCCGTGCTTTCCGGCGATATGTTCAGCGTAGCCCGAGCCGCTCTAGGGATGCAGCGCGCCCTGGATAACGATGCCTCTCGCCGAGAGCTGGGCAAGATCCCCGATACTTCGACCATTACCACTCGGGAAGCGCTGGGCTGGATCACCCTGGATGGAGCAAAAGCCCTGGGGCTTGATGACCGCATTGGCAGCCTGACCCCAGGCAAACAGGCTGACTTGGTGCTGTTGGATAGCAACCAGCTCAATATGCAGCCAGTTAACGATCCCGTTTCTACGGTCGTTATGCAAACAAGCCTTGCCAACGTCGACAGTGTCATGGTGGCCGGGCAGTTCAAAAAACGTGGCGGTCGTCTGTTGATGAATATCCAACCGGGTATTGCCGAGCTTGCCGCTTCAGGCCATCGCATTCACGCCGAGCTGCTGGAGCGTGAAGCTCAATCCACACAGGAGGCACATTAAATGTCCCATTCATCCTCCAAGGTCGCTTGGGTTGGCCTGGGCAAGCTGGGCTTGCCGATGGCCGCCCGGATTATTCAGGCAGGGACGGCCGTTCAAGGCTTTGATCTTTCAGCGCAGCGTCTGGCGCTCGCCGAAGACATAGGCATTACCCCGCATCAATCGCTTACCAGCGCCGTGGCGGACTGTGATCTGGTGTTTGTCTCGATTCCTGATGACCGCGCCTTGATCAGCCTGTGCCTTGAACCCAGCGATCTGGTCCGCCATATGGCACCCGGTAGCATCCTGATCGAAACCAGCACGGTCAGTGTGGAAGCCTCAGCGCGGGTAGCTGAAGCAGCCAAAGCCCAAGGCATTGCCTATCTGCGCAGCCCGGTGTCAGGCAACCCGGTGGCAGCAGAGGCTGGCACGCTGTCGGCGATGGTGTCTGGCCCACGCGATGCATTGGAAACGGCGAAACCGGTGTTTGACGCCTTTACCAAGGCGCAGTATTGGCTAGGCGATGAAGAGCAGGCTCGGGTCGCCAAGCTGGCTATCAACCTGATGATTGCGGTGAGTGCCGGCATGCTGAGCGAAGCCTTGACGCTGGCGCGTAAAGGCAACATTGAATGGGACGCCATGTTGGAGCTGATTTCTGACAGCGCAGTGGGCTCCCCCATGGTGAAGTACAAGGTGCCGCCGCTTTCACAGCGCGATTTCACCTCGACGTTTTCCGCCGCCCAGATGGCCAAGGATCTTGACCTGATCCTGAACTGTGCCCATGGCTCCGGGGTGTCGACGCCGCTGGCCGCGCAAATGCGTGAAGCCTATACCGCGCTGATCGCCACCGGGCATGGCGATGATGACTATATCGCTACCGTACATCACACCGAACGCCTTTCCGGGCTGGGTGAGCCAACGCCTGCACAGCAGGGAGGGCAGTAAGATGCGTAACCTGACCACCGACAATATTACCCAGGCAGTGATTAATGAATTTTCAAGCTGTGAGGACGAACGGCTCAAAACCTTGCTCAATGGCTTGGTAAAACATCTGCATGCGTATTTGCGCGAGGTGAAGCCCACCGAGAAAGAGTGGACCCAGGCAATTGAGTTTCTCACCCGTGCAGGACAAATGTGCGATGACGAACGCCAGGAATTCATTCTGCTGTCTGACACCCTCGGCGTGACGATGCTGGTGGATGCCATTAACCACGCATCAAGCGACCCCAAAATTACCGAAAGCACCGTGCTGGGGCCTTTCTACGTGGCAGATCCTCCCCAGGCGAGCCAAGGCGACGCCATTAACTGGGGCGTTGAAGGGGAGCCCTTATTTGTCGAGGGCTATGTCCACGATGACCAGGGCAAGCCGCTGGCGAATGTCACCATTGATGTCTGGCAGTCGGATAGTGAAGGCTTTTATGACGTCCAGAAGCCTGAGCTTGAAAGCGCCTCGTTACGCGCGCGCTTTCACACCGACGACCAGGGGCGTTATGCCTTCTGGACGGTCACGCCTTCACCCTATCCGATTCCGACCGATGGGCCGGTCGGCAAAATGCTCGAAATCACGGGGCGTCATCCTTATCGCCCGGCCCATGTGCATTTCATGTTGATGGCGCCGGGGTACGAAACCTTGGTCACGCAAATCTTCGCTGAGAATGATCCCTACCTCGATTCGGATGCGGTCTTTGGCGTGAAAGATTCACTGGTCAAAGAGTTTGCGCAGCAGCCAGCGGGTCAGGGGCCCGATGGTCGGCAGATGGAAACCCCTTACCGCTACTTTCATTACAACTTCGGCTTAAAGACGGCCTGAGCTTACCCTGAACGCCCGGCTCGAACTGAGCTGGTTAAACCGAAAGAGGAAATGACATGACAACGATTGATCAAAAAGCTATCGCAACACTGTTTACTGAAGCACGTACTCACAACGTTTGGCAGGACCGTGAGGTAAGTGAAGACACCCTGCGTGAACTGTATAACTTGATGCACTTTGGCCCTACGTCGATGAACTGTCAGCCGTCGCGGATTATTTTCCTGACCACTGACGAAGCCAAGGAGCGCTTGAAGCCAGCGCTGCTGCCGGGCAACCAGGAGAAGACCATGAAAGCCCCAGTGGTGGCTGTGATTGGTTTTGATACCGAGTTTTATGAGCATTTGCCGCGCATGTTTGCCCACAACAAAGATGCTAAATCACTGTTCGAAGGCAAATCGGACTTCATTCACTCCACCGCCTTCCGCAACAGCTCGATTCAGGGTGGCTATCTGATCATGGCTGCTCGCGCACTCGGCCTGGATGCTGGCCCGATGTCCGGCTTCAACAACGCGGCTGTGGATGAAGAGTTCTTCCCGGACGGCAAAGTGAAGAGCAACTTCCTATGTAACTTAGGCTATGGCGATGCCAGCGCATTGTTCCCCCGTGGTGATCGCTTCTCCTTCGATGAAGTGTGCCAGGTGCTATAACAAGTACGATAGCAGGTACTTTAAACCCGACAGATAAAGCATCTGGGCAGTTTGTAGGGGTAAATTACCCGAGCAAAAGGGGCTGTGCATGTCATGGCCCCTTTTTTCATCTGCGAATAGCCGTTTGCTGCTCGAAGACTGATGAGGTGTGTCATGGGTGTTGATTGGGTTTTTGTTATTTTGATGGTGGTCGCCGTGCTGCTGACAGGTATTTCCAAGTCAGGCTTTGCCGGTGGTGTGGGGGTGGTTGCCGTGCCGTTAATCTCGCTAAAAGCGAGCCCAACATTTGCGGTGGCAGTGATGCTACCGCTGCTAATAGTGATGGATATCTTTAGCCTAAAAGCGTGGTGGCGACAGCGGGTTGATCGTTTATTGTGGCTGATGTTTCCACCTGCGATATTAGGTGTTGGAGTAGGTTATTTAACCTATGGCTGGTTTGATGAAGCGCTCCTGAAACTCGTGCTGGGGATTTTCTCAGTGCTGTTTGGTCTATGGGGGCTATTCAAGCCGCTACGTGGCAAGTTGATGCCTAGCTGGGTTGGACGACTGTGTGGTGGGATAGCAGGGTTTACCAGCTTTATTGCCCATGCGGGCGGCCCGCCGCTGAATTTTTACTTGTTGCAATGCCAGCTGACGAAACAGCAATTTCTAGGCACAGCCGTTGTCTTTCTGGCGATTACCAATCTGGTAAAACTGGTTCCCTATACTCTGCTTGGCTTGGTAAATATCGATAACCTGACGATAGCGCTATTACTGATGCCAGTGGCTTGGTTGGGGGTCAGGTTAGGGTTGATGATTCAGAAACGTATTGATGGTGAAGTGTTTTTCCGTGTCATTCTTTGTCTACTGATCTTACTGGGCATCCGGTTAATCATGAATGGTATCAACTGACGTTTGAATGCTTTAAACAACGGCTGATCGTTAAAAGCACTTATCACTACTTTGTTAGTCTTATGGCTTTACCATGCTTGGGGGTTGTCATGAGAGACGGTCTTGCTGAGATAAATGAGGCTAATCCAGAGGGGCCTTACGATAAGCTGTCGCAAATGCCCTCCTCGAAAATTTCTAATACAGAGTTCGCTCGCTTTATCGACTTCATTGAAAAATTTGAAGATGAAACTGAAGGCACGCTCTCCATGGCGCTCGGCTATCGCGAAATGCGTATGTTGTTGCACGTCATGCGCAACCATCTTGCAGGTCGATTAACCACCCCAACGTCGCTGGCCGATGCGTCTGGGTTGACTTATGGGACGGCAAAGCGCGGTATTAACAGCATTATGCAGCGAGGTCTTCTTATCTCACGCCCACGAACCAAGTCGGGTAAAACAGTTTCGCTGCATCCTTCTTCTCAAATGATTCAGGAGTGGGAAAGCTACGCTGAGCGAATTAAAGGGCTCCTCGGCCCATTGTTCGGAATCGACCCCTCATCGGAAACGGCCAGTAAGATCTTCTTAGGGGCGTCGTCTTCAGAGCGGGTGATATCAACACCAGCAGTCCTGTCTGCACGGCTTGAACTGAAGGGCGGGTTACGCGTGTTAGCCCACGCTGACCCCACGTTTATGGCCATGCACAATCTTAAGCGTCAGTTAGAGTCAATCTTTGGCCTAGAAATTCGCAACAAAGCACGGTCAATCGATAATCTGCTAGATGAGATCCTCGATAATGCCCGTTTGGCGAAGTCGCGCTATGACGTCGTGGCCTGTGACCTGCCCTGGTTTGGTGAATTAGCGGCAAGAGGGATTCTCATGCCTCTCGATACGCTAATTAAACGCGATAATTACGATCTTTCTGATTTCCACCCCATGGCGATTCAGAGCTCAGGGTATACGGGTAGCCAGTACGGTATCCCTGTTCAAACCACACCGGAATTACTTTGTTATCGTCAGGATGTTTTCGAGACAGCGCAGTTAACGCCGCCCACCACCACAGAAGCACTGGTTAAAGTCGCTAGGCAGTTACATGACCCAGCCAAAGGGCGTTATGGCATTGCCTGGAATGCGGCAAGAGGCACGCCCCTTGGTCATACGTTTAGTTTTTTAATGGCAAAGTTCGGTCAGCCGCTGCTTAACCTCCCCAACGGCAAGGGCGGTTATGACTTTCAGCAAGCCGCGGGCGAGCAATTGCGCCCAATGTTTCAGTCAGATGCTGCTTATAGGGCCTGTGAATATATGCTGGATATTTTGAAATATTCACCGCCGAACATTCTTAGTATGTCCTGGTACGAACGTGCTCAGTCGTACGCATCGGGCGAGGCCTGTATGGCCTACTGTTATACGTTACTCGCCCCGTTGTTTGAGTTAGATCGACACTCTCCTGCATATGGCAATACTGGCTATCTGCCCCATCCGGTTGGAAATCATGGTCGCGCCATTACGCCGATTGGTGGTTATGCCCTCGCTATTCCCTCGAACTTAGCACCAGAGCGTGTTGAGGCGGTATGGACAGCGCTAAGACACCTGACATCAGCCAATATGTCCAAGCTTTATATCATGAACGGTAGCTTGGTAACGCCTCGTTTCAGTGTTAGTCAGGACCCTGAAGTGTCGGCATTATCGCCGCTGATTAAGATTGTCGATGATATGGCAAAGAAGGATATTTTACAGGCATGGCCACGCCCGCCCGTGCCTGGGGTAACGGAGGTCATCAGCATTGCGGGAAACGAGATATTTGAAGTACTGGATGGACGGCGCTCTATCAAGAAAGCACTCTCTATTGCTCAAGAGCGTGCCGATAAGGTGATGCGCGAAAAGGGGCATTATTGAGGCCGACCACGGACACTCACGGATCACACGGACGAAAACCACAAAGATAAAAAAGCACTCCCGAAGGGGGGAGCCCGTTGTGAGGTAACTAGCCCCATGTCTGAATCGCAGGCATGGGGCGGAGACTGACTTACTGCATGATCATGCCACCATCAATCATCAGCAACTGACCGGTCATGTAATCAGATTCAGCGCTGGCCAGGAAAGAGGCGGTGCCGACCACATCTTCCGGGTAGGAGTAGCGCTTCATTAGGATCATTTTCTCAGCAAGTTCGTCCATCGACTGGCCCTGCTTATCGAATTTTCCGATACTGACCAAGTCTTTATCAAGCTGCTCCCACAGTTCAGTGCGCACGACGCCAGGGCCATAACCATTGACCGTAATATTGTGGTCGACCAGTGCCTTGGCACCGCCGTTAATCATGGCCAGCACAGCATGTTTGCTGCATGAGTAGGGCACAACGTCGTCAAAGGCTTGGCGAGACAGAATTGAGCCAACGTTAATAATTTTATAAGGACCGTTTTCTTTGCCCTGGTCAATCATCTGCTTGGCGGCTTCCTGCATGCCAAGTAAGCAGCCCAGCGCGTTAACATCCATTATCTGATGCCAGTTTTCCTCAGTGATATCAAGGAACATCAATGGCTTGTTGATGCCCGCGTTGTTGACCATGACATTCAGGCTGCCAAAGGCAGCAACGGTGGCTTTTACGGCGGCCTGTACTTCAGCGCGGTCGGTAACGTTAAGTTTGACTGCAATAGCATCGCCGCCGTTTGCTTTGATACGTGCCGCGACTTCTTCGCACCCTTCAATATTGATATCTGCTACGCAAACCTTTGCCCCTTGGGCAGCATAGTGTTCGGCTACGGCAGCGCCCATGCCGCGAGCTGCGCCTGTAATGAGGCAGTTTTTACCTTTGAGTCGAGTGTTGTCCATGAGGTTACCTTGTAAGTTTTGTTGTGGGCCACTCCACGCCACCACAGTAAATAGCCTTTGTTGTTAAGCGTAGGGAGTCTGCGTTAACAAGGACATCCGTCGTTTACTCATCACTGCGAATGACAGATTTTGTTTCCTTGTGTTGGCATATTCTCGGCAGGTCATACGGGCAATGACAGGTTGGCCTGTCGCTAATATGACCAGATTGGACGTTTCTACAGGAACGCAAGCGCTATTAGGCGGTAGCCAATAGACAAGTCCGCCCAGACTCCCGTAGGAGTAGAGGACTCGTCGTTTGAGCATAGCTTGAACAAACTCAATAATTTAAAGGGGTTACACACTTACCGACTGGCGAATGAGCTGTGCTTTTTCCAACAATAACGGTCGATACGTTTCCAACAGCGTAGGCATATCCACACGGGCGGCATTGGTACTGATATTCATCGCGCCGATCAGTTTTCCATGGGTATCAAACACGGGTACAGCAATCGAGCGCAGGCCGGAATCCAGCTCTTGATCGGTAATCGCATAACCCTGTTCCCGTGCTTGCTGAATCGCCGCTTTTAGTGATGCGCTATCGGTAATGGTTTTGTCGGTATAGCGCGTCAAGGTGAGCTGACTTAGGTAGCTATCCAACTCGCTATCCGGCAGTTGGGCAAGTAGCACTCGACCCATGGATGTGTATGCCGCCGGTAGGCGAGTGCCGACGGAAAGCGTGATCGCCATCAAGCGGTGCGGTGCAGCTGAGCGGGCCAGATAGATAACGTCGTCGCCATCGAGTACCCCAAGCGATGAAGATTCACCACACTGGCGGGTAATATCCTCCAGATACTGCTGAATGACGCCTCGGTAATTATTAGACGCTAAATAGGAGTAGCCTAGCTGCAGCACTTTGGGGGTTAGCTCGAAGTAGCGTTGCTGTTTGCGCACATAGCCAAGGGCGTGGAGCGTCAGTAAAAATCGCCGTGCTTTCGCGCGGTTCATTCCTGTACGCTCGGCGACTTCGCTGAGTGTCATCCGCGTGTGCGTCTCATCAAACGCCATCACGACTTCCAGCCCGCTGGCCAGCGCGGCAACAAAATCACGATCCGTCGGTTTTAAAGCATCTTCTGGTAGGGCATTACTCATGAGTGTCTCGGCTGCGTCAATGTAGGTACGAGGCGAGAAAATAACATTTTGTTCGAATGGCGAACAACAAGAGGCGTTGCTCAGCGGTAAATCGGAGTTGACTTGTGGAAGCTTCATAAAGGCCTAGAGGCAAGTCTTAAGAGATCGCTAGCGAGTATTTTCGTCTATGGAGGGGGCATCAGCGCTCATATACCGCTCTTTCCATCTATGAAAAAGGGTGGACCAAAAGGCCCACCCATTAGCAAATTCCTGACTTAGGAAGGTTGCTGATTACTTCGAATTTCTAATCGGTAACTCAGAAGCACTGAACGTGCTCGCGTCGGTTTGGTGTTGTGCTGATGAATCAGGGTAGGCGATCTGATTGGCTTCACCAGAGCCGCGCTCGGCAAGTGCTACACCTGAGAATAAAATTAGGGCGGCTGCTGCTACTGTATTGATTAACTTCATAACTTTTAACCTCACGTTAAATAAAACGTCTCTACATTTGCGATGACTGTTCATCGCTATATGGACGACGAGAGATATTGTAAGCAGGCTAACATAATTATTAAATTGATTAAAAGTACTCGAACCATTCTATTATTTAGAATGGTTGTTGAGGGGCGGCGTCGGGGACTAGGATTGGTCACTAACGCATAAAAACGAGGTGTGACGAGTGAAACGTCACGCGACTCCCGTGAGGTCAAACAACAGCTTTGCGTTAGGTAGCGGGTGGTAGGGGCAAATGGTTGCGAACAGGGCAATGCGTTTGCCAAGCAAGACCGAGAGGCGCTTACTTGGCAAGGCAATGAAGTAGTGAACGGTGAAGTAATACGTGGTGGAGCAGTACGCTGCGCTTAGTTTAGCGTAGCTTCAAGGCGCTCGGCTCGTTCACCCGGAGCGGGGTGGCTGGAGAAGAAGCTGCTGTTGTTGCCGTATGCTGCTTCCAATTTGCGTAGCGCAGTCAAAGAGGCTTCTGCATTCAGGTTGTACTGCTGCATCAACTCAACAGCGTAGTCATCAGCTTCATTTTCCTGGCGTTGGGAAAACTGAGCATTCACCAGCTTTTCGCCCAGCTCACCAAGTTCAGAGCTGGACAGTGCCGCAGCAGTAGCACTTCCGCTGGCAGCGGCGGCTTCACGTGCAGCCGATGCTGCGTAAGCAACTTGGAAAGCACGCTTGGAGTGTCCCAGCGCCACGTGGCCAATCTCATGAGCGATAACGTAACGTACTTCATCGTCTGTCATTGCGTCCATTAGGCCGGTATGCAGCCGGATAGAGCCGTTGGGTACCGCAAAAGCGTTGATGTCATCCAACTGATAGACATTGAACTCAAGATCGTTTCCGTCGATATTTTCCCAACCCTGGGTCAGGCTTGCCAGCCGCTCGGCATATTGACTGTCACTGGCGACAAGCTGGTTTTCGGCATCAAGCTGGGCAATCGTTTGATCACCTAGTTGTTGCATCTGTTCGTCACTCATGGTGACAGCGCCTACTAGGCCGGTGCCAGCGGAGAGCATACCGCCCATGTCTGCACCTGATTGACAGCCGCTGAGAGTGAGTACGGCAGCTAAACCTAAGGTGCAGAATGTAGAGCGTACTAAGGGCGTTGTTTGCATCGCCAGTTCCTTTGTCGATAAATAATAGACGTTGTGAATTCAACATGGCGCTTATAAAAGCGCGCTAACTATACTGTATGCCGCTATGTGGCTCTATACTTCAAACAGCGGATTGAGGGCTATCTTCATGAACAAGTGCAACATGTAGCACATCAGGTTTATTAACTCTCGACTAAACGACGTTGGCCTTCAGAGTGGCGCTTGTTTAGGATCAAGGGTGATCCTTCATCAACTAGCGAGCCGTTCTTATGAAGCCTGAAACCATTGCCCTCCACCATGGCTATGCGCCTGATTCACAAAACGCAGTTGCCGTGCCGATCCACCAGACCACGTCGTTTTCATTTGATAGCGCCCAGCACGCGGCGGATCTATTTGATCTGAAAGTGGAAGGGAATATTTACTCGCGTATTATGAACCCAACCTGCTCGGTGCTGGAGCAGCGGGTGGCTGCGCTAGAAGGCGGCATTGCAGGATTGGCGGTGGCGTCTGGGATGGCTGCGATTACTTATGCGATCCAAACCATCGCTGAAGCAGGCGATAATATCGTTTCGATTAGCGAGCTGTATGGCGGCACTTACAACTTGTTTGCCCACACCTTGCCACGCCAAGGTATTCAAGTCAGGTTTGCCGATAAAGATGATATCGACGGCATCGAAGCGTTAATTGATGAGCGTACCAAAGCGGTGTTTTGCGAGAGCATCGGTAATCCATCCGGTGGCGTGGTGGACCTGCAAAAGCTAGCTGACGCGGCACATCGCCATGGGGTACCGGTGATTGTTGATAACACCACTGCAACGCCGTTCTTGTGTCGGCCCATTGAGCACGGAGCGGATATTGTCGTTCACTCGGCCACGAAATATATCGGTGGCCACGGGACTACGGTGGGCGGCGTGATTGTTGATTCAGGCACATTCCCCTGGGCGGAAAATGCCAGCCGTTTCCCGCTGCTTAACGAGCCAGACATCTCCTATCACGGCGTTAGCTATACCCGCGATGTGGGCGACGCCGCCTTTATTGCCCGTGCTCGCGTGGTACCGCTACGCAACATGGGCGCAGCGCTTTCGGCTCAAGCGGCCTGGAACCTGCTTCAGGGGCTGGAAACGCTGTCACTGCGTATTGAACGCATTTGTGCCAATGCGTTAGCCGTTGCCAAGCATTTGGAAAACCATCCGTTGGTCACCTGGGTGCACTATGCAGGTTTGGAAAATCACCCTGACCATGCGCTGGCCAAGCATTATATGAATGGCCATGCCTCGGGAATTCTTAGCTTTGGCATTGAGGGCGGCCAGGCCGCAGGTGAGCGCTTCTACGATGCCCTGTCGCTGATTTTGCGTTTGGTTAATATCGGCGATGCCAAGAGCTGCTCTTCGATTCCAGCATCTACTACCCACCGCCAGTTAAATGAGCAGGAGTTAAAGGCCGCAGGTGTTACACCGGATATGGTGCGCTTGTCGATTGGCATTGAGCATATCGACGACCTGCTAGCAGATATTGATCAAGCGCTAGCGGCTTCTCAAGAGTAACGCGCCTCTAATTCGGATGCTGTCCGCGTTTTCTAACGCTAGGTGATAAATAGTTAACTACTTGATCGCCTAGCGTTATTACGTTGAGTAACGCAGCTTTTAATCGCTACTTTTTTTGCGCGCCCCTTCGGCTAAGTGCATGACGTTAGAGGCTTCGATCCGGTTCAAACAAACGGGTAGGGGCTGATGTTAGGCATGTCTCAACGTTAGATATCACTTTAAATTTGACGGTATTGCTAATGCTATCAAAACTAAAGCTAGCACCATAAAGCTAATTCCATAAGCGATAGCAGCGATGCAGGCGCTTTCCCATAGAGTGGGATCACAATAACTAACAAGACCTATCAAAGAGGAAACTGTCATGGAGTTGAATCACATCTTGTCGACTCATCGTCTAAAGGCGGCGGTAGTGGCTAGCGTACTACTTTTTCCTGCCGCACAAAGCGTATTAGCGGATGAGGTTGTTGAACAGATCGAACTAGGTCTTGAACTCTATCAAGAGCAAGAGTACGGCGCGGCAATTACCGAGTTGGAATTTGCTATTGAAGATATGCGCAAGATGATGTCAGGCCTGATTGCCCAAACCTTCCCTGACGCACCGGAGGGTTGGACGGCACATGAAGCGACCTCAGGCGGCGCAGGAGGGGGAGCTGCCGCCATGTTTGGCGTTGGTGGTACGTCGCTTGAGCGCGCTTATCAACAAGATGACGGCGATGGTCAGATGACCGCTAGCATGATGCTTGATAGTCCTCTGATACAAAGCATGGGGGCAATGTTTAACAATCCGGCAATGATCGCCGCGCAGCCTAATATGGAGCGTGTTCGTTTGGGGCGTGAAGCGGCAGTGGTGAAGTGGGAGCCTGAACGCTCCCGTGCAGAAGTGACGCTATTACTCGATGGTCGAATTATGATGCAGGTGAAGGGTGAAAACCTGGAATCCCAAGATGTCGCCGTCGACTTAATGCGTGACTGGGATCTTGCTGCTGTACGTGAGCAAAGTGCTCGTTAACGTCGCCTCGTGCATGTTACTCCACGTAATCAACAGCTCTGGCCGAGACGAGATAAGTAAGCTGCTGAATTTTATTAATAAAAAAGCTATACGTTAGCTGTGCACTAAAGCGAACTCACCCCGTTTCAGCAGCGTAATAAGCAACGAGAAAATCAGTGACGACGGATTAGATAGGTGATGAAACAGGAGAAAAATAAATGATAAATCCACAACGATACGTGAGCGGTGCACTGTTACTGGGTGGGCTTATGTGGGTGGGCGGGCACGCCGTTGCCGATGAGATCAGCGGCACGCTAGATGGAGAGTCTAAGGAGTGGCATGTCGTTACTCACTCGGAAGGTTCTACGGCTAACTTTAGTGAGTTAATGCCGGGCATGATGGATGTCACTATTCAGGGGCATCGAGAAGCGAAATTCGAAACCCAGGGCACGCTTAGCATTAGCTTTATAGTGATGAACGGCGACACAGGTGATGCCTCAGTGAGCTACTTTCCTGAAAACGGAATGTTGCCTCATTACGGCACAGAGCAAGATGTGCCCATTGATATAGAGCTGCTGGATATCGATGGTGACACTGGCCGAGTAAAAGGCCGCGTTGTAACGTCGCTTGCCTATTTGGCGTCTATGTCAGACGACTATGATCACAGCAATACCATGGATATTGACGTGTCTTTTGATGCGACGTTGGTGCGTGAAGAGTACTGATTAGCAGTAGCCGTCTACTTCTCAATAACTTCTCAGCGACTTCTCAATCTTGTTCCGCCTCAACGCTGAGAGCGAAGAGGCGGTAACGCGAAGCGAGACTTACATGCTTAACCTGCAGCCAGCGTATATAGAAACTCTAGCCCCAACGTGGCTGCGGCGAGTGACGTGATATCGCCATGGTCGTAAGCGGGGTTGACCTCAACAACATCCATACCTATCAGCTCCATGCCCACCATGCCGCGGATCACTTTTAGCATCAGGTCGGTAGACATGCCGCCACATACTGGTGTCCCGGTGCCTGGCGCGTAGGCTGGATCTAAGCCATCAATATCCAGGCTGATATAAGCTGGATGATGGCCAACACGTGCACGGATGCGTTCCAGTACGGCGGCAGGGCCGTGATCATTTACCCAGTCTGCATCCAGCACTTCATAAGGGTGGTTATGGCGATCATAGCTGGTGCGAATACCAATTTGCAGCGAGTGCTCCGGCACTACCAAGCCCTCTTTTAAGGCATGGTGGAAAATAGTGCCATGGTCAAAACGCGTGCCTTGCTCGTAGGTGTCGGTGTGGGCATCAAAATGGATCAATGCCAGTGGGCCATGCACCCGAGCATGAGCGCGTAGCAGGGGCAGGCTGATATAGTGGTCGCCGCCCAGTGTCAGCATTTTTTTATCGGCTTTTAGCCACCGCAATGCGTGGGTCTCAAGGTTATCGACTAGGCTTTCCGGCTCACCGTAGGCGTAGTCCAGATTGCCCGCGTCACATACCCGCAGCCGCTCTTCCAGGGCGAAGTCCCAAGGCCAGCGTTTGCCTTCCCAGATCAGGTTAGCAGTGCTTTGACGAATGGCGTTTGGCCCCATGCGGGTGCCTGATCGTCCTGAACACGCTAGATCAAAGGGCACACCGCTCACCACGACCTCAGCATCGGTCGTTTTAGGATCCGTGGCCTTCGGCACGCCCATAAAGGTAGAGATAACATCACCAAACAGGCTTGGCATGATCTGAGATGGGGTCACCGAGCGTGTACTCCTATGGCGTGCAGTAGAAATAAAACAGGGGGATAGGGCTTGAAGTAGCGCGACGATAAGGAATTTTTAGAGATGAATGAAATGAATGTTTAGAATGAAACCATTCGTTGGATAAATAGTGAGGCGCTATGCGTTCGCTTCGTCATTTTGATTTGAATCTTCTGCTGGTATTTGAAGCGCTAATGCGTGAGCGTCACGTGACACGAGCAGCGGAAAAGCTACATTTAAGCCAGCCCGCCCTTAGTCATGCCTTAAAACGGCTGCGGGACGCGTTGGATGACCCATTATTAATACGTACCAACAATGGTCTACAGCCAACGCCTCGTGCGCTGGCGCTGTTGCCAGTCGTGCAGCAGGCACTGGCCATGTTGCAGGAAGGCCTCGCCCCGCCGATCAACTTCTTACCCTCCACCAGCGAGCGGCATTTCACCCTAGCCACCACGGATTATTTTGAAGAGGTGATGTATCCGGCGTTTCTTAGCCAATTGCTGGCTTACGCGCCGGATATCAGCTTTTCCATTGAGCTGATCACCCCCAACGTACTGAGTGAAGGGCTGGAACAGCGCCAAGTGGATATGGTGGTCGGGCTGGATAGCCAAAGTGTGCTGCCCAGTGGTGTCATACAGCATCTTTGGATGGATGAGGAGTTGGTTTGCTTGGCTGCGACTGACAATGAGCGCGTAGGTGATGCACTGAATATTCAGCAGTTTGCCTGTGAGTCCCATGTGGCACTGTCTGATATCAGCGGTTTAAGACCCAGTAACATCGATAATTGTTTAGTGCAGCACGGCTTAAACCGCCGAGTGATTTCAAAGAACTTAAATTATATTGCGGCAGCGCGGGTCGTTGCGCTCACTGATGCGATCATGACGTTGCCACGCCAAATGGCCGAGCGATTTATCACCATGCTGCCGGTGCGGATCGTCGCGCCGCCTAAAGAGTTACCTGTACTTAATATGACGCTGATTCAGCATGGGCTGTATGCCAACGATCCTGCCCTCATTTGGTTGACGCAATCGCTGATCGAGTTCGCTAACACCTTTAAGCAGAAAGCCGCTGAGCAGTAGCCGGGCTCCGCTTGGTGGTGGGAAGTTGCTTCACTAAAGGCGGATGACTCCGTAGTGGTGACCCCGTAGTGGTGACTTAGTAGAGATGACTTAGTAGAGTGTTATAAAAGACACAGTAAGCGGGATTTAGCTAAACCACAGGCAACCATAATAATGACAGCGACATATAAACTCCTGATTGCCGACGATCATCCCCTGGTGCGCGATGCCATGGCGCGAGTGATCCGTGAAGCTTACGCAGATGCTGAGGTTATCGAGGTAGAAGACTTTGATGCGGCCCTCGCCCATGCCCAGCAAGATCCTGATCTTGATTTGATATTGCTAGATTTAAATATGCCCGGCATGAACGGGTTAACAGGACTTTTGCAGCTGCGTAATGAGCAGCCTACGATTCCGGTGGTGATCGTGTCTGCGGAAGAGGATAAGCAGATTATTCTGCAAGCAGTCTCTTGTGGTGCGGCTGGGTTTATCACCAAGTCACTGCCCCGTGATCAAATGCGCCACGCCATTGCCCAGGTGTTGGAAGGCAATATCTTTCTACCTGCCGATGCCATGCGCGCACCGGACAGTATCCGCAAGCGTCGCCATCAGGACCAAGGGTTTACCGCGGAACAACTGCGCCTGCTGACCCGCAAGCAGCTACAAGTGTTGGAGCATATGACGCGCGGTGAATCTAACAAGATGATTGCCTATCACCTTAATATTGCGGAAACCACGGTGAAAGCCCACGTGTCAGCGATCTTGCGCAAGCTGGGGGTGACCAGCCGAGTACAGGCGATTTTATCCGCCAACGATATCGATTTTTCCCAGTTCCTCAATCGCTGACAAAATAGTGGCCAGCGCTATCCAGCCAGTGGGTTTGCCAGTGGCCCAGGGTGCTTATCTGGGAGAGTAACTGGGTAAGTGCTGGTGAATCGATAGGTTGTTGCCCAAGGCGATGCAGTGGTTGATGGGTACCTGCCAAGAGGCTTTGCCACTGGAGAACCAGCGCCGCGAGAGGTGTTTCAGGCGGTATTAGCGCTGGCAGTTGCGCCTGCAGGATTTTATCAGGCGTCTGCCAGATGGCATTGGTGATCGATATTAGCTTTTCTTCTATCCATTTTTCCTCTATCGGCCTTCCCCCTGCCGAGCCCGCGTCTTTGCTGATTTCCCCCACATTGCTGACTTGTCCCGCATTGCTAGTTTGCACGACATAGCCAAGTGAGCAGGGCGCACCGTCTCCCCTGCGAACCGCCGCCACATACCCCAGGCGATGTTCATATCGTGCCTGCTGAAAAAACGTTGCGCTGTGATACTTTTCAGCGGCCGCCAATAGCCAGCGTTGAGCGGGCGAGCCCGGTAAGATCAGCGTGCGCATGATTGCAACGTTCGCTGGTTGTGTATCGGCGGCTGACGGAGCGGTTCTGGGTGTGTTTCCAGCAGTAGTTGTCAGTGAGCGAAAGGTCAGGGCGGCTAGTGCCTGCGAAATAGTGTCTAACTCCGCTTGATGAGAGACCCATACCGCAGGCGTGGCAGGCAATGGTGTTAGGCGCTGTATCAACTGCTGAGCCAGCAGCCCTTCTTGAGCCTTAGAGACAGCCAATACGGCGTCTTCCAACAGCGCCACCATGGCGTGGTTGGCTTGACTACCCACCGCCATCACCCAACTGCCGTGGAGCGAGTTCTCTTGCTTGAAGACAATATCCTGAAGCGCCAGCCGCTGAGCGGTGAGCGGGCTGGGGACAATCACTGCGCCGGGCACAAAGCAGGCCGCCCAGGCGGTGGTGGCAAGTGCCGCGAAATCATCGCTAACACCGTACTGACCGCACCAGTGCTGCACGGCGGGGTAAGCCGCTGGTTGTCTATCAAAAGTGGGTGGTGAGGGCGATAGAGACGCGTTATCTAATAGCCAACGGGCATTGCTAGCCGCAAACGGGCTTGCGACTGGCTGATGTTCAGAGGGCGGCGTAGCAAAGCGACGAGCTAGCGCTTGGCGGCGGGCGTGTGCAAACCAAGCCGGGGCTAACTGCACCGTCTCAGCGGGTGGCTGCCAGCGGTTACCATGATCGTTAGGTGCTGTTCCGGACAGGGTTGCGAAGAAGGCTGCTAAGCGCTCACTTAGGGCCGCCGCAAGGGCTTTCACCTGCTCCTGTGTCGCAGTGCCGCTTAGCGTCAAGCTAAAGGCGTCTGTCGCCCCGTTAGGGGCCAGCGTTGCACGGTAGTCGGTAATCAAGCCAGGTAACTGCTCCATTAGTAGGCCTTGATTTAACCGATCAGCAGTGTCGCTAAGGGCGGTAAGTTGATGACGAGCAATGGCCGAGGGCAGTGGCCACAGTAGCTCAACGGTATTGCCCGTACTGGCTACCTTCGCGCTGAGCTGGCGGCTCCAACGGGGCGCAATGGCAAGCGAAGGAGCGCAGGGTGTGGGTGGGCTAAACAGCGTTGCCATGCGTTTTACCAGGCGGGTCATCGTTTCCGTGGCCCAAGGGCTAATAATGGCGATGCTAACGCGGCCGTCGTGGTAGTGGTCGCGGTGAAATGCGGTGAGCGCTTCAAGTAATAGTGCCGTGTCGCTGCCTAGGGTTTGCGCATTGCCGTGACGGCAGTCTGCACCAATATGCTGTGAATCGCTGAGCGTGGCGATGGCCGACAGCCGTTGCATTGCCGAACTGTGCTGGCGGGCCTGCCACTCGGCGTCGATGGCGGCGACTTCGGCACAAATGACGGATGGCGAAAACGCAGGCCTGGCGAGCTGGCTGGCAACAGTGAGCGCCGCTGCTTCTAGGGTCTCTGCTGGTATCGAGAAATGTACATCGGTGACGTAGTCATCGGTATGGGCGTTCAGGCTGCCTTGGTGTTGGGAAAACCAAGTAAGCAGGCTGATGTTAGAAAACGCTTCCAACGGCGCGGTAGTGAGCACGTGCTCGAGCAGATGAGCCAGCCCTGGCAGGGTGCGCGGCTCATCCAAATAGCCCGCCGCAATGGCGATACTAACGTGAGCGCGGGTTAAGTGGGGCGCCTGGGCCAGCACTCCCTGCGCCCCGTTATGCAGGGAGATACAGGTTTGTTGGAAACTTAGGCTAGCCATTGAGCAGGCTACGCAGCAACGCGCGCAGTTTGCCGGGGCGAACGGGTTTGTTTAACTGCGGCACGCTGGCATGACGCAGGCGGCGCTGCCAGTGGTCAGAGCGGTCGGCGCTGAGAATAGCGGCTGGCAGATGCGGGTCGTGCCAGTGCTGGCGAAGTTGGCGAATAGCCTCCAGGCCAGTCATATTGTCATCTAAGTGCAGGTCGACCAGTAGCATATCCGGTGCTTCCTGGCAGGCTTTAGCGGTATCGATATCCAGGGCAGTATCGCAACTGATCTGCCATTCAGTTAACAGCAGCGCCATGCCTTGCAAAATTGTTGGCTCATTATCCAGGATCAGCACGCGAAGACCTTCAAACTCATCGTCAGCGGAGGGCGGCGCGCTGGGAGCGGGGGCTTGGCTAAAGGAAATACCGCTGGCACGCGGCACCGTAACAGCAAAACAGGAGCCTTGGCCGGGTGCAGAGCGCACAGTGAGCGGATGCTCAAGGCGCTGGCTAATCCGTTCCACAATGGCAAGCCCCAGGCCAACGCCCTGGCGGTCCCGCGCACGGGTAGCGTTAAGTTGGTGAAACTCGCGAAAAATAAGTTGGTAGTCACTTTCGGGAATACCAATACCGCTATCGACAACCTGCACGGCTAGGCTGTCGTCGCCATGACGGCGGACACCCAGGCAGATACCGCCACGCTGGGTATAGCGGCAGGCGTTAGCAAGAAAGTTGCGCACAATGCGGCTGAGTAGATAAGGGTCGCTGGTCACCGCTTGATGAGAAGGCACGTAGCGCAGCGTTAGTCCTTTACGTTGCGCCACCGGGGAAAATTCATCAACCAGATTGCTGAGGATATCGTCGAGTTTAAAGTGGCGTAGTTGTGGCTGTACCTGGCCGTGATCCAGCCGTGAAATATCCAACAGATCGGAAAGAATCGCTTCAGCGCCTTCCAATGAGTTTTGCACACTCTCAATCAAAGCCAGGTTCTCGCTGTCGGTCAGTCGCTCCTGTAGCGAGGCCACCAATAAGCGTGCAGCGTTCATGGGTTGTAGCAGGTCATGGCTAGCGGCGGCTAGGTAGCGGTCTTTACTTTGGTTAGCAAGCTCTGCGGCATCGCGAGCGCTTCTAAGCTCCTCGTTGAGCCGTTCAAGCGCTTGGGTACGGTCAGCTACCCGTGCTTCCAAGTGGGTGTTGAGGGTTTCTAAATGCTGGCGTGCGCGCTCACGCTCGGTAATATCTGCCACAAAGCCTTCGATCAGGTCTTCGTCCCCGGCAAGCTCAGCGGGCTTACGTATTAGGGTAATTGCCACGGGTACCTGATGTCCGGATGCGCCTTGCAGCCAGGTGGTTTGGCCGGTTACGTGACCTTGTGTGAGCAGCAGGTCGCGGAGCTGTTGCCCTGTAGATGTGTTAACAAACAGCGCGTCAAAACGCGCGCAGCGCTCGAGTGTGCGCGCCACGCTACTATCATCGAGCATAGCGGCAAGCGCCGGGTTAGCGGCGCGCAGTTTGCCGGATAGCGATGCCTGAAAAATACCGTGTAGCGCGTTTTCGAACAGCCATTTATAGCGGTTGCGCTCCACCTCAAGCTCTTCTAAACGGACGGAAAGCTCGCGATAGTAGCTTTTACGCGCCGACTGCTGGCCAAGCCCGAGCAGGTCGCTGACTGAAAAGCCCGAGGGATCGTTGGCTTTTTTCATAGCGCCTCTTCGTAAACCACCGCCACGTCTCTTGAGCTGGAACGGCGTGGGTTAGTCAGAATGCAGGGATCACCTAATGCATGGTTAGTGAGAAATGGCACATCGCTACGCGAGACGCCCATCACGCCAAGGGTTCCGCCTAGGCCAACGGCATGTTTTAAGTCGACTAAGTACTGAAACAGCGCTTTTTTGATCTGCTGCTGTGACAACCCCCGACAGTCGATACCCACGGCGTCGGCAACCCGCTTAAAGCGGTCAGGGGCGGCTTCGTAGT
This sequence comes from Vreelandella alkaliphila, assembly GCF_016107625.1. Classification (GTDB taxonomy): domain Bacteria; phylum Pseudomonadota; class Gammaproteobacteria; order Pseudomonadales; family Halomonadaceae; genus Vreelandella; species Vreelandella alkaliphila. Next base: position 65,731 of record NZ_JABASV010000005.1, read on the forward strand.
TATAAGCCACCACGTGCTCTAGCAGCATGGCGTTGCATAAGCCGTGGGGTAAATCCAGGAAGCCGCCTAAACTATGCGACATTGCGTGTACCGCGCCCAAAATGGCGTTTGAAAACGCCAGTCCCGCTTGCATACTGCCCAGCATTACCTGGGCACGCAGCTCGCCGTCGGCTGGGTTCGCCACCAGTGCCTCAAGATGGCTACTGATTAAGCGCATGGCTTCTAAGGCATGGGCATCAGTAAGCGGGCCGCTCCCCGTTGAAACAAACGCTTCGATGGCATGTACCAGCGCATCGACCCCGGTACACGCGGTGAGATAGGGCGACATGGTCATAGTGACTTCTGGGTCGATCAGCGATACGTCAGGAACCACCGCCTTGCTGATAATCGAAAATTTCATGCGTCGCTGCTGGTCGGAAATAATCGCAAACTGGGAAATGTCCGCCGATGTGCCCGCTGTTGAGGGAATGAAAATTAGCGGCGGAATGGGCACGCGAATCGTATCCACACCTTCGAAATCAAGAATATGTCCGCCGTGGGCGGTGACGATGCCGATCCCTTTGGCACAGTCCATGGGGCTGCCGCCGCCCACTGCCACAATTGCCTTGCAGCCGGTTTCACGGTAGAGCTCGGCACCGGCCATAATTTCATCGACCCGTGGGTTGGGTGATACGGCGGTAAAGCGCTCAACGGCAATATTGGCTTCCAGCAGCTTGGCTTCAATATCGGCGACCCAACCCGCCAGCAGCACGCCAGGGTCGGAGACCAGGAGCACTTTTTCTGCCCCGAACGTCGTGACGTAGTTGCCTGCCGCGTGGCGTGCTCCGTCGCCAAAAATAATTTCAGGAGCGACAAACTTGCGAAGTTGTGTGAGCGGCGAAGTCATGGGCGGTCTCGTTTATCGTTGTTAACCATTATCTTAAGCACCTTAAGGGATTGTTGCGCTACGACCTTGGTGCTGTCGTTAGGTGGCTAGATTGATAAAAGGCTAGCTCGCGGGCCAGCATGGTTTGGCGAGCTTTGGGGTGGCGAATGCCATGGTATTCGTTATCAAACAGCAGTGTTTGTGCCTCGCCACCGTGGAGTTCGATATGCCGCGCCATGGCATGAGTTTGTTCTGGCACGACTACGGCGTCTTTGCCACCCTGGATAAACAGTGCCCGTAATGGGCGCTGGCAACGGGTGACGTGGTAGGTAGGGCTGCGCTGGTCGAGCTGGGGTTCGTCTCCGATTAGCCAGCCCAGGTAACCGGATTCAAAGCGGTGTGTTTTTGCCGCTAATGTTAATGCATTGGTTACCCCGTATAGGCTAGTGGCCGCAGCAAATAGCGGAGTGGCCGCCAAGGCATTAAGGGCGGTAAACCCGCCAGCGCTTTGGCCACGAATAAAGCAGCGCGCTGTATCGATCGCAAAGCGTGTGCAGGCGGCATTGACCAAGGCGATGACATCCTCAGTATCGCTGATCCCCCACTGGCCGGCTAAACATTCTCGATAGCGGCGGCCAAAATTGCCGCTGCCACGAGGGTTGATATCTAAAACGTGAAAGCCCTGTTGCTGCCAGTAGGCTACTAGCGGGTCATAAATAGGGTAGGCGGCGGCGGTGGGCCCGCCATGAACGCGCACAATCAGCGGCGCAGCGCGGTTGGCTAAGGCTGAGTAGAAAAAGCCGTGAACCGTTTCGCCTTCGTTGCCAACAGGGGTTTCCAGCCATTGTGCGGTGGCGGAATTTTCAGTCACTAGGTTTTGCGTTACGTTACCCTCGACCTTACCTACTAGACGGTTACGCGAACCATTTTTGTTGAAGCGTATAAGCTGGGCGCCGCTGGTAGCGCTTTGCACAATGGCGTAGTCACCGTGCCTTGCTAGCGTGATGCTTGCCACGCGGCCGGGGTCTGGTAGCAGTGCTTCCACCTGCTCGCCGCAACGGCGATAAAGCTGAGCTGCCCCCTGGTGCAGTTGGCAGTATACCTGCCGATTGTCTCGCCATACGTGTTGGCGCTCACCCAACTGCCACGGTGTGGTGATGTGGTCAACCGGGGCACTGCTCAGGCACACAGGGGTAGCCAGGTTTACCTGCCAGGGTTGCCACCAGCCAGCGTGATCGCTCATGCAAATTAGCGCGTTGCGAGGGCCAAACTGTGGCTGGCTAATCGCTGCACCGAAATCCCAGTGCTCAAATATTTCAAGCTGACCTGTGCTGGTCACCCGCGCGAGATGTAGCTGGCTGTGTTGCCAAGGCATGTGTGGCAACGACCAACTGACCCAGGCGAGGTAGTTGCCGTCATCGCTTAATACCGCTGCGCCGTAGAAGTCAGCGCCTTCAACCAGCACTTGCCTGTTCTTGTAAGTTCTGCTGGTGTCAGTAATGGCGACCAGCCGTTGACCTTGATAATCCTCTTCTACCGCAATCACCCGCTGGCGCTTAGGGTCGGCGCACAGCCCACCGTAGGCTGTTTGTGGGCGCTGTTGCCAGCAGTAGCTTGCACCGTGGTGGTCGAGCTGCATGATGGCTTGATCGTACTGGCGCACCCATACGACGCCCCCTAGCAGGGGCGTGTAGCTGCCGCCGCCGTACTGATTCACGCGGCTACCCACCGCCTCTTCTATTACACAGCGCGGCGGCTCGTTGCTGTCGGCGCGCCACTGCCAAAGTTGCATGCCGCCCGTTTGCGGGCAACGAGCCAGCCAGTAAACAGCTTGGGCGTCGCTGTGTAACTCGGCCAAGGTGTCAGTGGGCTCGGCGGCATCTGCCAGGGTAAGCAGCATAGGCGTGCTCCTTAGTGTGGGGCGCCCCACAGCAACCGTGCTTCGTAGTGTGGGTAAAGCTGCATTACGCTGCGGGTGAACTCATATTCGCTGAGTGCCATGGTGCTAAACATGCTGGGAATCTCAACGGCCAAGGCATGATTGGCACCTAGCCCTTCGCTAGCCACATCACTGAGACGTTGGTCCAGCCATTCCAGGTAATGCGTGGTTTGGCCAATGATCGTTTCGGGCGGCGCACTGGGGCCATGACCCGGTACTGCGATACTGGCGTTGAGCGCGCGCAGATCATTCAGTTCTTCCAGCCACTGTTGCAGGCTTGGGCTGTGAGCAGTGGCAGCAGCACGTTGGTAGAAGCCTATGTCGCCTAAAAACAGCACGTCGGTGGCATGGTCCATAATCACCAGGTCACCACCGCTATGGCCGCTCATGGCGAAAAGCGTGAGCGGGTAGTTGCCAAGGGTTATCTCGCCTGCCTCGATCACCTTGGGTAGGGCAATAGACGAGTGCTCCAAACTGTGCCCGGTCAGCCGCGCTACGTTATCGATCAGTGCGTCCCGGTCGCGAGCCATCAACGCACGAGTGCTGGCTAGGGTGAGGTGCTGTGCCTCGTCGAAGGCGGCATTACCAAAAAAGTGGTCAGGGTGGTGATGGGTATTCAACACCCAGCGAACGGGTTGAGCGGTGTGCTGAGCAATGAGTGTTTTGAGTGCTTCGCCAAAGTGTGGGCTGCTGCCGCTGTCGATAAGGATGACACCACTGGGCGTAGCAATAAACGCTTGGTTGCCTATATGGCCGCAGTTGCTGGTGGAGAGCTCCTCTTTTACACCTTCCACCATCCAGGTGTTTTCCGCGATCGGTTGGGCGGTTAGCGGACGTTCGCAGAACATCACCGGTTCGCTGGCTGCCAGCGGCGTGATCAGCAGTGTACTGAAGGTGGCCAGAAAACCGGCTTTCATGGCTGCAGACCAATAGAAAAGCGGTTGCCGTTGTTATCCCGCGCGCCAATCACATAACCGCCTGGAGAGGGGCGCATATGCAGCCCTAAGGTGGGGTTGGCGCTCACCGATGCATCGATATCCAGGGCGGCCACTTGCTGGCCCTGCTGATCCAACAGTTCAAACGACTGCACATAAAAGGCGGGCTGGCTGGGGATTAAGCCGCTGTCCATGGGGTGAGAAAGGCGCACCCGCAGGCGCTGTTCGTCCTCATTGGCAAACAGCCGACCCTGGAGCTCGCCGAAGGTGGTTTCCCAGTCGGTGTCAGCGCTGGCAATACCGGGGGTGGTGCAGCCACCGCCTTCCGCTTCAATGTAGGTGCCACCCACATGCCAGGTATCCCCCTGTTTCACTGCTACACGCACTGCGGAGGCTTGTTCCAAGCGAATATTTAACGATAGCTTGGCTATGCCATGGCTCATCGGGGAGTAGTGGAACAGGCGGGGAATCGGGTTGAGATCCACCCAGGCAATAATGTCAGTGATTGGCTCGCCGCTGGCTTCTAAGGCGCTGGCATCTAGCGAAATGGGTACTTGTCCTGAGTCTTCGGCGAACCCCGGCGCGCTAACGGTGACGCGCTCATCAAACACCACGGGGGCATCGCCCAGAAAGCGCTCGCGGTACACAGGCCACATAAAGGAGTTAAGCGGATCCTGTTCAGCTGTGCTCGCTGTGGCCAACGCGGTGGTCGGCAGCGCGAGCAGTAGCCAGAAAAGCACCGCGAGTGCGGGGGTAAGGGGTGCGGCGAACGCCGCGGCGATACGTTGTAACGTGATGATAGGGTTTAGGGTTGCCATGGTGCCTCCCAGCGTTGGGATTATTGTCCAGTCGTTTCCATACTGACCGTTTCCAACCATGTGCGAATGGCCCACAGCCCTTCTTGGCTAACGTAATCGGACATGCGCGGCATTAGCACACGGCCGTTGCGCTCGGCGCCATTGGTGACCAGCTCTTTGAACCACTCATCGCCCCATGCGCCGTTTTCCAACTCGCGCAGGTCGGGAGCGATGCCGCCGGATTTCGCTTCTAGCCCGTGGCAAGCGGCACAGTTGCTGTTGTAAGCGCGGGCACCAATATCGATGGCGAGCTCTTGCTGGGGATGATCCCGGTAGGGGTTCTCTTCCCGCCATTCGTCGCCTAAGCGCTCGAGGTCTTTAATATCAACGGCTTGAGGGGTCACGCTGCCGTGAGACCAGGCCAGCGGCGAAGCCAGCAACGCGGCAAGGGCGATAGCACCCACTTGGCTGCTGAGGCGTAAGGGCAGTTTTGCGGAGGTTGTTTTTGTCAGTACGGTTTTTGTAATAGTCATGGGAAATGCTCCTCAGAGGATCAATGTATCGTCACTTGAGTGAGCTTAGGCAGGCAGGCCTTCCGAACCTATAGCACCTTAGGCATCGCTAGGCTCCTCCTTTGGAAGTAGTGCTAAATCAGGATGAGAACGCGACTGGAGGGGTAGATTGGTTTGTTATCCGAGCTTCTAAGCTGGACTTAGTCTTGCTGGCACCACGCAAGCAGCAGCTTGGCCGCTTTGCAGCCATTGCATTGTGATCATTACTCGGATGGAAAACCCATGACATACGCTATCAATAACAACACGTCAGCCCGCAAAATTTCGTGGCCCTTTCGCCTGCGTACACTCACCGCCGCCGTTGCTTACGCTTCTGCCTTAGGCGTCGGGGGCATTGCGCTGACAGTCCACGCCAGCGAGGTGACCTGGGACGATATTCTCAATGACCATAACAACACTGAAACGGTGTTGATGTACGGCATGGGCGTGAAAGCACAGCGCTATAGCCCGCTTAATCAAATTAACGCAGATAACGTCGAGATGCTGACCCCAGCGTGGTCTCACTCGTTTGGCGATGAAATGCAGCGTGGCCAGGAGTCTCAGGCGCTGATTCATGAAGGCGTTATTTATGTCACTGGCTCCTATTCACGTATTTTTGCTATTGATGCGCGCACTGGCCAGCGGCTGTGGTCATACAACCATCGCCTGCCCAGCGATATTCGCCCCTGCTGTGACGTAGTGAACCGCGGTGCGGCCATTTACGGCGATAAGGTATTCTTCGGCACGCTGGATGCTGGCATCGTGGCGCTGAACAAAGACACCGGTGAGGTGGTGTGGCGCGAGCGCTTTGGTGACCACCGCGCGGGCTACACCATGACCGGTGCGCCAACGATTGTAGAAGATAGCGAAACAGGTCGCGTGTTGCTGATTCATGGCTCTTCGGGAGATGAGTTCGGCATTGTGGGTAAGCTGTATGCCCGTGACCCTGATACCGGTGAAGAGATTTGGATGCGGCCCTTTGTTGAAGGCCATATGGGGCGTCTGAACGGTGAAGAGAGTACCCCAACGGGTGATGCTAGCGCGCCCTCCTGGCCCGATGACCCAGACAGCGAAACCGGCAAAGTACAAGCCTGGAGCCAAGGTGGCGGTGCGCCGTGGCAGAGCGCCAGTTTCGACCCTGATACCAATACCATCATCATTGGTGCCGGTAATCCTGCTCCCTGGAATGGCTGGGCACGCACCTCGGAAGACGGCGACCCGTCTGACTACGACAGCCTTTACACCTCTGGCCAGCTAGGGATCGACCCTTCGACTGGCGAAGTGAAGTGGTTCTATCAGCACACGCCCAACGACACCTGGGACTTCTCAGGCAATAACGAAATCGTCTTGTTTGAGTACGAAGATGAGAATGGCCGAACGGTGAATGCAGGAGCCCACGCTGACCGTAATGGCTTCTTCTATGTCACTGACCGCACCAACGGCGAGCTCATCAACGCCTTCCCGTTTGTCGATAACATTACCTGGGCTACCCATATTGACCTGGAAACCGGTCGCCCGGTTGAGGCTGAAGGCCAGCGCCCACCGCGCTTGGAAGAGGGACAAACCCGTTCTGAGCCTGTTGAAGTTTCACCACCTTTCCTTGGTGGTAAAAACTGGAACCCAATGGCTTACAGCGAAGACACAGGCCTGTTCTACGTACCGGGTAACCACTGGAAAGAAGATTACTGGACCGAGGAAGTTGAGTACGTGGAAGGCGCAGCTTACCTGGGTATGGGCTTCCGCATTAAGCGTATGTACGACGACCACGTCGGTATTCTACGCGCTGTTGATCCGGTCACCGGTGAGTACGCTTGGGAGCATAAAGAGCCTATGCCGCTGTGGGCAGGCGTGCTAGCTACCCACGGTGATCTGGTGTTTACCGGTACTGGCGATGGCTACTTAAAAGCATTCCATGCAGAAACCGGTGAAGAGCTTTGGAAGTTCCAGGTAGGCACCGGCATCATTTCACCACCGGTAACTTGGGAAATGGATGGTGAACAGTACATTGGTGTTACTGCCGGTTATGGCGGCGCGGTTCCTCTTTGGGGCGGTGATATGGCTGAACTGACGCGGCCGATTGCTCAGGGCGGTTCGTTCTGGGTCTTTAAGCTGCCATCTTTCGTTCAAGACTTGGCTAACCGTTAAGTTATCGACCCCTCTTGGGCGGCTTCTGCCGCCCTTTTTTGAATAACATTAACGGTAATGGAGAGAATAACAATGATAACTCGCAATGCTCTGTCTTTATGGAGCCGCCAAACAACGGCGGTTTTTCTCTGCCTTAGCGCGATAGGCAGCGTTGTCGCCGACGATTATGTTGAAGAGTATCAACCGCCAGTGCATAACGGCTGTGAGTTGGTGCCAGGTACTCAGTGCGCCAATATGGATTTATCCGGCGGCGACTTTTCCAATTTGGATCTACAGGGCGCTAACTTTGCGGGCAGTAACCTAGAAGGCTCGGATTTCCGCCACAGCAACCTACGCAGCGTTGATTTTGAAGGCGCATCGCTGAGACATGCCAACCTCAATCGTGCACGCATGCCCAACACGCATTTACGCGGCGCCGATCTTTCCCATGCCAGTTTGGTTGGATTGGATAGCTGGAGTATTTATGCCCAGGGCGCGACATTTGATTATGCCGATTTGACCGGCGCTAACCTTGAGTTTGCCCGGCTTTCCGGGGCCAGCATGCAAGGAGCGACGTTGATGGGCAGCAATCTGGAAATGGCCTGGATGAATAAGGTCAACCTGATCGGTGCGGACCTGCGCGATGCTAATCTGCAAGAAGCAAAAATGAACATCACGCGGCTCAATGATGCTGATATGACCGGTGCACGCATCCACTACGGCAACTTCCAAATGGCCCAAATGGAGGGTTGTACCGGCTGCCCGTTTGATTGGGAGTAATGTCACCATGTCGACACAACCTTCGGCGCACTCTGTGCGCCGCTATATGCTCTGTGTGGTGTGGGCAGCGGGTGTATTCAGTGGAGCGGTACACGCTGAAGCGCCCTCAGCGGTATTTAACCAAGAAGGCTACCGCTTGCCGCCTTTTAAAGCGCCTGTTACCGCACCGCTTCCAGGGGTGACCACGTTAGATGACCATGCTTTTCAAGCGCTGCTGGAGTCACCGCCAGTGATTCTGGTGGATGTCTACGCGCTGCCCTGGCATAACGGCCTTTTTCTGCAGGATAGTGCGCACTTAACGATCCCAGGCAGCATGTGGCTGCCCAACGTAGGCGCGGCTAGTTTGGAAGAGGAGTGGGTTGATTATTTCACCACAGCACTGAATGCGCAGCGTGAGCGCGCTGAAGCCGCGCCGCTAGTATTCTTCTGCCGGGCTGACTGCTGGCTTTCCTGGAACGCTGCCCGGCGCGCCGAGGCAATGGGTTATGAAGAGCTCTATTGGTACCCCAATGGGGTGGATGGCTGGCAAGCGAGCGGACATTCGTTAGCAGCCGTTTGCCCGCAGCTGCCCGCTCATGCTGAGCGAGCTACCTGCGAGCCTTAATCGGTTTGTTGCTGATAGCCAGGTTGATTACTAATCAATAGATTTATTACGGATAAACAGGCTTATTGCCGGTAAATCAGCTCAAGTGGTTGGCGGGGCGAAGGCGCTGCCAAGCCACTCTGTCTCAAGCCGCTTTGAATTTCAGCCTGACCCTGCAACTGCTTTGACTGGCGGGCATTGCGGGGAATCAGCGTCGCTTGATCGGGTGTGTTGTGGCTGTTTTCTGCGATTAGGCTCTCTAACAACCCATGCTGGGGAGAGTGCTGGCATACAGGGTCGGTAGCGTTCATATCGCCGGTTAATAAATAGGCTTGGCAACGGCAGCCGCCATGGTCTTTATCGCGATCGTCGCACTGTTGGCAGAGCGCAGGCATCCACTGGGTGCCGCGAAAACGGTTGAACGCATCGCTTTGGTACCAAATGTCTTGCAGCGACGTCTCTTTGACGTTCGGAAACGCCATTGGTAGCTCCCTGGCGCTGTGGCAGGGCAACACGGCGCCATCTGGGGCAACGGTCATAAAGATACTGCCCCAACCACCCATGCACGCTTTAGGCGCTTGCTCAAAGTAGTCTGGCACCACAAATAGTAATGACATATCGCGGCCACGTGCTGCGAGTGTTTCACGCCAGCGATTGGTTTCTGCTTCGGCACGTACCAGCTGTTCACGGGTAGGCATTAACGCCTGTCGGTTCAAAAACGCCCAGCCGTAATACTGGCAGTTGGCCAGTTCAACCGCATCCGCGCCTAGCTCATCGCAGAGGGCAATCAGGTCGCCAATTTGATCGATATTGTGCCGATGTAGCACTACGTTTAATACCATGGGGTAGCCAGCAGCTTTGACCGCTTTGGCCATTGCCAACTTGTTGGCATGGGCCTTGGCAGAGCCTGCCAGCGCCTGAGCAAGTTCGGGGTCGGCGGCTTGCAGGCTAATCTGGATATGATCCAGGCCCGCTTCAGCCAAGGCGTTTACCCGTTGGGCAGTGAGGCCCACGCCGGAGGTCAGCAGGTTAGTATAAAAGCCTAGCTGGCGTGCTTCGCTTACCAGCGCTTCCAGGTCTTGACGAATCAGCGGTTCGCCGCCAGAAAAACCAAGCTGTGCCGCCCCCATCGCCCTGGCTTGGCGCAGCACGCTAAACCACGCGTCGGTATCCAGCTCGTTTTGGTAACGGGTAAATTCCAACGGGTTAGAGCAGTAAGCGCACTGCAGTGGGCAGCGGTAGGTGAGTTCCGCCAGCAGCCATAAGGGCGGTGAGGTCGTTTTATTAACCACAATGAACCTCCTTCACGGCTAGCCAGCCGTTACCGCGGGCTTCCTCGATAAACTGCACGACATCGTCTGCTAAGGACTCCGCGCCTGGGTAGCGCTGCTGTAGGGTGGCGATAATATCGGCGATGGAGTGGTGGCCATCAACCTGCTCAAGAATCGCACCGGCAGTCGCGCTGAGCTTGACCATGCCTTCGGGATAAAGAATGACGTGGCAGCCTTGAATGGCTTCCCACTGTAAGCGCCAACCGCGTCGCAGCTGGTAAATATCTTGATGTGATATGACGAGTTGCTGTGACATGGTGAATTCCCCAACGCTAGTCGATCATTGCCTAGTAAAGTGAGTGCTCAAGCCCACGGTGATACACCGCTTCGCGGGTGACGGTGTGGTAAGGCGGGCGGTCTAGCTGATAGGCCATGGTCATGGCATCCAACATGCTCCAGAGCACATCGAGCTTAAATTGCAGAATATCCAGCGCGCGCTGCTGCAGCGCCACCGTGGTACACACGCCTAAAGCGATTTCCAGGCCGTGCTCGACGTCTCGACGGGCTTCGCTGAGCCGCTTCCGAAAATAGCGATAGCCTTGCTCGTTAATCCACGGGTAGTGCTGAGGCCAGGTGTCCAGGCGGTTTTGGTGGGCAAGCGGCGCAAATAGCTCGGTAAGCGATGAGATCGCAGCTTCCTGCCAGGAGGCTCGAGCGACAAAGTGGCGGTAAGCATCTACCGCAAAGCGCACGCCAGGTAGCACACGCTCCTGAGAAAGCAGTGTATGACGGTGTAGCCCTACGGCTTCACCTAGGGCTAACCAGGCTTCAATCCCGCCTTCATCTCCGTCGTGGCCGTCGTGGTCAAGCAGGCGTTGCACCCATCGCCTGCGGGTAGCGGCATCTGGGCAGTTAGCCAGCAGCGCGGCGTCTTTTTGGGGAATCATCAACTGGTAGTAAAAGCGATTAGCTACCCAACCTTGAAGTTGTTCCTGGGTAAGCTCGCCGTTGGCCATCGCCTGTTGAAAGGGGTGATTAAGATGGTAGTACTGCCCTTTACCCATTAGCACTTCACGGAACGCCTCCCGACTGAGCGGGGTGGCAGAAGCACTGGGCATTATCGCTGTCATCGCCATAGTCGATTTCCTGGTTATTTTTTTAATATCTAATGTATTTGTTGCTGATTTACATGGTTTTTATTTTTAACCATTTTTTATGCATAGGATTTGTTTAATGAAACAGGTTTTTTGGTTATAGCTCGCTCTGTTTGAATTATTTTATAAAGTTATATGCTTATTTTGGTTTGATTTTATCAGGGCCTTTTTTTGCACCTTTTATCGATCTACTATCTTTTAAATTCTACTAACCTAGTGCTTTTTTAATCTAAGATTTAGGTCTGGATGTTAATAGATTAATACTCAATAATTCTAAGATAAGAGAGTGTTCAAGGTCTGTGGAAGTCAACCTAAAACGTCAGTTTCATTCCGTCGTAAGCTGTTTCGATGCCTGCGGCCTGCAATGTTTTCGCTGCATCGCTAGCGCCGTCCAAAATCGGGTTGGTGTTGTTGATATGAATCAAAATGCGCCGCGTGCTGCTGGGGAGTTCGTTCAATAGCGCACACATACCACCGCTGCCATTGAGCGCGAGGTGACCCATCTGTTGGCCTGTGGAGGTGCCAACGCCAAGTGCCTGCATTTCGTCGTCTTCCCACAGGGTGCCATCCACCATCACCACATCTGCGGCGTTTAAGAAACGCATTGCCAGCGGTGTCGGGTTGCCAAGCCCAGGGGCGTAGCACAGCGACTTGCCGTTGTTGCGGTCAACAACGTACAGGCCTAAATTATCGCCGCAGGAAGGCGCGCCGCGCCGCGGTGAGTAAGGTGGGGCATTGCTGTGTAGCGCAAAGGCGGTGAGCGCGATATCTGGCAGAAAGGGAATCGAAAACTCGACAACTTCCTGATGATCTTCCAAGTCAATCGGCTGCCAGTGTAGTCCGCCCCAGTGTTCCAGCATCGGGAATAGCGGAAAACCAGTCGATAAATCGCGATGCACATTAGGCGTGCACCACACCTCTAATGGACAGCCTTCTCTTAGGGAGAGTAGCCCGGTGACATGGTCGATTTGAGCATCTACCAGTAGCACGCCACGAATACCGCTGCCACGCAGCTCACTTGGCCATAATTCCGGGTTGGCATTGAGCTGAGCGCGAATGTCAGGGGACGCATTGCATAGCAACCACTGCTTGCCATCCACACTTAACGCAATCGATGACTGGCTGCGAGATTGATGATCTGCACTGCCCAGGCGAGCGTGGTAGCAGTTAGGGCAGTTGCAATTCCATTGGGGAAAACCGCCACCTGCGGCAGCCCCAAGAACTAAAATATGCATAGACTGGCCTCCTACGTTAGTGCTGTGGGTGTGCTATGAATCCTGGCTGAAAGCCCCTGCCTGATATCAACCCAATAAGGCAGGCAGGGGCCGTGGCTCAGTAGCTAGAGATTAGCGAGTAGAGATATACAGCGTTACTTCAAAGCCAAGGCGCATGTCTTGATACGTTGGTTTAGTCCACATAAGTGACTCTCCTGCGTTGTTAAGCTTGTTGTTGAGAATGTCATTACAAATGTCGTTACAAGTACTGCTGTGGTCGTTTTTGGCGGTTAATCATTATTGCCATGCCCACTACTACAGTTAATCACTGGTAGGGCGAATTGAATGCGGTACTTTGGAAGTAGTTTTCTCTAACTTTTGGTGGGGAATCGTTGTTAAAAAGGGTAGTGTTGTAGTTAAACAACCCAATTGAATCGAAGGTTGAATAGTAACTGGCAGTCGCCGCGTTAGATCCTAAACTGCTATCTGGCGCGAAGACGCATGTCAGTAATAATGCCCAGCGTCCAATAACCAAGGGTGAAAACGTGATTGTTTTGGTAATGACGCTGGAAATGGGCTAACCAAGGGAGAAAGCGTGTGAAAATAGGCGCACCGAAAGAGACAGCTCAAGGAGAAGCGCGTGTAGCGCTTACTCCTGAGAGCGCAAAACAGCTTCAGAAGCTAGGCCATGAGTGCTTGGTGGAAGCCGGCGCAGGGGCTGCCGCGGGCTTTAATGACGACACGTATCGCGATGCGGGTGTCAGCGTTGTGGAAAGCGCGGAAGCGCTGTGGCGTGATGCGGACGTGGTGATTAAAGTCCGTGAACCTTCGGAAACTGAGGCTCACTATTTGCGCGAAGGCCTGACGCTGATTGCGTTCTTCTGGCCAGCACAAAACGAAGCACTGTTGGAAACCTGTAAAGCTCAGGGCGCGTCTGTTATTGCGATGGACATGGTGCCACGTATTTCCAGAGCGCAGAAAATGGATGCGCTCTCCTCAATGGCCAATATCGCGGGCTACCGTGCGGTGATTGAGGCGGGCAATAACTTTGGCCGCTTCTTTACTGGCCAGGTAACCGCCGCCGGTAAAGTTCCCCCTGCCAAAGTATTGGTGATCGGCGCAGGTGTGGCGGGCTTGTCGGCGATTGGTACTGCGGCTAGCCTTGGCGCTGTGGTGCGTGCGTTTGATGTGCGCCCAGAGGTGTCCGAGCAGATTGAATCCATGGGCGCTGAATTCCTGTTTCTCGATTTTGAAGATAGTCAGGACGGTTCAGAAAGCGGTGGCTATGCCTCTCCCTCTAGCCCAGAGTTTCGTGAGAAGCAGCTGGAGTGTTTCCGCGAACAAGCGCCGGATGTCGACATTGTCATCACCACGGCGCTGATTCCTGGCAGGCCTGCACCAAAGCTGTGGCTGGAAGATATGGTGGCAGCCATGAAGCCTGGCTCGGTGATTGTCGACTTAGCCGCTGAAAAAGGCGGTAACTGCGATTTAACCAAGCCGGACGAACGAGTGGTATCTGATAACGGCGTAGTGGTGGTCGGCTATACCGACTTCCCCTCACGCATGGCCACCCAAGCGTCGCTGCTTTACGCCACCAATATTCGCCATATGCTAGCCGACCTCACGCCTGAGAAAGACGGCGTCATCCATCACAACATGGAAGACGATGTCATTCGCGGCGCTACGGTCACGCACCAGGGCGAAATCACCTTCCCGCCGCCGCCGCCCAAAGTAAAGGCCATTGCCGCGGCGAAGCCAAAGAAAAAAGAGAAAGAACCGACGCCTGAAGAGAAGAAGGCTACTGAACTGGCCGCCTTCAAAGCGCAAACCAAGCGACAAGCTGGCTTACTCGCCGTTGGTGGCGCGTTGATGCTGTTGCTGGGTCAAATAGCCCCTGCCTCATTTATGCAGCACTTCATTGTGTTTGTGTTGGCGTGTTTCATTGGCTTCCAGGTGATTTGGAAGGTGAGTCATTCGCTGCACACGCCTTTAATGGCGGTCACTAATGCCATCTCCGGCATCATTATTTTAGGGGCAATTTTGCAAATCGGTTCAGGCAGTGGCGTCGTTATCGTGCTGGCGGCCATTTCGGTACTGATTGCGTCGATTAATATCGTGGGTGGCTTCCTGGTGACACGCCGGATGCTTGCCATGTTCCAAAAATCCTAAGCGGCGGAGAAACGAGATGTTAGGACAAGGATTCGTATCTGCCGCGGCAATTGCGGCAAGTGTGCTATTTATTTTATCGCTAGGCGGCTTGAGTAATCAGGAAAAAGCCAAGCGTGCCGTGTGGTACGGCATTGTGGGCATGGCCGTAGCGGTGTTCTTTACCTCCCTCGGGCCAGGTATTGGCGGCTACTGGTGGCTGGTTCCGGCGATGTTAATCGGTGCTGGGATTGGTGCTTATGTCGCAGGCAAGGTCGAAATGACCGAAATGCCTCAGTTGGTAGCGGCACTACATAGTTTTGTGGGTTTGGCAGCGGTCTTTGTTGCCTGGAGCGCAGATTTAGAGCGCCGCCGGGTGTTGGCAGCACAAGCGGCCGATGGCGCGATGCAAGAGTTTTCTGCGTTTGCCGCATTGGTGGCCACGAAGGCTCCTGCTGAGCTGACCTTTTTGCAGATTGAGGTGGTGTTCGCGATTTTCATCGGTGCGGTGACCTTTACCGGCTCGGTGATTGCGTTTGGTAAGCTGGCGGGTAAGGTGGATGGCAAGCCTCGCCAACTGCCGGGTGGGCATATGCTCAATGCCGGTGCTGCGGCGCTTTCATTGCTGCTCGCGATTCTTTACCTCAACGGCGCAGGTTTCTGGACACTGATCGTGCTGGCAGCGTTGTCATTCTTTATTGGCTATCACCTGATTATGGGCATTGGCGGTGCGGATATGCCGGTGGTGGTATCGATGTTGAACAGCTACTCCGGCTGGGCAGCGGCGGCGATTGGTTTCACGCTGTCTAATGATCTATTGATTGTTACCGGCGCACTGGTGGGGTCCTCAGGGGCGATCCTGTCTTACATTATGTGTAAGGCGATGAACCGCAACTTCGTTAACGTGATTTTGGGCGGCTTCGGTGGTGCTCAAGGGCCAGCGGCTGAAATTGAGGGCGAGCAGGTCGCGATTGATGCGAGTGGCGTAGCGAGTGCCTTAAACGATGCTGACAGCGTGATTATCGTGCCGGGATATGGCATGGCGGTGGCTCAAGCACAAAGTGCGGTGAGCGATCTAGTACGCAAGCTGCGGGCATCGGGTAAGACCGTACGTTTTGGTATTCATCCGGTGGCAGGGCGTCTACCTGGGCACATGAACGTGCTGCTGGCTGAAGCCAAAGTGCCTTACGATATCGTGCTGGAAATGGACGAGATTAACGACGATTTCTCAAGTACGGATGTGGTGATCGTGATCGGCTCCAACGACATCGTAAACCCAGCGGCCGAGGAAGATCCCAATAGTCCTATCGCCGGTATGCCGGTATTGAAGGTTTGGGAAGCCAAGCAGGTGTTTGTCAGCAAGCGTGGTCAGGGCACGGGCTACTCTGGCATTGAAAACCCGCTATTCTTCAAAGAGAACACGCGCATGTTCTACGGCGATGCGCGGGATAGCTTGAACGCACTGTTGCCAATGGTGGAGTAAAGGTAAGAAAACGCTACTATCATGATAGTGGTACGGGCAGGGCGTCTGACGTCCTGCCTTTTTTATTGGCTAAGTTTTTATTGACTAAGTTTGTATTGACTAAGAAATAGCTAGTTTAATAATAAATAACTATCGATCTATTGGTTTATTACAAATTGTGGCTATCGATGAGGTGCTTTAAAACAGTACATATCAACGCAATGCTTGCTGATTACCTACACTGTAGACAGCAATATGAGATGTCGATCATCTGTTTCCTTGGCGAGTCCAAGGCAAAGAGCAAGAAGGGGAGAGAAACATGAGTGGCAAATGTCCTGTAATGCATGGTGGTAATACGTCTACTGGCACCTCCAACAAAGATTGGTGGCCAGAGGCGTTGAACCTAGACATTCTGCACCAGCATGATCGTAAAACTAACCCGATGGATCCTGACTTTGACTATCGGGAAGAGGTCAAAAAACTCGATTTTGACGCCCTCAAGCAAGATGTTCATGCCTTGATGACTGACAGCCAAGCATGGTGGCCAGCCGACTGGGGCCACTACGGTGGCCTGATGATCCGCATGGCATGGCACTCTGCCGGAACTTACCGCATTGCCGATGGCCGTGGTGGCGGTGGTACCGGTAACCAGCGTTTTGCACCGCTCAACTCCTGGCCGGATAACGTAAGCCTTGATAAGGCGCGCCGTTTGCTGTGGCCAGTGAAGAAGAAGTATGGCAATAAAATCAGCTGGGCCGACCTAATAATTCTTGCGGGTACGGTTGCCTACGAATCTATGGGGCTGCCCGCTTACGGTTTCTCGTTTGGTCGCGAAGACATCTGGCACCCAGAGAAAGACATTTATTGGGGGGCTGAAAAAGAGTGGTTAGCGCCTTCTGATGAGCGCTACGCTGATGTCAATAAGCCAGATACCATGGAAAACCCGCTTGCAGCGGTACAAATGGGGCTTATTTACGTTAACCCGGAAGGGGTAAATGGCCAGCCAGATCCGTTGAAGACGGCAGAGCACGTGCGACTAACGTTCGCCCGTATGGCGATGAACGATGAAGAAACAGCCGCACTTACAGCGGGTGGCCATACCGTGGGTAAGTGTCATGGTAATGGTGATGCCGCTGCATTGAGCGCTGAGCCTGAAGCGTCTGACGTTGAGAACCAGGGCTTTGGCTGGGGCAACCCGACCATGGATGGCAAAGCAAGCAATGCCGTGACGTCGGGTATTGAAGGCGCTTGGACCACCAACCCAACTAAGTTCGATATGGGCTACTTTGACCTGCTGTTTGGCTACGAGTGGGAGCTGAAGAAAAGTCCTGCTGGTGCTCATCAGTGGGAGCCTATCGACATTAAAGAAGAGGATAAGCCGGTTGATGCAACCGACCCCTCTGTGCGTCACAATCCGATCATGACCGATGCGGATATGGCGATGAAGATGGACCCGACGTACCGTGCCATTTGCGAAAAATTCATGGCCGATCCGGAGTATTTCAAGCAAACCTTCGCTAAAGCGTGGTTTAAGCTAACGCACCGTGATCTAGGCCCGAAAGCACGCTATATCGGCCCAGAAGTGCCGGCTGAAGACCTTATCTGGCAAGATCCTGTGCCTGCAGGTAGCACCGATTACTGCGAAGAAGTGGTTAAGCAGAAAATTGCTGAGAGCGGCTTAAGCATTAGCGACATGGTCAGCACCGCGTGGGATAGCGCGCGCACTTACCGTGGTTCCGACATGCGCGGTGGTGCTAACGGTGCGCGCATTCGTTTGGCTCCCCAGAAAGATTGGCAAGGCAATGAGCCAGCGCGTCTTGCCGATGTGCTTAACGTATACGAGCAGATCTCTGTTGATACGGGGGCCAGCATTGCCGATGTGATTGTCTTAGCGGGTAGCGTGGGTATTGAAAAAGCGGCCAAAGCAGCGGGCTTTGATGTGCGTGTGCCGTTCCTCAAAGGCCGTGGTGATGCCACTGATGAGATGACTGACGTAGATTCTTTTGAGCCTTTAGAGCCACTTGCCGATGGCTTCCGTAACTGGCAGAAGAAAGACTACATCGTCAAACCCGAAGAAATGCTGCTGGATCGTGCCCAGTTGATGGGGCTCACCGCACCGGAGATGACCGTGCTGTTAGGTGGAATGCGTGTGCTGGGCACCAACTATGGTGGTACCAAGCACGGTGTGTTCACTAACCGTGAAGGTCAGTTGACCAACGACTTCTTTGTCAACCTGACCGATATGGGCAACAGCTGGAAGCCGGTGGGCAATAATGTTTACGAGATTTGCGACCGTCAAACGGGCGCGGTTAAGTGGACAGCCTCTCGCGTTGATCTAGTGTTTGGTTCTAACTCACTGCTACGCTCATACGCAGAGGTGTATGCCCAGGATGATAACGGCGAGAAGTTTGTCAAAGACTTCGTCGCTGCCTGGGCAAAAGTGATGAACGCGGACCGCTTCGACGTTGCATAAACGTCAAAGCAACGCTTGCTCTAAGTAACTTCCCTGTTCTAACCCGCATCGAGAGATGCGGGTTTTTTAATGCCAATGGCTTAATTGCTTCCGATAGGCAATTTGCGCTTGGCTGGCACTGACAGGGCTCAAATGCACCTCGGTTCCCGGTACGCATTGAGCAAGCAGCGCACAGGCCATCGGGGTAAGTGCACCTAGGCGTGGATAGCCGCCAATGGTTTGGCGGTCATTCATTAACACAATCGGCTGGCCGTCGGGTGGGATTTGCACGGCGCCAAGGGGAATTCCTTCAGAAATAATGCCACCGAGCGTGCAATGCAGAGGCTGGCCAGTGAGACGAACACCCATGCGATCAGCGCGATTATCTACTGTCCAAGGCTGGTTAAAAGCATTGTACAGGCTGCGTCCGGCGAAATTTGAAGCTTGCGAGCCAAGCACCATGCTGAGTTGGCAGCTTTTTTCTGGCATGGCGGGGGCTGTTCCTTCAGGCAAGCTGCGCTCGCCGGGTGAGTTACCTTGCCAGGTGAGCTGGTCGCCGGTTTGTAGCGGTTTGCCGTCGTCACGGAGCCCGCCAATTTGCTCGCGGGCAGTGCAGGAACGGCTGCCCAGAATCGTTGGTGCGTTTAATCCGCCAGGAAACGCCAGATAGGCCCGTAGGCCACGCCGAGGCTGGCTGAAAATGAGTGTTTGACCGGAACGCAGCAGAAAGCTTGTGTTGGTGGCTAATGGCTGTCCATCGATGGTGGCACCAAGATCGGCCCCGGTGAGCGCCAGACGTACCTCGGCATTGGCAACCAAGCTGAGGTTGCCACCCATAACAATCTCCAGTGCCGCGCTATCAGGTGCGTTACCGATGAGCCAGTTTGCCCAGCGAAATGAAATCCAGTCGGCGGCACCGCTCTGGGTAACTCCCAAATGACCCACGCCGAACCGCCCTAAATCTTGAATCAGAGCCAGTGGTCCGGCCTGCTTAACCGTTAGCATTGCCTGGCTCATGGCCGCTCCTCCATCGGCGTTGTATCGCCTCCTGCTGCTTCAAACTCTGCTTTGCCAATCGCTTTAAAGCGCACCTTATCGCCAGGGCGCAACAGGGGCTCGCCCCGCTTAGCGTATTCAAATAGCGGTACGGCGGTACGACCTAAAATATTCCATCCCCCTGGAGAAAGGAGCGGGTAGATAGCCGTTTGTCGATCGGCAATGCCCACACTGCCTGCCGCGACTTTGCGGCGGGGTGTTTTCAAGCGAGGCGTGGCGATGCCTTCGTCTACCAACCCCATAAAACCGTAGCCGGGGGCAAAGCCCAGCGCGAAAACGCAGTAATCATGGTCGCAGTGACGCTCGATCAGAGAGCCAACGCTGAGCCCTGCGCGTTTTGCCACCAGCGGAAGCTCAGGGCCAACGCTTTCGTCATACCATACGGGGATCTCATGCAACTGGCCGTCCTGCGATTCGGCAGGCGTTAAGTGGCGCAAGGCACTGCGAATCAGCGTAGCGACTTGGCCAAAGGTTAGTTGCTGGCTGTCATAGTGCACCAGCAGCGTGGTGTAGGAAGGAATCAGGTCAATGAGTGCCTCGCCCAGCGCATCGCGCAGGGTTTGATCGGCAGCGATGATCCACGCCATATTGGATTCATCGATAGTGTCAAACAGCCGTACCGTTACGGCGTCCATGGCCGCCGTTTCTAAACGCAGTTTCACGCAGACTCCAGCGCCGTAAAGGCATCACGAATCGCGCGCACGGCAGCCACCGACTCAGGATTGTCGCCGTGCACGCACAGGGTGTCGCAGGGTAGGTGCAGCGCGCTACCGTCGCGGGCGGTCAGCGCCTCGCCTTTGGCGAGCGCAACGGCTTGCGCAACGATAGTGGCTTGGTCGTGGTGGACAGCACCCGCCAGATGGCGAGAGGCGAGATGGCCGGTCGCTTCATAAGCGCGGTCAGCGAACGTTTCAAACCACAGGGTAATGCCCATTTTTTTCGCCAACTGACGATGAGGTTCCGGATCGGCAGTTGCCATGACCATCAGCGGAAGGTCGGCATCATAAGCACGTACCGCACGCATGGCTCCTTCCAATAACTCAAGATTCGCCGCCATGTCGTTATACATCGCTCCATGGGGCTTTATGTAGCTCAGCGTCACGCCTTCGGCTTGGCAAATTCCGGCCAGCGCACCGACCTGGTACAGCATCATATCCTCTACTTCTGCGGGCGAGCAGGCCATAGAGCGACGACCAAACCCCATTAAGTCAGGGTAACCGGGGTGGGCGCCAATACGTACGCCATGCTGACTGGCCAAGGCGACCGTGCGACGCATTACATGAGGGTCTGAGGCATGATAGCCACAGGCGATATTGGCACAATCGACGTAAGGCATTACATCGGCATCTAAGCCAATCGACCAATTACCGAAGCTTTCGCCCATGTCACAGTTGAGCAGTGGGGTTGCCATATCGTCTCCTAGCCTGTTTTGAATTTATTAGAGTCACTTGTTGGTTAACAGCGAGTTGTTAGTTAGCAGCGTTGGCCAAGAACGCTTATTTTTAATAACGGAGTGCTAATACTGAAGGATTTGTTGTTAAAGATGCGGTTGACAGTGTTTGTTATGACTACCTGTTGTAAATAGTTAGCTTGATTATCAGTGTGATGTCTTAAAACCAATATATGAACCTATCCTGTTAAGTTCCAATCGTTTTTAGCGATACTTAGTATCGGTGATTCCTATCGTGCTGTTATTTATTGGAAAAATAGTTGACGCTAGGGGGGAATACGATTATCAAATAAATAAAGCGACTCGATAAAAGATTATAAAAAAAACGCTCACGCCAGCCCTAACGAATACCCGCAGCACTAATAATAATCGGCGGTCAGTGAGTCGTTTTGAGGAGTGAAACATGCAAACGTCGGCCATGAGTCAGCTCGTCACTGTTCAGCTAGACACTGTTCAGCGAAAAATAGTGGGTAATCCCACCATGCTGGCCCTAAGATTGCGTTACATAGCAATGCGACCATTTCACCCAGTGACACATTGCGCTAGGGGGCGGCACTGCACGCGGCGTTACCTGCGCTGTGTAGGAATACCCGCCGATGTTACTGCAACCATTGGTTAGGCAAATGTATGCTTGATTTCAAAGAGCTAGACGCTTTTGTATGGGCGGTAAAGCTTGGCTCTTTTCGCAAGGCGGCGGTACGCTTACATATCACGCAGCCTTCTGTTTCTGAGCGTATTTCACGTTTGGAAAGCACCGTAGGTGAGCTATTGCTTGAGCGCTCGGCGCGTCCGGTTCAGCCGACCATGCGTGGCCGCGAGTTCTTTCTGCATGCTGAGCGCATACTGCATCAGCGTGATGAGGCGCTAAAGCTATTTGATAGTGCTGAGACATTTTCTGCGCCCCTTAGGCTCGGCACCATTGAAACCATTGCACATAGCTGGTTTCCCGCGTTCATTCAGCAGCTTACTGAGCGTTTTCCAGAACTCATTATCGAGTTAACAGTTGATTACTCTCCGGCTCTTAATGATCGGCTGATGCGCAATGAGATTGATATTTTGCTGGCAATGAATGGTTACTTGGCTCCGGAGCAAATTGAGTGCGAGACGTTAAGTCCTTATGAGATGGGCATGTTTGTTTCACCTCGTCATGCCGCGCTGCTAAGCGAACACCCCAACGCTTGGTGCCAGTCGTTGCCGTTTATTTCCTTTGGCAGGCAGGCTCGCCCCTACGAAGAACTGGTTCGTTACCTTTCTGATGTGGGCGTTCAGCAGCCTCGTATCCATAGCGTTAGCACATTGATGACCATTGCACGAATGACGATGGAGGGGCTGGGAATCGGTGCGCTTCCGGTCGCCACCGTATTAGATGAGTGGCGGCGGGGTGATCTATACCGTTTAGCGCTACCCGTGCCGTTGCCGCCTATGAACTATGATGTGATATGGCGCAGTGCGAATCATCCTCGCTTTTGCCGAAGTGTGGGGCGGATCGCCCAAGAATGTGCAGCCAATTATGCCATAGAGCGGTGCGCTGACATGGCAAACACAAGTTTTACCGGCCGCTGGGTTTGCCCTAGCGCAACCCCTACCATTCCCGAAGCAACACCTCGATCAACCTGAACTTCCATTAATATGAATAAGAGGACGTCCCCATGCATAAACGTATAACAACGCCATTACTGCTAGTGACCGCTTGCAGCCTCGCCGCTGCGGCGACCGCCCATGCGGCTGAATGGACCATGGCAACGCCTTATGGTGATGCAAGCTTCCATACCCAAAACAATAAACAGTTTGCAGAGGATGTGGCTGAGGCCACAAACGGTGACTTAACCATTACGGTGCACAGCGGTGGTTCTCTGGTTTCTCATGGTGAAATTAAGCCGTCGGTGCGCCGGGGTACGATTGATGCTGGCGAAGTGTTCCTTTCTGTTCTTTCCAATGATGACCCTATTTTCGAAGTTGATACGCTGCCGGGGGTAGCCGGTAGCTATGAAGATGCTTATGCCTTGTGGGAAGCCACTAAGCCGATGATTACTGAGCTATTTGCCTATGAAGGAATGGTGCCTTTGTATGCTGTCGCTTGGCCAGCCCAGGGCATTTACACCTCTGCGCCGTTAACGGATCCCGATCAGTTCGACGGCTTGCGGGTGCGTGCGCCAAATATTAATACTCAGCGTTTCGTTGATAATTTAGGTGGCAGTCCGACAGAAACCGAAGAGTCTGATATTCCTACTGCCTTTAGCACCGGTCGTGTGGATGCCATGATTACTTCCAGTTCTACCGGTAACTCCATGGCAGCCTGGGACTATGTGACCGACTACACCGATGCCAACTTGTGGCTCCCTAAGAACATTGTGTTTATGAGTCAGCGAAGCTTTGATCGTTTAGATGAAGCTACCCAAGACGCGCTGATGGAAGCGGCTGCTCGGGCTGAAGAGCGTGGCTGGCAAATGAGCCGTGAGAACAATGAAACTAGCCTGGAAGCACTGAGGGAAAATGGCATTTCAGTTTCTCAGCCTAATGAGGCGGTCTCTGCTGCTCTGCAAGCGGCGGGCGATGAACTATTTGCTGACTGGGAATCCCGTGCTGACGACGATGCAAAACAAGCCTTAGAGAACTATCGCGAACAACGCGGTAACTGAGTCTTAACAACTAATGCTGGTTTTAAGTAATGCTGGCTTTAAGGGCGGCTGTTTATGCCGCCCTTACCACCCACGCGCTCAATGAGACTGCGAACATGATGTTTAAATTCGACAAACTCTACCGCCTCGGTGCTTGGGGTGCTGCCGCGTGTATGGTGGCTATTTGTGCACTTATCGCACTGCAGGTCACGTTTCGGTTAGTAGATGCGCTGCTTGTTTTGGTTGGCCTTAGCCGACTCGGCGTGAGCATCACCGGCGTTTCTGAGATGGCGTCTTATCTGTTAGTCGGGGCAACGTTTCTTGGGCTTGCCTACACCTTTGTCCACCATGCGCATATTCGGGTGACGCTGCTTATCTCGCGTCTACCTTCTGCCATACGCGTCTGGTTTGAGGTGTTTGGATTGCTCATTGCGGTAGTGATCAGCCTTTTGCTGACCTATGGCTTGATTGGACTGGCAAGAGAAAGCCTTCAATATAACGATGTATCGTCAGGCTTTTTATCGATTCCCTTGTGGATACCGCAATCGGTATTAGTTGTTGGGGTAGGGCTCTTGGCATTGGCACTTCTGGAAGCCTTGTGGATAGCGCTGCGTATCGCTATCCACGACCCTGCGAGCTTCCGTGAAGCAACCGCCATCGACGACAACGAAGCGCATTAAGACGCTACCCAGGAGACACCCTCGTGCTATTACTTAGTTTGGCTACCATCTTTACCCTCGTGGTGCTGTTAGGCAGTGGCGTCTGGATTGCCTTTGCTCTGATTGGCACTGCTTGGGTTGCTCTTCAGTTTTTTAGTCCCTTCGACCCCGGCCCTATTCTTGCCTCGGATTTTTGGGGAGCAAGCTATGGCTGGGATTTAACGGCATTGCCGATGTTTATCTGGATGGGTGAGATTCTGTTTCGCTCAGGTCTTGCCGACAATATGTTTCGTGGCTTGTCGCCCTGGTTAAATCGCCTGCCAGGACGTTTACTTCACACCAATATCATTGGCAGCGGCATGTTTGCCGCCGTATGTGGCTCTTCAGCGGCGACCTGTGCAACGGTGGGGAAAATGACCCTGCCAGAACTCGAACGCCGCGGCTATGACAGCAACATGGCGATTGGTACATTGGCCAGCGCTTCAACGCTAGGCTTGCTGATTCCGCCTTCCATCGTACTGATTGTTTATGGCGTGGTGACTGAACAGTCCATTACCCGGCTATTTATGGCAGGCATTGGGCCAGGGCTGATGATCTTGGCCATGTTTATGACCTATCTGGTGCTGTGGGCCCTATTGAAAGGTAACCGAAACGGCTTAACCGGCGCTGATGAGTCGGGCATGAGCTTTGTTGAGAAGCTGCGCAATACCTGGTCGCTGGTGCCAATCCTGCTGCTTATTGGCGGTATTATCGTATCGATCTATGGCGGCCTAGCATCACCAACAGAAGCTGCCGCGGTAGGCGTCGTGCTGTCGATGGTCATTGCGCATTTTAATGGCCACTTTAATCGAGACATTTTTACCAGCTCGTTATTTGCCGCAGTACGTACCGCGTGCATGATCGCCTTTATTATTGCTGGCGCGTCATTTTTGACCTCTGCGATGGGCTTTACTCAAGTGCCTATGCAGTTAGCTCGCACGATTGGTGAAATGGGTCTATCTCCTACGATGCTGCTAGTGGCCTTAACGGTGCTGCTGTTGATCATGGGCTGTTTTTTGGATGGTATTTCACTGATTCTGCTAGTCACGGCCATCATTATGCCAGTGGTTAGCGCCGCTGGATTTGATCTGATCTGGTTTGGTATCTATCTGGTGATTGTGGTCGAGATGTCACAAATTACGCCGCCTGTGGGGTTTAACCTATTTGTCATTCAAGGACTCACTGGTAAAGATATTGTCACCATCACGAAAGCAACACTGCCATTCTTTCTGCTGATGCTGCTGGCGATTGCTTTTATGCATCTCTTCCCTGAAATCGCCTTGTATCTACCCCAGGCACTGAATAGATAGTAGACGACTAACGGTCAATCTTGGCCATGAACGGAGATGCCCCGGCGGCCAGAGCGTTTGATGAAATACATGCTCTGGTCGGCGGCATCTATCAGCTCCCGTTCATTGCTGAAGTTGCCATTGCTTAAACACGCAATGCCCATAGATGCAGTGATATACAGTGCTTCTTGGTCAATTTCCAACATAGGTTGCTCATTTAAATACAGAGCAATGCGTTCGGCTAACTGTCTCGCGGTTTGAGCGGTCTCATCGGGCAAGATAATTAAAAATTCTTCACCGCCATAGCGCCCAGCCAAATCGCCTGAGCGAGTTAATGACGCTAGTATCTTACCAAAACGTTCCAGAATTAAGTCGCCTGTCTGGTGGCCATATTGATCGTTAAGCACTTTGAAATGATCTAAATCGATAAACACCACTGACATTGTGCGGCCTTGCTCATTGCAAAGCGCAAAACGTTCTTGGAGTTGCTGCTCTAACCACGCACGGTTGGCCAATTGAGTTAGTGGGTCAATACGGCTGCGTTCTTCTAATGCAGAATTATGCAACTGTAGTGTATCCAGCTGCTGTTGCTGAGCATCTAATCGTGCGGTGAGCGTCAAAGAGTGTTGATAGAGCAACTGCTGTGCGTCCGCCAGCAGTGTTTGACTATTCACCGGAGCGGGTACGGTGAGATCCAGAATATCTGTTAATAAATCAATTTGTTCTGACAAGTGATGGAAAAGCGCTTCAATGACATTCGTAGGCAGTGTTTCTGTGACCGCTAACTGCCTAAGCAACATTGCTAAGGTGGTGCTTGGTTCAGGGCTGAGCCATGCATCGGCGATTGAACCGGATAAACGTAGACAGAGTGTTGCCATGTCATCGGTTAAAAAGCCGTCATGACTTTGGTCAATAGCATGCACGATTGAGGAGGGTAGCCCCCACTTGGCGGCTAACCAAGCGCCAATCAGTGTGTGGTCACTGCCAAAGTGGCGGCGTTCAGCGTTGACTAACTGTGCGTGAGACACTTTGCTTTCAGCGTATAGTGCTTCGGCCTCGTCTGGGTAGGTGGTGAGGATCGCGAAAATGCCTATATCCTGCAGTAGGGCAAGCGTGAATGCGCTGCCAACCTGTTCGGGGCAGAGTTGGTGAGCCAGCTTACTTGCTACCACGGCGGCAACAATGGCGCGTCGCCAAGTTTGTAGAGCTGCGTTCTCTGTGGGTGGCCAGGGAAACAGAGTGAAGCTCAATACGGTGGCGAGCGTTGCGTCTAATCCCAGTCGCTGGGTTGCTTCCAAACTGGTTTGTGCAGGATGAGCTGAACGAAGGTAGTGCACGCTATTCGCGGCCGCAATAAGGCGGGCCGTTAACCCAGGGTCGCGTTCAATAACACGAGCATAGTCACTCAGAGGAGCACGGGGGGAGCGCGTTACTTCAAGCACTTGCATGGCAATAGCAGGAAGCGAAGGTAGGTTGGCCGAGCGTAATAACGCATTACCAAGAAAACTGGGAAGCCCATTAGTAAGCGAGGTATAAAGTGTTTCATCTTCTGTTGAACGGCTCGTCATATTACCCCTAAACGTGCTGTCCAGCGTAGCGAGCAGCCACTAAGTTATGTGCTAAGTTATCAATCATAGCGCCTGCGTCTGTTTAGCAGGGTTATAGATAGGCGTGGTACATCAGTAAAATAACTGTTTATGCTGTAGCCCGCTGCATTTTATTGCAACAGCTTATTACAACAGTGCTCTGTGGGCAGCTGCTCTACGATGACAAAAGTGAGTGCTCCAATGCACACCATAAACGAAGCGTCGGAGATTTTCCGTCAGTTGGCGGAAGGTTTAGGACGTAGTGGAAGACCTGACTTTTATACGACGCTTGTCGAGCAACTTGCCCAACTGCTTGGGATTGATCATGCGTTGATCGCTGCGGTCACCGAGCCTCATATGGCCACAACGTTGGCCGTTTGGTCAAATAATCATCATCAGGAAAATGTCGCTTATCCTCTCATTGGAACGCCTTGTGAAACGGTTTTAGGTAGAGAACCTTGCTTGTATGCCTGCGATGTTCAGGCGCGCTTTCCTAAAGACGAGCTGCTCAGCCAACTGGGTGCAGAGAGTTACATGGGACTGCCTCTGTTTTCATCCGATGGCTCGGCCATTGGTATCTTAGCGGTGTTAAGCAATAAACCGATGCAGCTTGATGGACTTGAAAACGAAATTTTGCGCATTGTGGCTGCTCAAGCGGGGGCAGAGCTTGGTCGCTGCCAAGCCGGGCAAGCGCTTCGTCAAAGTGAAGAATTGGCCCGAGAGAGTGAGCGGCGTTTAAACACATTGCTTAATCACCTTCCTGGTATGGCCTACCGTTGCCTAAATGACCAACACTGGACGATGCAGTTGGTCAGCCAAGGGGCTGAGGCGCTCACGGGCTACCATCCGGACGAATTACAAGATAATCGACTCATCAGTTTTGCCTCCCTCATACACGAAGCCGATCAAGATCGCGTTCATCTAGCAGCACAACAGGCAATCCAGCAGCGTCAGCCATATCGCGTGGTGTACCGATTGCGCCATCGGGATGGCAGTTACCGTTGGATGTGGGAGCAAGGGCAAGCTGTTATCGATGATGATGGCCATGTTGCCTATCTCGAGGGCTTTATCTCAGATGTGACCGACCAGCACGAATCACAACGCGTGCAGGATGCGGTGGTACAAGTAGCCTCTACAGTTACCTCACGCGTAGGAGACGATTACTTCCACCAGTTGATCATCACGTTAGCCACGTTATTAGAAGCAGATGCTGGGTTTATCGCGTTATTGGATCAACCTGTTCCACAGCTTTTGGGAGCATCTAATAAGATAAACGCGGTGCTACCCGCAACAGCAGCCCAGACCGTTAGTTTAGTCACGAATGGCCAGTTAATAGATAACCAAACGTTTATGCTGCAGGGAACGCCTGCTGAACGAGTCGTGTTTGAAGGCGAGAGCGTTGTTCAAAGTGGCCATGCGTTTACGCTGCCGGGAACCTCGTTAAGTACCCAGGCGTGGATAGGCCGCCGCTTGGATAATGCTAAGGGCGATGCCATCGGCGTGATGATGGTGTTTTATCAAACACCACTGACGACCAATGCGTTTGCAACTTCCGTGCTGAGAATTCTCTCTACTGGTGCTGCCGGTGAGCTTGAACGTCGCCGTGATCATCGTCACATACATCGTCTTGCCTACACAGATAACACAACAGGATTACCTAATCGTGCGCGCTTTATGGAGCTATTGGCCAGTATGGGAAAAGAGGCAGCTAGTCAGGATGACTCTCTTTCACTGCTGCTGCTGGATATCCGACGCTTTAAAGAGGTAAATGATTTACATGGCCACGAGGTAGGAGATCAGTTACTCGCAACCGTAGCCGAGCGCTTGAGGCAAGCTAGCCTATCTAAAAGCGCTGTCGCACGACTTTCCGGTGATGAATTTACGATACTGCTACCCAACATTGAGGATGTTCGTCTTCAAGAAGTAGTGTTTCAGCTATGCGAGGTAATCAGGCGCCCCATCCAGCTGGGGCATCGTGTTTTTAATCTCGACGTCAGTATTGGGGTAGCCAGCTATCCAAGCGATGTATCGGAGGCCGGTGAGCTGTTTAACGCAGCCAGTATTGCACTCCATCACGCAAAACGCCGTGATAATAGCGTATGCCCCTATACACAGGCGATGCGTCAGACGCTGGAACGCCGGCAATGGATGACCGAGCGCCTGCATCAAGCCATTATTGAAGGGCGTCTACAACTTTACTTCCAACCCCAGTTTAGTCTTGCTAGCAAAACATTGACGGGGGCTGAAGCGTTGTGTCGCTGGTTTGACCCTGAGTGGGGCTGGGTAAGCCCCAGCGAGTTCATTCCTCTGGCGGAAGAGCGTGGCTTGATCCGCATGCTGGGAGACTGGGTGCTAGAAGAAGCGGCACGTCAGTTAAGTGTTTGGCAGGCTAGCAATATGCCACTGCCAGGTAGGCTCTCAATCAATATTTCAGCGCAACAATTTGCCGATCCTCAGCTAACCGCACATGTGGCTAAGCTAACCGCCTGTGTACCTCCGGGCAGCATTGCGCTTGAACTGACTGAAAGTGATTTTATGCGTGATCCCGATCAGGCGGTCACAATTACTCAGGCTATGCGTCAGGCTGGCTACGCGCTGTTTATTGATGACTTCGGTACGGGTTACTCATCGCTCTCGTATTTACGGCGCTTCGCTGCGGATGCGTTGAAGATAGACATTTCGTTTGTGCGTGACATGCTCGATAACCACCATGATCGGGCGATTGTGCAAACCATTATTGCCATGGCTGACACGCTTGATATGAAAACCCTTGCAGAAGGAGTTGAAAGCCCTGCCCAGGCCGATTTGCTCGCACAAATGGGCTGTAGCGAAGCTCAGGGGTACTGGTTTGGTCGTCCGCTACCCGCCGATGAGTTTGCCTCAATGTGGTTAACCCCTTAAGCCATTTTATTGACAGGTAGGGCGAGCAATTTCCATTCTCATCAATGGCGT
This sequence comes from Vreelandella alkaliphila, assembly GCF_016107625.1. GTDB lineage: Bacteria > Pseudomonadota > Gammaproteobacteria > Pseudomonadales > Halomonadaceae > Vreelandella > Vreelandella alkaliphila. The sequence continues at coordinate 95,652 of NZ_JABASV010000005.1, forward strand.
CATCGTCCTGTCATCATCGTTGGCATACCCTACGCGCCGCCGAACTCGCGAAAAAAGGAGTGCCACATGCGCCTCGCTCTGTTTGATCTTGATGACACCCTCCTGGATGGAGACTGCAGCGACCGCTGGAATTTATGGATGATTGAGCAGGGGTGGATCAGTGATGCCGAGACCTTTATAGCCCGTGCCGAACAGATGCAGCAGGCTTATCATGCCGGTAAGCTAAAGCTAGAGGAGTACTTGGCAATGACCTTGGCGCCATTGCGGGGCCGCCGAGTAATAGATGTACAAAAAGAAGTTGAGCGCTTTGTCGCTACTCATTTGCAGCCCCGTATTTTTGATCAAGCCTGGCGCTGCCTGGACGCGCACCGCCAGTCAGGCGATATCCTCGTCCTCATTTCTGCGTCATCGCATCACCTGGTCGCGCCGATTGCGACGATGTTAGGGATTGATCATGTGCTGGCGGTAGAGCTAAGTGTCGAACATGCGGCAAGCGGGGCAAGCTACACCGGCCATAGCAAAGGCGTGCTCTCTTACCGTGGGGGGAAAGTAGTGCGTTTTCAGCAGTGGTTAACCGAGCAAAAAATTGCTCCCAGCCACACAACGTTCTACTCGGATTCCCGCAACGATATCCCGCTGCTGCAGTATGTCGACTGCCCGGTGGCGGTTAACCCTGACCCCGTGCTGGCGGAGGTGGCTAGTGTAGAAGGGTGGCAGCGCTTAGACTGGCGGATGGCAGCGTCGACAGACGCTTCATCGGCCAACGATCTATCAGGAAAATCGGCGCATGCCTGATGCCTACTATTTACAGTTAACGGAACAGCTTCGTTATTTAATTACCCAGCATGCCACGCAGTGGGAAGGCAAATTGCCCGCTGAGCGAGTGTTGGCAGAGCGCTTCTCTACGACCCGCGTTACGTTGCGCCAAGCCTTAGCGCAACTGGAGGGGGAAGGGCTCATTCACCGCAGCAATCGGCGTGGCTGGTTTATTTCACCGGCTCGGCTGGTGTATGACCCCACCCGGGACGCAGGCTTTAACGACTATGTGGGGGCTCAGGGGCGGCAACCACGCACGGCGGTTCTAAAGCTGGAAACCCGCTCACATCTGGTGGCTGCCCGTGCCTTGGGGCTGCCCGATGATCAGCCGTTTCACCATATTCGCCGTCGCCGTTACGTAGATGATCGCGCTGTTCTGGTGGAGTCGCTTTGGGTGGTGCCCGAGCGTGCGCCAGAGCTGCTAGACATCTACAGCGGACAGTCACTCTGGGGGCTGTTAAGAGGGCGGTGGGGGCATCACTTGGCCAATCGCTCGATACGCATGGTGTCCGAAGCGCTGTCGCCATTAGATGCAGAAGAGTTACTCGTCGCCCCAGGCGCGGCAGGGCTAAACATTTGCCGTGCCATTTTTGATGATCAACAGCGCCCTATTGAGTATGACGAAGAGCACTGGTTACACGATTCGTTATGCATCAGTGTTGAGCTGTCTGGCCAGCAGTAACAAGGTTACGAAGACAAGGGCGCTCACGAGACTCCTCACAAGAACCCTCACAAGAACTTATGCTTGAGCGTACATAACAACTTAAAAAATCGGTCAAACAAGCGTCATCGCACTGTCATTTAACAACGGCAAACTCCTGGTCTATACCAAAACGCTGGGAGCCTACCATGTCGAAACTTCGCCGTTTGTTCCAACCTACTCAGATTGCAACTGCTCTGCTTGCAACGACTGCCGTTGCCTTCACTTCGGTGGCTAGCGCCACTGAGCTAACGGTGTACACCGCCGTTGAGTCAGATGACCTGCAAAAATACGCCGAACGCTTCAATGCCGCCCATCCCAATATCACCATTAACTGGGTGCGAGATTCTACGGGCGTGATTACTGCGCGCTTGCTGGCGGAAAAAGATAATCCCCAGGCAGACGTCATCTGGGGCTTAGCCGCTACTAGTCTGCTGGTACTTGAAGAAGAGGACATGCTGGAACGCTATGCGCCCGCAGGCGTTGAAAACCTTGATCCTAAATTTATTGATGCTGCTTACCGTAATGGTGAAGACCCTGCGTGGGTAGGCATGGATGCCTGGGTCGCGGCCATTTGCTACAACACTATTGAAGGCGAGCGCCAGAGCGTGCCCATGCCGACCTCCTGGGAAGACCTGACCCAGCCTGAGTTTGAGGGGCATGTGATTATGCCTAACCCCAACTCCTCCGGTACCGGCTATCTGGATGTAGCCAGCTGGATGCAGCTGTGGGGCGAAGAGCAGGGCTGGGACTATATGGACCGTCTGCATAACAACATTTCCCGTTACACCCACTCAGGCTCTGCTCCTTGCAGCCTAGCGGCCACCGGTGAAGCAGTGGTTGGCGTGTCGTTTGCCTTCCGTGGTGCACGGTTAAAATCTCAAGGCGCACCGATTGAAGTGATCTTCCCGGAAGAGGGGCTTGGTTGGGATATGGAAGCTGCCGCCATCGTTGCGGGTACCGCCAAACAGGAAGCTGCACAAACGCTGATGGATTGGGCCGTTTCCCGCGAGGCTAACGAACTCTATAACGAAGGCTACGCCGTGGTGGCCTATCCCGGTATGGCACAGCCGATTGAAAACTATCCTGCGGACATTACCGATCGCATGATTGATGCCGACTTCCAGTGGGCCGCAGTTAATCGCGAGCGCGTGCTGGCAGAGTGGCAGCGCCGCTACGACGGTAAAACCGAACAGTAAGTACGAACAGCTGCCCCGGCCAAGGCCGGGGCTTGGAGATGTTATGCAGACCACACTGACATCGCCGCTGACGGCTCACTCGGCGGCGAAACCCCTCTCACCCTCTGCGCACCTAAGCATAGATGGTGTCACCAAGCGTTTCGGTAGCTTTACCGCGCTGGACAACATTGCGCTACAGATTCAGGAAGGCGAGTTTGTATGCTTTTTAGGGCCTTCTGGCTGTGGCAAAACAACCCTGTTGCGCACTATTGCAGGCCTAGCTCAGCAAACAGCAGGTAGCTTAATTCAGCGCGGCAAGGATATTTCCATGCTGCCCCCGCAGGCGCGGGATTTTGGCATCGTGTTCCAATCTTATGCGCTGTTTCCCAATCTGACAGTGTTCGATAACGTTGCCTACGGGTTACGCAACCGTCGCAGTGATCGAGCGATGATTGATGCCCGCGTGGCGGAGTTACTTGCGCTGGTTGACCTTAGCGGTAGCGAGCATAAATATCCTGCCGCACTTTCTGGTGGGCAGCAGCAGCGGGTTGCGTTGGCACGAGCGCTGGCTACTGAGCCTGGCCTGTTGCTGCTGGATGAACCGCTCTCTGCGCTGGATGCGAGGGTGCGCGGTCATCTGCGACATCAGATCAAAGCTCTACAGGCGCGTCTTGGTGTGACCACCATTATGGTGACCCACGATCAAGAAGAAGCACTCACCATGGCTGACCGTATCGTAGTGATGAACCACGGGGTGATCGAACAAGTGGGTACGCCTGCCGAGATCTACCACCAGCCCGCCAGCGCTTTTGTAGCTTCATTTATTGGCACCATGAACTTTCTAGAGGTGACCGCACAGGCGAATAACCACGCGTTGCTAGGCACTATTTCCTGCCCTTGCTTGCCGCACGTCTACCCGCAAGGCCAAGCAGCTCAACTGGCCATTCGCCCCGAGTCAGTCGCGCTTAGTGCCAGCACCACTGGGCTGAGCGGTGATGTCATGGGCATTGAGTTTTTAGGTGCGTTTCAGCGGGTATCGCTGAGTCTTAACAATACCGAACAATGGTTGCTGGCTGATGTTCCCAGCCGCGATAGCGCCACACTAGGATTAAGGCTAGGGCAAACCTTGGGTATCCATCTGCCTGCTGATGCTGCCCGCTTATATCCGGCAGGGAGCAACCAGTCATGAGGGCGAGTATATTTTCAGCGCCTGCAGCAACGCCTTCGCTGGAAGCATTGATACGCCTGATCGTGCTGCTAGCGGCTGTGGCGCTGTTAGTATTCGGCCTGCTGTTTCCGCTATTTGCAATGTTGGTGAAAAGCCTGCAAGACCGTAGCGGCGACTTTATTGGGCTAGCTAACTTTGTGCAGTATTTTCAAACGCCAGCACTGGTCAATTCGATCGCCAATTCATTGCGCGTTGCGTTCACTACGACGGTGGTCGTCGCAGGGCTCGCCTTTTTATGCGCCTACGGTATTACCCGTACCTGCATGCCAGGCAAGCGGCTGTTTCGAATGTTGGCGATTTTGCCCATTCTAGCCCCTTCGTTGCTACCCGCCATAAGCTTGGTTTATCTGTTTGGTAACCAAGGTGTTTTGCGCGATGTGCTGGCAGGTCATTCGATTTATGGGTCGATTGGCATTGTGATGGGCATGAGTTTCTGGATTTTTCCCCATGCGCTAATGCTGCTAACCACTGCGCTGACAAATAGCGATGCACGCCTCTATGAAGCAGCAGAAGCACTGGGCACGCCGAAGTGGCGTACATTTTTGACGATTACGCTGCCCGGGGTGCGTTACGGGCTGATTTCATGCCTGTTCGTGGTCTTTACGCTGGCCATTACCGACTTTGGTGTGCCGAAAATTATTGGCGGCCAATTCAGCGTGCTCGCCACCGATGTGTATCGCCAAGTGGTGGGGCAGCAGAACTTCCAAATGGGCGCGGTGGTTAGCGTTATTCTACTGATGCCCGCAGTGCTATCGTTCATCGTCGACCGCTGGATACAGAAACGCCAAGTGGCTCAGCTTTCGGCTCGGGCAGTACCGTGGCAGCCAACGCCTAGCCCGCTGCGAGACTGGACGTTTGCGCTGCTGTGTTATTCGGTCGCGGGCATTATTCTGCTGGTCATTGGTACCGCGGTGTATGCGTCGCTCATACAGTTTTGGCCCTATAACCTGTCGTTTACGCTGCAGCATTACACCTTTCAAGGCTTAGCCGGCGGTGGCTGGGGGGCGTGGTTTAACTCCCTCAAACTGGCCTTTAGCGTCGCGTTAGTGGGTACACTGGTGATTTTCTTTAATGCGTGGCTGATTGAAAAGAGCGAAGGCTATCGACCGCTGCGCCAAGGCCTGCATTTTATGGCCATGCTCCCCATGGCGGTGCCGGGCATGGTTCTGGGCCTGGCTTATATCTTCTTTTTCAACCAGGCAGGGAATCCCCTTAACTGGCTTTACGGCACCATGGCGATTCTGGTGCTCAACACGCTAGTGCACTTCTATACGGTGTGTCACCTTACCTCTGTCACCGCGCTGAAACAGCTCGATCCGGAGTTTGAAGCCGTGGGGGCCTCGTTAAAAGTACCGTTCTGGACCACGTTTAGCCGCGTGACATTGCCGGTATCGCTACCTGCCGTGCTGGATATTTCTGTCTACCTGTTCGTCAATGCGATGACGACAGTGTCTGCGGTAGTGTTCCTCTATAACAGCGATACGCGGCTTGCTTCAGTGGCGGTGCTGCATCTGGACGAGGCGGGCTATTTTGCTAGCGCCGCGGCCATGGCTGTGCTGATTTTCCTTACCTCGCTGGTGGTTAAACTGCTCCACACTGCGCTTACCCACGTTCTCTTAAACAACGCTCAGCGTTGGCGTCAGGCGGGCTAAACAGCCCACTACGCCAGCGGCTAATATGTGCTTATAATCTGGTATAGACCAAAATGATGAGTCATTCACAAGCGCCTTACCTCTTAACCCCAGGGCCACTAACCACCTCCCAGGCGACCAAAGCAGCCATGTTGCGTGACTGGGGCTCCTGGGATGATGACTTTAACCGTGTGACTGCTGATGTGCGTGCGCAACTGCTTGCCATGGCCGAGGCGACAAGCGACGCCTATGCCTGCGTGCCGATGCAAGGCAGCGGCACTTTCGCCGTTGAAAGTGCGCTGGCCTGCGCAACCGACCCCAACGGCAAGGTGTTGGTGTTAATGAACGGCGCTTACGGCAAGCGGGCTGCTCAACTGCTCGATATGATGGGCCGCCGTTATGTGACGCTGGACAAAGGTGACTACCTACCGCCGCAACCCGAAGAAGTGGCGGCACTGCTACAGCAAGATGCTGACATTAGCGCTGTATTTCTAGTTCACTGCGAAACCAGCTCCGGCATTTTGAACCCGCTGGAAGCCATCGCTGAGGTGGTGCGCGCTCACGGGAAAACGCTGATCGTTGACGCCATGAGCTCGTTTGGAGGCGTACCGATCAGTCTGACAACAACGCCTATTGATGTGCTGATTTCATCAGCCAATAAGTGCATCGAAGGCGTGCCGGGCTTTGGTTTTGTGATCATTCGCCAGACGCTACTTGCTGCTGGTCAGGGGCGAGCCCACTCGCTGAGTCTGGATTTACACGCCCAGTGGGATTACATGGAACGCACTGGCCAGTGGCGCTTTACTCCGCCCACGCATACGGTGGTGGCCTTTCAAGCGGCGCTTGCCCAGCACCGGGAAGAGGGCGGCGTGATGGGGCGCTGCACACGTTATACCCATAACCGTAATGTGCTGGTAAAAGGCATGCGAGCGTTAGGCTTCAGCACGCTTTTAGAAGATGAGTGGCTATCGCCGATTATCACCACTTTTTTGAGCCCTACCGACCCTGCGTTTGAATTTAAGACGTTCTATGCAGCGTTGAAGGCGCGTGGCTTTTTGATCTACCCGGGCAAGTTAACTGACGTCGAAAGTTTTCGCATCGGCTGCATTGGCCAATTGGATGCGGCGGTGATTGAACAGTTACTCAGCGTTATTCAAGACGCCCTAACGAATATGGGTGTTTCTCTCTTCACTGAATCAAGGAGTGCCTGATGCACTATCAATCTCCTCAATGTCTGCAGGCGGTGATTTGTGACTGGGCGGGTACGCTGGTCGATTTTGGCTCCTTCGCCCCGACCCAGATATTTGTCGAAGCCTTTGCCGAACTGGGTGTGGCGATCAGCCTAGAAGAAGCACGCGGCCCGATGGGCATGGGCAAATGGGATCATATCCACACGCTGTGCAATCAGCCTGAGATAGCCGAGCGCTTTCTCCAGGCAGTCGGCCACCTGCCGACTGATACCGATGTGACGGCGCTTTATGAACGCTTTATGCCGCTGCAGATCGCCAAAATTGCCGATCACTCGGCGGTGATTCCTGGGGCGCTTGATACGCTAACTTGGTTGCGAGGGCAGGGGCTGAAAATAGGTTCGTGCTCTGGCTATCCGGCCGTGGTGATGGAAAAGGTGGTGGCGCTAGCCGCCGATAATGGCCTGAAGGTGGATCATGTGGTGGCCACCGATGAGGTGCCCAACGGTCGCCCACACCCCGCCCAGGCGCTGGCCAATGTCATTGCGTTAGGCATCAGTGATGTTGCTGCCTGTATCAAGGTGGACGATACCGCCCCCGGCATCCTTGAAGGGCGCCATGCAGGAATGTGGACGGTCGCACTCACTTGTTCAGGCAACGCCTTGGGGCTGAGTTATGGCCAGTATCAAGCGCTAAGCGATAGCGAACGCCGTGCAGCCCATGAGCGCGTGGCCGCTCAATTTGCTCCATCAAAACCGCACTACAGCATTGCCACTATCGCCGAGCTGCCAAGCGTTGTAGATGCCATTAATGCCCGTTTACAGCGAGGAGAGCGGCCTTGAGTCCAGCCGCACTGGCGTTAGTGCTGTTTTCGGTGTGTATGCATGCTGGGTGGAACGTGTTGGGTAAGCGCAATGCACCATCGCTGGCTTTTTTTGCCTTGGCTTACGGGGCAGGCGGTGCATTGTTGCTGCCGCTAGTGTGGCTTGGGCCATCGTTGGCGGCGCTACCCAACGCATTTTGGGGATGGCTAGCGCTTTCAGGGCTGTGCCAAATGCTCTATATGGGTGGCTTAGCCTGGGCCTATGCGCGTGGGGAAGTTAGCGTTCTCTATCCCATCGCTCGGGCGCTGCCGGTGGTGCTTGTGCCGCTCGTGTCCATTGCGCTGCTCGGCAACCGCGCGCTGGATGTGGCGGATGGCATTGGCATGGCCTTGGTGGTGGCGGGGGCGCTGTGCCTGCCGCTAAGCCATCCAGAGGCGCGTAGGCTATCGACCTACTTAACACCAGCCATGGGGTTTGCACTGTTGGCAGCCGCAGGCACGGTTGGCTATTCGCTGATAGATAAACAGGCATTGGTGTTGATGCAGCTAGCCGGTCATAGCAGCTTGACCGCCGGCGCGGTGTTTATGGCGTTACAAGCAGTGATGACCTTAACCTGGGCGATTCCGCTGCTGATGCTGCTACCCACGGAACGTCGCCGGTTGCCCGCCATCCGCCAGCAAGGCCTAGTGATGCTGGTCGTCACAGGGCTGATGATGACCTGCACTTATGGCCTGGTACTCATGGCCCTGGCACTAACCGACGAAGTGAGTTACGTCGTGGCGCTGCGCCAGCTCTCCATTCCGGTGGGGATATTAATGGGCGTGCTGTGGCTAAAAGAGCCTGCATCGATGGCAAAAGCCGCTGGTACATTGATCATGTTGAGTGGGCTTCTGCTGGTGGCACTGTAAGCACGCGCTAGCCGACCGCTTGCCAGACCAGGTTGATTCCCACCAGGAACATGGCCAGGATCACTAGACGGTAAAATAGCGCTTCGTTGACGCGGCTTTGCAGCCACAGCCCGTTGCGCACGCCGATCCAGGCTACCGGCACCAACAGTAGCGACGCCCAGGCGCTTGTTACGTTGACTTCGCCAAGCCACATATACGGGCCGAGCTTGATGACATTCACCACCGCATAAATGACCGTGCAGGTGGCTATAAAGGTCTCTTTAGAGAGTTTGCGTGGCATCAAATAAATGTTCAGCGGAGGTGCGCCTGCATGGGCAATAAAGCTGGTAAACCCACAAACGCTGGCGGCAGGCAGCGCCCAGCGGGTGGAAATCGGCTTCTTCGCGACAGGCTTCAGCAACATATACACCGCAAACACAACGGAGATTACGCCCAGCACCAATCGCACGCCTTCATCACTTAAACTTCCAAACAGCAGTGTGCCAACTACCACGCCAATGACTAACCCCGGCAAAAACCGCCATACCTCGGCGTTTGCCTGCTTGCCCCACCATGCTTTTAGCGCAAATACATCCATGACTAGCAAGAGGGGTAGTAACAAGCCTGCTGCTTGGGTAGGGCTAATCGCCAGTGCCATGAGTGGCACCGAGAGCGTGCCGAAACCGCCCGCGAAACCACCTTTTGAAACGCCAGTCAGGTAAACAGAAAATACAATCAACACCCAAGCGATGGTGGAGTAATCGGGAAGCATGGCAAGTCCTTGGCAACCAGTCGTTGAAAAGCCTAACGCGAAAAGCCCCGCATTAGCGGGGCTATACAGCATAGCATTGGATAAATGTTAGCAGGCAAATTGTGCCGCCCGTTAGGCTTTCATTAACCACTCATGGTCGGGGTCGTTGTGAAATTTCCACGCCCGCTTGGGCCCCGCCATGACATTTAAATAGTAGAGCGAGTAGCCATGGGAAGCGCCCACAGGATGGTAGCCCTTGGGTACCAACACGCAGCAACCGTTCTCTACCGCCATGGTTTCGTCAAGGCTGCGGTCATCGGTGTAAACGCGCTGAAAGGCGAACCCTTGTTCAGGATTAATGCGGTGGTAGTAGGTCTCTTCCAGGTATGATTCGTGGGGTAAGTTATCCACATCGTGTTTATGTGGCGGGTAGCTCGACCAGTTACCCGCGGGTGTGAATACTTCAACCACCAGTAGGCTATCGGCGGGCTCGGTCTCCGGTAGAATATCGTGAACATGGCGGGTATTAGTGCCCTGGCCACGGGTGCTTTGCTTGATGTTGTCGGGAGCAATCAGTCTTGGGGCGTGATTGCCATGCCCAGGGGCAGCGCACACCGCAAGCTCTAAGTCCGTGGTCGCTTCCACCGCGTAGCTAACATGGTCAGGCAGATAAACCGCGTAGGGAGGGATCTGCTCAAAGATATCCATGCGCTTGCCGATGTCTTCAAAGCGGTGCTCGCCGCAGGTCACTGTGGCCCGCCCGGTGAGCAGCACCAGGCAGACTTCCTGGTCATCGCTGCTGGCCTCCAGGCGCTGGCCCTTGGCGAGTTTATGCACCCGAAAGCCAACGTGCGTCCAGCCAGCCGATTCAGGGGTAACGTCAATCACGGTGCCTTGGGCATCTGGGGCGGTGGGGCGTACCAGTAGTGAAGCCATATATCGCTCCTTCTGATGGCTAGCTGCTCGGTTGGCAGCTAGCCGTTGTCGATATGAAAGGTCTACACAGACCCGTCTGCGTCTGTTTAGACCGAGGCGTCGAGCAGGATTTTGCGACCTTCACGCAATGAAAGCTCCGCTGCATCGGCTAAGCGCAACGCCTCTAGGCCATCTTGGGCACCGGCGAGTGGCGCACGCTTCTCTTGCCAGGCGGCAACAAAGTCGCCAATTTCAAGTTGGTAGGCTTGGGCGTAGCGCTCCAGGAAGAACCACTTGGGTTTGTCTTCCACTTGGCCGGCTTCACCCGTAAAACGCAGTCGGGTGTCGCTCTCGTTCTGGGCCTGCAGCATGCCTTGGCTGCCAAAGGCTTCGATACGCTGATCGTAGCCGTAGCAGGCGCGCCGTGAGTTGCTGATTTGGCACAGCTTTCCACTGGCGGTCGTAAGGGTGACCATGGCGGTATCCACATCACCTGCCTCACCAATCGCTGGGTCAATGATGCTACTACCGACGGCAAAGACACTTTCAATAGGCTCATCAAGCAACCAGCGAGCCATATCAAGATCATGAATCATCATGTCGCGGAACAGACCGCCGGACTCAGCCACATACTCGGCAGGCGGGGGAGAGGGGTCGCGGCTAATAATCGTCAGCGTTTCAAGTGCGCCAATACGCCCTTCGGTAATTGCTTTTTTCAATGCAGCAAACTGTGGGTCGTGGCGGCGGTTAAAGCCTAATGCGCAGGTCACTGGGTGTTCGCTGAGTACTTGCAGAGCATCGCGCGTGCGCGCTAAATCCAGGGCGATAGGTTTTTCGCACAGAACCGCCTTGCCTGCACGGGCGGCACGCTCCAGATACTCCGCATGAGTAGGCGTGCTTGAGGCGATCAGTACGGCATCAATTTCATCATCTGCGAAGATTTCATCCACAGAGGCCGCTCGGCTAGCGTACTGCTCGGCCAGGGCTTCTGCGGCAGGCTGATGAAAATCAGCCACGGCAACCAGCGTAACGTTTGGGTGTGAATAAATGGCCTGGGCATGCACCTTGCCGATGCGTCCAGCGCCGATAAGCGCGAGTTTCATAAGCACTCCTATTTTGTTGTTGCTGTTGGCTTGGTGTTTATGTCTTACGTTTTTTAGTTGAGGCTTTTTCCAGGGCTTTGTCCCGGGATTTGTCTTGTCGCACGCCCAGGGCAATTGCCAAGGCTTGGGTTAAGCAGAGCGATGCAGTCAAGCCGCGAAAGCTTTTTACTTCTGCTTCGTTAACCACGAAGGCAACATCCGCGAAACGCGCCAGTGGGCTAAGGCTTGAATCGGTAATCACCACAATGGGTAGACCGCGCTGATGGGCGTCTTCGCAGGCTTTTTGGCTCTCTTCGGCATAGGGGGAGAAGCTGATGGTCAGTAGGGCGTCGTGTTGGCTCATCGCGCGCAGTTGCTCGCCGTACATCCCCCCCAAACCACTGACCAGCAACGCAGGTTTATCCACATGCGCTAGGGCATAGGTCATGTAGCTGGCGACCATGAAGCTGCGCCGTGCGCCCATCACATGAATCGCCTGGGCCTTTTCAAAAATATCCAGCGCCTTCTCTAGGCTCTCTGGATCAATACGGCTGGGTAGCTGCTCAAGCACGGCGCGGTTGGCGTCAGCGAACTCCCATAATAGTTGGGTGCTATCGGGTGTTTCTCCGGTGGCGCTGCGTACCGCACGAATTCGTTCGGTGTAGTTAGGCAACTCATCGACCAGACGGCTGCGAAACAGCTGCTGCATTTCGGAAAAGCCCTTAAAGCCCAAGCTATTGGCCAAGCGAATTAAGGTGGATGGCGTGACATCCGCCTGTTCGGCAATTTTGGCCACGGTCGCTAAAGCAACTTCCTGAGGGTGATCAAGCATAAAGCGCGCGGTTTGCTGTAAGCGTTTGCTCAGTGTGGCGTACTCGGCGGTGATCAGCGTTTCCAGCTCACGATAGCTCTGTGGTGGTTGTGGCATACAAATTCCTTCGCGTTGGCCCATCTAGCACCCTTTTGCTTATGTACTAGTGGATATGCAGTACTGAGCAAAGTGACTCGTTGTTATGCAGTCTAGTTGATTGGAATAAATATTCCATTTATACCAAAGTATAGAATAAATAATTTGCAATAACTGATGTTTGGAATCTATATTTCATAACGCCAAGGCATTTAATGCCACTTCCCTACCAACAACGATAACGTTATGAGGAATTGTTTATGGCACGTCTATCTCAATGGCTTCTAGCCTCTGCCGCCACCACTGCATTAATTGCAGGTGTCGCCCAAGCACAGGAACCGGAACAAGAAGAGAGCCGTTTCGTCATGGTGACCCATGGCGTTCCCTCTGACCCTTTCTGGTCGGTAGTGAAAAACGGCGCAGAAGCCGCTGCTGAAACCGTCGGGGCTAGCTTGGAGTATCGCGCGCCCTCCACCTTTGATATGGCCAAGATGCAGCAACTTGTAGAAGCAGCAGTGGCATCTGGTCCGGATGGTTTAATCCTCTCTTTTACCGACGAAAATGCCCTGGGTGGCGCTGTCCAAAATGCTGTCGATAACGGCATACCCGTCATCACCATTAACTCCGGTGGTGACGTGGCAAGGGATTATGGTGCCCGGCTGCACATTGGGCAAAGTGAGTATGAGGCAGGTAAGCAGGCTGCTGAGCGCATGCAGGAAATGGGCGTCGAGAAAGGCGTCTGCGTTAACCATGAACAAGGCAACCAAGGACTTGACCAGCGCTGTGATGGTTTTGTCGATGGCTTCGATGGCAATGCTGAGCAGCTAGCGACCACTTACGACCCCACCAATATTCGCAATGCCATTGTCGCTTACCTTAACGAGAACAGTGATGTGCGTGGTGTGCTGACCTTGGGTGCATTGGCCGCTGACCCGATGATTCGGGCCATGCGTGAGCAGGGGGCAACCGATATGTTCACCCTCGGTACTTTTGATCTTTCACCCGGCATTTTGGAAGCCTTGGATGCGGGTGAGCTGGACTTCGCGATCGACCAACAGCAGTACATGCAGGGCTACTTACCTGTCATGTTCCTAGATCAGTTCGTCAAAAATGGTCTGCTGCCCGCAGGGGATGTTGCCACCGGCCCTGGATTTGTTACTCAAGAAAACGCGGCTCAGGTCATTGAGCTGAGTAGTCAGGGCATCCGCTGATAACTACCTAATCGGAAAAGGCTCGGCGGTGTCGAGCCCTGGGAGTCGATTGCTATGAATTCCACTGAAACGAAACCATCGGTTGCGCCAGCAGCGGCTGATCAAGACGAACGTATCCAGAGAGTCTCTTTCTGGAAGAAAGCGCTTAATCGCCCAGAGTTGGGGGCGTTGGCCGGTGCCGTGTTGGTGCTTGCCTTCTTTATCGCTGCTTCCAGCGGCACCGGGATGTTTACCCCAGCGGGTATTATTAATTTTCTTGAAGTCGCCGCTCAGCTCGGCATTATCGCCACGGCGGCTGCGTTGCTGATGATCGGCGGAGAGTTTGATCTTTCGATTGGCTCGATGATTGGCTTGGCCGGCATTCTGATTGCTATCCCTGCGGTGGAGTATGGCTGGCCGCTATGGGCCGCAATTTTATTGGCGTTCGCCTGTGCGGGTCTGGTGGGCTGGATTAACGGTAATCTGGTCAATAAAACAGGCTTGCCGTCATTTATCGTTACCCTGGGCTTCCTGTTCATTCTGCGTGGCCTGGCTATCGGAACCAGTCGGTTGTTGACGGGACGTACTCAGGTGGGAGGAGTGCAGGATCATATCCCCGGAGATTGGTTTGCGGCGCTTTTCTCTGGAGAAGTCGCTACGGGCCTATTTAGCTGGATGGCAGCAAATGGCTGGATGGCGACCAACTTTGCGGGCAACCCCACGGTTACCGGTATTCCCGTCTCGATTGTCTGGTGGCTGGGCTTAACCGCTGTAGCGACTTGGGTGCTGCTGTGCACGCCTTACGGCAACTGGATCTTCGCTAGCGGTGGCGATGCCAATGCGGCGCGCAACTCAGGCGTTCCCGTCCATCGCGTTAAGATTTCACTGTTCATGTTCACGGCTTTCTCCGCCACCATCTTTGCCTGCATACAGGTGATGGATACCGGCTCGGCGGACACCATTCGCGGCCTACTAAAAGAGCTGGAAGCCATCATTGCCGTTGTCATTGGCGGTGCTTTGCTGACCGGTGGCTATGGGTCTGCCATTGGTGCAGCGCTGGGTGCACTGATCTTTGGCATGGTGCAAATGGGCATCTTCTATACCGGCGTTAACACCGACTGGTTCCAGGTTTTCCTCGGCGTGATGTTGCTGGTGGCGGTGCTATTCAACAATTACATGCGCAAAAAGGCGATGGAGGCCAAATAACATGACCACACGTACGCCAATGATTGAAATGCGCAGTGTCAGCAAACACTTCGGCAGCGTTATCGCCTTAAGTGATATCTCAATGCAGGTCTACTCCGGTGAGGTTATGTGCCTGCTAGGGGATAACGGTGCTGGCAAGTCAACGTTGATTAAAACCCTTTCTGGTGTTCACCAGCCCACCCACGGCGAAATGCTTTTGGATGGCAAACCAGCTCGTTTCAAGTCCCCAGCTTATGCATTAGACGCTGGTATCGCGACCGTTTTCCAGGATCTGGCGATGGTGCCGTTGATGTCGATTACCCGTAACTTTTTTATGGGGCGCGAACCGACGGTGGGCTGGGGGCCTTTAAAGCGAATTGATTGGAAATATGCCGACCGGGTTGCCAAAGAGGAAATGTCCAAAATCGGTATTGATGTACGCGATCCAAGTCAGCCGGTGGGTACGCTTTCCGGTGGGGAGCGCCAGTGTGTGGCGATTGCTCGTGCCGTCTACTTTGGTGCCAAAGTGCTGATTCTGGATGAGCCCACGTCCGCGCTTGGGGTCAAGCAGGCGTCTGTTGTACTGCGCTACATCGCTAAAGCCCGCGCCGATGGCCTTGCGGTTATCTTTATTACCCACAATGTCCACCATGCTTACCCAGTGGCGGATGCATTCACCCTATTATCACGCGGCGGTAGTTTGGGCTCCTTCCGCAAAGAAGAAGTCAGTCGCGAAGAAGTGCTCAACATGATGGCGGGTGGCGCTGAGCTTGAAAGCCTGGATGCAGAGCTTGCGGAATTCCAGCGGGAAGATAAAGCCAAGAAGGCCAGCTTAGCCGACCAAGACACTCAACCTGCCGATGCAAGCAGCACTGAACTCTCTTCACCGCGAACGGCGAACGGCTATTAGGGAGCCATGATGAATAAACCTACTCCATCATCGCCGTTCACGCTGGCCGTCTGCGCTGAAATGGTGTTCCGCCACTTGCCCGTGTTGGAGCGTGTTAAACGTATTTCTGAACTGGATTTTCAAGTCGAAATCTGGGACTGGACGAAGCACGACATTGACGCACTGGCCAATAGCGGGGCGACGTTTTCATCCATGACCGGCTATGTCACCGGCACCCTGGCAGATGCCACCGGGGCAGATGAAATGCTACGCACCGCCGCTGAGTCGGTTGAGGTAGCAAAGCGCCTTGGCATTCCGCGCCTTAACCTGCATGGCACCGGGCTAGATAGTAATGGGTTGCCCGTTCAGCCTTGCCAGCAGATGACGGGCGCTATGTGGCTCAAAGCCCGCGACACGCTCAATCGGCTTGCAGATCTTGGCGAGAAGAGTGACGTCACCTTCGTGCTTGAAAACCTCAATACCGACGTTGATCACCCCGGCGTACCGTTTGCTCGCTTGGAAGATGTTCTAGCGCTGGTGGAGAGTGTTGATCGGCCCAACTTGCGCATTATGTTGGACGTTTATCACGCTCAAATTGGCGAAGGTAATCTGATTGAATTGATTCGCCGCTGCGGGCCGTACATTGGTGAAGTGCAGGTAGCCGATGTGCCTGGGCGCTGCGAACCGGGGACTGGCGAGATTAACTACCCGGCCATTGCTCAAGCGCTGAACGACATAGGCTATCGCGGCACGGTGGGGTTAGAAGGTTGGGCCTCTGGCGACGACGAACTAGCACTCAAGCGGTTTCGGGACGCCTTCTCATTTTAGGTAAGCCTCATCGATAGCCACCCAAGACGCTTTTATGCCCAGTGCCCTCTTTTGCCCGATACCACGAATTTGTGACGTGGGGAGACATTTATGCTGAATAACAATAGTCAACACCGGCCGCTTGACCTGATTTGCCTGGGACGTGTGGCGGTCGACCTGTACGCCGAGCAGATTGGCAGCCGTTTAGAAGACGTGGCGAGCTTTGCCAAGTACCTAGGTGGCAGCTCGGGCAATATGGCTTACGGCACCGCTCGTTTAGGATTGAAGTCTGCCATGCTCTCGCGGGTCGGCGATGAACAAATGGGCAATT
The DNA here is from genome assembly GCF_016107625.1 of Vreelandella alkaliphila. Classification (GTDB taxonomy): domain Bacteria; phylum Pseudomonadota; class Gammaproteobacteria; order Pseudomonadales; family Halomonadaceae; genus Vreelandella; species Vreelandella alkaliphila. Next base: position 112,160 of record NZ_JABASV010000005.1, read on the forward strand.
TTGTTCGCGAGGAATTAGCACGAGTGGGGGTGGATACCTCCGCGCTACAAACCGACCCCGAGCGCCACACCGGCTTGGTACTGCTGGCGTTAAAAGATCGCGAAAGCTTCCCGCTGCTATTTTACCGCCGCGACTGTGCCGATATGGCCATCGACGCCGACGCCATCGACCCTGAATTTATCGCCCGGGCCAAGGCGCTGGCGATTACCGGCACCCATCTTTCTACCGATACCACTCGCCGGGCGTGCCGCAAAGCGCTGGACGCCGCCGCCCATCATGGCGTGAAGCGGGTGCTGGATATCGACTACCGCCCAGTGCTGTGGGGGCTGACTAACCCTGGTGATGGTGAAACCCGCTTTATTTCGGATGCAACCGTGACCACCGATCTGCAGCGCTGGCTGGCGGATTTTGACCTGATTGTGGGCACCGAAGAGGAGTTTCATATTGCCGGTGGCAGCACGGACACCTTAGCCGCTTTGCGCGCGGTACGTGAGGTTAGCGAAGCCACTCTGGTATGCAAGCTGGGGCCCATGGGCTGTGTCGTGTTTGAAGGCGCTATTCCTGACCGCATTGAAGACGGCATTCTGGTCAAGGGCGTTCAGGTCGAGGTGCTCAATGTACTGGGCGCTGGCGATGCCTTTATGAGTGGCTTGCTACGCGGCTGGCTGCGCAATGAACCCTGGCAAACCAGCGCCGGTTACGCCAATGCCTGTGGCGCGTTGGTGGTCTCCCGCCACGGCTGTGCCCCCGCCATGCCCACCGAAGACGAGTTATTTGATTACTTGGCGCGCCGGGGTGAGGTACCCCGTCCGGATATTGATCAACGCCTTAATCATCTGCACCGCGTCACTACCCGGGTGCCTAGTCAGTGGCCCGAAGTGTTGGGGTTGGCATTTGACCACCGTCGCCAGCTCACCGATATGGCCCGCGAAGAGCATGCCGACAGCGTGCGGTTGCCAGCACTCAAAAAACTCTTGGTCACCGCCGCTGAAGAGGGCGCCAAGCTGGGCGGCATCTCCACTCCCGCTATCCTGGTTGATGACGTGCTGGGTCAGGACGCACTCAATCATGCCAGTGGAAAAGGCTGGTGGATTGGTCGACCGGTAGAGCTGCCAGGCTCACGCCCGCTGCGTTTCCAGCATGGCGATGATTTAGGTGCCTGCCTACGAAACTGGCCTAGAGAGCAGATCATTAAATGCTTGGTGTTCTACCATCCTGACGATGAACTCTCACTGCGCCTAGAGCAGGAGGAGCGTCTGCGCCAGCTCTATCAGGCGGCCTGTACTTATGGGCTGGAGTTGCTGATTGAGATAATCCCTCCCGCTGATATGCAAAGCGATAACACGACGCTACCGCGCAGCCTTCAGCGACTCTACAACCTAGGCATTCGCCCAGACTGGTGGAAGCTACCCTCAATGACGGATGTTGCCTGGCAGGCAGTGGGCGAGACGATTGAGCGCGAGGATGCATACTGCCGCGGGGTTGTACTGCTCGGGCTCGACGCCCCTATGGACGACATGAAACGCGGCTTTGAAGCAGCAGCCAATCATGCCTGCTGTAAGGGTTTCACCGTTGGCCGCACGCTATTTGCTAGTGCGAGTCGTGATTGGCTGGCCGGGCGTATCGACGACGCTAGCTTGGTAGCGCGAGTCGCCCAAAACTATGCCGAGCTGATAAAGGCGTGGCGGCAACTAAGGCAGGCGCAGCCGCAAACGCTGGCCCACACGGAGGAGGCGTAAGATGAGCACCATTCGACTCACCATGGCCCAGGCGCTGGTCAAGTATCTCTCCGCTCAGCGTATTGAGATAAATGGCCAAGAAGTGGCGCTGTTTGAAGGCGTGTTTGCGATTTTTGGTCATGGCAACGTGGCGGGGTTAGGCGAAGCGCTTTACCACGTGCAAGACGAATTGCCGACCTTTCGTGCCCATAACGAACAGTCCATGGCCCACGCGGCGATTGCCTTTGCCAAAGCCAATGGCCGCCAGCGCTTAATGGCCGCGACCAGCTCCATCGGCCCGGGGGCGACCAATATGGTGACCGCCGCGGCGCTCGCTCATGCCAACCGTTTGCCGATCCTGCTGCTGCCGGGGGACACCTTTGCCACCCGCGAACCGGATCCGGTGCTCCAACAAGTGGAGCATTTCGGTGACCCTACGATTAGCGTCAACGACTGTTTCCGCCCGGTGTCGCGCTACTTCGACCGGATTAATCGCCCAGAGCAACTGCTGACCAGCTTGCCACAAGCGATGGCTACGCTTCTGGATCCTGAACACTGCGGCCCTGTAACCCTGGCGCTGCCTCAGGATGTACAGACCTTTGCCTATGACTACCCAGAGGCTTTTTTTGCCCCCAACGTGCATCGCATTCGTCGCTCGCCACCGGATGCATACCAGCTAAGCCAAGCCATTACCGCGTTGCAGCAGGCTAAATGCCCGCTGATCATTGCCGGTGGCGGCGTGCATTACGCCGCTGCCTGCGATGCCCTGGCCGAGTTTGCCAAAACACGCGGTATTCCGGTGGCTGAAACTCAGGCCGGAAAAGGCGCACTGGCCGATAGCCACACCTGTGCCGTAGGTGCCATTGGGGTGACCGGTAGTGCAGCTGCTAACCAATTGGCGGAGCAGGCGGATGTCATTCTGGCGGTGGGCACGCGTTTGCAGGACTTTACCACTGGCTCTCGGGCGCTGTTTGAAAGCAGCGATAAAACACTTATCGCCCTTAACGTTGGCCGTTTCGATAGCTTGAAGCATCAAGCGTTACCGCTTAGCTGCGATGCTTTGATCGGGCTGGGGCAACTCGACGCAGCGCTGGGCGAGTGGCGCGGTAGCGATGAATGGCGCGAACAAACCGGCACTCGCAAACGCGAATGGGCCGAAATAGTGCGCCGTGTAACCGCAGATCAAGGGCTAGCGCTGCCCACCGATGCTCAGGTGATCGGTGCAGTTAATCGCCAAGCTGGCAGCGATACTACCGTGGTCTGCGCTGCCGGTGGTTTGCCCGGCGAGCTGCACAAACTCTGGCAATGTTCGGGCCCTGGCAGCTACCACGTTGAGTACGGTTTCTCCTGCATGGGCTATGAAATTGCCGGCGGGCTGGGCGTCAAGATGGCTAAACCTGACAACGAGGTAGTGGTGCTGGTCGGTGATGGCAGCTACCTGATGCACAACTCGGAGCTGGCGACCTCGGTGATGCTGGGCCACAAGCTGACTGTGGTGGTGTTGGATAACCGCGGTTATGGCTGTATCAACCGCTTGCAGCACGCCACTGGCGGCGCGGGGTTCAACAACCTGCTGCAAGATTGCCGCACCGTCGAGGCTGGTGCACCGAAAACCGATTTTGCCGCCCACGCTAAAGCGTTGGGCTGTGAGTCTGAGTCAGTGAGCGGCATTGCGGAGCTGGAGCAGGCGTTGGTGCGCGCTCGCAGCGCCAACTCGACCTATGTGATTGCCCTGGATACTGACCCACTGCCCAGCACCCAAGAAGGCGGTGCCTGGTGGGAAGTGGCCGTGCCCGAGGTTTCCGAGCGTGAAGCCGTCAATAAAGCCTATCAAGGTTACCGCGAAGCCAAGCAGCGCCAGGCCCGCTAATCAAATACAGAACATCAGAGAGTCGGCGATAGGGTAAAGCGCCCTAACGCCAAAAATACTCAGACAAAAATGATAAGGAATACGCTATGCCGACGGTTACTTTAGGCATCAATCCGCTCACCTGGACTAATGATGATTTGCCCAGCCTGGGTGGCGCAACACCGCTGGAAACCTGTTTGAAAGAGGGGCGCGAGGCAGGCTTTAGTGGTTTTGAATTAGGTAACAAGTTTCCCCGCACGCCCGACGCCTTGAATCAGGTGCTTAGCGCCCACGACTTGGCGCTTGTGTCGGGCTGGTACTCTGCGCAGCTGTTGGAACGCACGCCTGAAGAAGAGATTGACGCTATTCAGGATCACATGAACCTGCTCAAGCAGTGCGGCGCTAAGGTGATGGTGCTATGTGAAGTTACCCACTGTGTACACGGCGATCAGGAGCGTCCGCTCTCCCAGCGTCCGCACCTTTCCGAGCAAGAGTGGCAGCGCCTGCTGCATGGCCTTGAGGTGGTGGGTGACTACCTGAAATCCCAGGGCATTCAAATGGTGTATCACCACCACCTGGGCACAGTAATCGAAAGCCAGGCCGACGTTGAGCGCTTAATGGACAACACTGGCGAAGGTGTGGGTCTACTGCTTGATTTCGGTCATCTGCGCGGTGCAGGCGGCGATCCGCTCGCCATCGCCAAACGCTACAGCCAGCGCATTCACCATGTGCACTGCAAAGACCTGCGCTTCCCTGTGCTGGACGCAGTGCGCAACCGCGATAAAAGCTTTTTAAACGGTGTGTTAGACGGCCTGTTTACGGTGCCGGGGGATGGCAATGTAGATTTTCTGCCCGCCTTAACCCACCTGTGCGAACAGGGCTACCAGGGTTGGTTAGTGGTTGAAGCCGAGCAAGACCCTGAAGTCGCCCATCCGTTGACCTATGCTCGCCTGGGGTATCGCAACTTGCGCCAACTTGCCGAGCAGGCAGGTTTCGACATTGCCAGCTAAACAGTGCCAGTCGCCGCCTTTTAATCAGGAGCTTGTATGAAGACGTTATCCCATTATCTTAATGGTGAGTTCTCCACCGGTCAGAGCCAGCGCACTGCGCCGGTTTATAATCCGGCCACCGGCGAACAAAGCGCCCTGGTAGCGCTAGCCACCGCCGATGAAACTCGTGAAGCAGTGCGCATCGCCGACGAAGCCTTTGCCGTTTGGTCAAAAGTCTCGCCGCTAAAGCGCTCGCGCATCTTGTTTAAATTCAAGGCGCTGGTCGAAGAGCACACCGATGAGCTGGCGCGGCTCATCTCCAGCGAACACGGCAAGGTGTTTTCAGACGCCAAAGGCGAAGTGACTCGCGGCCTGGAAGTAGTCGAGTTTGCCTGCGGCATTCCCCACCTGCAGAAAGGCGAGCACTCTATGAACGTCGGCACCGGCGTTGATAGCTATTCGATGATGCAGCCGCTGGGCGTGTGCGCCGGTATCTCGCCGTTTAACTTCCCCGCCATGGTGCCCATGTGGATGTTCCCCATTGCCTTGGCCTGCGGCAACACCTTTGTCATGAAACCTTCGGAAAAAGATCCCTCTACGCCGCTGCGCTTAGCTGAGCTACTTAAAGAGGCGGGCCTGCCGGATGGTGTCTTTAACGTCATCAATGGTGATAAAGAAGCGGTAGATGTGCGGCTCACCGATGAGCGTGTTCAGGCGGTAAGTTTTGTGGGTTCCACACCCATCGCCGAGTACATCTACGCCACGGCATCAGCACATGGCAAGCGTGTTCAGGCGCTGGGCGGGGCTAAAAACCATATGGTGATTATGCCCGATGCGGATCTCGATCAAGCCGTGGGTGCCCTGATGGGCGCGGCCTATGGCTCAGCAGGCGAGCGCTGTATGGCGATTTCGGTGGCCGTGCCTGTGGGCGAAGAAACCGCTAACCGCCTGCGTGAAAAGCTGGTGGCTGAACTGGATAAATTGACGGTCGGGCCTGGCTTGGTTGATGGCCCTGATAACGATATGGGGCCGCTGATCACCCGCGAGCATCGCGACAAGGTGGCGGGCTATATTCAGGTTGGTGTGGATGAAGGCGCAGAGCTCGTGGTCGACGGTCGCCAGACAACGGTTGATATCGCAGGCGATGGCTACTTTATTGGCGGCACTCTGTTCGATCATGTGACGCCAAAAATGCGTATTCACTCCGAGGAGATCTTTGGCCCGGTGCTGGCGATTGCTCGCGTGGCCAGCTTCGACGAAGCGGTCAGCATGATCAACGCTCATGAATACGGCAACGGCACGGCAATCTTTACCCGCGATGGCGATGCCGCGCGCCAATACTGCGAGCAGATCCAGGTCGGTATGGTGGGGGTTAACGTACCGATTCCGGTACCCATGGCGTTCCACAGCTTTGGCGGTTGGAAACGTTCACTGTTTGGCCCGCTGCATATGCACGGCCCCGACGGCGTGCGTTTCTACACTCGCATGAAAACCATCACACAGCGCTGGCCCAGCGGCATTCGTGAAGAGACCAACCACTTCACCATGCCGACCATGTAAGCAGTCTATGGGGCACGACATCATTCAACGCCGGGCCCAGCCCGGCGTTATTGTTTTAGAACAGGGATAACCACAATGAAAACCCTCAAGATTGGTCTAATCGGCACCGGTTTTATGGGCAAAGCCCACGCCATTGCCTTTAATGCAGCATCCAGCGTTTTTGAGCTGCCCGCTAAGCCCGTTTGCGAACTGCTGGCGGATGTCGACCTCGCCACTGCGGAGATCCGAGCAAGTGCTTGGGGATTTGCCCGTGCCACCGATGACTGGCGCGCCTTGGTAGAAGATAGTGACGTGGACGTGGTGGATATCTGCGCGCCTAACTTCCTGCATAAAGAAATGGCGCTGGCCGCTATCGCCGCTGGCAAGCATGTTTACGCTGAAAAGCCGCTGGCGCTGAGTACGGCAGACGCCGACGAGATGGTCGCCGCGGCTGAAAAGGCGGGCGTCAAAACCCTGGTAGGCTTCAACTACATTCGCAATTCTGCCACCCAGTTGGCTCGTCAGATTGTTGCCAGCGGTGAAATTGGTGAGCTGATTCACTTTCGTGGGCGGCACAATGAGGATTACCTGCTCGACCCGCACAAGCCCCATGACTGGCATACCAAGCGGGCGACCGCTGGGGCCGGTGCGTTAGGTGATGTGGGGTCGCATATCCTCAATATGGCCGAATTTTTAACCGGGCAGCGGATTAGCGAGGTTTGCGGCCAGCTACAGACTGTCATCCCCTCTCGGCCCAATGCCGACGGGAGTGCTATGGCTGCGGTGGAAAACGACGATCAGGCCCAGGCCATGCTGCGGTTTGATAAAGGGTTAATCGGCAATATCGAAACGTCTCGGGTGGCGGCTGGTCGCAAAATGGGCTTGGCCTACACGCTAACGGGCACCAAAGGTGCCATTGTGTTTGATCAAGAGCGCATGAGCGAGCTGCAGCTGTATCGCCACGGCGATGCCCACGGCAGGCGTGGGTTCACTACGCTGTTAGCAGGCCCGGAACATCCCGACTATGCCGCGTTCAGCCCCGCACCAGGGCACGGTCTGGGCTATAACGATCAGAAAATTATCGAGGTGCGCGACCTAGTGGAGGGCATCATCAACCACCGCCCCCTCTATCCTGACTTCCGCGAAGCCGCGCGGGTGAATCGTTTGATAGATGCGATTGAGTCCTCAGATAAACAAGGTATGTGGGTAGCTGTATAAAGTTACACAGCTAAATCATTGAGCTATTTTCACGTGATTAGCTATTAAAGCAGGCCCACTGGCACTGAAACGGCAGGTTCAGCGTCAGTGGGTGCCTTCTGATCACAAAATAATCAGCGTGGCTAGCCCCAGGAACGTCATAAAGCCGACCACATCAGTAACGGTGGTTAAAATGACGGCACCTGATAATGCGGGATCTATTTGCAATCTTTTCAGCACTAAGGGAATCAGCACGCCTGATAAATTAGCAAGGCTCATATTCACAAAGATGGCCAACGTAATCACCAGCGTAATCAGCGGATCGCCGAACCACAGATAGGAAATACCACCAACGACGAGTGCCCACACCAGGCCGTTACTCATCCCCACCCACATCTCTTTGTTATAGAGCCACTGTTTGTTATTACCGGCGAGCTGACCGAGCGCTAAACCGCGTATCACCACCGTGAGGGTTTGGCTGCCCGCAATCCCGCCCATACTCGCGACCACCGGCATCAGGATGGCTAGCGCTACAATTTGGTCCAGTACCTCTTCAAACTGCCCAATTACGAAGGCCGCTAAAAAGGCCGTGAGCAGGTTAATACCCAACCAAATGCCGCGGCTCTTTGCGCTGCGGAGTATCGGGGTGAAGACTTCTTCTTCGTCGCTGACGCCCGACATGTGCTTTAACGTCATGTCTGCATCATCTTGGGTGATTTCTAATACATCAGCAGCGTTCAACTGGCCTACTAACAACCCGTCGCTATCGCAAACAGGGACAAAAGGCAGCTCTTTAGAGCGGAGCAGTGCGGCAGCCTCGCTTACCTTCATCTGATCATTAAGTGTGAAGGGGGCAACCATATACTCATCAACGACGCTCTCCTGTGGTTGTTTGACTAGATCAATGAGCGTCAGCGTGCCTAACAGGCGCTTATCCTTGTCGGTAATCATAATCTGTTGTGACTCATCGTCGAGCAGGTGATGAATGCGGATATAGCGCTGTACGGCTTCCAGCGATACGCCCTGTTTTACATTGACCGTCTCTGGGTCCATGTAACGACCGACCACGTCATCTTCATAAGAATGAAGGTTCTCAACTTGGGCGCGGATCTCTTGATCTAAGCTGGCATAGACAGTCGTTTTGATCTCTTCGTCGGCGACGTCGAGAACTTCAGCCACTTCCTGAGCATCTAGGCCTTTAACGATTTGTTCTACATCGCTGGCAGAAAGGTCTTCAATATAGTCGGCACGAATATCTTCATCGACTTCGGCGAGCACTTCACCGAGCAGTGCTTCCGGAATGTGCTCCCACAATCGGTCGCGAGTTTTGGTTGGGAAAGACTCAAGCGTGCGCGCAATCGATAAGATATCGAGTTCAGTAAACAGCTCGCTTAGGGCGGCGGTATCTTCCTCATCTAACCGTTTTTGAAGATAGAGCAGTTGCTCCTCTGAATTTGTGTATTTTTCCTCATCGCGCATAGAGCCCGTCCTTATTGGAAGCTTAGTGTTAAAGAAGTGCAAACTCCTGGCGGCTCGCTTTATGAATGTTATAGACAGGTAGGGTTGAAAGCCATGGCGGTATTGTGATGCAAGCGCACGATATACCAGCCCATATCGTGCCCAAGCAGCCCTACAGCTGGAAGTGGCGAGGCGTTGATGACATCACCTCACTAAACGATGAACTATCCAGTCACATTTAACTATGAGAAGAAGGCTCTGGCCGGGTAGCCAGCCAAAGTGCAATCAGCATCAGTAGAGCCACCACTGCCCCGCTTAACCAGCCAGGCCCGAGTGACCAAACGGTGATTATTGCACTCAACGCTATCGTGCAAACGGCAAAAATCTTAGCGCGCTTGGGTATGGCGCGTTCCTGTTCCCAGGTAACCAGCAGTGGCCCGACATAGTGGCGCGAGCGAATCCAGGCTTCAAAACGTGGAGACCCCCTTGAGGCACAGTAAATAGCTATTAGCATAAACACGGTGGTCGGCAATAGGGGCAGAAAAATGCCTAATACGCCGATGCTAAAACTCATCCCTGCCAGCATTACCCACATGAGGCTGATCAGTCTCATTCTTGCTCCCCAATTGGCACACGGTAATGCATATATTGCCCGTTACGTACGGATAAGTATGGACTTATATGAAGGCTTTGCCACTCTGCGGGATAGAGCTCGTTGGCTGCTGACCATTATCTTAAGGCGTTAGGGCGAGAAGAGGGGCTGCAGCGTTACGGCTATTGATAGGCAGCAGCTCTACGTCATAAACCTCCGCGATGGTGGCGGGGTCAAGCACTAGGGCGGGCGAGCCGTGAGCAATACGCTGACCTTGATGTAACAGCCATACCCGGTCGGCGTAGGTGCTGGCGAGATTGAGGTCGTGCAGCACGCAGACAATCGCCATATGGTGCCGTTCTGCCCAGGCGCGTAGTTGACGCATTAAGCGCTGCTGCTGGCCGATATCGAGTGCGCTAGTGGGTTCATCCAGCAGTAAAAGGCCGCCATCTTTGGCGGTAGGTGAGCGCCGTGAGAGTAGTTGACAGGCACCTCGTGCAATCATTACCCGTTGGCGTTCGCCGCCAGAGAGTGAAAGTACGCTGCGTTTAGCTAAATGCGTCAGATCTAGGTCATGCAGCAGTTCCGCAATCAGTGCATTGCTGGGGTTGCTGCCTAAGCTCACTAGCTCAAAGGTTTGCCAATCAAAGCCGGGCAATTCTTGCTGGGCGACCAGCGCCCGGCGATTGGCAAGCTCGTTGATTGGCCACTCACTCAGGCGTTTGCCGTCCAGATGTAGCTCGCCCTGTTCACAGGGGCGAAACCCCGACAGCATGCTGAGTAGTGTGCTTTTGCCCGCGCCGTTGGGGCCAACAATGGCGAGTAGCTCACCAGGGCGAAGGGTGCCGTCCAGAGGCGCGATTGAGGGCGTGGTGGTAAAACTCGCCTTATGTAGGGTTAGCATGCCCGGTTCCGACGCATTAGCAGGTAAAGAAAATAGGGGCCGCCCAGTAGGCTGGTTAACAGCCCGACGGGGATTTCGGCGGGAGCGCCGAGGGTGCGCGCCAGGGTGTCGGCCACCACTAGCAGTAGTGCACCGCCTAACATAGAGGCGGGTAGCAGCAGGCGATGGCCAGGCCCGAGCCAAAGTCGCAGGCAGTGGGGGACGAGCAAACCAAGAAAGCCAATCACGCCGGTCAGCGCGACGCACAGCCCTACACCCAGCGAGGTAGCAACGACCACACGGCGTTTTAAGCACGTTGCATCCAGGCCTGCCGCATGGGCGGTAGATTCGCCTAGCTGAAGTAGGTCAAGCTCACGAGCGCTGCGTATTAACAGCCATAGGGCAACAGCAATCAGGGCAAGGGCTACGGCGGTGGTGCGCCACAGAGCGTTGGTAAGCGTGCCCATTCCCCATAAGCTGAGCTGACGAAGTTGATCGTCGCTGGCAATAAACGCCAGTACGCCGCCTCCAGCGCCTGCTAACGTGTTGATTGCTAAGCCTGCTAGTAGCAGTGACATGACGGCGGCACTGCCACCCCCTTGGCGCTTGGCAATGCCAAACACCACTAAGCAAACACTAAGCGCACCGAGAAAGCCCGCTGCAAACTGGCCGTAAAGGCTACCGGCAGCGCTGCCCTGAAATAGCACAATCCAAAGTGCTACAAATAGCCCTGCGCCACTGGCAAGGCCTAATAGCGTTGGGTCGGCCAATGGGTTTCTAAATAGCCCCTGCATGGCGGCACCACTGCCCGCCAGCATCGCCCCCACGGCAACCCCCAGAAGTAGGCGCGGTAGGCGTAGCTGCCACCATACTTGGACACTGAGCTCATCTGCGCTGCCATTAATGAGCGCCCAGGGCGACACACCTAACGCGCCTGAAGCAGCACCCCAGCCAAGGGCGATCAATAACGCCAGGGTAAGGCCACTTAACACTCGTGCTGTTCGACTAAGCGGTAACAAGGGGCGATAACGATCATGGGAAGCGCTGGTGATCATCGGCTGACCTGCTCTGTGCCAAGCAGCGCCTCAATGTCCTGACGCAAGGTAAATAGCTGGTCAGGCGTGCGGGGGCCAAAACCGAGCAGTGCCTGATCATCAATCACAATAAGCCGTTGTTCGCGTCCTGCGGGCGTTAAGCGCATCCCCGGTAACTGCCAGAGCGCGTTTTCACCGCCCAGAGCGTCCAACCCCCGTTGGGACATAATCACCAGCGCAGGTGCTTCTTTTGCCAGCGCCTCTGCGGCAACGCTTTGATAGCCCGCCATATCGCCAAAAGCATTGTCGAGGCCAACGGCATCCAAGGCTATATGGGCGGCGGTGTCGCTGCCGGCAACCCGCGGTGTTAGGCCACTATGGTGAAGAATAAACATTGCACGCGTATCAGGCAGCGGGGGAAGAGCCGCCAAGCGCTCAAGCGTCGCGGTGAGTGAGGTTGCTAACTCGTCACCCCTTTGTTGGCGTTGCGTGTGCTGAGCCACTGTGCGGACTTTCTCGGCAATCGAGGAAAGGTCAGCAGGGGCATCAATCACATCAACCGTTACGCCCACGGCCTCTAGCTGTTCCAACACTTCTTTCGGGCCGGAATGTCCCGCTGCTAACACACGATCCGGCGTCACTGAGAGTACGCTTTCTGCCGACAGCTGGCGCAGGTAGCCTACCGAGGGCAGTTCGGCCATTTCGGGCGGGTGGAGCACCGTATCATCGCGGGCAACGATATCGATATCCGCGCCAAGCGCGGCGATGGTTTCAGCGATATCGCCGCCCAGAATGACCCAGCGTTCGTTGGCTAGCGCCCCTCCAGTGGTTAACCAGCCAATCAGTAGCGCGGCAAACGACTGGCATGCGAAGCGTGTGACATTCATGCCACGGCCTCTTGGTTACCGAGTTCATTCAGTAACTGCCGCCACTCGGGACGCTCCACGCGACCTTCCTGGCGCTCAGCGTAAATTTGCAGCACCAAAGAACCCTCTGCATCAAAGGCTTCTACACTGGTGACGCCACCGTCGCGGTTAGGCTTGCTGACCTGCCACACTTGCTCAATGGCGGTGTCATTAAGGTGCAGCGTGAACTGCTCGCCAAACAGGTTCAGCCAGCCGCGGGTGCGCTGAGGTTCAGGTAGTGTGCCAGTGCGAATTTGCACGCAGCCAGGACTGGCCACGAACAGCATCAGTGGCAGTGCGCGCTGACTTGCTTTGGTTAACAGATTTTCCAGGGCATCGACGGGCAGCGCGCGAGTATAACGGCCTTCCATTAGCTGGTTGGCTTCCAGACGCTCTAGATGGTGGCGCTGAAGCAGGGCGAAAAATTGGTGCACATCACGCATCGCCGCCCACTCGCTGGCGAGTGTCGGCGCTTCAGGAAGAGCACGCTTTAAGCGGGGCGCGCTTTGGGTAAACGCGGGGGTATCTATGGTGCCTAGGGCAGCTAATGCGCCCCATGGGCGGGGCAGCGGATTTTCCAGCGCAAAGCTTTTGTGAATGGCACAGCCATGCTGATTGAAAATTTGCAGGCTCCAGCGCCACTGACCTTGTTCACTCTCCGTTGGCAGAGGGGCGCGGTTAGAGCCATGGATAGGAGCATGAATAGGGTCGCGGATTAGGCAGGCCCAGTGCCAATGGGAATACAGCAACCGTAAATCTAAGCCACCTGGGTCAAGCAGCAAGCCGGTTTGCGGCCCGCCATCCAGGTCAGGGTAATCACCGGTTTGCTCGAGCACGGCTAAACGAGAGCGGGTGAGCGCTTTGACTCGGCCTAACAGGGGGAGGCGAGCCGCAAGGTCTTTCGGCGCGAGGGGCAGCGTCCATACGTCACGGCCTAAGCGCGCGGCCTGAAGTTCGCCTTCACTGATTGATAAGCGCTCGGCAATATCAATCGCTGGCAGGCGAGGCTGTGCTGCTCGTGCTGCGTCAAAGGCTTCAAGAATTGCGATCTGCTGGGACTCAATCATACGTCACCTCTAGGCTTAACATTGCAAGGAGTTACCACTGCCAGTTGAGGGTGGCGAACAGGCTACGTCCGTCGCCCAGACTGCCATCGGGCCGATACCACACTTTGTCGCCGAGGTTGGCGAGGCGCAGCGCGGTATCAATAGCGGGGGTGATTTGCCAAGCAAGGTGGATATCGTGCAGCCCATAGCCTGGCAGGCGTTCATCGTCGCCCTGTTTGTCGAACGCCTGAGCAAAGCGGCCCTGCCAGCCGATCCGTACAGCGCTGTTATAAAGTGCAACATCACTGCCCAGCGTCATTTCCAGGGGTGTTTGGCTACCCAGAGCCTCACCGCTGTCGCGATCTTTGCCGGATACCTCTGAAAGACCTATAAAGCTGGTTAGCAGCGGGAATGCGCTAGGTTGCCAAGTAAGTCGGGTGTCATAGCCCCATAGCTGAGCACGCTGCACGTTTACGGCTTGAGTTGTGCCCGCCATGATATCGACCTGAGTGTCAATGAAGTCGTCTGCACGAGTGTCGAAGTAGCTGGCGCGCGCCTGCCAGTCGCCCTGGTGCCATACCACACCGCTTTCCCAGGTGCGGCTGGTTTCAGGCGACAGGTTAGGGTTGGGAATCCAGTAGTTGTCGGGCGTACAGAAAAATGGTCCTGCGCAGAAACCGGCAAAGTGGCGCTCGTTAGCGTAAAGCTCGGAAAGACTGGGTGCGCGGAAGGCTTCGGCGTAGCCGGAGAACAGCATCAAGGTGTCGTCGGGCCGCCAGGCAAGGCGGAAGCGCGGCGACACTTGGTCGTGCACGCTGTCGGCATCGTTTTGACCGCTGGCGTCATAGCGGTCGTAGCGAGCGCCTATGCCAACGTCAAACTCCCCCGCGCCGCCTTCAGCCAAGTAGCTACCGGCAGTGAGGGTCGTGTCTAAATATGCCGCTTGGGTATCAATATCTGCGTGGGGGAAACCATTCGCTTCACCGTCAGGCCGTTGGCGAGCCTGCTCCAGCTCTGCGCCAAACACCAGCGTTTGTGAAAGCCAGCCATGGTCGATGCTGTGATAGCCATCGCTCTGCAGGCCGATCCGCTCAAGGGTACGGCTAGCCTGGGGCTCGTCGATATCCTGTTGGCTAAAGGTAAGCTGTGAGGTGATTTCAGTGGCACCACTCGGTTGCCAGCGGTGGCCAAGTTGTACGTTATTACTCTCAACATCACGATCGCGTAATGGGTTGCTAGCGCTGGTGGATAGCTGCTGCGGATTAGCGGGTTGGGTGGCGCGCTCATCATAGTGCTGCCAGCTAATAAACACCCGTTGGTCGTCGCTTGGTTCCCAGCCGCCTTTCAAAAGCAGGCTATTGAGGCTGGCATCTTCTACTGCTTCATCACCGCCCGCGCGACGAATATCGCCGGACTCGCTACGGCCCACAGAAAATAGCCCATCCACTTGCCCATTAGCCGTGTCGCGGCGGCCAAACGCCGTCAGGCTGCCGCGTAGCTCGTCGTTAGCTGTTGCCCCGCCCAGGGAAAGGCGTGCGCCGCTATCTTCACCTGGGGCTAATAGGTCGCTGGCCTCGACACTGGTAAAGCTAACAACGCCGCCCATGGCATTGCTACCGTACAGACTGGAAAGCGAGCCACGGGCAATCTGCACCTCTTGAATCAGCGCTGGGTCGAGGAAGAAGTTGCCCACATGGCCAGTGGAAATATCCTGGCGAACACCGTCCAGGCGCACCAGTACACCATTTCTGCCGAAGCCACGCATACTCAGCGTTTGGCCGTTACGGCGCCCTTGGCCAGCAACATGCAGGCCAGGCTGGCGGCTCAGCACGTCTTCAACGCGGCTCGCGGTGGCAAGCGTTGCGTCTTGGCGGTCGATGATATCGATAATCAGCGGTGCGCGGGACAGATCCGTCGGTGCTCGGGTGCCTGTGACTGTGAGGGGGTCTAAGCCCGAGTCATTGGCGTTGGCAGGCAGAAGAGGGAGTAAGGTAAGGCAGAAGCCTAACGTGTGCGTTGGTTTCATGGGCCAGACAGTTCCAGCAGAAAGTGATGGATAATGTTGCTGGCTGGGTGCGATGGGCTACCTGGCTGGCTAAAAGGGTTAGTAGTAGGTAAGTGATTATTTTAAAAGGCTTACGCCGTTAAGATCAGCTTGCCGCTTTTCGTGCGTCGCAGCACATAGCGTCGCTGTTCATGGTGAATAACCAACAGACCGTCTTGATCAAGCAGCGCCTGACTTGTCACTTCGCGAGATGCGCTAGGCGAGCCTTCTGGCGGAACGTCTTTTTTTCTGGGCTGCATGAGAGGTTGTTTCCTGTGGTAATGATAACTATTAACATTAATTTAGCAGATTTGACTACCTCTCACAACCATCACTCCCAACCTTTCCTAATCTCCGTACAGATGCTTAATCCACAGTTTTTAAAGGTGGGGAATCGCTTGCTGATAAACGTTCACCTAACAGTAGAGTGCTCGTCATTACCCTGTCATTTAAATTGATTAGTGTCCTCTTAACATAAAACTAGCGCGTGTTAACCGTGACGAGAGGACTGTTGTTATGAGCAAGGAAATTGAAGATCATCGCCTGTTAAATCAGAGCAGCAACCAGCCGTTTGCGGATGTGTTAGCGCAGCATGTTTCGCGACGAGCGGTAATGCGTGGCGGCTTAGGTTTGGCCGCTGCTTCAATGCTTGGCTTTGGCGGTGCCGCCCAAGCATTGGCTTCAAACGGGGCGCAAAAAACGCCGTTGACGCTGGCGTTTGAGGCGGTTCAAGGATCGCTAACGGATGCTGTCGTAGTGCCTGAAGGCTATGTTGCCCAAGTGCTGGTGCCGTGGGGCACGCCGTTGAGCACTGGTGACAGCTGGCAGTCCGACCAGCCAATGACTGCCGATCGTCAAGCCTCTAGCGTGGGTATGAACCACGATGGAATGGCTGGTTTTGCACTGGATGCCGATAACGCCTCACGGCGCTTTGTGCTGGTGCTCAACAACGAATATATCGATCAAGCAGCGCTGTGGGCACCTCAAGGTGGCCCGACCAATACGTCAGAAGGCAAGCGACCCGCCGAAGAGTCGCGTACCGAAATCAACGCTCACGGTGTCACCATTGTGGAAGTTGAGAAAGACACTAACGGACACTGGTCGCATGTGCCTGGTTCCCGCTATAACCGCCGCCTTACCAGCGCGACGGTGATGGAAATGGCTGGTCCAGTGGCGGGCAGTGACTATGTGAAAACGCGCTTCTCACCGGCGGGTACGCAAACCCGTGGTACCAATAACAATTGTGGTAATGGGTTAACGCCCTGGGGCACTTATATCGCTTGCGAAGAGAACTGGCCCAATGTGTTTGTTAATCACGGCCAACTCTTCCAGGACGATGCGCGGATTGGTATTCCTACCGATAAAAGCCGCTATGGTTGGGATACCTCGGCGGGTGATGCCTCTGAAGAAAGCGATGAATTTGCCCGTTTCGACATTACGCCACGGGGTGAGCGCGCCGAAGATGATTACCGCAATGAAGCGCGCACTTTTGGCTACCAAGTTGAAGTCGACCCCTATAGTGATGCTCACGCGGTAAAACGCACTGCACTTGGTCGTTTCCGTCATGAAGGGTGTTGGCTAGGTAAGCTGGAAGCAGGGCAACCCGTGGTGTACTACTCTGGCCACGACTCCCGCAACGAGTACGTCTATAAATACGTTTCTGACGCTGCCTGGGACCCCGCCGATGCCAATCGCCCAGGCGAAGCGTATGACCGCCTCGCCATTGGTAGTAAGTATCTGGATAACGGCACCCTCTATGTGGCTCGCTTCAACGCTGATGGCAGCGGTGAGTGGTTGCCGCTAACACCTAGCGCGCAAACACGCGATGGCCGCTCGTTGGCAACGGCTTTGGGGTTGGCAGAGAATGATTTAGCTGGGGTGATTATTAACACCTGTGATGCAGCAGATCTAATGGGAGCGACACCGATGGACCGCCCGGAGTGGGCAACCGTGGATCCTTCCTCTGGCGAGGTGTATCTAACGCTGACCAATAATTCGAAGCGTAGCGAAGAAGCTGCAGCGGCCACTTTCACCAATCAAGGCGATGACATTGCTCAGCTAGGGGTAGGCTATGAGACAGCTCCGGCAAACGCTGTTAATCCACGCGCTAATAACGAAGCCGGTCACATAATCCGCTGGCGTGAAAGCCGCTTGCCGAATGCATTTCGTTGGGAAGTGTTTGTGTTTGGTGCCGCCACTAATGACGAAGGTAATCATTCCGGCCTGACTGAAATGAACCAGTTTGCCAGCCCCGATGGTCTGTGGTTTGACCAGCGTGATGATGGTCAGGGCATTCTCTGGATACAGACCGATAATGGTTACGAAGGCATTACCGAGTACACCAACGACCAGCTATTAGCCGTGGTGCCTAACAGCCTGGACGAGATTCAGGGTACCGGTCCGGTGATTAACAACAGCAACCAGCAGCAACTGAAACGCTTCGCCGTAGGGCCGAACGGTTGTGAAGTGACCGGCATTTTTGCGACGCCGGACAAAACGGCGCTGTTTATTAATATTCAGCACCCCGGCAACTGGCCCGCGGATGGTAGCGCACTGACCCAAGATGCCACCGCTGAGACCAGTGGCCAAGTACGCCCTCGGGCATCTACCGTTGTTATTCAGAAGCGCGATGGTGGGCCAGTGGGCGTTTAAATTAATAAGTAAGCATTGCGAAAGCCCCGTTTATGACGGGGCTTTTTTGCATACGGGGGCGCTCAATGGTTTCCATACGCTGCCAAAAATACATCCACGGCGCTGCTGATCTGACGATGAATTTCTTCATCGCTGGGGAGCTGGCGAACCCCCATACGCACCTCCATAACCAACATGCCTTGCCACATGCTACAGAGTTGGTCGGCGGCTAGTGTGGGTGCGTTAAGTGTTAAATGCCCGGCGCGGGCTAGCCCCTCAAGCTTTTCCTGCAGCCACTTTTTAGTGGCCCAGGGGCCTGCTTCGAAAAAGGCCAGAAGCAGTTCGGGGTACTGATTTCCCTGTGCACTCATGACGCGCTCAACGGCTAACACGTGGGGCTCCAACAAAAAGCGCACGAGGCTTGTGCCGACTTCAATCAGTGACTGACGAACGGCTTCATGAGTGTCGGGAAGCTGTTCTAGACCATGACGAATGAGGGCGGTTTCACGCTGAATGACGTTGCCAAATAGCGCTTCTTTGGTTGCAAAATGGCCGTACACAGTCACTTTGGAAACACCTGCTTCACGGGCAACGGCTTCCATGGTCACCCCTTCGAGCCCAAAGCGAAAAAATAGGCAGGCCGCCGCGTCTAGCATCGCGTTGTGCTTAGCCATATCTTTGGGGCGACCGGCGCTGCGTTTTTTGTCAGGCGGTAAAGGTTGCGAGTCCGTCATTCCGTAAAATCCGTGCCTATCGAATAAATAAATATTGAACGCTGCCGTACACATATTATAGTGAACCGTATCGTTCAAGAATAAACCATTTCGAGGCCATTATGGACACGTCCTTCAATACTTCCTGGCGCCACCGGAGTCGTGGCACGTTGGCGGCCTTAATTATGATGAGTGTCACGGTAGTTACGGTGGTTGCGCTTACTAGCCAGCACAGTCGTGCCCAGTTGGCCAACCAGCAAGAAACTGATAACGCTTTGTTGCAAGTGGTTACGCAGTCTCTTGCCCACTCCGAACAGCTGGAGCGGGACGTGCGCTTAACGGGGCGAGTGGTTGCACGTCAGTCAGTGTCGCTTGCCTTTGAACCCGCTGGCCGTGTTAGCGAGGTGTTGGCTGATAGGGGGAGTGCGGTTGAGCAGGGCGATGTGCTAGCGACACTGGATACCCGTCGTCTTGAAAGCCGTTTGGCAGAAGTGGCCGCACGCAGTGAGGAAGCCCGCGCCGGTCTGGCTTTTGCTCAGCGCCAAGAAGAGCGTGAAGCGCAGCTTAATCAAAGTAATTTTGCCAGCCGTACGACGTTGGACCAAGCACGCACGGATCGGCTCACGCTTCAAGCTCGCCTTGCGGCACTGGCGGCTGAACGAGACAGCCTTACTGCTGATCTTGAGGACAGCACGTTAAAAGCGCCCTTCGCTGGACGCGTTATTGAACGTCATGTCAGCGTTGGTAGTTTAGTGACGAGCGGAACCGCCGCGTTTGAGCTTATCGATGTTGAGCAACTTGAAGCGCATCTAGGATTGCCTGCTCGGTTAGCGTCGACGTTTACACCAGGCGAGACGGTCACACTCAACGTTAATCACCACGCTATTGGCGGTAAGGTGCGTGCTCGGCTACCCCATATTGACAGCGACAGTCGCACGCAGACGCTGGTTGTCTCGCTTGACGCCTCAAACAGCGCGGTGCCTGGTGACCTCGTTGAACTTAGCTACGCAGTGGTAGAGCCTGCCAGTGGCTATTGGGTGCCGCTAGATGCCTTACGTGCTGCCGAGCGAGGATTGTGGAACGTACTGGTGGCAGAGCCGCTGGAAGAGGGGCATTTTCGTGTGGCACGGGCGAGCGTGGAATTACTGCACACTGAAGGCGATCAAGCCTTTGTGCGCGGAACCCTTGAGCCAGGAATAAGGATAATTACTAGCGGCATTCACCGCATCACCCCTGGGCAGCAGGTCACCCTCAGCGAGGATATGGCTTATGCAGCGCATTGAGTGGTTATTTAATCGCCGTTTAGTGGCACTAACCTTGGGGTTGCTGGTTGTGGCTGGGCTATCGGCTATTCAAACGCTTCCTCGGGCAGAAGACCCTCATCTGATTGCGCGTATGGCTACCGTGCTTGCGCCGTTTCCTGGTGCTACGCCTGAGCAGGTTGAAGCGCTGGTAGCGCGGCCTATTGAAAACGAGTTGCGCACTATTTCAGAAATCCAAGTGCTTGAATCTACGTCGCGCCAGGGCATCGCTGTTATCAGTCTTGAATTAGAAGACGCGGTTATTGATGTCACCCCTGTGTGGAGCCGAGTACGAGATAAATTAGGCGATATCGCGCCAACCTTGCCAGCCGGTGTGCAAACACCAGAGCTGCTGGATGACCGCGGTTACGCCTTTAGCATGGTGGCTGCCCTGCGCTGGACACTAGATTCTTCGCCCAACCCACAGTTGATGGAGCGCTACGCCGAACGCCTAGAAGACCAGTTTAGGCGTGTTGCAGGCACGGAGTACACCCATCTGTTTGGTGTCGCAGGGGAGCAGGTCGAGGTCATGGTCGACCCCTTAGAGCTAAATGCGTTGGGGCTTTCCGTAGGCCAATTGGCCGCCGCCATTGAAGCAAGTGATGGCCGCCGCACGGCAGGCGAAGTGGTCACTCGAGGCCATCGGCTAACGGTCGGGCTGAGCGGTGAATTTGATACGTTGGACAGGTTGCGCGATGTCGACGTGGCTATCCGGCAAGGTCAAACGGTTAGGCTAGGTGAGATTGCCGAGCTGCGCCGCGGCGTGCAGGACCCGCCCGCCGCCATGGCGCTGCTTAACGGCGAACGAGCCGTGTTTGTGGGTGCCCGTATGGCTCCCGGCCAGCGTATTGATGTTTGGGTTGAACGGGCTCAGCAACAACTCATGGCGTTTGCTGACGAGCTGCCCGTGGGCCTTGATGTTGAAGTGATGTTTGAACAAGCAAGTTACACCAATCAGCGCTTAAGCGATGTCGCTAGCAGCTTGCTGATAGGGTTAGTGCTGGTAGTGGCTATTCTGTTTTTAAGCATGGGCTGGCGCTCGGCGATCACCGTGGGACTAGCGATTCCCGCCACGGCGCTGCTCACGTTGGCGTTTTTCAAGCCGCTGGGTATTGATATCCACCAAATGAGCATTACCGGCATTATTGTGGCACTGGGGTTAATGGTGGATAACGCCATTGTCATGACCAACGCCCTTCGTGAGCGCTTCTTGCAAGGGGACTCAGTGATTGCCGCGACCCGAGATGCCTTGCGCCATTTAGCCGTGCCGTTACTCGCCAGCACCCTGACGACCATTCTAGCGTTTATGCCAATTGTGCTAATGCCAGGGCCCGCCGGAGAGTTCGTAGGACCGCTAGCCATGGCCGTTATTGTAGCGCTGGTGAGTTCTTACTTGGTATCGCTGCTGTTAGTGCCAGCGCTCTCTCCGATGCTGCTGGCCAGCGTGGCGAGGAAACCGTCAGGCTCACAAGATAACGTGGTCAAGCGTGGTTTTCGGCGTGCCGTACGTAGCTCGCTGCGTCATCCGGTGGCTGCCATGATCATTACCTTATGCGTGCCTGTGAGTGGCATCGCGCTAATGCCAACGTTAGACGTCGCGTTTTTTCCACCGGCAGACCGTGACCAATTCCACATTGAAGTACGCTTGCCACCGGCTAGCAGCATCGCCAATACCGCTGCGTTGGCCGATGAAGCCGTAACCCTTATCCGAGAGCTGCCGGGCATCAAGCGGGTGTCGGCATTTATCGGCGAAAGTGCCCCCATGATGTACTACAACGTATTGACCAATGAGGATAACAACCCGGCGTTTTTACACTTGATTGTCGATGCCGAGTCGTTAGCGGTGACTAATCAGCGGGTGCCAATGCTGCAGCAGGTGCTTGATCAGCACTTTCCGCAGGCCCAAAGCGTGGTGCGTAAGTATGAGCAGGGGCCTCCGTTTAAAGCACCGATTGAGCTACGGGTCTATGGCGATGACTTGGACATACTGTCATCGCTGGGGCTTGAACTCGCGAATCTAATGCATCAGTTGCCGCAGGTGACCCATGTGCGCGCAGGTATGCAGCGCGACCTGCCCAGGCTAACGCTGGATATCGACCAAACGGCGCTTCACGATGCAGGTTTAACGCCACAACGCCTAGCGGAACAGGTTGGTGCTGCACTGTCGGGCCAGTCTGCAGGCATGCTGCTGGAAGATACTCAGCAGCTCCCTGTTCGGGTACGGTATGTGGGTGAGTGGCGCACCGACGCTGAACAACTTGCCGCGCTGCGCTTAGTCAGCGATAGCGTCGCAGAGGGGTTGCCGCTAGCGGCAGTGGCGGAGGTATCGCTAACGCCAGCCTGGAGCGTGATTACTCGCCGTAATGCTGAACGGGTGCAGCTAGTACAAGGCTACTTGGTGGCCGATGCGCTGCCGGCAGTTTCCATGGCACAGCTAGAGGACGCGTTGCAGAACGCGCTCAATGCAGGAGAAATTCACCTCCCTTCTGGCTATCGCATTGAAACCGGTGGTGAGGCCGCCGAACGCAACGAAGCCGTGGGTAACCTGCTGGCCTCGGTGATACTGTTGGTGATTGCCATGGTGGCAACGGTCGTGCTGGCGTTTAATTCCTTTCGCCGCGCTGCCATTGTGTTTATTGCCGGTGCCCAGGCGATGAGCATGGGCATTGTAGCGCTGCTGCTCAGTGGTCATGCATTCGGTTTTGTCATTATTGTCGGCATTATGGGGCTTGTGGGTGTGGCGATTAATGCCACTATTATCATCATTGCTGCGTTTGACGACGATGAAGCGGCACGCCAAGGCGATATCGATGCCATGTTAGCGGTCATTAGCGGCCCCACCAGTCGTCATATTATCTCAACGACGATCACCACTTTTGCCGGATTAATTCCATTGATGATGGCGGCAGGTGGATTGTGGCCACCTTTCGCGCAAACCGTCGGATTTGGACTGCTTTTGGCAACGCTGGTGTCGTTTTTCTTTACTCCAGCGCTTTATCGGCTTTGGGTAGCAAGAGCAAACTCGTCTATCGGTAGCAAGCATGCGGTAGCGGGAAACGCAATCTGAGCATCCTTGCTAAGGTGGTGTGAGTTCTAGGCGACGATGCCCTTTACCTGGAGTGGCATCGTGCCTAGTCAACTACAGCTGTCGGCGCCAGCGATTCTCAATGGTGTCCAACTCTGTCGGGCCGTAATGCGCCTGCTGATGTGACCCGTAGTAGGCCCATAATTGATCGCCGTAATCGAAGTGCCACCACTCGCTAGGCAGGTTAGTGAAGCCTTGCTGTTGCATGGTGTGATACAGCAGGCGGCGATGATCGCGGGCGTTAACTTGCTGCGGCGTTAGCGTTTCCAGGCGCTCGAAATAGTCGCTATGAGAGGCAGGTATCGCTTCATCAAACAGCGTCCCCATATCCAGCGGCAGGCCATCGGCATCACATAGCGTGACATCGACGGCGCCGCCGGTGAGATGTGGACTGGGTTCTAATGGGTCGCGGCTGGGGACTGAGACAAACTCCCGTGTGCGCTCTAGTAGCTCCGCTTCACTGAGGTCGGGCTGATGATGTTGGATAGCTTCGTGCAGGGTATCAAATAAGTACTGCTGCACCCGCCATGGACGCCAGCCGTCGAGTACGATTAAGCCGATCCCCTCGGGGAGGCTGCGTGCTGCGGCGAGTAGCGCCCGATAAACGCTTTCCCGAACGAAACACTCCGGTACCGCGCCGGGAATGCCCAGCCGAGCATAGGCGGGGAATACGCTAACCGGTGCGGGGGCGAGGCTCATTGGCACCAAGCGCTCACCGTTATCTTCAATAGATGTTCGGCGCAGCTGTTCCCAGTTTGGAGCTAGGTGGCTGGGTAGAGGCGGCAAGGCCTTCAATAGTGTGTTCAAAGGCATCATGTTATCCAAGTAAAGGATTATTCAAGAAGAGCACTATCCAAACTGTGTAGGAAGCCAAAGCGTTAGTGGCGGAAACAGGATGAGTAGAATAAGCACCGCAATCGCCGTCAGTACAAAGGGCCAAATGGTTCTGAACAGCGACACTATCTCAAGCCGACTGACCGCGGCGGCGACAAACACGCAGGCACCCAGCGGCGGAGTGATTAACGCGATGGTAATGTTAAGCGTGATGATGACGCCCAGGTGAATAGGGTCGATACCCGCCATCATAGCCACTGGCGCAAAGATCGGCGTCAGTAGCATCAACGCTGACACTTCTTCCATAAACATGCCCGTTATAAAGGTAATGGCACTCAGTAACAGTAGAATCACTACTGCGTTGTCTATGTAAGGAGATAACAGCGAGACAAATTGCGCGGGCACTTGCGCATAGGATAGTAGCCAGCTAATCGTCGCTGAGGCGGCCATAATCAGAAAAATCGCCGAGGTTAAGCGTGCCGTATCGACGATAGCTTTCCAGCACTCTTTAAAACGCAATCCTCCCAACACGACCCCGCACAACGCGACATATAGCGCTGTTAATGCGCCTGACTCGGTCGGCGTAACGAAGCCAAGCACGATGCCAGCAACAATAATAAAAGGAGCAATAAGTGCAGGCAGAGCGGCTACGAAGGCTACGCCAAGTTGGCTGAGCGAGGGCAACTGGCCACTTTTGGGTAACCGATGGCGCCAGGCATACCAAGCGTTCATGCCCATAAAGGCAACCCCCAGCAGTAGCCCTGGCACAACGCCCGCCAGAAATAGATCGCCGACTGAGGTGTTGGTCAATGAGGCGTAGAGGATCATAAAGATACTGGGTGGAATAATCGGGCCGATCAACGAGCTACCTGCGGTCAACCCTGCGGCAAAGGCTCGTGAGTAGCCCTCTTTCTCCATAGCAGGCACTAACAGCGACCCAAGTGCCGAGGTGTCCGCCACCGCTGAGCCATTAACACCCGCGAAGAATACGCTCGATACCACATTGACGTGACCCATGCCGCCCCGCAAATGCCCTACCATCAAGCGGGCGAGCCCCATCAAGCGTTCAGTTAAGCCGCTGACGTTCATCAGGTTGCCAGCGAAGATAAATAACGGAATCGCCATCAAGGAGAATACATTGATACCACCAAAGAATTGTTGGGGCAGCATGCGTGGAATCATTGAGGGGTCGACAAACAAAAAGCCGACTATTGCGGTGGTAAGCAGGGCGATAA
This sequence comes from Vreelandella alkaliphila, assembly GCF_016107625.1. Taxonomy (GTDB): domain Bacteria; phylum Pseudomonadota; class Gammaproteobacteria; order Pseudomonadales; family Halomonadaceae; genus Vreelandella; species Vreelandella alkaliphila. Next base: position 137,213 of record NZ_JABASV010000005.1, read on the forward strand.
ACAGAGGAAGCCCAAGCAAGACATGGCCCAGGAAAACAACCAGCATAGTGACAATCATAGGTCGTCCTCGATGGTCTTGAGTGGCGCATGGCCATAGAGAAGCACATGCCAAGCTAGTAGCAAAAAGCCAATAGGTAGCGAGAGCAGTGGCACCGTGCGGCTAATGCCGAGCCCAGAGGTGGTAAACATGCTGACCGATAGCGCATAGCGATAGCTAACCCATGCACCCCCCGCTGCAATTAGCAAGGTGAGTAGCCATTGGTACACGTTGAGCAAGCGAGCAAAGGGGGCGGGCAGCCGCTTCTCTAACAGGCCAACGCGCATATGTCCTCCTTCAGACCAGACAGCGCCCGCCGCGAGCATCACGGTGGCGATGATCAAGAAACGTGAAAGCTCATCTGTCCAGATAGGCGCGCCACCAGCGATGTAGCGTGCAAACACCCCAAACAGAATGGCCGCAACATTGAGCGATAACAGTGCGCCCGCTAGGGTTAAGGTAACAGGGCGGCTGATCGCTAAAAGATGGGATCGAAGCGTATTAAACATGGCAGCCTTCCATGAAGCACGGAAACGTTAAGCACTTGAACATTAAGTACTTGGGTCTTAAGTACTTGGGTCTTAAGTACTTGGGTCTTAAGTACTGGAGTATTAAGTACTGGAAATAGGGGGCCAGCATGATGCCAGCCCCTGTTGTTAACAGCCGTTAGTCGAGCAGTTCACTCATGCCTGCATCTTCCAACGCCATATCGATCCAGCGCTGCTCGATATCACGCTCACCGAGCCACTCAAGGTAGGCAGGCTGGCCAATTTCACGGAAAGCGGCTAGCTCTTCTTCAGAGGGGCGAATTACTTCCATGCCTTGCTCTTCCAAATAGGCGATACGCGCCTCTACTTGCTCCTCATTGTGCTCACGGGCATTGTGATTAGCTTCGGAGACGGCTTCCATAAAGGCGCTGCGAAGCTCATCATCCCAACCCGCGATCATGTCACTGTTGCCTACCAGGAACTGGTCGGAGTACTGGATATTGGCAAGGGTCAGGTAGTCCTGCACTTCGTAAAGGCTGCCCAAGATGATATACATCGGCGGGTTCATTTGGCCGTTTGCCACCCCGGTGCGCAGTGCCATATAGGTCTCTGTCCAGGGGATGGGAGTGCCGGAGGCGCCGAAGGCTTCATAGAGAGCGACCTGGCTAGGATCCATAGCGCGGAAGCGGAGTCCTTCGAAGTCGTCAGGGTGACTGATCGGCCTTTCGTTATTGGTGAACGCCAAAAAGCCGCCCTCTTCCACAACGGCTAGCATATCGATACCGGCACGCTCCTGCAGAGCGTTGCTGACTTCCTGCCAATACTCCCCCTCATCGAAGAAAGTGTGGGCTGCAGAAAAATCGTCGAACAGAAACGGAATAGCGCTAACGAAGATTTCATCAACAAGAGGAGAGACACCCGCAAATGACGCCACATTGAGCATGGGCGTATTCATGGTTTGTTCCATGCGCTCCTCTTCTTCGCCGAGCATGCTATTCGGATAGAGCTTAAGCTGGATCTCACCGTCAGTTTTTTCGTCTACCAACGCTTTAAGATTCTCTGCAAAGACGTGGACAGCATTCTTTTCGGGGTCTGGGGCACCGTTGTAACTTAGATTAATCGTAGTCGCTGCAAGCGCGTTCCCTGCCATCAAAGCAGAGCCTACTAGGCACGCGGAAATAAGCTGTTTAGGCGAAAAGTAGTAGGGCAGTTTTGCTGGGTACATAGTCAGTCTCCTGGTTTATTGTCGTGAGCTACGGGGCGCTATGGGCGCGTTATTAGATTTATAAGGAGTGCCTACTAGAAGACTATGTATTGAGGTGTTGACTATGCAATACCTAAACTGTGGCTTTTATTGCAACAGTCGTGGTGCATCGGCGGAGAAAAAGCGCATGCCTTTGTGTAAGTGATTGATGCAAGTGATTGAGGCGACTGGAAGTTCCTGTCCTTTCAGGCTAACAATTTGTGCCCGCGTACCGTTCATCACCGGGTACTGCATGGGGAGTGTGAAGATCTCACCGCGCTCAATCTCATCCGCTACGGTGAGTTCGGGCATAAACGTAACGCCGATGCCTGAGCGGACGAAGTTCTTTAACACCGAAACAGAGTTTGTATGCAGGCGTGCTTCAAGATGAATACGCTCCTGGTGAGCCACCATATTAACCATTTGCCGCATACCAAAAGGATTGTCCATTAACGCCAGAGGCCATTCCTTTAAGTCATGCAGCGTTACCGGGCGGTTAAGATCACTTAGTGGATGATTGGGGGGGACAATGACATCGAGCGGCTGGCGCGTTTCCACGTGGCAGAAAAGTTGCGGGTCTACCGGCGGTGCATAGAGTAGCGCTATATCCACCTCGCGATCGTGGAGTAACGACATCGCTTCATTGACACCCGCCATGCGGATTTCAACTTTGATACCGTCAAACGCTGACATAAAAGTGCCTAACGGTGCGGCGATCAGGTCAGCAATAAACCCTTCTCCCACGGCAATGCGAACTTCCCCTTTCGCTAGACTTTGAAGTGCCATTAGTTGGGAGAGCACCGCTTCTTCTGAAGCCCGCTGGGCATGAAAATGGTGCACCAGTAGCTGGCCCGCTGCGGTGGCACGCATCCCTCTTCCGTGCCGCTCGCATAGCTGGGTATCCAGTTCTTCTTCTAATGCTTTTAGTTGGCGGCTAACGGCAGAGGCATCGACATTCAGGTGGGCGGCGGCACGCCTGAGCGAGCCGCGCCGAATCACTTCATTGAGGTAGGTTAATGCACGCTGGTTAAGCATAAAACACGCCTATGTTGGGGTGTTCTATATCTTACCGGAAGCCTGCCCGGACTTGTCATGGTTGGAACTAGCTAAGCGGTTGGGGGGCTGTCTCGCGGAGGATATTTTTCTCTTCCACCGCGTCCGCCAGCATTTCGGCGGTAATGACTGACAGTGTCCAGCCTAGGTGGCCGTGGCCGGTGTTATAGAAAACAGTGGGTAAACGGCCAGGCCCAACTTTGGGCAGCATATTAGGTAGCATTGGGCGCAGGCCAGCCCAGGGCACTACGCGTTGGGTGCTCACGCCAGGAAAGCACTCTTCTACCCAGCGAATCAGCGGTTGAATGCGGTCGTTGCGTATATCGCGATTCGCGCCGTTAAATTCAGCGGTGCCAGCCACGCGGAAGCGGTCGTGCCCCAAACGGCTGGTCACCAATTTGGTTTCATCATCTAGCAGGCTGACGGTTGGCGCGGCTTGCTGAGAGGCCTCGTCATCTAGCTGTACGGTGATGGAGTAGCCTTTTACGGGATAGATATTAACGCGATCGCCTAATTTGGCGGCAATGGCGCGGCTACCGGTCCCCGCACAAACTACTACGCTGTCAAAGCGTTGGCTCATGCTGTTGTTATCTACCGTGGCGCTTACCCAAACCCCATTCTCGTCAGCGCCAATATCGTCAATGTGGTGGCCATAGTTAAGCTGCACCCCACGTTTGGCGGCTGCTTGGGCTAGGCCGTTGGTGTATTTATGGATATCGCCAGTGGCGTCGCTTTCGGTATAGAAACCGCCATAGTAACTACCTGCCAGGGTTGGCTCGATGGCGCGCATTTCATCCGGCGTGACCGATCTGCGTTCAAGGCCGCCTTTCGCTAGCAACTGCGACACACGTGCTGCGTGGTCAAAGCCAGCTTTGTCGCGGTAGATATGCAAAATGCCCTGCTGTTTGAGGTCGAAATCAATCTGCTCGTCTTTCGCCCACTGGAATAAGTGTTCCCGGGCAGCAATCGCTAACCGAGTGGTTTCTGTGGTGTTGTCGGCATACCGGGGGATGGCGGCGATGAACTCTGCAAACCAGCTGAGTTTGTGCCAACTAGGGCGAGGGTTGACCAGGAGCGGCGCGTCGTTTTTTAGCATCCAGCGCAGGCCTTTAAGCACCGTCGGCCAGTGGTTCCACACTTCAGCATTCGAGGCCGACAGCTGCCCGCCGTTGGCAAAAGATGTTTCCATCGCCGCATAGCGGTGTTTTTCAAAAACAGTCACATCAAAGCCGCGCTTTGCCAGGGCATAAGCACTTGTAATACCGGTGATCCCACCGCCAATAATAGCAATGCGTTGCATGTGTCTCTCCAGATTGTATGAGCGTCAAGCGATACCCCTAGCAACATTGGCTAGGCGTACCCCTTCCGTCATGGAACCTGAGAGATTCACGCATCTATTGAAGCGCTTGCTCCTTCGGTGGGCTGAGTGACGCAGTCATCAACCGCTCTTCGGAAAGTGTTAGTAATTACTGTTCTAGTAAATACCGTAACAATAGCGGTCCGGTGGCCTGAGAGTTTCCGGGGTCGTTGCTCCTTCGGCGCTGGTGGCTAGCACCAGTCTCTCCCGCTATTGCGTTCACAACGTTGTAACGCGTCAGTCGAAAAAGTGAAATAGGGTAAACGTCTTAAGGGGGCGTAAAAGGGAAGGAAGCGCTGCTTTATCGGCATGCTTTGCAATAGCGTGGTTTTAACTGACAATATCGAAAACTTTTTAGCGATGGACGAGACGCATGCAGGCAAACGGATTTTTTGATGGTGTAGGCGAAGCGATTGGCGATGCTATTCGCGTGGTGGTGGAGTTTTTATTGGGCTTCTTCACTAACTTTTTCGGCGCGTTTGATGACTTCATTGATGGCCTTACCCGCTCCCTGGGTATCAATGCGTCGTTCTTTAGCATTCTGGTGTTGGTAATTGGCTTGTGGCTGTTATGGCGCGGCTTTCGAGCGCTGCTGCGAGGCTCCCTGCTAGGAGCCATCGTGCGTATTGTGCTGGCGCTGTTTATCCTGTCGTGGCTAATGATGTAGGCCTGCGTCCCCCCATCCCTGCTTGCATGATGCCGCTGGCTAATACCAGTGCGCATCCGGCAAGCTGCAGTGGCAAAAGCGTTTCACCGAATAAGCTCCAGCCAAAGATCACCACTGCCACCGGCTCGCAGTAAGCCAGGGTTCCATACAGGGCGGTGGGCAGTCGGTTAATCGCCATCACGGCACACAGTAACGCTAAAAAACCGGGTAAGAAGCCAGCTACTAACAGCCAAGGCCATTGCCAAGCCGCGGCGGTTAGCCCTTCGGGCTGCCAAAGAGCAAACGGTAATATGACCAGCGCACCTACTAGCAGCTGCCAAAACGCGCAGACCCTACTGTCTAAATGACTTGGCAAACGACGGTTAATGAGCATAAAGCCGCTATAGGCAAACATGGCGGCTAAGGCATAGCCCATCCCAATAATGTCTTGGTGATCATCAAGGTTCAAACGAAACTCTTGCATCATCGCGAACCCAAACAGCGCCAAACCAATCGATCCAATTTGTTCAGTGGTAAGGCGTTCACCATAGAGGGAGTGAGCTGCCACGGCGGCGATAATTGGTGCTAGGTAGATCATCAAAATAGCGTTGGCCATCTGGGTGTAGTTCATGGCCTGAACGTAAAAGAGGATAAATGACGCCAGAAGTACGCCGCTGATGACTACCTGCCGTCCAGGCAGTGCGTTGAGTGCGGCGTGGCGTTTTGTCAGCACTAAATACGCCAGCAGAAACGTCGCCCCAAGGCCTAAACGATAAAACGTAATGCTTTCGGCATTTAGCCCGGTAATACGCGAAATAACGCCGATGGTTGCCATACCGACAGCTGCCACCACGGCAAGCAATAAACTAGAAGGGGTGACGTTTAACGGGGTACTGCTGGCGTTAGACATTAGCTGCTTTGTCATCCTGGAAGTGTGTTTGAGAATGTGTTTGAAAGTGGGTTTAAGGACGTTTTTTTAACGCGTTCTTGAAAGTGCTTCATCAGCGTATGACGGATTGTCATTTGCTTATCTGGTGCATTTTGCCATCATCTGCACTCTTTTTGTGCAGAGAGAGTGCAATGAAAGCCTATCTTGGCAAGATGCGAGGAGAACCAACGCCGCGGCCCCGCGTCGGCTGGAAAGATGCCTGCTGGTCGTGGCTGGGCGCTTTTACTGGCATGGCCGTTATATGCTGGCTAAGCTCTGCTTGGCTCTCGCAGCAGTTATTAATCGTGGGCTCCTTTGGGGCAACGTCGGTATTGATTTATGCAGCGCCTGAAAGCCCGTTCGCCCAGCCAAGCCATGTACTGTTTGGCAGTGTTTTGTCGGCGCTGGTGGGGGTGGGGTGCTACCAACTGCTGGGCGCGACGCCTATCTCGATGGCACTAGCGGTGTCGCTTTCCATACTGGTGATGCAACTGACACACACCGTACATCCACCGGGGGCTGCCGCTGCGCTGATCGCGGTAGCCGGTGGGGCGAGTGTCCACAAGTTAGGTTGGTGGTATCCGCTGATCCCCATTGGTGCCGGGTGCGTGGTAATGCTGGTAGTGGCCATTTTGGTGAATAATTTAGCGCGCCACCGCCGTTATCCACGTTATTGGTAGCGGTGTAGCTGCTCCTCAATGGCGAAAACGTGCGCATCGTCTGTGCCTAATTCGCGTAACGCCTGGGCTAAGTTCAGTAAGTAAGCTTTATTCGAGCCGCTCGGGCCATGGGAATGGGCAATTTGGTGTGCAATATCATCCAACGATGCCTCACCCAGAAAGGCTGGGTTATCTTCAGTAGCTAAGTAAATTAGTCCTTCCGTTGTTGCCTTTGCCGCCTGCACATTGCCACGCTGCGCTAGAAAAGTGAGCGGCACTTTTTCACGCAGGTAGCCGTTCTTTTCACGTACATCTAGCGGTGCCAGCACGTCGGGTGTAATGCGATACGCCATGCCGTGACATACTTCCCCTTGGGCACGAATCAGCGTAGCGACGCGCCCCGGTGCGTCCGGCGTGCCACGATGATCGTGGGAGCCTTGCCAAAAACGCCGCGCCCAGCCGGTAATGTAGGCGGGCTGGCGTTCCAAGTAGGCGAAGTCGGCCTTCCAGATCAGCGAGCCATAACCAAAAAGCCAGATATCGGTATGGCCATCGAAGAAGTTTCTTTGCTGGTTCAGGGCGGTAGTATCAAACATCGCTATCAAGCATCATGAGTACGGTACATCGGTTAAAGCGCTCATCTTATCATGCCTTTAGTGATTACTTACTTGACCATCTTCGGAGACCGACATGCGCGCTATTTTTCTCGTCGATAACGGCTCATTACGGCCTCAGGCAACCCATAATCTGCGCCGCGTAGCGTTTGCGCTTAGCCAGCAGTTAGGAGAAGCCGTGCAGGCGGCTTCCTTGCTGCACTCTAATAAAATTCCTCCCGAAGAGGTCGACGGCATCCCCGCGATGACTCTGGGCCCGGCTGCTGAGCGCAGTGCCGAGAATGGGGCGACAGAGATCATTGTGCTGCCGTTCTTCTTTGGCCCAAGCAAAGCACTGACGGGCTACTTGCCAGAGCGCATGGCCGCACTGCAGGCGCGTTTTCCCCAGGTGAGCGTTCGTGTGGCCCAGCCGCTGGTGGATGAGCGGGGCAATAATGACCTGCGCTTGGCCAAACTGCTGGCCGACAACGTGCGCGATAAGCATCAAGCGGGGACGACGCCGCATGTAGCGCTGGTCGATCACGGTAGCCCGATTCCTGAAGTGACCGCCGTGCGCAACCGCTTGGCGGGACAGCTTAGTGTACTGCTTGGTGATGACGTGGCCTGTGTGGCGGCTGCCTCGATGGAGCGCCGTGAAGGTGACGAGTATCGCTTTAACGAGCCGCTTTTAGAACATTTGCTGGATACGCCGGAGTTCCAAACAGGCCCGGTCATCTTAGCGATGCTGTTTCTCTCGCCTGGGCGTCATGCGGGGGAAGGTGGCGATATCGCCGAGATTTGTGCCGCCGCGGAACAGCGCCATCCAGGTTTGAGTGTGACGACCACCGCGCTGGTTGGCGAACACCCTGACATCGTCGCGATACTGCACGCACGGCTGCGCCAAGCACTTGATGGTGAACGCTTTCTACTCGAACTTCCGGCTACGCTAGACAATGCGCACTAGGGAGGAGGTGTAACGCTGCCCAAAGGCGCGTAGAATCGCGAGCTTTTGAATGCGCAATTACACTGTTAACCAGGGCTCACATCTTGATCGCAACCGCCAATATCACCATGCAGTTTGGGGCCAAGCCCCTGTTTGAAAATGTCTCCGTCAAATTTAATAACGGCAATCGCTACGGTTTGATTGGCGCCAATGGTTGCGGTAAATCCACCTTTATGAAGATTTTAGGTGGCGAGCTTGAGCCTTCGTCCGGCCAGGTCATGCTGGATAGCAGCACGCGGCTGGGTAAGCTACGCCAGGATCAGTTCGCCTATGAGAACGAGCGAGTCATTGACACCGTCATCATGGGGAACGCTGAACTGTGGAAAGTGGCCGCCGAGCGCGAACGGATTTATTCTTTGCCAGAAATGAGTGAAGCGGATGGCATGGCGGTGGCCGACTTGGAAGTACGCTTTGCTGAGCTTGACGGCTATACCGCTGAGTCTCGCGCCGGGGAGTTACTGTTGGGGCTAGGTATTCCCATTGAACAGCACACCGGCCCGATGAGTGAAGTTGCTCCCGGCTGGAAACTGCGTGTGCTGCTGGCCCAGGCACTGTTTTCCGACCCGGATGTGCTGCTGCTCGATGAGCCGACTAACCACCTGGATATCAATACTATCCGCTGGCTGGAAGATATTCTCAAAGCGCGCAGCAGTACCATGATTATCATCTCCCACGACCGCCACTTCCTGAACAGCGTGTGCACGCACATGGCGGATCTGGATTACGGGGAAATTACCCTGTTCCCCGGTAACTACGACGACTACATGACAGCCGCCACTGCTGCCCGTGAGCGCCAGCACTCGGATAACGCCAAGAAAAAAGCCCAAATTGCCGAGCTTCAGCAGTTTGTTAGCCGCTTCTCGGCCAACGCCTCCAAAGCCAAACAGGCCACTTCACGGGCGCGCCAGATCGACAAAATCAAGCTGGAAGATATCAAGCCTTCGAGTCGGGTTAGTCCGTTTATCCGCTTTGAGCAGAATAAAAAGATTCACCGCAATGCCGTAAATGTAGATGCAATTACCAAAGGCTACGATGATGAGAAGCCGCTCTTCGAGCGTTTCTCGATGACCGTAGAAGCAGGTGAGCGCATTGCTATTATCGGCCCCAACGGCATTGGTAAAACCACCCTGCTGAAAACCCTGGCGGGTGATTTGCACCCCGATGCCGGTGAAGTGAAGTGGACCGATGCAGCGGAAGTTGGCATGTTCGGCCAAGATCACACCGACGACTTTCCTGTTGATGCCACGCTCTTCGAGTGGATGAGCCAGTGGACCAAAGGCGGTGAGCAGGTGGTGCGCGGCGCGTTGGGCCGGATGCTGTTTTCCAGCGACGATATTGGTAAATCGGTGAAGGTCATTTCCGGTGGCGAGCAGGGGCGCATGCTGTTTGGCAAGCTAACGCTCACCAACCCGAACGTGCTGCTAATGGATGAGCCGACCAACCACCTGGATATGGAATCGATTGAGGCGCTGAACTTAGCGCTGGAGAACTACCCAGGCACGCTGATATTTGTCAGCCACGACCGCGAGTTTGTTTCCTCGCTGGCCACGCGCATTATTGATATGCAGCCCGAGGGCCTTGTCGACTTTAGCGGCAGCTACGACGACTACCTGCGTAGCCAAGGCGTTGTTTGATCGCTAGCCAGGTCAACCAATAATGTGTGCGTAAGTCGACTCGGAGGCGGGTTGCTGCTCGGCATCGAGTAAGTTGCCGCTAAAGGCATCGTTTAACTCTTTAGCGAGCTCTACATAAACGTACATCTGCTGATTGCGACGTTTATGTAGTGGCGGCTTAACCAGCAAGCTAATCCCACGAATGGGTTCGTGGGTTTCGCCTTGAAGTAGGTCGGGCATTTCTCCAGGTGGAAAGGCGTTGGCGATCGTGATTGGGTTCGAGGGTTGTTTGCCTTTGATAAAGAAAACCTTTTTGACTGCATCATAGCTGGCTTCTTTTCCCCGTAGCCACTCGGCCAGGCGTTCGTCTGTCGTCGAATCGGGATGAGAAAAAATGACAAATAGAGAGTGCTGCTTTACTTTCGCTGTGCGCTTGGTGGGTACTGGTTCTTCTGGTTCAGGGGAGGGAGGCTGTGGTTCTGCTTTGGGTGCTGGCGGCGTGGCGGCCTTTGCTTTGGCGCGGCGTTGTTTGGGAAGAACCACGTAAACGAAAATAGCCGCAGCCACGACCCCCAGCACTAATGAAGCAACAGCGAGTAAGAACGGAAGTGAAGTGATATCCATCTCATTGAGTCCTATCTGTCGGCGCTTAGGCCCTATTATTTAGTCGTAAAATAGCGGCATTCAGTGTTAACGCAAGCGCCACCCAAAGCCAGTAAGGCACCATCAACCAAGCAGCTAACAGGCTCACATTAGCAAATAGCACTATGGCTAGTGTAATTAATCCCAACAGGAGCACGATATCTGCCAGCGCTGTGGTGATCTGCTTGCGCCCAAAGAACAGCCATGACCACGCCGCATTGGCCAGTAATTGCAGGCCATATACGACCAGACCGGCGGCGCGAAACGGAGAGTCATCGGCCATATAAATGCGCCACGCCGCAATGGCCATCAATAAATAAAGGATGCCCCAGGCGATCGGGAAGGCGATATCAGGTGGTGTCCAGCTGGGTTGGCGCAGTTTGCGATACCAGTCATCAGGGCGGAAACGTGCTCCCGTGGTGGCAGTAAGGCCAACAAGCAGGAGTGACACCAGCAGGGCGAACAGCGAACCGAACATGACTCACCAGTATGTGAAAACGATAGAATCAATAGCCTAGCAGCGTTTTGACGCGTTCAGACATAAAAAAAGCACCACCTAAGTGATGCTTTTCGTTCATAAGGGTTCCGGCTTAACAAGAAATCTAGCCAATACGATCGTAGCCGTTATCCATAAACGGATAATCGGTGTAGCCCTTTTCATCACCGCCGTAGAACGTTTCATGGTTCGGCTCGGTAAGGGGGGCATTCACTCGGAAGCGTTCCGGCAGGTCGGGGTTAGCGATATAAGGGCGGCCAAAGGCTACGGCATCGGCGGTGTTTTGATTAATGCGTGACTCCGCGCGTTCTGCGTCGTAGTTGCCGCAATAAATCAGGCTGCCATTAAAGCGCTCGCGCATTTGCTCACGAAAGCCATCAGGGAAAGTGATATCGCCACCGATCCAGTTAGGCTCGTTTAAATGCAAATAGGCTAAGCCGCGTTTGGACAGCTGCTCTGCCAGATAGAAGGCCATGGCTTCTGGCTCATCATCAGTCAGACCGAACAGTTCGATAAAGGGCGTCAAGCGAATGCCCACGCGCTGTGCACCGAACACTTCAACTACCGCATCGACCACCTCTAGCGGGAAGCGCGCGCGGTTTTCCAACGAGCCGCCGTACTGGTCGGTGCGCTGATTGGTACCGGTCGCCAGGAACTGGTTAAGTAGGTAAGCGTTAGCCGCGTGGACTTCCACCATGTCGAAGCCTGCGCGTTTGGCACGAACAGCCGCTTGGCGGTAGTCATCAACAATGCCGGGGATCTCATCGGTTTCCAGTGCCCGAGGCGTGCTAGTGGGGTGCTGACCAGCAGTGCCGTCTTCAAATTCAACAAAGCACTGAGCGCCTTCGCCTTTTAGCGCGCTAGGGGCAACAGGCTGTTGTCCATCTGGTTGCACCATTTCATGTGACACACGCCCAACGTGCCACAGCTGCAGCGCGATACGACCACCTTTGGCATGCACTGCATCCACCACGCCTTTCCAGCCAGCTTCTTGTTCATCCGTCCAAATGCCAGGTGTATACACATAACCCTTGGCTGTGGGGGAGATGTTGGTTGCTTCACTAATAATCAGCCCTGCGCCTGCCCGTTGGCCGTAATAGGCTTCCTGCAAGGTGCCCGGCACGCTGTCTGGGGTGCGCGAGCGTGTCAAGGGAGCCATGATGACTCGGTTTGGGATCGACAAACTACCTAATTGAAGAGGGGTGAAAAGCGCTTCATACGCCATGAACAGACTCCTTTTGGAAGCGGTCAATTTAATCGTGGCGAACAGAATAGACCAGTTTACTAGTAAATGCTAACTCAGTAATTACCAGCCGCTACGGCGCAGTCATGGGATAAGATTTTTGAAGGCAAAACAAACCCCCGGCAACGCAATAAACCGGGGTATAGGTAAAGGGTTGCTTAGGCTCTCTGCCAAGGCCAGCGGCGCTTGGCTGGCGTATTGATTTGTTCAATAGCGTTGGTCAGCGCCAGCATGATGGTGCTTAACTGGCGGTGGCAAACGGCGCTGCTCAGAACGCCGGGGCACTGCTTGAGGAGTAAGTCACACTGCTGTGAGGCAATGAATATTTGCTCGGTGACGGGAGGGGCGAAGAGCGGCTTCGCTTGCTGGCTGCAGCGGGTTAGTTCCCGTGACAGCAGGGTGAGCATGCTGGTGTCTAGCCAGCAGGGCAGCGGGTCGTCTAGCCGACCGGCAATCGAGTGTTGCACTGCTTCGAAAGACGTGCGCAAAAATATCAACGTTTGGCGAAGCTGGCGCTGCTCACTAGTCATCGTGCTTACCCGACCTCAAATAATGGCTACCTCAGATAAATGAGAAAAGATAGTGTTTCTCATTTGCATCTTTAGTGACGATAGCGCTGGTTAATCGTACTGTCAATCTTGGGCTATAAGTGTGGTTCTCTATTCGCTACTTATCCATTGCCTGATAAAGCTGCCAGTCGTTGTTAGTGAGTGGCTCGGCGCCGTGTTGAGTGACCACCACGGTATCACTGATCCCTACGCCCCACTGGCCAGGAACGCGAAGGCAGAGCGGTAAGTGGAAGACCATGTTCTCTTCGAAGGGACGATGTAGGCCTTGGGCAATATAGCCGGTGCCTTCAACCCAACTAGGAGGGAACTGCGCACCCACGGCGTAGCCAAACACCCCCGAGAAGAACAGTTGATCACGGGTAGGTGCCAGCAATGCATCCGCTGCCTTAGCGGCATCATCAAAGGTGTGGCCAGGTTTCATATGACTGCACAGGGTCTCGAACAGCGAGCGGCACAAGTCGCGGGTGGCGGTTAACTCGGTGTTAGGTTTTCCAGTCACGGCAGTGCGCATCATCGGCGCAGTATAGCGCTGGTAAGCGGCACCGAATTCTAAAAATATCTGTTCATTGGGCTGTATGACGCGGCGCTTATGATTAACGTGAATCACGCCGATGCGATGCCCGCTGGTCACGATAGGCTGCAAGCTCATGAACTCGCTGCCGTTCTCTAGCAGTGCTTTAGCACCGATAGCGGCAATATCGTTATCAGTCATGCCAGGGCGAATAGCGGCCATCGCAGCCTCTAAACCTGCCGCAGTGATTCGTGCACTTTCGCTGAGCATTTCAATTTCGGCGCTACTTTTAACAATGCGAATCGTATCGAGCAGGTCGCCTGCTTCACAGAAGAGCTCTTTACCTACTGAGCGGGCCAGCGCGTCCATCACGCCCGCTCGTAAACCGCTGCTCCAGCCATCAATGCCAATTTGCTTGCAAGAAGTGAGTAAGTCCGCGAGCGGCGTGATGATCTCATCCAGGTTTTCCCATCGGTAACCAATGATTTCGTCGACACGGGCGGTGACCACTGCCGCCCCTGTTTCAATGGATGCCACCTGCAGTACCAGCTGTGTAGGTGTGCACACTAAGCAGGCGTGTACCGATACCTCGAAGGTGTGATAGCCGGTTAAGTAGTTAATGTCGGCAGGGTCGGTGAGCAGTAATGCATCTAGCCCGCGTTGTGTCATTGCATGGCGCACTTTGTCTAGGCGCGTTTGGTATTCGGCAGGCGCAAAGGGCAGCTCACTTTGGGCAAGCGTCTCGGCAAGGGCGGTGCGGTAGTGTTGATAATCCATAGCGGTCTCCGGTGGGGGCTATGGTGAGTATAGGCAGCTGCTCTAGCGTTACGCCGCTGTGGTTATCAACGCTAGCAATAGCAGCGAGTTGTGCCTCAATCGTACCCGGTAATAAGGCGCAAACAGGAAGCATGAAATCTCGCCCTCAATGGGAGCGGTGCATAAAAACGTGTGGTGACTGTTTTCAGCGTGATGAACGTGTGTTTTATGCCCGAGTGTTGCTTTTTTAATAACATTTATCTTATGGAAAAAGGTGCTGTTCGCCTCTGTAAGCCCATTGAATGCTGTTGCTTGCGCATTTGTACGTCGGTCTATATGATCGAGTTGGTTAAAATAATCAACAAAAGGAAGGTGGCAAATGCAACCTCAAGCGTCTTCTGGCCATGTCGCGTCTTACTACGCGGCATCGTCAAACTCCACATCTCAAAGGCCCATGCTGGAGGGGGATGTTGAATGTGATGTCTGTGTCGTGGGGGCTGGCTTTACGGGCATCTCTGCAGCACTACATTTGGCGGAGCGTGGTCATCGGGTAGTGGTGCTGGAAAGCGTGGCGATTGGCTTTGGGGCGTCCGGGCGCAACGGTGGCCAGATCGTTAATAGCTATAGCCGTGATATGGATGTTATTGAGAAACAAAACGGCGCTGAAACCGCTCGGGCGCTGGGTGCAATGGCATTTGAGGGTAACCAGATTATCCGTCAGCGCATTGAAAAGTATCAGATCGACTGCGACCTAAAAGAAGGCAACTTGTTTGCCGCTTGTAACAAGAAGCAGTGGCAAGGCTTAAAGGAGCAAAAAGCCTTATGGGAGCGCTACGGCCATCAGAAACTTGAGCTGTTGGAAGGTGAAGAGGTTAGACGAGAAATAGGCAGCGATCGTTATGTGGGGGCATTGGTAGATCACTCTGGTGGGCATCTTCACCCTCTCAATTTGGTGCTGGGGCAGGCGGCGGCGTTGGAGTCGTTGGGTGGCAAGATTTTTGAGCACTCCCCTGTGACTCGCGTAGAGCACGGTGAACCGGTGACGCTGCATACCCCCAAGGGGCGCGTGACCGCTCAACGGGTCGTTATGGCTGGCAATGCCTATTTGCAAGGGTTGCTACCCAAGCTGGAAAGCAAGGCGATGCCGTGCGGCACCCAGATCATTACCACTGAGCCGCTGTCTGCAGAGTTAGCAGCACGATTACTACCTAACGATAAAGCGGTAGAGGATTGTAATTATCTCTTGGATTACTACCGCCTGACCGCCGATAACCGTTTGCTATATGGCGGCGGAGTGAACTATGGCGGGCAGGAGTCCGCCAGTATTGAGGCAGCTATTCGACCGAAAATGCTGTCTACCTTCCCTGAGCTTGGCGATGTCCGCGTCGATTACGCCTGGAGCGGTAACTTTTTGCTGACACTCAACCGCCTGCCGCAGTTTGGCCGCATTAATAGCAACGTTTACTACGCCCAGGGGTACTCTGGCCACGGGGTAACGTGCTCTCATCTGGCTGGCAAGTTAGTGGCAGAAACGATTAGCGGTGAAGAGACGCGTTTTGAAGCTTTTGCACAGATTTCCCACCTGCCAATGCCCGGCGGACGGTTGTTACGTGTTCCGCTTTCCGCGATGGGAGCGTGGTTCTACGCCATGCGTGACCGGCTGGCTGTTTAGCGCTGATTAGTTTGATGATTGCTTGGAAGCGGGCTGGCGAATACGTTCGTCAGCCCGTTTTTATTTGCCACGGATGCTCACGGATAACACGGCATAAAAAGCTAATAGAAGGACGGGGATAGCAGCATAAGACAGGCAGAAGCAATAAGAGAGACGCCGAGCAGCGCCTCTCTCTATTCTATTGGTGGGTTCTATTGGTGGTTTATCAGCTTATACGTGGCGCAGGTACCAGTCATACTCCATGGCGCTAACTTCGCGCATGGTTTCGGCGCGCTCTGCTTGGCGGTTGGCAATGAACACTTCAATAAAGTCTTCGCCAAGCTGTTCGCCAAGTACGTGGTTGTTGCTCAACAGATGCAGCGCTTGGGTCCAGCTGTTAGTTAGCTGAGGTGCGATTTGATCATAGGCGTTGCCGACGATTGGCTCCGCAGGTGTAATCTGCTGAGTTAGGCCATGTTGGATAGAGGCCAGTACGGTGGCTAGTAACAGGTAGGGATTAACATCGGCACCCGCCACACGGTGTTCTATGCGCCGCGCTTCTTTTGGCCCAGCAGGGACGCGTATGGCCACAGAGCGGTTATCGTATCCCCAGGTAGGTGCCATGGGCACATAGAGTCCTTCCTGAAAACGGCGGAACGAGTTGAGGTTGGGAGCCAGCAGTGCCATGGAGTCTGGCATCAGCTCCAGCAGTCCTCCTACGGCGTGTTGCAGTGCGGTGCTCTCCAGCGGATCGTCGCCGTTTTCGGCAAAGATATTGTGTCCGTTGCTATCTACCAAGCTGACGTGAACATGGGTGCCGCTACCCGCTTCTAAGCCGTAAGGCTTAGCCATAAAGGTAGCTTCAAAGCCGTGCTTTAATGCCACGCCCTTGATCAATCGCTTGAGTAGTACCGAGTGGTCGCAGGCGCTTAACGCATCATCTGTGTGAATCAGGTTGGCTTCAAACTGGCCGGGTGCACACTCTTTCAATACCGTATCCAGCGGCAAGCCTTGCGCCTGGGCGGCACTCTGCAAGTCATTGATAAACTCAGCATACTCGTCTAGCTCAAGCACCGAATACAGCTGACTTTGAGTGGCCCGCTCGCCGCTGCAGGGAGACTGCGGTGGCTGAATCAAATTTTCTTCGTCGCGTAAACGATCAACCAGATAAAACTCTAGCTCAAGGGCGACGACAGGGGTTAAACCACGCTCGGAGAACTGCTCAAGAATGCGCCGCAGAATCTGGCGAGGATCGGCAAAAAATGGCGCGCCGTCCATCTCCTCCATGGTCATCAATAGCTGGCCATACTGGTTGTTATTCATCCAGGTGACCGGATTGAGCGTGCCGGGAATGGCGCGACATACGCGGTCGCCGTCGCCGCTGGAAAGCCCCAGTCCCGTCTCTTCAACGGTGTTGCCATTGATGTCCAACGCAAATACCGAAGCAGGCAAATAGATGCCTTTTTCAAACACTTTGCCAAGGTTATCGCTAGGGATGCGTTTACCACGAATGACACCGTTAAGATCACTGATTAACAGGTCAATGCTGGTGATCTCTGGGTGACTGTCAAGAAAGTCCGAGGCTACGTTTTGAGCGTCTGTGTTATTGGCAGAGGACATACGTTGTACCTTATTTTTATGCCGTTTTAGTTGTGTTTCTGCTAACAGTATCCTTGCTTCGGCAGTCGCCTGTGTCAAATATTTAATAACAAAAATAGTGTCATTATTTTTTGTCGGTAGCAGATGTGTTTTTTAATTCATTGTTTATCAATGGTTTAATATGTTTTTTCATAAAAATGCTATTTTGCTATTGGAAAATAAAACAAGCCACGCTATGTTGAAGTGACTGTTGAATAAAACATAACAACTGACAAAGTGGTTTGACTATGCAAGCAACGCATTCCCCACGCCCACTGGTGGGTGTTATCGCCTGCTGCCGAGAAGTGGAAGGCCATCCCGCGCAGATAGTGACCGATAAATTCCTGCAGGCGCTTTACCACTACGGCATCACGCCGGTGATTCTTCCTGTGTTAGCCGCCGATACGTTGACGCCCGAGCAGCATGCTGAACAGGCCATTGCTCTGTTGGGCAGCCTGGATGGCTTGCTGCTAACTGGCAGTTATACCAACGTCGCTCCTGACCGCTATGGTGCAGAACGCGCCCCAGAGAATACCCGTGCTGACGCACGGCGCGATGAGGCGGCACTGTGCTGGGTACACGAGGCGTTACGTCAGGCGTTGCCCTTATTTGGCATTTGTCGCGGCTTTCAGGAAATGAATGTCGCCTTTGGAGGCACCCTTCATCAGGCAGTTCAAACGCTACCAGGCATGCTTGATCATCGTGAGCCGCCCGCTGACGACATGGCGGGCCATTATGCGCCCTCTCATACGGTAAAGATCCGCCCGGATGGCGCCCTGGCGGCGCTCTATAGCAGCGAGCATGCTGAGGTGAATTCACTGCACCAGCAGGGGATTGATCAGCTTGCACCAGGTTTGGATGCAGAAGCCTGGGCACCTGATGGATTAGTTGAAGCAATTTCTGTGCGTGATGCGGCTGCGTTCGCCCTGGCTGTGCAGTGGCACCCGGAGTGGCGTCCTAAAGAACATCCTTTCTATGACGCACTATTTCAGGGGTTTGCGGCGGCCTGCCGTCAGCATCGTACCCAACGCGCCGCCCAGCCAGTTAATAGCTGAATGCTTGTTGCAACGACTTGAACAGGAGCCGACCTATGCAGACCCAGGACTATCAGGCGTTGGATCGCCAACACCACCTTCATCCATTCACTGACTTTAAATCACTTGGCGAAGAGGGTAGCCGCATCATCACCCACGCCGATGGGGTATACATTTACGACAGCCAGGGCAATCGTATTCTTGATGGTATGGCGGGACTTTGGTGCGTCAATCTCGGTTACGGGCGACAGGAGTTAGTTGACGCCGCCAGCGAGCAGATGCAGCAACTGCCGTATTACAACAACTTCTTTAAAACCACCCACCCTCCGGCAGTAAAGCTGGCCGCTAAACTGAGTGAGCTGGCACCCGAGCATATCAATCATGTGTTCTTCACGGGTTCCGGGTCTGAAGCCAACGATACCGTGCTGCGCATGGTGCGGCGCTATTGGGCGATCAAAGGCAAACCGGAGAAGCAATGGATCATCTCGCGTGAAAATGGTTATCACGGCTCTACTGTCGCGGGCATGAGCCTTGGCGGCATGGCGCCGATGCATGATCAAGGCGGCCCGTGTGTGCCGGGGATTAGCCATATTTGCCAGCCTTACTGGTTTGGTGAAGGGCGCGACATGAGCCAGGAAGCCTTTGGCAAGCAGTGTGCCCAAGCGTTGGAAGAGCAAATTCTGGCGTTGGGTGAAGACAAGGTGGCGGCTTTTATTGCTGAGCCGGTGCAGGGTGCAGGCGGTGCGATCATTCCGCCGGACAGCTATTGGCCTGCGGTGAAAGAGGTGTTGGCCAAGTACGACATTCTGTTGATTGCCGATGAAGTGATTTGCGGGTTCGGGCGTTTAGGCGAGTGGTTTGGCAGTACTCACTATGGCTTAAAACCTGACCTGATGCCGATTGCCAAGGGATTGTCGTCGGGCTATCTGCCCATTGGCGCGGTGCTGGTGGGAGATCGAGTGGCCGATACGCTGATCGAAGACGGCGGTGAGTTCTTCCACGGTTTTACTTACTCTGGTCACCCGGTCTGTGCAGCTGTTGCGCTTAAAAACCTCGAATTGCTGGAAAGTGAACGGGTAGTCGAGAAAGTCCGCGATGAACTGGGGCCCTATCTGGCTAAGCGTTGGCAGGAACTGGCTGAGCATCCGCTGGTGGGTGAAGCCCGTTCGTTGGGCTTGATTGGGGCACTAGAGCTGGTCGCCGACAAGAGCACTGGTGAACGCTTCGACAAGTCTCTTTCCGTGGGCAACTTGTGTCGTGATTTGTGCTTTGAGCATGGCCTAGTGATGCGCTCAGTGGGCGATACGATGGTGATGTCTCCGCCGCTAATTATCACCCGCGATGAAATCGATGAATTGGTCAGTAAGGCGCGTTTGGCGTTGGATAAAACCGCTGAAAAGCTGGCGATAACACACCCTATGGAGAGTGCATAATGGCGGCAGATACACCGAAAACCCTCGCCGACTGGCAATCAAAAGCCGCATCACTGAGCTTTGAAACGCGCGCTTTCATTAATGGTGAGTTTGTCGCTGCCGCTGATGGTAGCACGCTGAGCAGTATCAACCCTGCCACCGGACATGTTCTTGCTGAGGTAGCCAGCTGCGATGCGCAAGATGCTGAGCTTGCGACGCAGGCAGCCCGTGCAACCTTTGAAAGTGGTGTCTGGTCACGTTGCCATCCAAGTAAGCGCAAACGGGTGCTACTGCGTTTAGCCGAGTTGGTAGAGACACACCGCGATGAACTGGCGCTGTTAGATACGTTGGACATGGGCAAGCCGATTTCCAGTTCGCTAGGGGATTTGGCAGGCACCGTCGCCTGTCTGCGCTATCAGGCGGAGTGTATCGACAAGCTTTACGGTGAAGTGGCTCCTACTGGCGATCGTGCGCTAGGGTTGGTACTGCGCGAGCCAATGGGCGTTATCGCTGCCATTGTGCCGTGGAATTTCCCACTAATGATGACGTCGTGGAAGATTGCTCCGGCACTGGCGGCGGGCAACAGCGTCATTCTCAAGCCGTCGGAAAAATCACCTTTGTCAGCGCTGCGCTTGGCCCACCTTGCCAAGGAAGCGGGTATTCCCGATGGTGTCTTTCAGGTGCTGCCAGGGTACGGCCATACGGTGGGCAAGGCTCTGGCACTTTCTATGCAGGTTGATGGTCTGGCGTTTACCGGCTCCACCGGTGTGGGTAAACAGCTGATGCAGTACGCCGGACAATCCAACTTGAAACGCGTGTTTCTGGAGTGCGGTGGCAAAAGCCCCAATATCGTTTTTGCCGACTGCCAGCACCTGGATGCCGTCTCCCAAAGCGCTGCGGAAGCTATTTTCCACAACCAAGGCGAAGTCTGTATTGCCGGTTCGCGCCTGCTGGTGGAAAACAGCATTCGCAAAGATTTTGTAGCTCGGGTAGTGAAAGCTGCTGAGCACATGCAGCCGGGAGACCCGCTCGATCCGGGTAGCTTCATGGGTGCCATGGTTGATGAAGCGCAGTACCAACGAGTACTGGAGTATATTCGCCAAGGCGAAAGCGAAGGTGCCACCCTGAAGCTGGGCGGCGAACCTAGCGATTCCAATGGGTACTTCCTGCCGCCTACGGTCTTCGATGATGTGACTCCCGAAATGTGCATTGGCCGCGAAGAAATATTTGGCCCTGTACTGAGTGTGTTTGGGTTCGACAGCGAAGAGCAAGCCATTGCGCTGGCCAATGACAGCGACTACGGCCTTGCTGCCGGCGTTTGGAGTCAAGATATTGACCGCATCATGCGGGTCTCTCGGCGGCTGCAATCCGGCCAGGTATATGTGAATAACTGGGCCGGTATCGATCAGACCGTTCCCTTCGGCGGTGTTAAGCAGTCGGGCAATGGACGCGATAAATCGCTTCACGCGCAGGAGAAATACTGTGAAGTGAAGACGGTATGGATGTCGCTTAGCCCTTAAAACATTTTTGTTCGTGACCCGCGAACAGCGATTAAAGGCATCACCACGTATTGATTTGAGTCATCCACAGCGCCAGACGCCGCCGTATAAACGGTGGCTCTGGCCATGGCTTCCCTGTGCCTGAGCGCCGTATCAGAAAGGTAATAACAATCTCTGCGATGGTCTCTGCAATGGTATCAGCGATGACCAGCACAACGGCTTCTAACGCGGTTACATCACTATCAACACCAACAACAAGCAAATGCTGAGTGAGGACATTATGTCGACCGACACCACTGTTAAGGAAGATCAGGAAATACCACGGCCAAGTTTAAAAGCGACCATGATCCCCATTGTGTTTATGGCAGCATCTTTGGGCGTATTTATTGGCTACTTCGAAACGGATCCGCACTTGCCGCTGTTTTTAAGTGCGATTGTGGCGACGGCGGTGGCCATTGCGACAGGTAGCCGCTGGAAACAGCTTGAAGCGGGCATCATGCGCTCTATTGGCCTGACGACTCAGGCAATTGTCATTCTGATCATTATCGGCACCATTATTGGCTACTGGATTGCCGGTGGGATTGTGCCCACGATGATCTATTACGGCCTGAGTATTCTGGCACCGGATTACTTTTTGGTCGCGGCGTGCTTAATCTGCTGTTTGGTATCGTTGGCTGGTGGCAATGCCTGGACGGCGGCTGGCACTATTGGTATCGCCTTGATGGGCGTTGGTGAAGGGCTAGGCCTTAACCCCGCAATGGTCGCGGGAGCCGTGATCTCCGGCGTGTATTTTGGCGACAAAATTTCTCCGCTTTCCGAAACCACCAATATGGCGCCAGGTGTGGTCGGTGTTGATCTGTTTGAACACATTCGCTATATGCTCTACACCACGGTTCCTGCGCTAGCGGTTGCTCTGGTGCTTTACACCATTATCGGCCTGAACATGACGCCTTCCGGTGATGGCGCGGCACAGGTAGCCGAGTTACAGCAGAGCCTCAATGAGCTGTTTATCATTAGCCCCTGGCTGCTACTGGTGCCAGCGGCCGTCATCGTGATGATGATCAAGAAAGTACCCGCCATTCCCGCGCTTTCTGTTGGCTCGCTGATGGGGATTGTCTGTGCGATTGTGGTTCAGGGCGTCCCGTTAGGCGATAGCTTTACTATTTTTGTGGAAGGCTACGCGGTAGACACTGGAAACGTTACGGTGGACGACCTGCTGACCAACGGCGGCGTTAGCGCCATGATGTGGACGGTTTCGCTGATCATTATCGCGATGAGCTTTGGCGGGATTCTTGAGTCAGCAGGGTTCTTTCGCACCATCGTGGAAAGTCTGCTCAAACTGGCCAAGACCACTGGCAGCCTGATTGCTACCACGGTAGCAACATCGATGGCCGCTAACGTCGTAGGTTGCGATCAGTATCTCAGTATTATTCTGCCTGCCCGTATGTATGCCAGCGAGTACAAGCGTCGCTCGCTCAAACTGAAAAACCTGTCTCGCACAGTGGAAGATGCAGGCACCATGACATCACCACTGGTGCCCTGGAATACCTGCGGTGCCTTTATGTTTGCCACGCTTGGGGTCAGTGCCTTTAGCTATGCGCCCTACGCCTTTCTGGCGCTGCTGAGTCCGATGTTCGCGATTATTTATGGCTTTACCGGCTTCCGTATCGCCTATGAAGATGGGCCGAAAACGGTAAGTGCCGACTCGGGATTAGCGGGAGTTCGTAGCGCCTGAACGGAACAGAATGGCTGAAGCTGATTAAAACGATTATTTTTCAAAACGCCACGTTAATTGAGAGTTTGCCCCACAGCCGTGGGGTTTTTTTTGCGCTATTATGTGCCCATCAATAGACCGCCAACGTAATTTAATTTACTTATTGATAGGGAGTGAAAAAAGCATGTCGGATGACGTGGGTGCGAGCTTGCGCTCCTTGCGCAAGCAGCGAGGGATTTCGCAGCGTGAACTGGCAAAGTTGTGTGGGGTCACCCACTCAAGTCTTTCGCTAATAGAGCAAGGAAAAGTTAGCCCATCAGTCAGTTCCCTGAAGAAAATCCTAAACGCATTCTCTATGAGCGTCGGTGATTTTTTTACGATGGATCTTGATAGTCAGGAGCAGATTTTCTATTCGGCGGATGACTTGGTTGATATCGCATCCGGTGATATTTCCTTCAAGCTTGTCGGGGCAAATCGGCCGAACCGTGCGCTGGCGTTTATGGTGGAGCGATATCTGCCGGGTGCGGACACTGGGCAAGCCATGATTACTCACTACGGTGAAGAGGCTGGCTTTGTCGTAGAAGGCGAGATTGAAATCATTGTTGGCAGCACCGCCAGGCGCTTAGGGCCGGGGGAGTCTTATTATTTCAAGACAAGCGTTCCGCATCGTTTCCGAAATATTGGTGATACCCCCTGTAAGATAATTAGCTGCGCTACGCCCGGTAAGGCGTTCTGATATTACTGGTTTGTATTGTGCGGCAATTGTCGCAGTAATGATGTCGTGCAAATAGTTTGGGCACTGCCTAACGTTAGCGGGTGAGTAGAAAGAGTCCTTGCAGGAAATAGAAAACCCCAATACCGGTCACGATCCAGCGCGTCCAGGTGCGGAAGTTTGCATCAGTGAGGTGCTGCAAAATACGGTTGCCGGTGTGGGTGCCAAAAATCGCAAACGGCGCTGCTAGCAGCACAATACCCCATTCGCTGGTGCTAAGCGCCATGGAGGCGCCCAGATAAAAGAGAATCTTGATGCTGTGAGCCACCACCTGAATCATCGCCTTGGTGGCTACCACTTGTCGTCGATCCATTTGGGAGCGCACAAAGAAGATATCAATCAGTGGCCCAGAAACCCCCGCCGCAATGGTAAGGCTCCCAGCGGCAATACCACAACCTAGCGCGTGGCTGGCGCGATTAGCATCTAAGTGAAACCAACGTTTGGGAATCCATACGAGTATTGGCATTAAGCCAATTAATAGGGAAACCGTCGCGGTATTGGGGCTATAGCTGAACAGCAGCAGCAAACCAGCGGCGATCAACACGCCCAATGTCATCAGCATAACAATCCGCCAGACGATAAAGTGTCGCGACAACCATGCCCGTGATCCGTTAGACGTGAGCTGAATGACCCCGTGTACGGCCATGGCAGTCCCTGCAGGAAACATGATCAGCAGAAACCACAGCAGTACCAAGCCGCCCGCCATGCCAAATACGCCAGACAGCATCGATGTCAAAAACACGACACTAATTAAGGCCAAGCCACTCATTAGAGACATGGGTGGGGTCCTTAACTACGACAAAACGGCCAGACCTGATAAAACTTGCGGCACTGAAACTCTGCTTCGCAAGCGTTGAGCTGCGCTTGATAACGGTTAGCGCGGGCTGCCACTTGGCTGCCTGCTCGCAGCACGTGGGGTTTACTGCGATAGGAGCCTCGCTGATAGCCACCTGCACCTTCATGGTAAGCGTAGTAAAGGTGTTCAGGGTTACTCAGCGAGATACCTGCCTGCTGCTGTGAGCGGCGGTTATACCAGCCAATGAAATCCGTTGCGTGCTTCATATGGGTTCGGCGGGCAAACAGGCTGCCCGCTTGATCCTCATACTCCTCCCAAACGGGGTCTTGGGCTTGGGCATAGCCTTTGGCGGAGGAGGGGCGTGGGCCGGGAATAAAGCCTAGGTAATACTTGCGGTCCGGGCGCACATGGCTGCGAAATGAAGATTCCTGCTGAATAAATGACATCTGCGTGGCAATCGGTGTGCCCCATTTCTCTTCTGATTCCCGGGCATAGTCATACCAGCTCGGCTGCTCACGAAAGATTTCACAGATATTGCTCTGATCTTCAGGCGGGCTAGGAGCAAAGATTGCGCAGCCTGAAACAGCCAGTACGGCGCACAGCGCTATCAATAGGCGAAGCGTTGAGAGGAGCACCGAATTATCAACAGGGTGGCGCATGGCAAAATCCTTGTGAATAAGTTTTTTTAACTAGGCATACAGTGTGATGCTCAACACGTTCTAAGCCTACCTCGCCTAGCGAAGTAGTAACTCTAAACAGCGGCGCAGCCGTTGGGCTTCACGCACTAATGTCTCTCCCGATAGCATGCCCACGCCCATTACCAATCCTGTCCGTGGGTCCTTGTCAGCGCACACGGGGCTTAGCGGGCGAACAATCAAGTGTTCTTTGAGCAGTGCTTGGGCAAGTGCTACATCATTAACCCCTGGTTCAAACTCAACGCACAAGCTAATCGCGCTAGTCGGGGGAGACACATTGCGTACTTTGGGTAGTGAGCTAAGCTGGTCGTGCAGCACCTGCTGACGGCCTAGATAGTCGCGCTGGATGCGGCGACACCAGACGTCTAAGTCGCCATCAAAAATAAACTGCGCTAATACCGCTTGATCAAGCATACGGCCTTCGCGAAATAACTCGCTGCGTAGGCGGTTCATTGGACCTGCCAAATGGCGTGGCACCACCAAATAGCCAAGCCGCAGGCCGGGAAACATCATCTTAGAGAACGAGCCTACCAGTAAATGGCGTTCCGAGTTGGGATCAAACAGCAGGTTAGTGTGATCGTCTCGGGTGAATTCGTAATCGTCTTCAACGATGTAGGTGGGCGATAACGCATCGCAAAACTGCTGCTTATGAGCAGCGCGTGTGGGCACGCTTAGCGGATAGTGATGAGAGCCGGTCAAATACGCGAGCGCAATATTACCGATCGTCTGCGGTAACACATGCCCACTATCGGAAAACCAAGGCAGCATCTCAATCGAAAGCCCCGTGGCAGTGAATACGTTGCGCGCCCCCCAATAACAGGGCGATTCCATCGCCACGGTATCGCCTACATCGGCCAATGCCATGGCGCATAGCTCAATGCCGTTATGGGTACCATCGGTGATGATGATCTGCTCAATATCACAATGAGTATTGCGCCAGCGCGCCAGAAACTCCCGGATTGCACGCTTAAGCGGCCCAT
This sequence comes from Vreelandella alkaliphila, assembly GCF_016107625.1. Lineage (GTDB taxonomy): Bacteria > Pseudomonadota > Gammaproteobacteria > Pseudomonadales > Halomonadaceae > Vreelandella > Vreelandella alkaliphila. The sequence goes on from NZ_JABASV010000005.1 coordinate 163,241, forward strand.
AGCCACCGGTAGAGTAAGAGAGCAATAAGGCATTTTGCGGCACGGTGACGCTGGCATACAGCTGACGCCACTTGCGCATTGGAAACTGGGCGATATCCGGTATGCCAGGCACAAAGGCACCGCTTTGAACGGTGCTGGCGCCAGGCCAACGCAACACTTGTTGAGCGCGTTTTGAAAGTTGAACGCTGGTTGATGTGGTCGCGACAGAAGTTTCCTTCTTACAACTCCAAGTGCCCTTGCCATGAAACGTCGTTAGTAGGCCTTCTTCAATGAGCGAGGCTATGGCACGGGACAGTGTGTGTCGCGCAACGCCCAACGTTAATGCCAACTGACGGTGCGACGGCAATCGAGTTTGGTTTGGCCACGCCTTAGTAACCGCCTGCCTCAATGCCTGCTCCAGTCGTACTTGTTTGCTTAAACGCTCAGGTTGCTGGGCATAGTGTTTTACAAGCTGCTGTAACACGTCCTGGCGGTCCATTCACATCCTCTTATTGTCATGATGCTCCCCGTTTAGATAGTAAAACAGAAAAGTGGTCTGGTTGAACGCGAAAGTGGTGCATTCGTTCACCCGCGCATTACTGCTAGCGTGCATACCATGTTGCAGATCAGGAGAAGATCATGAGCTTTATTGAACAGTGGTTACACGATGCAGTACCCACCCTGGTGGGTGGCGAGTGGCGCAAGGGGCAACAGACCTTTGCCGTCGATAACCCCGCAACCGGCGAGACGATTGCCCGGGTTGCCGACTTAGGCGCTGATGACGCCCGCGACGCATTGGCCGCAGCGTATGCCGCCGGGCCCGCGTGGCGCGCAACACCAGTGAAACAGCGCTCGGCATTGCTGCGCCGCTGGTTTGAGCTGATCAATGAACACGCCAATGACTTAGCCCGCTTGATGACCTTGGAGCAGGGCAAGCCGCTAGCAGAAGCCAAGGGCGAAGTGACTTACGGCGCCTCATTTATTGAGTTTTTCGCTGAAGAAGCCAAGCGTATGGCTGGGGAAACCCTACCCAGTCACGGCGCGGACAAGCGCTTAATGGTGCTGCGCGAGCCGGTCGGTGTGGTGGCCGCAATTACCCCGTGGAACTTCCCCCTGGCGATGATTACCCGCAAGTGCGCCCCGGCCTTGGCCGCGGGCTGCACCGTGGTGATTAAGCCCGCCGAAGCCACGCCGTTAACCGCGTTGGCAACGGCCTACTTGGCTCTTGAAGCAGGCCTGCCAGCCGGAACCATTAACGTGATTACCGCCTCAAAACCGGCAGCGGTGGGTGAAGTGCTCACTACCGACTCTCGGGTGCGTAAAGTCTCGTTTACTGGCTCGACCCCGGTGGGTAAACACCTGCTTGCTCAGTGCGCGAGCACGGTGAAGAAAACCGCTATGGAACTGGGCGGCAACGCGCCATTTATCGTCTTTGATGACGCTGATGTGGACGCCGCTGTAGAGGGGGCGATTGCCTCAAAATTCCGTAACGCCGGGCAAACTTGCGTGTGTACCAACCGCTTCCTGGTGCAGGACGGTGTTTACGACGCGTTTGTCAGCAAGCTGACCGAGCGAGTTAGCGCGCTGAAGGTCGGCGATGGTTTAACGGAAGGCAGCACCATCGGCCCGCTGATTAACCAAGCGGCGGTGGAAAAAGTGCAGCGTCACGTAGACGACGCGGTGAATCATGGCGCGCGACTGCTCTGCGGCGGCAAGCCCCATGCCGCAGGCGAGCGTTTCTTTACCCCCACGGTGCTTGCTGACGTAACCACCCAGATGGCGGTGGCCGATGAAGAAACCTTCGGGCCCGTCGCGCCGGTATTCCGTTTCCAGCGTGATGAAGAAGCGATCGCCATGGCTAACGATACCCCGTTTGGCTTGGCGGCCTACTTCTACGCCACGGGTTATCGCCGTATCTGGCACACCATGGAGCAGTTGGAATACGGCATGGTTGGTGTCAATGAAGGGTTGATTTCTACCGAGCTGGCGCCGTTTGGCGGCGTGAAAGAGTCCGGGTTGGGGCGTGAAGGTTCCCATCACGGGTTGGATGAGTTTACTGAGCTGAAGTACGTCTGCGTTGGCGGTCTATAAGGAAAACGATGATGAATAACCAAGAATTGAACGAACTGAAAAATCGCTATGTGGCCAACGGTGCCGCCACGCCTACCACCCAGTTTGCCGAGCGCGCTGAAAACGCCGAGTTATGGGATGCCGACGGCAACCGCTGGATCGACTTCGCGGGCGGTATTGGCGTGCTGAACCTGGGCCACCGCCACCCGAAAATCGTTGCCGCCGTTGAAGCGCAGCTCAAGAAAGTCATGCACACCAGCGCCGCGGTGATCTCCTACGCCCCTTACGTGCAGCTGTGCCAAAAACTTTGTGAACTGACGCCGGTGCGTGGCCCCGAGCGTAAAGCAATGCTGGTTAATACCGGTGCGGAAGCGCTGGAAAACGCCGTGAAGATCGCCCGCGCGGCGACTGGTCGTACAGGCATTATCACGTTCGACGGTGCTTTCCACGGCCGTACCATGATGACGCTGGCCATGACCGGCAAGGTACTGCCCTATAAGAACGACTTCGGCCCTATGCCGGGTGATGTTTTCCGCGCACCGTTCCCCAACCCGCTGCACGGCATCAGTGAAGAAGCATCGTTAGACGCCATTCGCACGCTGTTCAAAACCGATATTGCCCCGCATCGCACCGCGGCTATCGTGATTGAGCCGGTACAGGGCGAGGGCGGTTTCTACATCGCCTCACCGGATTACCTGAAAGCGCTACGTGCGCTGTGCGACGAGCACGGTATTCTGCTGATCGCCGATGAAGTTCAGTCCGGCTTTGCCCGTACCGGCAAGCTGTTTGCGCTGGAACATAGCGGCATTGAAGCGGACATCCTCACTACCGCCAAGAGCTTGGCGAACGGCATGCCGCTATCGGCGGTTGTGGGTAGTGCCAAAGTGATGGATGCCTCTGGCCCCAACTCCCTGGGTGGCACCTACAGCGGTAACCCGCTCTCCTGCGCAGCGGCGCTGGCGGTCATCGAGGTGATCGAAGAAGAAAATATCCTGGCGCGCAGTGAACAGATGGGCAAAATGCTGGCCGAGCGTTTTGCAGTGTGGGAAGCGCGTTTCCCCGCCGTTGCCCACGGCCGCCAGCTCGGCGCTATGGCTGCCTTTGAACTACTCAACAGCGAAGGCAAGCCGGATACTCAGATGACTGGAGCGCTGTGTGCCAAAGCCCGTGAGAAAGGCCTGATTCTTCTTTCGTGTGGTTTCTACGGCAACAGCATCCGCATTTTGGTGCCGCTAACGGTGTCGTCTGCAGTGCTGGAAGAGGGCTTGAGCATTATCGAGGAGTCTCTGGAAGCGCTTAGTTAAGCTGTCCTTCTAGGCATCATCAAACCCGCCATCGCCAAACAGTGAAAGCTGTTGGCGAGGGCGGGTTTTTTTGTGGATGTTGAAAGCTTGATGCTGAGAGAGTCAGTCGCCCTAAGCGCTCTGTGCTAAGCTGTATTTGGTAAATTAGCCGCCCAAGGCGGAGGTGCAGGAAAATGCAACAGAAGCACGAATTATGATATGAGAGGTAATTAAAATTTATAGTCCAAAGCATCAGTGATTTGTAGGTTGCTTTTTTTGACTAGCATGCTGGCGCGTTTATCTAATCATAGGACTCGCTTTCTAATATCTTTTAGCGGGAGAGAAGCATGTTTGGATGGTTGAAGCCGAAACCGAAGCACCCTAAGGCGCTCTTCTTTAAGTCCAACGATGCTGCTTTCGAGTATGCTTCGAAGTACATGCTGCGCCCACTTTTGAAGGACGCTACGATTTTCGGCCAAGTTCTGGCGAAGGTGTCTCCGCAATTCGGAGGGCTCCTGAAACAGCAGCCAAAGTGGCGGGTGCGGCTGGCGACGGAGCACGGTGTAATTCAGACGGATCATTGCGGGTCGATTGCGGATCAACTGGCGTCTGATGTGGACTTGAAATCGTCGCCAATCGTCGAGGGTGACCTAGTTGCTGTCCAGGTCGGTTCATACGATCCGAAATACGCCGTAGACAGTGAAGTGCAATACTTCATCATCATCTGCAAACTCAAGCCAGAACTCAGGACGGACACTCGTGTCTTTGCTCCAGACGTCGCCCGCTAACAATGCCGTGCACGCGACTTGCGAAGACACACGCGCTACTGGCTAGCGTTATGTATTCAAGTTAGCGGAAAGATCATAGGAAGAATGAAGAGTGATACCAGAATTAAATCAATCAGGAGTATTACCTCCGTTTATACCTGAGCAAGGGCCGACCGACCCTGCTGGGATGGCACCCTATAAGACAACGATAACTGAGTTTGTAATTCGGTATGCTCATACTCCGGAGAGGAGAGCTATACTTAGAGGACTGCTAGATTATCGTAGGAAGCTTAGGAAAATAGGTATTTGTAGAGGTTTTCAGTGGCTTGATGGCAGCTTTGTGGAAAATGTAGAGCAAAATCGTGGTCGCCCTCCTGCAGATGTAGATATAGTTACTTTTGCCTTAAGGCCTACAAATGATCTGGAGGACTGGAAGAGTGTAGTCTATGGGAACCCGGATCTGTTTCTTCCTGGTGAAGCAAAGCAGAAATACTATTGTGATGCGTATTTTGTTGATTTGAACACGCACCCCATACATGTAGTGAGCAATACTCGATACTGGTTTGGTTTGCTTTCACATCAACGAGAATCTTATCTTTGGAAAGGGATGGTAGAGATTGCCATTGAGTGCAGCGACGATGAGGCGTTGGAAATGCTAGATAGGGAGTCAGACAATGCCTAAGAAGCTCAATATTGACAGCCTGTCTTCTGAAATTACCACTCTTAATGAGTTGCTTGTCAGCGCCCGCCAATCTGGCGATATCGTAGGAGAAATGCAACTCGAGCATCGAGTTGCAGAATTATCTAGAAAGCTAAATTCACTTAAAGAAGAAGTGTTGTCTGATAATAGTGCCAGTGTTGCCCTATTCTTCGGTGGGCAACCTGTGCTTGGATCAAAGGGAATTGCAGCTGAATTTGCCGGTGCTGTATTGGAACAGTTTCAAAATCTTATCGCCAAGATATTTGCTAATAATGAAGTCGGAGATTTAGGCGAAAGAGGACTCGTACCCTTCAAGGCTAACTCTGAATTAATGGTCACAGGTTTAGCAAGAGGCTCATTTGGATTTGTACTTGATGAGATGAATGATCAGGTACAATTAGAGTCGTCACAACTATCACACGTCATCGATAGAGCTGCTGTTCTTCTTAGAGACTCTGCCGCTCAAGATGATGCTGTTTTTGAGTCAATCCTAGAAGAATTGGAGCCAAGAACATTAATAGCGCTTAGAGACTTGTTCAACAATCTAGATTCAAGCAAAGCAACCCTCAGAGTCGTCGAAAAAGAATTGGATTTTACACTTGATGGCCCATCCATACATCGAGCAAAAAGAAGAACAGAAGCTATCAGTATTGAAGAAAGCACAAACGAAATTGAAGGCACTTTAGTTGGGTTTTTGCCAGAACACCGTAAGTTTGAGTTAGCTGATAAGGCTGGAAAGCTTTATTACGGCTCCGCTAGTAAAGAAGCAGTAGAGCAGTTCACGAAGGCTACAGACAATGTGATCGGTAATAGATGTTTGATAAAAGTCTCAATAAAAACAGTGGCACCATTAAACAGACCACCAAGAGAAGTAGTTCGTTTGATAGAGTTCCTTCGCTTTGGTGAGTAAGCACGTGTCGGCCGTTCCTCAAACGAGACGCAGGATAGGTAACGATTGGCGGCATTACTGAAGCAGTCCACCAATAATATCAGTAGCATGACGAACGACAGGCTCCTTCTAATGACGCATGTGTCATACCGTGCTGTTCCCCACATGCGGCCACGCTATAGCTAAGCGTAACCGCTACCTATCCTTCCAAACCGCCATCGCCAAACAGTGAAAGCTGTTGGCGATTGGCGGGTTTTGCTTTTTTAGCGCGCTTAGCGGGAGGTCGTCGCTGACTGGCGAGCTTATCCACAATGGCTCGGCTGGATTCCCTGGCCTCTGGCGTGCGACGCAGTTCATAGAGCAGCTTCTTCCAGTGGCGCGCTTCGGCTTCGAAATCGTTGGGGATGGGGTAGTCGACGCCAGGATGAAAGCCGAACCTCTGGCGTAGGCTTTCGGGTAGTGCCCAGGGCTTAGCGCGCCATTCCAAGGGCAGGGGCGCTAATTCTGGCACCCAGCGGGCGACGAACTCGCCTGTGGGGTCGTTATCTTCCGCTTGCTTGATCGGGTTATATACCCGCAGCGCGTTAGTGCCTGTGGCGCCTGCTTGCATCTGCACCTGGGGGTAGTGAATGCCCGGTTCGAAGTCGGTAAACAGACGTGCCAAGTGCAGCGCGGGTTCATGCCAGTGCAGCCCCAGGCCGAAGGTGGCGTGGGAGATCAGCATGGCGCGCATGCGAAAGTTAAGCCAGCCGGTAGCGATAAGACTGCGCATACAGGCATCGACCAGCGGCACCCCGGTTTGGCCACGCTTCCAAGCGATGAGGTTAGGATGGTCGGGATCGCGCTCCCGCAGGCCGCGCAGCGCCGGGTGCAGCGTTTGATGCTCGATACTTGGCTCACTTTCCAACTTCTGAATAAAGTGGCAGTGCCAGTAAAGTCGCGAGGTGAAGGCGCGTAGTGAGCGGGCCCAGGCGGTATCGTCGGCATGCTTCTGCCGCTGACGGCGTAACGACTGGACAACTTCGCGCATGGAAAGCGTGCCCCAGGCCAAATGCGGTGAAATCCGTGAGCCAAACTCCCACGCTAACAGCGGCTTAGACAGCGAGCCGCGATAACGCCGCCCGCGTGCTTGCACAAAACTACGCCACAGTGCGCGGCCTTCGTTGCGCCCGCCCCGCTGGCGCTGGGGGCAAGGTGTGGTATCAAATCCCAGCGTTAAGGTAGGTAGCTGCTCAACGTTAAGGTGGTGAAAGGCTTCCCAGCCTGGGGCTGCTTGGGCGCTTTGCGGCGCGTGGCAGGTCGAGGCAGACATCAGCGTTTCCCAGTGGCTCTCCCAACGGGTTTGGTGCCCAGAGCGGCTGCTAAGTCCTCGTACTACACCGTGCTGGCGGGCTTCCCGCCAAGCTACACCGTTGGTTTGGCACCAAGCATGCACCTGTTTATCCCGCTCAAAGCTCCAGGCGTTGCCCGTTTCCTGATGAGAGTGAAGGGCAATGTGGCCGTAGTGAGCTTTTAGGGCGTTCAGCAAATCGACAATATCACCTTGCCAAATACATAGCGGTAGGCCAATGGTCTCCAGTGCGTTGGAAAGGTCGATTAGAGCGTCAGCGGCAAACTGCCAGTGGCGCAGGGCGCTATCAGGTGTTTGCCACTGGCCAGGTTCAATCGCAAAAACAGGCAGCACAGGGCCAGCCGCCGATGCACTGGAAAGCGGCGCATGATCATGAATGCGCATATCGCGTTTGAACCAAACGACCTGGATGGGTGCCTTAGCCATGCCGTATCCTGATGGTTGGGGTTTGCTCGGCGTAACGCCTATTTTCCATAGAGCTTATTTGCCATAGAACTTATTTTTCATACCGTTTATTCGTCATAAAACCATGACGTTACCATCAAGGGATAGACGTCGTAAGCGGCAGGCCGCTACGCTAGCGTGTTAGACAAATTCAATAGGAGAGAGTGCATGTATATCGCCATGAACCGTTTTCGGATTGCCCCGGGCCGCGAAGAGGATTTTTTAGAGGTATGGCGCAACCGCGATTCTCATTTGGATGAAGTGCCGGGTTTTAAACAATTCCAAATGCTGCAGGGCGAAAGCCAGGAAGACCACACCGTGTTTATCTCCCACAGTGTGTGGGGATCAGAAGAAGCCTTCCGCGCCTGGACCAAGTCAGAAGCGTTCCGCAAGGCTCATGCTAACGCCAAAGCGCCGGAAGGTATCTATCTTGGCCCACCTAAGTTTGAAGGGTATGACGTCGTACTATAAGCCATATTTCATATCTGTTTAGGCAATCGCGGGTGGTGTCAGCGGTGGCAAGTAGCGCTCAAGCAATTGGGCGGCATGCAGCACCTTGAGGTCTTGATATTTGCCCGCCACTAAATGAAGGCCTACTGGCAGCCCTTGATTATCCAAACCGCAAGGAAGCGATGCAGCGGGCTGCTGGGTGAGATTGAAGGGGTAGCTGAACGGCGTCCAGTCCATCCAGTCTCGGTAGGTTCCCCCTGGTGGTACGTTGTGGCCCGCTGCAAAGGGGGAGATGGGCATCGTGGGTGTAACCAACAAGTCATAGCGTTCATGAAAGACTGCCATTTGGGCGGTTAATTCACTGCGCTGACGCCGGGCGGCGAGATAGTCGGAAAGCGATACATCCTGTCCGCGTCGGGCAATATCGAGAAACCCTGGGTCGAGTGATGCCTGCTGCTGTTCGTCCAGTTTTTCTAGCGCTTGGGTAGCACCTGCAAACCAGAGGGTGTTAAACGTCTTGATTGGATCACTAAAGCCAGGATCAACCGGCGTTACTGTGGCGCCCAGCTCTTCGAAATAAGCAATGGCTTCCTCTACCTTTCGAGCAATGTCTGAGGCTACTTCTACGTAGCCAAGATCTGCACTATAGGCGATGCGCCAGCCCTTTAGGTTAGCAGGAGGCGGCGTTAGCCAGTCTGGCCCAAGGGGATTGCCGGAGTAACCATCCCTGGCATCTGGCTGCGCCATCACGCTAAGCATTAGCGCACTGTCGGCCGCTGTGCGGGTCATTGGCCCTAAATGGGAAAGTGTACTCATGGCGCTTGCGGGCCATTGGGGAACCCAACCAAAGGTTGGCTTTATGCCAAAGGTGCCGGTAAAGCTGCATGGGATACGGATCGAGCCACCCGCGTCGCTGCCTTGGTGTAAGAGACCTAGATTAAGCGCCGCCGCTGCCCCTGCGCCGCCGGATGATCCCCCGGGCGTCAGTGCGCTATTCCACGGGTTGCGGGTAATGCCGTGCAGGGGGTTATCAGTGACGCCTTTCCAGCCAAACTCGGGCGAAGTCGTTTTGCCAATGACGATGGCCCCAGCATTGCGAAGGTGACGGCTGATTGGCGCATCCACCTCCCAAGGGCCGTCTGATGGAGTAGTGGTTGAACCCAGGCGTGTCGGTAGGCCTTTCGTTAAGGTTAAATCCTTAATGGAGACAGGAATGCCGTCTAGCGGGCCGCTGGGTTTATCTGCCTGCCAGCGCTGGGCCGACTCTTCTGCCAAGCGCCGAGCCTCTATCTCGTTCACGCAGGTAAACGCATTGACCTTTGGGTTGTCGCGGGCAATTCGCTCCAAGCAGTCGTTTACCAGCGCCTCTGGGGAAAGCGTCCCCTTGCGGAAGCGGGCTAATGCTTCCACAGCTGTGAGTGTCTCAAATGTCTCCGTCATTGTTACTCTCCAGCGTTACTAACGCTATCTTCAACACTGGCCGCATTCAACATGGCCTGTAGAAGGACGTTACAGCCAGCGTGAACATGCTCTGGAGTGGCACTTTCAATTTCGTTGTGGCTAATGCCGTCCTTGCAGGGCACAAAGATCATTGCTGCGGGGGCTACACGGCCGACGAACATGGCATCGTGACCAGCACCACTGATGATATCCATGTGCGATAGGTTGAGTTGCTCGGCCCCTTCGCGCACTGCATCAACACAGGCTTTATTGAAGTGCTCAGGGGCAAAATTTGCGGTGGGCGTTAATTCATATTCCAGCCCATGCCGTTGGCAAATTTCTTCGACCGCCGTCGCTAAGGATTGACTCATTGAGATGAGGGCTTCTGGCTCCCAGTGGCGCATATCCAGGGTCATTTTAACTTGGCCTGGAATAACGTTACGCGAGCCAGGATGTAGTGACATACAACCAACCGTACCGCGCCCGTGGGGCTGATGATCAAAGGCAATTCGGTTAAGTGCTTGGGTGACTTCTGCCGCGCCCATCATGGCGTCGCGCCTTAGATTCATTGGCGTGGGACCCGCGTGGGCTTCAAGCCCGGTTAGGGTTAAATCAAACCACTTTTGACCAAGCCCACCGATAACCACGCCGATGGTGGTGTCGGTATCTTCTAAAATCGGCCCCTGTTCGATGTGTGGTTCAAAGTAAGCTTTTATCTCACTGGGTGAGACCTCATCGCTACCACGATAGCGAATGGCATCCAGTGCATCACTCACCGTGATGCCATCGGCGTCGGTGCGCGCCATCATGGCGTCAAATTCAAGCACGCCAGTAAATACCCCAGAACCCATCATGCAGGGTGGGAAGCGACAACCCTCTTCGTTAGTCCACGCAACGACTTCAATGGGCGACTGAGTAGTGATGTTGTGTTCATTAAGCGTTCGGATTACTTCTAGGCCTGAAAGTACGCCAAAACAGCCGTCATACTTCCCACCAGTGGGCTGGCTATCCAAGTGGCTGCCCGCCATGACGGTTTTGGCTGTTGGGTCGCTGCCTTCCCGGCGGGCAAAAATATTACCGATATTATCAATGCGGATGGTGCAGCCTTCTGCACGACACCATTGGATAAATAGATCGCGTCCCTGTCGATCAAGATCCGTCAGCGCCTGTCGATTAACGCCACCCTTAGCCGTCGCGCCCAGCTTCGCCATGTCCATCAGCGATTGCCAAAGACGGTCGCTGTCGGTGCGAAGGTTAGTGAGCGTGCTTGTTGGCGTTATGTAGGTAGTCAATTTAGTATCCTCCCAGAATGAAAAGGGTGCTAAGGCACGCATTTTTCCATTTATAAATCATATAGTTTGGAGCGATTAGCTAGAGTGCCCAGCAGGTCGTTGCTGACTAGCATTTGTGCGGCCATTTCGGCTTCCAACGCACTCATGTGGTGCTCTGCATCTAGCATATGCTCAGCCATCACTTGACGGACACGCGAGGTATCTTCAGCTCGGTAGGCATCTAGCAACTGTCGGTGATAGTCCTGGTTAGCGTGATCGAACTGCTTACGTTCAGGCACGTAAGCTTTTTTGATCACGACTAGGTCGCGCAGCATGTCGTTTAAAAACTGGCATATAAACGCCAGCAGTGGGTTCGGGCAGGTGCGCGCCAGCAGTTGGTGAAACTCCAACTCTAAAAAGCGCTGGCGCTTATGGTCTTCCTCGCCGCCACAGCAAGTGCAGGCTGCTATATTCGCTTCAAGCTGTTGAAAGTCCTCTTCCGATAGTCGGCCGACGACGGATGCCGCCAGCTCGACCTCTAACAGCTTGCGCAATTGATACACTTGCTTGCCATCTAACTGTTGGAAATGCAGAAAGTTACGTAGCATGCGGCTGGCGGGCTCCATGCCCGGCTGATTAATAACGGCCCCTCCTTGAGGCCCGGTTTTTAAAGTGATTAGCCCCTCAACCTCAAGAATCTTAAGCGCTTCGCGTATAGTGGCTTTGGCGCTGCCATAGAGCTCCATCAGAGCTCGCTCATTTGGCAGGCGATCACCTTCACCGAGCCCCTCCGATGCAATCCAGCGTTTGATATCATCACTGATAAGCTCGGCGAGTTTAGGGCGACGCTTAACGGTTGAACTAGTAGTTGAACTAGCCGTTGAACTAGTAGTTGAAAAAGGGGCTTTGGCCATCAATACACTCCTTTGTTGATTGTTAGCGATCAGCTATAGAGGGTTTAGTTTCTTGTGCATAAGATGGTTTAGGTTCTTGTGTATAGCTAGGTAAACGCTCGGGATGGTACTCCGCATCATAGTCGTAGCGCGCCTGGGTAAAGCGTTCCACAACCGCTGTGTCACGGCGATGCAATGCATGGCTTAGGCCAACAAACAGCGCGATGTTGAGCAGTAGCCCCCAAATACCCGCATGGAAGCCAAGGGGAGCACTTAGCGGGCCAAAGGTCATCAGAAGCACGCAGCCAACGCCAGCCCACAAACCTACTAGAGCAGCAGTAGGGTGAGCTTTTTTCCAAGTGATGGCACCGAGTGTAGGAATCACCAATTGTGCAGTGCCTGCCAGAGCAGCAATGCCGATAGTGACCAGAACACCGGGTACGGTAAGCGCCATGATATAAGCCACAAGTGAGAAGCCCACCAGTGATAAGCGACCGATATAAACAATACGGGCTTGGCTTGCGTCACGGTTTACATAGCGTTTGTAAATATCCATTGTCACTACCGTGGATACCGCGTGAATCTGTGAGTTTGCCGTTGACATGGCGGCTGATGCGCCCGCTGCCATAATCAGTGAAGCAAGTAGATATGGCGCATACTCCATGAGCATGATGGGTAGGATTTGGTCGGGATTTTCCACATTCGGCTCAAGCAGTACCCCCGAGTAACCTGATAGAACAGAACCTACATAGGCAAAGGCTGCTAAGCCCAATAAGAAGGGCATTAAGTTAAACAGCTTGCCGTGTTTGACTGAGTACATGCGCAACCAGATTTGTGGGCCCATAAAGGCGCCAATAGCGGTTATTGCAAACAGTGAGAACCACATGGGATAGCCCATCGTGCCGTTCGGCCCTGGCATAGTGAGGTGTTCAGGAGAGGCTTGCTGGAGTTGGCTGAACAGAGCGGATGGCCCACCCACTTGGGTGGAAATATAGTAGCCTGCGTACATCATGCCGAAGAACAGAAGAGCCCCATAAATGACGTCGGTCCAGGCGATGGCACGAATGCCGCCAATCCATACATAGATAATAATAATGAAGTAAAACAGCAGCGCGGCGAGCCAGAAAGGAATCAAGCCGCCAGAGGCAACTTCAATTAAATAGGCGCCACCCGTTAACTGGATCTGTAAATAAGGTACGGTAAAAACCAGCGTAATAGCTGCAACAGTAATGCGCAGTGCTTCGCTATTATAAAAGTCGCCAATTAAATCTGATGGCGTTAAATAATTGAACCGCTTTCCTAAAAACCAAACCCGCTTGCCGATCCAGTAATACATAAAGCCAAACAGCAAGTTCCAGGCTAGCGCAGTCAGAAAGACCGGGCCATTGGTATAGAACGTAGCGTTAGAACCCAAGAAGGCAAACGCACTCCACCACGTGGCCGCTACGGTGAAAAATACCGCTATGCTACCCATCGCGCGGCCTTGAACGAAGAAGTCTTCACTCGTTTCTTGCGATTGACGTGCCGATAGAACCCCTACTAATAAAGGGATGATCATAAATGCGGCAATAATTAATAAGCTACCGGTCATGCGTTATCTCCCTTTTATGGTTGCTTAATGGTGTGGTTAGCCGTTGATGATGGGCTGCCCCAGTTTGTCAAGTACGCCACTAAAAACAGCGCCGTTAATGCAAACCACCAAAAGAGATTCCAGGCCAATAAAAAGGGGATGCCCATCAACATGGGTTCTATACGATTGGCTAGCATGATGATGGGACTTTCTAGCATGAAGAACCCAAGCAGCATGCCGCTATAAAGCGCTAGTTTAAGAGGAGGTAGATATTTCATAACACGTTTGCCCTTTGTTTATGGTTTGTGTGTGAGCTTGGTTTTCAGCGCAAAGCAATCCAGCAAGAGCTATCCAACAGCAGCGTTATTAAGCGCAGCGCGGTTGCCAAGCGTTAGTGGGGCGTGAACCACTCATTTGTTGTATTTATTCGTATAGATATAACAAATAGGCGTTTTTCAAAATATCGTCAAGCCAGAATGGATAGCGAAAGCCTGCTTATTACGTATAAATTTACTAACGTGAACACAAGAAAAGCGTAGTTTTATAAACATGTTCAGTGGCGCATGCTGAGGCTATGTCTCATAGCGATGGAGCTGGACACCATGTTTGACCTACAAAACAACACTACCCCTCAGGCGTTTATTGACGAACAAAACGCTTCTCCCAGTGCGCTTAATCAGCACTATTGGATGCCGTTTAGCGCTAACCGTGATTTCCGCGCCAACCCGCGCATGATTACTGGCGCGGAAGGGCGCTATTACATCGATGACCAGGGCCGTAAGCTGTTTGATTCACTCTCTGGCTTATGGACCTGCGGCGCAGGTCATAACCGTGAAGAGATCCAAAAAGCGGTGGCGGCGCAGCTCGGCTCTCTCGACTTTGCGCCAGGTTTTCAAATTGGTCACCCGCTGGCGTTCAAACTGGCGGAAAGAGTGGCCAGCCTTACACCTGCTGGCTTGGATCATGTGTTTTTCACTAACTCTGGTTCAGAAGCCGCTGATACCTCTGTCAAAATGGCCAAGGCTTACTGGCGGCTAAAAGGTAAGCCCGAGAAGACACGCATGATTGGCCGTGCCAAGGGCTATCACGGGGTGAATATTGGTGGCACCAGCCTGGGTGGCATCGGTGGCAACCGTAAGCACTACGGCCAATTGATGGACGTTACGCATCTGCCGCACACGCTGCAGGCAGGTCACGCCTTCACCCGTGGCCAAGCCGAAACCGGCGCCGAGCTTGCTGATGCGCTGCTTGATCAAATCGCCCTGCATGATGCATCCACCATTGCGGCGGTGATCGTTGAGCCGATGTCTGGCTCTGCTGGGGTGATTGTGCCGCCCAAAGGCTATCTGGATCGGCTGCGCGAGATCTGTACCGCCCACGATATTCTGCTGATATTCGATGAAGTGATCACTGCTTTTGGCCGCAGTGGCGCAACCACCGGCGCAGAAGCGTTTGGCGTTACGCCGGATATCATGAACGTTGCCAAGCAGATCACCAACGGCGCTATTCCTATGGGCGCGGTGATTGCTTCCAGCGAAATTTTCGACACTTTTATGCACGCTGGTGGCGCCCAACACGCCATTGAGTTTTCCCACGGTTATACCTACAGCGCCCACCCTGTCGCTTGTGCCGCTGGCTTAGCGGCGCTTGAAATGATGGAGCGTGACAACTTCCCTGCTCAGGTAAGTGCTATCGCGCCCGCTTTTGAGCAAAAGCTGCACGCTCTAAAAGGCCGCAATCACATTGTTGATATTCGTAACTATGGCTTAGCGGGCGCACTTCAATTGGCGCCCCGAGATGGCGACCCCACCATTCGCCCTAGGGACGCTCATTTAGCCTTATGGGAAGCTGGGTTCTACGTGCGCTACGGCGGCGACACGCTGCAGTTTGGCCCTCCGTTTGGCTCCACAGAGGCTGAGCTAGAGCGGCTGTTTGATGCCGTTGCCACCACCCTGGATTCGTTAGCATAACCGACTGATCTAAACTTCAGAGCGTTAAAAAGAGAGTTTAAATATGAGCGTTGTTTCCCATCTAATTAACGGTGAATTAATCGACA
Source organism: Vreelandella alkaliphila (assembly GCF_016107625.1). Lineage (GTDB taxonomy): Bacteria > Pseudomonadota > Gammaproteobacteria > Pseudomonadales > Halomonadaceae > Vreelandella > Vreelandella alkaliphila. The sequence continues at coordinate 178,404 of NZ_JABASV010000005.1, forward strand.
GCCAGCGCACGCTGGACGTGACCAACCCTTCAACGGGTAAAGTGATTCGCCAAGTAGCGGACGCCAGCGCTGCCGACGTAGAGCGGGCTATTGCCGCCGCCCAAGCTGCGTTTCCCGCTTGGCGAGATACGCCACCTGCTAAGCGCGCCCAAGTGATGTACCGCTTCAAGCAACTGCTAGAGGAGCACGCTGACCGCTTGGTGCAATTGGTCAGTGAAGAGCACGGTAAAACCCCTGAAGATGCGATGGGCGAACTGAAGCGCGGCATCGAAAATGTCGAGTATGCCTGCGGTGTGCCTGAGCTATTAAAAGGTGAGTATTCCCATAACGTTGGGCCGGGCATTGATGCGTGGTCCAATTTCCAGCCATTGGGCGTAGTGGCCGGCATTACTCCGTTTAACTTCCCTGCCATGGTGCCGCTGTGGATGTATCCGATGGCGATTGCTTGCGGCAACACCTTTATTCTCAAGCCTTCGGAAAAAGACCCTTCGGCGGCGATGGCGGTAGCCGAGCTGTTGCAAGAAGCTGGGTTGCCAAAAGGCGTGATGAATGTGGTGCACGGTAGTCGCGAAGCGGTGGAAACGCTGCTAGATGCTAAGGCCGTTAAAGCCATCTCATTTGTTGGCTCAACGCCGGTAGCGGAAGCTATCTATTCTCGTGGTTCGGCCGCTGGCAAACGCGTTCAGGCTCTGGGTGGGGCGAAGAATCATGCCGTGGTACTTCCAGACGCCGATTTGGAAAACGCCGCCAACACCCTGATGGGAGCGGCTTACGGAAGCTGTGGTGAGCGTTGCATGGCGATTTCGGTGGCGGTGTGCGTGGGTGACGAGACCGCAGATCGGTTAGTTGAAACACTGCTGCCTAAAATTGCTGAGCTCAAGGTTGGCCCTGGTACCGATAAAGGCTTGGATATGGGCCCGCTGGTGACGGCAGAGCACCGTGACAAGGTGTTGGGCTATATCGAAGACGGCATAAAGGCAGGTGCGTCACTAGTGGCCGATGGCCGTGAGCTGAAAATCGCGGGTCATGAAGATGGCTATTTCGTTGGTGGTTGCCTGTTCGATAACGTTACTACCGAGATGCGCATTTACCAGGAAGAGATTTTCGGGCCAGTGCTGTGCGTGGTGCGGGTCGGCAGCTTAGATGATGCTATGCAATTGATTAACGACCATGAATACGGCAATGGCACCTGCCTGTTTACTCGCGATGGCGAGGCTGCTCGACGCTTTACCGATGGCATCGAAGTGGGCATGGTGGGTGTTAACGTACCGCTTCCCGTACCGGTGGCCTACCATAGCTTTGGCGGCTGGAAACGCTCGTTGTTTGGCGACCTTCACGCCTACGGCCCTGACTCTGTACGCTTCTATACCCGCCGAAAAGCGGTTTCCCAGCGCTGGCCTTCGGTGAGCGAAGCCACACGTGCCGAGTTTTCGTTTCCCACTAACCAACGTTGACGCCGTAAGCTAACTACGCCATCTTCTCTGCACCACTGCTCAGCGGTGGTGCACTTTTTTGGTGTGCGTATCTTAGTCGTAAAGGGACGAGCAGCGTGGCGAGAACACAGGACGAAATTCGGCAAACCAACGTAAAAAAGATTCTTCAGGCGGCGGAGCAATTGTTTGCTGAAAAAGGCTATGCCGGAGCGTCGATGGGGGAAATTGCCCAGCTGGCTGATCTGCCCAAATCCAACGTGCACTACTATTTTTCCACTAAAAAGGCGCTTTACCAGGAAGTGCTGCTAGCGCTGCTGGAAATCTGGAAACAGGACGCGCTGTGCTTTGAGCTTTACGACGACCCGCGAGTGGTGCTTTCTAGCTATATCCGCGCCAAAATGAATCATTCTCGCTACCGCGCTCACGGCTCGAAAATATGGGCAGCGGAAGTAATGCAGGGCGCACCCATTCTGAAAGAGCGCCTGCGCGATAGCTTATACGAATGGGCTAAATTGAAAGAGTCAAAAATTCGCGAGTGGGTCGAGTCCGGTCAAATTAACCCCGTTGAACCGTCCTATCTCCTTTATATGATTTGGGCCTCCACCCAGCACTACGCCGACTTCGACTACCAAATCTACCTGCTTAACGACGATAAACCCTTAGACGACCTGCAGTTTGAAAAAGCCGTGCAGTCGGTAACCTCGGTGATTTTGCGAGGGATTGGGTTGACGGCGTAGAGCAGTGCTCAATGACTGAGTTGCACAGATGTATCAAACTTATGCCGCTTTCGCGATAGTAACGTGCGGAACTTGCGCAGGTTGTCGTGGGCATAGAGCACGCTGTCGCAAAAGCGGTCGTACTCATCTAAATCAGCGACTGCCACGATCAACACAAAATCACACTCACCCGTTACTTGATAGCACTGCTTCACTTCAGGGGCGTTGACCGCTGATGTTAAGAACTGCTGGTAGAGTAACTTGTTATCCCGCTCCATGGTGACTTCCACCACCATGTGTAGGCGCTGGCCTAAGGCATCAGGGTTGAGTAGCGCCACTTCACGCTCAATGACTCCCGCATCGCGTAATCGATTAACCCGCTTTAAACAGGCCGAGGGGGAAAGCCCTATTTCATCCGCTAATGCTTGATTGGTCAGGCTGGAATCGCGTTGAAGCTGGTCAAGAATTCTTCGATCAATAGCGTCCATGAAATAAGATTCTCTTTCTATGTTAATAAAGAACGAATAGTGATTGTAGGCACCGTATTGGAAAGAAGATTCTGCGTCATCTCCATTATCATAACGTTTGTTAAAACAATGGCAATGGAGGGCTTGATGCGGATCACAATTCACTATTTATTGGCGGTGGTAGGTCGTGTACTGCAAGACGCGCTGCGCGTGTATGTGACATTACTCAAAATCCTGATACCTGCTTTGCTCATCGTCAAAGGGTTAGAACTACTCGGTATGATCGAGTGGCTGGGGGCGGCATTAGCTCCTTTAATGAGCACACTCGGTTTGCCTGAACAAATGGGTGTTGTGTGGGCGGCGGCGCTCTTCACCAATTTGTACACCGCCATTGCGGTGTTTTTCCAAGTCGTCGGTGAAACGCCTTTGAGTGTTGAGCAGGTAACGGTACTGGGTGCGTTGATGCTGGTAGGGCATTCGCTTCCCGTTGAGGGAGCGGTAGCCAAGCGCGCTGGCGTACCTTGGTGGGGCACGCTGGTTCTGCGTGTGGGTGGGGCTTTACTGCTTGCTTGGTTGTTACACTGCTTCTATTCGTATTTTGGTTTGTTGCAAGCTCCCGTTGAATTGGTCTGGCAGCCAAGTTTTTCATCAGCACCAACGCTCAGCGGTTGGGCATTGGCACAGTTGGAAACGTTAGCGCTTATTTTTGTGATTATTTTAGCGCTGATTGTGCTCTTAAAACTTTTAAAAAGGCTGGGTCTAGAGCGTTGGATTCATCTTGGCTTGCTACCGTTGCTCAAGCTATTAGGCATTGGTCGTTCGGCAGCGAATGTGACGGTCATTGGTTTCACGCTGGGACTAAGCTATGGCGCAGGGCTGCTGATTCGTGACGTGCAAAACGGAGTGCTTAGCAAGCGCGACAGCACGCTAGCGCTGTGTTTTCTCGGCCTCTGCCATAGCGTTATAGAAGATACGCTGCTGATTTTAATGCTTGGAGCCGATATAACGGGCATTTTATGGGCACGGCTGTTGTTTGCCGTTATTGTCACCGCGGTGATTGCCCGTTGGCCCAAAGCTGCGGTGAAAAATAAATTACTTCATCATCGCCCCAGGTAATTAAATTCACCCCTACCCACAATGACTGCCTTACCGCCCACATTGACATAGCCAGACTTAATCTCACCATTGGCGGCGGTGTGGATAACGCTGGGTCGCCCCATTTCAACACCCTGGTGAATCTTGCAGTGTAGGGGATCTGGCTTGAGTGACGCTAAATAGCCAGTTAAAGCTGCTGCAGCGCTGCCAGTGGCGGGGTCTTCGCAAATACTGGCGTGCATGGAGAACATACGGCTCCGTACAATCGTCTCTTCGCTGTCGCGTTGTTCCATCACATAAAGGTATATCTGCTCAGTGCCGCTGCGTGTAACGGCATCTGCCCATACTGCACCGGCGATTTGTATGTGCTCTAGAGCCGCTAGGTCGGCTAGCTCAATAAGATGAAAGGGCAGCCCGAAAGAGGCAATGATGGGATCGCCAATGACTTGGTGGATGTCTAGCCCCAGTAGCTCAACGGCAGTAAGGCGATCAATCGTGCTGCCCGTGACCATGACGGGCTGGGCGGTTTTGAATGTTGCTGTATTTTTTTCATAATTAACCGCTAATTCGCCGACAGGTGGCTGTAGCACAATGCCCTGCTCGCGGTTGACGAGGTTTAACTCCGCTAGTAGATGCGCGGTACCTACCGTGGGGTGGCCAGCAAACTGCAGCTCAGCCGTCGGTGTAAAAATCCGCATAGGGTAGTGATTAGCCGTCGTCGCCGCGCCTAAAAATACCGTTTCAGCCAAGTTAAGTTCATTGGCAATTGCCTGCATAGTGCTGGTTTCAAGCTCATCGGCATCTAAAAAAACTGCCAACTGATTGCCCGAAAAAGGCTTATCGGTAAACACATCCAACAGGTAATACTCAGCAGTTTTCATAGGAACCTCTTTTGCATGACGAGTGCTGCCAAAACGGTTTACAACCCTCTTTTTGCGCCTGGGTGCGAGTGATTCCAATATCTTCCAGCAGTCGGTCATCAAGGGTTAGTAGCTGACGGCGGCTACGACGGCGTTGATGATAGTGACGTAACTGACAGCGAATTTGGGCGAGACTGAAGCGTGGCATAGCGGTTCTCCTTGATGACGATGTGCTCCACCAGATTACGCAGCCATGCTAGGTCAATACAGATATAGGCTTTTCTATTTTCAAGATACAGATGGTATATGTTATACCTCTGTATGGTTGCTGGGCAGGGTATCTGTATTGTTTTTAAAACGTCTTCAAGAACGTTTTGAAGAGCGATTTTAAAAGCATTTCAAAGATAGAGGGCTGGAGTCATGACGCGCTACGAAGAGGTCGCTTGTATTTTGCGGGAGCGAATTGAGCACGGTATTTACCGCGTGGGCGATCGCCTGCCTTCTATTCGAGCGGTATGTCAGGAGCTTGATGTCAGTATCTCGACGGCTCAGGAAGCCTATCGGCAACTGATGGATGTGTCGCTGATCGAATCACGGCCGAAATCGGGCTACTTTGTACTTCCAAGCAGAGTGCCTGCGGTGCTGCCTTCTGTCTCTCGTCCTGCGCAGTGCCCGCTGGATGTCTCCCAATGGGATCAAGTATTAGAGCTGGTCGCTACCGAGCGTGACGATAGTCGGCTACTGCTTGGGCGCGGTGTGCCGAACCTGGCTTATGAAACGCTTAAGCCGCTGTCGAAAATACTGGCGGGGCTGCACCGTAAGAACGATCTGAATGGCTTTAACTACGACAAACTGAGTGGTAGCCCCGAGCTGCGTCAGCAGGTAGCGCGGCTGGCCATTGCCTCCGGCTGTTTGCTGCACCCGGATGACATCATGATCACCACCGGCTGCCAGGAAGCATTGTCGATAGCGCTGCGCACCCTTACTCAGCCTGGCGACGTGGTGGCCGTGGACTCGCCTAGCTTTTACGGCACCATGCAGATCCTAAAAGCCAATGGTCTAAAAGCGTTGGAGATTCCTACTGATCCGCAAACGGGCATTAGTTTGGAAGCGTTGGAAATGGCGCTGGAGCAGTGGCCGATCCGTGCCATCCAGGTCACTCCGACGTATAACAATCCGCTGGGCTACACCATGAGCGAGGCGCGCAAACAGGCGCTGTTTCAACTCGCCCAACGCTTCGACGTGGCCATCATTGAAGACGATATCTACGGTGATCTCTCCTATACCCACCCAAGGCCGTTGACGGTGAAGTCTTTCGATGACGATGGGCGGGTGCTGTTATGCAGTGGCTTTTCGAAAACGGTGGGGCCAGGGTTACGAGTGGGTTGGCTGGCGCCGGGGTGTTATCGAGATAAGGCGCTGCATATGAAGTATGTCTCTACCGGTGCCTCGGCCACATTGCCGCAGTTGGCGGTGGCGGAGTTTGTCGCCAAAGGCCACTACGAGCGTCACCTTCGCTATGTTACCCGCCAATATCAGCGCCAACGGGACATCATGATCAACTGGGTGCAGCGCTATTTTCCAGAAGGCGCGGGCATCAGTTATCCGCAAGGCAGTTTTTTGCTATGGGTGGAGTTACCTGCCGCCGTGGACTGCGTACGTCTTAATGAACGCTTAGCCAAGCGCGCCATCCATGTGGCTCCTGGCTCGCTATTTTCAGCCTCGGGCAAGTTTCGCCAGTGTTTGCGACTTAACTACGCATTTACGCTAACACCGGCCATTGAAGATGCCGTGCGCACCGTGGGAGAACTCGCCACCGAAATGGTGGAGGAGGCACAGCGGTATGAGGTATCGCTAAGTTAAAACGCTTCTTGAACGGTACGCCATACGCACATACCAATGAAGTAAACGGATGCAATGCCCCATCCCCATAGAGCCCAGGCGGCATGCGCGGGGCTGGAGAGCACCAGTGACGTTGCACAGGCGCACCATAATAGCGTGACGGCGATATTGAGTGGCATGAACTGACGAACACGAAACGGATGCAGGAACTTCATCTTGGTCACGGTAAGAATGGCGAGAAAAACGATAGATGCAAAGGTGATGAAGGGCGGTAAATCGAGAATATAAAAATAGGCCGCAGCAATGTTCCAGGCAGCAGGAAAGCCAACAAAGTAATTATCCTGGCTTTTCATATTAGTGTTGCAGAAACAGAACATCGATGACAGCAGAATGATAAACACTGACAGCAATTCGAAATTGGGCGGTAACTCTATAAAGAAGTAAATGAACAGAGCGGGAATAAATGCCCAGGTTAGATAATCGATGACCATATCAAGCGTCGAGCCATCGAAGTGGGGCAGGATGGTTTTTACTTCATACTTACGCGCCAGAGTGCCATCGAAACCATCGACCATCATCGCCGCGCCAAGCCATAGTAAGCAGGCGACTGGATTGTTGTCGATCAGCGAGAGCAGCGCCATTGTGCCGAGCAGTACGCCGCTGGCCGTGAATATATGCACGCTCCAAGCTTTCCATATCGAAGCGCGGGATTCTGTGTGAGAAGAGAGCGTTTGGACCACGTTGACCCCATTGGGAACGTGATGTCCCCTTGCTGTTCGGTGTATAGATGAGTGTGTAAAAATCATACCCTACTACAAGACGGCACCCAGCGAATACGTAGGCCGGCCATCTGGGCATGGCACGTTTGTGCAAAAAGTATAGTGTCTTGTGCCTCTGTTGCTATTTTGGTCGTTGAAATTGCTGCCTTGCCTGTTCGACGTGCTCGCGAGTGATGCACGTTGGCGAGTGATCATTGAGTAGCCCCATGGCCTGCATAAACGCAAATGCAGTGGTTGGACCAACGAATTTCCAGCCGCGCTTTTTCAAATCTTTAGCAAGTGCGATGGATTCAGGCGAGGTGGTCTGAGTTTGTGGTGCGGCAAGTGAATCGAGGGTTGGCTCGAAACGCCAGAAATATGCGGCCAGTGAGCCTTCCTGGTTGACCATTTCCAGCGCCCGCTGAGCATTATTAATCACCGCCTCGATTTTGCCACGATGGCGAATAATGCCGGCGTCTTGCAGCAAGCGCTGCACATCCTCTTCGCCAAAGCGGGCAACGTGATGGAAGTCGAAATGATGGAAGGCAGCGCGAAAGTTCTCGCGTTTGTTGAGAATGGTGCGCCAACTTAAGCCTGACTGAAAACTTTCCAGGCAGAGCTTTTCGAATAACCGCTGGTCGTCAACCACCGGAAACCCCCACTCGTTGTCATGGTAGGGCAGAAATTCGGCGGCACCGCCACACCACTGGCAGCGTGGAAGATTATCAGGGGCAATAAAGTCAGGCATTGGGCGCTCCTTAGTAATATCCTAAACGTCATAAGTTGAGAGTGTTGCCGCGCATAGGTACCAAACGCCCGTGATCAATGATGGGCCCTGTGGGTTGACCGTCAGGTGCACCACCTCGTGGTTCTATACTGACGGCGAGGTCGGCATTGAATAGTTGCGCACGTAGCTCCGCGCTAGGGTGTAGCCGTAGGTTACCTTGCTCAGGTAGTAAACCTAACGATATTGGGGTGCCTTCGGCGATTAACCATAACTCCCCAGTCTGATTGCTGCTGACTTGAGTAGGTTGAACGGCTTGCACGATCAGTTCGCCCCCAGTGGTCGCGCTAATGATCCAGCCCGGCGTGCGCGATTCATCCTGAACCACAAAGACCGCCTCGCCCTGAGGCAATGTAGACAGTTCAGCCTGCTGCCAAAGAGTGCCAAAAACTATTGCGACTGCCCCAAATCCGGCAGCGATTGTTTGCCATACGCCTAAGCGTTGCCACCAGGGAGGGGGAAATGCCCCGGTTGCTTGGATAATACGCTGCCAAACTTCTTTGGGAGGTGTTCTAGGATCAAGTTGCTCGTTGAACAACTGCAAGTGCTCTCGCCAGCTATCCACATCATTTTGTAGATCATGACTGACGGCCAACAGTGCTTCAAAGTGTGTTTTCTGTTCTTTATCCAATACGCCGAGTACATACTCACCAGCCGCTAGGTGGCGTTCATCGGGGTTGGTTAAATCCCATTGGTTAGACATGTTTTTAACCTCTCAAGCCCACGACGAATCCAGCTTTTAACGCTGCCCAGCGGTTGGGACAAAGAGTGAGCAAGCTCGCTATGCGTTAACCCCTGAAAATAAGCCATCTCCATTAACTGACGCTGATGAAGGCTTAGTGTGTCCAGACAATCATTAAGTCTGTCTTTTTTCTGGCCGCTTATGCTGTCACCTTCAGGGTCTTCGGTACCTAACAGCGTTGCTAATATAGGTTCGTCGGTGGTTGCATCCTGCGGCTTCTGGCGGCGTAGCCAGTCGATGCCAGTATTGCGGGCAAGTGTTGAAAGCCAGGTCATAGGTTTAGCACGAGTGGCATCGTACTGATTGGCAACGCGCCATATGTTGATAAAGACATGCTGCAGGCAATCCTGGGCAGCGCTTTCCTCTCTTACTATACGCAGCAGTTGGGCATATAGATGCGCACTAGTGGCACGATAAAGGCGCGCAAATGCTTGGCGGTCGCCTTGGGCGCAGCCACTGAGCTGATCAATAAGGTACTGTTGGCGTTGCGTGGCATCTTGCATTCAGGCATCTCTGCGCATTAAACCGAACTATCAGTCTTGGGTAGCGTGGCGTTGAAGGCAATAGACTTCATATTAGTGGCCGATAAAAAATTCTGAAAAGTTTGCATCCACCTGGGCATTAACCACGTAAGTGTTAATGAGCTTGCATTGTTGAGCCATTTTAATCACAAGTAGGAGATGCCCCAATGAAACTCAAACTTCTTACTGCTAGCCTTTGTGCCGCTGCTCTTTATGCTAGTGCTGCCGTTGCTGATCATGGCCCTACCATGGTGGGCGGAGCCAGCATGCTTCCCGAGCGTAATATTATCGAAAATGCCGTTAACTCAGGTGACCACGAAACGCTGGTGGCTGCAGTGCAGGCAGCTGAACTAGTGGATGTGTTGCAAGGTGATGGCCCTTTTACCGTCTTTGCACCCACGGATAAGGCCTTTGCGGACTTGCCCGACGGCACCGTTGATACGTTGCTACAGCCTGAGAACCTTGAGCAATTGCAGACCGTTCTGACTTATCACGTGGTGCCAGGCAACCTGACGCGGGACGCGTTGTGGGAAGAGGTTATGGAGAACGACGGCACAGTGGCTTTTAAAACCGTACAAGGCGGGCATCTTTCCGTTATTCGTAACGGTAATAACCTGATGGTGATGGATGCGCAGGGCAATAGTGCCAATATAACGGTGATTGATGTTGCCCAAGCGAACGGCGTCATCCACGTGGTTGATCGTGTATTAATGCCTTAATCGATCGGATGCTGGCGACTAATGAACACTCATTCGCCAAGTGACTGTCCCGCTGCCTTGAGTCTTAAGGCAGCGGTAGTTTTAATGTTTGACGACAGAAAGCTTCCTCTCGCTGCCAACCAACGACAGCGCGGCCGCTGAACGCCCTTAGCGAATAGATATTAACCCTGGCGTAAGTTTAACCATGCGTTGCTAAGCCAAGCACCTGCGTTGATAAGTTCGCTTTCCGTTGAGCCTGCATAGCCGAGCACTAAACCAGGGCGCTTGTTCTCACCAAGGTAATAGCGGGAAAGAGGAGAAAGCGTAATACCCGCTTCACTAGCACGTCTTACCAGTATCTCTTCTGTTTCAAAATTATCGAGCTCAGCCAGAAGGTGCATGCCTGCATGGCCGTCAGAAAGCTGAAGCCCTGCGGCCACCGCAGGCGCTAACGCAGTGCGCAGGCAGGCTTGGCGTTGGCAATAAGCAGCCCGCATGCGAGCGATGTGGCGAGTAAAGTGGCCGTTGGCAATAAGTTCAGCAAGCGCTGATTGTATGGGGTAGTTACCCTCGCGGTGCAGCCGCGTATGGGCGCGCTTAAAGTCTTCGGCAAGCCTATCAGGCAATACCAAATAGCCTAAACGCAAGCCGGGGTAAAGCACTTTACTGAAGGTGCCTACATAAATCACCGGCGCCTGTTCGGCGAGGCCTTGTAGAGAGGGAGTAGGCGGCGTGTCGTACCGAAATTCACTGTCGTAATCATCTTCGATGATCCAGCTGCCAGCATGAGAAGCATACTCTAACAATGCTAGTCGGCGTGGTATTGGCATGGTAACGCCACTGGGGTATTGGTGAGAAGGTGTTACATAGATTAGCCGGGGTGCGGGGGCGCTCGCAGGCGCTAGTGAAGGGTTTAGTCCTTCTTTATCTACGGGTATGAGCGTTGTCGTTAAGCCTGAGGCTAGGAAACATGCTTGCGCTCCGCGGTAACCAGGCTCTTCCATCCAAACCGAATCGCCGCTATCGGTGAGCAGTTGGGTAGTCAGCTCAAATGCCTGCTGAGCTCCTTGGGTAATCACGATCTGCTCTGGTTGACAGCGCACCGCGCGGGAGAGGCGTAGATAGTCACAAAGGGCTGCTTTAAGTTCAGGCAGCCCACCGTTGGTTTGATAATCCATCCATGACATTTCTGCGTGATAATAGTGACGACGCAAAAGGCGTTGCCATAGCTCGCGGGGAAACAGATCGAGTGCCGGAACGCCAGGGGCAAATGCTCGATGGCCGTGGCTTAACGCGCCGCTTAGCGTTAGTAGTGTGTTGCCCCGGTTTGAATAGCGAACAGGCACAGGGGAGGGAAGTTCGGTTCTGTTTAATCGTGTGGGTAGTTGTGCCACATAGAGCCCCGCTCCCTGGCGAGCGATCAGCAATCCTTCCGCCAACAGCCGGTCCATGGCGGCCAGCACCGTATTGCGGCTAATACCTAAAGCGGTGGATAAATAGCGAGAAGAGGGAAGTGCATCGCCTGCCGTCAGTTCGCCATGTTGAATCCAATCCTTAAGCGAACGGTAGAGCTGTTGAACCAGCGTGGCTGCTTCATTCGCTGCTAGCCTTATCGCTAGCGCCTCCGTAATCCAATCGCTAGCAGCGTTACGTCGTTTCACTGGTTCCCTCAATTTAGCGATAAGTGGCTCTTTGTTATAGACCACTATAGCGGCAAGCTGAGTTTGTTCACCATCTTAATGGAGTAGTTGCCATGGTTAATATTCGTTCAGCGGTACTGTCTGACTTAGAGGCACTTAGTGGATTACTCGACGGCTATCGGCAGTTCTATAATCAGCCGAGTGATATCGGTGCGGCGCGGGATTTCTTGCGTCAGCGCTTTGGGCAGGCGGATTCGCGCATTTTAGTGAGTGAAAATAGCGACGCTAACCTCACTGGTTTCGTGCAGCTTTATCCTGGAGTTTCCACGGTGGGCTTGAATGCGCGTTGGACGCTAAATGATCTTTTTGTGTTGCCAGAGTGCCGCGATAAGGGAACGGGTAGGGCGTTGATGGAAGCCGCCACCCAACTGGCTCGCGAGCATGGAGTCGCGCGCTTAATCCTTATGACTCAGGTAGAGAACGAGCGCGCCCAGCACCTTTATGAGTCCTTGGACTGGCAGCGCAACACGGCGTTTTACGGTTATCTGCTGGATATCAAATAACTGCAATGATGACTAATGAGCAGTCATCTTCTGAAGTAAGTGCCTGCACAAAATTAAGCGGGCACTGATCATAGGCAACCACTGATTCGATAGGGTCTAAATGCTCGTAAACGTATGCATAAGCACTTAGCTGCCTGGGTGTTGTGGGAGGGAGCTTTAGCTCGCGATGATTTAACTGATTTGCCTGGTTATAGTAGGGGCGGCTACGCCGCCATCGCCCGCTAGAAGCGGCCTCCTACAATAGACGATGAGCCTTGAGCGGCTGAAAAGTGATCATAGGCAACCACTGATTTAATGGGGCCTGAATCCTCGCAAACTTATGATAAGCACTTATTAGCACTCATATATTGACTAGGCGTGCCAAGCCCGGCGTTCAGCCGGGCTCAAACGACAGTGACTTACAACACAGCTTTTTAAGCGCAATACAGGTTTATGCGTTGCTTAGCTTGCGCGCTCGATGCAGGTTCTCCATCGTATTCAGACACGCCTGGGCGGCTTCTTGCCCTTTGGTAACAAAGTGCTGGGTGTAGAAGTCGTGGTGAGTGCTGTGCTCATGGAAGTGGTGTGGTGTTAAGACGACCGAGATAATCGGTACTTGCGTATCTAACTGCACGCGCATTAAGCCATCAATGACCGCATGGGCAACAAAGTCGTGGCGATAAATGCCACCGTCTACCACAAAGCCTGCCCCGACAATGGCGCCATAGCGGCCACTTTCGGCGAGTACCTTTGCCTGGAGGGGGATTTCGTAAGCACCTGATACGGTGAAGATGTCCACTTGTTCGGCGTTAAGACCGCAGCGTTCTACTTCAGTGATAAAGGCTTCATAGGCCTTCTCGACAATATCTTGATGCCAGTGGCCTTGAATAAACGCGATGCGCTGAGCCGTGGTGTGTGTTGAAAGCGTTAGCGGAAATGTCTGATTCATGGTCATTCTCTTGGATAAGTTGTACCAGAATCAGGGCACGCGGAACCAGTCGTCAGGCAACCGCAAAAGGTGACTGAAGCCACTTTTTAAGTTGCGTGTCTACGGTACCGTTCTCTTTCATCCGGACTATCACCGTCGGCTTCGGCTTCTCACCGAATCTGCTGACCTCAAGAAATAAAAAACAACAGTCTTGAGCGCTCGCGGGCTTAGATGACTGAATTTTATTCAGCCATCATCACCGCCGGTGGGGACTTTCACCCCGCCCTGAGAACTTTGCTGATTATCAGCTCGGCTATATTACGCTTTTTCTAAATACCAAGCCACGGGGGTGTCGTAATCCTTGCGGGGTCGCGCTGCATAATGATCTCACCGTGGCGAACGGAAAGTAGCACTTCGCCCTGAGTACGCAGCACGCTGTAGTCATCTTCACCCTCCAGCAGGTTGAAGCTAGCGGGTTTGCCGACCTCGATACCGTAACGCGCTTCAATATTGAGTGTGCGTGCGCTGTTGTCAGTGATAAGCGACAGCGCCTGGCTGAAATCCTGATAGCCCATCATTTGGCAGATATGCAAGCCAAAATCGAGCGTCCGCAACAGCTTAACGTTACCCAGTGAGTACCAGGGGTCGAAGATCGAATCCTCGGCAAAGCAGCTTGCTGCCCGCATCAATTTGCCCATCCCCCGCCGTTTGTGGCGCGTCTTGAGCGGTAATCGCTGTGAACGTACCGTTCTCAATCTCAAGCCGGTAAAGCTCGGGGCGCTGGCGTAGCCGGGCGTTAATGATCTGCATGTGCATAGGTAAGCTCTCTCTCATCAAGTGAATGGAAATCTTCTAGTGATGGAAGCAACCTGCATGCCAAGCTTATCTTCTCAAAGCGTTTAGAGTGCGCTCTCCACTAGCAACCCCCGCATTAACGTTTCGATCATACTCTCGTACTCGTCTGCTAATGAGAATTGCTGCGGGTCTTGTAGCCAATCAAAGCAAATGCCGATTAAAAAGCTATGGTACTGGCGCCGGGCGCTGGCGGGCGTGAGGTCAGCGCGCAGATGGCCGGCTTGCCGGGCATTCTCAAATAGCTGCTCAACCTGCATTTCGGCATGCTCGGACAGCCGAGTGATCATGCTGATACGTGGATGATCATCTTCCAGCTTTTCGCAGCGATGCAGCACGATGGTGGCGGCGCGCTGTAACGGAAGGTTATGGCAGATAGCGCCAAGCGCACTCAGGGCAATCTCTTGCAGGCATTTGGTGGGGGTGTGGCCCAGTCGCAGCACAGCATCATCGACAATTTCATCGAGCGGCACGCGAACACGCTCTAGCAGGGCATCGAATACCGCCGCTTTATCCTCAAAATGCCAGTAAATCGCACCTCGGGTAACGCCAGCCGCTGCGGCAATATGAGCCAATGTGGTGCGCGACACGCCTTGAGCGAGAAACTGAGTTTCTGCAGCATCAAGGATGGCCTCGCGGGTGCGTTCAGCCTCAGCTTTGCGGCGTGACATAGCGGCTCCTAACAAAAAAGTGCACTTATATTGGCATTACTGAATGGCAAAGTCGCCAGTAGGTGATTAGTATACACGCTCACTGACATTCATGGATGTCAGTGAAATTTTTATGTCTGTGTATTGATAACACCACCGAGGAGTCCGCTGTGCGTAACACTGTGATTCGATTGCTTCCAGCGCTGCTGGCCCTGCTGCTGGCAACAGGTGACGCTTATGCCGAAAGCCAGAATGAGCCTCCTCTTCGGCCGGTGAAACTGGTGACATTAGAAGCGTCTGGTGCCGCGCTGCAGCGACAATTTCCTGCGCGCGTTGAAGCCACTACACGCAGCAATCTATCGTTTCGCATGGCGGGTGAGCTTTTAGAGATTAACGTGACTCCCGGTCAGCGGGTAACGGAAGGCACCCTCATCGCGCGTATTGATGATCGTAATATGCGCAGTGAATTGGATAGCGCCCGTTCACGGTTAGAACTGGCACGGGCCACTCACGAACGCATGCGCTATACCCTAGAGCGTGGAGCGATTAGCCAAGCACGGTTTGATGAATCAGAGGCGGAGTTGCGTGCCGCTCGGGCGACCTTTGAACAGGCCGAAGAGCAACTGGAAAATACCCAACTGCGCGCACCTTACGATGGTGTGATTGCCCAGGTGCCGGTAGATAATCGGCAGATTGTCCAGGTGCAGGAAACCGTGGCGGTGATTCAGCAGCCAGGGCAGCTTGATGTGATCTTTCATTTACCGCAGCAAATCGTTCAGCAGATACCGCGCAACGATGAGGTGACCCCGTTTGAAATGGCGATGGCCTTTGAAGTGCGGTTTGGCAATAGCGAAAAACCTTACCTTGCGCAGCTGGCGTCTTATACCACCCAGGCCAGCGCCCAAAGCTTGGCTTATGAGGTAACGCTTCGGCTACCGCAGCCCGACGATATCACGCTGCTTGATGGCATGAGCGCCACCGTGCGGCTTGATTTAGGCCAACTGTTACCAGCGTCTGAAAGTCTTGTTTGGCATTTGCCGCCTAACGCCATTAGCTATCAAGGTGAGAACTCGGAGCAGGCGGTGGTGTGGCGTTTTCAGGCGCCGGATCGTTTAGAGGCGGTACCGGTCGAGGTGGGGCGTTTAACTTCTAAGGGGTTAGAGGTGAGTGGCGAACTAGCCGCGAATGATCGTGTAGTGGCAGCGGGAGCCCATCGTGTCAGCGCTGATATGCGTGTAACACCATGGGAAAAGGAACAGGGGCTATAAGATGGTTGATTACTTCTTACGCCACCGGGCCGCTAGTTATTTAATGACCGTGGTGCTGCTCTTCGGCGGGGCGCTCGCTTTCACTGGCATGGGGCAGCTTGAGTTTCCTGAATTTACCATTCGTAATGCGCTAGTCACCACCCAGTATCCTGGCGCTACGCCAGAAGAAGTGGAGCAGGAAGTCACCTCGACGCTAGAAGAAGCCATTCAAGAAATGCCCGCGATTAAACGCATCAGCTCGGTGAGTTCTAACGGGTTTTCGCAAATCACCATCGAGCTGCAAAGCACGGTGCAAAACGATGAGCTTCAGCAGCTGTGGGATTCGTTACGCCGTAAAGTTGGCGATGCACAGGCCGCCTTGCCGCCAGGTGCTAGCCAGTCACGAGTTAACGATGACTTTGGCGATGTGTTCGGCTTGATGATTAACCTGACCGGTGATGGCTATGCCATGCCCGATTTAAAAAGCCAAGCCGAGTTTCTTAAGCGTGAACTCGCCTTGGTCGACGGCGTTGAAAAGGTGTCTCTGGCTGGGGTAAGAGAGGAGCGCATTTTTATAGAAGTTGACCGAGAGCGGCTACGTGCGCTGAACATTCCGCTAAGTTCACTCCAGCAATTGCTTAATACTCAAAATGCCGTAGTGGACTCGGGTCACTTGAAGCAGGGGGGGCAGCGTTTCCGAGTAACGCCTTCGGGTAGTTCCGCCGATATTGATGATTTACGCGCGTTAATCGTTAGTGAAGGTAAGGGCGAGCTGGTAAGGCTGAGCGATATCGCAGAGGTTTCCCGTGGCTTGACCGAGCAACCGCAGCAGCTTTACCGCGACATGGGGCGACCGGCTATTTCCCTGGGCATCTCGTTTGAAAGCGGCGTCAACGTGGTCGAAGTAGGTGCCCGCCTTGAGCAGCGGCTTGAAGAACTGGAAGCACGCACCCCATTGGGTATGGAACTCAACGTGGTCTATGACCAGCCGAGCGTGGTGGATGAGGCGGTATCCGGTTTTTTAATCAGCCTGATTCAGGCGGTGGCCATTGTGATCGTAGTGCTCATGCTGTTTATGGGCTGGCGCAGCGGGCTACTAATGGGCTTTATTCTGCTGATTACCATTATTGGCACCTTTATGCTGATGCGCATTCACGGTCTGCAATTGGAAAAAATCTCGCTGGGGGCGCTGATTATCGCCCTGGGGATGCTGGTTGATAACGCCATTGTGGTCACTGAAGGCATGCTGGTGGGCCTAAAGCGTGGCCAAAGTATTCGTGAGTCGGCGCATCAGGTGGTTCGGCAAAACGCATGGCCTCTGCTGGCAGCTACACTAATCGCAGTTGCCGCCTTTGCACCGATTGGGTTGTCGCCAGATACCACCGGTGAATTCATCGGCTCGCTGTTCTATGTGTTGCTGTATTCACTGCTACTAAGTTGGCTGACAGCGCTGACGCTCACGCCTTTCTATTTCAAACTGCTATTTCGCAATGTGGCGCCTAGCAGCACAGATGAAGATCCTTACAAAGGGGGGGTGTACCGCTTGTTTAGCCGCGTGATTGTGGCGGGTATCCGGCTACGTTGGCTAACACTTGGTCTGGTGATGGTCATACTGGCAGGTGCGGTTGTCGGTTTTGGTTCCGTCAAAAATGCCTTTTTCCCTGCCTCGAATACGCCCATCTTCTTTGTTGATTACCGCACGCCGGAAGGCACCGATATTCTGGAAACCGAGCGGCGGGTTGCAGAGCTGGAAGAGGTGGTTATGGAGATGGAGGGTGTCCGCCATCTCACCACCGTGGTAGGCGGCGGTGCCCAGCGCTTTACTCTGACCTATGCGCCGGAAGACCGCTATGCCAGCTATTCTCAGCTAATTGTCGAAACCGATGACAAAGCGATACAGCAAGCGCGCATGGCGGATATCGAAGCCGTACTTGAGCGCGATCACAGCGATATCGACTATAAAATTGCCCCGCTGGAAGTTGGCCCTGCCCCGAAAGCCAAGATCGAAGCCAGGCTTTACGGCAGCGACCCCGCTGTATTACGCCAGCTAGGTGATCAAGTCGCAGCACTGTTTAGTGATACGTCTAATATGGTCAGTGTCCGCACCAACTGGCGTAACCGTGTTCAGGCCGTGGTGCCAATTTTTGCCGAAGACACAGCGCGACGGCTGGGCGTTACGCGCGAGAATCTGGCAGCCACACTGGCGCTGAGTACGAGTGGTAGTCAGGTGGGCATCTACCGTGACGGCAGCGACTTGATTCCGATTGTCGCTAGAGCGATACCCGAGCAGCGCAACGATATCGACAACATAGGGTCGCTAAACGTATGGAGCGCCGAACAGGGGCGCTACATCACTGCGGATCAAGTGATGCGCGATGTGACGACCCAGGTAGCAGATCCACTAATCATGCGCCGTGACCGAGAGCGTATGCTGGCGGTGTATGGCGAACCCGACCCACTCAGTGGTGTGACGGCGGCTAGCGTATTGGCTCAGGTTCGGCCTCAAGTAGAGGCGCTTGAATTGCCACCCGGTTATCGGCTTGAGTGGGGCGGTGAATTTGAGACTGCCGGTGAAGCCCAGAGCGGCCTATTTGCATCGTTGCCTCTTGGGTTGGTGATGATGTTTATTATCACGGTGGTGTTGTTTAATAACTTCCGTCAGCCGCTGGCGATCTGGTTTTTGGTGCCGTTGACCATTGTCGGCGTAGTGGCCGCGTTACTGCTAACCGGGTTGCCTTTCTCGTTTATGGCGCTGCTGGGCACGCTGAGTTTAATCGGGATGGTGATCAAGAATGCCATTGTTCTGGTAGAAGAGATCAATGTGCAACTGCCGTTGCACAAAGATCGCTATCACGCCGTGGTGCGCGCCGCTATTAGTCGCGTGCGACCCGTTTCAATGGCTGCGCTGACCACCATGCTGGGGCTGATACCGCTGATTAGTGATGCATTCTTCGCCAGCATGGCGGTCGCGCTGATTGGTGGTCTCGGTGTTGCCACGCTGCTCACCCTTATCGTGCTACCGGTGATCTATTGCGCGCTTTACCAGATCAAGATTCATGAGGATTCAGCGAGCACTTAATTCAGCGCAGCAGCGACCTCTTCAACTTGTAGCGCTAAGCTTTGTAGGCCGCCACCGGAGAGGTACCAAAGTGCCGGGGTTAGCATCACTAGCTGGGGGGTAGTACCTGCCTCGGCTAGTGCTTGGCGCAGTTGGTCGGCATCCGCAGGTTCATCGCCAATGGCGGCGCTGCGATCAATGACCAGCACAACGTCTGGTTTGATGTCGGCAATGGCATCAGCAGAAAGCGGTGTAAAGGTGCGTTCACCACGGGTTTCTGAGGTCACACTCTCCGGCATGTTGAGCGCTTCCACGCCTAGCACATCGTGAACGACGGGATGTTGGTTAAGCATCAGGTTGCCGCCGTTGTGAGTGACGACCAGTGTCCTGGGGGCATTGCTGAGTGCTTCGCGTAGCGCTTCGATCTCTGTGTGGAGCGTTGCAAGTGCCTCATCGGCTTCACTTTCCGCCCCAAATTGGCTGGCTAGCTCACGCACGTTGTCGTCAAAAGCGGCGAGGTAGTTATCGCCTTGCAAACTGGTGTTAAGTAGCGGTGCAATATCGCCAAGCGCTTCTTCCCAATCGCCCTGGCGGCCAGTGTAAAGAATCAGGCTAGGCTCGCTAGCGCTGATGGCCTCCATATCCGGTGAGCGCAGGCCACCAATATCGCTATAGCGGTCGCTAGCGTATTGCTCTAGGTAGGTGGGCAGGCTCTGCTTGGGGACGCCAACCACCTGCTCGCTTAAGCCCAGCGCATCTAACGTATCTAGACTGCCTAAGTCGAAGGTGGCGAGGCGCTGTTCGGCATGAGCGTTTACGCTGATGGCTGAAAACAGTACGGCTGTGGCGAATGTAGGAACGAATTTAGTGGCAAAAGAGGTAGGCTTCATCGGAGTTCCTTTTATGAGAAAGTGTTCTATATGCGATGGTTTCTCATAGTCTCAAGAGAAGAGGCGCTATGTCGCCTTCTTATAGCGGAACAAGCTGTTGCGCAAAGCGTGACCGCCCTCACAGAGGAGGGCGGTGCTATAAACTCGTTATATATAAACGTCGTTAATAATCAAAGCTCGGCTAAGCGCCGAGCTTTGATTATTTTGTGCTTGGCATAACCAGGTGAGCTATTTTGCGCCTTTCACAAATCCTAAAAATGCATCGACCACCCGGTTGGGTCGGCGATCATGGCGAGTGATTAGAACAAACGGAATCTGATAACACTGGGTACCCGGCTGAAGGGCGCGCATCTTATTGGCATTAACCCATTGGGCGGCAACATGTTCTGGAAGAAAACCGATAAAGCGTCCAGTGAGAATCAAAAACGCAGCGCCCTCCCGATCAGAGGCAGACGCTTGTAAATTTAACGCATCATGTGCTTTACGCGCATCGCTAGGGAGTGGGTAGCGAGGTGTTATCGCTGGATAAGCGGCGATCTGTTCAGCTGTGAATGCTTCATCAGTTTCATCAAACAAGGGGTGGCCAACTGCGCAGTAAAGAAACGAAGGCTCCTCATACAACAAGTGTGTTTCTAAGCTGGTGGGTAAATTAACGGCGGGCACTACGCCGACATGCAAATGGCCATCCATTACGCTTCGAATAACGGCATCCGAAGGTTCCATATGGATATTAACGGTGACTTCATGGTTTGGCGCTGTTAGCTCGGCGAGCGCATCAGTAACATGCATGGCGGGCAAGGTAACCAAGTTATCGGTGATGCCGATATTTAGTTCGCCCTTAATGGTATGATGCAATGCATTGACATCGCTTTTAAAGGCTTCGAGCGCGGTCAGTAGCGTCAAACCTGCTTGGTAAATTTCTTTGCCTTCTTCGGTTAAACTAAAGCCGCCTCGGCCACGTTGGCATAGTGAAAAGCCTAGCCTGCCTTCTAAATCATTCATGTGCTGGCTAATGGCTGAGCGACTGATGCCTAAAGCGGTTTCCGCAGCGGTGAAACCACCGCATTCCACTACCGTTTTAAAAATACGTACCAAGCGTACTTCGTAGTCACTCATTTGGCCTAACGATGCCATGGCAGCCTCTTATTAAGTAAAATAACGACTTTTATGAGCTTTTTTGCTGAAAATAGATATACATCAAAAACAAGCCGCGCCACTATTTAGCACCGCTTACGAGGAGCCGCTGTGGTCTATCTTTCACCGTTCTTTTTATACTGTATCAGGTGTGCTTCGGGATATCTGAATAAGGCCTACATATAATGCTGCTACCTCGCAGTGATCGGGTAACTAACAAAAGCCAGACAATGCCTGGCTTTCGGCGCCAAAAACAGCGCGTTATTACGCTCTATATTTTGTCGTTATGTATGATGATTGCGCTGTTTGGCTGGTTGCTCAAAGGCCAATATCACCAAGAAGTTAATGCGGCTGAATCCCGCGTGATTGCCCGTGCGAATGTGGTGTCAGAATGGGTGAAAGGCATGTTTGGGCAGAGCAGCCAAGGTTTGTTTAGTCTGGCCGAGCTGTTGGATGTTCAGCAAGCAAACGATTCGGAGTTGGATAGTTTAGGGGCGGAAAGTGCAACTGCCGTCCAGCGAGCGCTAGACAATCTTACCGAGTACGTGCCACTGATCGATAGTGTTAGTGTCTTAGACCCTCAGGGGCGCCTACGTCTAAGCAGTAACGATAATCGACATGTTGGGGAGGGGGTTGGCGACAGCGCTTTTTTCCGCACCTTTCAACAAGGTGGCCAAGACGAAATGATGACGCCGCTTATTTGGTCGGCAAGCAAGCAGCGTTTCTTTCTCTACCATGGCAGGCGTCTAGTGAATGACCAGGGTGATTTCGCTGGTGTGATTATGTCTCGCATCATGCCGCATATCCTCAATAGTGCGCTGCAGCAAATGCGACTGTACGACGGTGAGAGTATGGCACTGATAGATGAAAATCTAAAAGTGGTTGCTCGGCACCCGGCTCCCCATGAAGGAATGCTCATTGGTAGCCAACTTGATGCACCTGATACACAGCGCTGGCTAAATAGCGGTAATCTTGATCGGACATTAACCGCGATCTCGCCCCTTGACGGAAGTAAACGCTTATTTCACATGCAACGCATTAGTGACTATCCGGTATTTGTTGCAGTGGGCGTTGACCTTCATACGCTGATGACAAGATGGCGCCAGCGTTTGCTGGTGTTATTGTTGGTCGCTGGTTTGATTACGCTATTGGGAGCCTGGGGCGTTCGCCACTACCTAAACCGCCTCGCGTTAGCTTATCAACTACATGAGCGAATAAAAGAACGAGAGCTAGCAAGAGCCGAAGCGCAAGCGCGCGGGGCGCGTATGGATGCCCTAGTCCACTCGATCCAGGATTTGATTTTTGTATTTGATGTGGAAGGGCGCTTTAGCTATATCCATGCGGTTTCCCCTGAGCAGCTACTTGTTCAAAGCCAAGATGCGCTGGGGAAACACTTTTCACATGTTTTACCTGTTCCCTTAGCTCGTGCATTTGCCGCCGTTTTTGAGCGAGTACAGCAGTTGCATAAAGTAGAAAGATTTGAGTATCCGCTGACCATTGATGCACAGCCACACCATTTTCATGCCACCGTGAGTCCGCTAATAAGTAGTGCTGGACAGTTTGAGGGAGTGTTATCGGTGAACCGTGATATTACCGAAGCGAAGCGCGCAGAAGTGGAGCTGCAGATTGCCGCGGCTGCTTTTCAAGCACATCTGGGCATCATAGTGGCGGATGCTCGGGGAAATATTTTAAAAGTTAATGAGACGTTTAAGCGTATAACCGGCTATAGCGATGCAGAGGTGATCGGTAAGAACCCACGTATGTTTAGCTCGGGCCACCATAATGCAGCGTTTTATCAGCGCTTGTGGAAGCGGGTGATGACCACAGGAAGTTGGGAAGGTGAAATCTGGAATCAGCGCAAAAATGGTGAGCTGTTCCCTGAGTGGCTGACGATCAGTGCTGTTTACGATGCAGACGGAGTGCTCACCAATTACGTTGCCACGATGAGTGATATCAGTGAGCGTAAAGCCGCTGAGCAAGAGATCCATCAGCTCGCGTTTTACGATCCATTAACGGGCTTCGCAAATCGACGCCTGTTTATGGACAGAATGGAGACAGCACTAAAAGAGCTAAACCGCCATCAGCGATGTGGGGCGTTGTTGGTGATTGATATTGACCGTTTCAACTATATTAACGATACCCTGGGGTATCTCGCTGGCGACCAGTTACTTCAGCGGGTTGCTCAGCGGTTTGGCCAAATGTTGCGCGATACCGATACGTTGGCTCGTCTGGGTAGTGATGAATTTGCAGTGCTTATTGAGGGCGTGGATGAAAGCCCACGCCGGACACGCCGCTTAGCAGAGCATATTGCCCAGAAACTTCTGGTGGCACTTGATGAGCCGATTAGCTTTTCTGAAGAGCAAGTCATGGTGACCGCATGCGTTGGGATTACGGTTGTGTCCGATAGCCAGCGAAGCGCCGAAGACTACCTTCAGCAGGTCGATATGGCCTTATTACAGGCGAAAGCGAGTGGGCGTCATGCCATACGCTTTTTTGATCCTTCGATGCAGGCTACGCTACTGGCACGGGTTAAGCTTGAAGCCGACTTGCGGCAGGCATTGGAGAGTCATCAATGGCGTCTCTATTACCAGCCTCAAGTTAATCGCTTTGGTCACTTTACTGGAGTTGAGGCACTGCTGCGCTGGCAGCACCCAGAGCGTGGCATGGTTTCACCTGGCGAGTTTATTCCGCTATTAGAGAGTACCGGGCTGATTAATGAGGTTGGTGAGTGGGTCATTGAAGATGCATGCCGTCAGCTAGCCTGTTGGGCAGCAACGCCACACCTGCGTGAACTGACTATTTCCGTGAATATCAGCCCACTGCAGTTTCGCGATAGCGATTTTTTATCTCGCTTGCAGCAGGTTTTTAAGCGGACAAAAGCACCGCTTGAGAGGCTAAAGCTTGAGGTTACCGAGTCGCTGTTTGTGGAAACGCGCGACGATGCCCGTGACAAAATGCTAAGCCTGAAAGCCCAAGGTGTGCGTTTTTCTCTGGATGATTTTGGCACTGGCTATTCATCGCTGGCCTATCTTGCGCAGTTGCCACTTGATCAGCTCAAGATCGATCAGTCGTTTGTCCATCAAGTGTTAGAAAGCAGCGCTAATGCGGCCATTGTGGAGAGTACGATTGCCCTGGCAAAAAGCTTAAATCTTGATGTCATTGCCGAAGGCGTCGAATCAGAGAGCCAGAAAGCGTGGTTGCTGGCTCATGGCTGCCAAGCTTTTCAAGGCTATTTATTTGGACGCCCTATGCCGATAGACGCTATCGAGAAAGCGTTCTTAGCCCAGCAGTGCTCCTGATGATTGCAGTTCTGTCAGTAAATTGGTGTGGGTATCAGCGTCATTATCAGGGGTAATCACTTCAAGCCGTGAATCCTGCCGCCAGGCGCTATTGCCGAGACTAAGTGTTCCATCGGCTCGATTGAGCTGCTTCCAGCCCTGCTCGGTATGAAAGACGCCTTTTACTCGCGCAGATGAGGGAAACTCACCTAAGTGGGCGGCCAAACGATCAAGGTCAAAGCGTTCGCTGGGGTGCCAACGGAGGCCCGTGCTGGTGTATCCAAGGGAGCTAGCCGTCTTGTGCTGAGGTTGGCCCAGCGGAGGGGCTGCATCAAAAAAAGCGCCTTCCAGCGTGGGGGTTGTTATCATTTGACGATGCGTATCAGGAACAGTGGTATCTTTTTGGGCACTGGTCTGGCCGCTGTTCAACAGCAGCGATAGCGGCATAGTGCCATGCTCACTGCGATGAACCCACTTGCGTGGTGGCCAGAGTTCCGTCACAAACCGCTGCGCCTGCTCATGTTGTTCGCTACTAGCTTGCTCACCCATCGTAATGGCGATGGCATCGGCCATGGCCAACTGATCTTGAAAGGTCTCGTGTTCACGGACCCGAGATTCATCTAACCGGCGCGGATCTAGGGTGGCAATAATATCGTGAACGGCCACAACGTCTTGAAAGGCTTCGCCGCGCAGCAGATCGAGTAAGCCAGCTGGGTGACCAAGCCCCGAAGGCTCAATAATGACGCGGTCTGGTTTGTTGCGGGCGAGCAAGTTGACCAGCGCAGCCTGCAGCACAAAGGCCAGCTGGCAGCATAGGCAGCCACCGGGGAGCCCCTTGACGACGACATCGTCGCGTTGTTCAAACATTGCTTGATCAATGCCAATTTGGCCAAACTCATTGACTAAAATGGCCCACTTCTCATCCACAGGCTTTTGCTCGATTAGGCTGTGGATAAGCGTGGTTTTACCGCTGCCGAGAAAGCCAGTAATGATATGCACTGGCACGCGAGTGGCTGACAACCTTTAACCCCCTGTCATATTCATAAAGCGCACCACCTGGACATCGCCATCGGTAGTAAAGTGATGGCGCTCGGGCTTGAGCGGCAAGGCATTAATAATGGCTGTTTTCAACGCCTGCATATTGCCAGGATGCCGGCGCAGTACAGCACGCAAATCGACCGAGTGTTCATTGCCGAGGCAGAGCAGTAGACGGCCTTCAACGGTTACCCGAACGCGGTTGCAACTATCGCAAAAGTTGTGACTATGGGGCGAAATAAAGCCAATCCGACTGCTGCTATCGGCCATTTTAAAATAGCGCGAAGGCCCAGGTGTGGTTTCCGTTGACGGCATGAGTGGGTAGCGTGTCTCGATCAACGCTTGAACGTCGTCACTAGAGTAAAAGGTCTCGGCCCGCGAGTGGTCAGACACATCGCCCAGCGGCATCTCTTCGATAAAGCTGATATCCAGCCCTTCTTGGCGAGCGAACGTGACGAGGTCCAGCACTTCATCATCATTGCGCCCCTTGAGAATCACAGCGTTAAGCTTGATGCGTGAAAAGCCAGCTTCTTTAGCGGCGTGAATGCCGTCAATCACTTTCGCTAAATCACCTGTCCGAGTCAGCTGTTTGAAGCGCTCGGGGTCAAGAGAGTCGAGGCTGATATTGAGCCTGCGCAGCCCCCCTTGATAGAGCCGTTTGGCGTGTTTACGCAGACTGGCCCCGTTCGTGGTCATGGTGAAGTCGTTGAGCCCTGGAAGCGCGCCAATGTCGTCCACGAGCTGCTCAATGCCTTTACGCACTAGCGGCTCGCCACCGGTTAAGCGGATTTTCTCAACGCCTAATTCGGTAAACGCTTGAGCCACCATGGCGAGTTCTTCCAGCGTAAGCACCTGAGCTCTTGGCAGGAAGGTCATCTCTTCGCTCATGCAGTAAACGCAGCGAAAGTCGCAGCGATCTGTCACGGAAATGCGTACATAACTGACACGGCGTCCGAAATCATCAATGAGTTTTTCGGCAATTGGTTGTTTGGTCATTGCCACCTCGTCAGTGGTTGGATGCAGACTGCGTCGCCTGGCTGGGCGCCTGCTTGATCATCACCCAGTTCAATCAGGCAGTTAGCAGCTACCATCGAGGTTAAAATCCCAGACCCTTGCGCTCCGGTACTACGTACCTGCAGCACACCGTGAGCATCGCTTGAATAAATGCCACGTATAAAATCGGTGCGCTTTAGGCGACTTTTTAGCGGAGTTTGGGTAATGGCTGTTAAACGCCTCGGTGGAACGAAGGGTTGATTTTGTAAACGCTCCAATAATGGCACCACGAATTGACTAAAGGTTACCATGACCGCGACGGGGTTGCCGGGTAAGCCGACAAATGGTTTGCGCGATTCACCCAGCCAGCCGCAGGCCATGGGGCGTCCGGGTCGCAGCGCCACGCGCCAAAAAGCTAATTGGCCTAATGTTTCCAATGCTTCCCTGGTGTAATCGGCGTGGCCGACAGAAACGCCCCCACTGGTAATGACTAAATCACACTGCTTGGCTGCGCTAGCCAGGGCGTTTTGAATGGTGGTGGGGTCATCAGGCAAAATGCCTAAATCCACAACTTCGGCACCCTGTTCGTTGAGCAAGCCCATCAAGGTAAAACGATTGGTGTCGTAAATGCCTGCGCTGGGCAGCGCTTCGCCAGGGGGAGTGACCTCATTTCCAGTAGAGAAAATCGCCACCTTTGGACGCCTGAAAACACAAACCTCACCATAGCCCAGTGAGGCGATTAACCCCAAACAGGCGGCATCTAGCCGCGTGCCAGCTACCAGTGCTACCTCGCCTAGGGCAATATCTTCCCCCGCTTGGCGCACATGCTGACCATGGCTAACCCGCTCAGGGGAATCAATGGTGACACTGCCGTCATGCTCGCTAAGCTGCTCGCGCATGATAATGGTGTCGGTGCCTGACGGTAAGGGAGCGCCTGTGGTAATGCGTACGCACTGGCCGAGAGGTACGCTGCCTTCAAACGTCTGTCCGGCAAAGGCATCGCCTGC
The DNA here is from genome assembly GCF_016107625.1 of Vreelandella alkaliphila. Lineage (GTDB taxonomy): Bacteria > Pseudomonadota > Gammaproteobacteria > Pseudomonadales > Halomonadaceae > Vreelandella > Vreelandella alkaliphila. The sequence goes on from NZ_JABASV010000005.1 coordinate 205,574, forward strand.
AATCGGCCATTTGGTTTGCTGAGGCTGCTCATCTGGCCACGCCAGGGCGATACCATCCATGGCTGCATTGGTATTCTGTGGCACGTTAATTGGCGCGGTGATATCGGTGGCTAAGCGCCTACCATGAGCTTGGCTAAGCGCTACCGACTCTACCGCAACGGGCTGTTCAGCCAAGGACAGCAGTGCCTCTCGCGCTGCGTCAACGCTGAGCATTTGCTCACCGAGTTCGAAGCACGACAGGCTCATGATGTTTCCTTTGAGGCTGGATCTTTAAAGATAGTGCTTAGTGTTAGCTCCAGCCGAGCTTTTTCTTCTTCAGTATTGAGGTTGGCAAACGTTTCCGGGCAATCCGACATATCGACCTTGCACCATGAGTGGCGAGCGTACCAGCGGTCGATTTTACGTTCGCCCTCAGCCAGCGCATTCGCTAAGTCATCGGCAAGCGAGGTGCGCAGCAGCGCGACGACTGGGTGCAGGCGCTCGCCGTCATACGCAACGGCGATATCGTGTTCACCACTCGCTGAGGTGATGCCCGCCACCATACGCGCCACGAGGTCATTAGGTAGGGCAGGTGAGTCGCAAGGGGCAACCAGTAGCCAGGATGTTTTAGCAGCGCGTAGGCCACTATAAATGCCCATCAAGGGGCCTTTAAAGCCACCTTCCGCGTCCTCAATAACCCGGGTTGCAAACAGTGCATAGGCATCAGTGTTGCGATTGGCGTTGATCAGTAGTTCAGAGACATGGCCATCAAAGCGCTTAGCTACATGGGCCACGAGCGGTAGCCCAGCGAAGGGTTCAAGGCCTTTGTCACGGCCACCCATACGGCGGCCTTCGCCGCCCGCGAGAATCATGCCAGTGAGGGTTTGCGGGGTGATCATATACCGGCCTCCTTAGACGTGCGCGCACTGGGTGGTTTGGCTGGGATGGCATCTAACGTTAGGCGGTTAGCGGTATTAATCGCCTGGAAGTTTTTGCCTTTAGCCCGAGCAATCAGCATCACGCCGAAGCGTTCCGCCAGCTCCACACCTTTTTGGGTCACCCCTGAACGTGAAACCAGCACGCTGATCCCCATTTGCGCCACTTTCAACACCATTTCGGAAGTTAGGCGGCCAGTAGTATAGAAAATATCAGCACTACTGCTTTCGGCCTGGTTGAGCCACTGGTGGCCTGCCAGGGTATCCACCGCATTGTGACGTCCGACATCTTCAACGAAGTCGAGCACGCGGCTTTGGTGGCACAGCGCGCAACCGTGTACTGCTCCCGCGCTGCGATAGGTCTCGTTGTAGGTATTCAAATTGGTTAGTAATTGATAAAGCGTTGATTGCGCCAGCGGTGTCTCAGGTAACGCAGAGAGCGATGTTTGTTCCAGTAATTTGCCGAACACGGTCCCCTGACCGCAACCCGTGGTGACGGTACGGGTACTTAGCCGGTTGTCTAAATCGTCAGGTAAATAATCGGTGACGACAGCTGCGGACTCCACCTCCCAATCCACCTGTACCGCCAATAAATCTTCCGCGCGACGCAGCAATCCCTGGTTGCGTAGGTAGCCCACCACCAAGGCTTCAGGGTCATCGCCCAGCGTCATTAGCGTGACAATTTCACGCTTATTGAGATAAACCGTCAGCGCGCGCTCTGCGGCGATGGCTTGTTGGCGAGAGTCGCCGTAAGCATCCAGCACATCGATTGTCGTCGTGGCCGGTAAGCGGGCTCGGCTTAACTGAAGGGCGGGCATCCGCAATCCTCGTTGGAACCTAGTGAAGAATCATGTAACGCATACATGTGAATTATAATAGTTGAGTAAAACACTCTGAGTTGACGATGATGGCGCTCAAAAGGCTTACTTGTCTACCCATTCAAGGTCTAAGGTGGTCTATCCGTATGAGTGAGAATCTGCGCTCTTTGAGCATTACCTTGGTGGCAGAGCCCAAGCAGGTGAGGGGCTTTACCTTAACGCAATGGCGTATCGCTGAGCTCACGCCTGGTGAGCAAGGTGACTATGTGCTTAGCCTTCAGCTGTCGATGACAGAGCGTGCGGCCTACCGCTTTAACCTCACGTCAGCAACCCCGCGTCTTTTTGTTCGCGCTGGTTTTACCGGGCAAGCGCCCAAGCCTGATGCTATTACCGCAAGCCAAGATGTCGCAGCAGGTTGGCTTGATGGTGAACAACAGGTACTCGAAGCATCGATGCCGATGGCGATTCAGGTATGGCTGGAAAGCTATTTAGCGCGTCATGGTGAAGCACCACCAGAAAAGCGCAAAAAGAAACATAAGGGGGCCGGTCGGGCTAAAGAAACCCCGACCAAGGAGCAGCCCCAGTGAGCAGACTTGAACGCTGGTCACGTAAAAAGCGTGGCGTTGAAAGCGACGAAGCAGACGCAGCATTAGATAACCCTCCCAACGGCAGCGCAGAGCCGAATTCAGAGCTAGGGCTAGAGGCTGATGCGCTAAGTGCTACTTCCAGCGATACTGAATCGTTGGATGCAGAGGCTAGCGTTGATGACGCGCCCCCCCTTCCTGGCAGCTTAGATCACACTTTACCCGACCCTGATCACTTACCGGCAGGCAGTGATTTCAGCGCGTTCATGGCACCAGGTGTTAGCGCTGCACTGCGCCGCCGTGCCCTAAAAAGACTATGGGCCACCGGTAACTACAACGTGCGCGATGGGTTGGATGACTACGATGCTGATTATCGTCAGCAGCTTAAGCCTATGGCTACTGAACTGGCAGGCAAGCTTCGCCGTTGGGCAAACAAAGCGGAAGAGGCAGTAGATAGGCCCGCAGAAGCAGACGATGAGAACATCGCAGATGACGACACTACTACCCCACCTGAAGAAATTGATGCCTGTACAAGTGATAGTGGTTTTGTACAAAAAACGTCACTAGACGACCAGTCTGATTCGTCCAATAGCAAGGTAGACGAATGTATTAGTAAAGAATAAATTTTTTATAAACAGCTGGTTATGATGATTATGGTGATGAGGCGTTGAGACGCCAATGCGCTTTAAAGTGGCAAAAAACGCCTAGGCACCATACGCTCAAGGTAGAGAAAGCGCTAAGATATGCCATTAAAGTAAAAAAACATGACTTTTAATTATAAAAAAAACGACTTTCTGACCGTGAGAATGCATGAACCAACGAATCCAACTGGCATCGGTAGATGACCAGATTAACGTCACCGCCCGCGAAGCGGTACGCCAGCGTATCTCGTGGCCGGTTAACTTAACGCCTGCTAACGTGACTTATCACAGCCGCGGCCATGCGCTGTTGATGGGTAATTCACATGAGGTTAGCCAAGCTGCCCGAGTGTTACAGGGCCGTGGCTTGGCATCGTTGACGCTGCTGACAACTGATTCTGCAGTTGATTTAGCGGCTGCCAGTGAACCCCTTACCTGCCAAACGTTAAGCGATACCCAGCAATCTCAGCTGCGAATCACTGGTTATCTTGGTGCCTTTCGCGTTGAAATAGCGCCCGAGGATAGCGACACGCTCAATCTGGCTCAAGCACTAATTGAGCGTGACGTGTTTGATGTGGTGCTCGACTTATCGGCAGCAGGCTCGTCGAACAGTACTCAGTCATGGGAAATCCCCCCGCCAGGCTATGTGTGCCTGGACTGGTTGGTACAAGAATCTCAGCGCGGTGAGGTGTTGGAAAGCGTTATTGACCTCGTCGGTGAGTTCGATAAACCACGCTATTTCCAGGTTAATAGTGATCTCTGCGCGCATTCCGCGAGTGGCAACGTTGGCTGTACGCGCTGTTTGGATGTTTGCCCTGCAGATGCTATCTCCAGCTTTCAGGGGCGCATTGAATCGCGTATTGAAATTGACCCGTTCCTTTGCCAAGGGGTGGGCAGTTGTACCAGTGCTTGCCCAACCGGTGCGATTGAATTTCGCCTGCCGGAAACTCGTCGTCAGCAAGACACCTTAGCGACGTGGTTGGCTGCCTACCGCGAGGCGGGTGGTCAAGCGCCTGTGATGCGTTTTGTCACCCATGACTCTCTTGATGCTGAACGCAAAGCAGGTGTTGTGACGCCAGGCCACTTGCTTGATGTCCCGCTTGAAGAGCTGGGTGCTGCTGGCCACGATCAGTGGCTTACCGCGCTGGTGAACGGGGCAGCTGAAGTACGTATTCAGTTGCACGATGAGATGCCGCCTCGTTTAACCACGTTTATCACCCATCAAGTCGCCCAAGCCCACGGCCTGCTAGAAGCGCTGGGGCATGACACTACGCGGATTAAGCTGCTGCAGCCGGAGCCGACTGATGAGCGCGATGCACTTCCCACGCTTACGCCCTTAACCGCCGCTGCGCTGACCTTTACCGAGCCTCATAAGCGTGCCCGTTTTAATCAAGTGCTAGCAACACTGGCGGCACTTGGAGCGCCTAGCAATGACCGGCATAGCATGCCTGAAGGGGCAGCTTATGGCGGCATTCAAGTAGATCGTGAAGCCTGCACGCTCTGCCATGCCTGCGTTAGTAATTGTCCGACGCCGGCATTGAAAGCAGGAGGCGATACACCAGCGCTAAGTTTCTTGGAGTCCGACTGTGTGCAGTGCGGGCTCTGTGAACAGGCGTGCCCTGAAGACGCGATTACGCTGCTTCCTGGTTTTTTGGCTGCACCGGAACGCGACACACGGCACATTTGCCACGAAGAGGCGGCTTTTGAGTGCATTGGCTGCGGCAAGCCGTTTGCCACTGCCAGTACGATAGCAACGATCAAAGCGAAGCTAGCTAATCACCCCTATTTCGCGGGCGATGCGCTAGCGCGGCTAGAAATGTGCGAGGACTGTCGGGTCAAAGATGTCTGGAAAACTATGATCCGTGACCCGGATGCGCAACTAAAGGTGTAAAGCAATGAGTGATGCAATGCCCACACTTAGCGAGACCGACGCACTGCGGGCCGATATTTATCAGCTTTTAGCCAGCCTGCTACGGCAAGCTCCTGACAGTGAGTTATTAACGTGGCTAGCCAGCCTAGACATTGAACAAGACGGCAGCCGACTGGCGGAGTGTTGGGCAGCGCTCTCAAGTGCTGCTGGCCAAAGCAGTGTAGATAGCCTTCAGCGTGCCCACTTTCGCCTTCTTGTTGGCGTCATTCAGGGCGAGGTAGTGCCTTACGCGTCTTGGTACCGCAACGGGGAATTAATGGAGGCAGCATTAGTTGCATTACGCCAGGATCTTCGGGCGCTGGGGTTTGAGCGTAGCGAGCATACCCGCGAGCCAGAAGATCATTTGGCTGCTATATGTGAGGTGATGGCGATGCTAATTACGTCCCAAAGCAGCGAGCAGAGCTACTTTTTCCAGCAACACATTGCTCCCTGGTCAACGCACTGCTTTGACGACCTCTCTAAAGTAGACACTGTTTTTTACGCATCGCTTGGCCAGTTAGGCGGCGCGTTCATGGAAAGCGAGCAGGCAACGTTGAGCGAAAGAGCGGCCTATCAAGCGGTGCGGATTGTGGAGCCAACGACAACCGCAACTGACGCGGCGCGCGACGTCACACCGTGAGTGGCAGTGCGCAGCGGTAAGCGAATAATAGGGCCAGCAGGCCATGCAGAAGAATAAGGGCATGATAGAGGAGAAACCCATGCACTCGTCACACAACCCTGAGCGCCGCCGGTTTATGAAAACCGTTGGGCTTGGTACCGCCGCTGCCGGTGCGGCCGCTGCTGTAGGTCACGTCACGCTAGCTCAAGCCGATAGCACCACGTCGATTGAGCCTAAAAAACAAACAACGAACTACCACGAAACTGACCATATTCGCGCGTATTATGCGTCGCTGCGTGATTGACGGCGAAATGCCAGGAGAACTGCCATGCGTCTAACTCGCAAAACTAATACTCCCAACGCTTCAGGGCTTGGAATCTCCCGTCGTCAATTTTTAAAGCGTAGTGGCGTCGCCACCGGTGGCGTCGCAGCTGCGGGCTTTATGGGCGCGCCGATGATGCAGCGCGCCGAGTCGGCGAATAAAACTCCCGTATTAGACTCACCCGTTGAAACCAAGCGAACCATTTGTTCCCACTGTTCGGTGGGCTGTGGTGTCTATGCAGAAGTTCAAGAAGGCATTTGGACAAAACAAGAGCCCGCTTTTGATCACCCGATTAACCGCGGTGCGCATTGTGCCAAAGGGGCCTCGCTACGCCAGCACGGTCACTCCACCCGTCGCCTAAAATACCCCATGAAGCTAGTGGCTGGTGAATGGCAGCGACTGAGTTGGGACGACGCGGTTAATGAAATAGGCGACAAGCTGCTTGAACTGCGTGAAGCCCACGGACCAGACAGTGTTTACTGGCTCGGGTCGGCCAAGTTTAATAACGAGCAGGCGTATTTGATGCGCAAGCTGGCCTCCATGTGGGGCACCAACAACACAGATCACCAAGCGCGAATTTGTCACTCCACCACCGTGGCAGGTGTTGCTAACACCTGGGGTTACGGGGCGATGACCAACTCGCTCAATGATATGCAGAACAGCAAGGCGATTCTGTTTATCGGCTCCAACCCGAGTGAAGCTCACCCGGTCGCGATGCAGCATATTCTCATTGCTAAAGAGCGTAATAACTGCGACATCATCGTCGCGGATCCGCGCTTTACGCGCACCGCAGCAAAAGCCAATAAATACGTACGCCTGCGCCCTGGCTCGGACGTTGCTTATATTTGGGGCTTGTTGTGGCACATCTTTGAGAACGGCTGGGAAGACAGTGAGTATATCAGCCAGCGTGTTTACGGTATGGATGAGGTGCGTGCAGAGGTGGCTCAGTTCACCCCGAGTGTCGTAGAAGACATTACTGGCGTACCGGAAGCGGACATGTTCGATGTGGCTAAACGGCTTGCTGACAATCGTCCGGGCTGCGTGGTCTGGTGTATGGGCGGTACCCAGCACACCACTGGTAATAACAACACCCGCGCGTACTGCATTCTAGAGCTGGCGCTGGGCAATATTGGTAAGTCCGGTGGTGGTGCCAACATTTTGCGGGGCCACGATAACGTACAGGGGGCTACCGACCTCGGCCTTGGCTGTGACTCGTTACCGGGCTATTACGGTTTGGCTGAAGGCGCATGGCAGCACTGGTCCCAGGTGTGGAATGTCGATTATGAGTGGCTAAAAGGCCGCTTTGACGATACCGAGTACGCTGATGGAAAGCCGATGTACTCCAGCGGTATTACCGTATCCCGCTGGGTAGACGGTGTGCTGGAAGAGGATGAAAATATCTCCCAGCGCACCGCGCTAAAAGCGATGTTCTACTGGGGGCACGCGGTCAACTCGCAAACCCGCGGAGTGGAAATGCAAAAAGCCATGCAGAAGCTCGAGATGATGGTCATTGTTGACCCTTATCCCACGGTTGCCTCGGTGATGCATGACCGCTCTGATGGTGTTTATCTGCTGCCTGCAGCGACCCAGTTTGAAACTACTGGCAGCGTGACGGCAACCAACCGCTCTATTCAGTGGCGCGACAAAGTCATTGAGCCGCTATTTGAATCAAAGCCTGATCACGAAATTATGTACCTATTTGCCAACAAGCTTGGCTTTGGTAATGAGTTCGTGAAGAACTTTGAGATGAACGGCAACGAGCCTCTGATTGATGACGTGTTGCGTGAAATCAACCGTGGTATGTGGACTGTTGGCTACACCGGCCAAAGCCCCGAGCGCCTCAAAGAGCACCAGAAAAACTGGCATACTTTCAGCTTTCAGAACTTGCGTGCCCAAGGTGGCCCTGCCGATGGTGATTACTACGGGCTACCGTGGCCGTGCTGGGGCACACCAGAGTTTAATCACCCTGGCTCACCCAACCTCTATGACACCAGCGTGCCGGTAATGGAAGGCGGTATGGGTTTCCGTGCCCGTTTTGGTATTGAGCGCGACGGCGTTAATTTGCTGGCTGAGGGCTCTGCGCCAGTAGGTGGCGAGATTGATGACGGCTACCCCGAGTTTACCGACCAACTGCTTAAAGACCTCGGTTGGTGGGATGACCTTACTGACGTTGAGAAAACGGCCGCGGAAGGTAAAAACTGGAAAACCGACCTCTCAGGCGGTATCCAGCGGGTGGCGATTGGTCGTGGTTGCGCACCTTATGGCAACGCGAAAGCGCGCGCCGTGGTATGGACCTTCCCAGATGCAGTGCCGAAACACCGCGAGCCGCTATACACCACCCGTCGCGACCTGGTCGAACGCTATCCCACCTGGGACGACTTTGACTCAATTATGCGCCTGCCTACGATGTACAAAACCATCCAGGATCGCGATAACAGCGCCGATTATCCGATTATTCTCACATCGGGTCGATTGGTCGAATACGAGGGAGGCGGTGAAGAAACACGCTCGATGTCGTGGCTGGCCGAGCTACAGCAAGAGATGTTTGTCGAGATGAACCCCGCGGATGCTAATGACATTGGCGTACGTGATGGCGACGACGTATGGGTTGAAGGTGCTGAAGGTGGCCGAGTGAAGGTGAAAGCCTTGGTCACGCCTCGGGTTGATCGCAAGGTTGCCTTTATGCCGTTCCACTTTGGCGGCATGTTCCAGGGCGAGAGCTTGCGGGATCGTTATCCGGACGGGTCTGCCCCGTACGTCATTGGTGAGGCGGCTAACACAGCCACCACCTATGGCTATGACCCGGTGACACTGATGCAGGAAACAAAGTGCACCATCTGCCGAATTGAGCGGGCTTAAGCCAATAAACGTCTCGACCGACCTGACAGAGCCCAGCGCGGGTAAATGCTCGCGCTGGTGAGAGGAGAACACCATGGCTCAAATGAAATTTATGTGTGACGCCGAGCGCTGCATCGAGTGCAACGGCTGTGTCACCGCCTGTAAAAATGCCAACGATGTAGAGTGGGGTATCCAGCGTCGCCGGGTGGTCACACTTAACGACGGCGAAGCGGATGAGATGTCGATTTCAGTGGCTTGTATGCATTGCGACGATGCGCCATGCATGGCGGTATGTCCGACTGACTGCTTCTATAAAACCGATGATGGCATCGTGCTGCACGATAAAGACCTGTGCATTGGTTGTGGCTACTGCCTTTATGCGTGCCCCTTTGGCGCACCGCAGTTTCCACAACAAAATGCATTTGGCGAGCGCGGAAAAATGGACAAGTGCACATTCTGTGCAGGCGGCCCCGCCGAGAGCAAAGAGGAGGAGTACGAGAAGTACGGCTCCAATCGCATCGCGGAAGGTAAGCTGCCGCTATGTGCGGAAATGTGCTCTACCAAAGCCCTTCTAGCGGGTGATGCGCAAGATGTTGCCGATATCTTCCGTCAGCGTGTCGTCCATCGTGGCCATAAAGATGGTGCTTGGTCGAATAACCCCCAGGCCAGTACTGACAACCTTGCCTACGATGCTGCCCGTAAAGGGTAAGGAGGCGTGTCATGACAACGATGACCACGACCACAATGACACCAGAGGCGCCTGCGCTAGCGTTCTGGGTAAGGGCGTTTTTCCAGCGCTGTTGGCGTATCGGCATTCTGTTACTGCTGCTGGCTGCCAGCCTTGGCATGTCCCAACTAGCGGTTGCCCAGGCTGACACAGACCACGAGATGGTGACCGCTGCTCCAGGTATTAGTGCAGATCAGTGGCGCCAGGTGCGCAGTGGTGAAACAGGGCCTAACTATCGCGACTCGCGTTTTGACAGTAACTACAATCTGATCAATTCAAGTGGCGAAACTTGGCGGCAGATCCGAAACCGTTGGGTGTCGCCGTTTGGTTTGATTGCGATTGGCGGGATGATCGTGGTGATTGCGCTGTTCTACTTTATGGTTGGGCGCAAACATCTTGATGAGCCGCGCACAGGACGTAAGCTTTTTCGCTGGTCGTTGCTAATGCGTTCGCTGCACTGGACCGTTGCCACCCTGTTTATCACCTTGGCGTTAACAGGGTTGAATTTGCTGTTTGGTAAGTTTGTGTTCCGCACGCTGTTTGGCGACGCCGTCTGGGCATGGATGATTTCAGCTTCCAAAGTGCTGCATAACTATCTTGGCCCGATATTCGGTGTGCTACTCGTTGTACTGTTAATTAGCTTGCTGAAAGACAATATTCCTAAGAAGCATGACTGGGTATGGTTTAAAAAGGCAGGTGGATTAACAGGCAAGCACCATCCTGACGCGGGTTTTGCCAACGGTGGCGAAAAAGCGTGGTACTGGCTATTAGCCACTGCTGGCTTGGTGGTGATCGCGAGTGGTTTTGTGCTCGACTTCCCCAACTATGGCCAAGGCCGCGATACCATGCAGTGGGCCAACATCATCCATGCGGTGGGTGCGCTTGGTCTAACGGCTGTCGCGCTGGGCCATATCTATATTGGTACTGTTGGTACGGAAGGCTCACTGGAAGGTATGACCACTGGCTATGTCGATGAAACCTGGGCCAAAGAGCACCACAACTTGTGGTACGAGGAGGTCAAAGATACAGCTATGAGCGAAGAGGAAATCGCGGCACAAAAAACGGGCAGCAGTAGTGGCGATGTTTCCGCTACCAAACCTAGCTAGCCGGTTCGCTTAATTGCCACTCGACACCGCCTTCGGGCGGTGTCTTTTGTTATGCTGCTCTCAAGCCACTTGATAAGAGGATCGCCAATGTCATCGTTTAATGAATTAGACCAAACGACGCGTACGGAACTAGAAGCCGCCGCGTTTCGTCGTTTGTTACAACATTTAGACGACAATAAGGATGTGCAGAACATCGATCTGATGATTCTGGCGGATTTTTGTCGTAACTGCCTGTCTAAATGGCTCGTAACGGCGGCAGACGAACAGGGTAAAACGCTGGACTATGAGGCTGCCCGGGAATATGTCTATGGAATGCCCTACAGTGAATGGAAAGCTCACTACCAGGGTGCCGCAACGCCCGAGCAGTTGGCGGCTCTAGATGCTCGCCAAGCTCAGAAAACAGCCAAGGAGTAAGTCCATGGATAGCATGGAATCCTTGAAAATAGCGGTGTTGACCATATCTGATACACGTACGGATGAGACTGACCGCTCCGGCCAAGCGCTGGTGCAGCGTTTAACCGAGGCTGGGCACACCCTGGCAGAGAAACGCATCGTGCCGGATGACGTCTACCAAATTCGTGCGGTAGTCGCCCAGTGGATTGCCGACGCAAATGTACAGGTAGTGATTACCACGGGCGGTACAGGTTTTACTGGCCGAGACTCGACGCCGGAGGCTGTATCGGTACTGCTGGATAAGCGTATCGAAGGCTTTGGCGAGCGTTTTCGCCAACTGAGCGGCGATGAGATTGGTAGTTCGACCATTCAGAGCCGTTGCCTCGGTGGCTTAGCCAACGCTACGGTCGTTTTCTGTCTACCGGGTTCAACCGGCGCCTGCCGTACTGGTTGGGACGGCATTCTGGCCGAGCAGCTCGATAGCCGTCATAAGCCTTGTAATTTCGCCAACCTGGTCATCCCAGGCCGGGGGCAGCATGGCTGAGCTACAGCCGATAAGTGCCGCGCTTGAAGCGCTGTTAGCAGATATCACGCAACTCGGTGCAGAGTGTATACCGCTTGAGGACGCTGCTGGGCGCGTGCTGGCCGAAGCTGTTACCGCTCAGTTAGACGTACCGCCGTTTGATAATAGCGCAATGGATGGCTATGCCCTGCGTGCTAGTGATGCGGGCAAGTGGCTGCCTATCAGCCAGCGTATTGCGGCAGGCAGCCCGGCAGCGCCGCTGATGGAAGGCAGTTGCGCACGGATTTTTACCGGCGGTGAGATCCCCCCAGGGGCCGACTGTGTGGTGATGCAAGAGCGGGTGACTCAGGAGGGGAACCAGGCACTGATGCCGGATGCGCTACCGGTAGGTGATAACGTGCGCCGCCAGGGTCGTGATGTGCGTCGAGGTGAGTTACTGCTGCCTGCTGGTGAATGCTTGGAAGCTGCCGCGTTAGGGCATCTGGCCGGTCAAGGGGTTACCCACGTTAGCGTGCGCCGTCGCCCTCGCATAGCGCTACTGTCGACCGGCGATGAGATCGTTGATCCAGGCACGCCGTTAAAGCCAGGTCAACTGTATAACTCCAATCGGCCGATGCTTAAGCGCTTGTTGGAGAACTTTGGTGCTGAGGTCGAGCAACTGGTTAGTGTGCCTGACGATTATGCCCAAACGGTCAAGCTATTAACTCAAGCCGCATCCGTCGCCGATGTCGTTGTTAGCACCGGTGGCGTTAGCGTGGGCGAAGAAGACCACGTCAAAGCCGCGCTGGAATCGCTAGGCCAGTTAGATATGTGGAAGCTGGCGATTCGCCCAGGAAAGCCGCTGGCGCTGGGCCGTTTGCCACGCCAAGACGGCAGTGAGGCGCGCTTTGTAGGACTGCCGGGTAACCCTGTTTCTGGGTTTGTGGGCGCGTGGTTGTTTTTACGACCGTTGATGGGTGCGTTACTGGGGTGTTCGGCGTTGAACGCCTTACCTACGCTGACGGCCTCCGCTAACTTCACTACTCAGACCGGCCCACGCCAGCACTATATGCGTGTTGCGCTGCGTTTTAGCGAAGCGGGCATTATCGCCGATGCGTTTGAAGACCAAAACTCAGGCGTGCTGTCATCCTGTATTAGTGCAGATGCGTTAGCGGTGATTGACCCACACCAGCAGGTAGAAAAAGGCACGTTGGTTCGCTGTTTATGGTTGCAGCGTTAGCGCTGGGTCAAGCGCTGCGCCATCAAATAACAAACGTACCGTTTGGTTGGCCATCGTTAAGCCTCGTAGGGCGGGGCTGACGTGGCGTGCGGCAATTAAAGAAGGTAATGGAAACAGCTCCGTTATCGGTGTGTGAGCTAAGACGACGTCGCCAGTAACGCCTAGCTGCCAAGCGCCGTTGGCATCCTGAAGGGTTAGCCAGTGGGTAGGGGCTACGCTCAACAATGGCGCGTTAAGCAACAGGTACTCGGCATTCGCGCAACGCGGTAGGTGGGCCGATTTCGCTAACCCCGCGACGTGGCGTGCTTCGATGGCGGCGAGCGTATGGCCAGCACTAAATAACACTAAAGCAACGTGGGACGCTGCGTCTAAGGAGTGATTCGGCGCGCCAATAGCCATGGGCTTATCCTAGGCCTTGTTGATAGGCGTTGAATAAAGCATCTGGGTCCAGCAGGGCAATGGCCGCGCTGCCTTCTACAGAATCGCCGTTAGTTTCTTTTTCGCCACTCTCTGCTGGCGTTATATCAGGTTGCCAGAGGGCACTCACATAAGGCATCAATTGGCTGGAGAGGGTGTCCGGTGCGGGTTTTAGTGCGCTGGTTGGGATTTCGCAAACATCCTCTAAATAATCGATACGAACAGCGCTGCGAATGCCCGCGGCGGTCACGACTAATAGCATGCCCGTTTGTTCCGCCGGGGGGAGGCCGAGAAGTGCCTGTAGGGTCACCACCGATTCAATGTTGCCGCGCAAGTGAATCACACCTTCCGTAGAAGCAGGCAAGCCAGGCACGAAATAAACCGGTTGATCACCATTCAAAATCTCATTGACCGCACTGCCTGGCAAGGCGAACCGTTGCTCTGCCAGGCGAAATAACACCAACTGCTGGCAAGGTTCGTCCACGTCAATAATCGTGTCATCGTTACTCTGACGTGCTAGTGCCTCCTCGAGAGAGAGAGACTGGTTGTCACGCTGCTGATGGGTGTTGGTCATTGTTTTTTCACACTGGGTTGCTGCGGTTGTGCTTTTCCTTTTGCGTCGCTCTCGTTACTAATGACTACTTGATTACGCCCCTGTCGTTTCGCTAGGTAAAGTGCTTGGTCCGCGCTTAAGCGTAACGCTTCGGTGGAAGGCTGGCTGGGGAAACTGCTAATGCCTGCACTGAAGGTACAGCGAAAGCGCTCTCCGCCAGCATGAAAATCTACCTGTTCGAAATCGTGGCGCAGTTCGTCAATAAGTTCGGCTGCGCGCTTTGCGGTGACCCCTTTTAGCAATACGACAAACTCTTCACCGCCATAACGCCCGATGATATCGGATATGCGCAAGCGGGTTTTTAGCAGCCGTGCTAGCGTGATAATGACCTGGTCACCTGCCAGGTGGCCGTAGGTATCATTGACCGTTTTAAAATGGTCAATGTCGAGCATGGCCATCGCATGTTGGCTACCTTCACGATATGCCTGAGCGAGTGTTTTACCGATAAGATCCGTCGTGGTGCTATGGTTATAAAGCCCTGTCATGCTGTCCTGGGTCATCAGCGAGCGCAGTAGATGCAGGCGTTCGGCACGAAGCCGTACCGCAGACACTAGCTCGTCAGGGGTAACTGGCTTGGTAATAAAGGCTTCTACGCCTGCCGTCATGGCCAATAGCTGCTTTTGGCTGTCTGTTTCGCTAGATAGATAAATAATGGGCAGGCCAATATGCGCGGATTGCTGGCGAATAATCGTCGCTAGCTCTTCACCAGAACATACCGGCATATACATATCAATTAACAGTAAGTCAGGGCTAAAGCGGTCCAAGGCGCTTAGCGCGTCAGCAGGGTGGTGCACCTGCTGAACAATCATACCGGCTTCTTCAAGCATCAATGAGTGGTAGGTGGCAGCGTCGGGTTCATCATCGACTACCAACACGCGCAGCGGTTCTTCATCCAAGGGGCTAGTGAGCTCGTCAATAGCTAACATTAAATCCAGTGGCTTAATGGGCTTGGTAAAGTACCCATTACAGCCAGCTCGAACAGCGCTCAGTCGTGAATAAAAGTCACCGTAGGACGACAGTACGATGGAGGGCAACCGCTCTCCGATTAATTTATTCAGGCTGGTCAGCGTTTCAGTACCCGCAGTGTTACCTTGCGGAAACTGTACATCCATGATGATCGCGTCGGGGCGGCGGGTAAGAACCGCATTAAAAAACGACTCGGTGTCTTCAAAATGAACCACTTCATGCCCAAAACAGCGAAGATGATGTAGCAACTGGCCGACTTGGTCGGGCTCATCGTCACATAAATAAATAAGCCGCTGACGTTTGCTGCGTGTTTGAGGTGCAACTGATGAAAATTCAACGCTGTTGAGTGATGCCAGCACTGTTTGCTGGCCATGTTGGGACTGTAGGTACTCAATCTCTTCACTGAGCTGCTGAAAAAGCTGAGGAATCAGGCTGTTTATGTCATTAACAGCCTGGTCATCAAAGGCATGGTCAGCAGAAGCAGGCGCCGCCTTGAGTAGCTCTTCGCCTTGATCTGCCAACATGGCAATTCGTTCAAAGCCCAATGAGCGACCGGTACCTTTTAAGCTATGGAAAAAGCGGTGAAGCTCCGGGGCTAGGCGCGACTCTGCCTCCGTTGAAAGCCGGCTTTGTTGCCACTTTGTTGTGGTTTTCTGTAAACGTGCTGGTAGCTGTTCAATAAAGCGTTGGCGCAGCTGGTTCAGCTTTTGTTGCAATGTCGGGGCAGATGGTGACATCAGACTACCTGTTCATGTGAGCGAACGGTGCGCTGTAATGCAAATGGCAAACGTTCAACCGTTGAGCGCTTGAGTCACGGCATTGCCTAACGTGGATTCTAGCTCCGCATCTTTTTGCAGGCAGGCGTTTAAACCAGGCGTCTGCATAAGGGTTGAACTAGGTGAGTCGCCAGTGAGCAAAATAAAAGGCAAAGTAACGTCTTGTTCACGCAGCATTTCCAAGAACTCTACCCCATTGATGAGCGGCATATGCATGTCGCTAACAATAAGCGCGATACTGTCCAAGCTATCTAACAGCTGTGTGGCCTCCATGGCATCATTGGCCATGACCGTTGTATAGCCCTGGAACTCTAGCAGCGTTGCTGTCATTTCACAGGCCAACGGGTCGTCATCTACGACCAATATTTGCATGATTAACCTCCGTCCTGGCGCATGCTCAGCCGAGTAGCGCTTTTAGCGTATCCACCAAATTGTTCTGATCAAAGCTACCTTTGACAATATACGCATCGGCGCCTACTTCAATGCCGCGCCGACGATCTGCTTCTTTTTCTCGTGATGTGATAATGATAATCGGCTTATAACGATAAATCTCATTTTCTCGCAGACTCGCAGTGAGCGCAAAGCCATCCATGACAGGCATTTCAACATCGGTGAGCACTGCATCAAACGAGTCAGCTAAGGCTTTATTCAGACCATCACGGCCATTTTCTGCCAGGGTGACCTGATATCCCCAAGCTTCTAATACATCTTTTTCAATTTCTCGGGTGTTCAGAGAGTCATCGACGACGAGTATACGATGTGTCTGGGGCGGTTGATCCGTTTTAGCTAGCGCTTTCGGGGCATAGCGGCGCGAGTGTTCCAGCAGCGTCGGCACGTGTAATAGGCTAACCAGCGTATTGCGCCCTAGCGTGACCATGCCAGAAACCAGTGGTAAATGGCGTAAATGCGCGGGCAACGGCTTAATTACCATATCGCGTTCATCCACCAAGTCATCAATAATTAGCGCAAGTTTTTGATGACGTTGATGTACGACAAGTAACAGTAAGTTGTCAGCATCAGTGGGCGTATAGGGTAAGTCTAATAATTCCGCTAGTGAAACGACCGGCACGAACTCGTTGCGCAAGATCAGTGTTTTTTGCCCAGCAGCATCAATAAAGTCCGTTGATGCATGCTCTACAAGCTCTGACACATAAGGTGCTGTTACACCTAGCGTGACAGCGCCCACGTTGATCAGGAGAACGCGCATCATGGCTAGCGATAAAGGCAGGCGTAGGGTAAAACAGGTACCTTTGCCTGGATGGCTGGTTAGACGTAAATCACCGTTGAGCTCGTCAATGACCGTACGTTTGACGACATCCATCCCCACGCCACGACCTGAAAAGTCGGTAATCAGGGGTTTGGTTGAGAAGCCGGGTAGGAAAATAAGTTCTAAGGTTTCCTGCTCGGTTAGGGTAAGCAGCAGCTCTTCACTGAGTAGTTGCTTGGAGAGTGCCTTGTGCCGGACCGCATCTAGGGAAATACCCGCGCCGTCGTCACGCATTTCAATCACTACCCAGCTGCCGTCTTGCCAGGCCTCTAGCGATAACTGCCCCCGTATAGGCTTGCCTGTTGCCTGTCGCTCACTGGGTGTTTCCAGGCCATGATCTAACGCATTCCGCAGTAGATGAATGAGCGGGTCCGAGAGGCGATCTATCATCTGTCGGTCCAGCTCAATCTCACTGCCGTGAACACGGCAATTGACTTGTTTGCCTAGCGAATGGGCAAGGTCTCTGGCCATTTGCGATAAGGGGTCAAACACCACGCTCAGCGGCAGCATGCGCATTTGCAGAGCTCGGTCATGGAGATCGCTCATTAGACCGTCGTGGGAAAGCACGCTGTCCTTCAGCTCGCGGCTAAAAGCGTTAAAGGGGGCCTGCTGATGTTTGGGTAACGAGGCGCCAAGGCTGCGTGCCTGTTCTACGAGTGAGTGCAGATGGTGGTGCCCTGATAACACTTCCCCCATCAGGCGAATAACGTCATCTAGGCGGTCAAGACGCACGCGTACCGTGTCTGTTAAGCGTAGCTCTTGAGCCGGAAGAGCAGGGCTTTTCATTGCCGGTGGTGCAGCGTTGAGGGCTGCGTTCTCTGCTTTATCGTCCTCGGATACGGTTGTTTTAGGAGGGAGAGCGGGGGGCGGCTTTCCCGCCGCGGTGTTTTCCAGGGCTTGGCAAAGCTGATTGTCGGCTTCCGCTAGCTCTGCTGGAGAAACGCCTTGGGCAAGTTGGCTAACTAGGTCAGACAGCGCGTCCGTGGCTTGATTAAGGAGGCTCGTGACATCAGGTGAAGCGGTTTGTGTCCCATCGCGTAGTGCGCTTAGCAGCTCCTCTGTACTGTGAGCGATCGCCGTAATGGGCGTCAGTTTCAGCATACGCGAAGAGCCTTTCAGCGTATGTGCCGCACGAAACAGCTCATTGATACGTTCTTGATGGGTATCGCCTTGTTCTAGCGCTTCAATACCTTCTCTTAACCGGGGCAAGTGGTCTGACGCTTCTTCAATAAAGCGCTGAATAAAGCGTTTAATATCCAGTGCCATTAACCCACTCCCTGTGTCGTTGCTTGTGCACCAAGATAGCGAGTTGCCAAAAAGTAGGCATCCCCTGGAGGAATAGGCGGCGCAATGACACTTAATCCACCATCCGCCTGTTTTGACGCGTCCAGTAGGCGAATAACCGCTGCATAGCCACGCTTTCGTTGTCCGGGAGCATCGCTAAGCTCGCCTAGTCGGAAAAGCTCAGCTTGAAAAAAGTGAGCTGGCCAGCACTCAGGAGCAACGTAAATGGCTCGCTTAAAGCAGTCGTAAGCGTCAGCAAAGTTCTGCTGCCAGCGAGCCACTAAACCTGCCAGCAGTAACGCATCCACACTCCAAGGCTGTTGCACTAGAAGGTCAGAAAGTAGCGCGGCTGCTTCTGAAAATGCATTCTGGTTCAGTAAATGATGAGCTTGCTGCAAAGCCGCGTTAAACGATGTCATCGGCTGCTTGTGCTCAGATTCATTCTCAGGTTCATTCTCAGGTGGTTGTGGAGGCGTCTCTGACAACACCGCTAGGGCTGGCAACGGATCGTCGCGATAGGGTGGCTCATCATTTGCAGGTAAGGCACTGGGCAAGGTGCTGTCTTGGAAAAAGAACACTCCTTGAGCCTGATGCAGTTCCAAAATGCCCAGGTCGTTGCCTAATGTTTCTGTGACACCGCACATCAAAATCCCGTGTGGTTCCAGCAGTTGCTTTAGGTGGCGTTGTATATCGCGTCGGGTCGCTTCGTCAAAATAGATCGATACGTTGCGAAATAAGATCACGTCGAAGGGGCCAAGCTTGTCAGCGTTTGCCTGTAATACGTTAAATGAGCAAAAGGTGACCCACTGACGAAGCGCATCATCTATTTTGAAGCGTCTGCCCTCTGGGTGAAAATAGCGGTGCTTAAGCGCAGGGTTCAGTGCCCGAAACGACATGCCGCTATAAATGCCTTTTTGAGCTTTACTAAGAACCTGCTGATCAACGTCTCCTCCCGTAATATGAAAGAGTTGCTTGGCACGCTCTCCGTAGCGCTCAAGCAGCGCAATAGCAACACTGTAAGGCTCTTCGCCTGAAGAACATCCAGCGCTGAAAATAGCCAATGGTTTACCTTTTTCAGCCAGCCGCCGCGGGAGGTAGGTGTCGGCTAACCAGTGGAGTGCTTCGGGCTCCCGGTAGAAGTAGGTTTCGTTCACCGTTAACTGACTGATAAAGCGATCAAACATCGCTTCGTTTTGCTCTAGTTGTGCAATGAGCTTCGAGGTGTCGTTAATATCAGTGTCTGTTTGAAGTGCCTCCACTGCTTTAACGAGACGGGCTTCAGCGAGGCCCTCTAAGTGCAAACCGCAGCGGCGATGCACCAGATCCTTGAATGGCGTCAGCGAACTCATAGCGATTTCGTCCAGGTAGACAACCGTTGCTCACGGGTCTCGCGAATGAGCCTAGCAGGGAGCTCATCAAGAGAAACAACATGCTGGATAACGCCGGCACTAACCGCTTCTTGGTTCATGCCATAAATAACCGAGCTGGCTTCGTTTTGGGCAAATGTACAGCCTCCCGATAAATGAATAGCGCGCATGCCGCTAACGCCATCACGACCCATGCCCGTTAAGATCACCCCAATAGCCTCTGGGCCATAAACATCAGCTACGCTCGTTAACAGTGCATCGCAACTGGGGTGATAAAGTGAATTATCTGGGCTCTGCTGTAGTTGAAGGCGGTGGGATGGCGTGACACGCAAGTTGCGTTCCGATGGCGATAGATAAATACAGCCTGGCTTTAGCGGTTCACCATGCTGAGCAACGCAAACCGGCATTGAACAGAGCGATGTCAGCCAGTGCGCCATGCCTTCAATAAAGCCATGGCTGATATGCTGGGCAATCACCACCGGTGCAGGAAAGTTGGTCGGCAGCTTGCTAAGTAAATGGGCGAGAGCCTGCGGCCCACCGGTTGAGCAAGCAATGGCGATAATACGCTGGAATGCTTTCGGCCTATTATGGCGATCAACAGGCGGCGTGTTTACCGGCGCAACGGGCGTGGCGGAGGTTGATCGGCGCCGTAGGCGGGTAATAACGGCTACTCCCGAAAGAAGCCGAACACGCGCGAGTAGTCGTTGTGCGTCTTCATCATCAAGAGTCGGCTTCGGCATCACTTCTAACGCGCCAACGTCGAGCGCTCGGTAAGCTGTTTCGGCATCAGAACGATCGCTTACCACCAGGATAGGAACCCCTTTGGTATGCATAATTTCTTCAATGGCGCTGAGGCCGTCCATGACCGGCATATTCAGATCCATTGTGATCAACTGCGGCGATAAGCGGCGGGCAAGTTCCACTGCTTCACGCCCGTTGCTGGCTTCACCAACAATTTCAATGTCGCCATCGCGGGTGAGGATGTCGCGCAGCACATCACGTGCCAGTTGACTGTCGTCCGCCATCACTACCCGAATTACACTCATCGCAGCGTCCTCACGAAGGGCGTTGGTGGTTTGCATCCTGTTGAGCCAATGTAAACTCCTGCACCAGCGCATTTAACTCTGCCGACATGTTGATCATATCTTGGCTGATCTCGGTAATGCTGCGTACTGACTGTGCATTACGTGAGCTGGCTGTATCAATATCGCGCAAAGCAATAACCACCTGGTTACTAGCAGTTTTCTGCTGTTGGGTTGACAGTGATATCTGCTGCGCTGCGCTACTGGTTTGGCTCGCCGCTTTGAGTAGTGCATCCAGGTCTTGAGCGGTATTAACACTGACTTCAACACCTTTCTCTATCGAAGACGCTCCCTTTTCAGAGGCGACAACTAAACGATTTATCGCATTTTGAATTTCTTCGGTGTGGCCTTCTATCTCTTGGGTTGAGTCAGTAACACTATCCGCCAAGCGACGTATTTCGTTTGCAACAACAGAGAAACGGCGACCTGACTCGCCCGCACTTGATGCCTCTAGTGCGGCATTAAAAGCAATCAGTTTAGTTTGCGCAGCAAGGGTATTGATCAGCTCCATGACCTTGCTGATTTGTTTAGACTTAGCGCCCAGTGCCATAATTTCTGTCAAGCTCTGTTCGCTGTCGCTGCGAATATCCTGCATTTTTGACTGCAGCAGTTGCATCGCTGTGCTGCCCTTACGGCTGCGTTCAAGCGTTTGATTAGCTACCTCTACCACGGATTGCGAATGATCAGCGATTTGTGTGGATGAGGTTGAAAGCTCCTCCATGGTCGAGGTTATCTCAGCCACTGACGAGGCCATTTCTTCTACAGCGGCGGCCATCGTCTGGTTCGCTTCATGACTAATGTCCCCGCCTTGAATGCCCGACAATCCCGCCGTTTGCGCTAAGCGATCGGCCACTTGAGTGAGTGCCAGTGCGTTGTTGGAAACTGCCATAATGGTGCGAGATAAGCGCGCTAGCAGCTCGTTAGTCTGATTCGCTAAATCGCCAATTTCAGCCTGATCATCTGTGTTGACACGGCGGGATAAATCTAGGCTGTTGGTAATCTCTTTAAGCTGGCGTTGAAGGCGAGTTAAGGGGCGAATCAAGCTGCCGGTAAGTGGGTATAAAATAATTAACCCGCCTAAAAGGATCACAAGCCCGAAGCCCGTCGATGCCAAAAAGCGTTCTCTGATGGAGCTTAAATACTCCTCTTTAGAAACTTCAATCATCAAGTAGCGCTGCAGCTCGGGTAGCCAGCGAGTGGAAACTAAAAAGGTGTGATTATCACGTTGGATTTCGTGTACACGAAGTTCTTTTTCATCTTGCAGTAGGCTGGCTGATTCCTGGCTTTGAAGCGCTGCCAGTGACGTCTCGTCACTGCGAATAAGTAGCTCACCTTCCGCATTGAGTAACGCGGCGCGGCCGGTTTCGCCAAGTCGAAAGTCTTCAATTAGCTGCGCCAATCGAGAAAGATCCAGCCCCGCACCAGCAACAATAAGAGGGCGGCCATTGAGTGCCTGTTCACGACTACGGAAATTTAAAAAGACAAACGCTTCTTCTGGTGAAAAAGTATCACTGTCTAGGTTTAGATTATAAGCAGTATCGCTATCGGTAAACTGATAGTACCAATCATCATCGCCGCCGGGCGCTTGTAGCGTCCGCTCTAGAAACTCTCCATCGCGGTACTGGAAGTAGTAGCCGCGCCCTTGATATTGAGCCGCGATAAACAACAGTTCGGTGTCGAGCTGTTCCATCAAACGTGACAAATAGCGCATGACGTCCGGCTGGTCGGTGTCTGGCATTCCGTTGCGCACCCACTGCTCAATGAAATAGCTGTCGGCTAGGCTTTCTGACAACGCTAGCGCTGGGCTAAGCCTAAGCGTCAACCGGGTGGCAAGACCCTCTACCTGAGTAGGCAGCTCTTCGTTTAGCAGGTTTTCCAAGCGCGCCTGGCTATGTGAACGGGCCTGCAGGTAGAGCGCTAGCAACATAGCCAGTGCCAATACCGTTCCAAACGAGATAAACAATCGTAACCGTAATGGCAAGGATTTCCAACGCGCTGTCATTATAGCTTCTGCTCCGAGTTAACTGGTGACGCTAGTAAGTAGGAAAGTACTAACACTGATTGCTTAGCGTTAAATAACGTTACAAGAAGCCTATCATATGACGATTTCAGCGGCTTTTATGAAGGCTGTCCAGTTTTCTCATTAACGCTACGTCACGCGACAGACAAATACGGTGGCAAAGATGCTGGACTATGCGATGAAATCAAGCGTGATGAGTGGTCGCTAAGGCAACAGTATTGTGACATGGACTGTGCAGCTTGATCCGTGTGACTTAGCACTTGTGACTTAGCACTTGTGACTTAGCTCGTGTGGCTTAGATCTTGTGACTTAGCCTCTCCTTCCGTAGTGACTAACCACCGTAGCGACTTGTAAAAAGAGTGTCGAGGTAGTAAAAAAACCGTCTTGTTTATTCTTTGTTGCTACTAAAGAATAATAGTTGAATCGTTTCATCTCCTTAGAATGCCCGCGCATATTGGTAATTTTACCTACATTCACTGCGTCGCCTGCCGATAAGCGACTACTCCCAAGGACCTTCCCATGCATGCCCTAACGCTGGCATCGTTTCTCTTTTTTACCGGCCTGGTGGCCTTTGTTACGTGGCGCATCACGCGCAGAGATGATCACCGAAGTACGAGTGGCTATTTCTTAGCCGGAAGGACACTAACCTTTCCACTAATAGCCGCCTCAATGCTGATGACCAATCTCTCAACTGAGCAGATGGTTGGGCTAAACGGTTCCGCGTTTACCGATGGTCTGAGTGTTATGGCCTGGGAAGTGATTGCGGTGATCGCTTTGGTAGCACTGGCGCTGTTTTTCCTACCGCGCTTTCTTAAAAGTGGAATTGCAACGCTCCCCCAGCTGTTGGCAATACGTTTTGATAACGGTACTCAGCTGATTGCCAATGTAATTTTCTTGATTGCTTACGCCGTTGTGCTGTTGCCTATCATTCTCTATTCAGGGGCTATTGGTTTACAGGGCATGCTTGATCTTCAAGGGCTTACCGGTATTCAGTCGAGTACGGCGCTGCTATGGGGCACGGTATGGGTGGTCGGTTTAATTGGTGCGGTGTATGCGCTATTTGGCGGTCTGCGTACGGTGGCAGTATCGGATACATTGAATGGGGTGGGGCTGCTAATTGGCGGTTTCGTGATTGTTTACTTCGGCCTTCAGGCAGTGAGCAATGGCAGTGGCATCATGGAAGGCTGGAGCATTCTGAAAGAGAGCGATCCGAGTAAATTTAACTCGGTAGGCGGTCCTGACCAGCAGGTACCGTTCTCGACTATTTTTACCGGCGTCCTGTTGCTACACCTGTTTTACTGGACGACGAACCAGCAAATTATTCAGCGCACCTTTGCGGCAAAAAACCTCGCAGAAGGCCAAAAAGGCGTGTTGCTGACCGGCTTCTTTAAACTGTTAGGCCCGCTCTATCTGGTGCTGCCGGGGATCATTGCTTACCACCTTTACGCCGACCAAGGCGTTCGCGCGGACGAAGCGTATGGCCACTTGGTGTTTAACGTGTTGCCGCCGTACCTAACAGGCTTCTTTGCTGCGGTAATGGTCGGGGCGATTCTCTCCTCGTTTAACTCGGCGCTAAACAGCACCACCACGATTTTCAGCCTGGGTATCTATAAAGGTGTGCTGAAAAAAGATGCCACTGAAGAAGAGGTCGTGAAATCAGGCAAGGTATTTGGCTGGATTATGGCCGTAACGACCATGATTATTGCGCCGCTGTTGGCAGGCCAGGATAGCCTGTTTGGCTACCTACAGAAGATGAATGCGATTTACTTTATCCCTATTTTGGCGGTTGTTCTGGTGGGGCTTCTGACGAAACGCGTGCCTCCCATGGCGGCTAAAGTAGCGTTGGTAGGGGGCTGTTTGCTGATCGCCGCTGGCTACTTTGTTCCGCCGTTTAACAAGCTGCCGATGGTAATGCATGAGTTCCACTTTGTCGCCGCTGTGTTCGTGCTGTTGGTTGCCGTGATGCTGATCATTGGTAAGTTGCGTCCCCGCGCCACCGCCTGGGTGCAAGAAGATTCGGGCGATGTCGATCTCACGCCTTGGAAGGGCGCTGTGCCAACCGGTATTGTGCTTGTGGTATTAGTGGTGATTATGTACGCCTCATTTGCAGGCTGACCACCGCTAACACAACGCAGATATTGCCACTGACGCCCCGCTAAGCGGGGCGTCAGTGTATTGCCGTTTCCTTAAAAATCTCCCGGTGCGCACTGCAGGCAAGTAAGTCCGAGTGCGCGCCACTGGGCGACTACCGCGTCACGGTCATCCAGCACCAGCCAAGGCGCAAAGCCGTCGCTACGCATTTGATTGAGTAGCGAGGCTTTCACCTCTTCATCATCTACATGGTCATCGCCTTGCGGGCGCAGGTACATAGCATCAAAGGGAATGGTGTGGCGCTCTAACCAGCGCTGGGTGTGCTCACGGTGGCTGTCAGGTCGGCCGCTGCAGATAACGATCTGTTGGCCTTGGGCCTTCAGGATCTTAACCAGCTTGGCTACCGCGTCGATCACCGGCGCTTCAGCCATATGGGCAAAAAAAGGATCCCACTGCTTGGCGGGGCCAAGAACCCACTCGTGTACATCGGTGGGGTGGAATTCGGCAAGCGTGCCGTCAACATCAACAATCACTGCGGACATTATTAATTTCCTAAACGGTTAAATGGGCGGTAGGGCGCGTGGCCGTATGCGGTTGAATCTCTAAGGTGCGATGGATGCGTAGCCGCTGTCCCAGGCGTTGGCGCCATTTGCTTAAGCAGTGTCCAGTGAGCGGGGTAAATAGCGGCACTACCTGAGTGGCCCTTAGCTGGTCGGCAAGCGCTACCAGATGAGATGCACGCAGATGAACATTCCAGCGTTGCCAGCTTATCTCGCCTGCGGCAAGCTGAGTTTGGCGTTCAGGTGTTAAGTAACCAGTGTGCAGAAGCTGGTAATTGGGCCATTGGTCGGGCGTATCATTGCGATCACTGACCAACTGCAGCGCTGGCTGCGAAGCATTCCGCCGTTCTAGCAGTGCGCTAATCGCACTGTCGAGACCTGGGCGGCGTAAGTCGCTTGGCAGTGCTAGCAGTGCGGCGAGGTTATCGCGAATAATCGGGTCAATGGCGAAAGGCCGCTGACGATGGTCTGCCTCTTCCGACAGCCACAGGGCCATTTCCAGGGCGCGCCCTGTTTCAGGCACCGGTAATACTAACGGCTGGTCAAGCTGCAGACGAATAGCCTGCACGCAGCTTTCCTGGGGTTGGTCGTAGTTGCCATAGGAAGCGTCCAGCAGCGCCGTGCGTGCAGGTGGCGGTGTATCGAAAGGAAACAAACGGGATTCAAAACAGGCATCGCCACTGTAGAAAATACCGCCATCCACGTCCAAGTGCAGCCAAACGCCGCCCAGCGAGTGCCCAGCCTGTCCGGTGGTCACCTTGATACCTTCGACCATAAGGCTTCCACGTGCTGGCAAAGGCTGCCAAGCGCGGTGTTTCGGCAATGCGTTAGCGACTAAGGGCGTGCAGTAGAGCGGGATGGTATCGGGCAGTTCAGCAACACCACCGATATGGTCAATATGGTCGTGGCTAATCAGAATAGCGTCTACGTCCAAGTCACCTGCCCAGGTGATAGGTTCCCCAGGGTGCAGCGCACCCCCTGCATCCAGCAGCAGTCGTTTGCCGTTGGTTTCGACCAAGATAGCCGCAGGACCTTTATCACCCAACCCACTTAATAGATGAACATGGGCGCTCATTGGTCAGGCTCCAGGCACCAGCCTTCTAGTAGCCGCAAAGCGACTTGCTGATCCTCTTCAAGCGCGCAGTGATGGTAAGCCAGCAATGCTTCACCGCTGGGCAGGCGCAGGTGTAACTCATAGCGTTCACCACGAAAGGTTAGCCGCTCGACGCGCCCGGTAAGGTCATGTTCATTGGGAGCTTGGGCGTCTACGCGAATATGCTCGGGGCGAACCAGGACGGGTTGACGTGCAGCTTGGGCGCGGGAGTTGTGTGCCGCAGCCAGCCCCTGCATCAGGGCACTTTCCGTTAGCCGCTGCCCTGGCGCGCCGTTGGCAATGGCCAACTGGCTACCTTGACCGATAAAGCTGGCCACCCATTCGCTGCGCGGTTGGCGATAAAGCGCTTCGGGCGTTGCCCACTGTACTAGCTCACCGTCGCGCATTACGGCAATGCGGTCGGCCATCGCCATGGCTTCGCTTTGATCGTGAGTGACGTACACCATCGTCGCGCGGGTACGGCGGTGGAAATCCACAAAGCTGTGTTCCATGGAGGCACGCAGATTACGGTCTAGATTGGCCAGCGGCTCATCCAGCAGTACAACCGCAGGGTCGGTCACTAGACAGCGGGCTAGCGCGACCCGCTGGCGCTGACCACCGCTTAGCTCCTGTGGCGAACGCTGTGCATAGGGTTCCAAGGCTACCTGAGCCAGTGCATGAGCAACTCGGCGTTGATATTCACTGCCCTGAATGCGGCGCAGTTTGAGTGGGTAACCGACGTTGTCGGCCACGTTCATATGCGGCCAGAGCGCGTATGACTGAAACACCATCGCCATGTTGCGCTGCTCTGGTGGTAAATGGTGATGGCGGCTGGCGAGCAGCGTATCGTTCAGGCGTATTTCGCCGCCAGTGACGTTTTCGAACCCCGCCAGCATACGTAGCATGGTGGTTTTACCGCAGCCGCTGGGGCCCAGCAGTGCCACAAACTCCCCTGGCGCAATCTCTAGCGAGAGGTCATTGACCGCGCGATGGTCGCCAAACTGTTTGGTGACCTGTTGAATTGCTAGCCCTGCCATGGCACGACTCCTTTGGGTAAACGGGGGGCAAGCAGGCTGAGCGACAGCATCAGCGTGGCGACCATTAGGACCACCAGTACCGATACCGCCGATGCCAGCACGCTTTCACCGCCCTCATCAAGGTTAAAAATCAATACGCCCAACGTTTCGTTGCCAGCGCTCCAAAGCAGTGCCGATACCGTCAGCTCGTTCACCGCCAACAGGAAGACCAACAGCCCCCCGGCAAATAGCGATGGCGCAATCAGTGGCAGTACGATCGTGGTTAGTCGCCGCCACGGGCCTGCCCCCGCCAGTTGTGCGGCTTCTTCCAAGGAGGGATCAAGCTGGGCCAGGCTGGCGCTAACGGGTTTGAGGCATACCACTAAGAAACGCGCCAGATAGGCCACAAAGATCAGTCCTAGCGTGCCGTAGAGCGCTACGTTGATCAGCGGCAGAGGGCGTACGAACAGCAAAATGCAGGCGATCGCCAGCACCACACCAGGTAGTGCATAGGGCAGTTCAATAGCGCTGAGCGTCAGCTGCTGGAGACGAGGTGGCAGCCGCTGCAGGCGATACGCTAGCGGCAGGCTGCACAGCATAAGCACCAGCGCGGCACCGCCTGCTAACCATAGGCTGTTGCGTACAGCGCGCCAGGTGGCGCCTTGGCGGCCAATCACTTCGTGATAGGCGTTTAATGTCACGCTATCGAAGCTAAGGGGAACGCCCATGGCGGGCACCAATGAGCTGACCACCAGCGCTGCGAGTGGCGCGACGAGAATCACCAATAAAACGCCGACGAGTGCGGTCGTCACCGCTGGCCGAAAGCGGCCCAGGGTAAAGTCATGAGAGCGACCGCTATGGCCGCCTAAGCCAAAGCGGCTGCGATTCATCCAGTACTGCTGTAAGGCAACGCCTGCCAGTGCCAGCACACCAATCAATAACGATAGCGCTGCCATTTCCGCCAACACGCCAGTACCAAAGCTAGCCATACGCTGGTAGATCAGCGTTGGTAAAACGTAGTAGCCCGCTGGAATCCCCAGCATGGCAGGAATGCCGAAGTTGCCCAGGCTAGAAATAAACGCCATCGCCGCCCCGGCGATTAAACCGTGTCGAGTGACTGGCAAAATAATCTGCCCCCAGACTTGGGTCTGGCGCGCGCCGCTGATACGGGCTGCTTCGATAAGCTCGCGGGGGAGTGAGATCAGTGAGGTGCGCAGCGCTAAAAAGACCAGCGGTGCGCTTTGAATTCCCAGCAACAGCGCAATGCCTTCCGCTGAGTAGAGCGGCTGGGGGCTGCCCAGCGGCGGCGCCATACCAATGCTTTTCAGCAACGGGCTGGCGGGGCCGAACAGCTGGAGCCAGCTCAGCGCCGTCACCTGGGGGGGAATCATCATCGGCAGCATAAAGCAGAACACAAGCCACGCTTTGCCACGGATGTCGGTCAGCGTAATCACGAAGGCGAATAGGCTACCGAGCACCAGCGCAATCAACATGCCAAGGCCCGAGGTATACACACTGTGCCACAGCGCTCGCCAGGTACTCGCTGCGTTAAGCACCTTCCATAGCGGTGATTCGCTGCCCTGGCCAAGGTCACTAAGTGCCTCAGCCAGTAGCCGCAGGCTAGGCGCTAGGCTTAATAGCACCACCGTGAGTGTGATTAGGCTGAGCAGCCAGCGATGCTGGCTGCCAACGTTAAGCGACGGTGTCATGGTTAGCCGCCAAACAGGTCGCTAAAGCGCTGTTTCAACGTCTCTTCCTGCTCCAGTGCTTGCTCAATATTGATTGGCATTAGCTGGATAGCATCACGAGCGGGAAAGCCTTCAGGCGGTGCAACAGCAGGGTGGGCAGGCAGGTAGCCTTGCTGGCTGACGAGTTCCTGGCCTTGTTGAGAAAGCACGAAATCGACAAATTTCTGCGCGGCGTCCGGGTTGTTGGCACCCTGCATAATTGCGACAGGCTCGGTGACCGCACTAACGCCCTCTGCGGGGAAGACAAACTCAACCGGCGAGCCCTTGGCGGCCTCGCGAATCGGCAGAAAATCCACCACGATGCCGTAGGGCTTCGTGCCCGACGCAACGGCATTGAACACGCCGCCATTCCCGCCCTGAGCTTCTGCACGATTAGCTTGCAGCGCCTCGTAGTAGCTCATTCCAAGGTCGGGGTGGTCGCTCAGCGCAGCCATATGAATCAGCGCTGCGCCGGAATAGAGCGGGCTGGGCATTGTGACCAGGCCTTCATAGTCAGGCCCCGTCAGATCTTGCCAACGCTGCGGCTGATGCTCGGCAGCGGTGTTATACACAATCCCTGTGGTGATCAGTTTAGTGCCGTAGAAGTAGCCTTCCGGATCGTATAGCGCCTCATCATAAGCCTCCCGCTCTGGGCTGAGGTAAGCCTGCAAATGGCCCTCTTGCTTGAGTGAGGTCATGGTCATGCTGTCAGCAATTAATAGTACGTCTGGGTTGCTGACACCCGCGGAAAGCTCTGAGCGTAGGCGAGTCATCAGGCGAGTGGTGCCATCGCGTACCCACTCCACCTCAATATCAGGATAGGCGGCCTGAAAGGCATCCACGGTTTGTTGGGCATCGCTATTCGGTTGGCTGGTATAGAGCACCAATTTTTCATCAGCCAGCAGTGATGACGATAGAGCAAAGCTTGCAAGCGTAACGGCAGTGCACAGTGAGCGCTTCAACATCGTAAAACCTCCAGTAGGTGAACACTGATCACACTACTGTCATCGCCTTACAACATCGTGACACTACGCTTTCGTTTGATGGCGGTAGGCTTTCGCCTGTCAAAAAAAGGCTTTCGTTACTAAGGTGGTCGCCAACGTGAAGAAAATAATGGGCTTAAACGAGCGCCGCCGTGCCGTATTGGCACAGGTGCGCCAGCAAGGTCGCCAGCCCCTGGAATCGCTAGCTAACCAGTTTGATGTGTCGATACAAACATTGCGCGGGGATGTTCGTGTCTTGGCTGAGCAAGGGTTGGTATTGCGTCGCCACGGGGAAGTCTTGCCATTTCCCGATCAGGAGAATATTGGCTACGATCAGCGCCAAATTGTTAATCAAGCGGGTAAGCGTCAGATTGCCCGCCAGGCCGCTTCGCTGGTTCAGCATCACCAATCGCTATTTTTAGGTACCGGTACCACGGTAGAGCAACTGGCTGACGCCTTACGCGATAAGCAAGGTCTGCAGGTTATGACCAATAACCTGCACGCACTGATCAAATTGTGCACTATGGAGTGCGAACTGGTGGTAGCAGGTGGGCGGGTACGGCGCCGTGATCAAGATGTGATTGGCGGCGATGCCTGGCGCTTCTTTCAACGCTACCGAGTAGATGTCGGCATTGTCTCCGTGGGCGGCATGGACAGTGATGGCCATTTATATGACTACAATGATGACGAAGTTATGGCCCGCGAAGCGCTGCTATCCCATGCCGCATATCGCATTCTGGTACTGGATAAAACTAAATTCGACCTACCGCTGCGCTGTGCCGCTGGTCAGCTTGCTGATTACCATGCGGTGATTACCGATAGTCCACTACCCGATAGACTGCGCAGCCCTTTGGCCGCCAAGGGGGTGAGGTTTTTGTGTTAAATCCCTTTCAAGACATGTTCATTGTTATTGGCTCGTGGTTTAAAGCTCATTACTGAGGTTGATGTCTTTTAAATGAGGGCATTTGACAACCCTGCTGGGGTATGACAAACAAGCATCATTTTTCGCGAGGAATCAAATGGTGGCGTACGAGCAGCCCTATCAGGCATTGGATGTCGGCACCCTGGCGCAGCGGCTAGGTGATGTAGAAGAAGTCGCAAGCCGAGTGGGCGACAACCCCGGGCAGTGGCAGATTCGCGAAGTAGGGGATGGCAATCTCAACCTAGTTTTCATTGTATCGGGGAGTGCGGGAAGCGTGGTGGTAAAGCAAGCGCTACCCTATGTGCGTATGGTCGGTGAGAGCTGGCCGTTGCCACTTTATCGCGCCCACTTTGAGTATTACGCCCTGGTACGCCAAGCCCAGCGTGCGCCAGGCATCGCCCCTGAAGTGTTCTATTTTGACAAGCCTCAAGCGCTGATCGTCATGGAGTACCTTTACCCGCACACGATTCTGCGTCGCAAGCTGATCAACGGTGAGCGGGTTACACAGCTTGGCGAAACCATTGGTGAATTCTGTGCGCGAATGGCGTTTCGTGGCTCGGAGCTATCGTTAAACAGCCCTGAGAAGAAAGCCGACGTGGGGCTGTTTTCAGGCAACGTGGCGATTCCTGCTATTACCGAATCCCTGGTGTTTACCGACCCCTATTATGGCGCCGAAATGAACCGTCATACGCCGGAGCTTTCGCCGGTAGTGGATGAGCTGCGCCGTAATACGCGCTTAAAAGCTAAGGTGCAGCGGTTGTTGATGAAGTTCACCGCGAATACCGAAACCATGCTGCATGGTGATTTGCACTCCGGGTCAATTATGGCCACCGCGTCAGATGTGCGTGTGATTGATCCCGAATTTTCTCAGTATGGCCCAATGGCCTTTGATCTAGGCATGGTCGTTGCCAACTTCCTGATGGCCTACTTCAGTCAGCCTGCCCACCGCCAAGCCGATGAACTTGATGCCTACCAAGCGTGGATTCTTGACGTGATCGAAGCGTGCTTTACCCACTTTGACGCTGAGTTTCGCCACCTATGGCAAACCGAACGCACCGGCATTCTGTTCCCCAGGGCGCTGTTTGAAGCGCAGGGAAACAGCGCCGATGACGCCTGCGATGCACTGCTTGAAGAGATCCGCCTGGATGCACTGGCTTATTGCGGCATTGAGATGCACCGTCGCGTTTTATCGTTGGCCCATAACGCTGACTTTGAAGAGATCGAAGACACCGCGCTCCGCGCTAAGCTTGAAGCACGCAATGTGCTGATGGGCCAAGCGCTGATTATGGAGCCGGAGGCCTATCGTGAGCTTACCGCACTGGCGGATTTAGCCAGGGCGTATAACCAGCAAGAGGTGTTATAAACTCTTACCCCTCTCGATATAATGGACTTCTCGATAATGGCACTGTGGCTGATCCCGCCTCGGTGCCAACCTCGGTAACGCTGGCGCGTTGCTTCGCGGGTGCGCTGACGCTTACGCCACGCTACATAATAAGCCCAACTCAACTATTGTTAAGCCCCGTAGCGCGGTGTAACGAATCTCGCGAGGGACGAGCGTATGAGGCACCCGCGGGCTGCACTATCTCCAACGCTTCACAACTTACGATTCACCATTCACAGCTTACAGCTGATCCAAGCGATCAAATTTCTCGGCGATATCGCTCTCTGTCCAGTGAGGCACCCAGCCTTCAACGTTATCGAAGAAGCGCAGCGCAGTGAATTCTGGCGCTGGGCCCATATCAAACCAATGGGGCGTGTTCGCGGGTACGCTGATCAGGTCATTGCGGGTACACAGTACCTGATACACCTTGTCTTCAATATGCAGGCAGAAAAGCCCCTGGCCTTTAACGAAGAAGCGCACTTCGTCTTCGTGATGGCGGTGTTCGTTTAAGAACTTCTGGCGCATAGCGTCTTTGTCTGGGTGCGTGGGCACCATGTGCAGCACATCGACGGTTTGATAGCCGCCGATGGCTTTAACCCGGTCGATGTCGTCTTGATAAAGCGCTAAAATATCTTCCTGGGTGGCATCGTCGGCAATCTCGCCCGGCGTTGCCCAGCGTTCAAACAGCACACCCACCTTGTTCAGCTCAGCAGTTATCTGCTCGCCGTCAGTGATGTCCAGCAGGGCATCGTTAGGGTTCTGATCAGCAAATACTTTCAGTTGCGACATTCTAGGCTCTCCTAAAGCGCAATTTCATCAAAGCGGGAAACGCACGCGTGGGTGTTGCCCGCCTGGGTGCCTTCGCGAACTAACTGCAGGGTTTGCATGCCCGCCTGCTTGGCGGCGTCCAGCTCTTCGACCACGTCCGACAAGAACAGCACCGCTTCCGGTGGCAGGTCAAGCTCAGCGATAATTCGCTGGTAGGCCGTGGCTTCGCGCTTATGGCCAATATGAGTGTCGAAGTAGCCGCTAAACAGGGGGGTTAAGTCGCCTTCATCGCTGTAGCCAAACAGCAGCTTCTGCGCCTGCACGGAACCTGACGAATACACGTACAGCGCTTTGCCTGCCTGCTGCCACTGGCGCAGCGCCGGGGCGACGTCGCTATACAGGTGGCCTTTAAAATCGCCACGCTGATAGCCATCGGCCCACACCATACCTTGCAGTGCTTTCAGCGGAGTAACTTTTTGGTCAGTCTCGATCCAATGTAGCAACTGCGCAATGACTGCTTCCAGCGTGGCATCAGCGTCGCCCATTTCGCGGCGCACGGTGCTAATTTGCTCGGCAACCTCTGGAGAGTCAGCATTTGCCCGCAAGAAATCGGGCAGCTTGGCCTGGGCGTAGGGAAACAGCACCTTATGGACGAAGTTAATATCCGTGGTGGTACCTTCGATATCGGTGACAACGGCGCGAACAGCAGGGTTACTCATTTAGACCACCGGCTCTCTTCAAGTACACAGGACAGTAAAAATTCAATGGCTTCCAAGTGCCGACGGCAACTAGCGATGCTATCGCCCACGGCATAAATACCGTGCCCCGCCACCAAAAAGCCCCAGGGCATCGGCCAGCCGAGGCGTACATGCTCCGCTAGCTCGTCCATATCTTGGGAATTTGGTACCACAGGTAAAAGAACCGAGGCATCATGAGTCACGTTGCCCGCTAAGGCTTTTTGCATCTCGAAGCCACTTAGCTCAATGCCGTTTGGAAAGCGCCGTGACAGCACAGTGCTGGCTAGGGTATGGGTATGCAGCACGCAGTTGATGGTCGGGTCTAGCCGATAAAGCGCAGCGTGAAGATCACTTTCCGCGCTAGGTTTCCCATCACCGGATAACACCTTGCCATCCAGGTTGCAGAGCAAGAGGTCATCGGCCTGAATGCGGGTTTTATCCCGGCCAGAAGCGGTGACAAGATAGCCCGCCTCGGTACGGGCGGAAAAGTTACCGCCAGTGGCTGGCGTCCAGCCTTGCTGCGCCGCCCATGAAATGGCGGCCAGCAGTTCAGTTTGTAGCGTCATCATAGGATCTGCGTCGCCTCATCTAGTAGCAGCCATTCTATATGATAAGCTTCGCGCCTGATAAGCCGCGCCGTTGTTCTGCTAGTCAAGCTCAAGTGCTCAAGGAGTCCAGCAATGCCACACCTACAGTCACGCAGTTTACGGGTCTATGCCGACCACCTTGAGTATTTGGATCAAACCCAACTGCCCCAGGCGGAACAGTGGGTGCGCTGTGGTTCACCAGAAGAGTGGCAGCATGCGGTGAAAAACCTAGCGATTCGCGGGGCACCGCTGATTGGTTTGAGCGCCGCTTTCGTGCTGGCTCAATACGCCGCGCGTCATCCGCAAAGTGATTGGCAGTTGGTAAGTGATCGCTTACGCGCCACGCGTCCCACCGCAGTGAACCTGATGTACTGCCTGGATGCCATGGAAGCCTGCTTTGAGCAAGGGGTTGCCACCTTGGCTGAGCGTGCCGCTGAACTGTTTGCAGAAGACCGCGCGCTTTGCCAGCGTATGGCCGAGCGGGGAGCCGACCTTTTGCAATCAGGCAACCGCATATTGACCCACTGCAATACCGGCGCGCTGGCCACCGCAGGCGTTGGCACCGCCATTGGCGCGCTGGCCGTTGCCAAACAGCGCGGTGTGACGCTGCATGTGTATGTGGATGAAACCCGCCCGCTGCTGCAAGGTGGCCGCTTAACCGCCTGGGAAATGGCCGACTTAGGCATTCCCTATCAATTGATTGCTGACAGCATGGCCGCGAGCTTAATGGCCGCGGGGAAAGTCGATAAAGTCATGGTCGGTGCCGACCGCATTTGTGCCAACGGTGACTTCGCCAACAAAGTGGGTACTTACATGCTGGCGGTGATTGCTCACTATCATCAGGTGCCGTTCTATGTAGTGGCCCCTTACACCACGATAGATCCCGCCTGCGCCACTGGCGCCGAGATTCCTATTGAACAGCGTGACGGCGCCGAAATACGCGGTGTTTCGGGTGCCTTTGGCGACGTAGTGTGGGCACCCAGCGATGCTCCCGTATGGAACCCTGCCTTTGATGTTACACCCGCCAAGCTGGTCACCGCCTGGGTGCTAGACACTGGCACCTTCGATGCCGCCGCGATAGTGCGTGGCGAACACTGCCAGGGGCGTGCAGAAAGATAGTGATCCTAGCGAATCCCCGCTCTTAAAAACGACTGCACGAACTGGCGTTGGAAGAGCAAAAAGGCAATTAGCAGCGGGGCGATGCTTAACAGCGTCGCAGCGCTAACGGTCGCCCAGTTAACCCCAGTTTCGGGCGCGGAAAATACCCCTAACCCTACCGTTAGCGGGCGGCTCTCTACCGAGTTGGTCACCACTAATGGCCAGATAAAGTTATTCCAGTGGTGGCTAATCGAGACCAGCCCATAAGCAAGATAGGTAGGCTTGGCTAGCGGTACGTACACCTTCCACAAAATTTCCAGCCAGTTGCAGCCTTCGATACGCGCGGCGTCTTCCAGTTCTCGGGGGATGGTTTTAAAGGTTTGGCGGAGCAGAAAAATACCCAGGGCGCTAGCCACATAAGGTAAGCCAATCCCGGTGATGGTGTTGATCAGCCCCAGCTCACTAGCGATGCGGTAGTTCTCGACAATCAGCACTTCTGGGAACACAAAGAGCTGAATCAGCACCAGCATAAACAGAACGTTCTTGCCTGGAATCGGAAAGCGCGCAAAGGCAAACGCCGCCAGGGTACAGACCACAAACTGGCCAATCACTACTCCCGTTACCAGCGCAAAGGTGTTCAGGTAGTAGCGGGCAAAGGGTGCTTGAGACCAGGCGTTAGTGAAGTTCTCCAGCGTCAGCGGGGCGAAAAGCGCAAAGTTGACCATAAACTCGCTAGGGTGGAAGGCGGCCCAAAAGGCGTACAGCAGCGGAAAAATCCAAATAATCGCCAGTAGCCACGCGGCCACGGTTTCCAGCGTTGGGATTGAGAAGAAGCGGGAGCGGTGCGCATAGGCAGTGGTCGTATTCATTGATAGTGCGTCCTGCGATCTAAAATCGTGAACTTAAGCGTGGCCACTACCGCGAGCACTAGCAGAATCACCACCGTAATGGTGGCTGCCGTGGTGCGGTCAAAGAACGAGAACGCATTCTCGTAGACGTAGTAGAGCAGCAGGTTGGTGGCGTTGTTGGGCCCACCCTTGGTCAAGATAAATAGGTGATCCACGACCCGTACCGAGTTAATCAGCGCATTGATGAGCACAAACAGCGTGGTGGGCATGAGTAGTGGAAAGGTGACGCGCCAAAAGAAGCTCCAGCGGCTAGTGCCTTCTAAATCAGCCGCCTCTTTTAACTCGGGTGGCATACTCTGTAGCGCCGCCAAGTAGAAGATCATAAAAAAGCCGGCCTCCTTCCACACCGACATCACGATCACCGAACTTAATGCAAGGTTTGGATCGCCCAGCCAGTTCACCCCAGAAAAGCCCAGCATACCGAGCAGTTTATTGAATAGGCCAATTTGCGGCGCATAGAAAAACATCCAGATATTGGCGGCAGCGATCATGGGTAGAATCGTCGGCGTAAAGTAGGCCATGCGCACAAAGCCCCGACCGCGAAGCTTGCCATTGACGAATAGCGCCATACCCAAAGCCAGCGCAATAGACGTAGGAATCGTACCGACGGCGTAGATTAAGTTGTTACGCGCTACTTTCCAAAACGTCGGGTCATCGAACAACACTTGATAATTTTCAAGGCCTACGAATTCAGTGGGGGCACCGCGAAAGCCGGGTAAAAACAGACTGTTAATGACCGTCGTCACGGTCGGTAAATAAGCAAAAGTCGTCAGCAGTACTGCAGCGGGCAGTAGCAGAAGCGCGCCATAGAGCTGCATTTTGCGGTGGTTGGTGAATGACATAGTGAAGTACCGCAAGTTGGAAAAGCCGGGGCATGCCCCGGCGAACAGTAAAATGGCTAACGATTAGCGGGCGTAGCGGCGTAACACGCTATCGGCCTCTTGCTGCGCCTGGCTAAGCGCTTCTTGCGCTGTCATTTGGCCGGTCAGCGCTGCTTGCACGGCGTTATCCAAGGCGCGGCGAATGCGGCCACCCTGGTAGGTGGAAAGCTCTGCCGTGCCGTGTTCAAGCTGGTCGCGGGCGACCGCGGCAGGTGGGAACTCTTCCACATAGCCTTGCAGCGCGTCGGTTTCGTAGGCGGCGGGGCTAACGCCCATATAGCCGGTTTCAATCGACCAGGCGGCAGCTCGCTCGGGAGCGGTCATCCAGCGGATAAAGGTCATCGCTGCGCGCTGCTCTTCTTCTGTCGTATCTTCAAAAATGTAGAAGTTACCGCCGCCGGTGGGGCTGCCACGCTGGGTTTTCATCGGCAGCATAGCGACGCCAAAATCAAAATTGGCTTCGCTGCGTACCGCGGTCAGGTTGCCCGTGGTGTGCCACATCATCGCCGTGGACTCTTCCAGGAAGTTCTGGCGCAGGGTGCCCCACTCAATGGTGCCGTTAGGCATGGCATTGTGCTCGGTGGCCAATGATACCCAGTACTCCAGCGCTTCAACCGCTGCGGGGTCGTCGAAGTAGACCTCGGTGCCATCTTCGCTCATTAGCCGGTGGCCGTTCTGAAAGGCAAAGGCCTGGAACATCCAGTAGGGGTAGCCAGTCGATGGCACCATCACGCCCCACTGCTCGCCGTTGGAGGCTTCGCGCACGGTGGCGGCCATTTCGGCCATCTCTTGCCAATTCTCAGGGGGCGTTTCGGGGTCTAGGCCAGCGGCTTCAAAGGCGTCTTTGTTCCAGAACAGTACGATGGTGGAGCGTTGGAAGGGGATGCCGTAGGTTTTGCCATCCAACTGGCCATTTTCCATCAGCCCTGGGTAGAAGCCATCGAGCCATTCGCGCTCTTCATCGGTTTCGACCAGGTCATCAAAGGCGACGATGGCGTTCTGCTCAATCAGCTCGTACAGATCGATGGAGAACATGACCGACAGCTGCGGCGTTTCACCCGCTTCCATCGCTGACATGGCGCGCACGCGGGTGTCGTCGTAGTTACCGGCGTAGATCGCTTCCACATTGATATCGGGGTATTCGCTTTCAAACTCTTCCACCAGATTATCAACGACGTCGGTGAGTGCACCGCCCACTGCGACCGGGTAGTACATGGTCAGATCGACGCTATCCGCGTTTACCTGGGCGGCGCTAAACAAGCCCGCTGCCAGAGCGGTCATTGCAAAAGGGGTACGCAAACGCATAAGAGACTCCGCAAGTGTCAGTACTGCTGTCAGTGTTGGAAAGAGCCCACCGCCGGTGGGCGAGGAACGCTTCGAGATGAGCTGGGTAAGGGGAACGTCGTCAGGTCATCCCGCCGCAGGCCTTCAGCATCGAAAAGGTGTGTATTCTCTGACGTCCAGTAGAGGCTACATGGCTGACCTGTCAGTGCCTGCTTGCCGCTAAGCCGCACGCGTAGGGTGTGCGACCCCACTGCCACATAAGCAATGGTATCTGCTCCCAGGTACTCTTCACTTAATACGTTAGCGGGTACGCCGGAACCGGGGGCGATACGCAGTTCGATATCTTCCGGGCGGATGCCTAGATGTCCGCCAGCGGCGTCCAAGGGGGCTACGGGAGTACTTGGTTCGCCTTCGATAACGGCACCATCTTTACCGGCTACTAGTGGCAGCAGGTTCATGGCGGGGCTGCCAATAAAACTGGCGGCAAAAGCGCTAGCGGGGCGGTTATAAAGCTCGTCGGGGGTGCCGTCCTGGACGATTTTGCCGTGCTGCATCAGAAGCACACGATCTCCCATGCTCATCGCTTCCACTTGGTCGTGGGTGACGTAAATCACCGTCATATTCAGGCGACTTTGTAGTGCTTTGATTTCCCTACGCATGTCGCTGCGTAGCCGAGCGTCCAGGTTGGATAGCGGTTCATCCATCAGGCAGATCGGGTGTTCGGAAATAATTGAGCGCGCCAAAGCAACCCGTTGGCGTTGGCCGCCGGAAAGTTGCGCAGGTTTGCGGTCTAGGTAATCGGTTAAATCAACCAGTTCGGCGACCTTGGCCAGTCGCTGGCGCTGCTCATCTTTGGGTACCTTGCGGCTGCGCAGGCCAAAAACGATATTGTCGGCAACGCTCAAATGCGGAAACAGCGCGTAGGACTGAAACACCATGCTCAGACCACGGTCGCCGGGCGGCAGGCGGGTAACGTCGCGCTCGCCGATATGAATACGCCCATCGCTGGCCTCTTCCAGGCCCGCGATCATGCGCAGCGTGGTGGATTTACCACAGCCTGAAGGGCCGAGCAGAATGACAAATTGCCCAGGTGTGACGTCGAAGGAGATGTCATCGACGGCAGTAGTCGCGTCCCAACGTTTAGTGACGCGTTCCAAGCGAATACGCGATTGGTTTGACATAGCACACACATCACCGGCTGTTGGTTGTTATTGGTTCAGCTTGTGTTGAAGGTGTTGCCGTTGTATGACACTTACATGGATGGTTGATGACGGCGGTTGTGTCAAGCGGAAAATTCACTTGGTGACTTTGATGCCATAACGCTGAAGCCTGCGCACCACGCTGGATTGGCTAATCCCCAGCCGCTCAGCGATGGCGTACGTGCTAGGGAGCGTTTTGCTCAACGCTTCCAGTGTTTCGCGTTCTAGTCTGGCGAGGTACTGCTTTAGGGTTTCCTCTGGTGCTAAGGCGGCGACTAACGAAGAGGTTGAAGTTTGCGCTAGATTAGCAGGGGGCTGCTCCGTAAAGGGGTGAGGACTAGGTGCTTCAATTTGATCCGTTGGGCTGGATAGCCAGGCTCTTTCTAGCCAGTTTTCAAGCTCGCGGACGTTACCTGGCCAGTCGCTTCCCATTAACGTTGACCATACTGGGTTGCCCAGGATTTTTTGTCGCCCATAGCGTTGGTTAAGGCGTTTCAAACAGGCTTCCACGAGATCAGGAATATCTTCTCGGCGGTCGCGTAAAGGGGGAAGCGTGACCGGTATGACGTTGAGACGGTAGTAAAGGTCCAGACGAAATAGGCCCGCTTCTACTTGTTTTGCTAAATTCTGATTCGTGGCGACAACTAAGCGAAAGTCCACTTTGCGCGGTCGTGTATCGCCTAACCGGGTAAGGCTTCCGTCCTGGATAACTTTTAGCAGTTTGGTTTGCATTAATAAGGGAAGCTCACCGATTTCATCGAGAAACAGCGTGCCACCTTCTGCTTGCTCTAATAAGCCTGCTTTTCCTTGGCGAGCCGCGCCGCTGAACGCGCCGGGCTGATAGCCAAACATCTCAGACTCAAATAAGTTTTCGGGAATGGCCGCACAGTTAACCTCAATAAAGGGATGGTTATGGCGTTGGCTCCAACGGTGCAACTGTTTGGCAAACGCGGTTTTTCCCACGCCCGACTCTCCCAGCATCAATACATTAGCGTCTGAGGGGGCGACCCGTTTGAGAAGCAAGGCGACTTCACGCATAACGTGGCTTCGCGCCTGCAAGTTATCCAGCGCGTCGTCCAGCGCTTGCTCCTCGGCATCGGGGGCTGCTTGGCTACGTTTTAAGTGCTCACTAAAGCGCTTCTGGAGTAGTGCATATTCGTCTTGTAGGAGCTGTAAATCGGTTAAGTCTCTGGAGCGGCTGATAACACGCTCCAACTTTCCATTCACAAAGACAGGGTAGGCTTCAGCAATCACACGGCGTCCGGTGCCTGTTACCTGCATAAGTTGGGCTGGCTGGTGGGTGCGCATCACTTCTAAGGTGATGGATGGCTTCAAGATGCCTGCTTGCTGAAGCTGATAAACGCTATTGCCTAGCAGCTCTTCCCGGGGCGCACCATAAACAGCCTCAGCACCGGGGCTAATATCAAGCACTCGACCCTCTCCGCTGACGATAAAGAAGTGATCGTTGGCGGTTTCCACAATGGTTTTTAGCACGCACTTATCGATTTCACTCATAGCGATTGTCTCTTGAGCAACCTGTGATTCATTTTTGCATCGATGATGCATATATGACTTAAGTGTACGTGATTTTGATTCATTACTGCATCGATAATGGCTGAAAGCCCTACTGTTAGGGCGTTTAGAGACTTGGCATGTTCTGTGCAATGTAGTTGTTATTCAGCGCTACAACATGAACAACGCCAAGGAGATCTGTATGTCTGATTTTAACCAGCCGCTTGGGGGCAATAGCATGCCGCGCTTTGGTGGGCCAGCCACCATGATGCGTTTACCCACCCAGGAAAGCGCCGCTGGCTTAGATGCTGCTTTTATCGGTATTCCAATGGATATTGGTACGTCTAACCGCCCTGGTACGCGTCTTGGCCCACGTCAGATTCGTGATGAATCTCGCATGCTTCGACCCTATAACATGGCTACCCGCGCCGCCCCGTTTGAAAGTTTACAAGTGGCCGATATAGGTGACGTGCCCATCAACA
This sequence comes from Vreelandella alkaliphila, assembly GCF_016107625.1. Taxonomy (GTDB): domain Bacteria; phylum Pseudomonadota; class Gammaproteobacteria; order Pseudomonadales; family Halomonadaceae; genus Vreelandella; species Vreelandella alkaliphila. The sequence continues at coordinate 247,205 of NZ_JABASV010000005.1, forward strand.
CGTTTCACCTGCCCAAAAGTGTGGACATCATCACGGCCTTTTATGATGACGTGCTTACACACAACTGCATTCCGCTAACGTTGGGTGGCGAACACACCCTGACACTGCCCATTTTACGTGCCATTGCCAAAAAACATGGGCCAGTGGGGCTGATCCATATTGATGCCCATGCCGATGTAAACGAGCACATGTTCGGTGAGCCGATTGCCCATGGCACGCCGTTTCGCCGTGCCCAGGAAGAAGGCCTGTTAGCCAACGGCAAAGTGGTGCAAATCGGCCTTCGTGGTACCGGTTATGCCGCCGAAGATTTTGATTGGTGCCGAAGCCAGGGTTTCCGCGTTGTTCCCGCTGAAGAGTGCTGGCATCGCTCGCTTGCTCCCTTGATGGAAGAAGTGCGCGAGCAGATGGGCGATGTGCCTGTCTATATCAGCTTCGATATCGATGGCTTGGATCCTTCTGTTGCGCCAGGAACGGGAACGGTAGAGATGGGCGGACTGACCTCAGCGCAAGGGCTAGAAATTGTGCGCGGTGCGGCAGGCTTGAACATCGTCGGCTGTGATCTAGTGGAAGTGTCGCCTCCTTATGATCCCAGCGGTAATACCGCATTGATGGGCGCCACACTGCTGTACGAAATGCTCTGCGTGCTGCCGGGCGTGAAACACAGTGATTAAGCTGTCCTGAAATAGCTAATAAATAAAAGCGCTTACCTGACAAAGCGCTAATGGTCAGAGAAATGGCAGGCTGCTTATTGCCTGCCAGGACGCCACCAGCCCACCTCCAATAATCACTTCTAATAGGTGAACCGTATGTCTTTCTCTCAAGTAAAATTGGATGATGCCGAGCCGTCGGCTCCAATTCATCGTGCCCATTTGCTGAAGTTTTTGATTCCCTCCTTAATTGGCGTCCTCTTGTTTTTGGTGCCTTTTCAAGTGGGAGGAACGATTAATATTGGCATGGGCCTAATGGCCGATGGGTTGCAGTCGCTGCTTGGTTCTGCACTACCTGCCATTGCCATGCTAGTCCTATGTCTGTCCGTAGTGATAACGCTTTACGTTAAAGTGGCAAAGCCTAACTGGGCGCAACGTGGGCACTTTCAAGAGATGTTTGACGTAGACACTATTTGGGTAGTGATGCGCATCTTAGGTGCCATCTTTGTCGTCATGACCTTTTTCCAAGTCGGCCCAGAATTTGTGACGGCACCGTTTACTGGCGGCGTAATGCTCAATGATTTGGCGCCGGTGCTACTGACGTTCTTCTTCTTTGCGGCGATTCTGCTACCGTTTTTGGTCGAATTTGGTTTTATGGAATTTATCGGCACCATGGTGCGTAAGCCGTTTCGGGTGATTTTTAATCTTCCTGGACGCAGCGCTATCGATGCAACGGCTTCTTGGATGGGGTCAGGCACCGTGGGTGTATTGATCACCGCCCAACAGTATGAACAGGGTTATTACAATGCTCGCGAGGCATCGGTCATTGCGACTAACTTTTCAGTGGCTTCCATCGCGTTTAGTCTACTGGTTACGAACTTTGTTGATATCAATCATCTCTTCGTACAGTTCTACTTTACGGTAGTCGTGTCAGGGCTGATTGCTGCCATCATCGTGGCGCGAATTCCCCCTCTATCGCTAAAATCTAACGACTACTACGAGCCCGTTGGCTGCCAGTTAAGCGAGAAGCGCACCGAAAATGTAGGGCTGTTTCGTTACAGCTTGCTCCAGGCAACTCGCCGGGCAGCGGATGCGCCAGGGCCAAAAGAGTTGGTGCGTTTAGCACTACTCAACGTGATTGATATCTTTTTGACACTGCTGCCTTTGGTATTTGCCATCGGCACCGTCGCGCTGATTTTAGCCGAGTTTACTCCGCTGTTTACCTGGCTCTCTTACCCCATGGTGCCGGTGCTTGAGTTGCTGCGTATCCCTGAAGCGCAAGCGGCTGCTCCAGCGACGTTGGTCGGGTTTGCCGATATGTTCTTACCAGCGGTGCTAGCGACGAATGTTGAAAGCGAGCTGACCCGTTTTGTGATCGCTTGCTTGTCAATGACACAGCTGGTGTATATGTCGGAAATTGGTGCGCTGCTACTCAAATCGAAAATCCCCATCAAGTTCTGGGAACTGGCAGTGGTTTTCTTGCTGCGTACCGCGATTACACTACCGATCATCGCCTTTATGGCCCATACATTTTTCTTCTGAGAGGGCCTGTCATGAACGCTGACGCAATGCGCAATCACTCAACCATGACCTGTGCCGAACTGTTGATCCGCCTACTGCGCGAAACCTATGGCGTTCGAACTCTGTTCGGTATTCCGGGCGTGCATACGGTAGAGCTTTATCGTGGGCTGGAAGGCAGCGACGTGCAGCATATAACCCCGCGCCATGAGCAGGGCGCAGGGTTTATGGCCGACGGCTATGCCCGCGCCAGCGGTCAGCCTGGGGTATGTCTTATTATCACTGGTCCGGGAATGACCAATATTGCCACTGCGATGGGCCAAGCATTAGCAGACTCCATTCCCATGCTGGTGATCTCCAGCGTTAACCGTCGGGATACGCTGGGGCTAGGCCAAGGTCGGCTGCATGAGCTGCCCAGCCAGCAGCAGATGATTAGCGGCGTGGCACGCTTTAGCCACACACTATTAGATGCTAATACGCTGCCTGATGTGCTGGCCCGCGCCTTTGCCGTGTTCAGCGGTGCGCGCCCAGGCCCGGTGCATATTGAAATTCCGATTGATCTGTTCAATGCGCCGGTGAAGGTACCGGACAGTTGGCAAGCGCCAACGCTTTACCGAGCAGCGCCTGATCCAGAAGGGCTTGCCGAAGCTGCCCGTTTGTTAAAGGCCGCGAAGCAACCCTTGCTGCTGTTAGGTGGTGGCTGTGTGGCAGCGCCAGAGGCAGCGCGGGCACTGGTAGAGAGGCTTGATGCCCCTACGGTGACGACTATCAACGCCAAAGGACTGCTGGGACGCGACCACCCGTTAGATTTGGGTGCTAACGCAGCGCTGCCAGCAGTGCGCGAACTGGCGGCCAGCGCCGATGTGATTTTGGCGGTGGGTACCGAGCTTGGCGAGACCGACTACGATGTCGTGTTTGATGGTGGCTTTCACCTCAACGGTAAGCTGATTCGTATTGACCTCGACCCTGAACAACTGGTGCGTAACCAGCATACAACGCTTGGTTTAGTAGGCGATGCCGGACGTTGCCTAGCGCTTCTACTCGCTCATTTCCCCGAACCTTTGCAGCGCCACGGTGTGGAACGCGGTGTTGAACGAACTGCCACTACGTTGGGAGCACTGAATCTGGTTAATGATCCGGCTTTTAGCGACTTCGTACCGCTTTATAAAACCCTGGCTGACCATCTGCCCGAGGCGATTTTGGTGGGCGATTCTACCGCACCGGTGTATGCGGGCAACCACCTAGTCAGCCAGCCAGCGCCAAGACGCTACTTCAATGCTTCTACTGGCTACGGCACTTTGGGCTATGGGCTGCCGGCGGCGTTAGGTGCGCAGTTAGCTCGTGCTGATCTACCCGTGGTGGCGCTTGTTGGTGATGGTGGGGTGATGTTCACCCTTGCTGAGCTTGCTACCGCAGTAGAGGAACGCCTGCCGGTGGTGATTGTGCTGTGGCACAACGCAGGCTACGAAGAAATTCGCCGCTATATGGATGCCAACGGTGTGGCTCGTTTGGGCGTGGATATTAAAGCCCCCAACTTTCTTACCTTGGCCGAAGGGTTTGGTTGCCCAAGCGTGCGGGTTGAAAGCCCTGAGGAGCTTGCAAACTCACTCGCTAAGCGCGTTTCAAGTGGCCCGTTACTCATTGAAATAGACGCGGCTGCTTGGCAGCGTGCGTGCAGAATTTCCGACCAGGATACGTAGATGCCGTTACTCAACCAGCAAGTTATCAATCAGCAGTTCATCAACAACCAATGGGTTGCCTCAACAGGCACGCGCATGCTCGATGTGATGAACCCTTATCGCGAAGAGCGCATTGCTCAGGTCACGGCGGGGGACGCGGCAGATGTCGACGCTGCCGTTAAAGCTGCTCAGCAAGCACAACCTGCTTGGCAAGCGCTGGGTGGAGCTGCGCGTGCAAAGTACCTAGATAGCTTTGCCGATGCGTTGGAGGCTCGTCGAGAAGCGCTAATCACCCTGTCAGCCACTAATAACGGTAAACCGCTAGCTGAAGCAGGCATTGACCTGGACGACGCGATTGCCTGTTATCGCTATTACGCTAAGCAGGCCAAAGCACTGGATGCCCGCCAAGGCGAGTTGGTTAGTGTGGAAATGGAGGGCGTTGAGGCGCGTACGTATCATGACCCTGTGGGCGTCGTGGGGTTGATTGCCCCCTGGAACTTCCCGCTGGTGACAAGCGCCTGGAAGCTGGCGCCCGCGTTGGCGGCAGGCTGCACCGCAGTGCTCAAACCGTCAGAGGTGACGCCGCTCCCCGAGTTGGCACTGGCAGAAATTGCCCTGGAAATTGGTCTGCCAGCCGGTGTACTGAATCTGCTTAACGGCGATGGCGAGGGCATTGGCGCACCGCTAACCAATCACCCAGGTGTAGATAAAATCTCTTTTACGGGCAGTAACAGAGTCGGCGAAGCCGTTATGCAAGCTGCTGCCGTTCGCACTGCCAGTGTCTCCCTAGAGCTAGGTGGAAAATCGCCGATCCTGGTAATGGAAGACGCCGACCCAGCCCAAGCCGCCGACTGGGTAATGGCGGGTATCTACTTTAATGCCGGGCAAATCTGTTCAGCGACTTCGCGCTTACTGGTACATGAAAACGTAGCAGAAGCACTCTACACCGCATTAGCTGAGCGGATGGATGCGCTAACCCTGGGCGACCCACTGGCTGAAGGCACTGACTTAGGACCGTTGACCAGCGCTAAGCAACGCGATGCGGTACAACGCTATTTAGACTTAGCAGCGCAAGAAGGCCTAACGGCAGTGCGCGATATTACCCATCGCACGTTACCCACGCAGGGCTACTTTTTAGCGCCGACGCTTTATCGTGATGTGCCGCTGGAAAGCCGCTTGTGGCAAGAGGAGATTTTTGGCCCATTGCTCTGCGCACGCAGCATTACCAGCGAAGCAGAGGCGATTAAACTCGCCAACGATAGCGTTTATGGATTAGCTGCGACGGTGATTAGCGGTGATCCTGAGCGGGCAAAGCGCATTGGTCGCCAGCTAAAAGCCGGTAGCATTTGGTACAACAGCGCGCAGCTGGTGTTGCCTGACACCGCCTGGGGCGGCTTCAAGCGTAGCGGCATTGGGCGTGAACTTGGCCCCTGGGGGCTAAGTGCCTACCTGGAAGTGAAGCATGTGATTGGGCCGGCGTAAGACTAACGCTCGGGCATAGCATAACGCCGGGATGACTTCCCGGCTTTTACTACTTGTCCGGGCACGTCGTGGCCGATAAGTGTCGGCAGGGTGGCGGCAACGTCAAGCAGCGCATCTAGATCGACGCCCGTATCGACCCCCATCGCTGCAAACATATGCACTAAGTCTTCGGTGCATACATTACCGCTAGCGCCTGGGGCAAAAGGGCAGCCCCCCAGCCCGCCTAACGACGCATCAAAGCGGTTAATGCCCGCCTGCCACGCCGCCAGCGCGTTGGCTAAGCCCATGCCACGCGTGTTGTGAAAGTGCAGCGTGAACGGCGTTTCCGGCCATTGCTCAAGCACGGCGTCACACAGGCGCCTCACCTGGGCAGGGTTGGCCATGCCCGTGGTGTCGCATAGCGTGACGCCCTGAATGCCCCGCGCGATCAGTTGTTCCACCAGCGTAAGCACCCGTGTTTCAGGCACCTCGCCTTCAAACGGGCAGCCAAAGGCGGTCGAAAGCGAGGCGTTGATAAATACGTCGCTGCCTTGGCAGGCCTCCACAATCGCGGCAAATTGCTCAAGCGACTGCTCTGGTGTCATGCGCAGGTTCGCCAGGCCATGGCTATCGCTTGCCGACATCACTAAATTAATCTCATCCACCTGGCAGGCAAGCGCGCGCTCCATGCTCTTAAGGTTAGGCACTAATACGCTGATATCGACGCCTGCCCGGCGCTGAATGCCAGTGACAACATCCGCAGCATCGCGCAGATTAGGAATCGCTTTGGGGGACGTAAACGAGGTGGCCTCGATGCGCCGCAGGCCGGTGGTGGAGAGTGCGTCGATCCAGCGGATCTTATCGTCTGTGGGGACAAAGCGCGCTTCAATCTGCAGGCCGTCACGCGGGGCGACTTCATTAATTTCTATTTTTGTAGGACAAGGTGCTGTGGGACAGAGCACGGGTTGGCTCGTGGAATTATGCATAGCGCTCTCCTTAGATAATGCCCGCTTGACGCAGCTTGGCACGGGTTTCCTGGTCAATGCCCAGCTCATCCAACACGTCATCGGTATGCTGGCCAAGCGCCGGACCGCCATCGCCGAGTCGCCCTGGGGTAGCGCTAAGTTTGGGCAGTACACCGGGTACTTTTAATGGTTTGCCGTTGGGGCGGGTGAAGGTTTGAATCATTTCCCGCGCCAAGTAATGGGGGTCAAAGGCAATATCTTCGGCGGTGTACGGATAGCCCGCTGGCACACGCGCCTCATCCAGCGCTTTAAGAATCGCCTCTCTTGGGCGCTCTTCAGACCACGCTTGAATCGCTGCGTCGATCATTTCAGCCTGCTGGCTGCGGCCATCGTTGTGGGCTAGCGCGGGGTCGTTGGCCAGATCATCACGGCCAATCACGCCCATCAAGCGTTTAAAAATGCTGTCGCCGTTACCGGCAATCAATACGTAATCGCCTCCCAGGCAGCGGTAGGCGTTAGAAGGCGTAATGCCGGGGAGGGCGCTGCCGCTAGGTTCGCGCACTTGGCCGCTGGCATCGAATTCCGGCAGTAGGCTCTCCATCATGGCAAATACCGACTCATACAGCGCCACGTCGATCTCTTGTCCCAGGCCGCTGCGGTTGCGTTCTTGCAGTGCCAGCAAGGTGCCAATGACAGCGTAAAGCGCGGACAGCGAATCACCAATGCTCACGCCTACCCTGACGGAAGGCTCGCCCGGCTGACCGGTGAGATAACGCAGCCCGCCCATGGCTTCACCCACCACACCAAAGCCGGGCTTGTCGCGGTAAGGCCCCGTTTGTCCGTAGCCGGAAATATGCACCATGATTAATCGTGGGTTGAGTTTTGAGAGCGCTTGCCAGCCCAGCCCCCAGTTATCTAATGTGCCAGGGCGGAAGTTTTCCACCACCACATCAGCCTCGGTAGCGAGTTCGCGCACCAGCGCTTGACCCTCTTCACTGCGCAAGTCCAGCGCCACCGAGCGTTTGTTACGGCTCTGTACGTGCCACCAAAGAGAGGTGCCTTCCTCAAGCATTCGCCATTTGCGAAGGGGGTCACCGGTGCCGGGCGGCTCAATTTTAATCACATCGGCACCAAATTCACCCAGCAGCTTGGTCGCAAAAGGGCCTGCAATGAGCTGCCCAAGTTCAAGGACTTTCAGGCCTTCTAAAGGAAGCTGGCGCGCTTCGGGAGCATGCATTAAGGCTCTCCTGGTCGTATCGTTAATATTGTTGCCTACCAGCATGCGTGAGCCGCTTAGGCGCGACAATTAGGCAATGGGTAACAAAGGTTTCGTGACTGGCGAAGGTATGCGCTAGCATAGTCAGGTTACTTTTCAGGAGTTTGCCGAGTTGCGCCGCTTTGATTTTTTTACGCTCAAGCTGTTTATCTCTGTTGCAGACGAAGGCCGCTTGACCGCGGCTGCCGAACGCGAACACCTAGCCCTTGCCGCCGTTAGCAAGCGAATGAGCGATCTTGAAAGCTTGGTCGGAGCAACGCTACTTTACCGTAAGCCCCGTGGCGTGGAGCTAACCCCAGCAGGGCATGCGTTTTTACATCATGCGCGGCGCATACTCGACAATGTTGAACGCTTACAGGCAGAGCTTAGCGAATATGGTGAAGGCGTGCGTGGGCATGTGCGTATTCATTCCAACACCTCGGCGATCATCGCATTTCTTCCCCAAGATCTCAGCGCGTTCTCTCGCCACTACCCTGAAATCAAAATCGACCTGCAAGAGCGGGTCAGTAATGAAATTATTGCCGCTGTACGGGATGGCTTAACCGATATTGGCATTTTTGCTAGGCATGTGGCTGCGCCAGACTTACAGATAATTCCGTATCGGCGTGATCGCTTAGTGCTAGTAACGCCTGATAAACACCCGTTAGCGGAGCGAAGCAGTATTGCCTTCAATGAAGCGCTCGCTTTCGACTTCATCGGTTTGCAGCAAGATGCGTCACTGCAAGCGCTATTGCTTGAGCAGGCTAATCTATCGGGAAGAGCGCTGCGAATGCGCATTCAGGTACGTAGCTTTGATGCTATTTGCCGCATGATTCACCATGGCATGGGGGTCGGCGTGCTACCAGAACAAACGATCTACCGCGAGCTAGGTGATCTGCAGCTTAAAAGCATTCCGTTGAGCGACGCCTGGGCCCAGCGTGAACTTGTTATTGGCGTGCGCCGCTACGCGACGCTTCCTGTTACGGCAAGGCACATGGTGGACCTGCTGACCGCAGAAAAGCATTCAGCGTTATAAAGCTCATCAAATCGGCGCTTAATCCCGCAGTATCGTGGGGGCCGACCACTGCTGACAAAGCGGCATCACTTCTAAGCGCGTGATATTGATATGCGGCGGAAGTGAGGCTACATGGAACGCTTGGTCGGCGATGTCCTCAGGCTGAAGTGGTTCCGCTCCTGCGTAGTAGCTATCGGCTACCTGGTGGTCACCTTTCATGCGAACCAGCGTAAATTCACTCGCTGTCATCCCCGGGGCGAGGTCGGTCACTCTAACGCCCTGGGGGCCAACGTCGCAGCGCAGGTTATAGCTAAACTGTTCTACAAAGGCTTTGGTGGCGCCATACACATGCCCACCAGGGTAAGGCGTATGAGCGGCGATAGAACCCAGGTTAATTACCGTTGAGCCGGGGCCTGCGGTGATAAGTTTGGGCAGCAAGTGGCGCGTGACAGTCACTAATCCTTTTACGTTGGTATCAATCATGCGGTGCCAATCATCCAGCTCAGCGTTTTGTGCTGGCCCCTTACCCAGCGCTAGTCCTGCACTATTGATCAGTGTATGCACGTGCTGAAAGCGTTCTGGCAACGCCGCAACCACGTTAGCAACGTCTTGTGGGTTGCTGACATCCAATTGAGCGATGTGCACAGGTACGCTGTTTTTCAGTGAGTTATAGAGCGCCTCTAAGCGAGTTTGACGCCGTCCTGTTAACACCAGTGACCAGTCCGCTTGGGCAAAACGGTGGGCACAAGCAAGGCCGATTCCAGAAGTGGCGCCGGTAATAAACACGACGGGGGCGACTTCGTGCATGATGAAAGCTCCTGGCGAAAATGGCGGTTGAAGCCGCGGCTAAAAACAGCAGACAAGCGCCATTGAGATAGCCTAAGGGTGCAGTGGGTATTCATCTTTGGTCGTATGCTGATAATAGGGTGCGTAGTTTAGCGCGCTATAGCGGCGTTTCTAGCCATCGTATTTGACGAAGTCAGCCTTCATGAACGTCGATTTGAGCCGCTTGGCTGCTTGTTTCAAGATCAATCAAACAGCAAAAATGCTGTGATAAGTATCACGCTTAATAACCATAACCACATCCAATAACGACAACCGTAGAGAGTCATCCTATGCGGACAACATTGCTTACCACGCTGGCCACCCTGGGTATGCTAACGGCGGCCCCCTTTGCCTTGGCAAACCCGATCGAAATTCAAGTTAACAACACCATGAGCGAAGGCGGCTCTGAAAGCGCAGCAGTCGAGCGCTTTGCCGAATATCTAGAAGAGCAGGCTCCAGGCCGTTTTGAGGTGCGTCCTTTTCTAGCAGGTTCACTCGGCGGTGAAAACGCGGTGCTGGAACTGCTCAACTTAGGTCAAACCCAGATTTCTATCACTGGCGGCAATTGGCGCCAGCAGTATGCGCCAGAGTATGACGCTATTACCGTGCCGTTTGTTTTTTCAACCTGGGACGAAGTCGACGCCTATATGGAAAGCCCTTCTGGCCAGGCATTGATTGATCAGGCTGAGAACCAAGGCGGGCTTAAGTATTTTGGTTTGCAGCACCGTGGCCCACGCCATATGACCGCCAACAAGGCAATCAATAGCCCTGAAGACTTAGACGGCTTCCGTTTGCGTCTGCCATCGCTCCCCGTGTGGCTTGAGGTGTGGGAAGAGATCGGCGCCCAGGTAGTGAACGTTCCCGCGCCGGAAATTTACTTGGCCATGCAAACAGGTCAAGTCGATGGCCATGAAAACTCGCTCTCCTCGCCCTATACCCGCCGCCTGTGGGAAGTGCAGGATCACATCATTATGACCAGCCACGTGCAGTTTCCGTGGAGCTGGGTGGCCAGTTCACGCTGGTGGGATGGCTTAGAAGCCGATGATCAGGCATTGATCGAAGAGGCGATCGACGTAGCTCGTCAATACGGTTCAGAGCAAGAGCGTGAACTTGACGAGTTCTATCTAGAAGCGCTGCAGGATGAAGGGATGACCATCATTGAGCCGGATGTGGCACCTTTCCGCGAAGCGGCGTTGCCTGCGATTGATCGTGTCATGGCCGATATGGCTGATGGTGTGCGTGAAGATGCGTTAGGTAATGAAAGTCAGTAATTGCTTGTGCTAAATGAACAACGGCGGCCTATCGGGCCGTCGTTGTAGTTTTAAAAGATACCTATTTAAGCCTTATTAAGCCTCAGGAGCGTTACCGTGGATTCAGCTATGCCGCCCAGAAACGGGCCGGATAGAATCGCTTTTTATGTGTTGCGTTACACCACCCGTCTTTGCGATGGGGTGGGGGTGACGTTAATGGCCGCGATATTACTGCTCATTGTGTCTGCAGTGGTAGCCCGGGACCTACTTGGGTTGGGGATGCCCTGGACAGAAGAAGTTGCGTCACTGCTGGCCATTTATGCCATTGGCTTTGGGTCTATCTCTGCGTGGGTACGCAGTGAGCATTTAGTGGTTGACCTGTTCAGCCACAAGCTCTCTAGCTTAGGTAAAAATATACAGTATCGCCTTACTTCGTTGATCTCTTGCGGATTTTTTGTACTAGCGGCATGGGGCGCGTGGATTATGTCGGATATGAGCGCCAACAATAAAACTGTTTCGTTAAGTATCAGTTTCAGCTACCTCTACTACGGTATCTTCTTTAGCTTCGCAAGCATGGCGGTCATCGCCCTTTGGAAAACGCTGCGCGGCCCGGTTTTCTGGCTTGAAGCACCCCGCGAAGAAGAGGTGACGGCACCATGACTGAGTTACTAATTTTCGTTGGCGGCCTGTTGGTGCTAATGGCTATCGGGTTGCCTGTCGTGGTCGCTATCGGTGTTACTTCATTTATAGCGTTGGTATTCACCGGCACCGGAGGGCTGCCCGTTGAGCTACTGCCACTGCGGATGGTGCAAACGCTCAACAACTTTACCTTGCTGGCCATTCCGCTGTTTATTTTGGCAGCCAATATTATGAATATTGGCTCAACAACCACGCGTATTTTTGACTTCGCCACGGCATTAGTAGGCTTTACCAAAGGTGGTCTTGGTCACGCTAACGTAGTGGCCAGCTCTATTTTTGCCACCATGTCGGGTACTGCCGTGGCTGACGCGGCGGGGCTTGGCAGCATTGAAATTAAAGCCATGAAAGAGCGTGGCTATGATTTGGGTTACGCCACTGGAATTACCGCCGCCTCTAGCGTGATTGGGCCGATTCTGCCGCCCAGTATTGCGCTGGTAGTGTATGGCTGGTTGGCCAACGTAAGTATCGGCGGGCTGTTTATGGCGGGGCTGCTGCCCGGCATTTTGATGGCATTACTGTTGATGGGAATGACGGTAATGCTCGGGGCAACAGGCAAAGTAGTGATGCCTAAGCCTACGCCGTTTGATGCCTGCGAGGTCGTCCGAACCGGCAAGCGCGCTATTCTGCCCTTGATGATGCCCGCCATTATTGTCGGTGGTATTTGGGGGGGCTTCTTTACGCCAACGGAAGCGGGCGCCATTGCCTCGCTCTATGCGGTTATTTTAGGCGGCCTGATCTACCGTGACTTAAGCCTGCGCGACTTGTTTAATGCTTTCCAACGTACCCTTATGTTCAGCGCCGTGATTCTGCTGATTATTGCGGTATCCAGTTTTTACGGCTGGATTTTGGTGCGCATGGGCATTCCACAAGCGTTGGCGGGACAGGTGGCCAGCATCGATATGCCGACGATTGCGTTGCTGCTCTGCTTTGCGCTGTTTTTCCTGCTTATCGGCTGTTTCATGTCGGTCATCGAGAGCATCCTGATCTTCACTCCCATTGTGGTGCCTGCTGCGCTAAGCGCGGGGTTAGACCCTGTCCATTTCGGCATTGTGATGGTCATTACGCTTTCAGTGGGAGTTATTACGCCACCCTTTGGCACGGTGCTGTTTCTAATGGTGGGCATTACGCGACTACGCTATGGGCAGGTTGTCAAAGCGGTGTTGCCGTTTTTGCTTCCTATTCTGGCCACGATTTTATTGTTGATCGCGATACCTGGCCTTGCCACGTGGCTGCCTAGGGTGATGGGGTATTAATCCCCCAAACCTCGTTTGTCATGATGCAACAGGGCTCATGTGTCAGCGGTAAACAATAAATCGCTAATTAAAGATCGGTGCGCCATTAGATTGGTATGCATTATTTTTGTACAAGTCTCTGTATTTAAAGTGTTTTTTATTTTATTGGCATGGCTTGGTATGGCGGCTGCAATGTATTGGGCAAGAACGAAGTGTTAGGAAGACATGACGTTCTTGCCACTAACCAAGGTTTTCAAATGATCGAATTTTTTGATTACCGAAAACCAAAGTGAAAGCGAAGCCATACCAGGAGGCATGACTATGAAAAAGGAAGCTCTCAAGAAACTTGGCATTTTAGGCGTATCGTTTGGTTTAATCGCTAGCCCGCTGGCCTTTGCTGGCATGGAAGGCAACGATGATTACGAGCCCGCTCCTCAGGAAGAAACGACCCAGGATGAGCAAGGCGCCTACAACTCTTTCGACTCTGATCAAGAGCAAGGCGCTACTAATGAAGGTGTAACTACTGAGTACGAAGAGGAAGAGCAAGAATTCACTTATGAAGAGGAAGAAGAAGAGCAAGACACATGGGAAACTGAAGAGGAAGATGATTCCGGCTGGTAACCCATGACTGCTAAAGGGTTAACTTCTATTCCGGTTCACGGATGAACCATGAAATGCCTCGCCAGTTGCGGGGCATTTTTGCGTTAAAAGATGCCACATAGGGCGTGAGGATAGGGCGTAGGGAATGAATAGGCTATGGTTAGAGTTCTATTACTAACATCAGCCACAAGGACGTTGCCGACGTGTTGAACTGGAAGGAGGTTCCACAGCTTCCTAAAGCGCAAGGACGAATCGAAGCGATTGATCTCGCGCGTGGTATTGCCATTGGGCTGATGATTATCAGTCATGCCGTTAGTGGTTTAGTAGGCATGCGTCATGTGCCCGACTGGGGCATGGTGCCTATCCACTTTTTGACTAAGTTCTCGTCCTCACTATTTATTCTAGTGTTCGGCATAGCGCTGGCGGTGGCCTTCCTTGCTTACACGCAAAGTGACGATTGGCCTCGGCGGCGATTAAAGCTATGGGTAAGGGCCGTTGAGGTTTGGTTTTGGTATAAATCGCTGATTATTATCGAAATGCTACCCTTTAGCTCGCCAAGCGATATTGTTAATACGCTGCTCTATGGGCGATTTGCTATCTGGGTAGAGATTCTCGGTTTTTACGCCATTGCCTTATTATGGGTGCCATTAATATTGCCGCTGTGGGCCCGAACGCCACTGTGGGGACGTTTGGCGACCATCGCAGGATTAACGGCGCTTTCAGCGTGGTTACAAGGCTTTTCCTTTGGGGGCTACGAGCTCTTAAAAGCGTTTCTGGTGGATCATGAAGAGCACTATGCCTGGGGACAGCTTAGCCGCGCCCCACTAATATTGTCTGGCTTATTGATCGGCGAAGCGCTGTTACGCTGCTATTTCGATGCCACCTTACGCCGCCGTTTAATTCTTTGGCTGGCAGGGTCGGGGGCGCTGATGGTCGGCGCTTTTTATGGCATAGCCATCGCCGGGGGCGATGTTCATGGTGCGATGATGGCGGTGGCTCGTAATGTGGGAAAACACCCGCCAGGGATAAACTTTATGCTGTTTAGCGTGGGTGGCGCGTTGGTGCTGCTTGGGCTTGCCTTAGCGGGTGGCGCCACCGCTGCGAAAGCACTGTTGCCGATCACTCTCGTCGGTAGTGATGCGCTCAAAGCCTTTATCTTCCATATCGTGATGATTTTTCTAGTACTGCGTTTTTTATTGGAAGGCGAGGGGGCCTACAGCTATCCGCAGGCGCTTGGCATTGGTGGCTTATTAATACTCGGTGCCGCGCTGTGGATTTGGTTGACCCGCTGGATGGCGGCTCATCGCTAAGCGCGAGCAAACTAACGGGAGTTGACGATTTGCGACACTGGATACAGCGCGGGCTCATGGTCGTAGCGCTGTTAATAGCACTGCCTGTTCATGCAGATTGGTATTATGAAGTCGATAAACAGAGCCGCTGGCAGGGTGACTTAAATGCCCGCATGGCCGCCATCGAAGAGGTGTTTGGTGGGCAGCTAGGCGTGTATGTGCAGAATTTGGCCAGTGGTGAAGCCTATTCATGGAAAGCCGATGAGCCATGGTATTTGGCATCGCTGATAAAAGTACCGGTGGCTGCTCAGGTGTTGGCCGAACGCCAAGCTGGCAGGCTATCGCTTGATGAGCGGATTACCCTGGCGCGCAGTGACTATGTGGATGGCGCAGGCCCGGTAAACTGGCATGATCCAGGCACGCCTATTTCTATTGGTTATTTGTTGGAACAGATGATCACCGTTAGCGATAACACCGCCTCAGATATGCTGATTGATCGTGTAGGGCTTGAGGCAGTGAATGCACGGGCAAAGGCCATGGTGGTCGCGAGCGGTGGAAGGTCCGGTCATATAGGGCCGATTAGCAAGCTCGTTAGAGTACGCCAAGGCGTTTATGGCCAGCTTCATCCAGATGCCCAAGACTTAGGTGGTTTGGATTTTATGGCGCTGCGCAAGCATCCCGTTAGCCAGCGCCCAGTAGCGTTAGCCCGTGCCCTTAGCGTGCACCAAGATGCCTTCGAGCAACCTAACTACGACCGCGCCTTTGATGCCTACGAAGCCACGGGTGAGAACGTAGGCACATTGCGCACCTTCGGGGATGTGCTAGCCTCGCTTCACCATGGGGGTATGACGGATTTGAATACCGAGCAGCGCCAAACGCTGCTGGCGGTAATGAGCCGCACCTCCTCTGGCGAGCGCCGCTTGAAACAAGGATTGGGCAGTGACATTCATTTTGCCCATAAGACCGGTACCCAGTACCGTCGCAGCTGCGATGCGGGTATTGCCTCGCGCATTTCGTCAGCCCAGGGACCTTGGGTAATTGTCGCCTGTAGCCGAGGCCCGCTTTCGGTAAGCGCCCACGAACGCGCCTTGGCAAGTGTTGGTGACGCGCTACGTTTTAGTGGTGCGTTAGCTGACCTTTAATCAAGCTAACGCTAGCGCCTAACGCCGTACCAGCATGATAAACTGAGCCAATGCTCTGTTGATGTTTCACGGCCTGCCGTTGGAAAGTTGTAGCGCTTGGTGGCTAACGACGCGGGTGCCTCATTCGCTCGTACCTCGCGAGATTCGTTACACCGCGCTACGGTAGGTGCCATAGGTTTTGTAGCGCGTGGTAAGCGAAGCGCACCCGCGATGACGGTTATGGCAAAATGAAACAGCAACAGGTTATGTAGGTTCTTTTTTTTATTACTTAGGAGTTTGTTATGGCACGTGCCAGCGCCCGTCATATTTTGGTAAGCAGTGAAGAGCAGTGCAACACACTGAAGCAAGAGATCGAAAACGGTCGTGATTTCGCAGAAGTGGCCAAGCAGCACTCTAGCTGCCCTTCTGGCCGCCAAGGCGGTGACCTAGGTAGCTTTGGCCCCGGCCAAATGGTACCGGAATTCGACAAGGTCGTTTTCAGCGGTGACCTGAACAAAGTACACGGCCCGGTCAAAACCCAGTTTGGTTACCACCTGTTGGAAATCACTAGCCGCAGTTAATGGCGCCGAACATCCGTCAAGCACCGCGGCAATGCTGTCGCGGTGTGAGGAGCACGCCTTGAACGATCCCATTATTACTATTGAAGGCTTGAACAAAACCTACGAAGGTGGCTTTCAAGCCCTTAGCCGTGTGGATTTAACTATTCAGCGCGGCGAGATTTTTGCCCTGCTTGGCCCCAACGGGGCGGGCAAAACAACGTTAATCAGCGTGGTGTGCGGGCTGGTGAACCCAACCCAAGGCCACGTCGTCGTCGATGGCTATGATAGCGTTAGCCACTATCGTCAGGCCCGCGAACGTATTGGTCTTGTGCCTCAAGAGCTGACCAACGAAGCCTTTGAAACGGTATGGAACACGGTCAGTTTTAGCCGTGGCTTGTTTGGCAAGTCGCCCAATCCAGCGCATATCGAGAAAGTGCTTAAGTCGCTGGCCTTATGGGACAAACGCAACAACCGTTTGATGACCCTTTCCGGCGGTATGAAGCGCCGTGTATTGATCGCCAAAGCGCTCTCTCATGAACCACGCATTCTATTTCTAGATGAACCCACCGCTGGGGTAGACGTCGAGCTACGCCGTGATATGTGGGAAGTGGTGCGCGGGCTGCGGGATAATGGTGTCACGATCATTCTCACCACCCATTACATTGAAGAAGCCGAAGAAATGGCCGACCGCATTGGCGTTATTAATCGCGGTGAGATTGTATTGGTGGAAGAGAAAGCAGCGCTGATGAAAAAGCTTGGCAGCAAGCAGCTAACGCTGCAGCTGCACACGCCGCTCTCTGCTCTGCCTGCGTCCCTTGATCAAGACGAGCTGAGCCTGGCTGCAGATGGCTATGAATTGGTGTACACCTACGATGGCCGTCAGGAAGAGGAAGGCCGCGGTATTTCTGCGCTGCTCACCCAGTTGGAACGGGCGGGCATTGGCTTTAAAGACCTGCACACCCGGCAGAGCTCGTTGGAAGATATTTTCGTCGACTTGGTAAAGGAGCGCCCATGAATCTCTACCCCGTTCGTGCCATTTATATGGCGGAAATGGCGCGTACTCGCCGCACGTTGCTGCAAAGCATTGTGTCGCCAGTGATTTCAACCTCGCTTTACTTTGTGGTGTTTGGCGCGGCGATTGGTTCACGCATCAGCGAGATTAACGGGGTCAGCTACGGTGCTTTTATTGTGCCTGGGCTGATTATGCTGATGCTACTTACCCAGAGTGTCTCTAATGCCTCGTTTGGAATTTTCTTCCCGAAGTTTTCTGGCAGCATTTATGAAATTCTCTCAGCGCCCATCTCTTATTTAGAAGTGGTGGTGGGCTATGTGGGCGCTGCTGCCTCGAAATCGATCATTCTGGGGCTGATTATCCTGGCAACGTCCAGCTTATTTGTGCCACTGGAAATTGCTCATCCGATTTGGATGCTCACCTTCCTAGTGCTGACCGCCGTCACCTTCAGCCTGCTGGGCTTTATTATCGGCATTTGGGCAGATGGTTTCGACAAGCTGCAGTTGGTGCCTTTGCTGGTGATTACCCCGCTGACGTTTTTGGGCGGCAGCTTCTATTCTATTGATATGTTGCCGCCGTTTTGGCAAACCGTTACGTTGGCCAATCCTGTAGTCTACTTGGTCAGTGGGTTCCGTTGGAGCTTCTACGGCATTAGCGATGTCAGTTTAGCGGCCAGCGTGGCGATGATCCTGCTCTTCCTGGCCGCTAGCCTTGCCACCATTGCCTGGATTTTCCGCACCGGTTATCGCTTAAAGCCCTAAATCTGCGGATTGCCTGTTGAGCGGTTCTTTGCCAACACCGCTCTTTTGATAACTTGTTTTTTTAATCAATCGTTCTTAGCTAAACCGCTCTTAAATAAAAGGTAACTCCCGCTTATGCCGCTACTGCAAAGTATTGTGCACCGCCTTGATCCATCATTAGATGGTGAACGTTTGACCGTCACGGCGGCACCTGCGTCAACACCCGCGGCCCACGACGACCCAGTAATGGCAAGCTTGGTGAATTCGCTAAATGATACCTACAACACCAAAGCCAAAGGGTGGGGGCGATTTGCTGAGCAGGGCGAGCAGGCTGGTCCGTTGGTAGCCTGGCTGCGGGCATATATGGCAGAAGAGCAGGATTTCACCCAGCTTTCTATTGCGATTGCCGAACGCTTGGCGCAAACCCTGCAAGAGCAGCTCTCCGTTAGCGGCTACTTAGTGTTCGCACATCTACGCCAGGGCGATACCGAGACACTGTTTTTAGGCTTAGTTCATCAGCGGGAAGGTATTGGCATTAACGCAGAGCACCAAGCAGTGCCTGCCGCGCAGCTTAATACCAGCCAGCTCACCTTGGCAGCACGGGTAAACCTTACCCAGTGGCAGAGCGATTCTGAAAGCGCACAATATGTGTCGTTTTTAAAAGACCGCGGCGGCAAAAAGCTAGCCGATGGTTTGATAGCGCTGTTGGGAATGGAAGAGGGCATTGATGCTCCCGCCGAAACCCGCACGCTGCTGAAAGCTTTCAGTGATTACGTCGAAAAAGAGGACTACGACGACGAAGCCAGCCGAGAAAAAACCGACACCCTGGTCGACTACGCCAACGAGCAGCTGCGCCGTGGCGAGCCAATGACGTTAGAAGAGCTTTCGGGGCTGGTGGACGAAAAGCAGCCCAAAGCGTTTTACGACCATATCCGTAATGCTGACTACGGCCTTTCTCCAGAGATCCCACCGGATAAGCGCACCATCAGTCAATTTCGCCGCTTTACCGGACGTGCTGGGGGCGTATCGATCAGTTTTGACTCCCACCTGCTCGGGTCCAGCATTGAGTACGATGAAAACCAGGATCGCCTGATTATCAAGCAAGTGCCCAAGCAGCTAAAAGAGCAGTTGGCGAAGCGTAAGGAGTGATTAGTAAATAGTGAGTAGTGGAGGGTAAATAGTGAGGATTGAGGTGAGGGTGGGCGCTTAGGTGTAAAGGGCACTAAGTGTCATATCGCCAGTCGAAGTGGCAGGTTTATTAACAGGAGAGAAACCGTGCTGGATGCCATTAGCAATTTCTTCCAACGCGCGCTGGCAGAACCTGAGCAGCGTGATAATCAAACCCTGACGCTAGAACTCGCAACGGCGGCGCTGCTCTGTGAAGTCATGCGTGCCGACTACGATAAAAGCGATGCTGAACGTGCCGCACTCAAGCAGATGCTCATCAATCGCTACCACTTAAGTGATAGCGACGTTAACGAGTTAATGACGTTGGCGGAAGCAGAAGTGGATGACGCCGTCGATCATTACCAGTTTGTTAGCCTGATAAAAGAGCACTACGGTTATGAGCAGCGCTGCGAGTTGGTAGCGTTAATGTGGCAGCTTGCTTGGGCAGACGGCAGTATCGACCCACTCGAAGAGCACCGTATCCGGCGGCTGGCAGATCTCCTGCACGTCAGCCATAGCGACTTTATTCGCAGCAAGCTAGAAAGTACGCCCCACGCTGAATAATGCCCCCAGGATAGACGCTAAACCATAGGAAGGGAGCGCTGACACGTCAATGAATGATAGGCAGGATGCATCGAACTTAACCGAACTGATTAACACCATGGAGCGAATGGAGCGTGAAAAAGCCAAGGTAAGCGTAGACGACGTGGTTCACGCGGTGGGCAGGCGTTCATTTGGGTCACTATTGTTGCTTGCTGGGCTAATCACACTTGCGCCCATCATCGGTGATATTCCCGGTATGCCAACGCTTATGGCGGCGTTGGTGTTGCTCACGTCCGTTCAGTTATTAATCGGCAGGGAAACTTTCTGGTTACCTAAATGGCTGGTAAAACGCTCGATTTCCCGAACTAAATTCGATAAAGCTATTCACTACATGAAAAAGCCCGCCACGTGGATTGATAGCTTACTAGGTGTGCGCCTAGCGTGGATGACTGGCTATATCGGGATACGCGTCACCGCCGTGATGTGCCTGCTTATCGCGCTAGCCATGCCGCCGATGGAGTTTATTCCGTTTAGCGCCAACGGTGCGGGCCTAGCGCTGACACTGTTCGGTTTAGGTTTAGTCGCCAGAGACGGCATTATGCTCTCGCTGGGTTTTCTACTCACCGGAGTTACGTTTACGGTTGTGCTGATCAACGTGCTATAAGTTCGCGTACGATCATCCTAGCGCCGCCTAAGCTGGCGGCTTTTTAAAAGGAGCAAGCACTCACCATGTCTGATCCAGCACCGTCTGAGTCATCATCGAAATCACCATCGCCGCATTCAGCACTGCCGCCTGCGCCCAAAACGCCCCGTGAACAATCCCCCTGGGAGCGGCGGATTGAAACGGCGCTTTGGAATTCGCGCTTTCTGGTAATGCTGGCGGTAGTGCCAAGCCTGTTGGGCTCACTAATGCTGTTTATTGTCGGCACGCTGGATATTTTAACCGTGGTGGGTGACGTACTGCGCTACTACCTGATTGATAGCTCTCAAGATATCCACGACACCCTGGTGCCAGACATCATCATCGCCGTTGATGTGTATTTAATAGCGATTGTGCTGCTGATCTTCGGGCTAGGTATCTATCGGCTGTTTGTTTCCCGTATCGATCAGGCGGAAGTGCGTTATCCCAAGCACCCGTTTAACGTAGGCTCACTGGATCAACTCAAGGACAAAATTGCCCGCGTGGTGATTCTGGCGGTGATTATTGAGTTTTTCCGCGCCGTGGTGGATATCCGTTTCACAACGCCACTGGAAGCCATCTATCTCGCGCTTTCGGTGCTGGCGCTGGCCGCAGCGCTTTATTTTATGAGTCTAGGGCATAAGGATGAGTAGAGAAGCGTCGTTTCACTGTTCATATTCTCAATGGCCACACTAGTAGTAGCTGCTGGCACGGTTTAAGAGAGCGATTTAATGCCCACCAAGGGTAAATTACGCAAACATAACCAATCACTGCTAGTCTAGAGGTGTTATTTCAAGGTGTTGCTTTCTTTGGAGCAAGCCTTTAAACGCAAAAGCAAGGAGTGCCGTTATGCGTAACATTATCTATATTATTGGTCTAATCGTTGTTGTGCTGTTTATTCTATCGCTGCTTGGACTGCGCTAAGCACATCACGCCAATAGAAAAGCGCCCGCAGCTCTTTTTTCAAGGGGCTGCGGGCGCTTTGTATTTAAAACGTCGTATTTAGAGCGTCGTATTTAGAACGTCGTATTTAGAACGTCGTATTTAGAACGTGCAGAGCAAAGCAAACGCGATTACGCGCAGTCGGCAGCACCCTGACCAAACATATCAAACATTAGCTCCCGCCCCATAGACGTCAGTACTAAGCGGTCGTAATCATTAAATTCAGCGGCACCGCTCTCTTCAAGCACCCGTTGGCATGTTTTCCAACTAGGGCAATGCCCCTTCAAATGAGCCAGCTCGCGTCGGGCAAGGCCACGCTGCGGCAAGGTAATGGTTTCGAGCACATGGCCGTTATCGTAAAGCAGCTCGGCAACGGTAGAAAGGCAGTGGCGTAGGCTGCGCTGCACATGATAAGCGGCAGACGCTACGGTGGATGCGGGTTGTGACACCTCGGAAGGCATAAGTCGTTCTCCTGCAAACAGCCCCAAAATGGGCTTGTTGCAGTGCATTATAAAGCAATGTAAGTGTTAGACCAAGGTCTATAGTTCGTTAGTGTCAAAGCAACCGCCGACCTTTTCCTGACATATTCCTGTCATCTAGATAATTCACCATGTAAGTCACTAGAGAATACACAGAAAAGTGTTAATCCCGATGGATGGCATTATGCCTTTTTGAGCTTTTTACAGGCGCCATCTTTTACAATTCATTACCTTTTCGTACGTAAAAAAAGCCAAATAGGCTCAAGTCTGGGCTTTAATGGTCGATAGTATTCAATAATAAATCACATTCTTACGTATGAGCAGCGCCAGCGTGTTGGGCGTTTTTTAAAAAAAGGGCAGTAACTTATGGCTTCCATTTCATCACTCGGAATTGGCTCAGGACTCGACCTCAACGGCTTGCTGGATCAACTGCAAGATGCTGAGCGAGGGAAGTTGAAGCCTATAGAGCGTCAACTGGAAACCCAGCAGACCAAGATTTCTGCTTATGGTCAGCTGCAAAGTGCGCTTTCCAAATTTCAAACTGCATCAGCTGAGTTAAACGACAGTGCGCTTTACGAAAGCCTTTCCACGAATGTGGGAGGCGATGCCATTACTGCCACGGCAGACGGCGAAGCGCAGCCCGGTAGTTATAACGTCACCGTTGATACACTCGCTACCCGTGGCACGCTGGCCTCTGAAGGCGTTGCCGAACTGGACGCGCCGCTAACGACCACTGAGCAAACGTTAACCTTCACATTCGGTGATGGGGCCAGTAAAGAGGTCATCATCGGTGCGAATAGCAGCCTGGAAGATATTCGCGATGCGATTAACGCCAGTGAAGATTCAGGCGTTAATGCCACCATTGTGAACGACGGCACCAACTACCGGCTGGCGCTTAGTTCCAGCGAAACCGGTGCGGATGCCTCTATTACCGGCTTTAGCTTTTCCGATGCAGGCACAGCGCCCTTCGCCGCCGACACCGATAACACCCTGCAAGCAGGCACCGATGCCGCGTTGACGGTGAATGGCATTGCCATTACCAGCCCTACCAATCAGGTTGAAGGGGCGATTCAAGGCGTGACGCTTAATCTTCAAGAAGAGGGCGATAGCACCGTGGCAGTCGAGCAGAATACACGCGCTGTTCGTGAAGCGATTACGGGCTTTGTCGATGCCTATAACGACCTCAAGGGTACCATCGGCGAGCTGACCAGTTTCAATGCGGAAACCGGCGTGGCTGGCGAGCTTAACGGCGATAATACGGTGCGCACTGTGGAATCTCGCATGCGCAGCATATTAAGTGGTGGTATCGAAGGCGAGTTCTCGATGCTTAGTGATATTGGTATTTCACTACAGCGGGACGGCACGCTTTCTATTGATGAAAGCGAGTTGGATAACGCCATTGTCAATAACCAGGATGCGCTGTCGGCGTTCTTCGCCGGTGACGCCGACGATTCAGGTATGGCAGGCCAGTTAAACCAAGGCCTAGACCAGTTGTTAGGCACGAACGGGGCTGTGAAAGGAGCCATTACCGGGGCGGAAAATCGTGTGGAGTCCCTAGTGGAGCGCTACACCCGTACAGAACAAACCATTGAGCAGACCATTTCCCGCTACCGTACCCAGTTCGGCCAGTTGGATAGCATGATTGCCCAGATGAACCAAACTAGCGACTATCTAACTCAGCAGTTTGATGCCCTTGACGCTCAGCTTGGGCGTAAATAGTCGCTAAAGTAATTTGGTTGCTGAACGCCTACGCTAACGCCTGCTTCCTGCAGGCGTTTTCATTAGAAAATTCTCATTTCTAGTAAAAAAGTATGAAAAGCGGCGAAAGCGCGAAAAGGCGCTAAAGTTGAGCGCTTTTCTGCCGATAGCAGTGCTATTAAATAAACGGGCGTGCGCATGCGCGCTTGGGTCTTGTGGTTTAGCCTTTTGCACTGAGGAATACCCCCGCATGGCGACGATAACCTCTCTTGGCGTTGGTTCTGGCCTTGATCTCACTGGTTTGCTTGATCAGCTTCAAGCGGCTGAGCGGGGCAAACTCGCGCCAATTACGCTTCAAAAGAAACAGCAGCAGGCGAAAATTTCTGCTTTCGGTCAACTTCAAACGTCGCTGAACTCGTTTCAAGATGCGGTCGCCAAAATCAATGACCCCAAGCTCTACCAAAGCCTTTCCGCCAATGTGCGTGGCACTGGTGGTGGAGAAGCTATTAAAGCGACTGCTGCCGCTGATGCGCTGCCGGGCAGCTACCGGGTAGAGGTCAGCCAACTGGCCACCTCTGGCACGCTGGCTTCAAGCCGCGTGGGAGAGCGGGACGCCGCCTTGGATCTACAAGGGGCGACCGCGCTGCAGCTGACCTTTGGCGATGGGGAGAGCGTCGATATCAACATCGTAGAAGGCAGTAGCCTTGCTGATGTTCGTGATGCCATTAACGCTGATAAAGAAGCTAGTGTTAACGCCACGATTATCAATGATGGCACGGGCTACCGGCTGGCACTTAGCTCTAAAACTACTGGCGCAGACGCTTCTATTGAAAGCTTTAGTTTTGTTGATGCCGGTGGCGCCGTGGTGCCAGGCCCCTTTGCTGAAGATGCGACAACAAAGCGCCCAGGGGAGAATGCCGCGCTTACGGTTAATGGCATTGCGATTAGTAGTGCGGAAAATAGTATTGAAGGCGCTATTCAAGGCGTAACGCTAAATCTTGCTGAACTCGATATCGTGGACGGCGAAACGGCTTCCAGCACCATTAATATTGAGCGCGATACACTAAAGCAGCGCGAAGCGATTAATGGCTTTGTAAAAGCGTTTAACGACTTAAAAGGCACCATTGGCAAACTCACTAGCTTTACCGGTGATAGCGAAACCGCTGGAGAGCTAGTGGGAGACAATACCGTGCGCACCATCGAATCTCGGCTGCGCAGTGTATTAACCGGCGGGGTAGAAGGCGGTGAGTTATCGACGCTTAACCAGCTAGGCATCACTCTGCAACGAGATGGCAAGCTCAAGGTTGATGACGATGTGCTAAACGATCTAGTTGCTAATAATCCTCAAGCCCTCAATGACTTTTTTGCCGGTGAAAACGAGGGCGACGGCATGGCGGGTAGGCTAAACACCACTATCGAACAGATGCTGGGCAACAACGGAGTGGTCAAACTGGCGATTAGTGGCGCGGAAAACCGTGTTAAAAGCTTGGACGACCGTTTCGAGCGTATGGAAAAAACCATTGAAGGCACCATCTCCCGTTACCGCACCCAGTTCGGCCAACTGGATGCGATGATTGCCCAGATGAACAGCATGAGCAGCTACCTCACCCAGCAGTTCGACGCCCTGGATAGTCAGTTAGGCCGCAAGAAATAATCCATAATGCTTCGCTATTAGTAGTGCGGTGTAACGAGCGAAGCGAGGCACCTGCAATGGGCGGCGCAAGCCGCCCTTTTGTTGCTCTAGTAAAAGTAAGCCTCTCACCCTGCAGTTACCAAACATTACATCTTTTTTTACTAACCACCCTAAAGATTCCTCTCGCCGTGCCGTTAATTCTAATAACGGCGCACAAAGTGGCCGATTAGCAGGCCTTCCGGCCAGTGTTCATGCAAGGAGAATCACACCATGTCAGTGATCAATACCAACATTACTTCCATGATTGGCCAGTCCAACCTGTCCAAATCACAAAACGCCTTGACCACTTCTATGGAGCGTCTGAGCTCTGGTCTGCGTATCAACAGCGCTAAAGACGACGCAGCTGGCCAAGCCATCGCCAACCGTATGAGCAGCCAAATCACTGGTCTGTCTCAGGCTCAGCGTAATGCCAACGACGGTATTTCTGTTGCACAGACTGCTGAAGGCGCCCTGAACCAGGTCAATGATAACTTGCAGCGTGTTCGTGAGTTGGCTGTTCAGGCGCAAAACGATACTAACTCTGCTGATGATCGTGCTTCCATCCAAGATGAAATAGATCAGCGTCTGACCGAAATCAACCGTATCTCTGAGCAGACTGACTTCAACGGTGTTAAGGTGCTGGCTGAAAACCGCAGCCTGTCTATTCAAGTAGGTGCAAATGACGGTGAATCTATCGACGTCACTCTTGAAAAGATTACTGCTGGCACTCTTAATCTTGATAGTTTCAACGTTAACGGTCCGCAAGGTGCCTTAACTAATCTAGATACTACTGCAGGTGGAGCTGCTGAAGCAGCATTCGAGAAGTCATACGGTACTGCTACAAGCATCAATACCACTACAGTAACTGCGTTTGATGCTGCTTTGGCGACTGAGTTGGGTGTAGGTGCTGCTGCAATTACTACAGGCGGCACGGCTAAAGTTGATGAAGCTGGTAACTGGTACGTTGATGTGGTTGTAGACACTAACAATGCTGCTGAGATCAACTCCTTGAACTTGCAAGGGCTTGAGATGGAGGCGGGTACAGCTAAAACTTTCCGCGTTGCATTGGATCCAGCAGATGCTAACATTACGACTACAGCTAACACTGCAGCCTTCACTGTTGCAGGAGGCGATTTGTCAGCTAAAGACCTTTTAAGTGGTGCCACTGCTAACCCAATGGAACAGCTTGATGGTGCTCTGAAGCAAGTTGATGAACTACGCTCCGGTTTGGGTGCGATTCAAAATCGTTTCGAATCTGCGATCACAAACTTGCAGACCAACGAAACCAACCTTTCTTCTGCCCGTTCGCGAATCGAAGATGCTGACTATGCAACTGAAGTAGCTAACATGACTCGTGCACAGATTCTGCAGCAGGCCGGTACGTCTGTATTGGCACAGGCCAACCAGATTCCGCAGAACGTTCTTTCTCTGCTGGGTTAAACTCCTAGCCGCTAGAAGGTTTTGGTAGATATATCGAAACAGGCCCTGTAAACAGGGTCTGTTTTTTTTATGAAGCCAGTTTGTAAGTTGATATGATGGCTTGAGTCCTCTTACCAGCAGTGAGTTTATATATGAGTCGTCATAAATCTCGTCGATCTTCCTTGGTTAAGCAAGCTAACAATACTTTTGAAACGCCTAGTAATTCTCATGCTACCCGTTTAAGTAAAGGAGACATTCTGCTTAAAAGTGGGAAGTACTTGGAAGCAGTGGCTGAGTACCAAAAGTTAATTGATGAGAATAGGGCTAATCATGAGGTTTATGGGCGTTTATCAGAAGCCAAATATCGACTGGGAGGCGTTCAAGAAGCCGAGACTCTATTAGCAATAGCTTTGGAAATAGAACCAAATTATGCTGAAGCACATCACGGCATGGCATATTTATTACACCAACGTCGTCAAAATCAGCAAGCATTGACTCATATACAGACAGCGTGCCGTTTGGTCTCTAGTAAGGCTGAGTATTTTTCGCTTCAAGGAATGGTATTAGTCGCCTTACATCAGCATAGTGAAGCGTTAAGAAGCTATGAAAAAGGGCTTCAAATTTCGCCAGGCTACGCATCACTATGGAATAATTATGGTAATGCCTTGAACGATTTAGGGCGCATTGACGAAAGCATGGCGGCTTATCGTAAAGCATTAGAGCTGCCTAATAGTAGTCGTTTTGCATTTTCAAATCTGCTAACCACAGCCCATTATCACCCCGGAATGTCCGAGAAAGATATTTTAGAAATTATTAAGCAATGGGATACTAGATATACTCCTTCGACAGGTAGCAGAAGGCCTGAAACGGATAAAATTACTGAACGTAAGTTAAAAATTGGAATGATTTCTGATGGTTTTCGCAGCCATCCTGTCGGTCAAATGATTATATCTGTGCTCGAAGGATGTAGAAATAAACAGTTTGAATTCTTTTTTTACTCTACAAATAATCACGAAGATCATATAACTATTAGATTTAAAGAAGTTGCAGATGTTTTTTTGTCAGTTGAATACATGAGTGATGAGCAACTTGAAAATAGGATTTTAGAAGATAAAATTGATATACTTTTCGATCTTTCTGGGCACAATGCTGGCAATCGAATATTGGTTATTGCAAATGCCCCCGCTCCTATAATAGTTAAGTGGGTTGGTGGCTTAATTAATACTACTGGTGTGTCTTCAATAGACTATTTGATAAGTGATAGTGTAGAAACTCCTCTGGGTGTCGACGAAAACTATACAGAAAATATAGTTCGATTGCCCGATGACTATATTTGTTACACACCTCCTCGTTACATGCCTTCAGTGTTGTCATTGCCTGCTAGTAAAAATAAATATATAACTTTTGGGTGTTTTAATAATGCTACTAAATTAAATGATAAATTGCTGGTTCAATGGTCTAAGTTGATGCATGAATTACCAAGCTCAAAATTGTATCTGAAAAGTATGCAACTCGGTAATCATGAAATGCGTGAGCGTATTATTAATTTAATGGAGGCAGAAGGAGTCTCGGCCGATCGACTGCGTATCGAAGGGCCTTCCCCGCATATTGAGCTTCTTCAATGTTATAATGACGTAGATATTTCTTTAGATCCATGGCCATATTCAGGTGGATTAACGACCTGTGAATCTTTATTAATGGGAGTACCGGTAGTTTCCTTCCCAGGGCCGACTTTTGCAGGACGCCACAGTGCTACCCATTTGATCAATGCGGGTATGCCAGAACTTGTAGTGAACTCTTGGCAAGAGTATCGAGAAAGAGTTTTGGAGCTTGCATCTGACTTAGATAGCCTTGCCACTATCAGGCAGCATCTTCGTCAAGTTTTATTAGAGTCCCCCGTATGCAATGCGCCTCGTTTTGCAAAACATTTTACTAATGCAATGCGTGCCATTTGGCAACGCCACTGTGAAGGAAAGCAGCCTGCCGCTTTAACGTTCGATAAAACTGGGCAGGCGCAGTTTGCGGATGAAGAAACACCCGTTGATATTGTCTATGCAGAAAGTATGGAGCCTGAGGCGGCCGGGTTTAAATGGTCCTTATCTAGCAAGATTATAGCGCTGGATAATGGGTCAAGATTAGTTGTTGAGAAGGGCATTGATACCCTTAGGCAACTAAATTCATTTGGCATAGTGACCTTCGATCCAGCAAGCCAAGTAACAAATCCTGAGCGGTTTGAGGGCAGCAATGATGTGCAAGTTTTTACCCATGCTGTTTTAGGCGACGGCAATCAAGCAACGCTTTATTCGTGCTTAGATCCAGCAATGAGCAGCACCTTGGAACCGCTGCCTATCGGACAGCAACACGGGGCTAGCCCGTCTGGTACTAACGTGCTTGCCAAGCTGCCGATCAATACTATTGCGTTAGATCGTATCGAAGGGCTTGAAAGCTTGGATTGGTTGATTCTTGATCATTTAAGCGATTCCACGGCAATTCTTGAAAATGGCGAAAAAGCCCTTAAAGATACGCTTATTATCCAAGTGCGTATTGCCTTTCAGCCGACGCACCAACGCCAACCTAACCTCGCGGAAGTACAGCATTGGATGAGTCGCCACGGCTTCCGTTTCTACCGCTTTAACAATGAGCAACACCGCAGCCACCTGCCAGAAAGCGTAGCTGAAAAGCAGCGCCAAGCGACGGAGCTGCATAGTGCTGATGCTGTATTCTTACCTAGTTACGAACGAATGGCTGAGCTAAGCGATAACCAACGCACGAAGCTAGCCTTTCTACTGCATACGGTGTACGGCATTAAAGACATGGCATATTTAGTGCTGGCCGAGGTTGATTTAGAAAAGGCGGAGGAGTATCTAGTTGAAGAGGGATTGATAGCTTTAAAACAAGAACCACAGATAGAGTCGACTACCTTTAGCAAGGACAAAGCAGAACTCCCAGATGAAGCAGCTAAATTTCCGCTACCTGATGCCCCACATATGTCAACGGCTGAGCGCAAACTGTTCAAGCGAGGCCTGAAAAAAGCCAAGCAATATTTTGAGTTTGGATCAGGCGGTTCGACGGTTTGGGCAGTGAAAGAAGGCTTAACGGTACAAGGCGTTGAAAGTGACGCCAACTGGGTGAATGCACTGAAAGACAAGCTGGGAGAGCAGTGTCAAGTTGAAGCGGTAGATATTGGTGCCACCAAAGCATGGGGCTTCCCCGTATCAATGGACGCGGCTGATAAGTTTCCTGCCTACAGTCAAGCCATCGCTAAGTATTCACAGCCATTTGATTTCATATTGGTTGATGGTCGGTTTCGTGTGGCCTGCACCATGTCAGCTATCCTGCATATTCTAGATTATTCTGATGAGGCATCTGATGCTCGTATCTTTATACATGATTTTTGGAACCGTCCTCATTATCACGTAGTGCTGCAGTTTTTGGAGACAGTTGAGAAGGTCGAAACTGCTGGTCTTTTCAAGATATCCAAGAATATCAATCGGGAAAAGGTGGTATCTATCTGGGAGCAATATGCTAATCAACCACAATAAACTTGCCATCTTTTTCATGTAGCAGGATTAACGCCAGGAGCTGATATTTGAACGGCTTCTGGTGTGAGGACCTAAAAGCCCCAACACGTGATTAATGAGCTGCAACAACTCATCAACGATACTCGCAAGCCACCCTGAACCGCTTTGAAGAGACGGGTATGGATAAAGAGATGCCTGAGGGCTATGAAAAGTTGCTGGATATAGTAGATGGCGCTGTGAAACAGCAGCGAGAGCATGCACGAGAGATGTTGGGGTAGCTGACACTCGCCACTCACAGAGGTTACGCCCCAGGTCCGTCATTCCCCCATGTCTTTAGCGGGAATCCATGGGGAGGCAGGCAGTTGAGTATTATCGGGCAAAGGTCAGAATGGATTCCCGATAACCCCTCTCGGGAATGATGGTGCGGAGGTTTGCTTAGGGATGATGGTGTGGTGGTTTACTCGGGCATAGCGGTGCGGTGCATTCGGGAGTGATGTTGGATGTAGGCAAAAACACCCATCCTCCTGCCAGTGCTTGAAGAAGGCGCTCCAGGCGTGCAATGGGCCTTCCGGTAGATGGCTCAATTTGATCAGGCTCATCTGCAAAACATTCCACAGCGAAATATGCAACTTAGTGCCATCGTGCATCTCGAATCGCCAGATCGCTTGCTTACGCTCGGCGGCTGTTTTCGTAAACAGATCGAAGTCTAGCAGGTGCAAGCCCACCGAGGCGCGAAGATCCTGCAGCAGGCGGGTACTTCTGTATTGGCACAGGCCAACCAGATTGCGCAGAACGTTCTTTCTCTGCTGGGTTAATCTGAGGCTTAGTTTCGATAGAGCATTTGCTGTATCACTAAGTAGTGCACTAAACCGGCTCCCATTGGGGGGCGGTTTTATTATTACTATGCCTAAACACGCATCGCGCTAGGAAGCACTAAAGTTCAGACTGTTTAGGCCGTTAACTAATTATATCTATCATGGAAGACGAGCGGCGACATGGCAGTTATCAATACCAACCTGACCTCACTGAGCAGCCAGAACCACCTAGGTAAGTCAAAAGCAGTGCTTGCTACGAGCATGGAGCGGCTTGCGTCTGGATTACGTGTGAACAGTGCTAAAGATGACGCCGCGGGTCAGGCCATTGGTAACCGCATGCAGGCGCAAAGTACGGGTTTAAACCAAGCTGCGCGCAATGCCAACGATGGTGTCTCGCTTTCGCAAACTGCCCAGGGTGTATTGGATAGCATTAATGAAAAGCTCCAGCGCATCCGCGAGCTGACCGTGCAGGGGCTGAATGGCACTGTATCTACTCGTGATAGCGATGTTATTCAGTCCGAGATTAACTTTAACCTGCAGGAAATCGATCGACTGGCGGAAACGGCGCACTACAACGGTGTTCCGCTGATGACAGGGCAAGCTGGCAAGGTAGATCTTCAAGTGGGTGCTAATGATGGGCAAAAGTTAGCCGTTGATTTAAGCCCACCTGGGTTTAGTGTGGAGGCGTTAGGGTTAGAAGGGCTTAATATTGCCGGTATTGATGGGGAAGTAGCCGAACGAAATACCCTGCGTGGCGTAGCGAGAGATATTCCTCTCTACGATCCAGCAACCACCTTAAGCTTTGACCCCGGTATAGAGCAGCCGCTCTACTATTCCAATAGCTTTGGTTATTACACCAGCGACGGTAGCGGTGGTTTTTCCAGGGTGTCGGTAACCGCGACTCACAACACCGAAACAGACTCCAGTCAGGTATCGATTAACACACCTCGGCCTATCTTTTCGGCTGCGTTGGCTACTGAGGCGGTGGCTTTGCCCGATCTTCCAGCTAATCAACGGTTGATTCAGCAAGACGATACTTATTATCTTGAAGAGCGGCTAGCAGATGGCAGTTTAAGCTATCGTCAGGCTGGGTTTTCACTAAGCTATGCAGAAACCATGGAAATGGGAACCTTGCCTGATGGCTCGGCGGGGTTAGTACGGACATATCCGGTTGAAGCGACCTTGCAGCCTTCGGCGACCATTGAAACGGGTACGTATACCGATATTAGTGATGCCTTTACCTTTGGTGGTGAGAACTACAGTTTGGCAGGGGCAGGAAGTGTTAGCTATTTGTCGTCGTCTGGTGACGCGCTATCTTCCGCCGAGCTAACTGAGGATAGCAGTGGCGACCTCTATATTCGCGCAGAGATTGACGGTGAGGAGCGATTTTTTCAGTTAAATAGCGTGACAGCAACCGGAGGCACACCTGAACAATTAGTATTGCAAGCAGATTTTCAGGGCTTTGCCGGCATCAATTTGTCTGGGTTGCCTACGCTTACAGACCCAGAAACGCCAGCGACAGATTTATCGACGTTGGATGCAAGCAATATAACGTTTAATGGCGATTTTACTGGATTAGGTTCTCTGGCCATCGTGCAGCGTGAGGCTGATGGGCAGTGGATGGTACGTGGCCAACAGGCTGATGGCAGTCAGGCATATTTTGAAGCTGATCTTGACGTAACGGTTGACGCTAATGGTGATGCGGTTGCAGCTATTGCGACAGCAACACAGACGAACCCAGATGTTCTCGGTATGGCAAGCCATGAGCGCGACAGAGTGAGTGGTTACTCTGAAATTACGATTGACCCTCGGAACGTCAGTGTTCAGTACACTGATGCGAAAGGTCAGCAGTTTGAGGACGTGCTGCGCCAAGGCGAAGACGGCAACTACTATTTTAGCTTACCCGGCGAAAGTGCTGTAATTGGCGGTTATAAAACCGCTACGCTGGTTGATCTAGAAGGTACTAATGAAGTTGTTTTAAGAACATCAAATGGCAATGCTGAAGTGCTGGTTTACTATCCAAGCAATGTTAGCAGCGGTAACAACTTCAGCATCGTGGCGTTAACCGATGCTGATGGCTTTAACGATGATGGAGTTCCCCATACGCGTCTACAGATTCGTGAAAATGGCGATGACTTTAGGTTGCGCGTACCCCGCAACCCTCTCGCGGCCTTAGATAAAGCGATTGGCATGGTGGACTCAAAACGCAGTTACTTGGGCGCAACTGAAAATCGCCTTGCCTCGGTAATTGAAGGCAATCAGCTAACCGCCACCAATCTTACTGCCGCTCAGTCTCGAATTATGGATGCCGATTATGCCGTGGAAGTCGCCAACATGACTCGCGCACAAATCCTGCAGCAGGCGGGTACTTCTGTATTGGCCCAGGCTAACCAGGTTCCACAGAACGTTCTTTCTCTGCTGGGTTAATCTGAGGCTTCACGATTTGGCTAACGCTTTATTGTTAAAGTAGTACACTCAACCGGCTCCCTTTGGGGGCCGGTTTTTTTACTGAGGTGACGTATGACTAGTGAAGAACAACAACATGTTATCGATGAGCTGCAAACCGTCATAGCGGACACTCAAGCCACTTTACAACGCTTTGAAGACACCGGCATGGATAAAGAGATGCCGGAGGATTATGAAAAGCTGCTGGGTATTTTAGATGGTGCGGTGAAACAGCAGCGTGAGCATACTAAGGCGATGTTGGGGTAGCTTGCACCCGTCACTCACAGAGGTGACGCCCCAGGTTCGTCATTCCCGCATGCCCTTAGAGGGAATCCATGGGGAGACAGGCAACTGAGTATTATCGGGCAAAGGTCAAAATGGATTCCCGATAACCCCACTCGGGAATGACGGTGCGGTGGTTTACTCGGGAATGACGGTGTGGTGGATTACTCGGGTATAACGGTGGGGGCTCTTGGGAGAGATGGTGCGGGGGCTCGGGTATAGCGGCGTAGCGCATTCGGGAGTGATGTTGGGATAGCTTGAAAGGCGCTATAGACCAAGGGTGGCTTGTGATAACACGCTTTTCTACCATAATCACTTAGCAGGCTCATTTTGGGCCGTGCTAGCAACAACAGGATGTTTTATAGACTGAGGCTTGGAGGCGCTGCGGGTGCCGCAGGGATGAGAAACTAGTATGGATACGTATACGCTCACGCTAGTGGTGGCGATTTGTACGATGTGGGTTAGCCTGACTTGTGGCTTTGTTGCTATGTATTTAATTCTTAGCGGCGAGTTTAGAGGCGTTTCCCAGCCTGCTGATCGGCCCAGAAAGCTTTCGATGGGCGCTAAAGCGGAAGCGGAAGATATTCCCACGCTGGCGAATGAGGGTGGTACGTCTTGGGGCGTGCAGGTGCTGTTTGAAACCCCTTCACCTGGGCTAAACGAGCGCTTAAGCGTAGCGCTGGCATCTGCGGGAGCGGTGTATGAGCCTAGTACGAAATCTTTTACGGTGATGGGGGAGTCTTCACGTAACCCTATCGTTGTTGAAAACGCCTTTCCTCCTGGGCAGCTTCCTTCGTTTACTGATGATAATAGCCAGTACTTACTTAAGGGCGTCACTATTAAGGTGAATGAGAGTGGTCGCTCTCTTTCGCCCAGCAAGCTCCAGCTTGCGCGGTTGGTTTCTCTTGCGAAATCATTGGCCCGTTTAGGCGGTAAGGTGGTTGATGCCAATCAGCTGCCAATCACCAAGGCAGGGTTTAAAGCCGTTATTTCTGGTAAGGCCAAGGTTTAGCCATCTGAGGCACCATTGCTGCTCGCCTTCTCGTTTCCCGTTCACTTTGCAATGGGGAGATTACCTAAGTTATTACTTGGGTTTAAGTTCTTAGATTTAAGTTCTTAGATGACAGATAACAGCCAGTCACGATTTCGAAAAATTCGAATAAATTGTTTTCTGGGTGCATAATGGCATATATGACACCTGAGGAGATGAAAATGGGATCGTTGTCTAATTTGCTACCTAGCCAAGAAGAGGCTGCTCTGGCTAAGCTCTCCAGTCGTGAACTTGCGGCACATGTTGAAACGCGAGCTTCCACACAACATGTCGCTATTACTGATAAAGATGGGCATATTCATCAAGTTGAAGTCCCTGTGAGTGCTTTGCGCCTGCTGATCGATATTTTGACCGAGCTCGGTGATGGTAATACGGTAAAGCTAATTCCTGTTCATGCTGAAATGACCACTCAGGAGGCGGCGGATGTGCTCAACATGTCACGACCGACATTAATTAAAGTGCTGGATGAAGGAAGAATTCCTTATCATCGTGCTGGAAATCGGCGAAAACTCAAATACACCGATGTGATGGCTTATAAAACCAGCGTAGATCAAAAACGTTTGCAAGTACTTGAGGAGTTGTCGGAGCTCGATCAGTCGCTGGGTCTGGGGTATTGATGAGTTCTTACTATACTGTCGTATACGATGCATGTGTGCTTTATCCAGCCCCGCTAAGAAGTTTTTTGATTCACTTGGCTATGACGGATCTTTATCGAGCACGCTGGTCGCAACTAATCCATGACGAATGGATGCGTAATCTATTGGAGCAACGTAGCGACTTAACTTGGGCGCAGTTGGAGCGTGTTCGTGACTTGATGGATAAGCACACACGAGATGCGGTGGTATCAGGGTTTGAGCCATTGATTGATGGGTTATTGCTTCCCGATCCAGATGACCGTCATGTGCTGGCCTGTGCTATTCATAGCGGTGCAGAAGCTATCATTACGTTTAACTTAAAGGATTTTCCTGATCATGCTTTAGCACAATACGATATTAGGGCAATACATCCTGATGAATTCATTTCGGATATGTTGGCCTTGAGCCCAGGGCATGTTGTCCAAGCCGTTCAAAATCATCGTAAAAGCCTAAAAAAACCACCTTTTAGTATCAGTGAATATCTAGACTTGCTGTTTAATCAAAGACTTCCCGAGTCAGTGAGTGAGTTAAGGCGCTTTGGGTCGCTGCTTTAGAGGGCGCGCGGCTCTCTTTTGATTTGGTGTTAGTTGGGCGATTACGCTGAGTACTTCCTTTATCATCACCATAGCACCACCGGTTGATCCTAAATTCCAAAAAATACTAAGAAAGCTGTTTATTATTTCTTTTTTGCTGGTATCTTGGCCTCATTGCACTGGTGGATATTCGACGAACGTCGCAACCGGTGCCCACGTCTAAAGCAGGGTGCTTAGGTGCCCCAAAGAGGAAAAAGAATATGGCGAATGTGAGCCGTTGGAAAAAAGCCGTTGCCGTTCTTTCGCTTAGCGTTGTGGGTGGTGTGCTGTCTGCCGCTGCTTACGCGGATACGCTGCGCGTCGGCATGTCTGGGGGGTATTTCCCCTTTACATACGTTGAGCGTGATGAACTTAAAGGCTTTGAAGTGGATGTTATGAATGCCGTTGGTGATGTGACTGGCGATGAGATTGAATTCGTGACAGCAAGCTTCTCTGGTTTGGCGGGCATGTTGGAGTCTGGGCGCATTGATACCATTGCCAACCAAATTACCATTACCGATGAGCGCAAAGCGAAGTACGCCTTCACCGCTCCGTATGTTTACGATGGTGCCCAGGTCGTTGTGCGGGCAGGTAACGACACTATTCAAGGTGTTGAAGATTTATCCGGTAAAAGCGTTGCGGTGAACCTGGGCTCTAACTACGAGCAACTGCTGCGTGAACAGCCTAATGCCGATGAGATCGATATCCGTACTTACGAATCCAACGTCGAGCAGGATGTGGCGCTTGGCCGTATCGATGCATTTGTGATGGATCGCGTTAGCGCTAGCCAAGTGATCAGCGAGCGCGGCTTGCCGCTTGCATTGGCTGGCCAGCCGTTCACCATCATAGAAAACGCGCTGCCGTTTCGTGATGATAAAGAGGGCCGTGCTCAGCGTGACCGCGTAGATGCCGCCCTGGAAGAGTTGCGTGAAAACGGTACATTAGGTGAAATATCGCAAAAATGGTTCGATACTGATATCACTCAGCCATAATCGCGGCTTTACCTCGTGACGGCTATCTTTAGTTTGCGGCCGTGGCAATGCCACGGCCGTTTTGCTTATTGCGACTAAGCTAACGTTGGAATAACCATGCTGAATGTGGAGTATATGTGGGACCTGTTGCCGGTCCTACTGAGTTATTTACCGCTAACGCTGCAAATGGCGAGTATCGCCATGGTGTTTGCGCTGATTATTGCCTGCCTCTTGGCGGTCATTCGGGTGTCGCGGGTGCCGGTGTTGAACGGCGCAGCGCTGCTGTTTATCTCGTTTTTTCGCGGAACGCCGCTATTGGTGCAGCTATTTTTGTTCTATTACGGTTTGCCCCAACTGATTAATGCGCTGATTTCCATCAACGGGGTGACTGCCGCGGTGCTTGGTTTGACGCTGCACTT
The DNA here is from genome assembly GCF_016107625.1 of Vreelandella alkaliphila. GTDB lineage: Bacteria > Pseudomonadota > Gammaproteobacteria > Pseudomonadales > Halomonadaceae > Vreelandella > Vreelandella alkaliphila. Next base: position 284,383 of record NZ_JABASV010000005.1, read on the forward strand.
TTCGGCCTACATGGCGGAATCCATTCGCGCGGCAATTGTGGGTATTGACCGTAGCCAGACCGAAGCGGCGCTGTCCATCGGTATGACTCAGTCTCAATTGATGCGGCGGATTATTCTGCCTCAAGCCACCCGCGTGGCAACGCCAACGCTGATGAACTACTTCATCGATATGATTAAAGCGACTTCCCTGGCGTTTACCCTGGGGGTGACCGAAATGATGGGTGCTACCCAAAAAGAAGCCTCGGGCAGCTTTCTCTATCTGGAAGCATTTCTGCTGGTGGCGATTATTTACTGGGTGGTGGTGGAAGCGCTTTCCTGGGGTCAGCGCCGTCTGGAAACGTATCTGAATAAGGCGTACCAGCGATGATCACCCTCGAATCTGTCAGTAAGCGTTTTGGCCAGCAGCCAGTATTTACCGACGTTGATTTGCACCTGGAACAGGGTGAAATTATCGTCATTATTGGTCCCTCGGGTACCGGTAAGTCAACCCTGCTGCGCTGTATTAACTTTCTAGAACGCCCAGAAGCGGGACACATCACGGTGGGCGATTTAAGAGTCGATGCCCGGCGTGCTAGTCGTGCCGATATTCTGGCGTTACGCCGACGCACCGCTTTCGTATTTCAGAACTATGGGCTGTTTGCCAACAAAACGGCGTTAGAAAATATCAGCGAAGGCATGATTGTCGTGGATAAGCTGCCTAAGGCTCAGGCGCACGCTCGGGCAAGGGAGATTTTAGAGCGCATTGGCTTGGCCGATAAGGCAGATGCTTACCCAGCATCGCTTTCCGGTGGCCAACAGCAGCGGGTAGGCATTGGGCGTGCGATGGCCGCGAATGCCGATGTGATTCTATTTGACGAGCCAACCTCGTCGCTGGACCCGCAATGGGTGGAAGAGGTGCTGAGCTTAATGAAACAGCTCGCCGCCGAGCAGCAAACCATGATTGTGGTGACCCACGAAATGCAGTTCGCTAGAGACGTCGCCGACCGGGTGGTGTTTATGGATGAAGGACAAATTGTCGAACAAGGGCCGCCTGAAGCGCTGTTCACCAACCCTCAAGATGAGCGGACGCGCCGTTTTCTGCGCAAAATTCTGGCGCCAACGGGGCAGGCATTGCCATAACGGGTGAGTGGCAATCCGTGCAGGAAAAGCATTGACAAGCGCTGGCAAGCCCGCTTAACGCGTGATAGACTATGCCATCCTCTCAGACAAGACCCGTGGACGGGCAGATTTTGAACTGCTCGTTACACCATTTGGCAGTATTTTAATTGCTTCCAAATCAATTGGTTATTGTGGAAAGATTCTGACGGAAATGTCGTGTCCTTGCCTACGCAAACCGACAAACACATAGTTAATCCGTTGCCGTTTATTGGCAACCTTTATTCTCCAAGGAGATACCTGTGGCGAACAGCAAGCAAGCACGCAAGCGCGCCCGCCAGGCCGAGACTCGTCGCGTCCTGAAAGCCAGCCAGCGCAGCATGGTCCGCACCTACATCAAGCGTGTGATCAAAGCAATCAGCACCGGCGATCATGGCAAAGCGATGGAAGAGTTCCGGGCAATGCAGCCGGTTGTCGACCGCATCGCTGATAAAGACGTTCTTTCTAAGAAGAAAGCTGCACGTCTGAAAAGCCGCTTGAACAAGCGCATTAAGGCTCTGGCGGCGTAAGCCGGCAGGCGCCATAAAAAAACCGGCTGCGGCCGGTTTTTTTGTGTCTATACGTCGCGTTGCCAGCGGCGACTTTGGGTCTCTTGTTTTAGTCACTATGGATTGAGTGATGACCGCCAACACGCCACCGCAAGCAAATATGTCGCCCCCGCGCCGCGGGTTGATGCGCTCTGGGTTAGTGGTCAGTGCCATGACCATGTTGTCGCGTGTGATGGGGTTGGTGCGCGATGTGGTGGTTGCCACCTTCTTGGGGGCAGGCAACGGCTCGGATGCGTTCTTCGTTGCGTTTAAAATTCCTAACTTTCTGCGTCGTTTGTTTGCCGAAGGGGCGTTTAACCAAGCCTTTGTGCCAGTGCTTTCAGAGTACTCAACCCAGCGCAGTAAACAGGAAATTCGCGAGCTACTGAATGCGGTAGCGGGCAGCCTGACGGCTATTTTGGCGCTAATAACAGCGTTGGCGATGCTGGGCGCCCCGTGGTTGGTGTGGGTATTTGCCCCCGGCTTTGGGCGCGACCCCGAAAAGCTGGCTATGACAGCCGACATGCTGCGCCTGACGTTTCCCTATTTGCTGCTGATTTCGTTAACCGCTTTTTCGGGTAGCGTGCTGAACACCTGGAACCGCTTTGCGGTGCCCGCGTTCACCCCCGTGCTGCTGAATATTTCGCTGATTGGCGCGGCGCTGCTGCTAATGCCGTTAATGGAAGAGCCCGCCATGGCGCTGGCCTGGGGGGTGTTGATTGCGGGTGCTGCCCAGTTAGCGTTTCAGGTGCCGTTTTTGCTGCGCCTTGGGTTGCTGCCGACCCCGTGGCCAAATTTTGCCCACGAAGGCGTGAAGCGCATTCTGAAACTGATGGCTCCCGCGCTGTTTGGCGTGTCGGTATCGCAAATTAACTTACTGCTGGATACGGTGCTGGCCTCGTTGTTAACGGCGGGCAGCGTGTCTTGGCTGTACTATTCGGATAGGTTGGTCGAACTTCCGCTTGGGGTCTTCGGTGTGGCGATTGGCACGATTATTCTGCCTGCGCTTTCCAAGCGTCATGCGGAGCAGTCCACCGAACACTTTTCAGCGATGCTAGACTGGGCCATTCGCGTTGTGCTGCTATTGGGGGTGCCTGCCGCGCTGGCACTGGCCGTGCTGGCAGAACCGTTTTTGATTACCTTGTTCCACTACGGGGCAATGACCGATACCGATATTCAAATGGCCGCCATGAGCCTACGCGCTTACGCCTTTGGATTGGTGGCGTTTATGCTGATCAAGGTGTTAGCACCGGGCTTCTTTGCCCGCCAGGATACCAAAACACCGGTCAAAGTAGGCATTATCGCCATGGTGGCTAACATGGTGTTTAACCTGCTGTTAATTTGGCCGCTTGCTCACGCAGGCTTGGCATTGGCGACTGCACTGTCGGCATTTTTAAATGCTGGGCTGCTGGGATATCTGCTCTATCGCCAGAAGGTGTTGATCTTTCAGCCGGGGTGGGGACGCTACGCAGTACAACTGGTGGGCGGTAGCGCGTTGATGAGTATTGCGCTTTATCTGGCTGCCCCCGACTGGCAGGAGTGGCTTGATTTTGAACTGTGGCTGCGCATTCGCTGGGTAGCAGGGTTAGTCGTGCTGGGTGGCGGGCTTTATTTTGCCTGGCTGACCGCGCTTGGCCTGCGGCTGCGTCACTTTAAGATGAATAGCTGATGCGCCAACAGGCAGCGTTAGGGTGAAAAAAAGTGATGCCAGGGCTAACGTAATCTTACCCTGCACCTGATCAGCGCGTTCGTTATAATCAAACGCTTTTAGACGGCAAACGTTTTTAAAAAAGGCTTTTAAAAAAGAGGTGCCATGCACGTCATTCGAGGTCTGCACAATCTGACAGCGGCTCATCGGGGCTGCGTTGCCACCATCGGTAATTTTGATGGTGTGCATCGCGGCCATCAGGCGATCCTGCAGCAGTGCCGTGAGCATTCGGCGCGTTTGAAGGTGCCGTTGACCGTGGTGGTGTTTGAGCCTCAGCCGCGGGAGTTTTTTGCCGGTGATCAAGCGCCGCCGCGGCTTACCCGCCTGCGTGAAAAAGTTCGCTTGCTGCGTGATCATGGTGCCGAACAGGTGCTGTGCCTGCCTTTCAACGATGCCTTACGAAGCCTGACCGGGCGCGAGTTTATCGATCAAGTGCTAATTAAGGGCTTGGGGGTGAAGCATCTGGTGGTGGGCGACGACTTCCGCTTTGGTTGCGACCGCCGTGGCGACTTCACCTTGCTTAAAACTGTCGGGCAGGTGGAAGGGTTTGGTGTCGAACACACGCGCACCTTTAAAGTTGATGACGAGCGGGTATCCAGTTCACGCGTGCGTACCTTACTGGCCAGCGGTAACTTTGACGTGGCTGCACGCCTGCTTGGTAGGTCGTATTCGCTGCATGGCCGTGTGGTACGCGACCAGCAGCTAGGGCGCACTATTGGTGTGCCCACTGCTAACCTGCCGCTGTTGCCTCAGCCATTAACGCTGCGCGGCGTGTTTGCTGTGGTGGCCGAGCTGGCTAATGGTCAGCGTTATCCCGCCGTGGCGAATGTTGGCTTTCGGCCAACGGTGGGGTCTAAACGCCCCACGCTGGAAGTTCATCTGTTGGATTTCTCAGGCGACCTCTATGGTCAGCGGCTGACGGTTTACCCCTGCGCGCGTTTGCGCGGGGAAGTGAAGTTTGACGACTTTGATGCGCTAAAAACGCAAATTGAACACGATCAAGCCAGAGCGCGCCGCTACTTTGCTGCAGCGGGTACTGGCTGCATGAATTCTCTTCCGCTGGCCTCGGCCCCGCTTGGGCGTGAGACCGCTTCTTCTGATTTCTCTTCGGCGGATAACGCCGCCGATGCTAACGACGGCTGACCGGACTATGGATTATAAGCACACGCTAAACTTGCCAGAAACCGACTTTCCTATGCGCGGCATGCTGCCGAAGCAGGAGCCAGGGCGCGTTTCTAAATGGCAGGATATGAACCTATACCAGCGCTTGCGCGATGCCCGCGCGGGTGCGCCGCTGTTTGTTCTGCACGATGGCCCTCCCTATGCCAACGGCAGCATCCATATTGGTCACGCTCTCAATAAAATCCTTAAAGACATTATTGTTAAGTCGAAGAATCTGGCGGGTTTTGATGCCCCTTACGTGCCAGGCTGGGATTGCCACGGTCTGCCTATTGAGCACAAGGTAGAAACCACCCACGGCAAACATTTGGCCGCAGATAAAGCCCGCGAGCTTTGCCGCGAATATGCCGGCGCGCAGATTGAAACGCAGCTGGCTGACTTTGTTCGTCTGGGCATCATCGGTGACTGGGACCACCCTTACCGCACGATGGATTATGCCAATGAAGCAGGCGAAATCCGTGCCTTGGCGGAAATGGTGGATGCGGGCTATGTGTTCAAAGGCCTAAAGCCGGTCAACTGGTGCTTTGATTGTGGCTCGGCCTTGGCTGAAGCGGAAGTTGAATATGCCGATAAGAAATCCGATGCCATCGACGTCGCTTTCCCGGTAGAAGATGCCGACAAGCTAGCGGCGGCCTTTGGCCTAAGCGAATTGCCCAAGCCTGCTGCGGTGGTGATCTGGACCACTACGCCTTGGACAATCCCTGCTAACCAGGCGCTGAACGTTCACCCTGAGTTTACCTATGCGCTGGTGGATACCGGCGAACGCCTGCTACTGCTCGCAGAAGAGCTGGTGGAAAGCTGTTTAGAGCGTTTTGAGCTGACGGGCAGCGTAATCGCTACCGCGCAAGGTGCCGCGCTGGATCTGATCAACTTCCGCCATCCGTTCTATGACCGCCTCTCGCCGGTTTACCTAGCGGATTACGTTGAGTCCGAAGTGGGCAGCACGGGCATCGTTCACTCAGCGCCTTCTTACGGTATGGATGACTTTATCACCTGCCGTGAGCATGACATGAGCTTTGACGACATGCTTAACCCGGTGCAGGGGAACGGTGTCTACGCTGATGATCTGCCGTTCTTTGGCGGCCAGATGATCTGGAAGGCCAACCCGCATATCGTTGAGAAGCTGCGCGAGGTTAATGCGCTAATGGCGCACACGCCCATCAAACACAGCTATATGCACTGCTGGCGCCATAAGTCCCCGGTGATTTATCGTGCCACCGCCCAGTGGTTTGTGGGCATGGATATTCAAGGTAAAGACGGTAAAACTCTGCGTGAGCGGGCGTTGGAAGGCATCGAAGCCACCGAATTTACCCCCGCGTGGGGCAAGGCGCGTCTGCATAGCATGATCGCTAATCGTCCGGATTGGTGTATCTCTCGCCAGCGCAACTGGGGCGTGCCGATTCCGTTCTTCTTGCATAAGCAAACCGGCGAGCTGCATCCCAAGACGGTTGAGTTGATGGGAGAGGCGGCTAAACGCGTCGAGCAAGAGGGTATTGAAGCGTGGTTTAAACTCGACCCCGCTGAGCTACTCGGTGCCGAAGCTGCTGAGTACGACAAAGTCACCGATACATTGGATGTCTGGTTTGACTCCGGCTCCACGCATCGTCATGTGCTGCGTGGCTCGCATCCTCATGGTCATGAAAGTGGCCCGCGTGCTGATTTGTACCTGGAAGGCTCGGACCAGCACCGTGGCTGGTTCCATTCGTCGCTACTGACCGGATCGGCGATTGATGGTCATGCGCCATATCGTCAGCTGCTAACCCATGGCTTTACCGTCGATTCACAGGGCCGTAAGCAGTCCAAATCGCTGGGCAATGTGGTCGCGCCGCAAAGTGTAATGGATAAGTTGGGCGCTGATATTTTGCGCCTTTGGGTCGCGTCTACCGACTACTCCGGTGAAATGGCGGTGTCTGACGAAATCTTGAAGCGTACCGCCGATGTGTATCGTCGTATCCGTAACACTGCACGCTTCTTGCTTTCTAACTTGAATGGTTTTGATCCGGCTAATGATCAGGTGGCCTTTGGCGATATGTTGGCGCTGGATCAGTGGGTGGTTGACCGTGCGGCACAGCTGCAAGGGCGCATCGAAAAAGCCTACGAAGAGTACCGTTTCCTGGATGTGTATCAGCAGGTACATGGTTTCTGCGCACGGGAATTAGGTGGTTTCTACCTGGATGTCATCAAGGATCGCCAGTACACCACCCAAACGGATTCACTCGCCCGCCGTAGCGCGCAAACCGCGCTTTATCATGTGGTTGAAGCGCTGAGCCGCTGGATTGCGCCGATCCTGTCGTTTACCGCTGAAGAGATCTACGAGCATATTCCTGGCAAGCGTGGCGACAGCGTGCTGCTGGAAACTTACTACACTGGGCTTGGCACCTTAGATGATGGCGCTGAGCTGGGCCGTGCCTTCTGGGATCAAGTGCTGGAAGTGAAGCATTCGGTCAACAAGTGCTTGGAAGACGCCCGTAATGCCAAAGTCATTAAGGGCAGCTTGGCGGCGGAAGTTACGCTGTACGTGAGCGATGAACTGAACGCTACGCTGTCCAAATTGGGCGACGAGCTGCGCTTCGTGATGCTCACCAGTGAAGTCCATCTAGCACCGCTAGCGGATGCCGCCAACGCAGAAAGCACCGAACTTGAAGGCTTGAAAGTAGCGGTTAGCGGAAGCGAGCACCAGAAGTGCGAGCGCTGCTGGCACCATCGTGCTGATGTAGGCACCCATGCTGAGCATGCTGACCTGTGTGGTCGCTGTATCAGCAATCTTCCAGAGGGCAGCGGCGAGATTCGTTACTATGCCTAACACTGCGTTAACCACCAATGATCCACACCAGCGGCCGCCGATGCGGCGGCCGCTGCGCTGGCTGTGGCTAGCGGTGGCGATCATCGTGTTAGATTTGCTGACCAAATACACCGCCAGCCATTTGTTAAATTACGCCCAGCCCGTTGAGGTGCTGCCGTTTTTCAACCTAACGCTACTGCACAATACTGGCGCTGCGTTCAGCTTTTTAGCGGACCATCCCGGTTGGCAGCGCTGGTTTTTTGCGCTGATTGCCATTGGTGCCAGCATTGGCTTAACCGTCTGGCTTTCCCGCGTTAAGGCGGATGAAAAACTGCTGGCCGTGGCGTTGCCGCTGATTATTGGCGGTGCCCTGGGTAATCTGTATGACCGTTTAGTACATGGCTATGTGGTGGACTTTTTATCGTTCCATGCCGCTGGTTGGTACTATCCTGCCTTTAATGTGGCGGATATCGGCATTACGCTTGGGGCGGTGGGGTTAATTTGGGAGTCGATAATGGGTGATCGACGTCGTAAGAAAGCCGCGCTACAGCAGCGTGATTGAAAGCCATAGAGTGACGAGTGAGGAACCATGGACTACCTAATTGACGATGGTATGGAAATTACCCTGCACTTCACGCTGAAGCTGGAAGATGGCACGGTAGTCGATTCCACCAAAGAGAAAGCCCCGGCGACGTTCCAGTATGGCGACGGTAACTTGCCACCTGGCTTTGAGCACCCGATTAAAGGCATGGCCGCAGGTCAGAGTGGGTCGTTTCAAATCACGCCTGAGCACTCCTTTGGGCAACATAACCCGCAAAATATTCAAACGCTGAAGCGCGCCGATTTCGGTGATGAAACGCCAGAAATCGGTATGGTGATGTCATTTGCCGATAAAGCGGGAACGGAATTGCCTGGCGTGGTCAAAACCATAGATGGCGACCGTGTGGAAGTGGACTTTAACCATCCGCTAGCAGGTCGCACGTTGACGTTTGAAGTCGATGTGCTGAACGTAACGCCCATCACCAAACACTGATTTTAAGCACTCGTTTTCATTTAACCGGCGATGCAAGTTGCATCAAGGCGCTTTTATGCAGTCATCAGAGTCCTCTCAGCCAATACAGATCAAGCTGGCGAACCCGCGCGGTTTTTGTGCTGGCGTGGATCGCGCGATCGACATCGTCAACCGCGCGCTAGATGTCTTCGGCCCGCCCATTTACGTGCGCCACGAGGTGGTACATAACCGCTTTGTGGTTGAAACATTGCGCGAACGTGGCGCGGTGTTCGTTGAAGAGCTGCATGAAGTGCCTGACGATGTGATCGTGATTTTCTCGGCTCACGGTGTCTCCCGTGCCGTGCAACAAGAAGCTGAGCAGCGTGGTCTCAAAGTCTTCGATGCGACCTGTCCATTGGTTACCAAAGTGCATTTGGAAGTGTTGCGTTATGCTAAGCGCGGCCAAGAGTGTATTTTGATTGGTCACGAAGGCCATCCGGAAGTCGAAGGCACCATGGGGCGTTATGACACTTCCCACGGTGGCCAGATCTACCTGGTCGAAGATGAGCAGGACGTGGCGAAGTTAGCCGTCAACGACCCGTCAGCGCTGGCGTTTGTGACCCAAACTACGCTTTCGATGGATGACACCGCTAAGGTGATTGATGCATTGCGGGAGAAGTTCCCAGAGATTCAGGGGCCACGCAAAGATGATATCTGTTATGCCACTCAAAACCGCCAGGATGCGGTGCGTGAGCTAGCGGCAGATAGCGACTTGGTATTGGTCGTCGGCAGCCCCAATAGCTCCAACTCTAATCGCCTGCGCGAACTTTCCGAGCGCATGGGCACGCCTGCCTATTTAATCGATAATGCCGACCAAATTGCGCCAGCGTGGCTGGAAGGTGTTAGCCGTATTGGTGTCACCGCCGGGGCCAGTGCGCCAGAAGTGCTGGTGAAAGGTGTTATCGATAAGCTTCAAACATTTGGCGCAGAGGTGCCTGTTGAGCTGCAGGGCCGCGAAGAAAATATTACCTTCTCTATGCCGAAAGAGCTGCGTGAGCAGGTGATTGTAAGCGACTGATGCAAAGCATATCGGTTTGCGACATACTCAGCGTATGGGCCAACTGATACAGGAGCGCGTTCAGTGCCTTTGCCTTTTGCTAACCGTGCTGGGCGCCAGGAAGCTCGTCAGCACGGTTTTACGCTCATTGAAATGCTGATTGTCGTCGCTATCATTGGCATAGTGGCGGGCATTGCCTACCCCAGTTACACCCGCTATGTTGAGCGTTCGCTACGCACAGATGCTCATGCTGGCCTGCTGCAGGCCGCCGCCGAGCTTGAGCGCTGCTACTCCCGCCAATACGCTTATACCGACTGCTCATTTACTCCCTCTTCTCCCGATGGTAACTATACGATTACAGCCGATGACGGCGGTGAGGACGATGGCGGGTTTTTACTGACGGCGGCAACATCACAAACTGACGGTTGTCACAGCGATATTCAATTTAATGCGCGGGGCGAGCGCCTGCCTGAGGCGTGCTGGTAGATGGTTAGGCAAAGCGGCCTTTCGCTAATCGAGGCGCTTATCGCGCTGGTGATTTTAGCGTTTGGGCTGATAGGCGTCGCCGCGATGCAGGTGACAGCACTGCAAAGCGCTAGTGCAGGCTACACGCAGTCGCTAGCGAACGTCGCAGCGGTAGATGCTCAAGAGCGGATATGGGCAGCGCTTTCCTCATACCAAGACTGCGACACGATTCCGTTAGCCACCATTGAGTCCGCATGGCACAGCCATTGGTTTGCAGGCCAACAGGCGGCGCTTGGCTATGCCCAGGGGCAAGAGAGTCGTATCGACCGCCAAGGCTGCCGGTTTGATGTGGTGGTGCGCCTGCGGACTGAGCCTAATGAGTCCGACGATATCTTCAACTACGTGTTCCAACTTCCCAATCAGCCGTAAAGGTGGGCCTGCCATGGATGTGCAGCGCGGTTTTACGTTAACAGAGCTACTGGTCGCCATGGCCATTGGTATGGTGGTGATTCTAGGTGCTGGACAGCTTTTCTTAAGCACCTTTCATACGTTTAAGCAGGTGGATCAATTGGGGCGGAATCAGGAAGCGCTTCTTTACGCGGCGACATCGATTACCGACACCCTACGCAGGCACGGTGCTACCGGCTCAAACGGAGCGCCTTTTTTTCGCTTGCAGTGCGTGGTGATTGAGTCTGGTTGTCGCTGCACGGTTCAAGATATACAGGAGGCTCAGCCGCTGGTCACCTTTGATTATGATACTGGCGCTAGCTGTGAGCGGGACGAACCGCTTGGAGCGCCCGCCACCAATGGGGTTAGCATGGTGTCACTGCCATTAGGTCGGCAAGGGGCCAATATCGATTTCCACGTTACCCACCGAGAGGCTGTTCTGCAGCCTACGTTTTCGGCTAGCCCATGAGATGTATGGAGTGTGAGCAAGGAGGCGATATGCGGCTTAGACCGCGACCGCAGGAGCAAGGCGCTGCGCTAGTTGTGGTGATGGCGCTGTTAGCTAGCGCGTTGATTATTGGCGTTATTTGCGTGCAATCTGCGTTTGTGGATGAACGCTTAGCGAGTAATTATCGGGCGTCGACGTTAGCGCAAATGCGCGCTGAAATAGCCGCCTCGCAAGCAGTGGCTTCTTTTAGTGAATTGGAGTGGGGAGGCAACGTGCTCACCATCAATAGCGATCAATCTCTCCGCTGGGAAGATGTCGTAGCGCACCCATTAACCACGGTGCTAGGTGATGACTGCGAACATAATAGCTGCTTATTTATGCCCATTGAGCGTGACGGCCAGCCTTGGGTCGTGGCGTTAGGTGCGGTTATTACTAATGCCAATACCGATAGTGAAATGCTGCTAGCGCAAAGCTTACCTGTGTTTATCAAAGTAGAGGAAGGGGAGGAAAGCCATCAGACACAGGCGACGGTGGTTTGGCATTAAGTGTACAATGACTTACCTTTTTTGACCTTTATCCAGCTGGATCCACACTATGAGTCAGACAGCCAAAACCCGCGTGCTGACCGGGATTACCACGACCGGAACGCCACATCTTGGTAACTATGTGGGGGCTATTAAGCCTGCCATTGAGGCAAGCCAAGACCCCAATGTGCAGTCGTTTTACTTTCTTGCTGACTATCACGCGCTGATCAAATGCCAAGATCCGAAGCGTGTGCAAGAGTCGCGTCTGGAAATTGCCGCCACTTGGCTTGCGCTAGGGTTAGATACCGATAACGCCATTTTTTATCGCCAGTCGGATATCGCTGAAATTCCCGAATTAATGTGGATGCTTTCTTGTGTGTGCGCCAAGGGGCTGATGAACCGCGCCCACGCATACAAAGCAGCGGTCGCTGAGAATGAAGAAGCCGGTGACCAAGACCCCGATAAAGGCGTCACTATGGGCTTGTTCGGTTACCCGGTGTTAATGGCCGCCGACATCTTAATGTTTAATGCCAATAAAGTGCCGGTAGGGCGCGACCAAATTCAGCACATTGAAATGGCGCGTGATATCGCCGGACGTTTCAACCACATGTTTAAAGGCCAGTATTTCACTCAACCTGAAGCCGTTGTGGATGAAAAAGGCGAAGTATTGAAGGGCTTGGACGGTCGCAAAATGTCCAAAAGCTATAACAATACGATCCCGCTTTTCTCTAGCGAGAAAAAGCTGCAGAAGCTGGTGCGCAAAATCAAAACCAACTCACTGGAACCCGGTGAGCCTAAAGACCCAGACACCTGCACGCTGTTCCAGATATTCTCAGCGTTCGCCAGCAATGAGGAAGCCGCTGCACTACGCGAGCAGTACGTGGCAGGTATCGGCTGGGGCGATGCGAAGAACCACGTGTTCGATTACTTGAATGCGCACTTAAGTGCCCCCCGCGAGCGTTACATCGCGCTTATGGAAGACCCAGCGCATATCGAAGCGGTGCTGCAAAAAGGTGCCGATCGCGCCAGAGAAGAAGCCGCCATTACCATGGATCGCTTACGTTCCGCGGTAGGCTTAGGGCGCTTTGTTTAATATTCTTTAAAAGCATATGCACTGCTGAATAAAGAATTTCCAGCGTTCTACAGCCAGCGTTAGGCTTATTATTATTGTCCCACTCAGCCAAGCGCCTGTTTTTAACAGGCGCTTTTGGCGTTGTTAGAAGGTGAGCTATGTCGACGATTTCTGCAGTGGCGCCTAGTCAGAACCGGGTGCCATTACTCTCAGCGGCAGCCATCGTGCTGGGCGCGGTGATTATCGGTGTCGTGTTTGGCGCCAATATTGGTCTCTTAATGATTGTTGGCGGCTTGCTTGGGCTGGTGCTGTATCACGCGGCATTTGGCTTTACTGCGGCTTGGCGGGTATTTATCACCGAGCGACGGGGCCGTGGTTTGCGCGCCCAAATGGTGATGTTGGCGATTGCAGTGGTGCTGTTTTTTCCGGCGTTAAGCGCTGGTTCGCTGTTTGGCACCAGCGTGAGTGGTTTTGTTGCGCCGATTGGTATTTCGGTCGTGGTGGGGGCGTTTATCTTTGGTGTGGGCATGCAGTTAGGTGGCGGATGTGCGTCGGGCACGCTGTTTACTGCAGGTGGTGGTAATGCACGAATGTTAATTACGCTGCTGTTCTTTATTGTCGGGTCGGTGATTGGTTCAGCGCATTTTACCTGGTGGCAGAGCTTGCCAGCGTTTCAGCCTGTGTCGCTGGTGAATGTGGCAGGTGCTGGCGGTGGTATCGCGATTAGTTTGGTGCTGTTTACAGCGATTGCTGCGTTTACTGTGATTATGGAAAGGCGTCGCCATGGCCACTTGGAGCAGGCACCGTTGGTCGACAAGCCTGGCAGTCAGCGCTGGTTAACGGGTCCATGGCCGTTGATTGCTGGCGCAGTGGCGCTAGCGCTACTCAATTTCGCAACATTAGCCCTTGCTGGTCGCCCTTGGGGTATTACCTCTGCGTTCGCGTTGTGGGGTGCGAAAGGGTTTGAACTCGTTGGTGGTGATGTCAGTCAGTGGGGTTATTGGCAAGCGCCGGGTAATGCTGCGGCATTAGAGGCGAGTGTATGGAGTGATATCACGACGGTGATGAATGTTGGCATCATGCTGGGTGCGCTTGCCGCAGCGAGCCTAGCTGGGCGCTTTGCTCCCAACTTCCGTATCCCGTTTAAATCCCTATTAGCGGCTGTCATTGGTGGCATCATGCTGGGGTATGGCGCGCGACTGGCATTTGGTTGCAATATTGGCGCTTACTTCAGCGGTATTGCCTCTGGCAGCTTACATGGCTGGATATGGATGGTTGCGGCGTTCGCTGGCAACATGGTGGGCGTAAAGCTACGGCCGTTCTTTTTTAACGGTGTTGAAGGCCGCAAACTTGTCGCTAAAAGCTGCTAGTGGTTGATCAGTTTTAAGGCTTTTTATGAGCGCCTTGGTAGCTACCAAGGCGTTTTTTTATTGCCATTATTTATGTCCCTCCCACCTTTGTCGTATTAGCGTGTTACATTACGGATAAACGCCGCCAACGCCCAGCGTTGCTGCATTGCAATAGCAATCGACATAAAAAGAGAGTGCCTATGTCTACGATGAGTAAACGCCCCCTGTACATTCCTTACGCCGGTCCTTCTTTGCTTGAAATGCCGCTATTGAACAAAGGCAGCGCGTTTACTCAAGAGGAGCGGCTAGCGTTTAACTTGATTGGTTTGTTGCCGCAAAAAGTGGAGACCATTGACGAGCAGTTGTCGAGGGCTTATCGCCAGTATCAACAGTGTCATAGTGATTTAGAGAAGCATATTCATTTGCGTGCCATCCAAGACGACAATGAAACGCTTTACTTTCGCTTGGTCTCCCAGCATCTGGAAGAGATGTTGCCGATTATTTATACCCCCACGGTTGGGCAGGCATGTCAGGAGTTCTCTAATATTTATCGCAATCACCGGGGGCTGTTCATCAGCTATCCGGATCGCGAGCATATGGACGATATCCTGCGCAGTGCCACCAAAGATAACGTTAAGGTGATTGTTGTCACCGATGGCGAGCGGATTTTAGGGCTGGGTGATCAGGGGATTGGTGGAATGGGCATTCCCATCGGTAAACTGGCACTTTATACCGCTTGTGGTGGTATTAGCCCCGCCTATACGTTGCCGATTATGATTGATGTGGGCACTAACAATCAGGCATTGCTGGATGACCCTATGTATATGGGCTGGCGTCATGAGCGGGTTAGTCAGGAAGAGTACGATGCGTTTATGGGGGAGTTTATTGCCGCTGTAAAACGTCGCTGGCCGAACGTTCTGCTGCAGTTCGAAGACTTTGCCCAGGCCAATGCGGTACCGCTTTTAGAGCGCTACCGTGACGATTTGTGCTGCTTTAATGACGATGTGCAAGGTACCGCATCAGTTGTGGTGGGCACCTTAATGGCGGCGTGCCAGGCCCGCGATGAAACGATTGCCCAGCAGCGCGTAGTGTTTGTTGGTGGCGGTTCGGCAGGCTGTGGTATTGCTGAGCAGGTGGTCGTGGCCATGCAGGCAGAAGGTCTGACTGAAAGCGAAGCACGGGCGCGAATATTTATTGTTGATCGAGATGGGTTGATGACCACGGATCAGCCTTGGCAGCGGGATTTTCAGCGCCGTTTGGCCCACGATTCTGAGCTGGTTGCTAACTGGAATGGGCAAGGGCTTGAAGAAACCATTGCCCAAATGAAACCAACGATATTGATTGGTGTGTGCGGCAAGCGCGGTATTTTCACCGAACAAGTGGTGCGCACCATGCACGCGGGCTGCGAACATCCGGTGATTATGCCGCTGTCGAACCCTACTTCTCAGGCAGAAGCGGTACCCGAAGATGTGATTCGCTGGACCGACGGCCAAGCGCTAGTCGCGACTGGTAGCCCTTTTGCACCGGTGGTGTATAACGGCCGCACCTATCCAATTGCCCAGTGCAACAATGCCTATATTTTCCCCGGTATTGGCTTAGGTGTGATTGCCGCGAATGCTAATCGCGTTACTGATGAAATGTTGATGAGCGCCTCTCGGGCGCTGGCGCGCGAAGCGCCGCTGGTTAAGGAGGGCAAGGGCGCACTGCTACCGCCGTTGTCGCGGATTCGTGATATTAGTAAATCGATCGCCTTTGAAGTCGCTGCCCAGGCCCAGCAAAACGGCGTGGCGCTTAAAACAAGCGGCACCGAACTACGTGAGCGTATTGAGAGAGCGTGCTGGTCGCCTGAATACCGTGCTTATCGTCGCAGGGCTTTCTAAGTTTAATAACGGGAAGCGAAACAGCAAAGTGAGCGCAAAAAAAAGCCCCCACCATGGTGGGGGCTATGCAAGCATTGGTAGGTTTTGCCTTTAAGCTGCGCCGATCATTTTGCGCAACACGTAGTGAAGGATACCACCGTGGCGGTAGTAAGCCAGCTCATTGACGGTATCAATTCGGCACTTGGCATCAACGGTGCGCTCCCCATCGTCATTTTTGATGACAATTTTCACGCTGCCTCCTGGGCTTAAATCGCTTAAGCCAGCAATTGATATCTCTTCATCACCGGTCAAACCAAGCGTTTCACGGCTTTCACCTTCAGGGAACTGCAGCGGTACCACGCCCATTCCAATTAGGTTTGAGCGGTGAATACGTTCATAAGACTCGGCAATAACCGCGCGCACACCCAATAAGCGGGTGCCTTTTGCTGCCCAGTCCCGTGAAGAGCCGGTGCCATACTCTTTACCAGCAATCACCACTAGGGGAGTGCCTTCCTCCTTATATTTCATGGCGGCATCGTAAATCGCCATTTGCTCGCCGCTGGGAACGTGGCGGGTCTCACCACCAACAACTCCGTCCAGCATTTCATTTTTAATGCGCACGTTGGCAAAGGTGCCACGCATCATTACTTGATGGTTACCTCGACGTGAGCCGTAGGAGTTGAAGTCGACGGGCTTCACGCCGTGCTCTTGCAGATAACGACCCGCAGGGCTATCGGGTTTGATAGAGCCCGCTGGGGAGATATGGTCGGTCGTCACCGAGTCGCCTAGCAGGGCTAATACACGGGCGTTTTCCACATCTTCAATGGCGTCCGGCTCACGCTCCATGCCTTCGAAAAACGGCGGGTGCTGAATGTAGGTCGATTCAGGCCACTGGTAAACTTTGCTTTCAGGAACGTTGATGGCTTTCCAGGTATCGTCGCCTTCAAATACCGCACCATACTCTTTGCGGAACATCTCAGTGTTGACCTGTTCAACGGCAGTGGCGATATCTGCTTGAGAAGGCCAGATGTCTTTGAGATAAACCGGGTTGCCGTCATTGTCCTGGCCGAGTGGGTCGGTCGTTAAGTTGCACTGTACGTTACCGGCTAACGCATAGGCGACCACCAAGGGCGGTGAGGCGAGCCAGTTCGTTTTGACTAGCGGGTGCACACGGCCTTCAAAGTTTCGGTTGCCTGAAAGCACCGATGCCACGGCAAGGTCGCCGCTGTTGATCGCTTTTTCGATCTCATCGGGCAGCGGGCCGGAGTTGCCGATACATGTTGTACAGCCATAACCCACTAAGTTAAAGCCCAGTGCATTCAGGTCATCGCTTAAGTTCGCGGCTGCTAAGTAATCGGTCACCACTTTGGAGCCGGGGGCAAGCGAGGTCTTAACCCAAGGTTTCGTGGTAAGCCCCTTTTGGCGTGCATTACGTGCCAGCAGCCCGGCTGCCATCATGACGCTTGGGTTGGAGGTGTTGGTACATGAGGTGATAGCGGCAATTACCACGGCACCTGGATCGAGGCTGAAATCCTTATCGTTAAGTTTAACGGCTTGGCTGGTGTCATGTTTAAAGCTCCTCTCAACCCCCACCGCGGTTTGGCCGCCTTCCGAGGAGAGTTTTCCTTTTGCGGTTGTATCTGCGCTGGTGTCCTCTTGCATGAACTTGTCAAAGGCGGCGGCCATGTCTTTCAGCGCCACACGATCTTGGGGGCGTTTCGGGCCGGCAAGACTCGCTTCTACTTCGTCCATGTCGAGGCTGAGAGAGTCGGTAAAGATCGGCTCATCGCCAGGTTCGCGCCATAAGCCCTGCGCTTTGCTGTATGCCTCTACTAACGCAATTTGGTCATCTTCACGGCCGGTGAGACGCATGTAGTTAAGCGTTTCGTCGTCTACTGGGAAAAAGCCGCAGGTAGCGCCATATTCCGGTGCCATATTGGCAATCGTGGCGCGGTCGGCCAGCGGCAAATCCTTAAGGCCGTCACCGTAGAATTCAACAAACTTACCTACCACGCCTTTTTTACGCAGCATCTCAGTAACGGTAAGCACTAGATCAGTGGCGGTAATGCCTTCGCGCAGTTTGCCGTTAAGCTTGAAGCCAACGACTTCCGGAATCAGCATCGAGACCGGCTGGCCAAGCATGGCGGCTTCCGCTTCGATACCGCCGACGCCCCAGCCAAGTACGCCCAGGCCGTTGATCATAGTGGTGTGGGAGTCGGTGCCGACTAAGGTGTCGGGGTAGGCAAACGTCTGGCCATCTTGCTCTTTTGTCCACACTGCGCGACCCAGGTACTCGAGGTTAACCTGGTGGCAAATGCCGGTGCCGGGCGGTACAACGCTAAAGTTGTCGAACGCTTGCTGGCCCCAGCGCAGAAACTCGTAGCGCTCACGGTTGCGCTGCATTTCGATATCGACGTTTTCTTGAAACGCGGCAGCATTGCCGAATTTGTCGACCATCACCGAGTGGTCAATAACCAGATCAACAGGAGAAAGTGGGTTAATACGGGCGGGATCTTCGCCGAGCTTCTCAACGGCAGCGCGCATAGAGGCAAGATCTACAACCCCTGGCACGCCGGTGAAATCTTGCATGAGGACGCGGGCAGGGCGGTAGCCTATTTCACGGCTTGATTTGCCCTCTTTTTGCCAGTCCACTAGCGCCTGAATGTCCTCTTGATCAACACTTTCGTCATCGCCAAAGCGCAGCTGGTTTTCGAGTAGAATTTTGAGCGTTTTGGGTAGCCGGTCAATGTTGCCGAGCGCGTCGGCGGCTTTTGGCAGGCTATAGTAATGATACTGCTGGTTGCCTATTTCTAGCGTGGTGAGCGTATCGGGTATCTTGCCCATTGGTCTCTCCTTTGATTGCTTGGCCTTAAGCGAACTGCTGATCTCAATTTGCTGATCGCAACGCTTAGGCGCGACGGTCACTGCTTTTCTTTAATGTGGCTTATCCCCAGTATGGCTTATCTTGTTAATAGCACATGGGTGTTTCACCCCCAGCTTTCAAGGCGTCTTCGCCTAATAGCGAAGGCTAACCCTTGTAATTGCTTGTACTTGACGCCATTTCAGGCAGACTCTCTTGCAAACGATATCTGCTCAATTGTGACAAAGGTGGTGTCATGGAAACGCGTCATGAACGTTTAATTATTCTTGGTTCCGGCCCTGCCGGGTATACGGCAGCGGTGTACGCAGCCCGTGCTAACTTAAAACCGCTGCTGATTACCGGCCTGCAGGCAGGTGGCCAATTGACCACCACAACCGATGTCGATAACTGGCCCGGCGACGCACAAGGTGTTCAGGGGCCAGAGTTGATGGAGCGCATGAAGCAGCACGCTGAGCGTTTTAATACGGAAGTGTTGTTCGACCATATCAATGAGGTCAGCTTAGGTGAGAAGCCGTATACCTTAAAAGGGGACAGCGGAATTTACACCTGTGATGCGCTGATTATTGCCACCGGTGCCAGCGCACGCTATCTGGGCTTGCCAACCGAGCAGCAATTTATGGGGCAAGGGGTATCTGCGTGTGCTACCTGCGATGGCTTCTTTTATCGTAACCAAGAAGTGATTGTGGTGGGAGGCGGCAACACCGCTGTTGAGGAAGCACTGTACCTCTCAAATATCGCCTCAAAGGTTACTTTGGTGCATCGTCGCGATACGTTGCGCGCCGAGAAAATCCTGCAGGACAAGCTGTTTGAGAAAGTCGAAGCAGGCAAAATTGCCCTTGAGTGGTTTTATGAAGTGGACGAGGTGCTGGGCGATAACTCCGGCGTGACTGGCGTGCGCGTTAAGTCGACTAAAGATGGTTCTACCAAAGAGATTCACGCGCCTGGGTTGTTCATCGCTATCGGTCATAGCCCTAATACGGGGATTTTTGAGGGCCAGTTGGAAATGAACGGCGGCTACATCAAGGTGAAATCAGGCCTTGAAGGCAATGCTACCGCTACTAGTGTGCCAGGTGTCTTTGCCTGTGGTGATGTGATGGATCATATTTATCGTCAGGCGATTACCTCTGCAGGCAGTGGTTGCATGGCAGCGCTAGATGCTGAGCGCTATCTGGATGGCATCGCCTGAGTTAGCCGTGGTTAAACGCCTGTCGTGATCAACAATCGGCGGGCGTTTCATCGATGCGCAGGCGACCCAGTCGGCTGAGCACGAGCACTTTTCCTGGAGCGCTTGCCGCACATATATAAAAACTGCCATTGAAGCCGTTTGCGTGGCCAAGCGTACTATAGCTCACACGCCGCCTGTTACGATTATAAGTGACGGTAGTTGCCTGCTCTTTAGGGAAGACACGAACAACATCGCTGCTGGTTATTTGATTTATCGCGTCCCCCTTGATGACCAGTAGCGCGTTACTCCAGTCGCTGGTGCAGGTGTTTCTTTGCTGATTGGTTGGGCAAACCGTGGCCGTTTTACGCTGCGTGATGGCTGTGTTGCGAGCCAACGAAAAGGCAGACTGCAATCTGTTAATATCGGCGGTAACGGCTGTGCTTCGGCCAAGTGCTTGAAAATTTGGCACTCCCCAGGCGGCTAAGGCTGAAATAAGCAGAAGAGCAATAATAAGTTCGATCAGGGTAAAGCCTTGGATACGCGTGTGTGGAACGCCGTTATTGTTAGCTGGCATGGTGACTCCAGGCGTGTGTTTTTTCTACAGCCTACCTCGCGGTGATCGTTTTTTATGTAAGCCAAAGCGGACAAACGTTGTGAGCAATTTCTTAATTATTGGCGGTGGCGTGATCGGTATGATGACGGCACTGCAGCTAGCAGATGCTGGCCAACAAGTTACTTTAGTGGAGCGCGGCATTTGCGGGCAGGAGTCTTCTTGGGCAGGTGGTGGCATTGTCTCGCCGCTTTACCCATGGCGGTATGCGCCGCCCATCTCGCAACTTTCGCGCTGGTCAGAGGGCGTGTATCCCACGTTGTCGCTACGCTTGTTGGAAGAAACCGGCATTGATCCTGAATATCGCCAGAAAGGGCTGCTCTATCTTAACGTTGACGATGCTGACACTGCGCTTGGTTGGGCGAGAGGCTTAGCCAAGCCGCTGGAGCGTGTTAGCGCTGACTTTGTTCGTCAGAAGGAGCCCATGGTGGCTGCTGCCCAGGAGAGTGCGTTGTGGATGCCGACACTCGGTAGTGTGCGCAACCCACGTCTGGGACAGGCGTTGCGCGCTCGGCTGCTGGCAATGCCGAACGTTGTGCTGAATGAAGGCTGTGAGGTAAATAGTTTTATAACGCATGACCAACAGGTGTTGGGCGTTGCGACCGCGCAAGGGGAGCTGCGCGCTGAAAAGGTGGTGGTATGTGGTGGCGCCTGGACAGCCAGGCTGTTAGAAAGCATAACGATTCGCCTGCCGGTACGCCCCGTAAAAGGCCAAATGATTGCTTATCAAGCGCCGCCAGGATTGGTGCAGCGCGTGGTATTGAAAGATGGTCGCTATATTATCCCGCGTAGCGATGGGTTGCTGTTGGTAGGCTCAACCTTAGAAGAAGCGGGTTTTGATAAAACGACCGACAGTGAAGCACTGGCGTCACTCAAACAGACCGCTGAAAGCATTGTACCTGCGTTGTCAGATTGCCCGGTTGCTTATCATTGGGCAGGGCTGCGCCCTGGCTCCCCGGATGGCATTCCATTTATTGGGGCATTGCCAGGGTGGTCCGATGTTTACGTCAATGCTGGCCACTACCGCAATGGGTTAGTGCTTGCACCAGCCTCTACCCATGTATTGGTTGATCAGCTATTAGGGCGTGAGCCACTTATCGACCCAGCGCCCTTTCAGCCGACGGTAGATCGATTAATGACGGATTTGGCATAGCTTATGGCTGTCGTTGTCTATCGGTAGCGGTTTTAATCGCGGTTCTGCTTATCTTGTTGCTCTTGCAAAAAACGATCCCGATGAGCGCTTGAGCAAAACCACTGTTCGCTATCGCGTAGGGCTTCCTCTTCCGGAACATGGACATCGCACCAGCGGCAGCGCACCATTTGTCCGCCTTCATGGCGTTCGGGTTCACTCTGTTGGTGGGAAAGTTTGCGCTCTCGGTAGAGACCATAAAGTTTCAGGCCCACATAGAACAGCACGGCAAAAATAATCAGCCGAATGATCAAAAGGTTCATCCTCTATGACTCCCATGGTGGGATGTAATAATAGCTAGAGTAACATGAGCGCCGGCTAACCTTTGCCAGTTGGCAGCCCTTGCGGGACAATGTACGTAGGTGAGCGGCAACGTGTTCTAAAGATTCTCAAGAGATTTTAACGCCCATGCAAGACTTAACGCTGGTAATGGCCCAACTCGACCCTTTAGTGGGAGATATTCCCGGCAATGCTGCACGCGCCATTGAAGCGGTGCGCGAAGCGAGGATCGAGCATGGGGCGGATATTGTTGTCTTCCCAGAGCTTTTCTTGTCTGGTTATCCACCGGAAGATCTGCTACTTCGCCCATCGATGGAAGCTCGCTTGCGTGAAGCGCGGGCGAAGATGGCAGAAAAAATCGCCCGCGATGTGCTGGTGATTATTGGCTATCCGGGCGTTCGTGAAGGAAAGCGCTATAACCTGGCGGGTGTGCTGTATAACGGCCAATGGGAAGCGGAGTATGCCAAGCAGGCACTGCCGAACTATCAGGTGTTTGATGAGCAGCGCTACTTTACGCCTGGCACCAAACCGCTGGTTTACGAGCACAAAGGCGCCAAGCTAGGGCTGCTGATTTGTGAAGACCTTTGGGAAGGTACGCCGGTTAATGCAGCCCGCGAAGCCGGGGCAGAAGTACTGATCAGCTTAAACGCCTCGCCCTATCATCAGGATAAGCCCAGCGAGCGCTTGCGCCTGTTAGAGCAGCGTGCCCAGGATGTAAACCGCCCGATTGTGTATGTGAACACGATCGGTGGGCAGGACGAGCTGGTTTTCGACGGTGGTTCTAGCTGTGTAGACGCCCAAGGCGAACTCAAAGTGCTGGCGCCTTCTTGGCAAGCAGGCTTAATGCCCGTTCAACTGCTGCAAACGAGCGCTGATACGTGGGAACCCCAAGTGGGTGAAATTGAGCCAGAGGTTGAGCCTGAAGAGAGCCTTTACTGTGCGTTGGTGACAGGGCTGCGCGACTACGTCAATAAAAGTGGTTTTAAAGGCGTTGTTCTGGGGCTTTCCGGTGGTATCGATTCCGCTCTTTCCTTAGCGATTGCCGTCGATGCGCTGGGCCCCCAGCGTGTGCAAGCAGTGATGATGCCTTATCACTATACGGCGGATATCTCGAAGCAGGACGCTGCCGAACAGGCGGATATGCTGGGCGTTCATTATGACGTAATGCCTATCGAGCCGATGGTCGAAGCGTTTATGGGCACTTTGGCAGAAAGTTTCGCGGGCACCGAGCGGGATACTACGGAAGAGAACCTGCAGTCGCGCTGTCGCGGCGTTCTGTTGATGGCGATCTCCAATAAGAAAGGCCTGATGGTGCTTACGACCGGCAATAAAAGCGAAATGGCCGTGGGTTACGCCACGCTTTATGGCGACATGGTGGGCGGCTATAACGCCATCAAAGATGTCTACAAAACCTGGGTGTATCGTTTGGCCCGCTGGCGCAATACCCAATCGCCCGCTATTCCAGAGCGAGTGATTGAGCGCCCGCCCAGTGCAGAGCTGGCGCCCGACCAGCAAGACAGTGACTCGTTGCCTGATTACGACGTGCTAGACGCCATTCTGGTGAGCTACATTGAAGGCGATATGAGTGCTGAGGCAATTATCGCCGCTGGGTTTGATGAGGAAGATGTTTATAAAGTAGTGAAGCTTGTTGATCGCTGTGAATATAAGCGCCGCCAAGCCCCGGTCGGAGTACGGGTCACGCCCAGAGGGTTTGGGCGCGACCGGCGCTACCCGATTGTTAATGGCTGGCAGCCTGGCGATTAGAGCGTCAGCGTTTGCTCGATTGACTTAAAAACTGTCCCACGCAGATTCGGCGGGTTGGCGCTTTAAGGCTGTTAAGCTTGGAGCGTTATTCGTCGCCGGATTTTGTGTCTGGCGGGTGCTTGTCACTGTTTGCGCATGAGCATGTTGTTGGCTGGCTGGTAACTTGAAAACGCTCATAGCATGTAACAATTGGTGTGCGTTTTGGCGTAAATGATTCGCAGCATTTGCGCTCTCTTCCACAAGCGCAGCGTTTTGCTGGGTCACTTGATCCATCTCGGTGATCGCTTGGCCAACTTCTTGTACACCAGTACTCTGTTCAGCGCTAGCATGACTAATTTCCTGCATAATCTTGGTCACTCGCTCAATCGCTGCCACAATATCTTCGGTTGATTTGCTGGCCTCTTCAGCGCGTGTGTTGCCATGATTGACCCGCTCCAAGTTATTAGAAATCAAATCGTTTATTTCTCTTGCGGCATCAGCGCTGCGTTGCGCAAGTTTACGAACTTCCTCTGCAACCACAGCAAATCCACGACCATGCTCCCCAGCCCGAGCAGCTTCTACAGAGGCATTCAAGGCAAGAATGTTGGTTTGAAAAGCAATGGCATCAATGGTTGAAATAATGCCGGCGATTTCTTGCGAGCTTTTGTTGAGGTCGTTCATGGTAGCGACTACTTGATGCACGGCTTCGCCGCCTTGGATCGCGGTTTTTGAAGCACTGGCGGCTTCCTGGCTGGCTTGCTGTGAATTGTCTGCGTTGAGTTTGACCGTGCTGTTGAGTTGCTCCATTGCTGATGCTGTTTCTGCTAGTGCGCTGGCCTGTTCTTCAGTGCGTGAAGAGAGGTCGTTATTTCCTTCGGCAATTTGTTCACTATTGGATGCCACCGCCTCGGCTGACGAGCGAACTTGCGATACGATTGCTTGCAGTTGTTTAGACATCGCTACTTGTGATGCCATGATACTGCTGGTATCGCCTTTCTTGAGGTACGGTTGAGTTGTCAGTTCGCCGCGCCCGATAGCTTCCGCAAACACTTTCACTTGACGGGGTTCTGCGCCTAATTCGCGAAGCAACTGACGTGTTAGAAATATCGCAATCGCCCCGCCTATCAACACGGCAAACAGTGTCAGCCCCAGCATTTGTAGTTGAAACCCTGATGCGGTGCTACGAGCAGCGGCGGTGGAAGCGTTATTAATCTGTTCCTGCAGGTTGATAAATTGATTGATGCGGTTAAGCCACTCGGCATAGGCCGGGCCAGCTTGCTCTAGCGTCAAGGTTTGAGCGCGACTAAGGGCGTTAGCAGTGTTGGCATCGAGCACTTGCTGGGTAAGCGCTTGGGTGGTTTCTGATTGATTGTTGATAGTAGAAAGAATGCTTTGCTCTTGGGGCGTTGTATCGGTTTCGCCCATGACCTGCTGCATGCTTTCAATCGCTGTATCGTAGTTGGCAGCTAGCCTTCTCATCTCTTCATTTAGTGTCGTCAGGCGGCTGGCATCCGTCGTCATTACGATGTCGCGTAGCGCAATGGCGCGGTCGTGAACACTGCCGCGCATATCAACTGCGAAGCGCTGTTTAGCGCCGTTCACGTCATTAATTGACGTCAATCCACGGTCAATTTGGTTAACTTGATAAATACCGATAGCTGTTAAAAGAACAAGTAATGCAAGCAGGGTAGAAAAAGCAAATGTGAGACGGGTGCTGATATTGGTTTCTGAAAACCAAGATTTGGGGGCGGGCATCCAATGAACTCCAAGCAGGTGCTTTATTATTAAGGTGAAAGAAATATAGTTCTTTGCATAATGTTCGTACAACTTATTTTTAGATATAGAGGTTTTTTTATTTTGTTAACATCATGTAAGTAAAAGTTTTTTGTAGGTAAAACAAAAAAACCACGCCGAGGCGTGGTTTTTTGATAAGCACTTTGTACAGCTCTGTATGAGTCAAGGCTACCTAAAACGGCTATTAATTATCTGCGTTACCATGTTTGGGCATAAAGCGATTGCCTCGTAGCTGCTCATGGTCTGGCGCATTTTCTCGCAGAACGACAAGTACTTCATTGGCGCGATCGTCCATACCAAGCCCTTGATAGCCTTCTACCATGGTTGCCAGCGCGTCACGCGTTGCGTTGGACTCCGGATAGTTTTCAATCACCCAGCGACCTCGTTCAACGGCGGCCAGGAAGGCACCGCGACGCAAGTAGTAGTCGGCCACGTGCAGTTCATGGCGTGCCAGCAACTCACGCAGATACACAATGCGTTGCTGGGCATCCGGGGCATATTCGCTTTGGGGAAAGCGCTGAATTAATTCGCGGAAGTCGTTGTAAGCATCCCGTGAAGCACCCAAGTCACGCTTAGAAATATCAATCAGGCGCAAGCGTTCAAGGCTAAATCGCCCTGCCTGCCAAGCGGAAAGGCCGCGCAGGTAGTAGGCGTAATCCACTTGAGGGTGATCAGGGTGCAAGCGAATAAAGCGGCTGGCAGCGGCGCGTGCCTCTTCCCAGTTGCTGTTTTCGTAGTAAGCATAAATTAGCTCAAGCTGAGCTTGTTCGGCATGGGGGCCAAATGGGTAGCGGGTATCAAGCGCTTCCAGTCGCTCAATGGCAATTGGGAAACGGTTGCTATCCAGCGCTGTGCGGGCAAGCTCATAGAGCTCGCGTTCTTGCACACCTGAGAATTCATCCTCTTCTTCAGGTGTGGTGTCGTTACTGGCACAGCCTGCCAAAAGGGCAAGGCTTAAGGCTAGAACGCCAAAGCGGTTGGCAGCGGAAAAAGCGCGCATCATCATCCTCGTTGCAAACAAGCCTCAATCACCGAAAAGCGACGATGGCCATAAGTAGAAATGGTAGAATAGGTCGCAGTTCGCCCACTATAAATCACCTAGACGCAAAACGCAGGCTTAGCGACACTCTAATGCCGTTTGAAGAGTTAAAAAGCATTATAGGGTAGCTGCGGTGTTTGCGTCTTAAAGAGGTTGTTCATGTCTCGTATTGTTGAAGCCACGCAGCGAGTACCCGCGACATTAGCTGGTGCGCGTTTAGACCAAGCCGCAGCTGAGTTGTTCAGCGATTATTCCCGCGAGCGTTTGAAAGCGTGGATCAACGCCGGTGAGCTCACCGTCGACGGCGCTAAAGTAAAACCGAAGGCCAAGCTGCACGGCCACGAAACATTAGCGCTAAAAGCGACTATTGAAGACGATACTCGTTTTGAGCCCCAAGATATTCCGCTTGATATCGTTTATGAAGACGACGCGGTAATAGTCATCAACAAGGCCGCGGGCATGGTGGTTCATCCCGCCGCGGGCAACCCTGATGGCACATTGTTGAATGCGTTGCTCCATCATCATCCTGCACTGGCAGAAGTGCCTCGGGCGGGAATCGTACATCGCCTGGATAAAGACACCACTGGTCTAATGATGGTGGCGAAAACGTTGCCCGCACAAACGACGCTGGTTGAGCAGTTGCAGGCGCGCAGCGTTTCTCGTCAATATGATGCAGTGGTGATTGGCAAGCCCGTGTCGGGCAGCACCATTGACGCGCCCATTGGTCGGCACCCAAAAGATCGCAAGCGCCAAGCGGTCACGGCTTCTGGGAAACCGGCAGTGACTCACTTTCGGGTGGTTGAGCGTTTCCGCGCGCATACCCATGTGCGTTGCCAGTTGGAAACCGGGCGTACCCATCAAATTCGCGTTCATATGGCTCATGCCCGCTACCCATTGATTGGCGATCCGCTCTATAGTGGCCGTGCCAAGCTGCCGCCGGGTGCTGCTGCGCCGCTAAAAGAGATTTTGCGTGAATTTCCGCGTCAGGCGCTGCATGCTCGGAAGCTCAGTTTTGTGCATCCGGTGAGTGGTGAAACGCTTACTTTTTATGCCGACTTGCCCGATGATCTACTGATGTTGTTGGATTACCTGCGCGAAGATAGTGAGACCATGAGATGAGCGACGCGATTGATCTAAAGCCCACGCTACTGTTACCTGATTGGCCAGCCCCCGCGAATGTACGGGCGTTTGTGACCACTCGGGAAACAGGGCCGAGCCAGGATGATTTTGCCGCTTTTAATCCAGCGAGCCACGTAGGCGATAATGCTGATCATGTCGCGCTATGTCGGCGTTTGTTGCACAAAGAAATCGGCGATGATCGACCGCTGCTGTGGCTTAACCAAACCCATGGCGCACGCGTTCAGCAGGCGTATCAAGACGATACGCCGGAAGCAGACGCCTCGGTTGCCAGCAGCAACGACTATGCTTGTGTGGTGCTAACCGCAGACTGCTTGCCGGTGATGTTCTGCAATCGCCAAGGGACTCAGGTAGCCGTTGCCCACGCGGGCTGGCGCGGGCTGGCGGGTGGCGTGTTGGAAGCGACCGTCGCCGCTATGAACTGCGATCCTGACGACATTTTGGTATGGCTCGGGCCGGCTATTTCGAATGCCCAATTTGAGGTAGGACCAGAAGTGTATGGTGCCTTTGTTGCGGTACACCCTGAGACCGCTGAAGCGTTTGACCACAGCCCTTATCGTCTTGGTCACTATATGGCGGATCTTTATCGCTTGGCGCGCTTTCGTTTAGAAGCGCTGGGGATTCATCACATCAGCGGAGGCCACTTCTGCACGGCCTGCGAGTCGCGTTTTTACTCCTACCGCCGAGACAATGGCAGCACTGGACGCATGGCAAGTGTGATCTGGATCAATTAAGTAGTGTTATTCCTTCGAGCTTGTTATACACAGCTCTTGAAATGCGTGGAACTGACTCCATTAAACTTGTCAAGCTAAACGTTTTTAGCACATTAAAGACAAGTTATTGGGAAACACCGTGGGTCCAAACGCACGGCACCCCCAGGAGGAATTCCATGCGATTCGATAAATTTACTGCCAAATTACAGGCCGCTATTTCTGAGGCACAATCCCTTGCGGTTGGGCACGGCCATAATCAGCTTGATCCCGCGCACTTATTGCTTGCGTTACTCGATACCAAAGACACTGGCATTAAAGCCCTGGTTGAAAAAGCTGGGGGCAGTAGCTCGCGCCTGCGCGACGGTTTGCAGAAGCAGCTAGATAACTTACCTAAAGTAAGCCAGTTCGACGGTGACGTTCAGCCATCTCGCGACTTCATCAAACTATTCAATTTAACTGACCGGGAAGCGCAGAAGCGTGGCGACCAGTTCATTGCCAGTGAATTGGTACTTCTGGCTGCACTGGAAATGAACAGTGCGATCACCAAACTGATGAAAGAGTCAGGGCTCAACCGGAAGGCCCTGGAAGCCGCAATCAATAGCTTGCGCGGTGGTGCTAAGGTCGACGACCCGAATGCCGAAGACCAGCGCGAAGCGCTTAATAAATACACCATGGATCTAACCCAGCGTGCATTAGATGGCAAGTTGGATCCAGTGATTGGTCGTGATGATGAAATTCGCCGCACGATTCAGGTGCTGCAGCGTCGTACCAAAAATAACCCGGTACTGATCGGTGAGCCAGGGGTGGGTAAAACCGCCATTGTTGAAGGGCTGGCTCAGCGTATTGTGAACGGTGAAGTGCCTGAAGGCCTGAAAGAGAAACGCGTCCTTTCCTTGGATATGGGCTCACTGCTGGCAGGCGCCAAATTCCGTGGCGAGTTTGAAGAGCGTCTGAAAGCGGTGCTTAAAGAGCTTTCCCAGGAAGAAGGCCGGGTCATCCTGTTTATTGATGAGCTGCACACCATGGTGGGCGCGGGTAAGGCTGAAGGTGCGATGGATGCAGGCAACATGCTTAAGCCCGCGCTGGCGCGTGGCGAGCTGCACTGCGTAGGCGCGACCACCCTGGATGAGTACCGCAAATACATTGAAAAAGACGCCGCGCTGGAGCGTCGCTTCCAGAAGGTGTTGGTCGATGAGCCCTCTGAAGAGGACACGGTAGCTATTCTGCGCGGTTTAAAAGAGCGTTACGAAGTCCACCACGGCGTGGATATTACTGATTCGGCGATTATCGCCGCGGCCAAGCTCTCTACCCGCTATATCACTGATCGGCAGTTGCCCGATAAAGCCATTGACCTGATCGATGAGGCAGCGTCACGTATCCGCATGGAACTGGACTCTAAGCCTGAAGAGATGGATAGGCTGGATCGTCGCCTAATCCAGCTGAAGATGGAGCGCGAAGCGCTTAAGAAAGAGACCGACGAGGCCACTAAGAAACGCCTTGAGGCGCTGAACAACCAGATCCACGAGTTAGAGCGCGAATACGCTGACTTGGATGAAATCTGGAAAGCTGAAAAAGCCAGCATTCAGGGCGCAGCCCAGTTTAAAGCGGAGTTGGAGCAGGCGCGCATTGACCTTGAACAAGCGCGTCGCCAGGGCGATCTAGGTCGTATGTCAGAGATTCAGTACGGCAAAATTCCGGCGCTTGAGAAGAAAATCAGCGAAGCGGGTGAAGGCGAAGCTGATATTGCCAGCCACCAGCTGCTGCGCTCAAACGTTACCGAAGAAGAGATTGCCGAGGTGGTTTCTCGCTGGACAGGCATACCTGTCTCCAAAATGTTGGAAGGCGAGAGAGACAAGCTACTGCGCATGGAAGAAGCGCTGCATGAGCGAGTGATTGGCCAGCATGAAGCGGTAGAGGCCGTGGCTAACGCCGTGCGCCGCTCGCGGGCAGGGTTGTCTGACCCCAATCGACCCAACGGCTCGTTCCTGTTCCTCGGCCCAACCGGGGTGGGTAAAACAGAGCTATGTAAGTCGCTGGCTAACTTCTTGTTCGATACTGAAGAGGCGATGGTGCGTATCGACATGTCGGAGTTTATGGAGAAGCACTCCGTGGCTCGCTTGATTGGTGCGCCCCCAGGCTATGTAGGTTATGAAGAGGGTGGCTACTTAACTGAGGCGGTGCGTCGTAAGCCCTACTCGGTGCTGTTACTGGACGAAGTGGAAAAAGCGCATCCGGATGTATTCAATATCCTGCTGCAAGTGTTGGAGGATGGCCGCTTAACTGATGGGCAAGGTCGTACAGTCGATTTCCGTAATACGGTGATCGTGATGACCTCTAACATGGGCTCGGACATCATCCAGCGCATGGGTGGAGATGATAACGACTACGAAGTCATGAAAAATGCAGTGATGGAAGTGGTGGGTAACCATTTCCGCCCTGAATTGATTAACCGCATTGATGAGGTGGTGGTGTTCCACGCCCTTGGCCAAGAGCAAATTCAGGCGATTGCCGGTATTCAGTTAGAGCGTTTGAAAGTTCGCTTGGCTGAGCATGACCTGAGCCTGGAAATTAGCGATGACGCCATGGCCCAGCTGGCGGTGGTCGGTTTCGACCCAGTGTATGGCGCAAGGCCGCTGAAGCGGGCGATCCAAAGCCGCATCGAGAACCCATTGGCTCAAGACCTGCTGGCGGGCAAATATGCCCCTGGCGACACTATTCATATCAGTGCGAGTGAAGGCAAGCTAGTATTTGAGTAATTTACGCGTGGGCAATTAAAATTCCCACGTCCTCAACTAGCCTGCGCAATGAACTTCAGCAAGCCTGCGCAATGAACCTCAGTAAGCCTGCGCAATGAAATAGTGCAAAAGCCTCGTTAGCTCTGCTAGCGGGGCTTTTTTAATGGCTAACTGCGACGTTTGTTGCGTTTGTCCTGATCGGAGGTTGACAGGCTGAGGGCGCTAATGGAATCTTGTGTGTTCCTGATTTGCGGGCGCGGAACCAACGGGCAACCCCTAATCCCCGCGCGAAGGGTAGGCGAAAGCCTTTACCCGCCGAAGGACTTCCGGGCTTGGGCTAACCGCCCGACCTGGCCAACGCCCCGACACGGCAAACCGTCGTGTAAGGTAGCTACTGGCGTATTTGATGATATGCCGGTGCTTCCGATGAGAGTGCAGGCCCTAACCGGGCCATATGCCAGGGTTTGGCATCAGGTGCCGGCATGGGCCGGCAGCGGCATACCGCCGCACTCGACACCGCAGGATGTCCTGCGGATCGCACTCGAGACCTCCAGGGGAGAAACACAGTGGAACTGCTTTCCGGCGCAGATATGATCGCCCGCTTCTTGCAGGATGAGGGCGTTGAGTACATTTATGGTTATCCCGGCGGCGCGGCGCTGCACATTTACGATGCGTTGTTCCGCCAGGACAAGGTGAAGCACATTCTTGTGCGTCACGAACAGGCAGCGACTCACGCAGCCGATGGTTATGCTCGTGCAGCGGGCAAACCAGGCGTGGTGCTTGTCACCTCGGGTCCTGGTGCTACCAATGCGGTTACCGGCATTGCGACTGCCTATATGGATTCGATTCCAATGGTCGTGCTGTGCGGTCAGGTCATGAGCCACCTGATTGGTGACGATGCCTTCCAGGAAACCGATATTGTGGGTGTGACTCGCCCCATCGTGAAGCACAGCTTCTCAATTCGGCATCCGTCTGAGATTCCAGAAGTGCTGAAAAAAGCCTTCTATCTCGCGGCGACTGGCCGCCCGGGTCCGGTCGTGGTCGATATTCCTAAAGATATGACAGCACCGACCGAGCGCTATGAGTACGTCTACCCGAAAAAGGTCAAGATGCGCTCCTATAACCCGGTTACCCGAGGGCATACGGGGCAAATTAAAAAAGCCGTTGAGATGATGCTGAAAGCCAAACGTCCGGTGTTCTATACCGGCGGTGGCGTGGTAACTGGCAAGGCAAGCGAAGGGTTGACCGATTTGGTCAAACAGCTCGGCTTCCCCATTACCACGACGCTGATGGGCATTGGCGCCTATCCGCAAAGTGATCGGCAGTGCCTGGGCTGGTTAGGGATGCACGGCTCGTATGAATCCAATATGGCTATGCACCATGCGGATTTGATTATCGCTATTGGCGCGCGCTTTGATGACCGAGTGACTAACAACACGTCGAAGTTTTGCCCCACGGCAAAAATCATTCACGTGGATGTGGACCCAAGTTCGGTATCTAAAACCGTACGCGCAGATGTGCCCATCGTTGGGCCAGCGTCTAGCGTCATTAATGAAATGATCAGCCTGGTTCAAGGTCAGTCAATTTCGCAGCCTGAAGCGCTGACCGAGTGGTGGCAAAAGATTGACGGCTGGCGCGCCGAGCGTGAAGGCAAGCTATATGAGCCTTCTAAGCCAGGCGAAGTGTTGAAGCCACAGGAAGTTATCGAAGCGCTATGCCGTGTTACTCGCGGTGAAGCCTATGTGACGACGGATGTTGGCCAGCACCAAATGTTTGCTGCTCAGTACTACAAGTTTGATAAGCCTAATCGTCTGATCACTTCGGGTGGTTTGGGCACCATGGGCTTTGGCTTCCCGGCTGCCATGGGTATCAAACAGAACTTCCCTGATGACGACGTCGTGTGTGTAACAGGGGAAGGCAGCTTCCAGATGATGATGCAGGAGCTCTCTACCTGTAAGCAGTACGGCGTGGGCGTCAAAATTGTAAACCTCAACAATGCATCGCTTGGTATGGTGCGGCAGTGGCAGGATTTGAACTACAAGTCCCGTCATGCGCACTCCTATATGGAGTCGCTGCCAGACTTCCACATGCTAATTGAGGCTTACGGATTTACCGCAATCACCGTGAATACCCTTGATGAGTTGGAACCGGCGCTAGAGCGCGCCTTTGCCGACAAGCATGAGCTGGTGTTCCTGGATGTGAAGGTTGATCCCTTTGAGCACGTCTATCCGATGCAGGTGCCGTTGGGTGCCATGCGTGACATGCTGCTGTCTAAAACGGAGCGTACCTGATGCGTCATATCATCTCGATTCTGATGGAAAACGAACCGGGTGCGCTGTCACGTGTGGTCGGGCTGTTCTCCCAGCGTAACTTCAACATTGAAACGCTGAACGTTGCACCGACCGAAGACCCGTCGCTGTCACGCCTGACGGTTACCACCGTGGGTGATGACCGAGTGATTGAGCAAATCACCAAGCATCTTAATAAGCTGATTGATGTGGTGAAGCTGGTCGACCTGACGGAAGGTAACCACATTGAGCGTGAGCTAATGCTGGTGAAAGTAAAAGCGTTAGGCGCTGCCCGCGATGAGGTGAAGCGTACGGTGGATATTTTCCGGGCGCAGATCGTCGACGTAACGCCAAGCCTGTATACCGTTCAGATTACCGGTGACGCCGCTAAGCTGGATGCATTTCTACAGGCCATGGCGCCGGTAGGCATTCTTGAAGTGGCGCGTACCGGGGTGTCCGGTATCGCTCGCGGCGATAAAGTTCTATCGTTGTAAACGCAGCATGCTAGCTGAGTAAGTCGTTAGAAAAGCAACTGAGAAAGCCGTCCTTATCAGGGCGGCTTTTTTTGTGTTCTTATAAGCGCGCGTTAACGCGGCGTCACAGTCGCCCAAAACGCGTCAATCATCGGATTCTTGAGGCGTCGGTTAAGCACGCAAACTCCGACATCGTAGTGGGGGAGCTCGGGTTTTACGCTGAGCACTTGCACACGTTCGGACAGCGGGCTGTTATCTAGCACGATTTTGGGTACCACTCCCACGCCAAATCCCAGCCCTACCATGCTCACAATCGCTTCGTGACCAGCCACTTGGGCATAAATACGCGGCGTAATGCCCATCGCTTTAAACCACGTGTTGGCGTACTCCCTTGAAAGCCCTGCCTCTGAAAGAATCATCGGGACATCACGCCACTGCTCGGCTGTTGAGCTTTCCGGCTGACTTGGCAGCCAGTCATGGGCTTCTGTAGGTGCAATAAACAGCAGCGGCGAGCGGGTAAGCGATTTAAAGGCCAGAGCGCTGGGTGGAATTCGCGGACGGGGGGTAATGGCCATATCGTCTGCGCCTTCCAGTACCCGTAACATGGCATCAGCGGGGTCACCGGTATGCAGCTTTAACTCGATACCAGGATGCCGAGTACGCACATCACTCAGTAGTTCGTAGAGAAAGCTATAGCTCGCGGTTACCGAACAGTAAATGCTTATTTCGCCACTCAGCTGTGCCACCGTGGCGGCCAGTGTTCGCTTCTGCATTTCCCATTGCTCTAAGGTCTCTTTTGCATAGCGCTGAAACGCTAAGCCTTGAGGGGTTAGCGTGACATGGCGATTGTCGCGCTCAAATAGTTGCGTGCCTAGCTCGCCTTCAACCTGCTGAATTGAGCGGCTTAAGGTGGATGGGCTGATATGACAAAGCTCGCTGGCGCGGCCAAAATGCAGCGTCTCGGCCAGCGTTACCACATGCTTTAATAAGCGAAAATCCATAGGAAGCACACTGTTAAGGTCGATGTTTCATAATTAGAAATAGTATGTTGCAAATATAGCGTTTTACGCAATGGTGGCGGTGGCGTACAGTGATCCCAATGCCAAAGCCCAGTGCTGCAAAAGACGGCACGGGTGGCCATCAACGCTGATACGACATATATAAATTATTCCTATATAACGATCATTTTTTGATCAAATTCGATTTTTGGAGTCTCGCTATGCACGTTTATTACGATAAAGATTGTGATCTGTCCCTCATCCAAGCCAAGAAAGTCACTATTGTTGGTTATGGTTCGCAAGGCCATGCCCATGCGAATAACTTGAAAGAGTCTGGTGTCGACGTCACGGTTGCTCTGCGCAAAGGTTCTTCCTCTGCCGCCAAAGCAGAAGCGGCAGGCCTGAAAGTGGCAAGCGTTCCAGAAGCGTGCAAAACCGCAGACGTTGTCATGATTCTGGCGCCGGATGAGAATCAAAAAGCGATCTACGAGCAAGAAGTAGAGCCGAACTTGAAAGAAGGCGCGACCTTGGCCTTCGCTCATGGCTTTAACATCCACTACAACCAAATTGAGCCGCGCAAAGATCTAGATGTCATCATGATCGCGCCGAAAGCGCCAGGTCACACGGTTCGTTCTGAGTTTGTTAAAGGTGGCGGCATTCCTGACTTGATCGCTATCCACCAGGATGCGTCTGGTAATGCCAAAGAATTGGCGCTTTCTTACGCGGCAGGCGTTGGTGGTGGCCGTAGCGGCATTATCGAAACTACCTTCAAAGATGAGACCGAAACAGATCTGTTCGGTGAGCAAGCAGTTCTGTGTGGCGGCGCAGTTGAGCTGGTTAAAGCTGGCTTTGAAACGCTGACTGAAGCGGGTTATGCGCCAGAAATGGCTTACTTCGAGTGTCTGCATGAGCTTAAGCTGATTGTTGACCTGATGTACGAAGGCGGCATCGCCAACATGAACTACTCCATCTCCAACAATGCGGAGTACGGTGAGTACGTTACTGGCCCTGAAGTGATTAACGATGAGTCTCGTGCCGCAATGCGCAATGCACTCAAGCGTATCCAAACGGGTGAGTATGCCAAAATGTTCATTCAGGAAGGCAACACTAACTACCCGTCGATGACGGCACGTCGTCGCTTGAATGCTGAACACGAAATTGAGCAAGTAGGCGCTAAGCTACGTGGCATGATGCCGTGGATCGCTGCCAACCAGTTGGTTGATAAGTCGAAAAACTAAGCGGTTAGCGTGCTAGTACGCTAGTTAGAGCCTCGGGGCGCGCATTGTCGCGCCCCGAGGCGTTTGGCGTTGCATACTGCAATTGACTGGCTGAGTTAGCTTCACCGTGTAGAATGAAAAGAGATCACTGTGCTTGTGACTTCACTTCAAACGGATGATATTTATGACCCAGGATGCTCGCGATCAAGAGCGTAAACAGGCCCCGCAGTCAGCGCCTCAAGAAGGCCAGAAAACAGAAGCTAGTGGTACTGGAGAGCAAGAAGACGCTAGTCACGAAAAGGTAAGTAATGGCAACGTAAGTAATGAAGATCTGGCTAGCGTTTTTTTGCGCGAAACCGAAGTGGTTGAAGAAGCGGTTGAGGACGGTAAGAAAATTCGCCGAAAAGGCATTTACTTATTACCTAACTTGTTTACTACGTCTGCACTGTTTTCAGGGTTCTTCGCGGTGGTAGCTGGCATTAACGGAGAATTCACTTCGGCAGCAGTGGCAATTTTTATCGCCATGGTGCTTGACGGGCTTGATGGCCGTGTTGCCCGTATGACCAATACCCAAAGCGAGTTTGGCGCAGAGTACGATAGCCTTTCCGACATGATCTCTTTCGGTATGGCGCCTGCATTGGTGGCCTTTACCTGGATTTTACAAGACATCGGTAAAACTGGCTGGGTGGTGGCATTTCTTTATGTGGCTTGTGCTGCACTGCGCCTGGCGCGCTTTAATGTCCAGATTGGTAGTGTTGATAAGAAATGGTTTATTGGCTTGCCAAGCCCATCCGCTGCCGCTTTAGTGGCTGCAAGTGTGTGGACCTTCCATAGTTTTGATGCGGATGCGGTAGGTTTTAAGCTGCTAATGCTGTTTGTTGTAGGGGCTGCGGGTGTGCTCATGGTTAGCAATATTCGTTATTACAGCTTTAAAGATCTCGATTTCAAAAAGCCTGTACCTTTTGTTGTGCTTCTAGCGGTAGTGCTAGGGTTCGTAATGATCTCAGTGGAACCATCTGTAATGCTGCTACTGCTTTTTGGTGCTTATGTGTGCTCAGGCCCGGTATTGGCCGTTATGCGCAAGGCCAAGCCTAAAAGCTAAAGTTTATTCACATTTTCTCAAAAAACCACTTGCCAAGACGGCAGCGAATCCGTAAAGTACGCATCCGCTGCCGGGGACGCACA
>NZ_JABASV010000006.1 GCF_016107625.1 Vreelandella alkaliphila
TCACCCTCATCGGCAAGCGCCCACATGAATTACCTGATCAAATTGTTAAAGAGCTGTTTTCGCTGCTGAACTTCCGAAGAAGTAACTGGCTAGCCGATGAACTGGCTTGCCTCAGCGAGGAAGGCGTATTCTACGCATTTCCTGATGTTTGTCAATCACTGTTTTGAGTGAGTGAAGCGAGTGAGCGAAGAAAGCGAGATAACGTTGCTTTCTGGCGTGGCTCGTTTCAAAAAGCGCTGAAAGACATCGCAGCGTATTGCTGATGAGTTCCTCTAACTCTCTGACAAACCGAAGGCTTTCACCTTCAATCACCGCTGGTAACGCTGTGCGTCCCCGGCAGCGGATGCGTACTTTACGGATTCGCTGCCGTCTTGGCAAGTAGTTTTTTGAGAAAATTATCAAAAACGTTAGCTAAGCGTCACACGAGCATAACGCTTCTTACCCGCCTGGATAACGTAGGCACTCCCCGTAGCCAGCATCGTGTCTTGGGCAACAACATTCCCATCGACTTTCACACTGCCGTTTTTCAACATGTCTTTGGCTTGCGCACTGTTCTTGGTCAGGCCAGAGCGATTGAGTACTGCTGCGATAGGCGCCTGTTCATTACCTTCGAAATCTACTGCTACTTCAGGCAGGTCTTCCGGTAACTCACCTTCCGCGAGTTGGTTACCCGCCGACTTGTGCGCATTAGCGGCCGCTTCATCACCGTGGTAACGGGCAATCAGCTCACGGGCTAGCTCCATTTTCACGTCACGCGGGTTAGCCCCCGCCTCTACGCTCTGCTTAAGCGCATCGATCTCTTCGTTGGATTTCAAAGAGAGCAGCTCAAAGTAACGCCACATTAAGCTATCGGGCATAGAGACGAGCTTATTGAACATAGAGCCCGGCGCTTCATCGACACCAACATAGTTACCCAATGACTTGGACATTTTCTGCACGCCGTCCAGCCCTTCGAGCAGTGGCATGGTGATCACGACCTGAGGCTCTTGGCCGAAGTGCTTTTGAATTTCTCGGCCCATCAGCAGGTTAAATTTCTGATCGGTCCCGCCCAACTCAACATCCGCCTCAAGCGCGACTGAGTCGTAACCCTGGACGAGCGGGTAGAGAAACTCGTGGATTGCGATAGATTGGTTAGCTTTATAACGCTTTTCAAAATCATCACGCTCAAGCATCCGCGCGACCGTGCTTTGCGCTGCCAACTCAATCATTTTAGCGGCGCTTAATTCACCAAACCATTCGGCGTTAAAGCGCACCTCGGTCTTTTCGGGATCGAGGATTTTAAATACCTGCTCTTTATAGGTTTCGGCATTGGCTTTTACATCGGCCTCGGTGAGCGGTTTACGAGTAATGTTTTTGCCAGTGGGATCACCGATACGACCTGTGAAGTCCCCGATCAGGAAAATAACGGTGTGCCCGAGATCCTGGAACTGGCGCATTTTCGTCAGCAGCACACTATGCCCAAGGTGCAAATCAGGTGCTGTCGGGTCAAACCCTGCTTTAATACGCAGCTTACGGCCAGACGCCAGCTTTTTCTTCAGCTCATCCTCTACCAGGATTTCATGCGTGCCTCGCGACAGTAGCGCTAACGCCTGATCCACCTCACTCATTGCCTCTCTCTCCATGTAATATGTGCCATATAGGCGTCAGATATCGAATAACCGGCGATGTTACCATGCCCTATCGCCTTGGTTGAGCCTTCACTACGTTTTGGATGAGCCGCTTTATGAAAACGCCCCACCCTACCTTACCGTCGTACTATGTTGGCTTAATGTCGGGCACCAGCCTGGACGGCATTGATGCGGCGTTGGTCGCTATAACGCCGCACTCGCCACCTGAGCTCATTGCTACGCATGCGTCGCCAATGCCCCAGTCGCTTCATAACCTACTGCTCAACCTGTGTCATGCCGAGCAAGTGAGCTTCGCAGAGCTGGCAACGGCCGAAAACGAATTTTGCCAGCTACAAGCAAGTGCCGTGAAAACACTACTGGCTCAGCAACAGGTCTCCGCAGCGCAAATTAACGCTATTGGTAGCCATGGACAGACAATTGAGCATGCTCCCGGCGGCCACCAAGGCGGCCCTGCCTATACACTGCAGCTTGATAACCCCAGCCTGTTGGCCGAATTAACCGGCTGCACGGTGGTGGCTGATTTTCGCCGACGAGACTTAGCCGCTGGTGGTCAGGCAGCGCCGCTTGCACCAGCGTTTCATCAAGCCCTTTTTGGTCGCCAGACAAGCGAGCAGCTTGTTTTAAACCTAGGAGGCTTTGCGAACCTGACGTGGCTACCCAGCGATACCAGCACTCCCGCCATTGGCTTTGATACAGGCCCTGCCAATGTGCTGTTAGATGCTTGGTTCTCAAAGCATCACGACGGACGCTTTGACCAAAATGGTACGTGGGCCTCTCGCGGACAGATCGACCAAGCGCTACTAAAACGCTTGCTAAACGAGCCTTTTTTTCATCAACCGCCGCCGCGCAGCACCGGGCGCGAACTATTCCACTTGGCCTGGTTAGAAAACAAGCTAACGGGTAACGAAACTGCTTGCGATGTGCAAACTACGTTAGCGGAACTGACCGCGATAAGCGTTGCCCAGGGTATTCAGCAATTGCCCGCGACCCACGACAGCATGACATTAATTGCCTGCGGCGGCGGAGCACATAACGCCTATTTAATGGCGAGGCTAGCGTCACACTTACCCCATGCAACATTTAAGTCTCCCACCGACTTAGGCTGGCCCGAAGACTGGATTGAAGCAGGCGCTTTTGCTTGGCTTGCCCATCAACGTTTACACGATCTGCCCGGCAACTTACCTTCCGTCACTGGTGCCAGTGGCCCGAGAGTTCTGGGTGGCATTTACGCCTGCTGATTTACGCCAACGCTCCCCATAGTAGGTAGATTAAGTCAACGGCTAACACCATCAGCACGTATCATAGGTAGAAGCCCAGCAGAAAGGTGCCGATCAGATGCATTCTGCTTTGCCGAGAACACCAGCAGTTCGGTAATATCCATCTCTCTTTTCCCAGCAGTGGTAAGGTGCTTGAGTATGACAGACATCGCGCTTCCCGAGTCACTCGCCCAGGCCCGCGAACGCCTGAGTAACGCATTAAAAAAGGCTGAACGCCCACTCGATAGCGCAACGCTGCTAGCCGTTAGTAAAACAAAGCCCGCTTCCATGATTCGCCAAGCCTGGCAGCATGGGCAGCGTGAATTCGGCGAAAACTATCTGCAAGAAGCACTGGAAAAACAAGCCGAACTGGCCGACTTAGACGATATTGTGTGGCATTTTATTGGTCCACTACAGTCCAACAAAACCCGCGCAGTGGCAGAAAGCTTCGCTTGGGTACATAGCGTTGACCGCTTAAAAATAGCCAAACGGCTTAGCGAACAACGCCCGGAACACTTACCACCACTCAACATTTGTTTGCAGGTCAATATTAGCCGCGAAGCTTCTAAGTCGGGCGTCATGCCCGATGAGGTAATGGCACTTGCGAAAGAAGTGGCCGCTCTGCCACGGCTGTGTCTACGTGGACTCATGGCGATTCCGGCCCCAGCTAACAGCCTTGCAGAACAGCGGGCGCCGCTTGCGGCCTTGCGACAACTACTGGAAACCCTTCAGGCAGCGCTACCGGATGCCCCTCTGGATACGCTATCGATGGGGATGAGCGACGATTTAGAAGCCGCTGTTTTAGAGGACGCAACGCTGGTACGTTTAGGAACGGCGATTTTTGGCGCACGCACCACTCAACACGCTACTCAATAACACTGCTAATTGAAGAGCGTAAAGACGACTGACAGCCCATGCTGCCCGATGCAGCTTTTTTACCCAATAAGGATACCCACATGGCGAGCAAGATTACCTTCATTGGTGCAGGCAATATGGCCAGCGCCATTATCGGCGGCCTCATCGATAGTGGTGTGTCTCCTAGCGACATCACTGCCACCGCACCTAATGAAAGCGAGCTAACGCCTTTAGCAGCACGCTTAGGAATTAACACAAACACCGATAATAACGCCGCCGTCGAAGACGCCGACGTGGTCGTACTCGCGGTAAAACCTCAGATTATGCGCAGCGTATGTGAAGCGATGCGGGATAACGTACAACAGCAATCACCGCTGATTATTTCTATCGCGGCAGGCCTCGATGCAGCCACAATTGATCAATGGCTAGGCGGTAATAATGCGCTGGTTCGTTGCATGCCCAACACTCCTTCATTGGTCGGCATCGGCGCCAGCGGCTTATATGCCAATAGCGCGGTGAGTGAGGAGCAACGCACGCTAGCAACACAGCTTATGGAAGCGGTTGGCATTGTGGAGTGGGTTGCAGAAGAGGGCCTGCTTGATGCGGTAACCGCGGTATCCGGCAGTGCGCCAGCTTATTTCTTTCTGATGTTTGAAGCGATGGAAGAAGCCGCTGTCAAACTTGGCTTGCCTGCCGCCACAGCGCGACGCTTGGCTATTCAAACGGCACTGGGCGCCGCCACTATGGCCCAGCGCAGTGACAAAGACCCGGCCACACTCAAACAAAATGTTATGTCGCCAGGCGGCACGACAGAACGTGCTATTCAGCACATGGAAGATGCGCAACTACGCGCCACCATCGCCGACGCCATGCAGGCCTGTGCCCAGCGCGCAGAAGCAATGTCCAAGGAACTTAGCGCCAACTAAATACGCAACTTTGCAATGGAGAGGCAGCAATGGGTAGTCAAGTGGGCAGTGCCGGGTTAATGCTTGTTAACTCGTTAATCAATATTTATTTATTCTTACTGATGCTGCGCTTTTTGCTGCAGGCATCGCGGGCGGATTATTACAACCCGCTTAGCCAATCAGTGGTTAAAATTACCCAGCCTGTTGTAGGGCTATTTCAGGGTTTCTTAGGTCCCGTCGCTGGGCGCTTTGACCTTGCCACGCTGGCCGCGGGCTTTGTGCTGAAAGTGGTTAGCATGTTGGCCATTTTCATGGTGATTGGCGTTGGCATGCCACCTATACCAGGACTACTGATTGCGGGCATTGCGGCACTGGCTAACGCCATATTAAAGATCTATTTCTTTGCCATGATTGTGATGATTATTCTGAGCTGGGTCGCCCCAAATGCTAGCCACCCAGGCGCGCTGTTGGTGATGCAGCTAGTCGAGCCCATTATGGCTCCTGTTCGGAAAGTCATTCCGCCGCTGGGCATGATCGATTTATCACCCATCGTGGTGTTTATTGCGATTAATTTGGTGGATGGCTTAGTAGTGGGGTCCTTGATCCGCGCTGCGGGTATCTCTGGCGCACTGGTTGGGCTGTAACTGCGCAACATTCCCCAGGGCCTCTTTTTAGCAGGATTTATTTTTTGCAGGACTAGCGCTTTCGATGCCTGATTCAGACACTCTCACTTTCGTTGACCGGCCGGCGGACTCCGTTGGCCTCGTCACCCCCCATGTAGCGAAATTTGATACGCCGCTGCCGCTCGCTTGTGGCAAGGTGCTGCCTGAGTACGAGCTTATCTACGAAACCTACGGCACGTTAAACGCTGAGCGTAGTAACGCCGTGTTGATCTGCCATGCGTTATCGGGACACCATCATGCAGCGGGCTATCACGGTGACGAAGACCGCAAACCTGGCTGGTGGGATGCTCATATCGGCCCCGGAAAATCTATCGATACCAACCGTTTTTTTGTGGTATCGCTAAACAATCTGGGCGGCTGCCATGGCAGCACAGGCCCTGTTAGTCACAACCCTGAAACCGGCCGCCAGTGGGGGCCTGATTTCCCCATGGTCACTGTCAGTGACTGGGTAGCCAGCCAAGCGCGTCTGGCCGATCAACTGGGCATTGAGCGTTGGGCCGCAGCAGTGGGCGGTAGCCTGGGTGGTATGCAGGTGCTTCAGTGGACAATGACTTACCCTGAGCGTGTCGCCAATGCGGTAGTGATTGCCGCCACCCCCCGGCTCTCCGCCCAGAACATTGCCTTTAACGAAGTGGCTCGTCAGGCGATTCGCTCTGACCCTGAATTCTTCGGCGGTTGGTATGCAGAGCACGACACGGTCCCCAAGCGTGGTTTGAAACTGGCACGCATGGTGGGCCACATCACCTACCTCTCCGAAGATGCAATGGGCAGTAAATTTGGCCGCGACTTGCGCAGCAACGATTTGAACTTTGGGTTTGATGTCGAGTTCCAGGTTGAGTCTTATTTGCGCTATCAGGGCGATACATTCTCCACCGCCTTTGACGCTAACACCTACCTGCTAATGACCAAGGCCCTTGACTACTTCGATCCCGCAGCCACTCAAGCAGGCGACCTAGCCAGCGCACTAGCACCAGCAAAGTGCCCTTTTCTGGTTGTTAGTTTTACGACTGACTGGCGCTTCCCACCTTCTCGCTCTCGAGAACTCGTCGACGCGCTCACCCGCGCTGGCAAATCGGTTAGCTATGCCAATATCGACTCTCCTCACGGGCATGATGCCTTCTTACTGCCCGAGCCACGTTACCACGCTCTGTTCAGCGCATTTATGACTCGCATAGCCCGAGAGCTGAATATCGAAGAAACAGCCAGGGAGGAGACCCTGTAATGCGTGCGGATCTTGAACTGATTTACGACTGGGTGCCCCAAGGGGCTCACGTGCTGGATTTAGCCTGCGGTGATGGTGCTCTGCTTGAGCGCTTAGCGCAGGAGAAAAATGTTACCGGCTACGGTTTAGAGATCGACCCCGACGGTATTACCCAGTGTGTCGCCAGGGGCGTGAACGTTATTGAGCATAACCTGGATGATGGCTTGGGTAGTTTCTGCGACAACAGCTATGATCAAGTCATTATGACCCAAGCGCTTCAGGCGCTACGCCGCCCAGATAAAATGCTTGATGAAATGTTACGCGTCGCCGAGGAAGGCATTATCACCTTTCCTAATTTTGCTTATTGGCGACACCGAATTCATCTTGGCCTACGTGGCTATATGCCGGTCTCTAAATCTCTACCCCATGCCTGGTATGACACACCCAACATCCACCTTTCTACCTTTAACGACTTCGAGCATCTGTGCCGTGAAAAAGGATTGGTGATTGTTGATCGCGCGGTAGGGGTTGGCGATCACAAAGGGCACTGGACATCCAAGTGGTGGCCCAACTTGTTCGGTGAAATTGCTATTTTTAGAGTGCGCCGTCGCTAATTTATTTTACGTTGACTAGCCATATCGACCCATAAGAGGAGAACTGCCATGGTTTATCGAGCGTTACGCAGAACAACCCTGCTTACTACGCTGCTTTGCTCACTGCTCCTCGCCACACAAGCGGTAGCTGAGCAGTTGGTACGGATAGGCGACTATGAGATCCATTACAGTGCTGTGGCCACCAGCTTCCTCACCCCAGAAGTTGCCCAAGCGCACGGCATTCAGCGCAGCGCAGGTCACGGATTGGTTAATGTAAGCGTACGCGAACGCCAAGAGGACGGCAGCACCCGCGCCGTTAACGCTAGCGTACAAGGCCACGTGACAGGCCTCACCGACGTCCAAGAATCGCTAAGCTTTCGTACTGTGCACGATGGTGATGCCACTTATCACTTGGCCACCTTTGCCCTGCGCCACGACGAGCCCACGCGTTTTAACCTTGACGTTCGCTACGACCGTAATGCCAGCCCTGAGCGGGTCAGCTTTATTCAACGTTTTTATATCGAGCGTTAAATTCGCACCGGTAGCGGTCTTGCTAATCGCACCGCTACCGGAGCTCCTGCCTGCCAATCTAGCGTAATACCGTAAGCCAA
The DNA here is from genome assembly GCF_016107625.1 of Vreelandella alkaliphila. Classification (GTDB taxonomy): domain Bacteria; phylum Pseudomonadota; class Gammaproteobacteria; order Pseudomonadales; family Halomonadaceae; genus Vreelandella; species Vreelandella alkaliphila. Next base: position 7,733 of record NZ_JABASV010000006.1, read on the forward strand.
CACCTCAACTCCAGCATCTACCGCTGCGGCTAGCGCCGCCGCATAGATGGGATCGATGTGGGCCGCTGGGGCTACATCGTGAATACCTTCATGGGCGACACAAAACAGCAGCACGGCCCTTTCGCCCTGCTCGGCCAGCGCGGTTAATGCATGCAAATGCTTGGTGCCCCTCACGCTGACCGAATCAGGAAAATAACCATGTCCATCGGCTTCTTTAAGGGTGACCTGCTTAACTTCAATAAAAACCTCGCCCTTATCAGGATCACTCAGCCGGAAATCGAGCCTTGCGTCACTGATCTTCACTTCCCGCTTGAGCGTTTGATAGCCTGCCAATGGCACAATATCATCGGCTAAAATGGCCTCCTCCACGATGCGGTTGGCGCGACCAGTGTGGACAGAAGCCAGCGCCAAGGCGCCCTCTGACTGTGGCAACTCAATCCATTCCCAGGTCCAGGCCAGCTTGCGCTTGGGATTATCACTCCGTGACAGCCACACTCGACAACCGGGCACATTCACCGCCTTCATTGAGCCCGTGTTGGGGCAATGGGCAACGACTTCCTCGCCACTCTCCAGCCTTACATCGGCTAAAAAGCGCTTATAACGACGCATTAACACCCCAGGCACCAACTCAGGATAGGTCGTCATAGTCGGCTCACGAAACGGCCAATGCGCTCTACGGCCTCCTGCAACCGTTCAACGCTGTTAGTAAAGGCAATGCGCACATGGTGTTCGCCGCCCTCCAGCGCAAAATCAATGCCCGGGGTGATTGCCACGTTCTCCTCAACCAGCAACCGCTCACAGAATGCTTGGCTATCTCGGCTGTAATGAGAAATATCCAACCACAGATAAAAAGCCCCTTGAGGTGGCAGGTCCGGGGCAAGCCCCAACTGCGCTAACCCATCCAACAACACTTGGCGTCGCTGCTTAAGCGTCGATCTACGCGCTTCCAAAATATCTCGACACTCTGGAGTGAAGGCGGCCAACGCCGCATGCTGGGAAGGTGTTGGCGCGGCAAGGAAGACGTTTTGCGCCAGCCTAGTAAGCGGTTCGACGGCATGTTCAGGCGCCACCAACCAGCCCAAGCGCCAGCCTGTCATGCCGAAATATTTAGAGAAGCTATTAACCACGAAGGCCTGGTCGGAAAGCGATGTCGCCGATAGCGGTGCATCGTCATAATTCAAGCCTTGGTAAATCTCATCGACAATCACGTCACCGCCTTTCGCAGCTACCGTGTTGATAACTGCGGTTAGCGCCTCAGCGCCTAACGTATGTCCCGTAGGGTTAGACGGGGAGGCCAGCATGGCTAAACTCGTTTTAGCTTGCCAGTGCTGTTCAATCAACGGCGCCGTTAACTGCCAACCGCTTTGGCGACCCACGGGAATGGCATCAATGTCTGCGCCAGCTAGGGCCATAAAGTGACGATTACACGGATAGTTGGGATCGGCCATCAAAACACGATTGCCTGTTTCGACCAGTAATTGGCTAGCCAGCAGCAGCGCTCCAGAGGCCCCAGGAGTTACCAAAATACGTGAAGGGTCAACGGTGGCATTAAAATGCTCGGCGTAATGTCTTGAAATCGCCTCACGCAGCGACGCTAGGCCTGCCGCAGGTGTATAGCGCGTTTTGCCTGTTGCCAACGCTTGCTGGCCTGCTGCTACAATCGGTGCCGGCGTCGCGAAATCAGGTTCGCCGACCTCTAGGTGAATCACATCGTGGCCTTCGGCCTCTCGAGCTTGGGCCATTTCCAATAAATGCATCACGCGAAAAGGTGCAACGTGATTTACACGTGAATTCCAGGCCATAACGGTTCCTTCACTAAATGGTAGAGAAATCATGACGCAGGTCGTTGAAGGGGCAAGACCATGGTCGAAAATGCGCTATTATGCTTGCATAGCGCGCATTTTTCAGCTAAACAAGCATCCCTTTGGCGTGAGATCGTGACACACGCTCATGGTCGATCAGCAGTCACATACGTAAGGGGCACTCCCATGCCAGTAGCGGAAAAGAAACCGGAAGCGTCCAAGTCCTTCACCCCGTATGAGCCAGCACCGGGCGAAGAGTATATGAACGAGAAGCAGCTCGCGCACTTCCGCCAGCTCCTTCTAGACTGGAAACAAGATCTCATGGAAGAGGTGGATCGTACCGTACGCCACCTACAGGAAGACGCTAATAACTACGCTGACCCCGCTGACCGCGCCACTCAAGAAGAGGGCTTCAGCCTGGAGCTGCGTACTCGGGATCGCGAACGCAAGTTGCTGAAAAAGATTAACGAAACCATCGAAAAAATCGATGAAGACGACTACGGCTTTTGTGAAGCCTGCGGCGTTGAAATCGGCATTCGCCGCCTTGAAGCCCGCCCCACGGCAACGCTATGCGTGGACTGTAAAACGCTGGCAGAGCTTAAAGAAAAACAGCTCGGTGGCTAACCAACGGCGCGAATACGCTACAAGCTGCTAGTTTGTTACAAGCTAAAGCGTCCAACGGGCACCCTTGAGGTGCCCGTTTTTGTTTGTCATCTTGTATTTATCGCTGTACTTATCATCGTAGTTAATCGCTGGCGCTATTTGAACAATTGATTCGGGCTGTCATGACCCATACCACGCACTACCGGGGACGTTTCGCTCCCACACCGTCAGGGCCACTGCATCTTGGCTCGTTAGTGGCCGCCCTAAGCAGCTATTTAGACGCCCGCGCTGCTGGCGGGCAGTGGCTGGTACGCATTGAGGATATCGACCCGCCCCGCTGCCCCGAAGGCGCTGCTGATACAATTCTGCGTCAGCTTGACGCCTTTGGGCTTCATTGGGATGAAGAAGTCCGCTGGCAGCATCACCGTGATGAGGCTTATCAGCAGGCGCTCGATCAACTGGCTGCCCAAGGTTTGGCTTACCCGTGTAGCTGTTCGAGAAAGCAGTGGCAAGCGTTTTCAATCTATCCCGGCTGGTGCCGCGAGAGCGTTCGTGATGCCACAAAGCCGGTTGCCTGGCGGCTGCGCAGCGACCTGGCAAAGCGCCCTATTACTTGGCAGGATCGGCTTTTTGGTTTCCAACAGTTCGACCCTGCCGTTTTGGGCGATGTTGTGCTGAAACGCAAAGATCAGCTTTGGGCCTATCAGCTTGCCGTCATAGTGGATGATGCTGATCAAGGCATTACCGATATTGTGCGCGGTTATGACCTGCTGGATAACACGCCTTGGCAAGGCCAGTTGCAGCAAGCGCTTGGCTTATCAACCCCCAGCTACCTACATTTACCGCTCGTGGTTACTCAAGAGGGTCAAAAGCTTTCTAAGCAAAACCTGGCCCCTGCATTAGCCGCAGACGCCGACGGCATTCGCCAACAGCTGTTTCAAGCACTGCGACTACTCGATCAGGCCCCACCTGACACGCTGGTTCAAGAGCCACCCGAAACACAACTAAACTGGGCAATAGCACACTGGTCTGTTGAAAAGCTTGTCGCTACCACCCACCGCCGCTATCAATCAGAGTTTTAATATGTACGTTTATCGCATACTGCTGTTCTTGGTGTTTGGCGGCTATTTGCTTTCGCCGTTACTGATGGACGGCTGGGGAGATCCAAGCGTTGCCTGGTATCGCCCATTTGCTATTTGGGGCGGTCTGATCGCGCTAACGCTATGGCTTGAGCAAAAAAGGAAGTTAGATGAGCGTTGAGCTTTTAGGAGTAGTACTGCTGGGCCTAGGCTATCTTGCCTTACTGTTTGCCTGCGGCATGGCCGTTGAGCGTGGCTGGGTGCCCGTGCGCATTACGCGCCACCCTATTGTGTACACCCTGGCGCTGGGCGTATACGCCAGCGCGTGGGCAATCTATGGCAGTGTGGAGCTTGCGGCGAAAGCAGGATTTGGCTACCTGGCATATTACCTCGGTGCAGCCGGGGCTTTTCTGCTGGCGCCCGTACTGCTTGTGCCCATACAACGCATTACTCGTACCTACCAGCTCTCTTCACTCGCGGATCTATTTGCGTTTCGCTACCGATCCCGCTGGGCAGGCACTCTGGTAACGCTGATCAGCCTGCTAGCCGTGATGCCGCTGCTGGGCATCCAGGTGCAAACCTTAAGCGATGCGGTCTACTTGCTCACCGGCAGCCGCTATAGCGCGGCGGCCACCCTGCTGTTTTGCGGTGTGATCGCAGGCTGTGCAGTGTTGTTTGGCGCACGCCACAGCCATCGACATCGTCACGATACGCTACTCAGCGTGATTGCTTTTGAATCGATCATTAAACTACTTGCGATGCTTGGGCTAGGTGCCATTGCACTGTGGTGGGTATTTGATGGGCCTCACGGATTACAGCAGTGGTTAGAAGGGCCTGGAGCCGCAGCCCAAGCCGCAACGCCGCAATTTGAGGCTCCCCAATGGCGTACGCTACTACTGCTGTTCTTTGCGGCCGCTTTCATGATGCCGCACCTGTTTCAGATTACCTTTGCAGAAAGCCTTTCTCGTCACACCCTGCTCCAAGCCAGTTGGACATTACCGCTATTTTTGCTACTGATGGCACTGCCAGTACCGTTGATTTGGTGGGCTGCACAATCGATAAACGAGACGGTTCCCGTTGCAGCCTACGCCGCCTTCTTGATGTCAGAGCATTGGTGGGTGGGAGCGCTAGCCTTCATTGGCGGCCTTGCCGCCGCCAGTGGCACCATGATGATGATCGCGCTGGCTCTTTCAGGCATGGTGCTAAACCACGTGGTGCTAGTGGCTCGCCCCCCGGAGGCGCGTAGCGATTTATACGGCTGGCTGCTCTGGCTACGTCGCGGTTTAGTCGTCGCTGTAATTGCGGGCGGGTGGCTATTTGCTGAAAGCGTCGGTCGCTACCATTCGCTAACAAACTTGGGGCTCGCTGCATTTGTAGGCATGGCACAGTGCCTGCCTGGCATGCTGGCGTTGTTATACTGGCCCGGTGCGAACCGCAAGGGCATGATCGCCGGGCTAATGAGCGGCATCATCATTTGGCTGTGGGGCTTATGGTTGCCGCTTTTGCTTGATCTCCCCACACTCTCGCTGCCCCTCACTCCCCTGATGTCTGCGGATGCGCCCATTTGGTATAACGTTACGCTTGTTTCTTTAGCAGTGAATATTTTACTGCTTCTCATTGTGTCGTTATTTACCCGCATCTCAGAAGGAGAACGCTCTGCGGCTGAGGCATGCTCCGTAGATGCGGTCATTCGTTCAAAACGCCTACCACTGGAAGCAGCTACGGCGGGAGACTTCCCTACTTATCTTGCCCAAGCGTTGGGCGATGAAGCTGCCAGCCGTGAAGTTGACCGCGCACTAGCAGCGCTAAACCTGACACCTCAGGAGCGTCGCCCCTATGCATTGCGCCGCTTGCGCGACCGAATCCAGGCGAATCTATCCGGTTTAATGGGGCCTTCCGTTGCGCGAGATATTGTTGATCGTTACTTGCCCTACCGCCACGACGACGCACCGGTCACTGACGATATTCATTTTGTTGAAAGCCGCCTTGAAGCTTACCGCTCTAGGCTCACTGGGTTGGCTCGGGAACTGGATGGCTTGCGCCGCCATCACCGGCAAACGCTAGCCTACTTGCCCGTAGGCTTGTGCGTGCTAGGCGACGATGATGAGCTGTTAATGTGGAATGAGGCGCTTTCATCACTCTCTGGGATTAGCGGCGATAGTGTGATTGGCTCACGCCGAGATAGCCTGCCCCCGCCCTGGCCAAATTTGCTCGGTAGCGTACTCAACGCCAGCCATACGCCGCTGTATAAACAAGCAGTGTCACTACATGGCAAGGATTACTTCCTCACCCTTCACAAAGCGGTGTTAAGCGGACACGACAGCCGTGGCGGCAGCGTGATTTTGGTAGAAGACCATACTGAAATGAAGTGGCTAGAAGAGGAACTTGTCCACGCAGCGCGTTTGGCATCCATAGGGCAACTTGCGGCAGGCGTGGCACATGAAATAGGCAACCCTATCACGGGTATTTCGTCACTGGCCCAAAACTTGCGCTACGATACCGATGACCCAGCGCTGCTGGAAACGGCTGACCAAATTCAACAGTTAACCCAACGAGTCACCAAGATTGTTAACTCGCTGGTCGGTTTTGCCCACGGTGGCCGCCAGACCCTGCCACTGCCGGCATCCCCCGCCTCGCTCTCTACCGTTAGCGAAGATGCGCTGCACTTGATCCATTTAGCGCGCTCGGGGGAGGATGTAAGCTTTACCAATGACTGTCCGGATGACATCGTGGTGCGTGGCGATGCTCAGCGATTAACCCAGGTCATGGTCAACTTACTGAGCAATGCCAAAGACGCTTGCGACGCTCAGGGCACGGTTCATATTGAAGCAGGCAAACAGGCAAGCCATGCTTGGTGGCGAGTCACTGATGATGGCCACGGCATTGACCCAAGCGTGAAGCATCGCCTTTTCGAGCCGTTCACCACGACCAAGCCTGCGGGTCAAGGAACGGGGCTTGGGCTCTCGTTGGCCTACCAAATTATCAATGAGCACCAAGGCAAAATAGAGGTTGCGTCACCACCTCCAGGAAAGCCTCGCGGCACTGCCATCACGCTTTGGCTACCGCTTTACCAACAGGATGATCACCTACCTCATGCCCAGGATACTGATTATTGAAGATGAAGCGATTATTCGCAGCGCTTTAAAGCGTTTACTCGAACGTCACAGCTATACCGTCAGCGAAGCGGGCAGCGCAGAAGAAGCACGTGAGCTGACGCCTAGCGAGTTTGATCTAGTCATTAGCGACCTGCGACTGCCAGGTGATCCTGGCACCGCCCTAATTGAGGCCGCAGCACCCGCGCCGGTACTTATAATGACCAGCTATGCCAGCATGCGTTCGGCAGTCGACGCGCTTAAGCAAGGGGCTGTGGACTATGTTGCTAAACCATTTGATCACACCGAGCTTTTAGAAACCGTCGAACGCATTCTGCATAAGCAGTCGATGCAGCAAGGCACGCCTCCGGATATCACCGATGAAGGAGGTGGGCGTCAAACGATGATCGGCAATTGCACGGCTATGCAGCAGGTTTACACGCGCATTCGCAAAACAGCCCCGGCAGACGTTACCGTGCTGATTCAAGGAGAATCCGGCACAGGTAAAGAGCTCGTAGCTCGGGCCATTCATCAGCAAAGCAAACGCGCCAAAGCACCGCTGATTTGTGTGAATTGCGCGGCAATACCTGAGACGCTGATTGAGTCAGAGCTTTTTGGACATGAGAAAGGAGCGTTTACCGGCGCTAGCGCTGCCCGAACTGGGTTAGTGGAAGCCGCCGACGGTGGCACCCTGTTTTTAGATGAAATCGGCGAGTTACCACTGGATGCCCAAGCACGGCTGTTACGCGTACTCCAGGAAGGTGAAATCCGCAAAATTGGCTCCGTCGAAACACGCCATGTGGACGTTCGCCTGATCGCCGCCACCCATAGGGACTTGCGCGCTCTGTCAAAAAGCGGGGAATTCCGACTAGATCTCTACTATCGCCTCAACGTTATGCAGATTGAATTGCCACCGCTGCGCGACCGTGAAGAAGACGTATTGAAGATAGCCGATATCCTGTTAGATAAAGCCTGCAAACGTCATGATCGCCAAGGGCTTCGTTTGTCACGGGCTTCCCGACAGGACCTACGCGACTACCCTTGGCCTGGTAACGTACGCGAGCTTGAGAATGCACTGGAGAGGGGTGTAATTCTAGCCGAGGGGCATTTGATTCACCCTGACGACCTAGGCCTTGGCCCTGTTACCAACCGACCTCACTCTTCTGCAGGTAACAGCTCCGCACTAGCCAATGAATCGTCAGCGCCGAGTGGCGATGACGACGACCTCTCGCTCGAGGACTATTTTCAGCATTTTGTGCTGGAACATCAGGATCAAATGAGTGAAACCGAGTTGGCCCAAAAACTGGGAATTAGCCGTAAAAATTTATGGGAGAGGCGCCAGCGCCTAGGCATTCCACGTAAAAAAACCGCACGCCGCCCCAATTAGGTGGCGGCAATACCTATGATTAGCCATTCACCACCTCGCCCTCTACGACTAACGTCCAATAGATTGATTTGCATAAGAAATATCCAAAACTTTCCCATCAGCCACTGTTACCTTCCCACACAACACGCCCCAAAAATCCCTTAAAAACGGGTAACACTATGCGTTGCGATTAGTTCCCTGGCATAGCCAATAAATTACAAGCCCATGAAAATAAAAGAATAAAATATGGGTGGCACAGCAAGTGCAACACTACTGGGCAAGAAGAACAAAATGGGCAGCGCGGACGTCGCTAACAAAAACAACATGACACCGCCCCAACCTGAGCCAAAACAAAAACAACAGGGCCAGGCAGAGATCATAGTACTAACAAGAACAACAGGCTTGAGTCTCACGACTTGCTAGCGCTAAGCAGAATAGGCGCAGCGAACAATAACAACAGTCAGCAAGTGCCCAAAAAAGGACGCGACGTACACAAAGAATCTGCTTCCAAACAAAAACAACAGCAGCATGTGTGTACACCCCGGAACCAATAACAACACGCCGGGAGAAAAAGTTCGCGGTTGGATTATTGTTTTGAATACGAGGCGGTCGGAATCAGACTGGTTCTCACGCCTACCGACTGCGGTGCGTATTCAGAGCGATGTGCCATCATGAAGAAAAACAACAGCATGGACGCTGATTGTCTGCTTTATAGGGGAGGCTCTTGTAGCCTCCCCTTTCCGCGTTTAAAGCAGTCGTCTTTTACAAACCCTGCTCCAGTGCTTTGCAAGCCTCAAGGGGTCGGCTACACTCAGCAACTTACCGCTAACCTTGCGGTCATTTTTTCGCTACGTTTCTCGATACTGTTTTCGATAATACTGTTTTCGATACCCTGCGAGTCGATATCGCCGCATGTTTAAAGGATTTACCCGTTTATTACATAGCCCGGGAGAGCACTTGAAATCCCTGCTCGATTCCCCAGAGAGCGCCGCTGATGCGCTCAGTCCCCGTATTATTCCGCGCTCCGAGCACCCTGTTTCTCGTCAGCAAATCAGCGAGGCCGCGTTAAAGGTGCTGTATCGCCTTAATGGCGCTGGATTTGATGCCTTCCTAGTTGGCGGCTGCATTCGTGATGCATTGCTGGGCAAAATGCCGAAAGATTTCGACGTTGCCACGAATGCAACGCCGGAACAGGTGCGCGATCTGTTTCGCAATTCGCGGCTGATTGGTCGGCGTTTTCGCATTGTGCATGTGCGCTTTGGTCGCGAAGTCATTGAAGTTACCACTTTCCGCGGCAAGCCTCAGGACGAGCACGGCGATCATATCGCCCAGCAGTCTGACGATGGTCTGCTATTGCGAGACAATGTGTGGGGCAACATCGAAGAAGACGCTCTACGCCGCGACTTCACCGTGAATGCGCTTTACTACAATATCGCTGACTTCACGATTCATGACTTTGCCAACGGCGCGCGTGATATTGAGTCACGTACGCTGCGACTGATTGGCGACCCCGTTACCCGCTATCGGGAAGACCCAGTACGTATGCTGCGTGCGGTGCGCTTTGCGGCCAAGCTCGATTTCACCATCGAGCCAGCCACTGAAGAGCCGATGTATGATCTAGCGCCGCTGTTACTGCAAATTCCTCCCGCCCGTTTGTTTGATGAAGTACTCAAGCTATTCATGTCGGGACACGGCTTAATTACTTTCCGCTTACTGAGCCATTACAACTTGTTTGGCATGCTGTTCCCCGAAGCGGAAGAAGCCATGGCGGATGCTGCTTGGGCCGAAGATCTGATTGAGCAAGCGCTCACTAACACCGATAAGCGCATTGCGGAAGGCCGGCCAGTTACGCCAGCCTTTCTGCTAGCCGCCTTTTTGTGGGCGCCAGTGGCACACCGTCAAGCCGAGCTTGAGCGCGAAGGCATGCCCGCAATTCCAGCGCTGCAAACTGCCGCCCAGCAGGTAGTCACTCGCCAGTTACAGCATATTTCGATTCCCAAACGCTTTGGCATGCCGATGCGCGATATTTGGGAACTACAGGCACGCCTTCCTCTGCGCCGTGGCAAACGGGCATTTCAAACCCGCGAACACCCACGCTTCCGAGCCGCCTACGATTTGCTGCTGTTGCGTGAACAAGCAGGTGAAATACCGCGTGGCTTAGGCGATTGGTGGAATGCCTTCCAGCAAGGTGATGAGCACGAGCAACTTCGGCTGCTGCAAAAAGTGGGAAGTGATCCGGCAAGCCAGGGGGACCGTCGACGTAAAAAACGACGCAAACCACGTAAAACAGAGCAGTAAGAACACAATGTCACTTGCTTATATTGGTCTAGGTAGCAATCTGGATGACCCCGTCAGCCACATTCGCCAAGCCCTACGAGAACTGGACACACTGCCTCTTTGCCAGTTGGTGGCCCAGTCGTCCCTATACGCTACACGGCCAATAGGGCCACAGGACCAGCCTGACTTCATTAACGCCGTGGCCGCCCTTGAAACTACGCTTTCTCCGCTGGCACTACTGGACCAGCTTCAAGGGCTAGAGCAACGCCACCGCCGTCGGCGATTGCGCCACTGGGGGCCGCGCACGCTGGATTTAGATCTGCTGCTTTACAATCAAGACACGATCGCGCGCCCTAGGCTTCAGGTTCCTCATCCCCATATGCATGAACGCGCCTTTGTATTAGCGCCTCTTGAAGAACTGGTGTCTGCTACTCAATTAGAGCCAATAGTGCTTTATCAACAGCCGCTTGCTGAGTGGCTGAAGCAGCTTGAGCAAAGTGGGATACAACGGTTAGACAATCCAAATGCTACCGTGACTGCTACCGTCTGACACAAATCTCGACACCAAGCCCCCATTCAGGTAACAATTGCCAGTTACGCCACTTCACGCTTGCAAGGATGCAACGTTAATAATGGTCGGCTGCCCACGTTGCATCGGCCCACTTAGAAACTACGAGAGCACGCCATGAAAACCGTCACCCTGAGCACTCTGCAGGCGTATAAGCGCGCCGGCGAAACGTTCAGTTGCCTGACCGCTTACGATGCCTCTTTTGCCCATGCCGCCAGCGCTGCAGGCGTTGATGTTCTGCTAGTCGGCGATTCCCTAGGCATGGTCTTACAAGGGCACACTAGTACGCTTCCCGTGACTATGGAAGATATTTGCTACCACACACGCTGCACGGCGCGTGGTAAAGGCCATAGCCTGTTGATGGTGGACTTGCCGTTTATGAGCAACGCCACTACAGAGCGCATGCTAGAAGATTCTGCCGCATTGATGCGTGCTGGCGCTGAACTGGTAAAAGTCGAAGGCGAAGCATGGATGGCCGACGGTATCCGTGAGATGACCCGCCGCGGCGTTCCGGTATGCGCCCACCTTGGGTTAACACCGCAAACGGTCTACCAGCTAGGTGGTTATAAAGTGCAAGGCCGCGAAGCCGCCCAGGCCGAACAAATTATCAATGATGCCAAAGTGCTCGTTGAGGCAGGTGCTTCCGTGATTTTGCTGGAGTGTGTACCAGCCAGTCTTGGCAAAGCGGTAACTGAAGCCTTAGACGTCCCAGTGATTGGTATCGGCGCAGGCCCTGATACCGATGGCCAAATTCTAGTCATGCACGACGTGCTAGGCGTTACTCATGGCCGCACGCCGCGCTTCGTCAAGAATTTCATGGCTGATGCTGAAAGCATTCAAAGCGCATTTGCACACTACCATGAAGCGGTTAAAACCCGTATTTTCCCAGCCGCTGAGCACTGTTTTTAAGCGCCAACTGGAACGACCACGGCCCCTTTATGCGCACTTTACGAGATATCAACGAATTACGTAGCACGCTCCGCGAATACCGCCAGCGTGGCCAACGCATTGCCTTAGTGCCCACCATGGGCAACCTGCATCAAGGCCACTTGGCGCTTGTGGCCAATGCTCGTCAGCACGCTGACGTCGTCATTTCAAGCCTGTTCGTGAACCCAATGCAGTTCGGTCCCGGGGAAGACCTGGACGCCTACCCACGGACGCTCGAGGCAGACCAAGCGCAGTTGACCGATGCTGGCTGCGATATTCTCTTCGCCCCCACCGTCAGCGCGCTTTACCCCAATGGCCTGGCTGCCCAGACTCTCGTGCATGTCCCCGACGTAGGTGAAGGGTTGTGCGGAGGCTCGCGCCCTGGGCACTTTGATGGCGTTTCTACCGTGGTCAGCATGCTATTTAATCTGGTGCAGCCGGATGTAGCTTGCTTCGGTGAAAAAGATTACCAGCAACTTGCGGTCATTCGTAAGCTGGTGAGTGATCTACACATGCCTATCGAGATTATCGGCGTACCGATTGTGCGCGCTGATGACGGCCTAGCGCTCTCCTCTCGTAATGGTTATTTAAGTGCGTCTGAGCGCGCAAAAGCCCCCATGCTATATCGCACCTTATGCGAGCTACGCGATGCGTTAGAGCGCGGCACCTCCATCGAAGAGGTACTACAACAGGGTAAAACGGCACTGTATGATGCTGGCTTTACGCCTGACTACCTTGAGCTACGTGACGCAACGCTTGCTCCTGTGAGCAGCTCGACACGCAGTGCCGTGCTACTAGCAGCGGCTAAGCTAGGCCCCGCTCGACTTATTGACAACATCAGCGTGCAGCTCCCAGACGCTGCCACTGACACTAGCGCGTAAGCTAGTTTCGCTATTTAGGAGTTTCTATGCACACGATTATGCTTAAAGCCAAGCTGCATATGGCTCGCGTTACCCACGCGGTACTCAATTACGAAGGTTCCTGTGCTATCGACGGGGAATTGCTGGATATGGCCGGTATTCGCGAAAACGAGCAAATCCAGATCTATAACGTGGAAAACGGCGAGCGCTTCACTACCTACGCGATTCGTGGAGAAGAAGGCTCTCGGCTAATCTCCATCAATGGTGCAGCCGCGCATTTAGCCTCACCGGGGCATCGGATTATTATTTGTAGTTACGCTCACTACTCCGAAGCAGAGCTTGAAAAGCATCAGCCTGCGCTTGTCTATCTGCAAGAAGGCAATCACGTTAGCCACACCAGCAATGCGATTCCTGTCCAATTAGCGTAAGCCAAGCAGTTGAGTAAGCAGCTATTTAACGGGCCGTTTTACGGCCCGTTTTTATTTGCCTAAAAAAGCGTATTGCCGCAATGCACAACCTTCCCCTATGCTGATAGATAAGTTCGACACAACATGCTAACAACAATGGAGAGTCCGCTTCCCCTGAAGCCTCTGTCCTCACTCGGAACGTTGCGTTACTTACCCAAGGAGTCATCATATGCAAGACGTGGTTATTGTCGCCGCTCGCCGCACCGCCGTAGGAAGCTTTGGTGGATCACTCGCTGGCATTCCTGCTAGCGATTTAGGTGCATTGGTTATTAAAGACATTCTCGCCTCTACCGGCGTTGCCCCAGAGCAAATTGATGAAGTGTTGCTAGGCCAAGTGCTGACAGCTGGCGTAGGCCAAAACCCTGCGCGCCAGGCGGCTATCAAAGCTGGTCTGCCTGATGCCGTTCCAGCCATGACGATCAACAAGGTATGCGGCTCAGGCCTCAAGGCCCTGCACTTGGCTACCCAGGCCATCCGTTGCGGTGACGCCAGCGTTATTCTGGCAGGTGGACAGGAAAACATGTCTGCGTCCCCCCACATCCTGCCTAACTCGCGTAACGGTCAGCGCATGGGCGACTGGAAAGCGATTGATTCCATGGTTCACGATGGCCTGTGGGATGCATTCAACAACTATCACATGGGTATTACCGCGGAAAACCTAGCGGAAAAATACAGTATCACTCGCGAAGCGATGGACGAGTTCGCGGCGGCCTCTCAGCAAAAAGCAGCGCAAGCTATCAGAGATGGTAAATTCAAAGGCCAGATCGTTCCTGTGGAAATTCCGCAGCGCAAAGGCGATCCAGTGGTGTTTGATACGGATGAGAACCCACGGGAAGTTACCGCTGAGAAGCTAGGTGGTATGCGCCCCGCGTTCAAGAAAGACGGCACCGTTACCGCCGGTAACGCCTCCTCCTTAAACGATGGCGCTGCAGTGGTGATGCTTTGCTCAGCAGAAAAAGCCAAAGAACTTGGCTTAGAGCCACTGGCGCGTATTGCCGCTTACTCTAACGCTGGCGTTGACCCAGCAATTATGGGCATTGGCCCAGCTCCGGCCACCCGCCGCTGCCTCGAAAAAGCGGGCTGGAGCCTGGACGACCTTGACCTAGTAGAAGCTAACGAAGCATTCGCTGCTCAAGCGCTTTCAGTCAACAAAGAGTTGGGCTGGGATGTCAGCAAAGTGAACGTGAATGGCGGTGCTATTGCACTAGGCCACCCGATCGGTGCTTCTGGCTGTCGTATTTTGGTTAGCTTACTGCATGAAATGATTGCGCGTGATGCTAAGAAAGGCCTAGCCACCCTGTGTATCGGCGGCGGCCAAGGCGTCGCACTGGCGATTGAGCGCCCTTAACCACTTTTTCAATACGGTTAAACGTCATGCCCCCGCTACTTAGCGGGGGCATTTTTGTTAGCTTATTTTTACGGCTTTTTTAAGGACTAGCGACGCTTCTCCCCTACAATGCTCGAAGGCGTTCGCCATACCAGTAAAGCCCCGAGCAAAAACAGCACTGATGCCGCCCACATAGCAATCGGCAGGCTAGTGCCATCAACGATACGTCCACCAAACATGGCTCCTAAACCAATTGACATATTAAAGGTAAAGGCCATCAGCGCGGTAGCAGCCTCGGTATTAGGTGCCGTACGTATAATCCAGGTTTGAATACTTACTGATACGCTGCCAAAAACAGCCCCCCATACCATTAGCAGCAGTACGCCGCTGGTAGGTTGAACTCCCAGTAGCGGGAAAATAGCCACAACTAACAGTAACAAGCTAGGAATGGCCAGCACCGCCCGATAAGGGTGACGCCCAGCAAAGATACCTGCCGCGATATTACCTAAAATCCCGGCCGCCCCATATAGCAACAACAAACTGCCAACATGACGCTGAGCCACGCCACTAATCTCCTGCAGAATGGGGCTAATAAAGGTATAAGCAGCAAAGTGCCCAATTACGACAAAGCCAGTGGTTAACACCGCGACACGCACGCCGCGATTGCTAAACTGCTGCGCTAACATACGCAACCGTACCGGCTCTCTTGGCGGCAGTGGCGGTAGCCAACACCATAGTGCAATGGAGGTTAAAAGACTCAGCCCTCCTAGCGCACCAAACGCCACCCGCCAGTTGCTCAGGTCCCCAAGCAGCGTGCCTAACGGCACCCCCAATACTGACGCAGCGGCCACACCACCGAAAATAATCGTCATGGCCTTGGCAACTTGATCGCTGGGCACCAGCCTTGGGGCAATACTGCCCGCAATGGCCCAAAACCCACCGATACTAATGCCCACCAACACACGGGCTGCCAGTAGTAACCCAAAATTGCTGGCCACTGCTGAAAGCGCGCTGCCAATCACCATCACAATCATCATCACCGTGAGCATAATGCGTCTATCTAGACGGCCTACCGCGACCGGCAACAGAGGCGCTGAGAAAGCGGCAACAACTCCCGGCACGGTCACCATAAGGCCCGCCATACCTGGTGTGACACCCATTGACGACGCCACCTGGGACAATAACCCTATAGGCAGTTGCTCAGCTGTCACCAATAAAAAAATGCCGATCATCACGGCCACTACCGCCCACCAACGCGGCGCTTGCTCCTTCTCCATGTTCTCTTCTCTTTTCCTATACTGCCTATAAAACGACACCGCCCCCGCAACTGAAAGCTGCGGGGGCGGCCGTTACGTCTACATCGCTTTAGTTAGCGACGTCCGCCTCGGCAGCGGCAAAAGCTGCTTTCTCTTCCTCGGTGATCTCTTTGATTGAGAGTTTCACACGATTGCGGTTGTCGATATCCAATACTTTCACAATCACATCATCGCCTTCATTTAAGAAGTCGCGCACGTTGTTAACGCGCTCGGCAACAATTTGCGATATGTGAACCAAGCCGTCGGTACCCGGCATGATATTAACGAAAGCGCCAAAGTCCGCAATGCGAACTACTTTACCGTTATAAAGCTTACCAATTTCCGCCTCTGCGGTAATTGCCAGCACGGTATCGATCGCTTTTTTGGCTGCGGCTTTATCTTCGGCGTAGATGCGCACGGTGCCATCATCATCTAGATCAATAGAAGCGCCGGTATCTTCGCAAATTTTACGAATCGTCGCGCCGCCTTTACCGATCACATCACGAATCTTGTCCGGATCAATTTTGATTGTCGCCATAGACGGAGCATTCTCCGACACATCGGTACGACTTTGACTGATCACGTCGTTCATCTGAGCAAGGATACTGAGGCGAGCATCATGAGCCTGCTGCAGCGCTTTCTCCATGATCTCTTCATTGATGCCTTCAATCTTAATGTCCATCTGTAGAGCAGTAACGCCCTCTTCAGAACCGGCAACTTTGAAGTCCATATCGCCCAGGTGATCTTCGTCACCCAGGATATCGGTCAATACCGCATAGCCGTCTTCATCTTTCACCAAGCCCATGGCAATACCTGCCACCGGTGCTTTTAATGGTACACCAGCATCCATCAGCGCGAGCGAGGAGCCGCACACTGACGCCATGGAGCTAGAACCGTTAGATTCGGTGATTTCCGATACCACACGGATGGTATAGGGGAAAACGTCTTCTGACGGCAGCATCGCTTGAACGCCACGGCGTGCTAAACGGCCATGGCCAATTTCGCGACGCTTCGGGCCGCCCATAAAGCCGGCTTCACCAACACAGTAAGGAGGGAAGTTGTAGTGCAGCATAAAGCGGTCTTTACGCTCACCTTCCAGGGACTCGATCAGCTGCGAATCGCGCAGGGTGCCCAAGGTAGCAATGGCGATGGCCTGAGTTTCACCACGGGTAAATACTGCCGAACCGTGTGTCTTAGGCAGTACACCCACCTCAATCGCTAGAGGACGTACAGTGGCATTGTCGCGTCCATCGATACGGGGCTCGCCTTTTACGACACGAGAGCGTACAACGCGCTTTTCAAGGCCAGCAAACGCACCTTTCACGTCATCTTTGCTGAACTTACCTTCTACTTCTTCGCCTTCAGCAGTGGCCAACTGTGCAACCGCTTCATCTTTCAGCGCTGACAGCGCATCTTGACGAGCCATTTTGTCAGTAATGCGATAAGCATCACCTACCTTGGCTTCAAAGGCATCGGCCATGGCCGTTTTCAGTGCTACATTTTCTTGAGCAGGCTGCCAATCCCAACGCGGTTTGCCAGCTTCAGCGACCAGCTCTTTAATCGCGCTAACGGCTACCTGCATTTCTTGGTGACCAAACAGCACGGCACCAAGCATTTCGTCTTCAAGCAGTTCCTGAGCTTCCGACTCCACCATCAATACGGCGTTTTCGGTACCGGCAACAACCATGTCCAGCTCTGAGGTAGTCAGCTCTTCAACGGTTGGGTTTAGGAAGTAGCCCTGCTCTTCATTAAAGCCCACGCGTGCCGCGCCAATCGGGCCGTTGAACGGCACACCAGCAATACCCAGCGCTGCCGAGGTGCCCAGTAGGGCTGCGATATCAGGGTCATGATTACGATCAGTCGACAGAACAGTACAGATAACCTGCACTTCGTTCATAAACCCTTTAGGAAATAGCGGACGGATCGGACGATCAATCAGACGTGAGGTAAGGGTTTCTTTCTCAGTAGGACGCCCTTCGCGCTTAAAGAAGCCGCCGGGGATCTTGCCCACTGCGTAGGTTTTCTCTTGGTAGTGTACCGAGAGTGGGAAGAAAGGCTGATTGGGGTTTGCTTCTTTTTTAGCCACAACCGTACACAGTACGACGGTTTCATCCATGGTCACCATAACGGCGCCAGTGGCTTGGCGAGCAATACGCCCAGTTTCTAGGGTGACGGTGCTACGACCGTATTGAAACGTTTTTTTTACCGGATTCACGGCGACTTCCTTTAACATTAATATCTACTTGTCTTTTCGCTTGGGTCGTTTTGACTCGCCACCATTCTAGGCGCTGTGGCGCCATACGGCTACCAGAAACAAAAAAACGGGCAGCCCACAAGGGGCTGCCCGTTTTTGATCGTTGCCGTTAACGCTTAACGACGCAGACCTAAACGCTGAATCAGAGACTGATAGCGTTCAAAATCTTTACGCTTCAGGTAATCCAACAGCTTACGACGCTGGTTTACCATGCGGATCAGACCACGACGAGAGTGGTGATCCTGCTTGTTGGTTTTGAAGTGGTCCTGCAGGCCATTGATGTTGGCGCTCAGCAGTGCAACCTGAACTTCAGGGGAACCGGTATCGTTATCGCCGCGGCCGTATTCGTTGACGATCTCGGCCTTCTTCTCAGCGGTTAATGCCATCTGTCTCTCCAGTAAGCAATATGCCTAAAATTGAATGGGTGAGACCACGCATATTTGCAGTCTCATGCAACTATCTTCACGTACAATTTTCGCGCAAATCGCTACGTCCTTGCAACGCTTTACGAGATAGCGACGGTACTTAACAGCCGCTTGGGAGCTACTTCCTGCGCCCCTTTTACAACGCCAAGGCCGATAAACGTCTCAGCGTAATAAAGTCTTGCCAGCGTATCAGGCTCAAGCACACCAATGGCTAAACTAGCCGATTGGCCGTGTGCAAGACGCCCGTAAGCCGTTTCATCCACCGTCAGCGACGGCAAATGATCGACCAGCACATCCGCAGGCATTAGTTCAGCCTCGCGGGTGGCTTGATCTGCCAGCGCTTCAAGGCCCTCCAGTGTCCACATTGCATCGCCGGTAAAGGGCCCCGTTTTGAGCCTTCTCAACTGGCTAATGTGGGCACCACAGCCCAGCGCATGACCAATATCTTCAGCCAAGGTGCGAATATACGTGCCTTTGCTGCAGCTGACTTCAATCTCAAAGGCAGTGCCCTCGAAAGCAAGCAGCCGCGCATCATACACGCTTACTCGCCGCGCTGCACGCTCAACGTGCTTACCCTCACGGGCAAGCTCATACAGCTTTTTGCCTTGATGCTTCAATGCCGAATACATCGGCGGCACTTGGTCAATCTCGCCGTGAAAGCGAGCTAGGACTGACTCGACATCCCCAGCCGTTAAGCGGGGGACCTCTCGCCGTTCAATGACCGTGCCTTCGGCATCACCGGTGTCTGTAATCACACCCAGTTCTACACGGGTGCGATACATCTTGTCGGCTTCTAACAGGTGCGCGGAAAACTTAGTAGCTTCCCCAAGGCAAATAGGTAACAAGCCTGTTGCCATAGGGTCCAGCGTGCCGGTATGACCGGCTTTTTGCGCCTCAAACAGACGACGCACACGCTGCAGCGCATGGTTGCTGGAAATACCCTTAGGCTTATCCAGCAGCAATACGCCATTAACCGGCAATCCGCGACGGCGACGTGCCATTAGCGCGTCTCCTCACCATTGTCATTGTCGCTTCCCTCTTCATCATCCTGCTGGCGTGCGCGGTCAGTTGAAACCGCTTCGTCGATCAGTGACGAGAGGTGCTGGCCACGTACCACGCTTTCATCGTAATGAAAGCGCAGTTCAGGTACGTGACGCAGCTTAATACGCTTGGCAATTTGGCTCCTTAGAAAGCCTCCAGCGCGCTTTAGCACCTGCAGGTTTTCTTTGATACGCGCGGGATCTTGCTCACCCAATAAGGTGACATAGATATCGGCGTAGCCAAGATCACGGCTAACGGTCGCGCCGCTCACCGTTATCATGCCCAAACGCGGGTCTTTTACTTCGCGCTGGATCAGTACTGCCAGCTCCTTTTGGAGCTGGTCAGCAACTCGGTCGGTACGCTTAAATTCGCGCATGATTGCTCCTCGCGGCCTTACAGGCTGCGCTCGACCTTCACTTGGTCAAAGACTTCGATCTTATCGTTGACCTGAACATCGTTGTAGTTCTTCACGCCGATGCCGCATTCCATGCCGTTACGCACTTCTTGAACGTCATCTTTGAAGCGGCGCAGCGACTCGAGCTCGCCTTCGTAAATCACAACGTTGTCACGCAGTACACGGATACGTTTGCTGCGCGATACGGTGCCTTCGACAACCATACAGCCAGCCACTGCACCAATTTTCGGTGCGCGGAACACATCGCGTACTTCGGCCACGCCCACGATCTCTTCTTTCCACTCGGGAGCAAGCATACCGCTCATCGCCTGCTTAACCTCATCGATCAGCTGGTAAATAACGCTGTAGTAGCGCAGATCCAGACCTTCACGTTCGATGATTTCACGAGCAGCCGCATCAGCACGGACGTTGAAGCCAACGACGATGGCCTCAGAAGCAAGCGCCAAGTTGGCATCAGTACCGGTGATACCGCCAACACCCGAAGAGACCACGGCGACTTCAACTTCACCGGTGGAGAGTTCTTCCAAGGCGCCTTTGATAGCTTCCAGCGAACCTTGAACGTCAGCTTTCAGAACGATGTTGACCTTGGCCACTTCGTCTTGACCCATCTGGCTGAACATGTTCTCCAGCTTGGCCTTCTGCTGACGTGCCAGGCGCACTTCGCGGTATTTGCCTTGACGGAAGTTAGCCACTTCACGGGCTTTCTTCTCATCGGCAACGACCATGAAGTCATCACCTGCGTCCGGCGTGCCATCCAAACCTTGGATTTCGACCGGCATAGCAGGACCAGCGGTATCCACTTGCTTGCCCAGCTCATTGGTAAGCGCACGAACGCGGCCGTAATGCAGACCAGCAAGAACGATATCGCCTTTCTTCAGCGTGCCGTTTTGTACCAGAACAGTGGCTACCGGACCGCGACCTTTATCAAGGCGCGATTCAACAACAACGCCTTTACCAGGTGCGGAAGGTACAGCCGTCAATTCAAGTACTTCTGACACAAGCTGAATAGCTTCCAACAGCTCTTCGATGCCATCGCCAGTCTTCGCAGAAACGTGCACAAACTGGGTGTCACCACCCCATTCCTCTGAAATCACGCCATGCTGCGAGAGCTCATTACGAATGCGGTCCAGATCGATGCCCTGCTTGTCGATCTTGTTCACCGCCACCACCATGGGTACTTCAGCAGCTTTGGAGTGTTCGATCGCTTCAATCGTCTGGGGCATTACGCCGTCGTCAGCAGCAACAACCAGGATAACGACGTCAGTCGCTTTAGCACCACGGGCACGCATTGCGGTAAACGCCGCGTGGCCAGGGGTATCCAGGAAGGTAACGCCGCCGTGGTTGTCTTCCACGTGGTAAGCACCGATGTGCTGGGTAATACCGCCCGCTTCGCCAGTGGCGACTTTCGCGCGACGGATATAATCCAACAGCGATGTTTTACCGTGGTCAACGTGGCCCATAACAGTGACCACCGGTGAACGAGTAATCTCTTCGCCTTCGTAGGAGATGCCTTCCAGCATTTCCGTTTCCAGCGCATCGTCCTTCACTAGCTTGACCTTGTGGCCCATCTCTTCCACAACGATAGCCGCAGTATCCTGGTCAATCGTTTGGTTGATGGTCACGGCCGCGCCCATGTTGAACATGGCCTTGATCACTTCATTGGCCTTGATCGACATTTTGTCGGCCAGCTCAGCAACGCTGATGGACTCAGGAATCGAGACTTCACGGACGATCGGCTGAGTCGGCTTTTGGAAAGCATGCTTGCCGTTGCCACTCTGGCTGGCACCACCACGACGACCGCCGCGACGCTCGGCACGTTTGACTTTCTTACCGCCACCACCGCGCTTACGTTCTTCGCGGTCGCCACGGTCCTCATCGTCACTACGGCCTTTTTTCTTAGCCGCTGCCTTTTTAGGCGGCGCTGTACGACGATCCGTGCGGCCTTCTTTCGGCGGCGCAGGCGGCAAATCATCAGGTGCCGGGGTATCGTCGATTTGCAGCTCAGGCACAGCGATATCGGGCACTTCAGCCGCTTTTGCCTTGGCTTTCTCTTCCTCGGCTTTACGTGCAGCATCTTCCGCTGCTTTCGCTTTAGCCGCTGCCGCCTTCTCTTCAGCTTCGCGGATATCGCGAGCTTTACGCTCGGCTTCCGCTTCTGCCATATCGCCTACCAGCTGACGCGGACCAGAATGCTTAGGCTCAGGCGCTTTCGGCTTATCGTCTTCGGCGCTCTTAACGTACGTTTTCTTCTTACGCACCTGCACTTCGATCGTTTTGCCACGTTCGCCCGTTTTAATACGGCTACGGGTTTTACGCGTCAACGTAATGCGGTTTTTGCTAGCATCGCTGTCACCGCCGCCATGGCTTTTTTTCAAAAAGCTTAGCAGCGTTTGCTTATCGTCTTCAGACACGGCGTCACTTTCTGACGCATGTTTTAAACCAGCTTCTTTCATCTGTTCCAATAGGCGGGGCACATCACGGCCCACCTTTACTGCAAAATCTTTAACTGTCATATCCGACATAGTGACCCTCCTCAGCCCGTGACCTTTTACTGTGTGTTCGAATCCGATACGCCATCGTCTTCAAACCAGGGCGCACGGGCAGTCATGATCAGTGCCGCTGCGCGCGCTTCGTCCAACTCCTCGATATCGACCAGATCGTCGACAGACTGCTCGGCGAGATCTTCCATGGTGACGATGCCTCGGCTAGCCAGAATGAAGGCCAGGTGGCGCTCCATGCCGTCCATGTCCAGCAGATCGTCTGCTGGTTGGGCACCGTCTAGCGCTTCCTCCGAGGCAATGGCCATCGTCAGCAGCTCGTCTTTCGCTCGTGCGCGCAGCTCTTCCACCAAATCTTCATCGAACTCTTCGATTTCGAGCATCTCTTCAAGCGGCACGTAGGCAACTTCTTCCAGGGTGGTAAACCCTTCTTCTACTAATAGGCGGGCAACGTCTTCGTCCACTTCCAGATGCTGAACAAAGGAGTCCACCAGGCTATCAATTTCCTGCTCACGTTTTGACTCAGCTTCATCTTCGGTCATCACGTTAATACGCCAGCCGGTTAGCTCAGAAGCTAAGCGCACGTTCTGGCCGCTACGACCAATGGCTTGCGCCAGATTGTCTTGAGCAACGGCAACGTCCATGGCGTGAGCATCTTCGTCAACCAGGATAGACGCCACATCGGCAGGTGCCATGGCATTTATCACCAACTGCGCTGGGTTATCGTCCCACAGCACAATATCGACACGCTCATTTTGCAGCTCTGACGACACTGCCTGTACGCGGGAACCGCGCATACCAACACACGCCCCAACAGGATCGATGCGGCGGTCGTTAGTTTTAACGGCGATTTTGGCCCGCGAGCCAGGGTCGCGCGCTGCACCCTTGATTTCAATCAGCTGTTCAGCAATTTCCGGCACTTCAATTTTAAACAGCTCAATGATGAACTCAGGACAGGTACGTGACAGCTGTAGCTGCGCACCACGCGCCTCTGGATCAACTTTTACTAGCAAGGCGCGTACCCGCTCATTCATGCGGTAGCGCTCACCGTGGATCATTTCGTTACGCGGCAAGAACGCTTCAGCGTTTTCACCCAGGTCGATAATCAACCCGTCACGGGTGGTTTTCTTGACGATACCTGCCACCAACTCGCCTTCGCGGTCAGCGTACTGACGAACCACTTCAGCGCGTTCGGCTTCACGTACCTTTTGCACGATAACCTGCTTTGCAGTTTGTGCAGCGATACGGCCAAACACGGCATTTTCAATCTTTTTCTCAACCACATCGCCTAGTTTCAGCGGCGGATCACGCTGCTCGGCGATGGTTTCTTTAATTTCATAATCAGGTGTTTCAAATTCGTCATCTTCGACAACGGTCCAGTAGCGGAACGTATCGTAGTCGCCCGTGCGGCGGTCGATATGAACGCGCACATTGGCTTCTTCTTGATCAAAACGCTTGCGTGACGCGCTAGCTAGCGCGGCCTCAACCGCCTCAAAAATAACATCGCGGGGGACGCCTTTTTCGTTAGAGATCGCGTCCACGACCATTAAAATTTCTTTACTCATGCGTTTGCCTCGCCAGAAAACCTGTCCTTTTGTGCATCATCCCGGCAGCCTGCCGGAAGCCGCCACCCGTTTATTCGTCGAATTGCGGGACGACGTGCGCAGAATCGATGCTTTCGATTGGAAAACAGTACTCTTCGCCATCCAGCTGTAGCAGTACTTCATCGCCTTCGACACCAGCGAGAAGGCCTTGGTATTTACGCCGTCCATCAAAAGCCACGCGCAATTTGAGCGCAACGTGGTGGCCTTGATAACGAATAAATTGATCCAGGGTATATAAGGGACGTGCCATACCAGGCGACGAGACTTCCAAGCGGTATTCGCCAGGAATGGGATCTTCCACATCCATAACGGCACTGACTTGGCGACTAATATCAGCGCAGTCTTCCACGCTGACGCCACTTTCGCGTTCGATATAAATTACCAGCCGCGAATGCTTGCCCTGGGAAAGATGGTCGATACCCCATAGCTCAAAACCCATGGCGGCTACGACAGGTTCGATCAGCGCGTGAAGCGCAGCGTGTTTTGTGGCCACAGACAAAGCTCCTATAGCCGTTGCATCAGGCACCTGGCCAGGAGTTGAATGAGAAGCTAGGTGGCTGATTGGCGTTACCCGGAAATGTGTCTCTGGCAATTCGGAAGACTTCCGCTCTGGAGACACTCTTGGCTCTCGAAAAGCTACTAACAAAAAGCCCCTTCACAGGAAGGGGCTTTTCGAAAGAAACCTGTAATACCACCTAACAACATGATTTGGCTTTCGCCCTTGCCCAACCAACATCAAGATTAACTAACATCAAGACTTTTTAGGCGATTAACATGTTACTAGTAAATGGTAGCGGGGACCGGATTTGAACCGATGACCTTCGGGTTATGAGCCCGACGAGCTACCAGACTGCTCCACCCCGCATCAATCTAGGTCGACGATAATAGACACTTGAACCACTTTCGTCAACCTTTCTTTTCAAGTGCATTTTTCGTCTTAGGTGCCAATCCCTACTTTTTGACAATAGCCCTTTAATGAAGCTTATTTGACAAAACAACTCTGGGAAGCTGGTAAACCAGCAAAACAGATGGTGCCGAAGGCGGGACTTGAACCCGCACGACCATACGGTCACTACCCCCTCAAGATAGCGTGTCTACCAATTCCACCACTTCGGCAACAGGGGAGGCTAAAAAAAGCAGTATCAATATGTTACTCGCTGCTTTCCTCTAGCACTGGCGCGGTATTATCCATACTTGCAGGGCCATCGTCAAGCGTTGGAATATTGCGCTGCTGTTCAATCAGGCGAGAGTCGGGAATACCCGCTTCGGGCGCTTGTCCTGCCTGGGTCGCAAAATAAGCCAATGCCATTGAGGTAACAAAAAAGCCGGCGGCTAAAAGCCCCGTTGCGCGAGACAAAAAGTTACCACTACCCCGCGAACCAAACACAGTTTGCGATGCCCCTCCACCAAAGGCGGCACCCGCTTCGGCACCTTTACCCTGCTGAAGCAGGATTAGCACAACCAAGGCGATCGCAATCACCACGTGAACCATAAGAATTGCAACTTGCATGGGATTATCCTGCTGACTGACAAATGGCGTAGAAATCGTCGGTTTTAAGTGAAGCACCGCCCACTAAACCGCCGTCGATATCCGGCTGAGCAAGCAACTCAGCCGCATTATTTGCATTCATGCTGCCGCCGTAAAGCAACTTAAGCTGCTCGGCTAGCATTTTATCAAACCCGGCCTGATAGGTACGAATACCGGCCATTACTTCCTGAGCCTGCTCTGGGGTTGCGGTACGGCCTGTCCCAATTGCCCATACAGGCTCATAGGCAATAACAACCTTAAGCCGCTGTGCCGGCTCTAAACGCGCCATTGCATAGCCAACTTGCCGCAATACAACATCCATCGTGCTACCGGCATCGCGCTCTTCTAGGGTTTCACCCACACAAAGAATCGGCGTGATGCCGACATCAAGCGCAGCGACCAAGCGGTCAAACACCTGCTCATCACCTTCTTTGTATAGCTGGCGACGCTCAGAGTGACCAACCAGCACATAGGCCACATCAAACTCTTTAAGCATACGCCCGCTGATCTCACCCGTATGCGCACCTGAGTGCTGAGGATTGAGCGTCTGCGCCCCTAACTGTAACGGCGTATTTTGGAAAGCACTTCGTGCAGCTTCCAAATAAGGAAACGGCGGAATAACTACAACGTCGATATCATTAGGCAGCTTGGACGCGGTGAAGGCGTCTCCGAACGCTTGAATCAACGCCGTGGAGCCGTTCATTTTCCAGTTACCGGCAATTAATGGCGTACGCATCGATTATCCTCACTCAAGGTGGAGCGAAATGGTATAGGAGCGGCCTTGTCAAGACAACCGCTGTTATACAGGTTAGTTAGTTGGGGCGTGGCAAGCATACTCGCCTATCAAACACATTTACCAAGCTAGCTGAGCAACGCCTGGACCTGATCGGCAAGTTTATGCGCTAGACGGTCAACATCCAGGTGAGCCCGCCCTTCCACCATCACTCGGATTAGCGGCTCAGTGCCCGACGGCCGTAGCAACACTCTACCCTGGTCACCCAGCTCAGCTTCAAGGGCAGCCACCGCTTCGAGTAGCGGCTTTGCCGTCATGACATCTTTTGCGTTGGTGCCCCCAGGCAGCCTGACATTAACCAGCGACTGGGGCACCTTTTCCAAGCCCGTCAAGAGAGACAGTAGCGGCTTTTGCTCTCGCACCATCAACGCCAACACTTGCAACGCTGAAACAATCCCATCGCCCGTCGTTTGAGCATGACCACATACAATATGACCTGATGACTCGCCTCCCAGCTCCCAACCGTTGGCAGCCATCATCTCCATGACAAAGCGATCACCCACTTTCGCGCGCTGAAAGGGAATTCCCAGCCGCTCCAGCGCCATGGCAAGCCCGAAGTTACTCATCAGAGTGCCCACCACGCCGCCTTCAAGCAACCCTCGCTCGTGACGATCTCGGGCAATCAGGTAAAGAATATCGTCACCATCCACCTCACGGCCATCAGCATCTACCAACAGCACTCGATCCCCATCACCATCAAAGGCAATGCCTAAATCAGCGCCTTGCTGAATCACCGCTGCACGCAGCGCTGCGGGATGGGTAGACCCTACTTGATGGTTAATATTCAAACCATCAGGGGAAGAGCCAATCACGCTAACATCAGCGCCTAGCTCACGAAATACGTTTGGCGCAATATGGTAGGTAGCCCCATGAGCACAATCCAATACCACTTTTAGGCCATGCAGGCTAAGACGATCAGGTAACGTCGATTTGCAGAATTCGATATAGCGCCCGGCAGCATCGTCAATGCGCGTCGCTTTACCCAACTGAGCCGCACTCGCCGTTGTCAGAGGTGCATCAAGCATCGTCTCAATGCGATCTTCAATCTCGTCGGGTAGCTTTTTACCCTCGGCAGAGAAAAACTTAATGCCGTTATCATCAAAGGGGTTATGCGACGCGGAAATCACAATCCCAGCGTCGGCGCGAAAGGTACGCGTTAGATAGGCGATCCCCGGTGTAGGCATTGGCCCCAACAACGAAACATCGACGCCTGCGGCAGACAGCCCCGCTTCCAAGGCTGACTCAAACATATAGCCAGAGATGCGCGTATCTTTACCAATTAACACACGTGTGCGGCCTTTTTCACGGCGCAGCACCTGACCCACCGCCCACCCCAGTTTGAGCATAAAATCGGCAGTAATAGGCGCTTGCCCAACCGTACCGCGAATCCCATCGGTACCAAAATAACGTCGCGTCATGGCATCATCTCCTTATTTAGCTGCGTCTCGCAGCCTTCCTGAAGCACCGCCCATGCCATATTTACGGCATCTACCGTGGGCCCTACATCATGCACGCGCAAAATATTGGCGCCCCGCTCAACCGCCATGGCTGCTAGCGCAAGACCTCCGGCCAAGCGCTCTTCCACCGGGCGACCCAACACTTTACCAATCATGCTTTTCCGCGACATCCCCACTAACAGCGGCAACTCCAGCGCCCGAAGCTCATCCATATACTTCAGCAAGCGCAGGTTATGTTCAATGGTTTTGCCAAAACCAAAACCAGGATCAATCAATAGACGGCTACGACGAATTCCAACGGCTTCACATGCCGCTACCCGCTCAGCAAGATAGTCGGCAACCACTCGCTCAACTGGCTGACCATAATAGGGCGACTGCTGCATATCCTGGGGCTCACCTTGGCGATGCATTAAACACACAGGCAGGCCGGTGCTTGCTGCAGCGCCGAGCGCACCCTCGCGCTCTAGCGCTCGCACATCGTTAATCATACCAGCGCCAAGCGCGCTTACTTCTCGCATAACGACAGGGCTACTGGTATCCACTGACACCAGCGCATCTAGCTCGTGCACTAACGCTTCAACCACAGGTGCCACACGATCTAACTCTTCTTGCTCTGATACAGGACTAGCCCCTGGCCTTGTCGACTCCCCGCCCACGTCAATCATCGCAGCACCTTCCGCCAACATTTGTTCAGCGTGGTGCAGCGCGCTATCTAGACCAACGTGTTGCCCGCCATCAGAGAAGGAGTCCGGAGTAACATTCAGAATCCCCATTACCCGTGGAAACGAAAGATCTAATGAATGGCGCCCACAGCGCAGGTGATATGCGCTATCCGCTGCCCGTGAAGGCGATGAAGAGTCAACTATCGGTTTCATGCTGCGGCCTACTAAAAGAAAAAACGTGTTTGCAATTGCTTCACAGCATAACAAAAAGGCGCCCCGTTATGGGGCGCCTTTGCTAACATCTCTAACACTCACACACGTTAAGGGCCTGCGGGACCGCCTAACGGGTCAGAAGGACGACGGCGTGGCTCGTCATCATCTTCTTCGCCATCGTCGCCAGACGCATCAGAAGGCGTATCGTCAGCCTTTTCCCCAGCCTTCTCTTCAGGCTTATCGTCGCTAACACGCGTGCCGCCGCCAGATGAATCACCGTCGTTCCAGCCTTCTGGCGGACGCGGATCGCGCCCCTCCATAATATCTTTCAGCTGATCAGCATCGATGGTTTCGTACTTCATCAGTGCTTCGGCCATCGCGTCTAGCTTGTCGCGATTATCTTCCAAAATCTGACGAGCCTGCTCGTAACACTCGTCGATAATCTTGCGCACTTCTTTATCGAGACGAGACGTTGTTTCGCCAGATTTTAGCTTACCGCCACCCTGACCGGGGCCACCAAGGAACTGGTGGGACTCATCCTCGTCGTACATGATCGGGCCCATCTCATTCGACAGCCCCCACTTAGCGACCATGTTATGAGCGAGCTCGGTAGCACGCTTGATATCGTTTGAAGCGCCCGTTGTAACACCGTTAGCGCCCAACGTCATCTCTTCGGCAATACGTCCACCAAACAGCGAGCAAATCTGACTGAGAATTTGTTGGCGAGACAGGCTGTAACGATCTTCTTCCGGCAAGAACATCGTAACACCTAGCGCACGGCCACGCGGGATGATCGTCACTTTGTAAACAGGATCATGCTCGGGCGCAACCAAGCCAATAATGGCATGACCTGATTCGTGATACGCCGTGTTGAGCTTCTCTTTATCGGTCATAACCATCGATTTGCGCTCAGCGCCCATCATGATCTTGTCTTTAGCAAGCTCCAGCTCTTCCATGGCAACCAAGCGCTTGTTACGACGAGCGGCAAACAGCGCTGCCTCGTTGACCAAGTTCGCAAGGTCCGCACCAGAGAAGCCTGGCGTACCGCGCGCAATTAGCTGCGGCTTAACATCATCCGCCAGCGGCACTTTACGCAGGTGAACGCCCAGAATATGTTCACGACCACGAATATCCGGCAGCCCAACCGTTACTTGACGGTCGAAACGACCCGGACGTAGCAGCGCAGGATCAAGCACGTCAGGGCGGTTAGTGGCCGCAATGACGATGACACCTTCATTAGCTTCGAAGCCATCCATCTCTACCAGCAACTGGTTGAGTGTCTGCTCACGCTCATCATTGCCGCCACCCATGCCAGCACCACGTGAGCGGCCAACCGCATCGATTTCATCAATAAAGATGATGCAAGGCGCTTGTTTCTTGGCTTGCTCAAACATGTCACGAACGCGTGAAGCACCAACGCCCACAAACATTTCAACAAAGTCTGAACCAGAGATAGAGAAAAACGGTACTTTGGCTTCGCCCGCAATGGACTTGGCCAGCAGCGTTTTACCCGTTCCTGGCGGACCTACCATCAATACACCGCGCGGGATTGTGCCACCCAAACGCTGGAATTTAGTAGGATCACGCAAGAAGTCTACAAGCTCTTCAACTTCTTCTTTCGCCTCGTCGCAGCCTGCAACATCGGCAAAAGTTGTCTTGATCTGATCCTGGGAAAGCAGTTTGGCTTTCGACTTACCAAAACTCATTGGACCGCCTTTACCGCCACCGGCTCCACCCTGCATTTGGCGCATAAAGAACATAAAGATGGCCAGAATAAGCAGAATCGGGAAGCTCGCAATCAGCAAGCGCGTCCAGATGCTTTGTTGTTCCGGCTCTTTACCGACAACGGTCACGTTGTTGCTTAGCAGATCATCCATCAGCTTAGGATCTTCCGCCGACGGGCGAATGGTCTGGAACTGAGAACCATCCGTACGCTCACCAATGATGGTATAGCCATCAATCGTGACACTACGTACCTGCTGATTTTGCACCTGCTGCACAAACTGAGAGTAGTTGGTGGTTTGCGGTGCGCTTTCCGTACTGAAATTGTTGAACACTGTCAGTAGAACGGCCGCGATGACCAACCACAGAATCAGGTTCTTCGCCATATCGTTCAAGGGGCTACCCTCATTACAAGAATCCGTCAGTTAACCGTTAATACTCAGACCTTACACTAGAGCTTAACGTTCAACCATTGCCAAAGCACATTTTGCTTTGGGCCATCTGTGTCACGCTCGTCCAATGTGCATAATGTGACACAATTTACGCCTGCCTGTCTGGCAATCGTGGTGATAAATCTTTGCTATTACCCGCCAGTATCTACACGCTCGCACTTACTGACGAGTACAGGGCCACGTCTCGTTAGCCTCGAAATCCTTCCGCTAAAAAATAGACTTCCCGCGAGCGCGCCCTCGAAGCATCCGGCTTGCGAGTCACAACACGATCAAAGCTACTTCGGAGCTCTTTCAAATAGGTATCAAATCCTTCGCCTTGAAATACCTTAGCCAGAAAACGCCCGCCAGGCGGTAGCGTTTCTCGCGCAAGTTCCAAAGCGAGTTCAACAAGGTACATTGCCTGTGGCTGATCAATAGCCGCCATACCACTCATATTGGGGGCCATATCAGACATCACAAGGTCTACCTGACGATTTCCTAGACGTTCAAGAATCGCGTTAAGCACGCTCTCTTCAGTAAAATCGCCCTGGATAAAGTCAACGCCGGCTAGGGCATCCATCTCTAATATGTCTGACGCTATCACGACACCCTCAGGCCCCACCTTTTCTGCGGCAATTTGACTCCACCCCCCTGGGGCAGCGCCTAGATCAATTACCGTCATACCGGGGCGAAACAGTTTATCCTTTTCATCAAGCTCAAGCAGCTTATAGCTTGCACGGGAGCGATAGCCATCTTGCCAGCGTTGTTTCACATACTGATCATCGAAATGTTCTTTCTTCCAGTTGTTGCTGGTCTTGCTCACTGAATGTTTACGGCTTGGGGGCTTTTGCTGCATGTGGGAATCTAACACTGGAATAAGAGATGGGCGCATTCACGCGATTGCTTTCACTTAACGGCATTTCACCGTAAGATGGAGCGTTAAGCGCTAACCGGGATACCGCAAGATACCATGAGCTTGTCACAGGCACAAAAGAAAGCATTTCGTAGCATTGGCCACCACCTCAATCCAGTGGTCACCGTTTCTGAGAACGGCGTCTCCGAAAATTTGCTCGCAGAACTCAGCCGCGCGCTCAACGATCACGAGCTCATCAAAGTGAAGCTCGCTATTACAGAGCGGGACGACCGTGTCGCAATGCTCAATGAGCTAGTCGCCGACAGTAACGCCGAGCTAGTACAAACCATTGGCAAAATGGCGCTGCTCTATCGCCGTAACCCAAAGGTAAACCCCAAGCTTTCCAACATCACGCGTTTTGAAAACCACCACGGACGGCATTAACCCACACGTGGCTCGTTAACCAACGCATGATACTAAAAGGCCCGCGACGTCACCGTCACGGGCCTTTTAGTGTGCCTGGATTGCAGGCGCCTTCAAGACGCCTGCCCCGCGTCACCGCGGTAAATCAGAGATGTTCAACACTCTCAATTTCGTACTCAACATCGCCACCAGGTGTTTTTACCACCACCACATCGCCTTCTTCTTTGCCAATCATCGCTCGGGCGATAGGTGAGGTCACAGAAATGCGCCCCTCTTTAATATTGGCCTCGTCTTCACCAACAATGCGGTAGGTAACGCTGGCGTCGCTATCCAGGTTCAGCAACGACACGGTAACCCCAAAGATCACCTTGCCGGTTTTTGGCAGCTTAGTAACGTCGATTACCTGCGCACCTGAAAGCTTGCTTTCAATTTCCTGGATACGGCCTTCAATAAATCCTTGCTGCTCACGAGCGGCGTGGTACTCAGCGTTCTCTTTGAGATCGCCATGTTCACGCGCTTCAGCAATAGCAGCAATAACTTGAGGGCGGGCTTCGCCCTTCAAGTGATTAAGCTCTTCGCGAAGACTTTTTTCTCCCGCTACCGTCATCGGGACCTTGTTCATTGACTTGCTCCTGCATGCAGATCCTGAAGGCGCCGCACCGTAATCTCCCTACCGTACTCAAGCGCCATGCAAACAGCATTAGCGCCCGCCAAGGTGGTCGCATAGGGCACCTTGCGCGCGAGAGCAGTACGGCGAATAATTGAAGAGTCGTTAATAGCCTGACGACCTTCAGTCGTGTTCACGATGTAGGCGATTTCGTCGTTCTTCAGCAGATCGACGATATGGGGACGGCCTTCGTAGACTTTATTGACGTGCTCCACTTCCAGTCCAGCAGCCTCAAGTGCCGCTGCTGTACCGCGCGTTGCACATAGTGTGAAGCCCAATGTTAGCAGAGAACGCGCCACTTCGATAATCCCTTGCTTGTCGGGCTCGCGTACCGAAAGGAACGCTTTACGCTCGCCATCCAATGCTGGAATGGCTTCGCCAGCGCCCAGCTGCGCTTTAAAGAACGCTTCTGCAAAGGTCTCGCCAGAGCCCATTACTTCACCCGTCGACTTCATCTCGGGCGACAGAATCGGGTCAACACCTTGGAACTTATTGAACGGGAAGACCGCCTCTTTCACGCTATAGAAGTGCGGAATAATTTCGCGCTCAAAGCCCTGCTCGGCCAGTGTCTTACCCGCCATGCAGCGCGCCGCGATCTGTGCCAACGAAGTGCCGATGCACTTAGACACAAACGGTACGGTACGCGACGCACGAGGATTAACCTCGATGACATAAATTTCGCCATCCTGCCACGCCAGCTGCACGTTCATCAGACCCTTAACGCCCAGCTCAACGGCCATTTTCTTGACCTGCTCGCGCATTTCATCCTGCACATCGGCAGGCAGCGAGTAAGGCGGCAACGCACAGGCGGAATCACCAGAGTGAACGCCGGCTTGCTCAACGTGCTGCATAATACCGCCGATCACCACCTGTTGACCGTCCGACACAGCGTCGATATCGATTTCGATCGCGGCACTCAAGAAGTGGTCAAGCAAAACGGGAGAGTCGTTAGACACCTTCACCGCATTGGTCATGTAGTTTTCAAGCTCGGAGGCGTCATAAACGATCTCCATTGCCCGACCACCCAGCACGTAGCTAGGACGCACCACCAGCGGGTAGCCGATGGCCTCTGCCTTGGAAAACGCCTCTTCAAAGCTGCGGGCAGTGGCGTTGGGCGGCTGCTTCAAGCCTAGCTTGTCGATCATCACCTGGAAGCGCTCGCGATCTTCAGCACGGTCAATGGCATCCGGCGTGGTACCAATAATCGGCACGCCTGCTGCCTCTAGCTCACGGGCAAGCTTCAGCGGCGTTTGACCACCGAACTGCACAATCACGCCAACCGGCTTCTCTTTGTCGGCAATTTCCAACACATCTTCCAGCGTCACCGGCTCGAAGTAGAGACGATCAGAGGTGTCGTAGTCGGTAGAAACGGTTTCCGGGTTGCAGTTGACCATGATGGTTTCATAGCCATCATCGCGCATGGCGAAGGCAGCATGAACACAGCAGTAATCGAACTCGATACCTTGACCGATACGGTTCGGGCCACCACCCAATACCATAATTTTTTGACGATCAGAGACGTCCGCTTCGCACTCCTCTTCATAGGTGGAGTACATGTAAGCGGTGTCAGATGCAAATTCCGCCGCACAGGTGTCGACACGTTTATAAACCGGACGAATGCCCGCTGCCTGGCGCGTTTTGCGGAACTCTTTTTCAGACACGCCCAGCAGCTTGGCCAAACGCGCGTCACCAAAGCCTTTGCGCTTAAGCTGGTACAGCTCGCGAGCAGAGAAATCGACCAGGGCGCGCTTGGCGACGGCATTTTCAGTCAACACCAGGTCTTCCAGCTGCACCAGGAACCAAGGGTCGATATTGGTGAGCGCAAATACCTCATCGACACTCATTCCAGAGCGCATGGCGTCAGCCACATAGAAAATACGCTCGGCACCAGCGGCCTGCAGCTCGCCCTGAATGATCGCCATGTTGTCTGGCGTGAAATCGGTGATGATCGGATCAAGGCCATCGTTGCCGGTTTCCAGACCGCGCAGCGCTTTCTGCAGCGACTCTTGGAACGTGCGGCCAATCGCCATCACTTCGCCCACCGACTTCATCTGAGTGGTCAGACGGTCGTTTGCCTGAGGGAATTTTTCGAAGGTAAAGCGCGGAATCTTAGTGACGACATAGTCGATTGATGGCTCAAACGACGCGGGTGTGCGGCCACCGGTAATATCGTTTTGCAGCTCATCCAAGGTGTAACCCACCGCCAGTTTCGCGGCGATTTTAGCAATCGGGAAACCAGTAGCCTTAGATGCCAGCGCCGACGAACGCGATACCCGCGGGTTCATCTCGATAACCACCAGGCGACCGGTTTTCGGGTCCATACCAAACTGTACGTTGGAGCCGCCGGTTTCCACACCAATCTCGCGCAGTACCGCGAGGCTGGCGTCACGCATGATCTGGTACTCTTTGTCGGTCAGCGTTTGCGCTGGCGCGACGGTAATCGAGTCACCGGTGTGAACGCCCATAGGATCGAAGTTTTCAATCGCACAGACAATGATGCAGTTGTCATTCTTATCCCGCACCACTTCCATCTCGTACTCTTTCCACCCCAGCAGCGATTCATCGATCAGCAGCTCGTGGTTATTGGAAAGCTCGAAACCGCGGGTACAGATCTCTTCGAACTCTTCTTTGTTATACGCCACACCGCCGCCGGAGCCGCCCATGGTGTAAGAAGGACGAATAATGGTCGGGAAGCCTAATTCAGCCTGAATTTCCCAGGCCTCATCCATGGTGTGCGCCACCTTGGCTTTCGGACACTCCAAACCAATACGCTTCATGGCTTGATCGAACAGATCGCGATCTTCAGCCATGTTAATCGCATCGGCGTTGGCACCAATCATCTCGACGCTGTATTTTTCCAGTACGCCATGCTTTTCCAGGTCAAGCGCACAGTTGAGCGCTGTCTGGCCACCCATCGTGGGTAGAATCGCGTCCGGGCGCTCGGCCTCAATAATTTTTTCAACTGCTTGCCAGGTAATCGGCTCGATGTAGGTGGCATCGGCCATGGCCGGGTCGGTCATGATGGTGGCCGGGTTGGAGTTAACCAAAATAACCCGGAACCCCTCTTCACGCAGCGCTTTACACGCCTGGGCGCCAGAGTAGTCAAATTCGCAGGCCTGGCCGATGACAATCGGGCCAGCGCCAATGATAAGAATGCTGTTGATATCGGTACGCTTAGGCATAACGGTTCCCGCAAAATAGGTGACGATGAGCGACAAAAAAACGGCGTTACATGGCGGCGATCAAGGGCAGCGTTAGCGACGCGCCTGCATCATGGCAATAAAGCGATCAAACAGCGGCGCCACATCACGCGGGCCGGGGCTGGCTTCAGGGTGCCCCTGGAAGCTAAATGCTGGGCGGTCAGTGCGCTCGATTCCTTGCAGCGTGCCATCGAACAACGAACGGTGCGTGGCACGCACGTTGGCCGGAAGGGTCGCTTCATCGGCAGCAAAGCCATGGTTTTGGCTGGTAATCATTACCGTGCCGGTGTCTAAATCTTGCACCGGATGGTTTGCACCGTGATGGCCGTGACCCATCTTGATGGTTTTGGCACCCGAGGCCAGCGCCAGCAACTGGTGGCCAAGGCAAATGCCAAATACCGGCGTATTGGTTTCCAATACGTCCTGGATCGCCTTGATGGCGTAATCACAGGGCTCGGGGTCACCGGGGCCGTTAGCCAAAAAGATGCCATCCGGATTCATCGCCAACACGTCAGCCGCAGGCGTTTGTGCCGGTACAACCGTCAACCGGCAGCCGCGCGCGGCCAGCATACGCAGGATGTTAAATTTCACACCGAAGTCATACGCCACCACGTGGTAAGGACGCTCACCTTTGGTAGTATCAGCGTAGCCCTCGCCCAACGTCCACTCGCCTTGGGTCCATTCGTAAGCCTCTTTGCATGAGACTTCCTTGGCCAGGTCCATGCCCTTCAACCCGGGAAATGCCTTCGCTGCCGCCAGCGCCCGCTCTACCGCATCATCGCCCTCTGCTTCTGCACCCGCCAGAATCGCACCGTTTTGCGCGCCTTTATCACGCAGAATGCGCGTTAAACGGCGAGTATCGATATCCGCAATGCCCAGCACATTTTGGCTTTTTAGATAGTCAGAAAGGCTTTGCTCTGAACGGAAACTACTGGCTAGCAGGGGTAAATCACGAATCACCAGGCCAGCTGCGGCAATCGATGCAGATTCCACATCTTCCGAATTAATGCCGGTATTGCCGATATGAGGGTAGGTCAGCGTGACGATTTGGCGGGTGTAAGAAGGGTCAGTGAGGATTTCCTGGTAGCCGGTCATGGCTGTATTGAACACCACCTCACCGCTTGTGACGCCATCCGCGCCAATGGCAATGCCATGAAACACACTGCCATCTTCCAGGGCCAATATCGCGGGTTTGCTCAATGCGGGGTTATTCAAGACAAGTTCTCCCATGCTGGTGGGAGCCTGTGGGCGCAGGCTCGGCGATCCGGTTTGTCGGCGTTTGTGCGTGCAAACGTCGGGTCGTAAAAAAGCGGGACGAAGCCGATAGTAAAAAAATCGGTTTCATCCCGCTTGTTGTTCTCTTCCGTGGCGAATGGCCATGGCGCAGCATTTAGCTGACTGTTTTCTCTAACCTAAGGCCAGTGCAACAAGCGCGGTGCTTACCCTACAGAGATTCGTTCGCTGCAGATATTTTGCTGCTTTTTGCAGCCACTGGGCCAAAATTTTTGGAATGTTACAGGATTTATCGACCTTAGGCTAGCCCTAAAACTACCAGCAACTTTATATGCTCCATTTTGCCCCTGCAATCAATATGCCACGACCTTCAGGTCATTGATAAATGAGGAGGGTGGAAGTCGCCCCAAAATTTTTTTGTGTACGTAATTAATATATTTGGTTGCCTTCTTGATGTTTTTTTGTCTACGCTTGCCCGAGTTGACCAAATGGTCAAACGCGTTTTTTTCGATAGCTCACCCAACAAATACAAAGAGAATATCGTCATGCCACAAAGCCCTACGCCGTATTCTGGCTCTCCTCCCGTACAAGCAACGAGCACCCTGGATAATTACTTCAATGTCAGCCGCCGCGGCTCCTCGGTGAAGACCGAAGTGCTTGCAGGCATCGCGACGTTTCTAGCCGGGATGTATATCATCGTAGTCAACCCAGCCATCTTATCTGATGCGGGTATTCCCTTTTCTGCAGCACTCTCCGCCACCGTGGTCATCAGCTTTTTTAGTAGCTTGGCCATGGGCTTGTATGCCCGCAATCCAATTTTAGTTGCTCCTGGAATGGGCATGAATGCGCTTTTCACCTACACCCTGGTGCTTGGCGCAGGGTTGTCGTGGGAAGTTGCGCTGGGATGCGTATTCTGGTCAGGGGTACTGTTCGCTATCTTGGCGCTGTTTAACGTTCGCGAAGCCATCATCGAGGCCATTCCAGCCTCATTGCGCTATGCCATCACCTGTGGGATAGGCCTATTCATCACTTTTATTGGGCTCAAGAATGCCGGGTTCATCGTAGCCAACCCAGCGACCCTGATTAGCCTCGGTGATTTAAACGCAAGTCTAATAACCTTCTTTATTGGCCTAATGGCTACCGCGATACTGGTCATTCGCGGCTTCAATGGCGCTCTGATCTTGGGCATCGCCCTAACCACTCTGTTGGCAATCCCTATGGGGCGGCTGTGGAGTGACGACGTATTGGTGGCTTGGCAAGGCCTAGCTGCATGGCCGGATTTCTCGGCGGTAATGAAGGTCGATATTCTAGGCGCCCTCAAGGTGGCTTACCTGCCATTCATTTTCGTGATGCTGTTTACTAACTTCTTCGACTCACTGTCTTGCTTTATGGCGCTATCCGAGTCAGCTGATCTCAAGGATGCCAACGGTAATCCACGCAACCTTAAGCGTTCCATGACGGTGGATGCTTTCGCATCGATGATCGCGGCCCCCCTCGGCACCAGCGCGGCACAAACCTTTATCGAATCCGGTGCCGGCGTTGCCCAAGGCGGCCGCACAGGACTCACGGCCGTCGTTATTGGCGTGTTATTTCTGCCCTTCTTGTTTCTCTCACCGTTGCTATCCCTAGTTCCCAGCATCGCGACCGCCCCAGCTCTTGTCCTGGTGGGGCTGTTCATGATGGCACCGATTGGAAAGATTGACTGGAGCCGTCTCGAGGAAGCCTTTCCCGCATTTCTAGCCATCATTTTAATGCCGCTGACGTACTCCATCACCCTGGGTATCGCCTTTGGTTTTATCAGCTTTGTGCTCATACGGCTGGCCACCGGCAAGCTGGACGAGATTAAGCCTGCGATGTGGGTCTCCGCCCTGTTAGCGGTGGTTATGCTGCTGACAGCACAATAGACGACTCTTCTCATGCTGAGTCATCAAGAAATACCCCGTTTCTCACGCACCACCTGACCGATCGGACAGCAATTAAGCAACCAATAACAACATAACGGGTAGGACTATGATTACATTTCACCTCAATGGGCAACCGCATCGCGTTACAGCGGATGTTCACCTTAGTGTTCTGGAACTGCTAAGAGAACAACTACACCTGACCGGCACCAAGGAAGGTTGCGCGTCTGGTGATTGCGGCGCTTGCACGGTAGCCATCGGGGAACCCGATGCCAATGGCGAGCTACGCTACCACAGCGCCAACGCCTGCATCATGCCCGCTCATCAGCTCCAAGGCCGCCACTTAGTCACCGTCGAAGGCCTCGCTGACGACCAGCAATACCTGCATCCCGCCCAGGCAGCCATGGTCGAATGCCATGGTAGCCAATGCGGCTTCTGCACGCCGGGCATTGTGATGTCATTGTTCACACTGCACGAAGAACAGCACACTAACCCGCTCGCCACTCCCTTCAGTCCTGAGCGCCTTGAAGCCGCACTTGGCGGCAACCTGTGTCGCTGCACTGGCTATCGCCCCATTCGTGATGCGGCATTAGCAATGAACAGTATCGATGGTCATCGCCCTGAATGGTTAGATGCAACACTGAATGATGCGCAAGATAATCAGCACGTGGCCAACCTGGACGAAACCAGCAGCCGTTTCCATCAGCCTCGTCAGTTGAATGACCTAGTACGCCTACGCGCAGCCCATCCAGAAGCACGTTTGGTTGCGGGTGCCACTGACCTTTGGCTTGAAGTCACCCAACAACTGAAGGACTTACCACGGCTTATCGATACCACGCGCGTAAGTGAGCTTCAGCAAATTGAACAAGGTCAGGATGCGAGCGGGCGCCCCGGTTGGTGGATCGGAGCAGCCGTCACCTATGCACGCTTGGAGCCTTTACTCGAGAGTGAATACCCAACCTTTGCCCATCTTCTACACCGCCTCGGCTCGGCTCAGGTACGCAACCGCGGCACCTTAGGCGGTAATGTCGCCAATGCATCCCCCATCGGCGACACCCCGCCGGTGCTGCTGGCCCTTGATGCACAGCTTCGCCTCGCAGGCCCTAACGGCTCCCGCGAGATTGCCGCCAGTAACTTCTTCATCGACTACAAAAAGACCGACTTAGCTAACAATGAAGTGTTAAGCGCGGTTTTCATCCCGGCCCCGCAAGCAGGCCGCCAGCTGAAAGTATGGAAACTCTCTAAGCGGCGTGAAGATGATATTTCTGCTGTACTGGGTGCCTTTGCCTGGCAACTAGAGGATGGATGCCTACGCGATGTACGCCTGGCCTTCGGTGGCATGGCCGGCATACCTGCCCGAGCCCGTGGAGCCGAAGCGGCTCTCGAAGGGAATCCGCCCTCACCAACCGTCTTCGAGGCTGCACGCCAAGCGCTCGCGAATGACTTTTCACCGATGAGCGATGTTCGAGGCAGTGCCGACTACCGCACGCGGTCAGCGAGTGCGCTACTTGAACGCCTACGTCTGGTCATCGAATCGTCTACCCACACCCAAACACACACTCAGGAGGTGATGCTCCATGCGTACGCTCACTGATCTGCCAGCACCACAGCCTGAGCAGAAAGCATTTCATCCAGCACAACATACCGGCCGTTTTTTTTCTGGCACCTCGGCCAATCACGAGAGTGCCATCAAGCATGTCACCGGGCGCGCGGCTTATATTGATGACCTAGCCCTTCCGGCCAATGCCCTCCACCTAGCCGCAGGCCTGTCATCTGTCGCCCACGGGCGCATTACCCGCATGGATCTGGAAGCGGTAAGGTCTGCTCCTGGCGTGGTCGATGTTATTAGCGTGGCAGATGTACCAGGCCATACCGATATTGGCCCCGTTTTCCCAGGGGATCCAATCATGGCCGACGGCGAAGTGCTCTACGCGGGCCAGGTGCTATTTGCCGTGGCGGCCGACAGCCACCGTGCGGCTCGCCAAGCAGTCGAAAAGGCAATTATCGAGATTGAAGAGCGTCCTGCGAGCCTCGACCCCGTTGCCGCCGCCAACGCAGGCGACCTGGTTCGCCCCACCCATCAACAGATCAGTGGAGACTGGGAAAAAGCCTTTGCCGACGCCGCCATTGTCGTTGCCGGCAAACAGTTTGTCGGCGGCCAGGAACACTTCTACTTGGAAGGGCAGGCCTGCGTCGCCCATCCCAGCGAAGACGAAGGCGTCATGATTCATACCTCCAACCAGCATCCCAGCGAGACGCAGAAACTGGTTGCCGAGGTACTCGGTATTCCCTTCCATGCCGTTACCGTCGAGACACGCCGCATGGGGGGCGGATTCGGAGGCAAGGAAACACAGGCTTCACCTTGGGCTTGCCTAGCCGCATTAATCGCCCGGAGAACCGGGCGCAGTTGCCGCTTCCGCTTACCGCGAGTCGATGACATGCGCGTAACCGGAAAGCGCCACCCTTTTCATAACGACTACCGCCTTGGCGTCGATGCCCATGGCGTGATTCTGGGTGGCGATATCAATGTAATCGGCGACTGTGGCTATTCACCCGACCTTTCCGACGCCATTGTTGATCGCGCTATGTTTCACTCGGATAACGCCTATTCGCTGGGTGACGTTCGCGTTACAGGATATCGAGCGCGCACCCATACGGCCTCTAACACCGCCTTCCGCGGCTTCGGCGGCCCCCAAGGTATGATGGTTATCGAAGCGGCAATGGAGGATATCGCTCGCCGCCTAGGCGAAGATCCGCTGACGATACGCAAGCGCAACTTTTATCGCGACGGGCGCAACACGACGCATTACGGCCAGACGGTGGATCAGACCGTTCTCCTGCACGAGCTAGTTGAGCAACTCGAAACCTCTAGCGACTACTGGCAGCGGCGCCGAGAAATCCGGGAGTTCAACGCCAAGAGCCCCGTCATTCGCAAAGGCTTAGCGTTGACCCCAGTAAAATTCGGCATTTCCTTCACCGCCCAGCACCTCAACCAAGCGGGCGCGCTCCTTCACGTCTATACCGACGGCAGCGTAATGATCAACCACGGCGGCACCGAGATGGGTCAGGGGCTGCATACGAAGATTTGCCAAGTGGTCGCGCGCGAGCTGGGCCTGGATCTTGATAGCGTGCGCATCACCGCTACACGTACTGACAAAGTGCCCAATACCTCTCCCACCGCCGCCTCCAGCGGCGCCGACCTCAATGGCCAGGCAGCTCGCGATGCCGCGCTCAAACTAAAAACACGGCTTTATGACTTTGCTGCCGAGCACTACCATCTCGATCGAGAAACCATCTACATCAAAGAGGGTTATCTAACAGCCGGCTTTGGCGAAAGTGAACGCCGCATCGCTTGGGGAGAGCTGGTTCAAGCCGCCTATCTATCGCGCATCTCGCTATCGGAAAAAGGCTTCTACGCCACACCATTGATCCATTATGACCGTGCCAGCGGCAATGGACGCCCCTTCTACTACTATGCCTTTGGTGCGGCGGTGGCCGAAGTTTCAATCGATACCTTGAGCGGCGAATACTTGGTAGATCGTGTCGACATCCTCCACGACGTGGGTGACTCCCTGAATCCGGCTATCGATATCGGCCAAGTCGAAGGTGGTTTCATTCAGGGGATGGGCTGGTTAACCAGTGAAGAGCTGAAATGGAATGGCAAAGGCCAACTGATTTCGAATGGCCCCGCGACCTATAAGATCCCCACTTACGGCGATCTACCCGCCACTTT
The DNA here is from genome assembly GCF_016107625.1 of Vreelandella alkaliphila. Lineage (GTDB taxonomy): Bacteria > Pseudomonadota > Gammaproteobacteria > Pseudomonadales > Halomonadaceae > Vreelandella > Vreelandella alkaliphila. The sequence goes on from NZ_JABASV010000006.1 coordinate 50,449, forward strand.
CAATACCTCCTTAATGGAAGGCCACCCCAACTCCATGGCCAGCATCTATCGTTCTAAGGCAGTGGGCGAACCCCCTTTTATGCTTGGTATGTCGGTATGGGCGGCCCTGCGTGACGGCTTGGCCAGCCTAAACGGATACACCCAGGCGATACCTCTGGACACGCCAGCCACACCGGAGCGAGTCATGGCTGCCGCCGAAGCCGCACGCGCCAAACTTGACCCTGCCGCTGACAAACGACACAGCAATGGCCGTTAAGCCTTCCCCCTCTAACTATCTTCAGGAGCAACATTATGAATGAAGAGCAAGGACAATGCCTGAAACAAGAGCAGGGGCAAGCCTGGTTAATACGTGCACGGGTCTTGAGTTTCGATGCCGACCCCGGCGATGGTGACACGCCCAGAGAGGGTAGCGTTGTCTACCACCAAGACGGCGCCCTGTGGTGGGCCGACGGCCGCATTCAGGGCGTCGGCGACTATCGCACCCTGGCCCCTCAGCTGCCCGCCGATATCAGCGTCATCGACCAGCGTGACAAGCTGGTCATGCCAGGCTTTATTGACAGCCATGTTCACTACGTTCAGCTCGATATCATGGCCTCTTATGGCCGCCAACTACTGGACTGGTTGAATGACTATACCTTTCCCGAAGAGTGCCGCTTCGCCCAGCGGGCGCATGCCGACAACATGGCCGACGCTTTTCTCAAAGAGTTGATGCGAGTCGGGACCACCACCGCCCAAGTGTTCTGCTCAAGCCATCCCAATTCGGTAGATGCCTTCTTCAGCGCCGCCCAACGCCGCGGCCTGTGTATGCTCGCTGGCAAGGTGCTGATGGATCGCCACGCCCCCGAAGCACTTACCGACAAGACCCTCGGCGGCATTCGTGATACCGAGCGCTTGATCAGCGACTGGCATGGCACCGACCGCCTTGGCTACAGTGTTACGCCGCGCTTTGCTCCCACTTCCACGCGCACCCAGCTTGATGCCGCTGGCGGCCTGCTGCGCAACGATGAAAGCCTATGGCTGCAAACTCACTTATCGGAAAACCTCGGCGAACTGGACTGGGTAGCCGAGCTGTTTCCAGAAAGCCGTGACTACCTTGAGGTTTACGAGCAGTCCGGCCTGGTTGGGCCACGCAGCACCTTTGCCCATGGCATTCATCTGGACAATGGCATGCGCAAGCGGCTGGCTGAACGCAGTGCCAATATCGCTTTTTGCCCCAGCTCTAACCTCTTCCTTGGTAGCGGCTTGTTCGACCGCCACGCCGCCCATGAAAGCGGGTTAAATCTCACCCTGGCCAGCGATATTGGTGCTGGCACCGATCTTTCCGGATTAGCGACTCTCAAGGCGGGCTATCAAGTAGGGCAACTGCTCGGCCAGCCACTGACGGCCTGGTCAGGCTTCCATGCCCTGACCAGAGGCAATGCAGTATCCCTATCGCTAGATGACCGTATCGGCCGTTTCGCACCCGGCATGGATGCCGATTTTGTAGTCATCGACCTGTCCGCCTCACCGCTGATGGCACGACGTATGGCACGATGCGAAAGTTTGGCAGAGGAGTTATTCACTCTAATGATGCTAGGCGACGACCGCGCTATCTTCGAAACCTGGGCTGGAGGACGCCTACAGCACCGGCGTCAAAATTAAGCAGAAAATCAATCAGGAGGGGGGCCAAAAAGCAGCAAGCCCCCTCACCCTGCTAGCGGGTTCGGAGGCCATCCAAACAGTTATGTTCAGCAGCCAACAGAGTGCATATCGAAACGCGCCCTGTTGTACTAAAACATTACTCTAAACCTAATACATCCTGCATATCGTAACGGCCATGCGCCTTATCAGCGACCCAGCGAGCAGCGCGAACCGCGCCTTTAGCAAAGGTCATACGGCTGGAGGCTTTATGAGTAATTTCGATACGCTCGCCTTCAGTGGCAAACATCACCGTGTGCTCGCCAACAATGTCGCCAGCGCGCACGGTGGCAAAACCGATCTCTTTGTCGGTGCGCGGACCGCACTGGCCTACCCGCTCATAAACACCGTGCTCTTTTAACGTGCGGCCGATGCTCTCTGCGACCACTTCTCCCATCTTAATCGCCGTGCCAGAAGGCGCATCCACTTTATGACGATGGTGCGCTTCAATGACTTCAATATCGTAGCCTTCGTCACCGAGGGCTTTTGCAGCGGTCTCAAGCAGCTTGAGGGTCAGATTAACGCCGACACTCATATTCGGCGCGAACACCATGGCCACTTTATCGCGGTAGCTATCCAGCTCGGCCAGTTCGTCATCGCTCATGCCGGTGGTGCCAATCACAATGCGTTTGTCGTGCTCGGCGCAGAATGCCAAATTTGCCAAGGTGACTTGCGGCGCAGTGAAATCGATTAGAACATCGAAGTCGTCCACAATCGCATCGAGAGAATCGACGGCCACCACACCGCGTTTGCCAACACCTGCCAGCTCACCAATGTCCGCACCCGCCAAGGAACTACCTGGCTCAACGATACCGCCTGCAAGTGAGGCATCTGCCTGCTGTTCTACCGCATTTACTAATGTGCGGCCCATACGGCCAGCGACGCCTACAATGGCAATTCGAGTCATGAGAACTCCTGCGCGTGCGCCGTTCGGCACCCAGCTTGGTATAAGAAAAACAAGGATAAAAAAGTGGCCGAAATTATAACAGACCCCTGTTAATGATGCGGCGCTTGCTTAAGGCAGCGCGCACGCTGCTTCGAACGAGTTAGTTCTCCCAAACAATTTCCAGCGGCTCGTCTTTTGCCATGCGCATGAGATGACTTTCCACCACCCCTTCCAACTGATCCAGATGCTCTTCTTCCAAGGTTTCAAGGGACACAATCAAGCGATCCGCCTCGGCATGCATCAGGCAGGTGCCATTGGCAAATGTGATTTTGGCTTCCTGCTCATTATGCTCAATCTCAAGCTTATGTGCCCAGTGCTTGCACAAGCGGTTTATCAAGCGCTCACCAGAAGGCGTTACGATTTCGGCACGGGATAAAGGCATCGTATTTTCTCCACAAAGATAGTGAGTTAGATCTTACTAGCGTAATCCTCACAGTAGAAATCGCAAAGTAAGAAATGAGAATCCCTTGCAACAGCATGTTTCTGTTCAGGGAAACGCTTATCGTCGAAGAAGCCGTTTAATCCGGCGGCCTTCCAGTGTGGCCAGCCCGACCCCGCTAAGTAGCAACGGCAGTGCCAGCAAAAAGCCGCTAGAAACCGGCAGGCCAAACAGCAGCCAATCTGCTAACACAGGCCACACCAACGCAATGTATTCAAAAGGCGCTAGGCGTGACGCTTCGGCGTAACGCAGCGCCAGCGTCATCGCAATATGGGCCGTGCCGCCAAACAAGCCAGAAAGCACTAACAACCACACCACATCACCGTTTAGTGGTGCCCAGCCCAAGGGCAGCGTTGCCAACCCCGCTAGCGCAGAGACCAGAATAAAGTAAAAGGCAATGGAACCGGCTGTTTCGGTACGTGAAATGCGCCGTACAGTTAGCAGCGCTCCAGCAGTTAACAGCGCGCTCAGCGCCCCTAGCGCATAGCCAGCCAGTTGCCCTTGCTCGCGACTGGCCTCAAGCCCTGGCAGCACCAGCACCGCCACCCCAGCCAACGCCAACGCAATAGCGCCCGCCCGATAAAGCGAGAAACGCTCCCCCAGCAGCAAGACACCACCCAACGCCATAAACACGGGCGTCAGCTGGGCTAACAACGTAGTTTCCGCGACAGGTAACAAGGCCACCGCCGCGAACGACGCGAACATTGCCGCCGCCCCAAGCCCCGAGCGCAACGCATGCCCCAGTGGACGACGCGTCGCCAATCCCTGAGGAAACTCGCGACGAAGCATCAAAAAAACAACAATCGGCAACAGCGCAAATAACGAGCGGAAAAACACCGACTGCCCTACCGGCACCTCGTCACTCACCGCTTTAATACACACCAACATACCGGTAAACAGCACGCCGGAAAGCACCCGCAGCCCAATGCCCAACCCAGAGCGAGACTCTTCATCCGCTAGCATTTGCCCTCGTCCTTATGTGCAAATAAGTTATGTGCAAATAACCCACGCTTTAAAAGGGTATCGGTTAGCGATTAAACGATAAGCCCATCAGACCCGCTATTTTACACTATGCAACACAATGAGTTAGCGATAAGTAATCAACAAAAACGCCCCGACACTTGAAAGTATCGGGGCGCTGATGTGCTGTGAAGTGAATCGCCGTTACGGCTTCATCTCTTCAAAAAACTTCTTCACGCTGTCGAAGAAACCTGTTTTCTTCGGCGAGTGGCTGTGGCTATTGCTGCCGTCAAAGCTCTCTTGCAACTGACGAAGCAGGTCTTTCTGCTCGTCATTGAGATTGACCGGCGTCTCCAGCACCACTTTGCAAAGCAAGTCGCCAGGGGCGCCGCCACGTACCGGCTTCACACCTTTACCGCGCAGCCTGAAGAGTTTACCGGTTTGAGTTTCCGGTGGAATCTTCAGCTTCACACGGCCATCCAGCGTGGGTACTTCTAGCTCCCCACCTAATGCAGCGTCAACAAAGTTGATCGGCACGTCACACTGCAGGTGTTTGCCATCACGCTGGAAGATGTGGTGTGGCTTGATCGACACCTGAACATACAGGTCACCAGGCGGGCCACCGTTAATACCACTTTCACCTTCGCCATTCAGACGAATGCGATCACCCGTATCCACTCCCGGCGGAATCTTCACCGATAGCGTGCGCGTTTCCCGCACGCGGCCTTCACCGTTACATTTGTGGCACGGCACTTTGATGTGCTGGCCACTACCGTGACAGGTTGGGCAGGTTTGCTGAACCGCGAAGAAGCCTTGCTGCATACGCACTTGGCCGTGGCCATGGCACGTGGGGCAGGTTTCTTTGCTAGAACCAGGCTCAGCACCTTCACCATCGCAGCGGTCACATTCGATATGGCGTGGCACGCGGATATCAACGGTTGTGCCGGAAACTGCGTTCTCCAGATCCAGCTCTAAGTTGTAGCGTAGATCACTGCCACGCGCGGGGGCGTTAGGGCCACGACGACGGCCACCACCGCCACCAAAGATATCGCCAAACACATCGCCGAAGATGTCGCTGAAGTCGCCAGCGCCACCACCACCGAACCCGCCACCGCCAAAGCCGCCGCCCTGGCCGTCAACACCGGCGTGACCAAATTGGTCATACGCCGCGCGCTTCTCGCCATCGCTTAAGACTTCGTACGCTTCTGACACCTCACGGAATTTTTCCGCTGCAGTGTTATCGTCCGGGTTTCGATCAGGGTGAAATTTTTGCGCCAAGCGGCGGTAGGCCTTTTTGATCTCTTTCTGATCAGCCCCTTTTTCGACACCCAGGACTTCGTAATAATCGCGTTTGGACATGGGTCCTACGCCTCCTGGTTAGCTACGCACTTAATTAGGCGTCTACTTCGGAAACAGCAACGCGGGAGTTGTCTCCCGCGCCACCGCATTCCTTAGCAGATAGAGGTGATTTACTGTTTCTTTTTGTCGTCGTTGACTTCTTCGTACTCAGCGTCAACCACGTCATCCTCTGGCTTGGTGCTGGCATTTTCAGCACTTTCACCGTCCGCCTGCTGAGCAGCTTCTGCCTGCTCGGCGTACATTTTCTGCGCCAATTGGCCAGACACTTCGGTCAGCGCGTCCAGCTTCTGCTGGATGTTGTCCTGATCGTCAGTCTTCACTGCTTCTTCCAGCTCGCTGATCGCGGTCTCGATGGCTTGTTTCTCGTCATCGGTCGCTTTATCGCCGGCTTCCTGCACAGTTTTGCGAGTGGCGTGAATCATGCCATCTGCTTGGTTACGCAGCTGCACTAGCGCTTCGAACTTTTTGTCTTCGTCCGCGTGAGCTTCCGCATCGCGTACCATTTGCTCGATCTCTTCATCCGTGAGACCGCTGGACGCTTTAATGACGATAGACTGCTCTTTATTGGTCGCCTTATCTTTGGCCGACACGTTTAGAATGCCGTTGGCATCCAGGTCGAAGGCCACTTCAATCTGCGGCACACCACGCGGCGCTGGCGGAATGTCGGCAAGATCAAAACGACCCAGCGACTTATTCTGCGAGACTTGCTTACGCTCACCCTGAACGACGTGAATCGTCACTGCCGTTTGGTTGTCATCCGCCGTGGAGAAGGTTTGCGTCTTCTTCGTGGGGATGGTGGTGTTTTTGTCGATCAGCGGCGTCATTACGCCACCCAGGGTTTCAATACCCAGGGTCAACGGCGTCACGTCCAGCAGCAGTACATCTTTTACGTCGCCGCCAAGAACACCGCCCTGAATCGCCGCACCAACAGCAACCGCTTCATCTGGGTTGACGTCTTTACGCGCTTCTTTACCGAAGAAATCAGCGGCTTTCTTCTGCACCATCGGCATACGCGTCTGGCCACCGACCAGAATCACTTCGTCGATTTCAGATGCAGACAAACCAGCATCTTTCAGCGCCATTTTGCACGGGTCGAGCGAGCGCTGTACCAGATCTTCAACCAGCGACTCCAGCTTGGCACGCGTCACCTTCACGTTAAGGTGTTTCGGGCCAGTGTTGTCAGCGGTGATGTACGGCAGGTTAACGTCTGTCTGCTGGGCACTGGAAAGCTCAATTTTAGCCTTCTCAGCCGCTTCTTTCAGACGCTGCATAGCGAGGTTGTCGCCAGACAGATCCATACCGCTGTCCGCTTTGAACTGGTCAACTAAGTAGTTGATCAGCGCCAAGTCGAAGTCTTCGCCGCCCAGGAAGGTGTCACCATTGGTGGCCAACACTTCAAACTGGGTTTCGCCGTCAACGTCGGCCACTTCGATAATAGAGATATCGAAAGTACCGCCACCCAGGTCATATACCGCGATGGTTTTATCACCACGGGATTTGTCCATACCGTAGGCCAATGCAGCAGCGGTCGGCTCGTTAATGATGCGTTTAACATCAAGACCGGCGATACGGCCCGCATCTTTCGTGGCCTGGCGCTGGCTGTCGTTAAAGTACGCCGGTACGGTAATGACCGCTTCAGTTACCGCTTCACCGAGGTAGTCTTCGGCAGTTTTCTTCATTTTCTTCAGCACTTCCGCACTTACCTGCGGCGGCGCCATTTTTTTGCCTTTTACTTCAACCCAGGCATCACCGTTATCGGCTTCGGCGATTTTGTAAGGCACCATTTTGATGTCTTTTTGTACGACATCATCTTTGAAGCGACGGCCAATCAGGCGCTTAATCGCGTAAAGGGTGTTCTCAGGGTTGGTGACGGCCTGACGTTTTGCCGCCTGGCCTACCAGCGTCTCACCATCGTCGGTGTAAGCAATAATGGAAGGCGTAGTGCGGCCGCCTTCGGCATTTTCAATGACTTTAGCGCTGTCACCATCGAGCACTGCCACACAAGAGTTGGTGGTGCCCAGATCGATACCAATAATGCGTCCCATAGCAAAAACCTCGAATTCGGTTGTTACAAAACTGATGTTTGAAAGCTGATGTCAAAAAATCTGCTTTTTGAAATTTAAAGCGTTTGCGGGTTTTCCCGCGGGTTGCCCTTTATTTGGGGGCCGCTTGCAGCATTTCAAGGGGCTTTTTTTTGCTTTGCGTCAGCCAATGCTTAATTGGCTTTTTGGCTAACTACCACCATCGCGGGGCGAACTAGGCGGCCGTTAAGCAAATAACCCTTCTGCATCACGTCCATGACGGTATTGGGTTCAAGCTCGGGATTCGGCACCATCGCCATCGCTTCGTGAACCTGCGGGTCGAAGGGCTCACCCTGGGGTTCAACGCTTTCCACGCCAAATTTATTCAATACGCCTAACTGCATTTTGAGGGTCATGGAAACGCCCTCACGATGAACGTCAGAGGCTCCGTCTTCCATGCTCTCTAGGGCTTTTTCCAGACTATCAACAACGGGCAATAGCTCCTTAACAAATTTTTCTAAAGCAAACTTGCGCGCTTTTTCAGCTTCTTGCTCAGCTCGGCGACGCACGTTTTGAGCTTCAGCAGCGGCACGTAGCGCTTGGTCTTTAGCTTCCGCCAAGCTCTGCTCAAGCTCTTCCACCTGAGCGGCTAGCATATCGGCTTCTGGGTTTCCCACGCCGCCCTCTAACGCAGCGTCTTCCTCGATCAAGCCTTCCAGCTCACCCTCGACCAGGCGCTCTTCAGCCGCTTGCTCGGTGACTTCCGCTTCTTGCTCTTGGCGGGCCAACTCATCTTCTAATGGGGTTTGCGGTTCTTTTGCCATGCCTAGCTCCTGAAAAGTATGCAGCGGTGGCATTAACGGCCACCTCGGTTAAGTAACGAGTATTAACCACGTATGGACGCTATATGGGGGCCATAAAAGCCATCTCAAGAGGGGCATTGAAGTGAGTTATAGACTACTGTATAAAACAACAATTATTGGATAAGTATCCAGCTTCTGTGCCGCACCGCCTCAGGAGGCCTTATGCTCACGCAGCTAGCAATCCAAGATTACGCTATTGTTGACCGCCTTGAACTCGACCTAACCCGTGGTATGACGGCGATTACCGGGGAAACTGGGGCAGGCAAATCGATTTTACTCGGGGCACTTGGCCTATGTTTGGGTGAGCGTGCCGACGCTGGCAGCGTGCGCCATGGGCGTGAGCGCACCGACCTTTCCGCTCGTTTTGATATTCAACATCTACCCGCTGCCACAGAGTGGTTGACTGCTCGCGAGCTGCCTGCTGAAGAGTGCTTGCTGCGCCGTGTGGTTACAGCCAGCGGTCGCTCCAAAGCGTGGATCAATGGCCACCCTGCCACCATCGCCGACCTAAAATCGCTGGGCGAGCAGCTGATTCAAATCCATGGACAGCATGCTCATCAGGCACTTATGCGTGAAGAAACCCATCTCGCCCTGCTAGATGATTATGCCGGGCTACGTGAGCGTAGCCAGCAGTTGGCTGAAACCTTCCGCGAGTGGCGCAGCGCCCGGCGGCGATTAAAAAAACTCAGCGAAGAAGGCAGTGAAGTTGAGGCAAAGCGGCAGTTGCTGCGCTACCAAGTAGAAGAGTTAGATCAGCTGGGACTGGCAGAGGGTGAGCTGCAAACGTTAGAAGAAGAGCAGCATACTCTCGCCCATGCGGAAGAGACGCTGCGTGAAACCCAGTTTGCCGCCGATTGCTGCGCGAGCGATGAAGGTGGCGCTCTGTCGCTGTTAAATCAAGCCTATGCCCATTTAAGCGCGCTACCCGGCAGTGACAAAGGCACACTGGCCAATACCTTGGCCATGCTTAGCGATGCGCGCATTCAAGTAGAGGAGGCTTCAAGCGAGCTAAATCGTCTTGCCAGTACTACCGAACTAGACCCGGAACGCCTAGCCTGGGTAGAAGAACGGCTTGGCGATGTCCACCGTATTGCCCGCAAGCATCACGTTGCCCCGGAAGAGATTTGCGCGCTGCATGCCCAGCTCAGCCAGGAAGTCGAACTGCTAGAAGCCAGCGACGACGACCTGGAGTCGTTAAGCAACCAAGTGTCTGAATACCGCGAGCGCTATCGCAGCGATGCCAAACAACTAAGCGAGGCGCGACAAAAAGCCGCCGTTCGCTTGGGCAAAGAAGTACAACAACAGCTAGGGTTCTTGGCCATGGGTAAAGCACGTTTTGACGTGGACGTTACCCCGCGTGAAACGCCTACGCCAGAAGGCCTGGACCACGTCCAATTCCTGATTAGCGCGAACCCAGGCCAGCCTGCTAGGCCGCTAACCAAAGTGGCTTCGGGCGGTGAATTATCGCGCATCAGCCTTGCTATTCAAGTGGTGGCCGCCTCCCACTCCACTATTCCCAGCCTGGTCTTCGATGAAGTGGACGTGGGTATCTCGGGAGCGACGGCCGAAATTGTCGGTCAACTGCTACGCAAGCTCGGCGAAAACGGTCAAGTAATGACCGTCACCCACCTGCCTCAGGTCGCCGCTCAGGCGCATCAGCATCTGCATATTGAAAAACGTGCCAAACGAGATAGCACGCTGACCCATATGGCCCTGCTAGACGAGCGTGGTCGGATTAGCGAGCTCGCCCGCATGCTGGGCGGTGTAACGCTATCTGACCAAACACTCGCCCACGCCCGCGAAATGCTGCACGCTAGCCAACGGCCACCGCACTAAACGCTTTTTTTCAATCGATAACGCGCTAGCAAACGCCACATACTATAAAAAACGCCCCTAGGGCGCGAATGAGTCATCACTCGCACCCTAGAGGCATTTTATTTAGCGCGACTATTTTTTATTTGTGGGGCCGCTGTCCTGTCGGGTTACGTCCGACCCACGGGGGCGTACGTAAAGCACCAGGGCATGGTCCACAAGTTCATAGCCGTGCTCTTCGGCGATCTCTTGCTGACGTCGCTCGATGATTTCATCGACAAACTCAATGATTTCACCACTTTCTAAACACACCATATGGTCGTGGTGGTCTTCTTGAGTCATCTCGAACACCGCGTGGCCACCATCAAAATTATGACGGATCACCAAGCCTGCTGATTCAAACTGAGTCAGCACGCGGTACACGGTAGCCAAGCCAACATCCTCGCCCGCATCAATCAGTGTTTTGTACACTTCTTCTGCGCTAAGGTGGTGTTGACCCGAAGCATTTTCGAGAATCTGCAGGATCTTGACGCGCGGCAGGGTCACTTTCAGCCCGGCTTTGCGCAGTTCATGGTTCTGATCGGCCATGGTTGCTCTTCGCAGTAACAGGTTAGGTCGGGTATGATCGACCGAAACCACGATAGTGAAGAATAGGCTCAAATGCAAAAATTGACTCGTATCATTACTCTTTCCGTTGCCCTAACCGTTGTTAGCGGCTGCAGCTACGTTGGCGTTTACAAGCGCGACATCCCTCAGGGCAACTTGGTGACCGAAGAAATGGTCAGCCAATTACAGCCAGGAATGACCCGAGAGCAAGTCACTTATGTGATGGGTCGCCCGTTGCTGGAAGCCCCATTTGACACGCGAGAATGGGATTACGTTTACCGTCTTGATAAAGCGTACGCGGGTGTTGAGCAGCGGCGTGTAACCCTCACGTTCGATAACATGGGGCGTCTGGTGAACGTTGAACAGCAAGGTGATTTCTCTAGCGATCTGCCGGTCAGCACGGATACCGGCGCAGGCCCTGCAACAGAAACAGCAGATCCAATCACCGGCATCAACGCACCTAGCCAACGAGTACCTACGTCAGAAAATGCCACAGCGCCATAGCCAGTGATGTCTTCCGAATAAGTTACTCGCCTCTGGCTTGACGCTTTGCCCGCTCTAGGCGAGCAGCTTTGGGGTCTATCTCCAATGGGCGGTAGACCTCAACACGATCTCCTGGGCGCAGCGCTTCTTTTTCAGGCTGGCGCAGCGCTTTGCCAAAAATTCCCAGCGGTGCCTGTTCAAAGGTGTCGCTGGGAATCTCGGGAAACAGGCTGGGTAGATCTGCCATCACTACCGCTTGGCGTGCGGTTGTGCCTTGGCGCACCTTTAAGGCCACTAGACGCTGTTTGTGCGGCAAGGCAAAGGCAACCTCTACCGAGAACGTATCAACGGCCATAGCGCTCGTCAGCACGCTTCGTGAAGGCATCGACAAGCTGCCCCGCAATTTGCTGAAATAATTTTCCAAACGCCATGCTAAGCAAGCGATTGGCAAATACAAATTCCATTTCCAAGCTGACTTTGCAGGCGTTTTCCCCCATCGGGATAAATAACCAACGCCCTTTAAGCTGCTTGAACGGCCCTTTTACTAACGACAGCTCAATCCGCTCGGGGGCATATAAATCATTTCGAGTAGTGATTGTTTGCTCCACACCCGCACGTCCAAGGGTCATCTCGCCAATTAAATGCGCCTCGTCATGCTCTAGCAGGCGCGCACGGCGACACCCCGGCAGGAACTCGGGATAGCGTTCGAAGTCATTAACCAGATCGAACATTTGTTGGGGGGTGTGCCGCACCAAGGCGGTACGATTAACGGTTGGCATTGACCTCTCCGCTGACTTCACAGTGCCCAAAGCGTATCATGGGAAACATTTTTGTAGACCTTGAATGGTATCACGCCTCCCCACATAACGAAGGGGGTGCTACTGACAGATCAACGATGAGGTTCCATGGCCACTAAGAAAGGTAACAGTAAGGGCCCTAGCAGCAGCGTTATTGCCCAAAACAAGAAGGCTCGGTTTGAGTACCATATCAACGAAACCTTAGAAGCAGGTTTGGTACTCGCGGGCTGGGAAGTTAAAAGCCTTCGCGCTGGTAAAGCACAGCTTACCGACACCTATATTTTGGTTCGTAACGGCGAGGCTTTTTTACTAGGCAGCCATATCATGCCGCTTAACACAGCAAGCACCCACGAAATTGCTGACCCGACGCGCACGCGTAAGTTGCTTCTGCACCGTAAGGAAATTGCCAAAATTTTCTCGGTAACTCAGGACAAAGGCCACACTTGCGTGCCGCTCAAGCTCTATTGGAAACGCAACAAGGTGAAGTGTGAGCTGGCATTGGTGACCGGCAAACAGCTGCATGACAAGCGCGCCACCGAGAAAGATCGCGACTGGAGCCGTCAGAAAGGTCGGATAATGCGGGAACATAACAAGGCATAACTGGTCAATTCGCTGTGAGCACGTTAGAATGCTCATCTGTAATCAGGGGGCGACATGGTTTCGACGCTGGTGACAACCCTTGCGGTGCATGCCGAGAGCGTGATGTATCTCGTAAATCCCACATCACGAAAAATAGTCGCAAATGACGAAAACTACGCTCAAGGCGCGCTAGCAGCTTAAACACTGTTAGCTTCTTGTCTGGCCCAAAGGTGATGTGCCTATTCATCACTGATGGGATACGAGCTAAAGCTGATAGGACCGCGGTTGGTGGTGTCTTCTCATCAATCGTTAAACTTAGAAGGCTCGCGTGGCTGAATCCTGATCGTCGGAGTCAGTTGCGTTAAAGCAAATGACGAAATCTAAGCATGTAGAGCCAATAGGCGCGTGCTGGCGGACGCGGGTTCAATTCCCGCCGCCTCCACCACCTGACTATACAAATCAAGCACCTACGGGTGCTTTTTTTGTGCCTGTGGTCTGAAAAGGGCCTGTTTAGGCATAGTGTGGTCAACATTTTGGTCAGTTTTTCTTAAACGCCTCATCCCCTCGAAGCTAACCACGTGTAGCGACAGAATTCAGCACAATTGCATTATTGATACAATATAACATATCATTTTATGTGTTTAATTCTAACGTTTAAGGGAAGACACCTGTGCCACGCTCTTTATTTCTGCTTACACCGCTTGCCACTGCTCTGCTTATTAGCTCCTCTGCCTATGCAGATGATCACCATCATGGGCACGACCACGGCCATGATCATTCTGGTCATGCTCATGAGTACGACACTTATGAACATAACGACGATGGACATAGTAACGATGAGCATAGCGAGGCTGAAAACAGCATTAACGTTTCCTTAGTTGTGGAAGGCATCTACCACAATCGTTTTTCAGGAGATGCAAACTCACCTGCAGGCTTTAGCCATGAGCACGAAGGCAGTCACGATCATGAGGGAGGACACGACCACAGCGGCCATAGCCATGATCTCGACAATGGATTTAACCTGGGACACTCTGAAGTTGCCATCGAAGGGCAAACCGCCCACCTTGAGGGCAAGGCCGTTGTTTCGCTAACGGAAGACGATATCACGCTGGAAGAGGCTTTTATTGCGACGCGTACGCTGCCTAACGGGCTGCGCTTACAAGCCGGTAAGTTTCTTTCTGATATAGGCTACATTAACGGCCGACACCCTCACGCTTGGGATTTTGTTGAGCGCCCACTGGTCAATGAGTATTTGTTTGGAGAGCACGGTCTGCTCGATACAGGCCTACAGCTAACCTGGTCCCCCAACAGCACCTTGACGCTGGGTAGCGAGCTGTTTCAAGGCGAGGGAGAAGGCTTCAGCCGCTTTGATGAAGGGGGCTATGAGGATCGCGCTAGTGGCCCTCGCGTGGGCACAATTTTCGCTAAATACCGCCCAGATCTCGGTGCGAATAAGCAGCTAACGCTGGGAACGTCTGCGGGCATGAACCGTCAGTATGTGCGTGTCGATGACCATGGTCACCATGCCCATACTGCTGAAGGCGACAACTGGTTCGCAGGCTTAGATGCGCGGTTTAACTACGATGCGGAGCAGCCCGGTTACCAGGGCAACTGGCAATTAGGTGCGGAATACTTCTATAGCGAACGCGACCTGCAAGAGCATGTGCAACACCATGATCACTTTCATGCACACGACCACTACACTGAGCAACAAGATGGTGCTTACATCGACGCTATTTACGGTATTGCGCCTCGCTGGGAAGTCGGCCTACGGGCAGAAGCATTAGGGTTAACCAACAAAGTGATGGGAACCCACCCTACCGCGATCGTCTCAGAAGACACGTCCTGGCGGCACAGCGCGCAGCTCACTTGGCATGTACGCGATAACATGTTCGTGCGCACCCAACTGACCCGCGAAGACTTTGCAGGGCATGATGAGCAGTGGGTGGGAATGGTGCAGTTCAACGCAGCGTTTGGCAGTCATGCAGGACATAACCACTAAGTGCGCTAAATCATAGATAAAAAGCCCGTCTCATATTCAAGAGACGGGCCCTACCCTTAGCCTGCACACCGCGCAGCCGACAATCAACCACCAGCCAATGTAAAGCGTGATGCACTGAAAGGGCTAATATCCAACTGGCTATCACGCCCTCGTAGCATGTCAGCTACCAGACGCCCCGTCGTGGCACCGAGCGTTAGCCCTAATTGGCCATGACCAAAAGCCATCGCCACGTTTTCAAGCAATGGCGATTTATCAATCACAGGCTTGGTGTCTGGCAAGAAAGGGCGCCAGCCAGCGCCAAACTCCATACCAGCTGTATTCAACGATGGCAGTATCGTCTTGGCTTTTTCAAGAATGATCTCCGCACGCTTGAAGTTCGGTTCAGCACGGTTGCCAGCAAACTCAATCGTGCCGCCGATCTGTAGCCCTCGCTCCATAGGAATCAGGCCAAAGCCGCCATCAGCATAAAAAGTGGCATGGGTTAAGTCGACACCAGGGTTGGGTAGCAATACCTGATAGCCACCGACCTTAATCAACGGCACCTTAATGCCTAACGCTTCAAAAAACGCCGAACTGCCGTTGCCTGCAGCGACCACCGCCTGCTCGACCGGCAGCCTCTCACCGCTAGCCAGAGTCACACCAACGGCACGCCCTCCCTGGGTCTCAACACGCGACACACTATCCTGCACAAGCTTGCCGCCCTGCTCTACAAAACTGTGAGCAAGCTCGGTTAGGAAGGTTTCGGTATCGCACACCGTGCGCCAATCTGACAACAACAAGCCGTGAGAAAAGCGTCCCGCTAACGCCGGCTCCATAGCGGCAATCTGTTCGGCATTTAGCGTTTCGGAAACAAACCCTAGCGCGCGGCGTAGCTCTACATAAGTTTGCTCATGGGCCAGCCCAGCCGCATCGTCAAACAGTTCAAGGGTTGGGTGGTGGCCAATCAGATCGTCACGGCGGCACTTCGCTAATAAGGGTTCATAATCCTGAAAGGCGCAGCGCGTTAAGGACGCTAACTCATGGGCAATAGTGTCGATACGCGAACGCCGCGCATGGGTCATAAAACGCAGCATCCAAGGCAGCAGTCCTGGTAATGCTGATGGCCGCAGTGCCAGCGGCCCTTTTTGATCCAGCAGCCATCCAGGCACTTTTTTGATAATACCAGGCTTGGACTGGGGAATAATTTCGCTAACCGCAATCTGCCCGCAGCTCCACTTAGCGGTACTATCGCCGGACATAGCGGGCTCTACGAGCGTTACGTCGAGCCCCTCTTTTTGCAGATATAACGCACAGCAAATACCAACGATTCCACCACCAATGACCACGGTTGGATGCGTTGTAGTCATTATTATCCTCCTGGTTTTATTCGGGCGTGCTTGCAAGCAAACCCAAGTCGCAGCGATTCGGTTGTCGGCAAAAAAACGCCTAGCTCAAAAGACAAACACCCCGCCTTTCGCAAGCCGGGGTGCTGTCTTATCGGTAAAACACGTAACGACTAGTGACGATCAACTCGAGCTAGGAGCCGGATTCGGGCTAGTAACGGCTGCGTCAGCAGCAGCTCCCAATGCTTCGGTAGAGGCAATCGCTTCCCCCTGCTTGTCCCACAGTGCGCGCTCTTCATCGGTCGCTTTGGGCGAGAACAAGCCCATCTGCGCGTAAAGAATACCGATTAAGGGCGATAACCAGCAGGCAAAGGCCAGTGGTATATACAACAGGTTCTCGACGTTACCTTCGCCAATACCAAGTCCTAATACGCTAATGACAAAGGCACCACCTGCGTTCCATGGAATGAGCGGCGACATCAATGTTCCACCTTCCTCAACACCACGCGATAGGTTCAGGGTTGAGTAACCCAGTCCACGGTAGGTAGGCGCGTACATACGCCCCGGTAGCGCAACGGATAGGTAGGGATCGCCTGCCACTAGGTTAGTTGCAAAGGAGGTAGCAATTGCCGAGGTTTGAACGCCTTTGAACGAGCGCACCTTGGACATAATGGACTTGATGATGGTCTCCAGGCAGCCCGTTTTCTCCAACGCACCACCAAAGGCCAGGGCAATCAGTATCAACGAGATGGTCCACATCATCGACTGAATACCGCCACGGTTTAACAGGCTGTCCATGGCTTCCACGCCCGTTTCAATGGAGTAACCATAGTTAGCGTAAGTAACGATATCGTGCAGACCTACCCCCTGAACCGCCATGGCAGTTACTGCACCCGCCATTACACCAGCAAACAGGGAGGGAATCGGCGGCATTTTCTTGACGGCTAGACCAATAACCAGCACCGCTGGCAACAGCAGCCAGATAGAAATAGTAAAGTGCTCGTCTAGTGACGCAGTGATGGCATTAATGCGCTCAAAAGATGCTGCTTGATCATCAATCATGGTGAAGCCCACCACCAGATAGATGGCTAACGCGATCAGCATGGCCGGAATCGTCGTTGGCATCATGTTTTTGATATGCGAGAACACATCGTTGCCAGTAACCGCCGCCGCCAGGTTGGTGGTGTCGGACAGCGGTGAGACTTTGTCGCCAAAAAAGGCGCCGGAAACAACCGCACCAGCGGTCCAGTAAATCGGAATTTCAAACCCAGCGCCGATACCAACAAGCGCTAAACCTACCGTACCAACGGTTCCCCAGGAGGTCCCCAAAGAAACGGACACCACCGCACAGATCAGCATCGCCGCGGCAAGGAAGAAAGCCGGAGACAACAGAAGAAGGCCGTAATAGATCAGACTGGGCACGGTACCGCTGGCAATCCAGACGCCAATAATCATGCCCACTAAGATCAACACCGAAACCGAAGGCAAAGACACGTTGATAACGTGAAACGCCCCATCTTCAATCCGCTTCCAGCGGAAGCCAAGCTTGATTCCCACTAGCGAGGTTATTGCCAAGCCGATAGCCAGCGGGATATGCGGTGTGAAATCACCAAAATAGAAAATTTGTACCCCGATGGCGATTAGTGTCAGCACAACGGGCACAAGGGCAAGTCCGAGACTGGGTTTTTGACGAACCCTTTTTGGTTTATCTTCCATCTTATAGACCTCGTTATTATTGAGTTTTTAACAGGTTTATCAGCAACGATGTTTTTTGTTCAGCAGGATAATTTTTAGATTTATCATCTAAGGCGTTAGCAATAGACATGTTTTCTAGAGGTATACTGCCTTTTCATCTATACCAGCTAATTAATCACAATGCGTCATCGCACTTTCAACACTTCAACGACATTGCGATCACATCACTGTTACAAAAGAATACGAGGGTAACGATGACTTAACGTGTCCATTCCTCGGCTTTTCGTGCTGCTTCCAGGGGAAATACGCATGATCCAGCAAATAATACTGCTGAACTAAGTACGTTAAGAAACTATTCAAATTTATCTATAAAACCTTCTAAAACAGAAAAATAAACTAAAAAACGCCAGCTTTATAAGCAAGAAGCTGGCGTTAAATTTCAATCAAACAACAAATAACTCCAACAAAAGGCGAATCAAATTGAAGCGATAGCGCGACCCATTTGTTAGTTAAACAAATACTCCAGCAGCCTATGGTAAAGAGGGATCCCAAGCATCACGTTGAGAGGAAAAGTAATGCCGAGTGACGCTAGCATAGCAAGCCCAATGTTCGCTTGAGGGATAGCTGCGCGCATTGCAGCCGGCGCCGCTATATAGGAGGCACTAGCAGCCAATGCGGCAAGAATCACCACAGAGCCCACTGGCAAACCAACTAGCGTACCTACCAGAATCCCCAGCAATGACAGCAGCAATGGTGTGACCAGTGCAAAGGTCACTAAGCGCCAATGATGCCACGGCATTGGGCGCAGTGTTTGCGCGGCGGTTAACCCCATTTCTAGCAGGAACAACGCCAGCACGCCTTTGAAAGCTCCAGTAAACAGTGCGGTGACTTCCTCTCCTTGAAATGGCCCGTATAGCGTGCCGATCACGACCCCACCCGCTAACAGGATAACGCCTCGATTGGTTAAAGTTTCATGCCATAACTTGCTGGTGCTCTCTTTAACAGCGGCTCCTTGATAGCGTCTAAACAGGGCAATCGCCACCATAATCGCGGGTAGCTCCATAGCGACCAAATAGAGCGTTACTTCACTCCCCACCGCTAACTGACGTGCTTCTACATACGCCAGAGCGACCGCAAACGTACCCGCACTGACCGAGCCATAATGAGCAGCAATGCTAGCGCTGTCGGCGGCGGAAAGGCGCACCCAGCGGCGCAACACTGGCATCAGCATCAGCGGTATAAACGCTGAAAGCAGCGCTACGCCGGTAAGTTCTGGCACCAACCCCCAATGAATATTGCCATGCAGTGCCATTCCTCCCTTTAAGCCAATGGTGAGCATTAATAACAGGCTTAGGGTGTCGTAAGTAGCTTTAGGTACCTGAAGATCCGACTTCACCGCTCCGGCGACTAGCCCCAATAAAAAAAACATCACCACAATATCTGGCATCACCACTGCTCCCTAGGGTCAAAAGAGACTGCATTTTGCGAGCGATGACACTAGATAACTAATAATATATTGAAAGAAAGTCATAGATAATTATCTATGGAGCTATCATCACCCTATCACGACTCATTAATAAGCAGTGGTGATAGTTAATAGGCAGTGATGATAGTTAAACTAAGGACTTGAAAGAGTAGCTAGACGCGATGCCGGAAAGACCCCGCCCTGAGCAATCAGGGCGGGATGGTAAGAGCCTAACGTAACGTTAAAGGCCAATAGCAGATGAGGTGGATCGGCGAGGATCGGCACCACCCAAGAACATCCCATCTTTGATCATGATTGACTGAGCAGCGCCCATGGCTGACTGCTGACTGACCGTGTGGCCACGCTCTTCAAGCAAGTTAAGTGTATCTGGACTAAAGCCTGCCTCAACGCGAATCTCATCAGGCACCCACTGGTGGTGCATGCGCGGTGCGCTAACCGCTGATTGTATATTCATATCATGATCAATAACGTTCATTAACACCTGTAGCGTTGTGGTGATAATACGTGAACCGCCGGGACTGCCAGTAACCAGAAAGTTTTTGCCGTCTTGTTTGACGATAGTGGGCGTCATAGACGAAAGCATTCGTTTGCCTGGCTCGACTTTGTTGGCTTCGCCGCCAATCAATCCATAGGCGTTGGGCACGCCGGGCTTGGCTGAGAAATCATCCATTTCGTTGTTGAGCAAGAAGCCCGCGCCATCCACCACGATTCCAGAACCATAGCTGAAGTTGATGGTGTACGTGTTTGAAACTGCCAGACCACCATCATCTACAATGGAAAAGTGAGTGGTTTCATTAGATTCGTAGTCGTTCGGATTGCCAGGCGCAATGTCTGCACTAGGGGTAGCTTGATCGCCAATCTGGCTACGCAGTTCGGCTGCATACTCCTTTGAGGTGATCCCGGCTAGAGGCACATCGACAAAGTCAGTATCGCCCAGGAACTCCGAGCGGTCAGCGTAAGCACGTTTCATGGCTTCGGCCATTAGGTGCATGCTTTCAGCAGAGCCAAAACCGAGTTCACCGATGGGGTATTCTTCGAGAATGTTCAGCATTTGCACAATATGAGCACCACCGGAAGAAGGAGGGCTCATGGCGTAAATATCGTAGCCGCGATAAGTACCATGGCTGGGCTCACGGATGATGGGGGTGTAACTAGCCATGTCTTCCATGGTGATCAGCCCATCGTGACGCTCCATCTCGGCAACGATCAGCTCTGCCGTTTCTCCTTCATAAAACTCGCGAGCCCCTTGTTCAGCAATGCGCCTGAGTGTCGCAGCTAGATCAGGTTGCTTGAAAATATCGCCGACCTCGTAGGCGCTACCGTCCTCCTTGAAGAACTTGGCCATGCTCGCATCCCAGGGCTCAAAGCGTTCTCTGGTCTCTTGTAGCCCTTGAACAAAGCGTGGAGGCACCGCGAAGCCATCTTCAGCAAGACGAATGGCGGGCTCCAACGCTTCAGCAAGACTTAGCGTGCCATACTCTTCCAGGGCCAGAGCTAGCCCCGCAACGGTGCCAGGAACACCCGCGGCCAAGTGAGTAAAGCGGGAACGCTCGGTCACTGCATCGCCATTTTCATCTTGGAACATAGCTTCAAAAGCAGCCGAAGGGGCCATCTCGCGGTAGTCGATGGCAATGACTTCGTCGCTTGTTTCATCCGAGATCAGCATAAAACCGCCACCACCAATATTGCCGGAACGTGGCTGGGTCACCGCTAGCGCAAAGCCAGCTACTACGGCTGCATCAACGGCGTTGCCTCCTTCAGCAAGCACATCACGGGCAACCTCTGAGGCAAGAAAGTGGCTGGTAGCGACCATGCCATGGCTACTCTCTTGAGGATGAAAGCGCTCACCTTCCAAGATCGCTTGCTGAGAGAATGCCTGTGGAGAGACTAACAACCCGCCGATACATAAACTGGCCGTCAGCGTTTTAAGCGGACGCGAAGTTAAAAAGGGGATCAACATAGGTGGAATTCCTTATAGTTATTAGCTTACAAACACCGAGATTATCAAGGAACACTTTGCTGTCAAGCAGTGTTCTGGATCTTGAGGAGCAGCCCAACATGCATCACTTTAGTGAAACGTAGTTTAAACTCACATGCCCACACCTACCCGTCAACGGCAAGAGATAAGTCTAGCTTTTCGATGATGGCTTGCCAGGTATTCAGAGACGCCCCAGGAGTTGCGGTTGCCATGAACATTCGCCATCTGACCTTTAGGTTGCTCCAGGTATACGTAACCGTCGTTAGATGTGGCTCCATCAGCGAAGCCGCAAGACAGCTTCACCTTACCCAGCCAACCGTGTCACAGCAGTTGAAACGCCTCAGAGAAGCGGTAGGCAGCCCGTTGTTAGAACAGCATGCCCAGCGACTGACGATGACCGCCACAGGGCAAGCGCTTTATCAGGCAAGTCGGGATGTTTTGGGGCGCTTTGACGACTTTGCGGACCAGCTCAGTGATTTACAGTATGGCAGTAAGGGGCGATTTAGCATTGCCCTCGTGAACACTGCTCAGTACGTCTTACCACGCCTCTTAGGGCCTTTTAGTCAGGCGTTCCCTGATGTCGATGTCACCGTTCATATCGGTAATCGTCGACAGGTATTGGCGCGCTTTGAGCGCCAGGAAGACGATCTTTATGTCTTTAGCCATCCGCCCGCGCTTGCTCACGCGGTCGCGTCACGCTTTATGCGCAACCCCTTAGTTGCCATTGCCGCCGCCGACCACTCTCTGGCTCAACAGAAAGCCGTGACGATGGAGCAGCTACTAAGTGAGCGCTTACTGCTACGCGAGCCTGGCTCTGCCACACGCATGCTATTAGACAGCTGGCTGCAAGAGCACGGACTGACCATGCAAAAAACATTACAGATGGCCAGTAACGAGGCCATACGAGTAAGCGTGGCAGCCAATATGGGCGTTGCAGTGTTATCTGAACACGTTTTGCCTAATGAGCATCCTGACCTAGTAGTATTACCCGTTCAGGGGTTACCTATTGAAAGTCACTGGCAATTTATAGTGCGTAATGATCAGCGCCTTCCACAGTCAGCACAGCGCTTTCTTCACTACGTTCACGAACACCTGACACAGTGGATTGAACCGCGCTTTGTATGCAATGAACTAGACACCCTACTGAACGCCTACCCGACGTTTCCTTTGCGTGGATAGCGCTTCGATTCATTGACTTGCAGACGCAGCGATTCCCGCTAATGTGTGAAGCCTACGCTTGGAATAACGCCTAAGTGAGCACACTAAGAGATTAGATAGCATGCTGTATGGGATAAGTTTAGCCGTCGGTATCGTACTATTAACACTGGGGGGCGAAGCTCTCATCCGTGGCGCTGTCGCCGGGGCCAAACGAATGGGAGTCTCTCCACTGTTAACGGGCCTCGTTGTCGTTGGTTTTGGCACATCTTCCCCCGAACTGGTTGTTTCCATTGATGCCGCCATTCGCCAGCAACCAGATATTGCCGTCGGCAATATCGTGGGCAGTAACATAGGCAACATACTGCTGATTCTTGGTCTTTGCGCAGCCATTTGCCCCATGTCAGTACAGCCGCTGGCGCTAAGACGAGACGGTGTGGTGGTGGTCGGCGCTAGTCTGCTATTTATTGCTCTGGCCTGGAGTGGCGCGCTCGGCCGTTGGGATGCGGTCATATTATTAGCCGCGTTGACGGCTTATCTCATTTGGGCATATCGCACTGAACGCGCTCAACCACTTCCCGCAGCCGAAATGCATAGCGCAGAAGCAGACGAACTCACTGCAATTCCAAGCTCAACAACCATGATAGTTATGGCGCTTATTGTGGGGCTCGCGATGTTGATAGGTGGCTCGCAGCTGTTACTTTATGGTGCCATTGGCTTAGCTCAAGCCATGGGTATTTCCGAAGCAGTTATTGGCTTAACGATTGTTGCGGTAGGTACCTCGTTACCCGAAATGGCGGTATCGGTGATTGCGGCTCTTCGCCGCCACGCTGATGTGGCTGTCGGAAATATTTTGGGCAGCAACATTTTCAACCTTCTAGGCATCTTAGGTATATCAGCTTTTCTACAGCCCCTGCCTATTGCCGAGCGAGTAAGTCAGTTTGACCAATGGGTGATGCTCGGAGCAGCAGGCGTATTGCTACTGTTTCTTTACACAGGCATGCGGTTATCTCGCTGGGAAGGCGCCGCGCTACTGGGCGGCTATGTAGCCTACCTTACGCTAAGTTTTACAATCGTCTGAGGAACTAGCTGTGCAAATTGCCACCCTCGGCCCTAGCGGCAACAATCATGAATTAATTGCTCTGCGCTATTTAGCGAAGCATGGTCAGCCATCCACGAATCTTCATCTTTTCGAACAGTTTGAAGAGGCGTTTGAAGCGCTGGTTGAGGGGCGAGTAAGCCACCTACTCCAGTGCACCGCTCACTTTTCCCACAGCGATTGCGTGGGCCGCTATATGCACCGCGCCTATCCGGTTGATGTCTTTATTGCCGGCAGCAAGCCTTTAGCGTTAGTTGCCCAGCGTAGTATTGCCTCCCCTCATCATGTAGCTATTCAGCCAGCTACCCGCCACTACACGGATTTAAGCAGCTTTGGCGATATTATCGAAGCACCCACGACGGTTGCCGTGGCAGAAGGCTTGCTAGCGGGTACCTTTGAGGCCGGGATTTGCGCTGAAGAGGTCGTAAAACAAGCGCCTGAGCAACTTAAGCTGGTGCAGTCGCTGGGGCCTGCACTAGATACCTGGGTGGTGTATGCCACCACCCAATTACCGGCCACGTCGCCGTTGTTTTTAAACCATGCGCCATTAAACGAGAAAGATAACAGCCGCGCCCGCCACCACTAGTATTACGCGAAGCCAAATGGCTTTACGGGCAATGACACCAAACGAAATAGCCGTTAAACCAGCGGCTATTTTTAAACCATCGAGCAAAGCGCCCGCTGGATTAAAAGCAAGCTGAATAACGTCAGGGTTCGCGACCATCGCCAAGGGAATGATGTACAGCCCTATCCCCAGAGCCATAGCCTTAAGCGCTACTTTGAGCCAGTTTTCACCTACCATTCCAGCCGCGATAAACACTCCTCCACAGACAGGCGGCGTAATCGTCGAAAGCAGTGCGTACCAAAACACAAACAGGTGCGCCAACAACGGCTCTAATCCGAGTGATATAAGCGCTGGCCCCGCCACCGACACACAAATCACATAGGCTGCTGTTGTCGGCACCTCCATGCCCAAAATCAGGCAGGCCAGTGCGGTCAACAACAGCGCAGGCCATAGCAGGTCATTTGAGAGCGATAAGATACCCGACGTGATCTTTACGCCAAGGCCTGTTAACGAGAGCACACCAATCACCAGTGAGGCACACAAAATAATCGCGCCAATGGTGGCAATTTGCCGCCCTGCGGTAACCACCGCATCCGCTAAGCGATTTGCAAACCCAGTGATTGAGAAACGCAGCGTAACATCGACCAGCAGCAGCGCTACGCCGGCAAATATCGCAATACTAGCGGCATATTGAGGCGTGTACCCGCCGTTAAAAATACGCTCTAACAGCAGTACAAACGGCACCGCAAAAAAGAGTGATGTGATGAGCACTTCTTTGGCGGCTGGCTGCTCGCTGGCATCAATCGGCTGCAAGTCATGACGCGTTGCGTAGGCATTAATTCCCATCCATACCGTCAGAAAATAGAGCACGGCCGGTAGCGTTGCTGCTGCCATGATTTGTGTGTAGGGCGTGCCGGTTAGCTCTACCATGACAAAGGCTCCCGCCCCCATCAGCGGTGGCATTATTTGCCCGCCTGAAGACGCCACCGCTTCTACCGCGCCCGCAAACGAACGCGGGTAGCGCAAACGTACCATAGAGGGAATCGTAATCGCCCCAGTAGAGGCAACGTTCGCTGAGGCTGAACCTGAAATGGAACCCATCAGCGCCGACGAAATCACCGACACTTTAGCCGCACCACCGGTTAAGCGCCCAGCAACGGCACTCGCTAAATTCATGAAACCTTGGCCAGCTTCGCCAGCATTAAGCACCGCACCAAAGATCACAAAGATAGCCACGACACCCACGCTAACTCCCGTCAGCGAGCCCCAAAGCCCTCCTTCTGCAATCGTCAATGAGCCCACCATGCTTTGCAGCGGCAAACCAGGGTGACCAAACGCCCCCGGCACATACTGCCCGAAAGCCCCATAAAGCAGTGCCACTAGCGCAACCAACGGCAGCGGCCAACCAATCGCACGTCTTGCGGCCTCCAGGGCCAGCACAATTAAGAAAAGGCCAATCGCCATCTGCAGATGGGTATCAATAAAGCCATACTGATTCGCAAGCGTGGCTTCGTTAAGCGCGATGTAGGCGCAAGCTGCTATCCCCAATAGCGTCAGCCCCCAGCCACTAATGCGCTGAAAGGGGGTTTTAGCCATATAAATCAACACCCAAGGCAGCAGTAGCGCCATATGCAACGGCCTGCTCACCAGGGCGGGCGTTAAACCGTAAAAAATAAGTCCTAAATGAAACCCAACGCTAATGACACCTAACGCGATCCAACCAGGGGGCGCCACCGCATAAGGTGTGGCGTTATCAACCGTCTGAGACGAAAAAAGAGCATGCATGCCGAGTTGCCTATCCCTATAAAACAACGCAACGGCCTACAGACCGTTGCGTATTATCAGTGCCAAAAAACGCTGCTAAGGCAGCCTTTATCGAAGAGCGTCAGGCACATCGACTCCCGCTTCTTCATAATAACGCAGTGCACCGGGGTGCAGCGTACCGGTCATATTACTCAGCATGTCAGGCGAGATACTGCTCCACCAAGCCGTTTCTTCAGCCATGGCATCGCGACGCTCCCAGAAGGTTTTTGTCAGCGCATACGCGGTATCGTCATCCATTTGTGAAGTTGTATAGGCGATGACCGGCAGCGACGTAGTTTGAACATCCTCATCCACGCCTGGGTACGTGCCACCAGGAATCGTCTGACGAGCAGCGCCTGTTTGCGCTATCTGCTCATCGCTAAAGCTAACCAGGGTGATTGGCATGCTGGCAGCCGTTTCAATAACATTCGGGGTTGGGAAAGAGCTGGCCGTCACAAAGGCATCAATCTGACCATTTTTTAACGCATCTGGCCCACTTCCAATAGAAGCATCAGCAATACGCACTTTCTCTTCCAGCCCGAACAGCTCTAGATACCGAGCAGCTTCCCGAGCGCCAAAAGTACCTCGGCCGATTAAGATATGTTTATCTTCAAGCGCAGCCATATCGGCCACACCGCCATCGCCTGCAATCACAAAATGCATAGTGATAGAGGGAATAGGAAATAGGCCGCGGATTTCTTGGAAACGAGGATGCTGACGCTCGGCAAAAGCCCCTTCCCCAGCCATAGCCTGTTCAACTAAGGCTGGCGGCGTAGTGAATACATAGTTACCTTGCCGGGCCATCACCTCCATCACGTTCTGCACCGAGCCCTGACTCTCTTCTAGTGTCAGGATAATGGCATCGTCAGTGCCTTGGCGCACTGCCTCAGAGAGCTCAACACCCATCTGGTAATAGGCGGTTCCCGCCGATGCTGATTTGTAGGTAACCCGTGTTTCTGCTTGTACTGTCATTGCAGCAGCGGCAAGGGCAAGCGTGGCGGCCGAGATGCCTAACGTGCGATAAAGGGAGCGAATTGAATGATGCATATGAGTTCCTTAACGTGTCCAACGGCCAGCTGTGTGGCCTCGTTTTTATTGACTAAAAGCGATGACAAAAGCTAAATTCCAAGCCTTTAGACGCGACATAATGATCAACCATACCAACGCAGCCATCAATATGGTCGCGCAGGTTGCTCAGTTTTATTACAGCCTGAAGATCGACCCACAAGCAGCAAATATACCTACAAAGCAACGGAGACCAACAAATATCGTAAATCTATTATGTTTATCTGACTTATGATTAAACTCTTTACATTTATTTGACCATATTGCTATTAGCTAAACGGATAATTTCCAAAAAAAAGACGTAATAACTTGCTTATCAAAGCATTTCATTCGGTTTAATTCCGTATTGCAATGCAATATAACTTGTTAAACTAACGCCGCTTATTCCCCCTACCTTTTAACCAATATAAGGATAAACACGCCATGCCGACGTTACATAATGACCCAGGCCAGCTCCGAGTTTCTCGTTGCTGGCCTTTTTTGTTAGCAGCCTTATTATTATGCATTAGTCCTTCCGCTTTTGCAGTGACTGGAGATATCGACTTAACCTCCTCAACCGTCGGATTTTTTGCCGTAGCAATCTTCGTGCTTGCCTATGCCTTAGTAATGGCAGAAGAAAAAATCCACATGCGTAAGTCTAAACCGGTACTGGTTGCTGCCGGTATTATTTGGGGACTCATTGGCTGGGTGTACGTCCAAAACGGCATGTCTGATACGTCAGAGCATGCGTTTCGTGTGACACTTTTGGAGTTCACCGAGCTAATGCTGTTCCTACTGGTTGCCATGACGTATATCAACGCCATGGAGGAGCGCCGTGTATTTGATGCCCTGCGCTCGTGGATGCTGCGCAAAGGCTTTAGCTACCGCCAGCTGTTCTGGTTAACGGGCGGCCTTGCCTTTGTGCTATCGCCAATTGCCGATAACTTAACCACAGCGCTGCTAATGTGTGCCGTTATCACCAAAGTTGCTGAAGGAGATAAACGCTTCATTAATCTCGCCTGCATCAACGTTGTGGTAGCCGCCAATGCCGGCGGTGCCTTTAGCCCCTTTGGTGACATCACCACGCTGATGGTCTGGCAAGCAGGTATTATTCAGTTCCAGGAGTTTTTCATTCTATTCCTGCCCTCCTTGGTTAACTTCCTTATTCCTGCTGTCATCATGAGTATATTTATTAAGGATCAGAAGCCCAGCAGCGTTTATGAAGATGTCTGGCTCAAACGCGGTGCACGGCGAATTATTGCGCTGTTTTTGATCACTATCGCCACTGCTGTGTTGTGCCATACGCTGCTGCACTTGCCGCCTGTACTCGGCATGATGACTGGTCTTGGCTACCTACAGTTTTTCGGCTATTACCTACGTCGCAGCCTGCCTCGCTCACTGGAACGCAAGCGTGAACGCTACAGCCGCCAAGGCGATAATAAAAAGCTTGAGCAGTTGGGTGGCGTGGTGCCGTTTGATGTTTTCAATCGTGTCGCCCGCGCCGAATGGGACACGCTACTGTTCTTCTACGGGGTTGTTATGTGCGTAGGTGGCCTTGGCTTTATGGGCTACCTTGGGCTGCTTTCCGAAGCGCTTTACACTGGCTGGAACGCCACCTGGGCCAATATTATCTTGGGGGTTGTGTCAGCAGTAGTCGATAACATTCCGGTAATGTTCGCAGTCCTGACCATGGAGCCGGAAATGTCCCACGGGCATTGGCTGCTGATTACGTTGACGGCCGGTGTAGGGGGAAGCTTACTCTCAATCGGTTCGGCAGCGGGGGTTGCGGTAATGGGCCAAGCGCGTGGCGCTTACACCTTTATGGGCCACCTACGCTGGGCACCCGTTATTTTTCTCGGCTACGTCGCCAGTATCCTTGCACATCTGTGGCTTAACGCCGACAGCTTTGCCGTCTTTGGTTAACGAACAGCTGTAATCAGCTCAAGCCCGCATCTAGCACTAACAAGTGCTGCGCGGGCTTTTTAGTACGTCTCAAATAAATACTCAATTGGCGTCGGGCGGCCAAATAAATAGCCCTGGTAGCGGTAGCAGCCATGACCTTTAAGCCAGTCAAACTGCTCTTTTTTCTCGACGCCTTCAGCCACCACAGTCAAGCCAAGACTGACCGCTAAAAGGATAGTAGTATCCACAATCGCCGCATCGGTCTTGTCTGTTAGCAATTCACGAATAAACGACTGATCAATCTTCAACTCATCCAGCGGTAAGCGCTTTAGATAGCTCAGCGACGAATAGCCTGTGCCAAAATCATCCAGCGCGAAGCGAATGCCTTGGGAACGAAGCTTTAGCATAGTGCTGCGGACTCGCGTGGGCTCACTCATCAACAGACTTTCTGTTACCTCCAACACCAAACGGCTTGGTGGGGCCTGGGTTTGTGCTAACAAGCTTTCTACATCGCGTATGAACCCAGGTTGCTGGAACTGCACCGAACTCACGTTAACGGAGATAGTGAGTGCTGCATACGCAGGTTGCTGCGCCCATTTTGCTAACTGTTCACAGGCTAATTTCAATACCCAGTGCCCAATAGGCAGAATCAACCCGTTTTCTTCCGCCAGAGGGATAAAGGTGGCTGGTGATACCCAGCCACGCTGAGGGTGGTACCAGCGTAATAAGGCCTCAACGCCAGTAGTGACGCCTTGATGATTGACCTGAACTTGGTAATGTAGCGACAGCTCATTGCGCTCTAAGGCTTGATGCAGATCCCCCTCAAGCTTGGCCCTCTCTAGCACACTAGTTTGCATATCCATATTAAAAAAGCGCAACGAGTTACCGCCAGCCGCTTTAGCTTGTTGTAGCGCCATATCTGCTTGTTGTAAAACATTGTTTACGCTTAACCCTGAACACTTAAACAGTGAAATGCCAATACTGGCGGTAATCGGCAGTGCCCGGTCGTTACGCAGCTTAGCAACCGCTTCTAAGAGCTGCCTTGCAAGGCGTTCAGCCTTGTGTGTTGCTTTACCTTGTTGCTCACCTAATGCATTTAACAGTACGACAAACTCATCGCTACTAAAGCGGGCAACGGTTGCCTCCTGAGGCAGGTGTATTTGCAATCTTTCGGCAACATTAATCAGTAATTGATCACCACTCTCGTGGCCTTGAATGTCATTCACCAATCTAAAATTATCTAAATCAACGATAAAGATTGCGCTGAAGTTTATTGTGCAATTATTTTGATCCGTGACATCGGCTAATAATTCCATGAGACGCCGACGATTTGGGAGACCTGTTAATGCATCATAAAACGCTAGGCGATGGGTTTTAGATTGCATTTCCAGATACTCAGTAAGCTCTGTAGAGATACCGCATAAGCTAGGCGCTTCACCTGGTGCCATGGTTAACGGCATCTTAATAGAAAGAAAAGTACGTACATGCTCCTCACCCTGCAGCATACTATGCTCTTCAACCGTTACTTTTTTGCCTGAATCTAAAACATTTTGATCGATTTTTCTTGTTGCTTCGGCGCTTTCGGCATCAAAAAAATCAGCGTCACGCTTTCCAATAATATTTTCTGTGGACTGATTAAAAAGCTCACTTATTCGACGATTGACGTAACGATACTTTAGCGAGGGAGATTTAATATAGATAAAGGCATCTACACTATCTAAAATAGTCGCCAATAGCGCCTCATGAGTAGTTAACTGATCTCGGTTAATTTTCATTCGGCGCTTAAGCAGTATGTTGCCTAAAAGCGCTAAAACAAGCAGTAAAATAAGTAAACCACCCCCCCACCACATCCATGTAGGAGTTAATTGTGATGGGGTTGACTTAGCTCGCCATGCACTTAACGTTTCATAATAAACAGAGCCATTATCCTGCTTCCAGCGACGTAAAACATCATCGATATGATTAAGTATCTCATCAGAGAGTTGAGGTGAGGCGGCATAAAAAAGCCTTGCTGGCTGAAAAATAACAGGCGTATCACGCAACCCATAATCGTGAGCCCGCCAGTCGCCAAATAGGTGATTAGCGGCCACAAGGTCTGCCTCACCATCCGCAACTGCCTGAAACCCTCTGGCGAAACTACTCACGGGCAGCCAAGTGACGTTGATATCAAAACGCTCGGTTACCGCCGCCAAATAGCTTTGCTGAACGGACCCTGACACCACGGCTACACGCTGCCCCTCAAGATCAAAAATAGCGCCGATCTTAGCCCCTTCACGCTGGTAAAGCTGTGACCAGCTATGCATCACCGGCTCTTCATGAAACGAGATACGCTGAGCACGCTCTACACTCCAGGCAACGTCAGGTAATAGGTCAATGTCTCCTTGCTCTAACAAGGTAAGACAGTGTTGAAAGTCACATTGAAGACTTTCAAGCTGCCACTGCTCTTCTTTGGCAATCGCCTGCAAAAGGTCGCCTAGCACGCCTCGAGGGCGACCTTCATCGTCAGCGAAGAGTTTTGGCGGATTGTGGTACACACCAACAGTCAGTATCTCAGCCGATAAGGGGGTTGTTGCCAAACACCCGCCTAGCAGTAATGTTCCCGACATAAAGTGGGCTAGAGCGCACAACGCCCCCTTTTGAGTAGAAGATGAGCGAAGTCCGAAACAGCTCAACGTCTGGAGCATAGATAAACCTACGCACCGGGCATGGTAAGGGGGCCTGCGCGCTCAACAACCCGTTGCCAGGCAGGATCACTTTCAATACGCGCCACAAATGCTGCGATAGCCGGATACGTTGCCAACGATTGTGTCGCGGCAACGGCCTGTAGCGGAAAACTCATTTGTATATCGGCCCCACTCGGCCAGTCACCCGCAAAATTACTTCGTTTGTCTAGGTGCGATTCAATAATGGTTAGATGTTGTTTTAGTTGGGGCTGGATAAACCGCTGCTGCACCGTTGAGCTAATTCCTTTTGCTAACGGCTTAATCAGCCACGGAGACTGCTTAGGCAATTGGCTAAAGACCAGCCCCATCACTAACAGCGGCATTAACGAACCTTCTGCATAGTGGAGCCAGTAGCGATAATTCACCCACTCATTACGGTTTTCTTCAAGGAGCTGATCTTTGGCATTACCATAGCAGTTGACGAGATAATCAATAATTGTCCCTGATTCTGCCACGGTCAGCTCACCGTCGGTAATAACTGGCGACTTACCCAGCGGATGGATTTTTTTAAGTGATGCCGGGGCTAGCTGAGTTTTAGGATCGCGCTGATAAACCTCAATATCATAATCAAGGCCAAGTGTTTCCAGAAGCCATAAAATACGGTGCGAGCGGGATTTTTCGAGATGGTGAACGCGGATCATAACTACTCCATGGGGCGACTTGGTACGCTAGCATTGCACCAAAGTCAGTTATCCTTTTACTGCAAGCGTATTTAGCTTAGCACTATTGCAGCGTTGAACCCCATGAAGCTTAGCACTTATTTATCTTATTAAAGAAACGCAAAGAGCATGGCTTAAGGCATTACCAGATCAAAATTAAGCCTATGTTTTAAATCATTTTTAATAATATGAACATGCTCTCATCCATTCTGTACTACGTTCTATGTTCATGACGCCAGCGTGACAATATATCTAATGGCGACCATTTCCCTTCCAGCCAAGGGGCAAGTAGGCGCGTTGAAAGTGGAATAAATAAAAACACCATGACAGGCGTCAACATCATCGTACTGACCAGAACACGGGGCACCATGGGCCAGTCCGCCAAGGCACTGCCAAATACCCAGTTAAACAACAGTGAAATGGGGAAAAAAGCCAACCATACGGCGATGGCTTGCTTCCAGCGCGGAGGCGTCGTGCCCGAGCTAGACTGAAACCAAGCATCTAGACCGGTGGCACGGTGCTCATGAGGCGCATCATATAGCCCCTTACCTCGCTGTAGCCATGCATTCCGTGAAGCCGAATGCTCCCAGGCTGTTAACGTATCACTGCTACTAAAGCGGAAAATGATCTGATATTCGTCATCGCTATTGGGGGGTGCCAAAACACCGGACCCCAAATAACCAGGAAAGTCAGCCGCCAAGTCGCGGCCTTCGTTTAACCAACGGTTAAAATCGTGATAACGACCGCTCGCCACTCGACGGGCTACCATTAACGTAACAGGTGAGGCAGACATGATATATCTCCTAATGTAGTCACAGCGAATTGCCGGGTAGGCAAGCTGTTGGCCTTCAGGTGGGTAACCCCAAAAGCGGCACTCGCATTATACAAGCAATGATGATGCCATGTGGTGACAAGAAGTGGTGATAAGGTGATAACTAGTGGCCTGGTAGTGGCTGACGACGTTCGCCACGCTGAAAAGACCTAACGTGCAAGTAAATATCAATGGCGCTGCGAATTGCATCGGCCTCTAGGGCATCTGGTACCACGATAGGCCCTTCCACTTCGCCTCCTGAGCGCAAAACCCTATCTACATCAGCACGATAGCGTTCTAAAAGGTGTTCTATGTTGATACGCACACGATGCACTTCTAGCGAGAAAGCATGTCTTTGTTCGTTACGCTTAACGACATCCAATGGATTTTCTGCCGATTCGATTAGGCTCTCCAGCGTATTGAGCACTAATTTTTCGGCTCTATTTAGATTGGGTATAACGGCATAAATGAGCTCATGGAGCGTTAGATTTGCATCGCTATGGTGCATATGCCGAGTCAACTCTTTGAGAGAGGTTGAATGTTGATAAAACGCCCCTGGTCAGAAAATTCCAATCGATAAACACCATGAACTCCCTCTTGTCCAACTACTCGGCGCAGCGCTTCAGCAGGAAAAATGACCCAGCGGCCATCGACGCTGCGCGTTCGCACGTTCGAGTAGCGCCCTTCGTAATGCGCTAGGCACTCACTTTTTGACAGATGAATAACAACATCAATTATGGGCATGCGAATGATTAACCAAACAATAGCTAAGCGGTCGTTTTAGGCACGACGATTACGTGCTGCGATTCCTTCATAGATGCTCTATGCTAACGCAAACAGCTTATCCTTCGGTAATTGCTTATGGATCTTTCTACCCTAACCCCCTTTGTTTCTTCATATGCGTTACCGCAGCCTAAGGTAAGCAGTACACAGGCTAATCGGATGCCGTCGGAGGAACAGAAAGCTCACGCCTCTGAGACTGCACAAGCAAGTGAAGAGACGGACTCATCCGCCAGTCGCGAAACGACCGGTCCTACGCGCCCTGACGGTACGCCGCTAGCACCTGAAGAGATTCAGTACTTAGAGCAGCTTAAGCAAACTGATCGAGAAGTCCGCCAGCATGAAATGGCCCACCAGACGGTGGGCGGCCCCTACACCGGCGGTGCCAGCTATGAGTACGAAGTTGGGCCAGACGGTAAACGCTATGCAGTTGCGGGTGAAGTACCGATTGATTACGGCCCCGTGCCAGGCAACCCCACGGCGACGATTGAAAAGATGCAAACGGTCATCGCGGCAGCGTTGGCGCCGGCAGAACCCTCTTCTAAAGATATACAGGTGGCCGCTCAGGCAAGACAATATTTATTGGAAGCCAAACTGGAAGCCGCTCGCGAGCAGAGCGAAATGAATGCTGCACGAAGCGCTGGGGAAGCTACTACAGAAGAAGTGACAACAATGCCTGATGAGCAGGCAGCCTGAGCCGTTGGCTTTCCCACATTAGATTGCAATTACTCATCCTATTAATGTCGCTTAGGGTGCTGGTGAAGCAGCCCCTAAAAAACGCTGATTCCAGTAATCGACATCCAGTGGCACGCTGACCACGGCTCGACCGCTACCAGGTGCGTGGATCATTTGCCGGTTCCCACCATAAATGCCTACGTGTGTGGCTTTGGCGCCATCTCCAAAAAACAGTAAATCACCTGGACGTGGCGCATCAACCGAAGGCAGCGCGCGGAACTGATCATCAGCAGTGCGGGGCACGCGGATGCCCGCAGCGCGATAAGTCATTTCCACAAGCCCCGAACAATCCAGCCCCTCCGGAGTATTGCCACCAAAGCGATACGGTGTGCCAATCGCTTGCTGGGCATGAGAGAGAATCAACGCGCGTTCCATTGAAATGCCCGCTTGATCACTTGAGGCGGGAACGGTAGTTATCTCTTTGCTGGCACACCCTGCTAATAGCAGCAGCGTGAATAGCGTTAACAGTGGGGACAGACGGATAAATGGCATACATCGCTCCGGCTCAGCACGTTAGCAATGCTTATATCATGGCCTATGCGCAGCTTACCCGCTACTGATTCGTAGGTGGCTATTACTAACGCACTATGACTAACGCCCTATGACTAACGCCCTATCCACTCTACAAAGGTGGTTTCGCCTAACGCATGGCGCTCATGGCGCAGGCGGCTCATCGCAGCATAGGGTAAGTCCATCACTAAGCCGTTACCAAGCGGCTGCCCCAGCACTTGGCGCAGCAGCGCATTGCAAACAAACAGATGTGCAACCACCAACACGTTCTTACCGGGCGGATTAGCCAACAGCCGCTGCCAGGACTCACTAACCCGAGCATCCAGCGCTGCCAACGTTTCTCCTTCTGGGGGAGCGGCTTGGCAGGGATTAAACCAAAATGCGCTCATCGGCTCGCTGCCCTCATCGGCAAATACCTGGGCATGCGTTTTGCCTTCCCAGCGCCCCAGGTGAAGTTCCGCCAAGTCGTCATCAACTTGTACAGGCACATCAAACTCCTCGCCTAGCCACAGCGCAAATTCGCGGCAACGTAGCAATGGCGAACTGACAATCGCATCGTAAGGTGGCTTGCCCTCTACCGTGTGGCGCATGACGGCATCACTCACTTGCTTCCAGCCCGTTTCACTCAGTGGGTGGTCGGTGCTGCCACGTAGCATGCGCCCACCGACTGGCTCTCCATGGCGCATAATATCGATGGTGGTGATGTCTGCATTAGGAAAACGCATGGTTTCTGTTCCTCAACAGGCTAACTAAATGATCGCGTGGCGCACACGGGCGGAGACCCACTCGGACACCAGCACCGTGGCAAAAATCATCACAAAGATGACGCTAACTTGGTTCCAGGCAAGGCTGTTAATTGAGGCATTGAGCTGCAAGCCAATACCACCAGCGCCCACTAGACCCAGCACGGTAGACTCACGAATATTAATATCCCAGCGATACATGCTAATACCCGCAAAGGCAGGCATTACCTGAGGCAACACAGCGTAGTTCATCACCTGTAGGCGGCTGGCGCCGGTAGCACTAATCGCTTCAACGGGGGTTGGATGGATCTCTTCAATGGCTTCATAAAGCAGCTTGCCCACAAAGCCAATGGAGCGCAGCGCAATGGCGATAATACCCGCCAAGACGCCAGGGCCAAGAATGGTGACCAACAGCATGGCCCAAATCAGCGAGTTGATAGAGCGCGACGAAACAATAATAGTGAGCGCCAAGCTGCGTATCAGTGGGTGCGGCGTGGTATTGCGTGCCGCTAAAAACGCCACGGGAAAGGCCATGACAATGCCTAGCGCCGTCCCTAACGTGGCAATGTTCAAGGTATCCCACATGGGCTTCCACAGCACATTGGCATACTCCCAACGCGGCGGCATCATACGGCTGATTAAGTCGCTGCCCTGGCGGCCAGCATCTTCAACAAACACCCACATGGTGTTATCAGAAATCACTTTCCAACATAGTAGAAACAGGCTGATGCCTAGAAGCCAGGCAGCGAATTGCAGCCACTGGGCACGGGTAGTGCGCCGCTGCCAAAGCGGTGCCCCTTGGGGAGATGTTGAAACAGGCATATCGTTTCCTCTTATGACAAGTGGCGCGCCGTTACTGTGTCCAGCGGCGAACATAGCTGGAGGCATACTCACTCATCAGTACAATAGCGATGATAATCAGCAGGATGGCAGCAGATGTGCCGTACTCGTAGCGGCTCAACGAGGTATTCAGGGTGGCACCGATACCGCCAGCGCCGACAATGCCAATCACTGACGACTCGCGGAAGTTGATATCCAATCGATACATCGAGAGACCAATTAAGCGCGGCATCACCTGAGGTTGAATGGCATGATTCATGGTTTGCCACCAGCTCGCCCCGGTGGCACGTACGGCCTCTACCTGCCGCCAGTCGAGGTCTTCAATATCCTCTGCCAGCAGCTTGGCCATAAAACCAATCGTGGCAAACGCCAGGGTCAACATGCCCGCAAACGGCCCGAAGCCGAACATCACCACAAACAGAATGGCGATAATAATTTCCTGAAAGGTGCGCGAAACGGCAATAATCGCGCGGCATACGGCATAAATAGGTAATGGCGAGATATTACGCGCCGCCCCCAGCCCCACGGGAATGGCCAATAACACGCCAATCACTGTAGAGGTTAACGTCATGGTCAGACTTTCCAGCAGGCCAGCGATAATATCGCTCTGGCGGCTCACGAAGTCCGGCTGCAAAAACGCACCCAGAAAATTGAGTGCGCGTCCGGCCCCTTCCGCCACACGTGCCCAGTTAACTTCCACAGAGGCAAGTGCGAGTACCAGATAAACCATCGCGCCTAGCACCAGCCCCCAACGCACACGCGGGTTATCAATCAGTGGTAAGCGCCGCCAGTGCCCCTCACGCGCAGCCTGTTGGCGCGCCAGTGAATTGGTGCTGCTCATCGCGCGCCCCCACTCGCTAGTCTTTCTAACCGGGACAGCTCGCAACCAGTATGAAGCCGATGTGCTTCGCTCTCTTTCGTATTCTGTTCAGTTTCATCATCGTCGGAGTGTTCTGGGGTGGTATCCCAATCCTCTTCACCATAGATAGTCGTGAGAATCTCACTGGTAAGCTCGCTAGGCTGCCCGTCAAAGACGATTTCCCCAGCCCGCAACCCGACAATACGGTCAGCAAACTGCTTAGCCAGCGCGACGTCGTGAATGTTGATAATCGCGGCCAACTCTCGCTCGGCGCATAGTTCACGGATCAGGCGCATGATCTGGCGCGATGTTTTCGGGTCGAGACTGGCGGTGGGTTCATCAACCAGCAGTAGCTTTGGGCTTTGTAACAGCGCGCGGGCAATACCGACCCGCTGGCGCTGGCCACCGGAAAGCGCATCGGCGCGCTTATCAATAGCGTGGGGTAAGCCAACCCGTTCCAGCAAGCGAAAGGCTTCGGCCACGGCTTCCTGTGGGTAGCGGCGTAAGAAGCTACGCCAGAAACCTACATAACCTAGCTGGCCAGACAGCACGTTCTCCATCACGGTTAAACGGTCAACCAGTGCATACTCCTGAAAAATCATCCCCATGGAGCGGCGTGCATGGCGTAGCTGGTTACCTGATAGTTTGGTCAGCTCTACATCTTCCAAGCGAATACTGCCTTGAGTGGGCTCTACCAAACGGTTAACACAACGAATCAGCGTGCTTTTCCCTGCACCGGATGGCCCAATCAGCGCCATCACTTGGCCCTTAGGTAGCGTCAGTTGTATATCGGTTAACGCACGATCCCCAGTGGGGTAACGTTTGCCAACGCCGGTAAGAGTCAACATGAGAGTGCCTCATTTACGAGTAGTCAGGTACATAGCAATTCGGCCAGAAAGTTGCCTTCCTGGCCGATAGGGTTTCAGAACGACTGGCGTATTAATCGCAGTCGTAGGTCACGCCGTTAGCATCAGCGATGGTGCGAATGACCGACCAGTTTTCCTGATAAGTAATCGGGATAAACTGCGCTTCACCGGAATTGGCAAACTCGGTCTCAAGGGCAGTGCCTTCCCAGTCGTAGCTGAAGAAAGCATCCTGAATTTCCTCGGCCAGCTCAGGGTTCAAGTTATTGGCCAGCCCATAGGCGGTGGTGGGGAACGTTTCAGAGGTGTAGATAATCTCGTAATCACCTTCGTTGACAACGCCACGAGAGATCATCCGCGCGCCAACAGAGTTAGCAATGGCAGCAGCTTCGTAGTCTTTGTTTACCACCCCTAAAATGGAGTTGTCATGAGAGCCGGAGAACGCAGTTTCGAAATCCTCACCAGCCTCTAGACCGTACTCGGAACGCAGCAGCGCAGAAGGCGCGCGGAAGCCAGAGTTAGACGTTTCAGAGGTAAATGCCAGCTGGCTGCCTGCCAAGTCTTCAACCGACTCAATGCCGCTGCCGGGATAAGTGATGATCTCCATCTCATAGCCAAAGCTACCGTCTTCAGCAGCCATCATGGCAAAGGGACGGAAGCCGCCGCAGTTAACTGCAACCGGTACGCCGCCCGTATTAAAACCAGCCACATGCAGGCGACCTGCGCGCAGTGCTTCCTGCTGAGCCGCGTTGGACTGAACCGGGAAGAACTGCACCCGCTTGCCGGTGGCATCGCTTAGGTGTTCGAGAAAATCCGCCCAAACATCGGCGTATACGGCGGGGTCTTCGACCGGCGTGTAGGCAAAGACCAAGGTATCCGGGTCGACCCACTGAGACTCATCGCTGGGTACGTCAGCAACCATGTCACCGTCATTATCAACATAGCGCGAAGAGAGGTCAGCGGAGGCGCTAACGGCTGCTAGCGAAAACGCACTAACCACAGCAGCGCTAATCAACGTACGAGAAAACGATTGAGACAGACAGAGAGGTTGCATACATCACCTGAGCGGGTTATTTGACAATGCCGCTATGGTGGTGCCCAATCATGACAGCGAAGGGACATTAAAATGACAAGGTCATGACCCCTCAGTGACAGTTAAGTGAGTAAAAACTCTGTGCTACCTACTCCACGTTGGCACCACACAGCATCCTCGGCGCTCTACGAATAAACTGTTACCCACTATTTTTTTTGCTTGGTGCTTTAACTCGGAAAGTTGCGCGGCAATGTCTAGCGCCTTGCAGCTAGTGGTATCAGTGACCGGCTTAACAGCAATAGAAACACTTACAAAAGGAATAAACATCACCGCACCCTGGCGGTTTTCTATATGGATTCCCCCTTGCTGACGGTCTGCCTCTTCATAAAACCCGGGCGCCATCACTTCAAAAGAGTGCAATATTTGCTGGCAAACGCCCTCCCACTGCTCTAAGGGAAGCAGCATCATAAAGTCATCACCACCAATATGACCGATAAACCCGCCAGCGCTCTCTACCTGCGCCTGAAGCAGACGTGACAAGGAAATAATCACGTGATCGCCACGGGCATAGCCATAAGCATCGTTAAATGCTTTGAAATTATCTAAATCAACGTAGGCGGCCGCAAACCCTTCGCGCTGATCGAGATAAGTGACCAACGTTTCGTTTATCAGAATATTACCCGGCAATCCGGTAAGCGGATTGGCATGACGGGCCTGACGCACCTGAATGGCGGTAATTTCGCGCAATAGGTCCACAATAGTCCCCATTCCCAGATAGCAACCGCGACTATCCACAATAACGAAATCTTCCTGCTCGATATCGCGGCTATCGGTTAGCTGCTGGCTAAGCGCCTCAAGAGACAAATCTGCGTCGGCCACTAGCATTTTAGGGTCCGCAATCTCTAACACCTGACGCTTTGCATACAACGCGTGGCTATAGGGGTTGGTAAATAGCGTTAAAAACGCATTGCGACGCACCACGGCTATTGGCACGCCATCTTCTACCACCGCCACACAGCGTAGGGTTGTAACATCACGAAATCGCTCGGCAAGCTCTGGTACGGAGCACGCCGGCGACACAGCACTTATCGCGCGTAAAATAGAGTGGGCGGTGCGCCCCGCCGGGCCTTTTAGCTGCGTCGTGGCAGGCAGCAGCATGTGCAGCTGCAAGGGCGGCTGAAGACTGGGTCGTGCAAAGTAAAACCCCTGAAGCAACGCCAACCCTCGGTCTAATTCCCATAGACAAAGGTGCTCAGCGGCAGTCTCAACTCCCTCAGCAATTAGTTGGCAGTCTAAGCTGCGCGCTACATCGAGAATCGAGCGTAAGAACTCACGCTTGGCAGGCTCTTGATCAATGCCAGAAATAAAGTGGCGGTCTAGTTTGACGAAATCAGGACGTAGTTCAGACCAATGGCGCAAACTGGAATGGCCAGCCCCTAAGTCATCCAACGCTACTTGAAAGCCCATGTCGCGATAGTGGGCTACTGCTTGACGCATCAGCTCGTAATCATGAATAGGCACAT
Source organism: Vreelandella alkaliphila (assembly GCF_016107625.1). Lineage (GTDB taxonomy): Bacteria > Pseudomonadota > Gammaproteobacteria > Pseudomonadales > Halomonadaceae > Vreelandella > Vreelandella alkaliphila. The sequence continues at coordinate 91,121 of NZ_JABASV010000006.1, forward strand.
GCTCAGTCAGCTCGATGACTACCCGCTCTGGGGGCAGGCCACTCTCTTGGATGAAACTCAGCGTTAAGCCTTCACGGAAGTCACGCTCAACAATCGTCAGCGGCATCACGTTCAGAAACAGCAATCCCGGCAGTTCAAGTTCTGCAAAACGCTGAATCGCTAACCGTCGACACAGTAAATCCAGTTCGACTAACAATCCTGCCTGAGTCGCCACCTCAAACAGGCGTAACGGCGAGTGTAGCGGCGATGTTTTCGGGCCACGAATAAGGGCTTCATAGCCATAAATAGCCTGTTGATTGGCATTCACAATGGGCTGAAACAACACATGCAGCTCTTCTGCTGCAATAATCTGGTTCAACCACTGTGCTTCTTGTGCGGTCATATACCTGCTGCCCTATCAAACGTCGCCTGTTCCTTTGATTGTTATAGCTCCAGCTGATTTTAAAGCGCCATCAGGAAAGCATTCGGACAGCAATCGTGCGACATTTCCATGTCGTTTGTATGACACTACGACCAACAGCAGCGGACTAAGAGCGCGGGAGTTCTGACGGTGGAAACACCACATCACCTCCATCGACGTCTAGCTGGCGAATATCCGTTGGGTGGCCCTGTTCATCCAGGCTTACCAACCCAATCCCACTGGCATTCCATAGCCGCTCTCCGGCGCTAGCCCGGTCTGGGTCGCGGGGGTGAATACTTAGCTTGCGGCGCTTGGTGAACCAGTTGAGCGGCGATAACGGCGCATAGAGCCAACGGTTCAATCGGTCAAACGTGTTCAACAGCTGTTGGGGAAACGTATTTTTGATCCCACTGGAGGTAATTTGCCAAAGATGCGGTGCCTGCTTTTGACGACGTACAACAATATCGTAGGCAAATGAATAGTGGACGTCACCAGATAAAATCACGTAGTTACCCGGCGTTTTTGAGTGCCGCCAAATATGCAGTAGTACATTGGCAGCCCCGCGATGCGCCATCCAGTTTTCAGCGTCCACCACCAACGGCTTGCCCGCCAAGGTAAACAGCTTTTGAATGATCTCTATCAGCTTGACCCCAAACATCGGGGCTGGGGAAACGATAACGGCGCTTTTAGTCCCCAGTAACGCTTGCTGCATTTCCATCAGCGCCTCCCAGTCCATTAAACCCGAAGGACGGTTAGGGTTACGCTCGCTACGCCAACGGCGGGTGCGCGTATCCAGCACGATTAGGGCAGGTGTGCCAGGCACCTGGTACTCCCAGCCCTGAAAGCGCAGTAACCGCTCGATGAAATTATCCTGGGCGCTCGCGTTAAGCGAGCTATCCTCTTCAAATAGTGTCGAGGCTTGAAGCAACAGCGGATTAAGCTTATCCGGTGCATTGCCCCATCCCTGACACAATAAATAAGCCACTAACGCATTGCCGATAATACGCTTGGAAAACGGATGGCCGTAGGCACAGCGCTCCCAGTCAGCGGTCAAGTTCCAGTCATCGGTGACATCGTGATCATCAAAGATCATCAGGCTGGGAACGTGGGCCATTAGCCGTGCGCACTGGGGCAGCCCGGCAACAAAGTCGTCAATCACCATCTGCTCTTGCTGATAGGCGTCCGTTTCTTTGTCACCCAACGCTGGCGGTCCAACAGCAATGAGTTGCCAGGGCGTTGGAGACCATACCAGGCAGTACATGGCGAGCATTTCTGCCAGTGTCACTAAGTGGTTTTGCGCATTTGCGGAGGTAAACACAGGCTTTTTAACGCCGCCAAAGAAACGCTCACGCAGCGCAGCGTTACTGGTCACATCCGGCAACAGCGCTTCACGGTGATAATAGCTTTCGGGGGCGGCGTAAAGCGCTTGACTGTCATCTACCGTGGCTCCTTCCAACTGCTCATCTACCAATCCCAAACGCTCAATCAGTGCGTGTACCGCACGCAGCATCGGGCCAGCAACATCGTCAACATAGACTTGGTCACCGGTCATCAGCAGCCAAGCTGGCCACTCTTTAGGGGTTGATTGGCGTTCGGCTAACCAGGTATCTGCCCGTACCAAACCATCGGCGCTGTTGTGATGGGGTTTACGGCACGAACCGTGCATCAACCGGTGATGCCGAGAGGCCAGCACAAAGCCTGGATACGCTTCGCCCTCATGACATAACCAGGGCGCCCAATCCGGCAGGCGTTGCCATTCGCCTTGGGTACCCTGTACCTGCAGATCGTAGGCAATTCGCTCATCGGTGGGCAGTGCGGTCGGCAAGCTCAGGTCAATAAAATGAATATAGGCGTGCTGGCCAATCGCCACGCATTGATGCGACTTATCCAATGGGCGCGTCTGGACACCCACTTGCTCAGGGTAAAGCACCAGTTGCATGGTTAGCGGCCGGGTCGCGACTAGCCACAGCACTAGCCGCGAAGGCGAAAGGCGACGCAGCAGTGGCCCCACCAGTACGTCCGGCAATGTCTTGGCGATTTGCGTCATGTCATTGTCTCTTGGTTAGGTCATGCATAGTAGCTACCGAGCAACCACAGGTAATTCAACAACCACCTCTAATCCACCCGCCTGGGCACGTTGCAGATGCATTTGCCCTTGATACAGCGCGACAAGATCCGTCACGATGGCCAGCCCAAGTCCACTACCAGAACGTTGCTCATCGAGACGTTTGCCGCGCTGCACAGCGGCTTGGCACTCCTGTGCGGACATACCGGGGCCATCATCGCTCACTCGTAGCGACAGCCGTTGGCCATCGGTTTGCAAACGAATGCTCACATCGCTTGCCGCCCAGCGAAGTGCGTTGTCCAACAGGTTACCGACGATTTCCTGAAGATCCTGCCCATCCATATGGACGCGCGCACTGCTGTCTATGTGTTGCTGCAGGCGAATATGACGGCGCTGCGCAAGACGTGTAAGCCCAGTAATCAGCGCCGCCAACGTATCCTGAACGGCAATTGGGGCGAAACGCGCCCCCTCGCCAGCAGCCGATGCCCGCGCTAAGTGGTGACGCACCGCATTGTCGATGCGCGAAAGCTCAACCTCCCAATGAGCGCGGCTTTCACTGGGCAATTGCTTAACCAGCAATCGCATAACGCTTAGCGGGGTTTTTAACGCATGGGCAAGGTTACCTGCGGTATGGCGGCTTCGCTCAATCAAACGCTGGTCACGAATAAGTACGGCATTCATTGACTCCGCTAGCATCGCCAGCTCATCCGGCAGGTGGGTGTCGAGCTGCTCAGCCTGCCCTTGCTCGACGTCCCGGAGATTAGCATTCATGCGTCGCAGTGGTGCCAACCCCCAGCGTACCTGCAGCGCTAGTACACCTAACAGCAGCGCACCCAGGCCCACCAGCCCCAGCCATAAAGCTTGTTGAAATTGTCGAATATCTTCTCGCAACGCATCATCACGGGCGGCAATGCTAACATGCAGCGGGGTTTCCAACGGGGCAAGGTAAATATCTCGCTCGACAATTCGCAACTGCTGGCCTCGCGGGCCGTTCCACGTGCGAGCCGATAGGTTTGTATTATCGACAACCGGTAGGCGCTGATCCCACAGCGAGCGCGACGTTGCCGAAAGCTGGTCATGGTCGGTAATTTGCCAATACCAGCCGGAATAAACCTGTTCAAAACGCGGGTCGCCCAGTGATCGATCGTAACTTATCTGCTGGGCAATCGGGTCAAAGGTAACCCCCGCAATGATCACGTTCAGCGTTGTCTCCAAGCGTTCATCAAAGGCATGAATTGCTGACGTACGATAATGGTGAGTGAGCAGCCAACCCGCCATAGGCAACGCTAGCAACACCATTAACAGTGCCGCCAGTAGAAGACGCAACGTAATCGAACGGGTCGACCAACGCTGAGCCCAACGGGTAATAGCTGGCTTCATGCGCCGGAAGGCTCTTCAGCGAGTAAGCGATACCCCTGACCACGCAGCGTGGCAATCCGCCATGCGCCTAATTTACGCCGCAACCGGCTCACTTGAACATCAATCACGTTGGAGTCGGGCTCATGATCACGGTCATAGACATGTTCAGAGAGCTCACTGCGGCTAACCACGCGCGGGGCAGCATGCATTAAGTAGCTGAGTAGGCGCGTTTCCTGGGCGGTTATGCTAACCGGCCTGCCCGCCAGCGTGACATGCTGGGTATGGGTATCCAGGCGTAGCTCACCCACTTTTAGCACGGGATGGGCATGGCCATGACTACGACGCACCAGGGCACGCAGCCGAAACATGACCTCGGCAGGTTCGAAGGGTTTCGTCACATAGTCATCGGCCCCTGCGGTAAAACCTGCCGCTTTATCAGCCCAGCGCTCGCGCGCCGTCAAAATCAGTACTGGCAGATCAATGCCGTCTTCACGCCACGCAGAGAGCCAGCGCGTGCCTTCACCATCGGGTAGCCCCACATCAAGGATGACCGTGTCATAGGCTTCCGTGCGCACTAGAAAATCTGCTTCCTGGCCATTTTCCGCATGCTCTACCAGCCAATCACCCTCCCGTAGCGCTTGAATAAGCTCACGGGCGAGCGCCTGGTCGTCCTCTACCAGTAAACACTTCATGAATAGCTACCTTATTGGCGGCGCATCTCGTTAATACGCACACCTTCTATTTTCATTAACTGTCCACTATGGCCATCAAACTCAAACTCAACCACTTGATTCTGAGCGCCCAGCAGTTTGATCTCATACTCTACATGGCCATCCTCACGCTCGATCTCTACTTCTATTACCTCGCCGATATAATTAGCCTCAAGCCAGTCCAAAATGGACTCTAAGGGCACGACGTCGCCTCGCTGCACTTCACTGTGCAACGCTTCCCAGGGCTGATCACCAATGGCACTACCGGCCAGTGCAATAGCAAACATCGCGACAACGACGTTAACAGGCAGCGCTTTGTGCAAGCGCATGCGTGGCAGGCGCTGCCAATAACGTGAAAGGGTTCGCGTGAGGGGCATCTTGTTCATCGTACTAGCATGCCAAAAGCAACATGAACGTTAGATGAATGGCTTTGTCAGCTTACGGAAAGAACCGCGGTGCTATAACTGTTTTGCCTTATGACGAATGCTGTCTCATTCAACAGATGACGTCATTCAACAAACCAAGAAGGAATTTGATATGAACGCTATGAAGAAAATGTTGCTGATCCCGACCTCTGCACTGCTGTTCACTGCGGCTGCAGGTAGCGTGCAAGCGGATACATTGCCGGTTGATCAGATTGATAGTGTGCTAACCCATGCCACTGACTATGGGTTCACCCATTACGAAGAGATCAGTATTAAGAGCCGTGGCCGTGCCGAGGTTGAAGGCTGGCTTGATGACGAATGGTACGCTGACATTGAATTTTCCATCGATAGTGGCGAAACACTGCAAGAAGAGCGTGAGCGTTTAATTACCGGGGCCTGGGGCATGAGTGAAGATGATATTCGCCAAGCACTCGAGGTAGCAAGCCAAGAGGGTATGAGCGAATTTGAAGATATCGACATTGATAAAAGCGGCATGATTGATGTTGAAGGCCGCGATGAAAATGGCCGTGAAATAGAAATCAGTCTACGCCAAGGCTCCTTTCAAGTAAGCGAAATTGACCGCGATTAACGGGATAGCACAAGCCAGCATTAACTAACGCAAACCATTATGCGGGCCACTTAGGCCCGCTTTTGTTGGCAGCTCATAATGTTTGATACGGCAAATAAGCGCTGTCAGTTACTTTTTTAATTAGCCAGTGGGACATTGCCAGCAACGCGTTGTAATGTGGTACGCATCATCAATAGTCATTGACTGTGTACTTCTGGGAGATGCCTTTGACGCTACCCACCACCGCAGAAGGCGTAAGCGACCGCCTAGAGCATTCGGTATTGCGTGATCTTGCCTGGTTGCTCGCCACGCCTGATTTGATTGAGCTAGCGGGGCCGACTACCTATCCAGGCAGGCCAACACGCCAGGAGCTTGGCCTAGTAGATTCAATTGATGACTGGTTGGCGAATCTTTCGTCACTAGTGAGTGCGCTAGATGGCCAACTGGCGACACGCATGGGGCACTACCATGAGCGGCTGTGGCACCTGATGTTAGATAACGCGCCTAACACACGACTGCTCGCCAAGAACCTGCGCATTACCCAGCGGCGCAATACCCTGGGCGAACTGGATATGCTCTATCGAACACGGGACAACCCCAACCCCATCCATTTGGAAGTGGCGATAAAGTTCTATCTTGGCCTACCCGAAGGGCCTGGCGATGCTACCTGCCAAAGCCGCTGGATTGGCCCTGGCGGGCTGGATAGCCTAGCGCTGAAATGTAGCCATCTGCGCCATCATCAGTTGCCAATTTCGCGCACTGCCACCGCGCAAGCGATCATCGCCCACTGGCTAGCGCCTAGAGATATAGGCCCCGCTCCACCACTCCATCATCCACTGACGCAGCGCCTAGCGATGCCCGGCGTACTGTTTTATCCCTGGCACGCAACGTTACCGCCGCCCAGCGGTGCAACGGTCGATCATCGACGTGGTAAGTGGTGTTATTTAAGGGATTGGCCGCAATTCTCAGCTCAGCGAAGCGAGACACTGAAAATGGCATGGCTAGAGAAGCCTCACTGGCTAGCACCGCCACCATTGGCTAGGTTCTACTCTGCCAAGAAACATATGGCAGACGTGACGCCCCTCATCCATCGCTACGGGCCGCAGCAAGTAGTGCTATACGACCCTCAGGCAAAAGCATTAACTGGGGAAAAGCCGCTTGAGCGGCTAGTCATCGTGCCTGATGACTGGCCACGCCAAGTACCGCTAACGCCCCGTACTCGCGATTAAACAACCAGCTCGTTAAACAACCACCAAGTTATCGCGATGGATCAGCTCGTGAGCCTCCACGTAACCCAGAATTGCTTCAATCTGGTGGCTCGGTTGGCCCGCTAACTGACGGGCTTCATCCGCACCGTAGTTAACCAATCCTTTGGCCACGCGTGCGCCCTGCTCATCCACGCACAGCACCATATCACCGCGCTTAAAGCTGCCCTGCACTTCACGTACGCCCACCGCCAACAGGCTAGAGCCTTTGCCACGCAGTACATTGACAGCCCCGGCATCCAGTACCAAGGTGCCACGCACCTGCAACTGACCTGCCAGCCAGCGCTTGCGAGCAGCGATGGGCGCTTGAGCTGGGCGCAACAGAGTGCCCAGCGCCTCGCCAGCCATGATGCGGGAAATAACGTCCGGCTGGCGGCCACTGGCAATCACCGTGACCGCACCGGAACGGGCAGCCAATTGTGCAGCACGTATTTTGGTGCTCATGCCGCCGCGGCCCAAGGCGCCTCCACTGCCAGCAACAGCGGCTAAGCGCGGGTCGTCGGCACGGCCTTCAGCAATCATTTTGGCATTGGGGTCGTGGCGAGGGTCGGCGTCAAATAGCCCCTCCTGATCGGTTAGCAGCAGCAGTGCATCGGCTTCTAACAGATTGGCTACCAGCGCGCCAAGCGTATCGTTATCGCCAAAGCGAATCTCGTCGGTGACCACGGTATCGTTTTCGTTGATTACAGGCACCACACGCATCTCAACCAAGGTACGCAGCGCTGACAACGCGTTGAGATAGCGCTTGCGGTTGGAAAGGTCATCGTGGGTGAGCAGAATCTGGGCCGTTAACATACCGTGGCGAGCAAAATGCTGCTCGTAGCACTGGGTGAGACCGTTTTGGCCTACCGCCGCAGCAGCCTGAAGCTCATGAACGGCACTGGGGCGAGCCTGCCACCCCAGGCGCACCATGCCCGCCGCTACGGCACCCGAGGATACCAGCACAACTTCTTTGCCCTGCTGATGCAGCGTGGCAATCTGGTCGACCCAGCCACCAATGGCCGGCTCATCCAAGCCTCGGCCATCGTTGGTGAGCAGCGCGCTACCAATTTTAACCACCACCCGGCGGGCGCTGCTTAACGCCTCACGGCCGGGCAACTGCTCATTGCTTTCCACGTCGCGACTCTCCCAAGCCATTCCGCTCACGCGTTTGATTCCGTTAACCCTGCTGACGCCACCCATTCGGCCGACGGATCGGTTATGGGGCGTACTCTACCTCGACATCGTAATCATCATCGTCAAAGTCGTCGTCATCTTCATCGTCGTCGTCACGCTTACGGCGACGGCCAAGACGCGCTTCCGTACGGGCCACTGATTCTTCTTCCATGCGGCGGCGCATTTCCTGCTCGCGGGCATGGGCTTCTTCATCTTCATTTTCTAGGCGCTGCTGCTCAGTCAGCCAGCGATACGCCGCCTGTACCAACTTATCAGTGCCGTCGCTGCTGATTGCCGAGATGCGGAATACCGGGCCATCCCAGTTCAGCGCTTGGATAATCGCCTCGGCGCGGGCTTCGCGCTCATCTTCCGGCAGCAGATCAAATTTATTCAGCACTAACCAACGCGGCCGCTCAGAAAGCGCCGGCGAGAACTGGCCTAGCTCGTGAATAATCGCCTGCGCCGCTTCCACGGGGTCAGACTCGTCAAACGGCGCCACATCCACCACGTGGAACAGCAGACGTGTACGGGTCAGGTGCTTCAAGAAACGCAGCCCCAAGCCCGCGCCATCAGAGGCACCCTCGATCAGCCCTGGCACATCGGCCATCACAAAGTGCTCGTGCATACCCAGCTTCACAACACCCAAGTTAGGCACCAGGGTAGTGAACGGATAGTTCGCCACTTTGGGTTTGGCCGCGGATACCGAACGGATCAGCGTGGACTTGCCCGCATTCGGCATGCCCAGCAGGCCGACGTCAGCCATTACCTTCATTTCCAGGCGCAGGTTGCGGCGGTCGCCTTCGGTGCCCGGCGTGGTACGGCGAGGCGCACGGTTGGTCGAAGATTTGAAGTGAATATTGCCCAACCCACGGCGACCACCTTCGGCCACCAGTACCACCTGACCGATATCGGTGACATCGGCGATGACCTCAAGGGTATCCTCATCGATCACCGTGGTGCCCACCGGCACTTTCACATGCAGGTCTTCACCGGCTTTACCGCTCATCTGGCGGCCCATGCCGCCCTGGCCGTTTTCAGCTTTGTAAAAACGCTGAAACTTGAAATCAATCAAGGTATTCAGTGAATCGTCACCAATCAGGTAGACGCTGCCACCATGGCCACCATCGCCACCATCAGGGCCACCTTTGGGCACATATTTTTCGCGGCGAAAGCTCAGACAGCCATTGCCGCCTTTACCTGCCTCAACAATAATCGAGGCTTCATCGACGAACTGCATTGGATTCTCCCGGCCGCTTCCGCCGCCCTAACTGCAATATCCCGCCCATTAATAACAGGCAAAAGGGATCGAAAAGACAAAAAAGCCCCGCCATGGCGGGGCTTTTATTTCGTCATCTTCGCTCTGCGCAACAGCTGTTGCTTAGGCAGAAACGATGCTAACGAATTTACGGTTGTTCGGACCTTTGGTCTCGAACTTCACGAAGCCGTCGTTCAAAGCGAACAGCGTGTGATCACGGCCCAGGCCAACGCCAGTGCCTGCGTGGAAACGAGTGCCACGCTGACGAACGATGATGCTACCCGCGCTGGCTGCTTGGCCACCGAAGAGTTTCACACCTAAGCGTTTGGACTCGGAATCGCGACCGTTACGCGTGGAGCCGGCTGCCTTTTTATGTGCCATTGCAAAATCCTCCTTAAGGGAATCGACTGCTTACGCAGAAATTCCGGTAATTTTGACTTCAGTGAACCACTGACGGTGGCCCTGACGCTTCATGCTGTGCTTCCGGCGACGGAACTTGATGATCGTTACTTTATCGCCACGGCCGTGGGAAACGATTTCAGCGGAAACTTTGGCACCACTTACTAAAGGCGCACCAACGTTGACGTCATCGCCGTCTGCAACCAACAGCACTTCATCAAACTCAATCGTTTCGCCGGTAGCGACTTCGATTTTTTCGAGCTTGAGGGTTTGACCTTCTTGAACGCGGTACTGTTTGCCACCGCTTTTAATAACTGCGTACATGTCGCTCTCCGGACTTGTCGTTAATGCCGATTACGCCCCGCGTAACCAACGCTCATCGCCTTCCGCTCTTATCGACCTGCTGCGAGTGGCGCCCCTTTTGGCAGCCATCTGACAGGGAGCATGATGAGTGGGTCGCGAATTATAGCGACTATCGCGGTTTACCACAAGACTACGGGGCATTGTCAATCACACATCGCACCACGAACGTCTATCGCTACCTTGACGCCTCACAGACAGCCCCATAGCATGGCCCCAACTATCCTACCCCCGCGATGAACGGAACCCATGACAGCCAACGTCTCTCAAACCCCGCCTGCCAGCCCAACGCCTTCACCGCTGCACGCCGTGGTGGCCGATGACTTTGACGCCGTAAACCGCACCATTGTCGCGCAGCTGAATTCCAAGGTGCCGCTGGTAGAAACCATCGGCCAATATATTATTGAAAGCGGCGGCAAGCGCCTGCGTCCTTTACTCGTGCTGCTGGCTGCCCGGTCACTGGGCTATGAGGGCGACAAACACATCACCCTGGCCACGCTAATCGAATTTATGCACACCTCCACGCTGCTGCACGACGATGTGGTCGATGAATCGCACATGCGGCGTGGCAAAAAAACTGCCAACGATGCCTGGGGCAACGCACCATCCGTACTGGTGGGTGACTTCCTCTATTCGCGCTCGTTTCAAATGATGGTGGACGTAGGATCGATGCGCATTATGGCGATTCTGTCCGGCGCGACCTGCGTGATTGCCGAAGGCGAAGTACTTCAGCTCACCAATATCGGTAACCCCAGCATTTCTGAAGCGGATTACTTTGAAACCATTCAAGGTAAAACAGCGATGCTGTTTGAAGCCGCCTCCCACAGCGGTGCCGTGCTTGCCGACGCCACACCTGAGCAAGAGCGCGCCCTGCAGTACTACGGCCGCTATTTAGGTCTCGCCTTCCAGCTCATCGACGACCTGCTGGATTACCAAGGCGACGCCGAGGCCATGGGCAAAAATGTCGGCGACGACCTGGCAGAAGGCAAACCTACCCTACCGCTCATTCATGCTATGGAGCGCGGCACACCGGAACAGGCAAAGCTAATCCGCCAAGTGATTCGCAAGGGCGGGCTGGAACAGCTCGACGAGGTGCTTGAGATCATCAATGCCACTGGCGCGCTGGAATATACCCGCGCACGGGCCGTTGAGATGGCCGATAAAGCCCTGGCCGAACTCGATGCTCTGCCACCCAGCCCCTATCGCGATAGCATGGCTAACATCGCCCGGTTAGCGGTTGATCGCAAAGCATAAAGTCAGCGCAACAAAGCAACCCAGCGCGAAAAAAGGGACTTGAAAAAAACCCTTCGCCTGCGTATGATTCGCTCCGTTGTTGAGCGCTGCTTAGCGCGCTTTTAATAGCATCGTTGCAACAATATTCGGAATATAGCTCAGCTTGGTAGAGCGCTGCCTTCGGGAGGCAGAGGTCGTAGGTTCGAATCCTGCTATTCCGACCAAAGAATTCAGTAAAAACGGCCACTTGCTCTAAGAGCTAAGTGGCCGTTTTTGTTTGCTTCTCACCCTACCCTGGCGGGTGGATCAGCCCCACCACACTGACCAAGATCAGCACGGCTCCCAGTACGCGGAAGAACAGCCCGGTGTCTGCTTTTAGCATGTAGCGGTGGGCTTTTTCGCCTAACAAATGGCCGATAAATGCGCAGGGCAGTAGCCATAGTTGATGAATCAGCTGGAGGTCGACGCCGGCGATGATAAACGACGCCATCTTGATCATCACCAGGATAAACCACAGCACAAACATGGTATCGCGCAGCTGCTCTTTAGCGACGTGAGTGGCGAATACCGCGACAATCAGCGGCGCGCCAATCAACGAGGTGCCACTGACATAGCCACCGAGAGCAAGCAGCACGATATCGACGTATTTGTTGCTACTTCTAAACGGCTTATTCAGCACATAGCCAATGGCATAAATGATCACAATGCCGAAAATAATGTTGGTCATGATCTGAGAGGGCAGCGTTAACAGCCCCACCACCCCGATCAACTTAGGCACGATCATGATTTTCAGGGCTTTGGTTAAATAGCCCCAATCGATATTACTTTCCGGCGACGTACCTCCCACGCCCGCTTTCTGCACTTGACGATGGCCGCTCCAGGCAATCCAACTGGAAAAAATCAGTAGATGAATGGCCACAATTGGCAGAAAGACCAGCGGTTCGTTTACCACCAGCAGCAGAAAAGGCAGCGCCAGCACGGCTCCACCAAAACCAAGGCTGGTGCGAACAAAGCCGCTCCAAGCAAAAATAAGCCCGATGAGAAGGTACTGGTACCAGAGCAAATCCGTCATTGCGCGTGCATGGCCTCTAAGAAGATGAGTGGTTGCCTAGCCCCCACCAGCGTGGCAGCAATGCGCGCACCTTGGTCTGGGCAAAACGGTCGTCCATTAATATCACAACCCCTTCATCCTCGGGGCTGCGAATCACCCTTCCGGCGGCCTGCACCACTTTGATCATACCGGGTATGCGGTAGGTGTAGTCGTCGCCCTGGCCGAAACGGGTGTTCATGCGCGCTTTCAGCGCTTCGTTAAAGTCGTTAAACGGTGGCAGGCCTAAGGTGGCAATAAATGCGCCGATTAGGCGCTCGCCAGGAAGGTCGACCCCTTCGGCGAAAGCACCGCCTAGCACTGCAAAGCCGATGCCCTTACCACACGGGGTAAAGCGCGCCAGAAAGGCGTCGCGCTCGGCTTCCTGCATTCCACGGGTTTGGGCAAACATCGGCACGCTAGGATGTACGTGCTGAAACTGCGCCATCACCTGCTCCAGATAAGCAAAGCTACTAAAAAACGCCAAATAATGGCCAGGTTGACGCTGATACTGGTCGGCCAGGACTTCCACAATATGCGCCACAGAGGCCTCACGGTGATGATAGCGAGTGGAAATATCGGTACGAATACGCACTTCCAGCTGGCGGGCGGCAAACGGTGAGGCCACTTCCCGCCACACGCTGTTTTCCGGTAACCCGAGTAAATCGCGGTAGTAATGAAACGGGGTCAGCGTGGCCGAAAACAACACTGCGCTGCTGGCAACCTTGAAGCGTGCCGCCAGAAAATCCGCAGGAATAACATTACGCAGCCCTAGCACTGCGTTGCCTCGGCCATAACTTGCAAGGTCGCAAAGTGAGTGGTCACCAAACCGCTCCGCCAAACGGCAGAAGGCCAATGCGTCAAACAGCAGCTCTTGAAGCTCAATGCTTGCGGCGTCGGGGTGCTCAACCAAATAATCGGTGATCGCGCCAGCCAAGGTTTGCATCGCGGCCACCAGCTTGTTGGGCAGCGCATCAAGTAAATGGTAACGCTGTGACGCCGCTGCATCGGTGGTGACTTCCTTCGTTAGCGCCTGCCACTGCCTACCGACACGGGCTAGCGGTTTAGCAAGCGCGGGAGGTGAGCGGCGACGCAGACGGCTCAAGCGCCGCTGGGAAAGCTCGGCACTGTACATGCCCCGCGCTCGCTCAACTAAGTTGTGCGCTTCATCTATCAGCAGGCCTACCCGCCAGTCGTTGGCTTGGGCCAAACCATGCAGCAGCGCATGGCTATCAAACCAGTGATTCACATCGCCCACGACTACGTCGGCCCAGCGGGCTAGTTCCTGGCCTAGATAATACGGGCACACACTGTGGGCAAGCGCCACCTCACGCAGTCCGGCACGATCTAGCCAGCGACGTGCCACCGCGGCTTGGCGAGCGGCAGGCAAGCGGTCATAAAAACCTGCTGCTAACGGGCAAGCATCGCCTTGGCAAGCGGTGCCTGGGTACTCGCAGGCTTTTTGTCTGGCCACCAGTTCCAACACGCGCAGCGGCGATGTGAGTGCAGGCGATGAGAGGGAAGATGAAATAGGCGGTGATGAACTGGAGGTAACAAGACGCGCCAGCGCATCCAGCGCCACACGGCGGCCTGGGGTTTTCATGGTCAGAAAGGCCACCCTATCCAGCTGCTGACGGGGCATTGCAGTCAGCATTGGAAACAGCGTGCCAAGGGTTTTGCCAATGCCGGTAGGGGCTTGGGCCAGTAGGCAGCGCCCGGTGCTGGCGGCTTTATAGACATCTTCCGCCAACGGGCGCTGCCCAGGGCGAAAATCAGGATAGGGAAACGTCAGCGTCGCCAGCCACTCATCGCGGCGTTGGCGATGGGCAGACTCCTGCTCTGCCCAGGCCAAAAAGCGTTGGCAGTGATCGGTAAAAAACGCCTGCAGCTCGGTGGCGCTAGCTTCGTGGGTAAGCAGCGTTTCCTGGCCGCTGGTAATCTCCAGATACACTAACGCCAGCGTGACCCGCTCAAGGCCACGCTCGGCACACAGCAGCGCGCCGTATATCTTCACCTGCGCCCAGTGCAACGCCCGCTGATTAGCCGCCATGCGATCTAGATTGCCACGATAGGTTTTGACCTCTTCCAAACGGTTGGCGCTGGGGTCAAAGCCGTCAGCGCGGCCCGCCACGCGAAGCCCCTGATACTCACCGGAAAGCGGCAATTCGGCTAGGTAATCCTCGCCCCGGCGGCTAGCCACTAACCCATGCCCTTCGATACCTTCCTGAGCGCTGGGTGCTGGCGTAAAGCGGTGGTCAAGATCGCCCTCCCGTGCAGTGAAATCACATAGCGTGCGCACCGCTACCCGGTAACGGCTCATTCGGCATCTTCTCGCTCAGACTCTTCTCGTTCAAACCTTTCTGGTTGAGACCCTTGTGCTTCAGATGCTGGCTGCCAGCGCACATGACATACTTCAACAGGCATGCCGTGGCGGCAAAAGAAGCTAATCCAGCGGCGTTGGTTATCTTGTAGACGATCCCCAGGCCCTTTCACTTCTATCATTTTGTAGCGTGGTTCGCCGGGCGGTGCATCCGGCATCAACTGAATCAGGTCAGGTAGGCCTGCACGGTTATGTTTAGGGTCATCTAATAGCCGCATAAAACAGGCACGCAAATGGGCAGGCGGCAAGCACTTAAGCGCAAGCGTTAACAGCTCTTCACTGACGATTCCCCAGTGAACAAAGGGCGAGGCGATGCCCTGTTTGGCGTGCCAGGTGCGCAGTATCGTGTCCTGATAGCGGCCATCGTCCAGCAGGGCCAGGCAGGCAGTGATATCGACTTGACGCTGAGAGACAAAATCCTCGCGGTATAAATCCGCTGGCCCGCTGTGAAACGGGTGAAAAAACGCGCCTGGCAGCGGTTTAAAAATGGCCGGCCAGAGCAGTAAGCCAAATAGCCCCGTCAGCAGGCTATTTTCAACGTAATACACCGGCGCGTTAGGGGTCGCCATGTAGTCAGCAACGGCACGCTCGACTTGCTGAGGGCCAGGTAAATGAAGCACATAGGTAGGCGCCTGGGCCGCTTGTTGATCAGCCCAAGCAGAATGATCAACCTGTTGGGGTAATTTGCGTGCTAAACGCGGCAGCAGCCGCATAAGGGCTTGGCTTTCGCCTTCATTTGGCTGCGCGCCAAGCGCGCTGATCGTGAGTTCATAAGCATCTGAATAACGGCCTAAACGCTCTAACACGCGCAGTCTGCGAATACGCGCATCGCTGTTATTGGCGTCAGCGTAAAGTGTTAACGCTAACTCTGCGTCGCCGCCGCGCTCGGCCTCGCGGCCAATGGCAAGCAGCAACCGCGCCCGCCGAGAAGCTAACCAACGGTTGCTGGAAGCTGGTGGCACCTCTATGGAAAGCGCTTGCGGCAACTCGCCGTCGTCCAAGCGTTCACGCAAGCGGTGAAGCGTTAAGTAAGTAGTCACTTCATTGCGGCTTTGGAACGCGCGCGACTCCGCGGTAAGCGGTACCTGCTCAAAGCGCTGCAGGCCCAACTCCGTTAGCACGAACTCTGCCCAGTCCTGGCGCAGATTGCCGAAAAACATCAGCCGAAGTCGATCACACAGCGCCATCACCGTTAGCTGCACAATCTGCGTCGTCGCCGTTGGCCACCACTGCTGAAGGGGGGCGGACACTTCTAGCGATGCTTCCAAAGCTGCTTGAAGCGCAGCTTTCGTGCTGTTGCGGGCTAGACCTGCATTGTTGATCTCGCCTGCCAATGCCTGGCGCAGTTCACTCAGTCGCAACAGGCGAAATAGCTCGCGGCTGCTTAATTGCGGGGCATTGTCTACCCATCCAAGCACCACCAACGGAGCCAAGGCCTGCTCGGCGTCACCGATTTCCGCATAGCTCAGTTTATCCAGACGAAATAATTCCCCTTTACGCATCACCATGCGCACCAATAGCGCCTGGGAGGCTTGGGGTAACGTCTCAAAATGACTAATAGCGTCGCGCTCAGCAGCACTTAATAGGTCGTAGTGGCGGGCTTCCACCCAGGCCAACACGTAACGAAAGTTCGTCAGATAGTAGAAGGGGTCATCTAAGGAGGCGGTCGCTGATGCGACAGGAGCACTGTTCATCTATCCATTGTAACAGTGCTTGATGAAGCAGGTTAACCCACCCGGTGCTGATAAAGTACGTCCAGCGCATCGTCATCAGCAGCAGAGGATGACGCCTTTGATTGGGCAACGGGTTTGCGGCCGCCCACCAGCACATACCATTCCGCTTCTGTTAGGTAGTGCTGACACCAGCGGCTTAAGCCCGCGGCCACATCATCGCGAATTCGTTCGCCGCTTCGGAAAGCCTGGGCGAGATGTAACAAGTCCTGGCGAGCAGTGCGAGCACGGGCGTTGCCGCCGTGCACTTTGGAAAGTGGGCAGCGTCGATCATAGGCTGCGTTGGTTAATGCATTTAACCAACGTTCCAATTCATGCGCCTGAATACCGCCGTAAACTGCCACACTGCACTCCATGCTGAATGATGATTGAAATTTAATGAGCTCCGCCCATTAGCACTTGCGAAAAAGGGCGTTAGATTGCCCGATTGTGGTGCAACTGTCATCTTCGGGTTATTCCTGGCCACACCCAGACATAGCCTAAACCAAGACGTAACGTTCTATGTCTGTACTATACCTGCTAATCGAACGAAATGATTTGTAAACGTTAGTAATTCATTAGTGTCTCTTTCGCTTTGTGTTTAAGCGACGCCAACACTTTAGACTCATGCCATTCTGGGCGATAAACAATGCCAAAACCAAACGACAACGCAGGCATAAAAGGCAGCACTTTGACATGGTCGTGGCGCGACAGCTGATCTTTCGCAGTAATCGGGTTCATTACCGTGACACCGACCTCATTAGCTACCAGCGCGCTAATCGTGCCGATATTAGCTTCCGTTTTACCTGAAATTTTAACACCATGCTCGGCGACAAGTTCTAGCAGTGGATTCGTGCTAACACTTGGCTGGTTGCTGATCACTAAATGTTGACCACGCAAATCACTGACTTCAACAACATCATGCGTGGCTAGCTCAAGCTTGTCAGGCACCAGCGCCACGGCTTCTGTCACCAGCAGTGTTTCTGTTAAGAGCTGAGGAGACGTCGCTGGCAATGTGATAAAGCCGATATCCGCATGGCTTGATTCCACCGCCGTTTGTACATCGTGGCTCGACATCATATCCAGACTAATACTTATCCGGCTGTTTTCAGCCAGTAACGCAGCGACTACCTGGGGCACAAAGCCAAAACATAGCCCGGGAATAGCGGCAATTCTCAAGCGTGATGTGCCGAACTCCTTAAGCGCCAACACACTATGGCGTAGCTCTTCAATATTGCCCATCAGCCTGAGAATCTCATCGTACAGCTCGCGTGCCTCAGGCGTTGCTAGTAAGCGGTTTTTTTCACGTAGAAAGAGCTGAATCCCCAGGTTCCCTTCAAGCTGCGCCAGCGAACGGCTCACTCCCGATTGCGTCATGCCAAGCAGGCGTGCCGTCCCTGAAGCGCTACCTACTTCATACAGCGTCTTGAAAGTTGCTAATGCTTTCAACGAGTTAATGGTGACCTCAGGCATGACTTTTACTCATTGATATTCGAAAAACGATCATATATTGAAATATAGTAACAAGCCTACCTAGACTGCAAGTGAGATTTTTCACCACACCATAAAAAACGGAAAACGTGATGACCGACTCTCCGCTGTTCTACCAGGCAGGTCCTGCCCTGCCGGAAGTCAGCCACGCTGATGGCGTTATGCTCTGGGATACCCAGGGCAAGGATTATCTGGATGGCTGCTCCGGGGCTATTTCCTGCAACCTAGGTCATGGCCGACAGGATATTCGTGACGCCATGCTCGCCCAGATGGATAAGGTGGCCTTCACCTATCGCACTCAGTTTGAAAGCGCTCCCGCCGTTGCGCTTGGCCATCGGCTAGTCGAGCTATTTGAGGGTGAACTCGGCAAGGTGTTTTTCATTTCCAGCGGTTCCGAGGCAGTGGAGTCGGCCCTCAAGCTGGCAAGGCAATACTTTTTCGCCCTTGGTCAGCCTCAGCGCCAGCGCTTTGTATCGCTGCGCCCGTCTTATCATGGCAGCACCATGGGGGCACTGGGCATGACCGGCTATCAGCCGCTGGAAGCGCCCTTCACCAGCATGACCCATGCGTCCATCAAAGTGCCGGGGCCGGATTTCTATCGTCATCAGGAGTGTGATGATGACACTCACGTTGACCGCATCCTGGCAGAGACCCGCTCCGCCATGGAAGCCGCAGGTCCTGAATCACTGATTGGTTTTGTCATCGAGCCAATCGGCGGTGCCAGCACCGGTGCACGGCTATTAGGCAAACGCTACCTGCAAGGCATTCGTGCCTTATGCGATGAATTCGGCTGCTTGCTGATTGCCGATGAAGTACTCACCGGCGTGGGCCGAACTGGCACTTGGTTTGCCTGCCAGCACTACGATGTGGTGCCGGACATCCTGGTCACCGCAAAGGGACTGGGCGCGGGCTACTACCCCATTGGCGCGATGCTCGCCCGCAGCGCTATCGTCGAAACGGTCATGGCCAGCGGTGGCTTCCAACACGGCCACACCTATGCTGGCAACCCTTTGGCCTGCGCTACTGGCCTGGCCGTGCTTGAGGCCATTGTGCGCGAAGATTTGCTGGAAAATACCCGCCAGCGTGGCGCGCAGCTGGAAGCAGGGCTGCGCAGGCTTGCCGAGCGCTACGACTGGGTCGGCCATGTACGCGGTGCTGGCCTGTTATGGGGCGTCGAACTGGTCGCTGATGGCGAATCGCGCCAACCTTTCCCTGCCGAGCAAAACCGCTTCGCCCAAATCACCGCATTGGCCAAACAGGAAGGCCTATTGATCTACCCTCGCCGCACTCTGGATGGCGTGGCCGGTGATCATTTCCTGGTCTGCCCGCCGCTGACTATTCAGCCCGAGGAAGTCGACACTCTGCTGGAACGCTTAGCGCGTGCCATGGCGCGTTTTGATCAAGCGCTTACCGCCCCTGATTTGCCCCCACAACCTTCCAGGGAGCGCTTAACACCATGACGCTGCTGAACCACAAAGCCTGTGATATTGACGCGGCTATCGCCGAGATTCCCGATGGCGCGACCATCATGGTCGGCGGCTTTGGCTCGCCGGGCACGCCCTTTGCGTTGCTCGACGCCCTGCTCGCCAGCGGTCAACGCAACCTGACACTGATTAAAAACGATGCCAATGAACCTGGTATCGGTATCGGCAAGCTAATTGAGGCAGGCCGTGTAAAGCGCTTGATCACCTCTCACTTAGGCCTCAACCGAACGGCCATTGACGCCATGAATGCTGGCGAGATGGAGGTCATTTTTCATCCTCAGGGGCTGTTGGCTGAAAAAATCCGCTGTGCAGGCGTTGGTCATGGCGGCTTTCTTACCGATATCGGCATCGGTACGGAAATTGCCGAAGGCCGTCGAGAAATCAGTGTGGAAGGTTGCACCTGGGCGATTGAGCCTGCCTTACAGGCTGATGTTGCTCTAATTCACGCTGAGCGAGCCGACCGTTACGGCAACCTGATCTATCGCGCCACGGCCAGCAATTTCAACCCCTTAATGGCCATGGCTGCCGAGCGGGTGATTGCTCAAACCTACCGTATCGACCAACCCGGCGACCTGCCTATCGACACTATTCATACGCCTTGTGCCTTTGTCAGTCATGTGGTGCAGGTCGACCGCGCGTCCAGCCAGCAAGGAGTTCGCCCCCATGCTTTCTGATCAGCAGCGTATGTTGACCCGCGCCGCCCGTGAAGTCATCGACGGCCAGATCGTCAACCTGGGGATCGGGCTGCCAACACGGCTGTTCCACTACCTGCCCGATGATATGAATGTCCTGGTGCATTCCGAAAACGGCGTGCTGGGCTGCCGCCCCCGCCAAGAAGGTGAAGCGCCCGATATCGACATGATTGACTCCGGCGGTGCGTATATCACCACCCGCGCGGGGGCTAGCGTGTTCGATAGCGCCACGTCCTTTGCAATGATCCGCCGCAGTCGCGTGGACGTTACCTTTATGGGCGCCTTCGAGGTGGATCAGGAAGGCAACCTGGCCAACTGGAAGATCCCTGGCAAATTCTCGCCTGGCATTGGCGGTGCCATGGAGCTGGCCCAGAAAGTCGCTCGACTGGTAGTGCTGTGCTCCCACAACGACAAGCACGGCAACCCCAAGATTCTCACCCGCTGCCAGCTTCCCCTGACCGCCAGTCGCTGTATTTCCCGCATTATCACCGAGAAAGCCGTGATGGATGTGACGCCAGAAGGGCTTGAGGTAGTGGAAATCGCCGAAGGGCTGAGCGTTGAAGCGCTGCGCGAAGCTACCGACGCCCCCCTGCTGATTGATGAATCACGTTTAGGGAGATTCTGATGCTCGACGCCACCGAACAACGCATCATTGCCTGCTGCAATGCCTTGATGGACGACACCCTGGAACTGACCAGTGACTTGGTGCGGGGCTATAGCGTCCTTGGCCAGGAACAGAGTGCGCTGGACACCATGGAGCGCCACCTTGAGCGCCTGGGCCTGCCAGTGACCCGTGTACCCTTGGACGCCCCCGGCTTTGAGGAGCACCCCCATCGTGCTCCCACCGAATGGCCCAGCACTGGCCGCTACAATGTCATTTCAGACCTTAACCCCGGCGCGCCAGGACCACATTTAGTGTTCAACGGCCATCTTGATGTGGTACCTGCCGAGCCTGTCGATATGTGGACCCGCCCCCCCTGGGAGCCGTGGCAAAAAGATGGCTGGCTGTATGGCCGTGGCGCGGGTGATATGAAGGCGGGGATTGCCGCCATGGTGATGGCGGTTGAGGCCGTGCGTCAGGCGGGGGTAGAGATCAACTTTCCGCTTACCCTACAAACCGTAATTGAAGAAGAGTGCACCGGCAACGGCGCGCTGGCCTGCCTGCATCAAGGTTTTAGCGGCGATTTCGTACTGATCCCGGAACCTTTCGGCGCTCAGATCTACGCTGGCCAAGTGGGAGTGCTTTGGTTTCGAATGCGCCTGGATGGCGTGCCTGCCCATGTGCTCGACCCCAGCGCCGGGCGCAATGCGATTGAAGCCCTACAGGACTATCTACCTGCTCTGAAAGCGCTGGAAGCCGAAATAAATAATTTACCCCGGCCTGCGCTTTACGCTGACCATCCTCATCCGTTCAACCTTAGCGTTGGCCGTGTAGATGCGGGCAACTGGGCCTCCAGCGTACCTGCCCACGCCATTCTGGAAGGGCGTGTTGGCTTCCCGCCCGGCATGTCACCAGAGGAGGCCATGCAGCGGGTCAGCGACACCCTGATGACCCGCCACGCCGAGCTTGACGACGCGACACCTCCACCCAAGATCAGCTTCCATGGCTTTCGCTCCGAAGGGCATGTGGTCGATCTCGATACCCCAGGTATCCGGCTCCTCTCGGAGTGCCACGAAGCCTTATTGGGCGAACCACCTGCCCACTATCTGTCCACCTGCACCACTGACCTGAGGGCCTTCCACGTTTCCGGCGAGATCAACGGCACCTGCTACGGCCCGATTGCTCAGCGCATTCACGGTGTAGACGAGTGCGTCAACATCGACTCGATCCGCCACGTGCTAACCACCTATGCCCTGTTCATCCATCGTTGGGCGCGCATGGCAGACAACCAGGAGACCCACTCATGAGAGACGTGTATCTCGCCGACTATGCGCGCAGCGCCTTCAGCCGCGCGCACCCCCGCAAACCCGAGGTCGATGCCTGGGCCGATACCCGCAGCGATGCCCTGCTAGCCAGCGTGCTCGATGGCTTATTAGCACGTAGCGGCGTTGACGGCGCGGCGGTGGAAGACCTGAGCATTGGCTGCGCCTTGCCAGTAAAAGAGCAGTGGAGTTTTGGAGGGCGTTACCCGCTGTGGCTGGCCAAGCGTTTCGGCCCCCTGGGAGAGGCATGTGCTACCCGCCAAATTGATCAGCAATGCGGCTCGGGACTTGCCGCGCTGCGCAACACCGCACGGGAAATTCAGGCCGGTGCTATCGAGGTTGGCATGGCCGGAGGCGTGGAAAACATGACCCGCGTGCCCATGGGCCCGGCACTGTTTAAGGAAGGCGTGCTGACCAGCCCTCAAGCGCTGCAAAAAGCCGACTGGCTGACGCTCGACGTGGTGCTCAATATGGGGCTGACCGCCGAACGACTGGCCAAGTCTGCCGGTATTTCGCGTGAGGCGATGGACGCACTCGCCCTCAGTTCCCACCAGCGTGCCGCCAAGGCCAACGCAGCAGGTCACTTCGACGCTGAGCGTTTGACCCTGAACAACGCGGCAGGCGAAACGGTCAGCGCGGACAGCAATATCCGAGCGGATACCAGCGCTGAGCGCCTGGCGGGGCTGGACCCGGTATTTATGCAAGGCGGCGTAGTGACTGCAGGCAACAGCTCGCCGCTAACCTCTGGTGCTGCTGCCACGCTACTGATGTCGGAATCTGCCCTGCGCCAACACGGCATTAGCCCCTTGGCACGCGTTGTGGCCATCGCCGACTGCGGCGTCAAGCCAGAGGAGATGGGCGCCGGTGCCGCCGCCGCCATTCGTCGCGCGCTGAAACAGGCCCAGCTGACACCACAGGATATCGGCGTATGGGAAATCAATGAAGCCTTCGCCGCAGTGCCGCTGCATGCCATAGGTGAGCTTTCGATTGACCCTGAAAACGTCAATATCTGGGGGGGTGCCATGGCGCTGGGGCACCCGTTAGGCGCGACCGGTATCCGTCTCGCGGGCACGCTTAGCCGACTTCTTCACTCCCGCCAGCAACGCTACGGCTGCGCGGCGGCCTGCATCGGCGGTGGGCAAGGCATCGCCATCATTTTAGAACGCTAAAGCCACTAGATGCCGTTTAACCAAGCGGCAAACAACACTAACTCCTTATAAGGAGAATAATAATGTCGACGACAACGTCAACAACAACGAACGACGAAAACAAACGACCCTCGTTTTGGGGCGCCATCATAGGCATCGGCTTCTTATGCTTCATGATGTTTGCGCAGATCTTTTTACTTGGTGAAGACTGGGTCACCCATATCTCGCTGATCTTTGCCATTGTGGTCTGCGCCATCATCGCGCTGTATTCCGGCTTCAGCTGGCAGGATGTGCAGAAAGGCATATTGTACGGCTGCGAAATCGCCATGCTGCCGATGCTGATCTTAATGATGGTCGGTGTGTTAGTCGCCAGTTGGATTGCCTCCGGCACGATTCCCTCGCTGATCTATTATGGCCTTCAACTGATCAACCCCTCCTATTTCCTGGTCACGGCCGTCATCGTGTGTGCCGTTGCATCACTGGTCACCGGCAGCTCATGGACCACCGCCGCCACCTTCGGCGTAGCCTTTATCGGCATCGGCAGCGGTCTGGATATTTCTCCGGCGATGACCGCGGGCGCAGTTATTTCCGGTGCTATCTTCGGTGACAAGATTTCACCAGTATCAGACTCCACCAACCTCGCTGCTGGGGTTGCCGAGGCCAACCTGTTCGACCACATCCGCTCGATGTTCTACACCACCGGTCCTGCACTGATCATTACTATTATTCTGTTCTTCTTTATCGGCATGCAGTTTGACGGCGAAGGGGCTGATATTTCCCGCACCGCTGAACTACTAGCGGGCATTAGCGATAATTTCTCAGTGGGTCTGCTCGCCTTCCTGCCCCCATTAATAGTGGTCGTTTTGGCCTATCGGCGCATCAACGCCCTGGCAGTCATGGTCATTGGCAGCCTATTGGGGGCGGGACTTGCTGTCGCCACTCAAGGCGTCGGACTGGGCAGCATGATGAATTACATGAACTACGGCTATGTATCGGAAACCGGTGTTGAAGCCGTCGATAGCCTACTTAGCCGTGGCGGCCTGCAAGGCATGATGTGGACGATCTCGCTGGGCTTTATCGGGCTTAGCCTGGGTGGCCTACTAGAGAAAACCCGCATGCTCGAAGTGTTATTGGAAAAGATGGGCAAACTGGTCAGTAATTCACGCGGACTAATCGTTACTCACGTTGTCTCATCATTAGCCACCAACCTGTTCTCGGCCAGCCAGTATATTGCCATCATTATTCCGGGGCGCATGTTCGTACCCGCCTACCGCAAACTCAAAATTCTGCCATCGGTATGTTCGCGCACCTGTGAGGACTCGGCCACGGTGACCTCACCGCTGGTTCCTTGGGGGCTAGGCGGTGCTTACTACATGGGCGTGCTCGGCGTGTCCGCGTGGGATTACATGGGTTGGACCTTCCTCGCCATTATCACTCCCGTGATTGCCATTGTGTACGGCCTGTTCAATATCTGCATTTGGCGTGAAGGCGAGCGTAACGACGTCAACACCTATAACCAGCCATACACCGAAAGTCTGCCGCAAGCCGAGCTAGCGAAGTAGATCGCCACCTACCAGACCAACACGTGGCTAGAGGCGACCGAGTTGTCGCCTCGCACCACTGCCTATCAACCTGAGGGCATCTCTCATGTATAAGAATATTCTAATCACAACGGCGGCAGACAATAACTCCAATATCCTGCAAAAAATCGAAGTGGCACGTAAGCTGGCAGACAAAGACAGCACCATACAGATCATTTCGGTAATGGAGCGTATTCCCCCTTATATCGCACCATCACTGCCGAGTGATTACCGCGAAACCACCGCTCAGCGCATCAAGGACGGTATTCGCCAGAAAATTGGCGGCGAGCACTACGAGATTCATGTTGTGGAAGGCAATGCTGCCCATCAGGTGGTCAAGTTTGCCAAACGCAACGGCGTCGACTGCATCATTATTTCCTCGAACCGCCCCGGCTTTCCCGACCACTTTATGGGCTCCACCGCCCTCAATGTTGTACGCCAGGCAGCGTGTACCGTGACGGTGGTTCGGTAGACCGGCCATTCGATCATCTGCGAAAGTTACCTATCCAACGCCGAGCCGGAAAAATCGCTAATCGGCCACTGAGTGGCCCATTGACGTTTTCGGCTTGGCGTTTGGCGCTTCAGCGCATATTCAGCGCGGCTGGCTTCGGCGCGATCTGCGAACGGTTGCGCGCCGAGCAGCGCTATCGGTGGATTCGCTCGGGTATAGCGAGCGCCTTTGCCGTCGCAGTGCGCTTGGTAACGTTTCGCTAGGTTATTGGTAATCCCCACATAGGTGCCGCGTTTGCACTCAAGTAAGTAGAGGAACCATTGGGTATCGGTATTGATACTACTCACCGCAACAACTCTTTATTTTTCGACCGCTACCACATAGACAGCGCTCGTTTCGCCGCGGTTTGAGGCGCTCAATGGTCGGCACGCCATCCACATACCACCAGCGCCCGTCTTCAAACACAAACCGTGAGTTTTCTTCCAGCACATGCCAGCGGTTTTGTTCACGGAAATAGGCTAAAAAATGGACTGTGCCCTGCCTCTCGTTTGCTGGCGGTGCCACCACAATCGTGAGCGCTTTCCATTGGGTGTCTGGGTCGGGCGCTAGCTGTGCTGGCCGCGTTGATGCGTGCCAAGTGGCGAGTAGGTAATCACGGCTATTCAACGCAAATGCCGTGTAACGTGAGCGCATTAGCGCTTCTGGCGTAGATGCCGTTGCACCTTGGTGATAAGGCTGGCAACACGCCGTAAATGCAGCACCACTGCCGCACGGGCAGTTGGCTGACGTTGAGACTGGCGTTGAAAGCGTCATATTGAAAGCTCTGTATTCTTTGGTTTATAGATTTGGTATACGTTTTGTTTCGGTATTGGCACAGAGTTAGATATAGTACCAGAGCTACATCATCAGACAGACGGAGTACGACACACGACCAAGCATTCTTTCCAAACCCAGTGGAGGTTCTCCTATGAAGGTTTACAAACCCGAGTGGCAGTGCACGTTTAGCGTAAACGAAGGCGCGGTAGAATCAGCAACCTGGAAAGAGCGCATCGCCTGGCGGCTTAGACAAATCGCCGATCGACTAGAAGGCGGTGGCCGTACGGTAAAAATCGACTACAACGTCTCTCCGCACGTTAGCCGAGACGAAGTTGATACCTGTTTGGGAAAAGGGTTTGAGGTGACTCAGCGGCTGCTGACCCAACTTGCCCGCCAACAGGCCTGCGAAGATGTGATGCGCCATGCGAAAGCAGAGCTTTACGAAGAGCAGCATCAGCACTAATAGCCAGTCCGTAAGCGTCTCAAGAAAACACCCGCCTATTTAATATTGGCGGGTGTTTTTTATTTCTCCCCTTAGCTGCTATTACACTACTTTCTTCCGGTACCCAGACCATGGCAAGCATGTGAGTAGCGCGAGTAGCCCAAGCGCTAGTACCGCATCGCCAAGCACACCAACTCCCGTACCGAACACAGCACTCACCCCCATCGCTACCACTGCAGCACTACCAATCTGGCAGAACCCCACCAGCCCCGATGCCGTCGCCACATGCCCGTGTTCACTGGCAACCGCTCCGGATACCGCTAGCGATAGCGAGGAACCATTAGCAAGGCTGACTAAACACATCGGGAGTATCACACTGGCTGTGCCCTGTAGTTGCAACGCGCCCACGGCCAAAAATGCCACACCGCCAAGTACGAAAAACACGATGCCTGCGGTGATGATGCGATCATAGGGCCAGCGATCGAGCAGTCGTTTAGCCAGTAGATTGGCACCGATGATGCCAGCCGTCAGAGGCAAGTACAGCCAGCCACTCTGCTCCTCGCTCAACCCTTGGCGCGCGAATAGAAAGGGCGACTGGGTTAGGTAGACAAACCAAGCACTGTAGATCGCACAGACGACCAGCGTATAGCGGCAGAAGGTCCGGTCACGCAAAACGTGGCCAAATCCGGTAAAGGGCGAGGTCCGAGTACGATCCTGGACAGGGAGCGTTTCTGGCAGCAGCGTTAGCACCATCAGTAGCGCCATAGCTCCGAAAGCAGCCACGCATAGGAAGTCGGCTCGCCATCCGAAGGTAGCGGCCAAGTGCCCTCCGATGGCTGGCGCTAACGCTGGTGATAGCGACACTAGCGGGTAGACCATCGCGTAAACCTTGGCCGATGTGCGCTTATCACAAGTGTCGGCGATCAAAGCGCGACCAATCACTAAGCCCGACGCCGCACCAACCGCTTCGAGTATGCGCCAGGCCAGAAATCCGACATAGCTATCAGAGGCCGCACAGCCCAGCGAACCAGCCATGTACAGCGTAATGCCAGCAAGCAGCAACGGCTTGCGACCATAACGGTCCGACAGTGGCCCATAGACCAACTGCGCACTCGCCAGCGCCAGCAGATAAATAGAGACCGTTTGCGGCATTTGCCAGTCGGCAACGCCGAACTCAATGGTCATGCTCGGCATCGCGGGTAGATACACGTCCGAGGCAATCAGGCCAAAGGCACTGAGCATGGCGACGGTCAGGATGAAAGATACACGAGGCATGGCCACTCCCTGCAGCAGTAGCCAACCTGCTGCGCGCGATATGGGTTAAGAAGAATCTAAATTCAGAAGGAATAAGCGCCATGGTACGAGGCAGCTTTGCATGTGAAAATGCATGAATATGCAGTGAGTGGCTGCATATTTGCAGCATGGAGAAATTCATGAACTGGGATGATGTGCAAATTTTCCTAGCGGTGTATCGCGCAGGTACGCTACGAGGGGCAGCGCAGCAGCTATCCATTGACCAGACCACCGTGGGTCGGCGCTTGACTAGCCTGGAGCGAGCACTGGGTAGTCGGCTATTCCTGCGTGCCACGGGCGGGTTGGTACTGACCGATAGCGGTCAACAAGTGCTAACCACGGCCGAGGAGATGGAGCGGCTAGCCGTCTCCTTCAAGCGACGCGGCGAGGGAGCTGACGAACGAGTCGCTGGTGAAGTGCGCGTGACCACGACTGACGCACTCGCTGTGGACTTCGTGGTGCCAGCAATTGAACGCCTGCGTACCAGCCATCCCGAGGTGCGTGTGATCTTGAGCACCACGACGCGATTATTCGACTTGGCGCGGCGTGAAGCCGATGTCGCCGTGCGTACGCTACGCCCGGAACAACCCGAGTTGATCGTGCGACAACTTGGCCGCTGGGAGGTCGGTTTATACGCGACCCAGCGTTATCTGGAACAGCATGGCGAGCCACAACCCGGTGAAGGCTTCGCAGGTCACGATATTGCGCTCTACCAAAGAGGAGTAACCGGGCGGCAGGATGACACGTTGGCTGGCGAATCAAGGCGACTGGGGCGTGTAGTCGCCGAGCTGGACTCCAGCCTGATGTTGGCAACCTTTGTACGTGCAGGCCTGGCCTTGGGAGAATTACCGGACTACTTGGCCCAGCGTGACCCCAAGCTGATACGCGTATGGCCTGAGCGCCGCCGAGCCAAGCCTTATGAGGCATGGCTTGTCTTGCACCAGGATTTAGCACGCACGGCGCGGGTACGGGTCGTTGTGGAGGCGATCGCGGAAATGTTCGCCCATTGACGTGTACAACTAGCTTACGAAGCCGCCATTATAAGTAACGACCATCATCCCAAATGGGGTGTTTCTAGCGCCAGCCCTAATCGCTGCATAAACGCCGTGCACTCATGCAACTGCGCCGTCTCAATATACTCATCGGGTTGATGCGCCTGGGCGATGCTGCCAGGGCCAAGAATTATTGTCTGCAAGCCCTGGCCTTGGAACTGCCCTGCCTCGGTGGCATAAGCGACCGCATGATTACAGCAGGCGTGTGGCAGATGGTCTTTGGCTAAGCGAAGCACTTGTTCGTTCTCGCGGTCGGCCAAGCCCGGTACTGTCACGTTTAACGGCTCGGTGGTGATTTCAACGTGCTTGCCTTTAGCCTGCAGCTCAGCGCTTAGCTGGGCGCAATAGGCATCAAAGCGCGCGTATATTTCGTCGAAGGTGTCCGTGGGCAGATGGCGAATTTCCCACTCAAACTGACACTCCCGCGCCATAATGTTGATCGCCGTACCGCCTTTTATTTTGCCAACGTGCAGGCTGGTATGAGGCACATTAAAGGCCTCATCGACGCGGCCCTCTTCCACCAATGCCGCCATGGTGTCTTCAATGAACGTGACGAGCCTCGCTGCAACATGGATAGCTGACGTGCCTTGATTCACTTGGCTACTGTGGGCCTCTTGGCCAATCACGGTAGTGCGCAGATTCGTTGCGCCTTTTTGCGCGACCACAGGCTGCATGCTGGTAGGCTCACCAACAATGACGTGGGCGGTGGTGGAGTAGTGCTCGTAAAAGCGTTTAATAAGACTCGGCGCGCCCACACAGCCAATTTCTTCGTCGTAAGAAAATCCGAAATAGATAGGCTGCTTCAGCGGCGCATTGACCCAGGTAGGCACCATGGCTAACGCACAGGCAATAAAGCCTTTCATATCACAGGTACCACGCCCGTACAGGCGCCCATCGCCGCCATCGCGAAGGGTAAACGGATCACTCGACCATGGCTGACCGGCCACCGGCACTACGTCGGTATGCCCAGAAAGCATCACCCCGCCAGGGGCGTCAGGGCCTACGCGGGCAATCAGGTTAGCTTTGGTGCCACACGGGCTCATCACCCGCTCTGAAGCCACACCATAATCAGCTAGATAGTGCTCAACGAATTCAATTAGGGCCAAATTAGATTCGCTGGAAGTGGTATCGAACGATACTAGCTTCGCCAGTAAGGTGGTCGCGTCAGTCATACTGCTCTCGTCAGTTAGGCTCTTCATATCACCCTATCACCGCCTTTCTCCTTTGCCTACTAAGCAGGCCAACGGACAGCGAAACGTTGACTGTCACGTCGAGTTCATCGTGCATTCATGAAAACGTCATCTACACTTTCTACTGTTCAGTGCACCCAAAAACTTAATAAACGTACTGCGAACGACCCACAAGGAGCCGTTATGTCTCGTTTCACATTGCACGCGCTTGCCCTAGGGGTGGCTACTGCCACGTTTAGCCTTTCTGCCCATTCTGCGACCGAAGTGACCTGGTGGCACGCTATGGGAGGCCAGCTTGGTGAAATCCTTGAAGAAATGACGGAGGAGTTTAACGCTTCTCAGGACGACTACCACGTCACACCCAGCTACCGCGGCAATTATACCGAAACGATGACCGGCGCCATTGCGGCGTTCCGTGCGGGCGAGCAGCCGCATATTCTCCAGGTTTTTGAAGTCGGCACTGGCACTATGATGAACGCCAAAGGTGCCATCTACCCCGTGTACGAGTTGATGGAAGAGCATGGCCGCGCGTTTGATCGCGAAGCCTTCCTGCCAGCGGTAGTCGGTTACTACACCGACACCAACGGCAACATGCTGTCGTTCCCGTTCAACTCTTCTACGCCGATTATGTACTACAACCGCGACATGTTTGAGGAAGCGGGTCTAGACCCTGAGCAGGCGCCGCAAACCTGGTCTGAAGTGGCCGATTTTTCGCGCCAAATCGTCGATTCTGGGGCGGCCAGCTGTGGCTTTACCACCTCCTGGCCTAGCTGGGTAATGCTGGAAAACTTCTCCGCTTGGCATAATGTGCCGCTTGGTACGCTGGAAAACGGCTTTGGCGGCATGGAAACAGAGTTCAATTTCAACAATGAGCTGGTCGCCCGCCATTGGGACAACCTCCATAACTGGCAGGAAGAGGGGGTCTTTAAGTGGGGCGGCCCCGGTTCTGGCCCTGACTCAGAGCCGCTGTTCTACTCACAGGACTGTGCGATTTTCTTCGGTTCTTCTGCTTCCCGTGCGGATGTCGCTGCTAACTCTGACTTTGAAGTCGGTTTCGGTATGCAGCCCTACTATGACGACGTAGATGGTGCGCCACAGAACTCCATCATTGGCGGTGCCACCCTGTGGGCACTACAAGGCCACACCGATGACGAGTATGAAGCCGTTGCCGCCTTCTTTGAGTACCTCTCACAGCCTGAGGTACAAGCCGAGTGGCACCAGCAAACCGGTTATCTGCCCATCACTCAAGCGGCGTGGGACTTAAGCAAAGAGCAGGGCTACTACGATGAGAACCCAGGTGCCGATATTTCGCTGAAGCAGATGACGCTAAACGAACCGACCGAGAACTCGAAAGGCCTGCGGTTTGGTAACTTTGTACAGATCCGCGACATTATCTCCGAAGAGATGGAAGCCGTGATGACCGGTGGCAAATCGGGCCAGGAAGCAGCTGACGACGCAGTGGCACGTGGCAATGATTTACTCCGTGACTTTGAAGCTGCCAACCAGTAAATAAGTACTCACTTCGCCGCTTACCCCACTGGGTAGGCGGCGATTTCGTTTGTCGATGCTTATATTTACTAACCATTTGCAGAGCTGCCCATGCAAACTAAACGCATGACCTACCCTGGTCGCTTTTTGCCCTACGCGCTGCTGGCGCCCCAGGTGATTGTGACGCTGATTTTCTTTATCTGGCCTGCTGGCCAAGCGTTGTATCAGTCGCTATTGCGCGAAGACGCCTTTGGGCTGCGCTCGACGTTTGTGGGCTTGGAAAACTTCGCTCGCCTGTTTCGCGATGGCGCTTATCTTAACTCGCTCTCCGTGACAGCGGTGTTTGCCATCGGTACCACACTCCTGTCAATGACGGTGGCTCTATTATTGGCCAGCACCGTCAACCGGATGATTCGCTCACGTAGTACCTACACCACACTGCTGGTGTGGCCCTACGCCATAGCCCCCGCCCTTGCGGGCGTTTTGTGGTGGTTTATCTTCAACCCCTCGATTGGCATTGTTCCCTATATGCTAGAAATGGTGGGTTATCAGTGGAACCACCGCAACTCGGGAAGTGACGCCATGCTGCTGGTGATTTTTGCCGCCGCCTGGAAGCAGATCTCCTATAACTTTCTATTTTTTCTAGCGGGCCTACAGTCAATCCCACAATCGCTGATTGAAGCCGCCTCCATTGACGGCGCCGGCCCGACTAAGCGCTTCTGGACAATTATTTTCCCGCTGCTGACGCCAACGACCTTCTTCTTGATGGTGGTTAACGTGGTTTACGCCATGTTCGATACATTTGGCATTATTCACGCAACTACCCAAGGCGGCCCCGCCCAGGCCACCAACACGCTGGTCTATAAGGTCTACGCCGATGGCTTCGTCGGCTTGAATTTAGGCTCTTCGGCCGCTCAGTCAGTGATTTTAATGGCCATTGTGGTCGCACTCACGGTGGTGCAGTTCCGCTTTATCGAGCGCCGCGTGAACTACTAACACCACTGGCTAATTGTTTGGGAGACTTTCAATGGTTGAAAACCGACCCTGGGCGAATTTTTTTGCTCATCTGACGTTGATGATTGGCGTCGCGGTGGTGGTGTTCCCCGTGTACGTTGCGCTCGTGGCGTCTACCCAGGCGCCAGGCGACTTGCTACGCGGTACACTGCCGATGCTACCCGGCGCCCATGGTATCGAAAACTTTACCCGTATGTGGCAGTCCGGCGTTTCCAACGCAGGAGCCCCACCAGCAGGCATGATGCTATGGAACAGTTTTGTTATGGCCATGGCGATTACCATAGGAAAACTGTCGATCTCACTACTGTCGGCGTTTGCAATTGTTTACTTCCGCTTTCGTTTTCGGATGTTCTTCTTCTGGCTAATTTTCATCACGCTGATGCTGCCGGTGGAAGTACGCATTATTCCGACGTTTCAGGTCGTTGCGGACCTCAACATGCTCAATAGCTTTGCCGGGCTGTCGATTCCGCTGATTGCCTCGGCCACCGCGACGTTCCTGTTCCGCCAGTTCTTTATGACCATTCCCGAAGAAATGCTCGAAGCCGCCCGCGTCGACGGCGCCGGGCCACTGAAGTTTTTTAAAGACATCTTAATGCCGCTGTCAGTGACCAATATCGCCGCGCTGTTTGTGATCATGTTTATCTACGGCTGGAACCAGTATCTGTGGCCACTGCTAATCACCACCGATCCTGACTACTACACCGTTGTGATGGGTATTCAACGCATGACCTCAGAAGAGAATCCCCAGTGGCATTTGATTATGGCCGCCGTGGTAATGGCCGCCCTGCCGCCGGTACTGGTGATTCTGTTTATGCAACGCCTCTTTGTGAAAGGCCTGACCGAGACGGAGAAATAAGATGGCCAGCATTACCTTGGAAGGGCTGAAGAAAACCTATAGCGGCGATGTTCACGCCGTCAAAGGCATCGACCTACAGATTGAAGATGGCGAGTTTGTGGTGCTCGTCGGGCCATCCGGTTGCGGTAAGTCGACCCTGCTGCGCATGGTCGCTGGGCTGGAAACCATTACCGAAGGCACGCTCAAAATCGGCGACCGGGTAGTAAATAAGCTAGAGCCCGCTGAGCGCGATATCGCCATGGTGTTCCAGAACTACGCGCTTTATCCGCACATGACCGTCTACAACAACCTCGCTTATGGCTTAAAGAACCGGGGTTTCAAAAAAGATGACATCGATAAACGCGTGCGCTTAGCGGCCAAGATGCTGGAGATTGAAGACTTCCTGGAGCGTAAACCCCGCAAGCTTTCCGGCGGCCAGCGCCAGCGGGTAGCAATGGGCCGAGCACTGGTGCGCGAGCCTTCAGCCTTCTTGTTCGATGAACCGCTTTCCAACCTGGACGCCAAGCTGCGCGTACAGATGCGGGTGGAGATTAAACAACTACAGCGTCGCC
The DNA here is from genome assembly GCF_016107625.1 of Vreelandella alkaliphila. GTDB lineage: Bacteria > Pseudomonadota > Gammaproteobacteria > Pseudomonadales > Halomonadaceae > Vreelandella > Vreelandella alkaliphila. The sequence continues at coordinate 124,962 of NZ_JABASV010000006.1, forward strand.
TAAAAACCACCAGCCTGTATGTCACCCACGACCAGCTGGAAGCCATGACCCTGGGCGACCGTTTGGTCGTGCTAAATGCCGGGCAAATTGAGCAAGTAGGCACACCGATGGAGATCTACGCCCGTCCGGCCACAATGTTCGTTGCAGAATTTATTGGCTCCCCGGCAATGAACATGTTGCCGCTGGAGTATCTGGGTACTCAAAACAGCAGCGTGCTGGAACACCTTCCCGAAGGCACCGACACCCTCGGCATTCGCCCAGACGACATGCACCTCACCGCACCCGATACGCCACATCTAGCCATCGACGCGACACTCATGCTCTTTGAGGCGGCAGGCGCGGAAAGCCATCTGTACGTTAATCTCGCCGACAGCGAGCAACCCACGGTGATTCGCACCGCTGGCCAGCCAGCCGTTCGTGAAGGTGAAACATTGCGCTTCTACGTGACCCGCGATGCTCTTCATCCTTTTAATAGCACCACTCGAAAGCGCACCGATGGTTAACACCGCTGCTTAAGAAAAATACGCATAAGAAAAGTACGTCATCGGAGACTTCATGCGCTACGTTTGAGCTAATAACAATAACTCGCTGCTCCGCTATTTTTTGCCGGTAGCGTATGGATCTCTGTGATGAATACTGGTCTATGAAGACAGCATGTTATGGCCTCGACACCTTATACCGCGATCATTCTCACCCAAAGTAAACCCAGGAGAAGCGGCATGAATACTACCACCACACCTTATGTCGATGGCTTCATCGCTGCCGTGCCGACCGCTAATAAATCTGAATTTATTGAGCACGCCCGCGCCGCCGCAGAAGTGTTCAAAGAGTTCGGCGCACAGCGAGTGGTAGAAAGCTGGGAAGACGATGTTCCCGAAGGAGAGGTCACCTCGTTCTCCATGGCGGTTAAGCGAAAAGATGACGAAAGCGTTGTTTTTTCATGGATAGAGTGGCTTTCCAAAGCGATACGCGATGTCGCTATGCAAAAAGTCATGGAAGATCCACGCTTACAAATGGACGTTAGCTCCATGCCCTTTGATGGTAAGCGTCTTATTTATGGAGGCTTTGAAAGCATCATGACTATGTGAGTACGCTGGGCCGTTTCACTCAGTAGGAACGGCCCGAAAACCCTTCCACTTGCTAGTTTACCTCTCCAAGCGCAATCCCATAGCGGCTAAAACGCATCTTAATGGCTCCTTTCATATTGATGTCATCGTTCATCGTTAGCGTGCCAGAAAGGCCTAACAATGTGGTGACATCAATGACAAACCAACCGCGCAAACCACTCAGCGACGAAGAAATCGCCTACTTAGAGGAACTGGCTAACGGCAACGCATTAGCCAAGCAGCGTCGCCGCGAGAAAAAGCGCCAAACGCCAGCGACAAAGAAACCCTTAGACTAACCACGCCTTACCAAGACTGATGTCATGTACACTTCTTAAAACCATTTAACTATTATCATAGACAGCATAATGCAAAAAGCCGATGTACTTTTAGCACATCGGCAAAACGATCTTAATAAGTGACTTAAGCGCTAAGGAAGCTATTTATTATTTAAAAGTGATAGCGGGCACCTATTGCATAATACAGATCATCTTCGAAGTTATCATTGGCATCTTTATTGGCATCATTTAGCTCGACAAATACATCAAGATTTTTAGAAACATCGTAATGCGCCGCAGCGGCCCAAGCGTCACGATCATTATCCGCATTATCGGGATCAATGTTGTAATAATCGAGATAGAAGGTCCAAGCGCCGGTGGCAAAGCTACCACCTAGGCCTACCGTATCAAAACCGCCTCCCCGCTTATCGTTATCACCACGGGTTTCATAACCTAAACGCGCAGAGAAAGCGTCATTGATGTCGTACGTGGCCGTAGTACCAAAACGTGTTTCACCGTTGCCACCGCCACGAACGGTATCTTCTACATAGCCAAGTGCTAAACGTAAGGGGCCAGTCGCGTAAACGACGCCACCTTGTGTGGCGATAACGCTACCTTCGCTAGACTGCTGCGCTTCAGTGAGGCCACGCTCAGAAAAGTGTTTTGCTGAGAAAACAGCCTGAAAACCGTTGATCTCAGGCGTTTTATAGCCAAGTGAGTCGCCACGCGCCTGAAGACCACCGCCGGCAAATTCATAGCCACGCTCTACATAAACATCGAACGGTGTCATCACGTAGTTATCGTAGTAACTGTTATAGTTACCCGCCATGAACGTACCGTACTGCTTACTTTCGAGACCAAGGTAGCTATTACGCACTTCGTCAAAGCCCGGGCGGCTGCGCTCATCCCCAGTAAAACGCCACTCTACCCGTGCAAACGCGCGCAGGTCAGCGTTGATTTGATGACCTGCCGTAAAGCGCAAACGAGAACCAAAATTACGGAACTCCTCGCCATTATCAACGCCATTTTTTTCACCACCGCCTTCAAACCCCATGGCGATGCGGCCGTAGATATCTAGCGTCGTGCCGTCTTGGTCATACACCACCGCCGCCTGAGCCGCAGAGGCACCCAACAAACCACTAATAGCTAGAGCAAGTGTCGCCTTTTTAAACATGATTGATCCCATTAAAGTAGTTAGCGCTTGTTATCAGCACTTTTAGTTACAAGAGAATTCAGATACCGAAGTCTTCTAATACAATTTCTTTTTAACCCAATATTCGAAAAAAAAGGGTCGTCATAAAAACCAAAAAATTATATTTAAGCTGCTTACTGAGCTTTTAATTGCGCATTGCGAAGGCACAATCGAGGATATGTTCACCTCGTCGTCAGCTACCTTAAAGCCGATATATGTCATTCTTCTTAAAGTTTTATTTTTTAGCGTTTTTTTTGATAATCATAAAAATGCAACCTGATCGATATCTTGATCTGCTAAAGCATCACCATTCACTAGGGGCTTCCCCATTAAAAATGGTGGCCTGTCATCCCATGTTCACCAGGCTGTATTGGCAGTGTCACTATCGCTGCGCATAGTTAATGCAACAGTGAATGAAATAGTGAGTAAAAACGTGATAAAGGGATGGATCGCCCATGCGACTCTGTATCGTTAGCGAAACATGGTCACCAGAAATAAATGGTGTTGCGCATACCTTAAATAGGCTATGTCGTGAACTCACTCGGTTGGGGGTAACAGTGGATGTTATTCGCCCTAAACCAAGCATGGCTGCCGACGCCACCAATGTTGCTCAAGAGCGTTCTCAAGAACCGTATCAGGAAACCTATCAAGAACTGTCCCAAGAGCTTCAGGTTCGGCGGTTAGCGCTACCGGGTTATAACGCTGTGCAGATTGGTCTTGCCAGCCCCTCACAACTTCGCCGTTTCTGGCAGAAGCAGCGTCCCGATTCTATTTATCTGGCAACCCAGGGCCCACTGGGCTGGGCAGCTCGGCATGCAGCACGCCAACTGAACATACCTTTAGTGGCTGGCTGGCATACTAATTTCGATCACTACTGCCATGACTACGGAGTTTCCTGGCTAGCTGCTGCCACGCGGCGATATTTACGCTATTTCCATAACGGCTGCGATCTTACCCTTGTGCCCACTCAACAACAGGCTGAAGCACTACGCGCCCAGGATATCCGCGATGTAAAGGTGCTCTCACGCGGCATTGATGGCGATATTTTTTCCCCAGCCCACCGCGACGACACCCTACGCGAACAGTGGGGGGTTAGCGAACATCAACCTGTTGCGCTGTATGTGGGCCGCTTAGCCCCAGAAAAAAACCTAGCGTTACTGCAAGAAACGCTGCAGGCCATGAGTGATGTGCGCCCCGATATGGCACACGTCATTGTTGGCGATGGCCCAGGCCGCGCTCAGTTACAAAAAGCGCTACCAGACGCTCATTTCACCGGTTTTGTGAATAAACAGGCACTAGCACGCCACTATGCCAGTGCCGATATGTTTATTTTCCCTTCTCAGTCAGAAACATGGGGAAATGTGGTGACTGAAGCCATGGCCAGCGGGCTGGCAGTCGTGGCCTATCACCACGCCGCCAGCGCTGAGCTGATCCAAAGCAGGCACAACGGTATCACCGTTCCCCCTGGCGATACGCTTGCCTTTCAACAGGCTGCCGTCGCGTTATGCCAGCACCCTGCTGACTACGCCCGTCTAGGTAGAACCGCCCGCCTACGAGCGCTAGAGCAAAGCTGGCCGGGAATCGCAGAGCAGTTCTTACGCTATTTACAAAATGCCCAGGAGACTCACCATGCGTCCGCGTCCGCTTGTCGTATTCGATCGTCTTGATGTCTTTGAATGGCAGCTTTGCCAACGGGTAACACACCTATCGCTTTACCGCCCCTGGCGGCTAACGCTGCAAACGGCAAGTAAGCTAGGAGACTGGCCTGTCTGGGTATTGTTAATCGCTGCACAACCCTGGTTACAGCCCAATGGTGCTTGGCGAATCATGCAGTACAGCGCCATCGCACTGTTCGCAGTCGCTATTTATAAGTTGGTAAAAACGCGGCTGTGTCGCGAACGTCCGTTCATCACCTACCTCGGTGGCGTCCATTGTGGTGAGCCTGCCCGAGACAAATACAGCTTCCCCAGTGGTCACACCATGCATGCGGTGATGTTTAGCGTGTTGGTCGCCGCTCATACCCCCTGGTTGCTACCTATTGTGATTCCCCTTAGTTTACTGATTGCCGTTTCACGGGTGGGGCTTGGGCTACACTATGTCAGTGATGTCATTGCTGGCGCAGCCATGGGCTATGGCTTTGCGCTACTGAGTCTTTATTGGATGGGATAACCCTTTGTGGTTGGCCGCTCAATGCCGTATCAATAAAAGCAAAAAGCCACCAACGTGGACGCAGGTGGCTCTTGGTATTGTCGATTAACTATCTCTATAGTTTTAATTATCTACATATCGGGAGGCATATCGTCACGATCCTCTATGGTGGTCATAAATGATGTCTTGAACATCATATAAAGACCGACTCCCGAAAACCCTAGAAACAGCACAAACATGCATAACATCAACACCATCGCCATAGCGCTTGTCCCTGGAAGTGTGCGGCTGCTACGTTGACGTCTTCTAACCGCTGAATTTTGGTTTACACCAGAGGATAGACCAAAATGTCACGCCCATTGATACAAAAGCTGTCCAGAAAATCTGGAAAAGATAAATATTAATAAAAATCAAAGTGTTAAAAACAATTAATTGACGCAAAAAAACCACCCCGCTTTCACGAGATGGTGATTTTGCATCAATGCTGCTCCCTGGCGGTGATGATCAGCGTTTCCTTACACTGATAAGGGTGAGCAGGCTAGTCCTTTCACATCCTTTTGCTAATATGGCTCCATGCCTTCCCTGATTACCTATTAGCCTGCTCACGCTTGTTTACTCATTGTGGCTAAAATTGCTGCGAAGCGTTTTTGGCGATTAATTTCACTTAAAAATTAGAATCACAACATTACTGCTGTAGGTAGTCAGGTTATTGCAGACAACAGGCCAAGCGCCACTTTTAACGCAAAAATATACTATAAACAACACCTTAAAAACAAAAAGCAATACCAGGCTAAGAGACAAACGCCGCTATTTAATGGCTAAAACTGACACATGCGACAAAATCACACGGCCAGCTAGCACTCAAACGATGGGAAATTGATGGCACCAACTGCCTGCAACGATTATTTTTAATGACAGCGTACCTAAAGTCTCTCTACAAGCGCTCAGCTGATGAGGATTCTTTCGATGAAGCGTGCAATGGCGATCAGTTTATTGATGATGGCGACACTTCTGGTCATAAGTGGCTGCAACACTATTCGCGGCGCAGGCGAAGATATTGAACGAGGCGGCGAAGCTATTCAGCGCTCCGCAGGTAGCTAATGGCAATGATAACTGTTTATCTTTCACACGGCCTGGAAAGCGGGCCTGGTGCCCTGAAGGTGCAAGCGCTAAAAGGGGTTGCTGAGCAGTTTGAGAACTGCGAACCGGTCGTCATGGACTACCGTGGTTTAAAAGAGCCGCAGGAGCGTTTAGAGCATTTACTTGCCGTGATTGATGAACGCAACGACACACTGGCTAACTGTGTTTTAGCGGGTTCCAGTCTCGGTGGATGGTTAAGTGCAGCGGTTAGTGCCCAGGAACCTGTGTTAGGTTGTTTTTTATTAGCCCCTGCTCTTGGCTTGCCAGATTACCCGCAAACCTCAATCACACTGCAAGCACAACACACGCATATCATTCATGGATGGCGAGATGATGTCGTACCGCCAGGCCCTGTCATTGAACATGCCCGCTGTCAGCGACTTTCACTACGCATGATTGACGATGACCATCGCCTGCAGAACAGTCTCGATACAATACTTTCCGATTTCGAGCGGTTTTTAGAGCTGTGTCTTCAATAGTGATGTCTTTAAAAACTATGTCTTTCAAAACTATGTCCTTAAAAACTGTGTCCTTAAAAAACATACCTTTGAAAATAGCGCTCTTAAAGCCGCGCTATTTAGCTCAACATGGATCGCAAACGTACTTCTGATAACGAAGTGTTACAACAAATAGTCGACATACACCAAACAAAGCTATACAAGTAGTGTACAAACCATAGGAGAATGCTCATGTTTGGTCTATTTAAGCGCGATCCCAAGAAAAAGCTCCAGCAAGATTACGAGCGTAAATTACAGGCAGCAATGGAAGCTTCACGCAATGGTGACATGAGAGCGAACGCGACATTGACGGAAGAAGCAGAAACTATTCTGACTGAGATCAATCGCCTTAAAGCAGAAGAACGCTAGGACACAACGCCCATGCGCCATCATTTCATCGCTGCCATGGCTCTAGGCTGGCTACCTTTAGCGGCTCATGCTAGCTGCCCTATTCCCGGCCAGTGGTGGCAATCGCAACATGCTGTTGCTAACAGCGCTGTTTTAGCCCAAGCAATACAGCATCAGGTTGTCCTATTGGGCGAGCAACATGATGCCATTGACCACCACCGCTGGCAGTTGCACACCCTAGCGGGGCTTTACGCGCTGCGTGACGATATGGTTATCGGGTTAGAAATGCTGCCCCGGGAAGCGCAACCCGTGCTCGATGATTGGGTTGCGGGCTTGTTATCCGAAGAAGCGCTGTTGGAGCAGTCCGGCTGGGAGGAGAACTGGGGGTTTGATGCTGACCTTTACTTACCCATTCTCCATTTCGCGCGTGTTCAACAGATTCCTCTGATCGCCTTAAACATTACTCCCGAGCTGCGTCAGCGCTTAGCTCGTGACGGCTTCAGCAGCGTGCCTGCCGACCAGCGGCATCATATACCTGCACCGCTACCGCCAAGCGCAGGCTATGAAATGCGCTTAAAAGACGTATTTGACCAGCATGCAATGGATGACGACGACCCCGCTATGCTGAGACGCTTTTTACAGGCCCAACTTAGCTGGGACGTCGCGATGGCTGAAGGGCTGGCTAACGCCGCCGTAGAGGGTAAATTGGCCGTTGGCTTAATGGGTTTAGGCCATGTGATTTATCACGATGGTGTGCCCCACCAACTTGATGGGCTAGGGGTGGATCACACCTTCAGCTTACTGCCCTGGTCAACAGAAACCTGTGAGCCACCCGACCCTGCATTAGCAGATGCTGTTTTTGTACTGCCAGCGGCGGAGTAACCGCTAACAGTTTGGTTGCGAATAGATTGATCGCGAATAGATTGGTCACTAACAGGTTATTTGTTAAAAGCATGATCGGTTAGGCATCATCTGCCAGCGCAGGCAGCAGCGTTTTCAATTTACGGGTAAGTGTATTGCGCCCCCAGCCGAGTAATTCGGCGGCTTCCCCTTTGCGTCCACCGGTATGTTTCAGTGCCGTTTCAATCAGAATGCGCTCAAAATCCGGCACGGCTTCCTCCAACAGGTGGGTATGGCCTTCCGCCAGGGCGTGGTCAGCCCAATCCCTGAACGCGGAACGCCAATCGCCATAAACACTACCTTCGGAAGCGTTGACCGAGCGCAGCTCTGGGGGCAAGTCCTCAATGAGAATTTCGCGGCCAGAAGCCATTACCGTTAGCCAACGGCAAATATTTTCTAATTGACGAACATTACCCGGCCACGGCAAACGAGTAAGGTGCGCTTCTGCTTCGGGCGTTAACACTTTGATATCTGTGGTCAGCTCTTTGGCAGCTTCCGCTAAGAAATGACGGGTTAAACGCGGAATATCCTCCCGACGCTCGGAAAGGCGCGGCAGATGAACGCGAATCACGTTTAAGCGGTGGAACAAGTCCTCCCGGAACCGCCCATCGTCAACTAACGATTCTAGGTTCTGATGGGTAGCGGCAATAATACGTACATCGACTTTTACAGGCGTATGGCCGCCCACGCGATAGAATTCACCATCCGCTAACACACGTAGCAAGCGCGTTTGCGTTTCAGCGGGCATATCACCAATTTCATCGAGAAACAGCGTTCCGCCATTAGCCTGTTCAAAGCGACCTTGGCGTTGTTGCGCTGCCCCTGTAAACGCGCCCTTCTCATGGCCGAATAGTTCAGACTCAATCAAGTCCCGGGGAATCGCTGCCATGTTCAGCGCAATAAACGGCTTGCCCGCTCGTGGGCTATGTTGATGGAGCGCCTGAGCAACACGCTCTTTACCGGTGCCAGACTCACCGTTAATTAACACCGTGATGTGGGAGTGGGAAAGCCGCCCGATGGCGCGAAACACTTCCTGCATAGCAGGTGCTTCACCAATAATCTCAGCACTCAACCCTTCCGGTACGCTGACCGGGCGCTGACGCTCTCTTGCATGAGCGACCGCACGACGCACCAGCGCCAGCGCTTCGTCCACATCAAAGGGTTTCGGCAGGTATTCAAAGGCACCCCCTTGGTAGGACGCCACGGCGCTGTCGAGATCCGAATGCGCGGTCATCACAATCACAGGCAGGTCAGGGTGTGCATCACGCACTCGGGACATTAAATCCAGCCCATCAATGCCGGGCATACGAATGTCAGTCACCAGGACATCCGGTGGATTTTCTAACAGTCGCTCCAGCGCGGTATCGGCGCGTTCAATACACTCTATATCCAGGTCTGGCTGCGCTAAGGCCCGCTCTAATACCCAACGGATGGCGCGGTCATCATCGACAATAACCACTCGTGCTACATCGGTTTGTGTCGCCTCAGTCATGACGCTTCTCCGGTGAAATTAACAACCAATGGAATCAGTAAACGAAATTCGGTATGTCCTGGGCGTGAGTCGCATTCGATCAATCCTTGATGTTGGTGCAAAATCGATTGAGCAATTGATAGCCCCAGGCCGCTACCTTCAGCGCGCCCAGACACCATGGGATAGAAAAGCGTTTCACGTAACGTTTCAGGTATGCCAGGGCCATTATCAATAACCCCCACTTCACTGACTAAACGATGGCGTTCAGCCCCCAGCGTAAATTGGCGGCGTGCGCGGGTGCGCAACATAAGCTCCGGCGAAGGCGTTGCTGCATCACTCATGGCCTGTACCGCGTTACGTGCCACATTCAACACCGCTTGGATCATTTGAGATTCATCGCCAGAAAGATCCGGCAAACTCGGGTCATAATCACGACGGACCTCAACATGCGGATGCTCGGCAATCAGCAGCGCTCGCACCCGCTCTAACACCTTATGGATATTGACCGGCTCATGTTTGACGATGCGATTGGGGCCCAACATGGAGTCGACCAAATCTCGCAGCCGATCCACCTCTTCCACAATAATATGGGTGAATTCACGTAGTGCAGGATCGTCCAGATCGCGCTCCAATAATTGGGCAGCACCGCGAATCCCGCCCAAAGGGTTTTTAACTTCATGAGCCAAGCCCCGCGCCAACACTTTGATTGTCTCTTGCCGGGTGGTCAGCGCTTCTTCCCGGGAAATCTGCATTAGCCGATCACGGGGCTCTACTTCGAGTAATAGTTCATCGGCTGAAAGCGGGGTCACGGTGTAGTCCACCGTTAATGGCTCGCTGTTCAGCGGCGTAATACGTGCTTCGCGTTGGGTATAGGGATGAAAGGCATCTCGCGCTTTAGCGAGGACATCATCAATACTCTCATCGCCCCCTAACAGCGTGTCTAAACTAATGCCCTGCACACGGCTAAAACTCACCGCTAGCAACGCTTCCGCTGCCGGATTCATCCAGCGAACGCGGAGTTCACCGTCTAGCAGTAAGACTGCGGTGGTGAGGTGTTCAAGTAAGCGCTGGTACATGGCGTATCCTGAAGCGTCGCTGTAAAAAATAGCGTTATCGAGCGTATGAAAGAGAAACTGCAAAAAGCGCGCCAATTGACAACTTGCACGGCTAATGAGCAGGAGGCGAGGATGTAGCGAGCCGTTATAGCGCAGTCCTAGCAGTCAGCTTGTCACTTATTGCACCATTATAGTGCGCATGACTCATCGTCAATAAAAATACTCACCGCATCAGTGCGGTGCCGCAGACAGCGCTCTCCCCTTGCAAACAGACCTCTTCAACTCACTATCCAATGGTATAAAAAAACCCCGCCGAAGCGGGGTTTTAGGCCAGTCACACCCGAGGAGGTGGTACTAGCTGCTGTGCTTAGCAATCGCTCTTAACAGCTGTAGTACATATCGAACTCAATCGGGTGAGTGGTCATGCGAATGCGCTCCACTTCTTCCATCTTGAGGTCGATGTATGCATCGATCATATCATCAGTAAACACGCCACCTTCGGTCAAGAACGCGCGGTCTGCATCGAGTGCTTCCAACGCTTGGTCCAGGCTGTTGGCAACGGTCGGTACTGACTTACCTTCTTCAGGCGGCAGGTCGTACAAGTTTTTATCCATGGCATCGCCAGGATGTATCTTATTCTTAATACCGTCGATACCCGCCATCAGCAGAGCTGCGAACGCCAGGTAGGGGTTAGCAGTCGGGTCAGGGAAACGTGTTTCAACACGCTTACCTTTCGGGCTCGCGGTGTACGGAATACGGATAGAGGCAGAACGGTTACGAGCGCTGTAGGCCAACATAACCGGCGCTTCAAAGCCTGGCACCAAACGCTTATATGAGTTGGTAGACGCGTTAGTGAAGGCGTTCAGAGCACGAGCATGCTTGATCACACCGCCAATGTAGTAAAGCGCCATTTCAGAAAGCCCAGCGTACTCGTCACCCGCGAACTGGTTCTGACCATCTTTCCAGAACGACTGGTGTACGTGCATACCAGACCCGTTGTCACCAACAAGCGGCTTCGGCATGAACGTAGCGGTTTTGCCGTAAGCGTGAGCCACGTTGTGGATCACGTATTTCATTTCCTGAACTTCGTCAGCTTTCTTCACCAACGTGTTGAATTTAACGCCGATTTCGTTCTGACCCGCGTTAGCAACCTCGTGGTGGTGAACCTCAACAGTCTGGCCAATCGCTTCCAGGGTGTTACACATTGCACCACGAATGTCGTGGAAGCTATCAACCGGGGGAACCGGGAAGTAGCCGCCTTTAACGCGCGGGCGGTGCCCCAAGTTGCCGCCTTCTACCTGATTACTGGTCGCCCAAGCGCCTTCATCAGAGGTAATTTTGTACATGGAACCCTGAATGTCAGATTTCCAATGGACTTCGTCAAAAATGAAGAACTCAGGCTCAGGGCCAAAGAAGGCTGTGTCGCCTAGGCCGGTGGACTGCAGGTAAGCTTCTGCGCGCTTGGCAATAGAACGCGGGTCACGGTCATAGCCCTGCATAGTGGCAGGCTCGATGATATCGCAACGCAGGATCAGGGTAGCGTCTTCGGTGAAGGGGTCGAGGAAACCAGTACCATCTTCAGGGCGAAGAATCATGTCGGATTCGTTGATGCCTTTCCAGCCCTCGATAGAGGAACCATCGAACATCTGACCATTTTCGAAAAACTCTTCGTCCACGTCCCGTGCCGGTACGGTGACGTGCTGCTCTTTACCGCGCGTGTCGGTGAAACGCAGATCTACCCATTTAACATCATGTTCTTCGATTAGCGCGAGAGTCTTGGCTGACATAGTGTCCTCCGGTATGAACGTGGCTTAAGCTTTTGACAGTAAGCTACCGATAAAAGAGTTATTAAACAAACCGGCTATCGTTGTAGCACGCCGAGAGGCATCTGCCTACGACCCGCTAGCCGCTGCCTAATACTAAGCACGGAACATGCCAACCTTGCACCAATATGGCATAAAAAAACAACAAGCAGTTGTTTTATAAAAGATAAAAAATAAAATACTGTGCTTCTTCATGTAGCATAATGCTCTACGAAAGAACGAACTTAGCCCTAAAAAGGCACTTAGCTCAGAAAAACGCACCAATAAAGACCAACCAGAGGCCCACAAGCACCAACATGGTGCATATAAAGCATCTATTATTTTCCTCATCACTGTAAACTTTAGCTTGATACCAAAAGAAACTCACACCTACAATTGATTACAAACAGATAGATTTAATAACAAACAGGTTTCACAACACAGGAAGCCACTCACATGGGCACGGTCTGCTTTATTGTTGATGCGTCAGTCACAGGTGCCCTTTTACCACGTCACCTGCGCGCTATTCGCCAAACAGCCTTTGCAGACCACACACTTCCCATTATCGTGACCAGCGCCACCACCGATCCACGCATGCAGGACATTGAGCAACGCTACCGCGCACACTTTCTCGTTACCCCTTCTCAGCCACTGGGCGCAAGGATCAATCAAGCAGCATATCTCAGCCAAGCTGATTGGTTACTGATTGCAATGCAGCAACGGCCGCTAGCAGCCAAACTATGGTGTTTACTTTATCCCCAGCTAGACACGTACACGCTGGATGCTTTTTTGATTGGCAGCGAACCACCCCGCTTATCCGAACGATTACTCCAGTGCTTTTTAGGCGCAGGCGTCGCTGTTCCTCCCTACATAGCAATCAGGCGCACGTGGTTAGAACGCTTAGGCGGCTTAGACCCAGAGCTAGATGAAGCAGCGCTTGCTGATTTACTACAGCGCCTTTACGCATGCCCTACCCGTTTACAAACGTTCAGCCTGGAAGCATCAGGGCTTACCCGTGACTCGCCATCAAGGAGTAACAAACCCTACCGACCTCCCCCCAACTCGCATACGGATACTTAACGTCTCTTATGGCCTAGGATCTCCTGTTGGTTAAACGCTCAAACACTTACCCAATAGCATTGCCCCCGCCGTCATAGTGTTAAACATACTATTCAACACGATTGAGCCAAACAAATACCAAACGAGTACGCATGGATATAACGCACCCAGCGTGGCGCTTTACGACCTTTTAAGTAATGCATTAACCAACGTGCAAACAGCACACAGAAAGGTATTACCCCCACTTTTTTTGAAGATAAGTTCTTTTGAAGACAAGTTTTTTTGAAGAGGAAGCTATTCAACCAGCGAATGTAAGTGCAGTGGATCCACGGCACCTCAATACTTCAGCAGTGATTGGCTCGATCACGCCAACGCACACTACACTTAAACATCACGCTATATGATACCGCTCAACAAAAGGACACTGACAATGCATCAGCATATCGAATGGGACGAACCTGGCAGCGCAAGCGTTGTAGAGTTTTTTAAGAATGACCCCGACCACACGCCGCCCTACCCAGGCGCCATGCTCTCCGCCCGTTATCTAGGCCGCATTGTGCGGGTAAAAGTAGAAGCCTATCGTGAAGAAGATGCCGTCAGCATCGGCAGCGTTGCCGCCATTCTTGACCGTCACGGGCAGCATCACGAATCCCACCACAAGCTTAACGTAGGCGATATCGTGCGACTTCCCGATGACAAACGCGCTATGGAACGCTGGGACGAGGAAGATCAATAGTAACCACCATCACAAACTACGAAAGCAAGGCGCGCCCTTTAAAGGGCGCGCCTTGCCAAACCGTATCAACGGAAAAGTTCACCCCGCTTTCTGAATTTCTACTGAATGCGGGTAAGGTATTGAAACACCTTGCTTATCAAAAGCTTCTTTGACAGCTTTCGTCATATCAAATTTCACATCCCAATAATCCGCAGCATCGACCCAAAGCCGCACGGTAAGGTCCACACTACTGGCCCCCAGGTTAGTGACTTTTATCCAAGGCGCGGGATCACCATGGATACGGTTGTCAGCCTCGGCCAGCCCCCTGATGATCGCCATGGCCTGATCTGCATCATCGTCATAACCAATCCCGAACTCAAGATCAACACGGCGTGTCGAGTGATGAGAGAAATTAGTGATAATAGCCCCCCAAGCCTGCCCATTAGGCACAATAATTTGCACGTTGTCAGGCGTCACTAACTCGGTCACGAACAGATTGAGATCCTTAACCGTACCGGATGTGCCCCCAATATCCACAAACTGACCCAGCTTGTAAGGACGAAACATAATCAGCATAAACCCCGCCGCTAAATCACTGAGCGTGCCCTGTAACGCCAGGCCAATAGCCAGCGTGGCAGCCCCCAATACAGCAACCAGAGAGGTAGCCTGAATACCAAACAGACCGAGTACCGTAATCAATACAACCAGTAGAATGACCCACTTCACCAAGGCTGCAAGGAAGTTGCCCAGAGTTGGGTCTATACGCGGTATCGCATTCACCCGCTTACGCACTAAGCTGCTGACTACCCCTGCGACAACCCAGCCCACAATCAACACCAACAATGCTTTCACGGCATTGATGATCAAAGGAACATAAGCCCCAAATTGCTCAAGAAAGTTTTCCACGACGTAATATCCTCTAGATGGCAGTTACCGAAACACACAGCAATTATTATCTTAAAGCAGTTTTATTTTGGAACATTCTCGTCCTCATCATATTTAACAATTCAAGCACCATCGTGCTAATAACGCCGAAACTGAGAGAGTATTCACAACTGTTGAGCGCTGAATTACCTGGATGGCAACATCTAACTTACTAATTAATGAAGGTAATGCACATTTCGAGTAGCGCGGCGTAAGCGTTAGCGCACCCGCGAAAGCACTGCACAGCGATACCAGTTTCAGGTAGCACCAAAGCTGCCTGGGCAGCAGCGCACGAGAGATTGTCATCCCACTCGGTCACGGCAGCTTTCTGAGCTGCCTGGGCGGCAGCGCACTTGGTCGGGACGATTGTTGGCGTTCAGTCTTGTTTCTGAGCTGCCTGGGCGGCAGCGCACAAACAGCGTGGCCAGCGGCGTAAACGATTCACTTTCTGAGCTGCCTGGGCGGCAGCGCACTCGTTAAAAGAAAAAAACGTTGCCATTGCAAATTTCTGAGCTGCCTGGGCGGCAGCGCACTCGTTAAAAGAAAAAAACGTTGCCATTGCAAATTTCTGAGCTGCCTGGGCGGCAGCGCACTCGTTAAAAGAAAAAAACGTTGCCATTGCAAATTTCTGAGCTGCCTGGGCGGCAGCGCACTCGTTAAAAGAAAAAAACGTTGCCATTGCAAATTTCTGAGCTGCCTGGGCGGCAGCGCACTCGTTAAAAGAAAAAAACGTTGCCATTGCAAATTTCTGAGCTGCCTGGGCGGCAGCGCACAATTAGAATACATCTTAACAAACTCACGAACATTTCTGAGCTGCCTGGGCGGCAGCGCACGCAGCCTCACCCGTAGCGCGCCCCGTGACAACTTTCTGAGCTGCCTGGGCGACAGCGCACTTCTCATGATTACTTTAATTACTGGTACACCTTTTCTGAGCTGCCTGGGCGGCAGCGCACGCAGAGCGCGACGCGTGGACAACTGAAACCGATTTCTGAGCTGCCTGGGCGGCAGCGCACTAATACTATTTTAAATGATCTTGATGTTTTGGTTTCTGAGCTGCCTGGGCGGCAGCGCACCGACAGCAGGCGCAACGCCTCTTGAAGGCTTTTTTCTGAGCTGCCTGGGCGGCAGCGCACAAAACTGACGAGCGGGCGCGCGATGCTGCTGTTTTCTGAGCTGCCTGGGCGGCAGCGCACCTTGATGTTCTTGAGGCTATTTCAGGCACTCATTTCTGAGCTGCCTGGGCGGCAGCGCACGGCTACCAGCTTATTGGCTTGCTCGTTAGTCATTTCTGAGCTGCCTGGGCGGCAGCGCACCCGGGCTGTTGGATGCGTTGCCACCATCGGATTTTCTGAGCTGCCTGGGCGGCAGCGCACCTCGCCAAACTGTTGGCCACCGCTTTCCTGCTTTTCTGAGCTGCCTGGGCGGCAGCGCACGCGTTAGCAGTAGACTAGTCGGCACTGAGGCGTTTCTGAGCTGCCTGGGCGGCAGCGCACGCCCTCGCCGTCATCGACAAAGGCGAGTGGATTTTCTGAGCTGCCTGGGCGGCAGCGCACCAGGCCTTTTGTGATTTGTCCGGCGACAGGCATTTCTGAGCTGCCTGGGCGGCAGCGCACAACGTCGAGAACGTCGGCTGTGTTGGGGGCGGTTTCTGAGCTGCCTGGGCGGCAGCGCACACTCAGGGTTCCCTGATACCGTGGTAGGCATTTTTCTGAGCTGCCTGGGCGGCAGCGCACCTGGCGACATCGACAGAGCGCACCATCTATGCTTTCTGAGCTGCCTGGGCGGCAGCGCACCAAGCCGCAATGCTTAATGAGCTGTGCCGCTATTTCTGAGCTGCCTGGGCGGCAGCGCACCTCTCCTAGTTCGTATGAGCCGAACTCCACTATTTCTGAGCTGCCTGGGCGGCAGCGCACATGAAGGTAAGGAAATACAGGAAGGCCTGCGCTTTCTGAGCTGCCTGGGCGGCAGCGCACTGTCATGCCGAGCCGTTCACCCCTCAGTTTCTTTTCTGAGCTGCCTGGGCGGCAGCGCACAAGATCTTCCCTGAATTGCCGAGCGCGTTGCATTTCTGAGCTGCCTGGGCGGCAGCGCACTCCGGGAGCTTATCCGGCTAACAGGCCTTACTTTTCTGAGCTGCCTGGGCGGCAGCGCACCCCACTAGGATGCGATCCGGCCGCAGGCGCATTTTCTGAGCTGCCTGGGCGGCAGCGCACTTATATTTAGCTTTCAGTTCGGCGAGTGTCATTTTCTGAGCTGCCTGGGCGGCAGCGCACGCTAGCCTGTTCGATGCTATCAATATCGGATTTTTCTGAGCTGCCTGGGCGGCAGCGCACGCTGTTTGATCGACTAACGAGCCGTTGACGTATTTCTGAGCTGCCTGGGCGGCAGCGCACAGCCTGGCCCGCCGCGACCTGATTAAGCAGGCTTTCTGAGCTGCCTGGGCGGCAGCGCACCCAGCGCAAGTGGCACAGGACCACCTGCATCGTTTCTGAGCTGCCTGGGCGGCAGCGCACCCAGCGCAAGTGGCACAGGACCACCTGCATCGTTTCTGAGCTGCCTGGGCGGCAGCGCACTATATAAACTCCCGAAAATGAGGACACCAGTTTTTTCTGAGCTGCCTGGGCGGCAGCGCACAGTTAGGGGGCGGCCAGTTGTCAGCGTGTACATTTCTGAGCTGCCTGGGCGGCAGCGCACACATCGCCCCCCATTCCATCCATGGCACGATTTTTCTGAGCTGCCTGGGCGGCAGCGCACGCGTTAAAATTGAAGCGGTGCAATCACTGTATTTTCTGAGCTGCCTGGGCGGCAGCGCACTTGGCTATCATCGACAAACCCACACATCAGCATTTCTGAGCTGCCTGGGCGGCAGCGCACGGGGTGATCAACGGCAATGGCCATGCCCGCCTTTTCTGAGCTGCCTGGGCGGCAGCGCACCGAACGACTGCACGCCGCCCGCAGCGCGATCATTTCTGAGCTGCCTGGGCGGCAGCGCACTTTGATTACTGAGCCGGGCAACATCCGCTCTTTTTCTGAGCTGCCTGGGCGGCAGCGCACGCGCCTTGCTCGTCACCCATCAATTCCAGCAGTTTCTGAGCTGCCTGGGCGGCAGCGCACCCAGAGCGTTCATTCCTGCGTGTTCCGCTGAGTTTCTGAGCTGCCTGGGCGGCAGCGCACATATTCAGGATTAGCGCAGAGAGCGGGATGGTTTTCTGAGCTGCCTGGGCGGCAGCGCACTATTGTTGTATCCAGTTGACCAGCGAATTAATTTTCTGAGCTGCCTGGGCGGCAGCGCACATCGACCACCAATTCATGGCCGAAGAGGTTTATTTCTGAGCTGCCTGGGCGGCAGCGCACTGAAGAAGGACGGTATGTCGTACCGAGCCATTTTTCTGAGCTGCCTGGGCGGCAGCGCACGTGAAGTTGGCTTCTACGATTGCCCGGGCAAGTTTCTGAGCTGCCTGGGCGGCAGCGCACCACATGCGCCGCTGCGGTGGCGCTGTATTGCTTTTCTGAGCTGCCTGGGCGGCAGCGCACACAACCCAAAAGGGTCTAAGTGGTCTTGTGAATTTCTGAGCTGCCTGGGCGGCAGCGCACATCAGCCATTATAAAAAGCCCTCGTCTCTAGTTTTCTGAGCTGCCTGGGCGGCAGCGCACCACCGTGCGTACTGGCCTGCCTTCCGGCACATTTTCTGAGCTGCCTGGGCGGCAGCGCACCGCTAACGGAATAGTCAACGCCTTGCGTTAATTTTCTGAGCTGCCTGGGCGACAGCGCACCTTCCATTGGCAGTGGTACGCCTTCAGTTACCTTTCTGAGCTGCCTGGGCGACAGCGCACAACCATGACAGTGTACGCGGCGCTCTGCGAGCTTTCTGAGCTGCCTGGGCGACAGCGCACCCGACCGCGCCACCCATGCCCTGGTGCGCGATTTTCTGAGCTGCCTGGGCGACAGCGCACGGAGCGGGAAGGTTTCAGGCATATCATGACACTTTCTGAGCTGCCTGGGCGACAGCGCACGTCATGCGTCTAATTCGCCAGTGGGGTGCCTTTTTCTGAGCTGCCTGGGCGACAGCGCACTAATGAGGTTTTCCGGGAACGTATCCGCATGTTTTCTGAGCTGCCTGGGCGACAGCGCACGGTTGAACCTAAAGGGGGTGGTCGATGAGCGATTTCTGAGCTGCCTGGGCGACAGCGCACGAAGCACGGCCTGTTATGCGTGATATGCGGACTTTCTGAGCTGCCTGGGCAACAGCGCACGCCGAGGCACCGCCGTAGAGCAGTGACAGGATTTTCTGAGCTGCCTGGGCGACAGCGCACCAGAAGGACGGGGAATAACCCCCTTCCCTTTTTTTCTGAGCTGCCTGGGCGACAGCGCACGCCTGCCTGGTGGCATTCAATCGCATGGCCTGTTTCTGAGCTGCCTGGGCGACAGCGCACAAAAAAAGCCGGGGATTCCCGGCCGTGTCCTGTTTCTGAGCTGCCTGGGCGACAGCGCACGCCCAAGTCAGTGCCATTGTGCGCTGCTGTCTTTTCTGAGCTGCCTGGGCGACAGCGCACAACTACGCGCCGAAATGGCCAGCTACATGCTGTTTCTGAGCTGCCTGGGCGACAGCGCACAATAAGAAAGCGCGTAGCGGTGCCGGGGATCGTTTCTGAGCTGCCTGGGCGACAGCGCACCCCTGATTGACCAGGAACGCCGTTATCAGTTTTTTCTGAGCTGCCTGGGCGACAGCGCACCACCGTTCGCGTGAACAGTGGCCACCCCTCCGTTTCTGAGCTGCCTGGGCGACAGCGCACAGCCATTGCGCGGTACTTGCCGCCATTGTCTGTTTCTGAGCTGCCTGGGCGACAGCGCACAGCTTTACTCGTTCGACCAGAAGCAGCGGATTTTTCTGAGCTGCCTGGGCGACAGCGCACGCAGGCGCGTCTCTCCTGCCTACCCTGCTTACTTTCTGAGCTGCCTGGGCGACAGCGCACCCACGCTAACCGTAGAATTTTACGGAATCACTTTTCTGAGCTGCCTGGGCGACAGCGCACATCCCGTGCCGAATAGCCCTTTTGCTTGGAGATTTCTGAGCTGCCTGGGCGACAGCGCACTAGGCGAGTGCGCGCATACGTGCTGCAGCGCTTTTCTGAGCTGCCTGGGCGACAGCGCACTGGGTTGAAGGTCATCAGCGTGGTGCATTTCTTTTCTGAGCTGCCTGGGCGACAGCGCACCAGCCGACCGTAAAGAGATATTGGCAGGTATGTTTCTGAGCTGCCTGGGCGACAGCGCACAAACGCAGGCGTAAAGAAGTGCGCCTTGATTCTTTCTGAGCTGCCTGGGCGACAGCGCACGGTGTGCCAAGCCAGGCGATTGAACGCCACCATTTCTGAGCTGCCTGGGCGACAGCGCACTCACTAAAGCCATTAGCGGCCTTTTCGGTGGCTTTCTGAGCTGCCTGGGCGACAGCGCACGGTAGCGCTGCAACGGGTGCAACTGTTGGCTCTTTCTGAGCTGCCTGGGCGACAGCGCACTGCATGTATCAGCCACGCCAGACCTTGCTCCATTTCTGAGCTGCCTGGGCGACAGCGCACCAGGAGGCGGAAGCCGCACAAGCTAAGGCAGATTTCTGAGCTGCCTGGGCGACAGCGCACATGATGCATTGTCGAATAGCGCTGCTATACGATTTCTGAGCTGCCTGGGCGACAGCGCACTTCAGCCTCAGCGACCATTTGCGCGGCGTCCTTTTCTGAGCTGCCTGGGCGACAGCGCACCTGGCCGCCCCCTAACTGTGCGCTGCCGCCCATTTCTGAGCTGCCTGGGCGACAGCGCACGATTCGTCGAGCCGCCAGGCGAGTAAGTTGGTTTTCTGAGCTGCCTGGGCGACAGCGCACACACCGCTGCTAGCAGAATTGCGCAGCTTGCTTTTCTGAGCTGCCTGGGCGACAGCGCACGATGAGCATACCGCCCGCGACGGTCACGCCCATTTCTGAGCTGCCTGGGCGACAGCGCACTTCACGCTCACAACCGGCCAGCAGATCCGGCCTTTCTGAGCTGCCTGGGCGACAGCGCACAGAAACAGCAAAGACTTCTCAGGAAGCTACGCTTTCTGAGCTGCCTGGGCGACAGCGCACTCCAGCGTCGAGCCAATATTCTGGTCGTGGGTTTTCTGAGCTGCCTGGGCGACAGCGCACTAATCGGCTTATGCTCTACCGGCCAGCGAAGTTTTCTGAGCTGCCTGGGCGACAGCGCACGCCGCACCGCCGAGCTGTTCACCGGCCAGCTTTTTCTGAGCTGCCTGGGCGACAGCGCACGGGCAACGCGCACGCCGACCCGATACGTCCCATTTCTGAGCTGCCTGGGCGACAGCGCACTGGATTGAGCGGCACGGCGAGGGGATGAAGCGTTTCTGAGCTGCCTGGGCGACAGCGCACAGAAACAGCAAAGACTTCTCAGGAAGCTACGCTTTCTGAGCTGCCTGGGCGACAGCGCACGGTTGGCTCGCGGGCGCTCCGGCGCTCCTTTTTTTCTGAGCTGCCTGGGCGACAGCGCACTCTCCCGTGAATGAATGGCCCCGAGCGCAAACTTTCTGAGCTGCCTGGGCGACAGCGCACGCCTGCCCGGATGACCGCCTGGTTATCATCGATTTCTGAGCTGCCTGGGCGACAGCGCACGGCAGCACATGCACCGGGCCGGTGTCGTTGGTTTTCTGAGCTGCCTGGGCGACAGCGCACACACTAGACAGGCGATCCTCGATTTCCAGCAGTTTCTGAGCTGCCTGGGCGACAGCGCACATTATGACACCGGCTCAGTGCCAGGCCATCCATTTCTGAGCTGCCTGGGCGACAGCGCACCGGAAGCCTAAGAGGCTTTCCGTACCGTCATCTTTCTGAGCTGCCTGGGCGACAGCGCACTTCATTACCCAGCATCAACCAGGCTTCATCCATTTCTGAGCTGCCTGGGCGACAGCGCACTCTGCTAGCAGCGGTGTGTGCGCTGTCGCCCATTTCTGAGCTGCCTGGGCGACAGCGCACGGGTTGATTTCGGTTTGCCGTGCGATGAACGTTTTCTGAGCTGCCTGGGCGACAGCGCACGTGAATATTCATGCTGCCCGTAACCCGCCCCATTTCTGAGCTGCCTGGGCGACAGCGCACGGAAAGCGCACGCTGTGTGCCACTGGCTCTCGTTTCTGAGCTGCCTGGGCGACAGCGCACCGTTGCTGGAGAGCTATTACATCGCGCCTGCATTTCTGAGCTGCCTGGGCGACAGCGCACTAGAGCATATCAAAATTAATGTGCTGATTGTTAAAGAGCTTCGATGGAAAAAAGCGGTATCACCCTTTTTTGAGCGACACCGCTAAGTGGTTGATTATTGGTTGCCTATTTTCATACTGAAAAAAAGGGTCAAAACCACGGCACGGTAGCGTTACTGCTTAAACCATAGTGGTTAAACGCACCCGCCACTGCGTTTTCATGAGCTTTGCTATGTTCTATAAACAGGCTGAATCGCTGTTGAGTAGAACGGCTATTGATCTGTACAAAGGGTAGCTCTATACGCCGTTCAGCCAACTTGGCATAGATCTGCCGTGCCTCATCTTCTGAGATGTTATGCCGTTTAGCGTAGCGTTTTGCGCGGCTTGGGCTGCCCGTATTGAACTGTTTGCGCGCTACGTTGATGTGCTTTGCACTTGCAGGCACTGCCAACGCTTCGCTGACGCTAACGTGGTCTCGCATACCGGTTAGCCAGTCAGCGCCCATCAGTTGCTTCAGCCGCGCATGTGGGCCATGCAAACGCAGGTGGTCGCCTAACGTTCGCGCTCGGATACCATGCTTATGACCTGGGAAGCTGACGCCAACATCATTGGCCTCTAGGTCGAAAAGCGCCCGGTGCAACTTGTTGTAAAGCGCGCCCATTAACATCGGCTCTGGAAAATCCGGGTCGGGCCTTAAACGGATATCGATATAGTGATCCATGGCTTACCCCGCTTCGCCGAACACGCCGCCACGGATCAGGGTTGCCATCACAAAGTGCTGGTTCTCCTCAGAAGGCACTTGGTCTTTGATCATCCAGTTATCTAGCAGTGAGTAGAAGTCAGCTTTCTGCTTGGGCTGGCGATACGCTTTGCCCTGGGTGGTCACCGAGCCATAAGGCTCGACAGCAATAGGCCCCAGATCTTCATCGTTTTCATTGGGGTACCAAGTGTCGATGGTACGGATAGCGTTACCCAGCTTCTGCGAATGAATACCGGCAATCTCGCTGACGTGATAAAGCGTTTTGCTCTTGTCGCCACGGCCTCGATCAAGAATCAGCTCTTGAGAAGGAAACACCTCTTGTCCGCTACCCATGCGGACATAAGCCACCACCTCTAGCAGTAAGTGCTGCTCGCCCGCCAACGCGGAGGCGATTACACCCGCAAGTTCTTTAAGCTCAGCGGTGTACTCAAAAGCCCGCAACGAGAGCGACAGTGCATCAAACGTCCACTCTTTGGTGGCTTTGCCTTGAGCCAACTGGCGAATGCTGACCTCGACTTGCTCTGCGCCCATGCGGTTACGCCACAGAAAGCGACCATTAGCGAGGTTATTGGCATAACGATGCGCCAGCTCATCGAAGCCTTGCGCCTGTTTATATTCGGCAACTGCCTGTTCAAGCTTGGCTTGGTACTCAGCGTTATTACAAGCTGAGGGCGTTCCAGCACCGGCCAAAACACGTAGGGTGAAACGTGCAACTAACGTATCCGCATCATGGGGCAACGTGGCTACATCCACCGTTTGCAGGTTGGGATTTTCAATCTGTGCATCCAACTTGGCAGGATCTTGGTCTTTCGCCTTCAAGCGGTTGGAAATCGTGCCGCGCACCGACTTTTCACGCACCACCACCGGCTGCCACTGCTGTTCATCTTGGCGCTTATCCCAATGGCTGGCGTACAGCAGCGCATCGGAAGGGTCGAGCTTGCGCTCAAACGCGAGGACAGAAGCGGTTTTGAGGGTGTCGTTTTTAGCCATGATAAAGCTCCTTGTTTACTGTGCTGAGGCGCGAAGGTGATAGTCGTTATTGAGACGGTAGAGGCCCGCTTCTTCGTCGTTATCAACGTACCAAAGCAGGTCTTCAGGTTGCTTCATGCGGTGCGGGCTAACCCATTCCCCCATGGAGTAGAGGCTTTCGACAAAGCGGAACGGGGTCTTGGTATCGCGGGCGTTGGCCACTTCTCCAGGCTTAAAAAGATCAGAAATAGCGCCATAACCCACGGGGATAGGCACCAGCCAGCCGCGATAGGGCCGCTGGGCCTGCCAAACAGGCTTCTCGTTCGGCTCGCCTGCATTTTCTAACGTGCAGTAATGGTTAAGACGAGAAAGGTCTAGCCACGCATCCAGCAAGCTGGCATCGGGGTTGTGCTGTTGCAGCGTTTGAAGGTGCTCGGTGAGGTAATCATCCCGAAGGGTGAGGGCAAAGCCCGGCAGCCAGCGCCGCTTTAAGCGCGCGAACTGCGTTTGACGCCGCTCTTCATCGTCATCAAGCGTGACCCATTGCGGGCGTTGTTTATGGGTTGGCACCGCACGGTTAGGGATGACACTGCCTCCGGCAATGCGCATGCCCGCTACAATCTCTCCGATTTGTTTAGCGATATTCTGATGCTCGCTTTCTACAGAGCCGGTATCAATCGAGAAGATCAGCGTAATATCCAGATGGATACGCCCTTCTTCTACAATCGCTGCCGTACCGCCTGTCTTATCCACCGGATTACGCGTCAAGTGAAAGCCACGGATGTAACCACCCTCAGTGGCCTGGGCTTCAAAGTCATGGCAAATAACCCCAACGCGGTCTAACAAAACGGGAAGACTCGCCCCTGCTAACTTCCGCTCCAGAGCATGCATCAAACCTACAAATGCACTCATGGCAGGAAAGCCCCAGGTCATTGGGCTGGAAATCGCGTTGGCGTTTTGTACACGCAGGCGCGGCAGAACTAGGAGGTTTTTTACTTCACTCATCGTCATCACCTCCTGGCAGGTTGGTTAAGTCTTCCGTTAGGCTTTCCATCCAGCGGCGATCACGATCCTGCAGGCGTTGATGGGTCGCATCGTTCGCGAGCGCTTTCTTCCAGTGGCGGAACTCCACATCACCCAACGGCAGTTTTCCGTCTAACGCGGTATTGAGCCAGCTAGCAAAGCGGTGGCGAATATCGTCTGCCCACTCCACGCTGTTTCGGGCTTCACGAAAAGCGATATCCTCTTCGGCGCGACCAGGGTCTAGCCAATAAATTTCTTCTACTGATAATTCGCACTTTTCATCGTCGCTCCAGCCCGCAGGCAGGCTATGCATCTGCATGGCAAACAGCGCCAGCTCGTCCATCAACATGGCGGTGTAGTCATCGCGCAGGTCGCGGGTATGCATGTCTGACGTAGGGTTCGTTTCAAGAAACTGTTTGAGGTCTTTCACCAGCGAGCGCACGTCTGAACGACTGTCAAAGACGCCAGGGTGAGAGAAAACCGATGCGACTTTCAGTGGTGGGCGAATATCGCGCACATTCCAACTGGGTGGCATGGAAGCTAGTAAATAGTTATTGCCGCCCCGCTCGCTATTCAGCTGCGAGATATTTTGTGGCTTGGTACCACCCATTTTCTGGGCGGCCAAGTTGGGATAACTGTGCACCGAGTGCTCAGCGTATTTGCCTTCCCGTTTGGCTTTACGTGCCTCTTTGGCCTCTTCGCTAAAACGGTCATGGTTAATGGTTTGAAAGACAAGGTGCGCCAGAGAAGTGGCGTAGAGCGGTGCTAGCAGATGGAAGTTCTCAGCGTCATTTTCTACGTCTGCAGCGTCATCCCCCACCAGCCAGTAGAGCTGTTTGCCTCGGGTATGCGAGGCGTGCTCACCACGCGGTTCGGTAATCGCCGCAAAGGCGCTGATCCACGCCTGAGCTTGCTCAGGATTATCGCTTAACGCTTTTGCCAGCTCAGTGTCGTTTTCCAGCGCCCGCTCAAGTAGCGACTTTCCCTCAAATTGCAGCTTCAAGAACTTATAAACATCCAAGGCGGCAGCGTTCCCTACGACATCGCCCGCAAAATCAGCGGGTAGCGTGTGGCTGCCGACAAGAGAGTGGTTATTTAGCGATTCAGGTGGGGCGTAAAGATTGGAGCCTTTGGCATCGGGATGGATAGGCTTGAGGGAGTGGGTGACGACTTGTAGTTGACCGACCCGCTTTGCGGCACTCTCTATCCAGTTATCGAATTGAAACTGCTCAACTAGCGCTTGATATTTAGGATCATCAGAGG
This sequence comes from Vreelandella alkaliphila, assembly GCF_016107625.1. GTDB lineage: Bacteria > Pseudomonadota > Gammaproteobacteria > Pseudomonadales > Halomonadaceae > Vreelandella > Vreelandella alkaliphila. The sequence continues at coordinate 150,841 of NZ_JABASV010000006.1, forward strand.
CTAGTTTGTCCGCTCTGGTATCGAAACGCTCTTTTAAGAAGGCTTCAATCCCAGAGCGTATTTCTGGCGCTCTACTATTATCTGCCATACATTCTCCTTGTCGTTATCCCACCCTGCTGGCATAGAAATAATGATAAATCACAGCGACCACATCTTTAGTATTCTTTGGTCTGAAGAAGATCAACAGTTTGTAGGTTTATGCTCTCATTTCCCAAGTCTTTCCTGGCTTGCTAATGACAGCTCGGATGCGCTTGCTGGCATCAAAACGCTTGTACACGAAACGCTCGCGGATACTAACGAGCATGCTTAATTTCATTTGCTCCGCCAAAACCCCAACACCGGGTGATACCCCCACCGCTGGCTTCTAGCCGAGGCCGTTACCGTGCCGAAGGTACGGGCGGCGCGATCCAGGGAGATATCCAGGTCTTCAGCCAAGTCGGCCAGAGCTGTTAAGTAGTTGCTTGCGCCCCAGGGTTGTATCCGCTCGCCCTGCTCTTTTGCCAGGTCTACCCGCACCAGAAGACTCTCTTCCACCGGAACGTAGAGTTTTTCACCACGCCTTGCGCCATCGTCTACGCGGTGTAGCGTCCAGGTTTCACCGCTCTCATCAGGCAGCAACGCTAGCGTTATTTCAGATTCGAGCTGCTTGCGAAATGGGTCGCGCTGTATCAATACACCAGTTAAATGCAGTTGCGGCATCACATGCCAGCTATAGGCTCCTAAGGGTGGCGGCTTAGGCGTTTTGCCGATTCGTAGCTCTTTTTTGGTTAACGGCTCGGCGGGCTGTTCGATCATTAGTTGGTGTAGCCGTTCGTGCTCCAGGTCTACCAGGCTATCTTTGGCGTGCAACGTTTCCCTTGCCAGCACACGGGGGCGGGCATCAATCACCTTGTACTCATCTTCCGTTAACAGCTCACTAAGCGAGTGGCTACTCAGACGCCATTGAAGATCTGTTTCAAAGCCAGGTTTGTGGAAGGCAGGCTTTCCAGATTGCTCTAAATGTTTGAGGTTAGTATCGAGCAGCAAAATATTGGGCGATTCACACACCTGCTCGCGGTGTCGGCGTACTCGGCCCGCCAGCTGGATAATCGAGCGCATAGAAGAAGGCTCCACTATGGCCCAATCATAGTCGTGGTCGCGGCCCACCTCCGTCACCGGCGAGCCTAGAACGATAAACAGATGATCCTGCTCCTTGCTGCTATCTAGCAGGCGACGAATATCCGGTTGCTGGAAAACGCGATCAGGCTCCGCCCGTTGCAGTGTTTTGTCTAATCGGCGCTCAATGCTAGAGCGCATCACCAACGGGTGTCGGGAGTGGTAAACGCAGAGGTGGATGCGTACACCTTCCGGCGCACCCTGCTGAAACAGCGCCCTGGCGACATCCACTAAGGGATCAATATTAGCCATGCGAACCAAGCCAAAGCTGACCCGTTTACCCGAATGTAGGTCAACGGAGTGATGCTGCTGGTGGAGTGCTAGCGCATTCTCACGCAGTAGGGTCGCAATGGCTGGCCTTATCTCTTCAGGGCGTTTGCCCAGCGGCGGCAACGCTAAAATATCCGCGCGGCGGCGTACTGGGCTTTTGGCGAGGCGCTCTAACCGATGCTTGGCAAAGACCTGATGCGCGGCCTTGAAGGTCTCGCTACTGGCACAGTTTTCATGCTGGCGGTCGTGCTCGTCGAACCAGGCGCAGCAAATATCCACCGTCAAACCCGGTTCGCCCCGGTGGCGCTGAAAGGCTTCCCGACCGCTGCGATAGGCTTCATACAAACCTTCCACCAGCGCAGGCGGCAAGGTGGCCGATGACAGCAATACCCGTGAACCTAGCAGCCCCGCCCAATTGACTAGCCGGGTAAGCGCCGGCAGGTCGTTGATATCGAAATCGTCGATTTCGTCGAGCACTAAATCGCTGCTCATCAGGCGCAGCATGGGCACGATCTGCCGCCCGCCGCGTGTGCTTTCCGTGGCAGGCACTAGATGGTCAACGGTACATACCAAAATGGGCGCGGCGATCAGCGCGCGAGTGCCCGGCTCATCGCTCAAACGACGCAGTACCGGGTGGCTATCAAAATTGCCGTCAAACACCACGTGAGCATCTTCTTCGATCAGCGCTTGCTTAGACGCCGAGCCACTAGCTTCGGCTTCTTGCTCGTAGTGTTCAAACAGGGCTTTATTAGCGCTGCCACCCACGCGCACGGCAAGTTCGTCTTCACCCAAATGCAAACGATCACGTAGAGCCTGGCCAGTTTGAAGGGTTAGCGTGCGCAGCCCCAGCGCGATGCTAAAGCGCGCGCCCTGCTGGGGGTCGGCCAGAGCATACATAATACGGCCATTGGCGAGGGTTTTACCGCAGCCGGTGGACGCCATGTTAATGCCAAAAAAGCCTTGGCGCTGGCTGCGCTCCCTTAGCGATTGAGCAAGGTCGAAAGCTTTATCCTGCCAGCGAAAGCGTGGGTGGCTACTGCGCTTACGGAAGCCTTTATGGCGCGCTAAACGGGGTAAGTGGCTGTCTACGCTGGGTAGTGCACGGGCAACCGCTGCCGCGTGTTTCTCAACTCCTAAAATATGCTCGTCTAACGGCTGATTGGGCTGCCCTGTCTTGCGCACGGTATTGGCAATTAACGGATAGTTGGGTTCGCCGCGCACACGATGCTGTAAGTCTTCAAGGCTTGAGTAGTGGTGGTCGGCCAGCATTAAGCTAAGCCGGGCTAAGTGCATAACGTAGCGGCTTTCCAGCAAGTTCCCGCTTTGTGGCAAACGCGCCAGCAGTCGCTTCGCGATTACCGCTGTCCGCTTTTGCCAGCGCGATGTTGTGACAGGCAATCCGCTGCTGAATCGCCAGTAAGGCGCGATGCGTTTAGGGTCTTGCGTCTCAGGAATCTCGTTCCACTCGGCATGAATAGAAGCAAATAAGCCGCCCAGCTGTTCTGCCTGAAGTGGTGAGTTTCCTCTGCCCCAGCGCATTTCTTTTTCACCATCTTTTTCCGGCGGTTTTAAAGGTAGCCGGTGGTGGCTAAGCACCAGCCAACCCAGCACAGCAGCCAGCGGAGGTAAACAACTAAACACTGTAGACGTGGATTTATCTATCCCGTCGCGTTCTAAATTTTCTAGCCACTGCTGTTCTTGGTATTGGCCTTCGGCTAAGCGTGCAAGCCACGTGGCGTCGTCGTCACCCCCTACAAACGCTTGGAATAGGCGTAGTGATATCCACTCATGGCGGTATAAATTACGCCCTTCCAGCTTGCCTTTCAGCCGCTGCTGAAAGGCATCGCAGGCTTTTCCCAGATCGTGGAGTAACGCAGCCATTGCTGTGAGCAATAAAATGTCTTCACCGTTATGCCAGTCGTTTTCATCGCGGCGGCGAAGGATATCTCTTGCAGTGGTATTAGTTGGTACTGCGCCATTGATGTTAAACCGCGACGCATCCCCCACTACCCACATCAGTTCGCTTTGATCGTGGCCACGAATCCAGTGGCAGGCAACAGCGGTATTTTTACGGGCAGTTTTACGCAGCAGTTTGCGCAGCGTATCCAGCCCTGCCTGAGTAATCGGTGTTTGCCAGGTGCGGTCACCGCGGCGTTCGGCAAATTGATCGAGAACACGGCGAGTTTGCTTGAGTGCATTTTTATTGCACTGGGAAATCAGCAGCACGTTCATTACTCGCCGCTCCTCAACTCTTGCCCCAGCTCCTGGGCGACTTCCTTTAGCGTATCAATCATAAAGTCGAGAGATTCGGTGCGCGTTAAGCGCTCAATACATGCTTGGCGAAACTCCTGCTCTTCGTCCCCGCGCATGGCGGAAATAAACGCTTGGGGCAGGATCACCGCGTCTTTCACCAAATCCGCTACATCAAACACCAACCCACCCCGGCGGGTTTTACCGTGCAGTACCGCAAGCCCGTGGGGAATGCCCAATACCCAGGTGGCGGTCGCCGCTAGGCCATAGGCGAGGTAGTTGCCGTGATCAAGAAAGCGGTTGGCAGGATCAGTGCCTGCGCCACGCTTGGCGCGGGTGAAATCACCGTAGTCGACAGCATTCACGGCCAGCTTGAAAAGCGTTTTGGTGAGCCGGGCCTCAAGGGTAAGTAAATCGACGGTGCTCGGTGCTTTGCTGATCGCTTCACGGTGGTGGGCAAGTGCGCTGTGCAGGTGATCAGTGGCAATACTAAAGCCAGCGTCTTTCATCACGCGATTTGTCCAGAGCGCTTCAATGCGAGTAAGGCGTGCCTGCTGAAATGCCCTGGCGGCATCCAGACGCTTGGCATCGTCAAACCAGAAGCGCACCCAATATTGGAGATACTCCGTGGGCCGGTACTCGCTTTGCGGGGTCAGCCAAGCAACATCCACATCGACTTCATTGGCAGCAAATAGTGGCGTGCCGCCACCACCGCAAAACCCAACCAGCACACCTGCCTTGGCAAGTTCACGCATGGCCGCTTGTGTTATCGAAGTGCCCGTTCCCAATAGTAGTGAGGTGGTATTGGCAATGGGGATATTCCAGTAGCGGGATTTGCTGCCTTCGTCGGTGACGTACTCTACGCGGCCACCGTTCACCAATACCCGACAGTGCTGGAGGTAGTAGAGATTGGCACGTTTGGAGTGAAGGATGGTTTTAAGATCTGACGGTGAGAAATCATCCATGACAGCGCTCCTTTTTAGTTTCCTCCCATCTAACCATTCTTTACCCAACCTCGCCATTGACCTTAGTCATACTTAGCCCACACCGATTCCACGCTAGCGCCTTTGGCTCAACGTGCTACGCTGCGCGTTACTTTTCTTATTTGGGTGATTCGCTATGCCGATGTTTCGTGTGTTGGCGGCTTCCGCGCTGGTGCTGCTCACGCTGTTTACGCAAGCTCAGGCGCAATCGTCTGCTGACTGGTCGGCTTACGATGAGGTGTTTGAGCGTGGGGCGAACCACGCAGCGTGGTGGGAAGCAGGCTGGACGGGCATTTATGCGGCGAGTTTTGCGCTGAATGCTTACCAATCCAGCGAGGCTAGCAGCCGCGATGATCGTTTTGATGCGCGGGTGGGGGTGGTGAAGTCGGCGCTGGCTCTCGGGGGTATGCTGACCGATCGGCAGCCGCATCAGGCGGCACTGGTTGAGTACGAGCGCTTGAAGGCACGTGGTGAGTTAAGCGGTGTACAGGCACTCGGCTTAGAGCTTGCTCAGGCAGAACGTGAGCGCCGTGGGTTTGATGCACGCATTAGTTCACTGGTGGTCAATAGCCTGGCTGGGGCCGTGATTGCCGCCGATGGTCGTGAACGGGATGGTGCCGTGAACTTTGCCACCGGCATGTTGGTAAGTGAGCTACAGATTTGGACGCAGCCCAACCAGGCTTCTAGCGCAATTAACCGTTTTCAGCCTGCTCGATTCTCGGTTGGGCCTGTCACGTTGAACGGTGAATACGCCCTGCTTGTCTCACCCCAGCAAATTGGCGCTGCTTGGCGCTATTAGCCGCGTAGTAATCGCCGCACACCATGGTCATGTTAAAAACATTGTCAGTGCAACAGGATTGTCAGCACACCAGGAGCGCGTAAAATATCGGGCTCTTTTTTGGTTTTGCCAATTGTTATGTTATAACTTATTTATTGGTTAGCGAGGACACTCAATGAGTGAGCATATGCATCGCCATAACAAGGAAGGTCCTTGTCATTTTTCGCTGATGTCATTATCTGCCGCGAAGCGGTTGGGTCTAGTGGCACTGCCGCTGCTGGGTTTATGGGGTTTAGTTTTGTGGGCAAGTGGGTGGCCGCTATGAGTGAACGTTCACTTTCACGCCTGCAACTGCATGATTTGCACCTTGCCCAAGGCGGGCGCACGGTGCTTGAGCATGTCGATGGTGACATAAAACCTGGTGCTATTACGGCGCTTATCGGCGCCAACGGGGCGGGCAAAAGCACGTTGATCCAAGCGATTATGGGTGAACTGCGGCCTATTAGCGGCAAAGTGATTTGCACCGTTGATAAAGCACGCCGCGCATGGTTACCGCAGCAACTGGCTCTGGACCTTACCTTTCCGATGAGCGTGGAAGAGTTGGTGATGACCGGCAGTTGGCCAAGCCATGGGGCGCTGAAAGGCTACTGTGCGGCGCATTATCGCAAGGGTCGCGACATCATGGCGCGCTTAGGCATTTCTCATTTGGCCCACCGCCCTTTGGGTGAGCTTTCCGGTGGCCAGCGCCAGCGGGCGCTGATTGGCCGTACGTTGATGCAGGAAGCGGAGCTTTTGTTACTGGATGAGCCGTTTGCCAACGTAGATAGCGATACGGTGGATATCTTGATTCGTATTTTGCGCCAAATGGCTGATGAAGGCGTGACCATCATTATTGTGCTGCACGACATGGATCATCTGAGCCGCCTAGCTGATGAAGTTTTGATGCTAAGTGGTGGCCATGGTCGCTGGGTCGCGCCTAGTGCGCTTAGCCACCAACATGCATCGGCCAAGGTAGTGCCGTTTGCTTTGGGAGGTCGTCATGCTGGCACTGCTTGATGCATGGTTTGTTGCACCTTTTGATTATGGCTTTATGCGACGTGCGGTCGTGGGTGGCTTGGCACTTTCGCTGGCTGCCCCGCCGCTGGGCGTGTTTTTGGTGCTACGGGGCATGAGCCTGATTGGCGATGCGATGGCCCACGCTATTTTGCCTGGGGTGGCGCTGGGCTTTTTACTCGCAGGGTTCTCTCTGCCGGTGATGAGCGCCGGGGGCGTTCTGTTCGGCGTGATGGTGGCCTTACTTGCCGGTGCAGTGTCGAAAATGGGCGGCCAGCGGGAAGATGCGGCTATGGCGAGTTTTTTTATTATCTCGCTAGCGGCCGGAGTATTACTCATTTCTATGGGTGGCAGCAGCGTGGATTTAACCCATGTGCTGTTCGGCTCAATTTTGGCGATTAACTCCACTGCGCTACTGCTCATTGCCTCTATCAGCACACTGATTGTGATTATTTTGGCGATCATTTTCCGCGCGTTGGTCGTGGAGTGTTTAGACCCGCTGTTTTTACGCGGGCAAAGCCGCCGTAGCAGCTGGGTACATAGCGTTTTTTTAGGGCTATTGGTGCTTAATTTAACCGCGGGTTTCCAAACCTTGGGCACGTTAATGGCGGTGGGTTTAATGATGCTGCCTGCCACTGCGGCGCGGTTTTGGAGCAAGCGGCTGGAAGGCTTGATAGGTATTGCCGTGGTATTGGCCATGATCGCCAGTACCGGCGGGCTATTGATTTCGTTTCATCTTGATACCCCGTCAGGGCCGAGCATTATTCTGCTGGCTGGGGTGGGTTATCTACTGTCGGCACTGTTCGGCCGCTATCACAGCTTAGCCGCTAAGCTGCGGCGTAAGACAACGCCGCTGGCGCTTGAACAGTCGTCATAACTCTTTGTTATTTTTGTAGGAGCGTTATATGTCGCTTTTCTCTTCATCGCGCTGGTGGGTGGGTGTTTCGGCCATGCTGGCATTGCCTGCGGCAATGGCTAACGACCGTGTCCAGGTAGTTACCAGCTTCTCTATCTTGGCTGATATGGTCGAAAACGTGGGCGGCGAGCACGTTGACGTAACGTCGCTTGTCGGCCCTGACGGCGATGCGCATGTTTATTCGCCAAGCCCAGGCGACGCCCGCGCGCTGGCCAGCGCAGATGTGGTGGTCTTTAACGGACTGCTGTTTGAGGGCTGGATGGAGCGTTTGATTGAGTCTAGCGACTATACGGGTGCATTGGTCACCGCAACCAACGGCATTCAACCCCGCGCCTTTGCCAAACACGATCATGAAGAACACGGCCATGACGATCATGGCCACGACGATCATGGCCACGGGCACGACGAGCACGATCACAGTGAACATGACCATGGTGATGACGACCCTCACGCATGGCAGGATCTACAGCAGGCAAAGGTCTACGTTACCAATATTCGCGATGGCTTAATCGAAGCAGACAGTGCTAATGCTGAAAGTTATCAAGCGAATGCTGAGCGCTATTTAGCGACAATAGACGAGGCTGATCATGAAATTCGTGATTTGCTGAGCGATATTCCCGCTTCTGCCAGCGTGATTACCGGCCATGATTCGTTTGGCTATTTCTCAAACGCTTATGGGGTGAACTTTCTTTCCCCTGTCGGCCTTTCTACCGAGGCTGACCCCAGCGGTGCCAGCATGGCCGCGCTGGTGGATGTCATCGAACAGGAAAACGTGCAGGCGCTGTTCCACGAGAACATGACCAACCAAGCCATCATTAATCAGCTTGCCGAAGAAACTGGCCTGCCGATTGCTGGCACGCTGTATGCCGATGCACTGGCCAGCGAAGGCGATGCCAGCACTTACCTAGGCATGATGCGTCATAATGCGAACGTGCTGCACTCAGCATTAGCTGAACCGGGTCATGACGATCATGCTCATGAACACGATCATCATGGTCATGAGCATTAAGCCAAAAAGTTAACTATTGAATACCGCCGCAGGGCGGTATTTTTTTGCGTTGCATTTTGTCCCAGGGATGGGGAGACTTGCACTACTGCTGTAAATTTTCATCTCTGTAAATTCCCCCCTGCAAAGAGCCAACACCATGCGCCTGAACGCCGATTTTAGCCACTTTGCCAGTGTCACGCCGGATCAGTACCATTGGGTGGACTCCCCCAGCGCGGGTGTAGAGCGCATGATGCTAGACCGCATTGGCGACGAAGTCGCCAGAGCCACTAGCTTGGTACGCTACGCGCCCAACAGCCAGTTCAACCGCCATACTCATGGTGGTGGTGAAGAAATTTTAGTGCTGGAAGGTGTCTTTGCCGATGAGCATGGCCGTTACCCGGCAGGCAGCTACTTACGCAACCCGATTGGCACTGGTCATACCCCGCAAATAGGGGAAGAAGGCGCACTTATTCTGGTGAAGCTACACCAGTTTGATGAAAACGATATTCTGCAACTGGCCGTGCCTGCCCATAGGCTGCCCTGGCAGCCCGACCGACGGCCAGGTATTACTTACAAAATGCTGCACACCTATAGTTCAAAACAGTATGGCCCAGAACGAGTCAGCCTAGAGCGCTGGGAAGCCAATACACTAGTGTCTTATCCACCGCTTGCCGGTGGTTTAGAGCTGTTTGTACTGGAAGGCTCTCTGCTCAGTGATGAGCAGGAATATGCTACCGGCAGTTGGTGCCGCTACCCAGTAGGTGCGGCACCTCAGTTACGCGCGGGTAATGAAGGCGTGCAGCTTTATCTAAAACGCGGGCACTTAGCCACTGTTAAGCTACCCAGCTAATCTACAAAACTGTTTACAAATCTAGCCTACCAAGCCAATAAACGGCAGCAGCGTTAATAGGGCGATCAGCACCACGGCAACGATTACCAGTACGACTTGCACGGGGTGGGCGAGGAAGCGCCGCCATAATGTTGGTGCATTGCCACTGGCAACCGCTTCTTCGTGCTCTCGCCGTGCTTTAGCTTGACGCTTTTCCTGATACGCCGCCAATGCCGCTTCAGCGGCCTCGCGCTGAGCAGTGTTACGTAGCCAAATTGCATCGACACCCAGGCGAAAAAAGCCCGCCTGGGTTTCATAGACATCAAAGCCCTGCTCATCTAGCAATTGGCGTACTTCTAACGCCTCTTCATCGGTCACGTGGCGTAGCCGAAACAGCAAGTGGGCCATATTAGTCGCCCATGGCTGCCATGCGGTCTGCCTGAATCACTTCGATCCAGTAGCCATCTGCATCTTTGACAAAGATAACGTCTTTCATCTTGCCCTGGTCCGCGCGCTTGATGAACGTCACCTCATGCTCATCAAACCATGCTTGAGCAGCTTCTAAGTCAGGCACACTAAAGCAGATATGACCAAACCCTTGAGGCTCAGCGTTACCGTCATGATAGGCAAAGTCCTGCTGATCTTCTGTGCCCCAATTATGCGTCAACTCCAGCAAGCCTTTCTGACTGAAGGTCCAGGCAGTGCGTGCTTGACTGTCTTCTGGCACGTTATCGCTGCTTTCGAGATTGGCTAGGAAGTAGAGCGAAAACTGCATCTCTTCGAAATCCAATCGGCGTAGCACCTGCATTCCAAAAACCTTAGAGTAGAACGCTAGCGCACGTTCGGGATCCTTCACCCGCAGCATGGTGTGATTTAAGCGAAACCCTTGGGTTTGCGGCGCTACGGGCGCGACGCCGGAATGTTGTTCGCCTTGAAAACTCATTTTGCTCTCCTGTCGCTAATGCTGATCATTGAATCCATTGAGCCTCACTTACCGCTTACCATGGGGGCTTTAGAGCCATAATACCAGCCCTTACAAGCATGTAGGATTCACTAACGCAGTGTCACATTAAGCACACTGGCAATACTAAACAAAACCCCTACACTTATTATTCATAAACTTTACAAAAAGCAGTTCCCGCAACATGAGCGATGCCCCACCTTTGAGGCGCCCACAGGAGTTTTCCATGACCGCGATTGATATGACCCTCGGTGACCACATAACGTTAAAGCAGTTAGCCCATGCCATACACAATGGCTTTTCACCGATTGTGGAAGTTGAATCAATGGATGGTATCTATAAGGTTCGCTTCCATCACGCGAACGGTGTTTCTGATTTAACCAGTGCTGAGGGGCATGTCAGCACGTTTTTGGGCACCGGTGAGATTCGCGACACCCTTGGACAGCTGGGCCTCACTCATGGCGTGCTTACGTTTGCCGACCAGTGTGGCGATGAAATGATTGGTGTTGAGGGTAAGGCGATAACGCCTGATGAGATGCTCACCTACGGAACACGCATCTCGTTTCGTTGATATTTGCTCATAGCGTTTCCCAGGCTTTACAGATTGATCTAAGCCAAGGATAGTACCATCACGACAGGGGCGCCCTTGCTTAACGGGCTGAGAAGCACCCTTTGAACCTGAACCGGATAACACCGGCGTAGGGAGTCGTGGTGCAACTGCATCACCTCCCAGCCGGGAGGATATTATGCCTTCACGCCCACTCGGCGATTATCTCCGCGATCTGCGCGCTGCCACACCGCTGGTACATTGCATTACCAACTATGTGGCGATGAATAGCACCGCTAACTTGCTATTGGCGACAGGTGCTTCCCCCGCCATGCTGCATGCTCAAGAAGAAGTGGCGGAGTTCACGGCTATTTCTGGCGCGCTGTCCATTAATATTGGCACCCTCTCTTCCCCTTGGGCTGACGCCATGGCAGTCGCCGCGCGCACTGCTCATGAAAACCATATTCCGTGGGTGCTTGACCCTGTGGCTGTTGGTGCTACCACATTTCGCCTGCGTGTTTGCGAGACGCTGCTGGCTTATCAGCCTAGCGTTATTCGTGGCAACGCCTCAGAAATTCAGGCACTTAACGGACTCGCCAGCCAAGGGCGTGGAGTCGATGCGACTGCTAGCACCCAAGAAGCTACAACCGCAGCCATTGCGTTAGCACAGCAACATCGCTGCGTGGTGGCGGTCACTGGCGAGAGCGATTTCATCACCGATGGCACGGATCATTATCGGCTTAAAGGTGGGCACGCACTCATGCCTCGCGTGACTACCTTGGGCTGCGGATTGAGTGCGCTGGTGGCAAGCTTTGTGGCCGCAAGCCGCGAGCAGCCGCTGGAGGCCAGCTTGGCCGCCTTGGCGTGTTTCAGCATCGCTGGAAGCCGTGCAGGCGAGCAGGCTCAAGGCCCTGGCAGTTTCCAGGTGGCGCTATTGGATGCGCTGTATCAATTATCCCCTGACGACCTTTCGACTCTTGCTCAATGGGAGGCGGTGCATGCCGTTTGATCTTTCACTCTATTTAGTCACCGATGCTGGTCTGTGCGCTGGCATGGGTCTGGAAAAAACCGTTGAAGCTGCTGTGCAGGGCGGCATTACCATGGTGCAGCTACGCGATAAACACGCTAGTGACGAGCACATGATCGCCCAGGCCAAACGTCTCAAAGCGATGTTGGCTGGCAGTGGTGTCCCTCTGATCATTAATGATCGCCTGAACGTGGCGTTCGCCAGCCAAGCGGATGGCTTACATGTCGGGCAAAGCGACACAGCTGTTCAAGCAGCGCGAGCCACTCTTGGCCAACACGCCATTATCGGGCTTTCGATTAACACCCTAGCCCAACTTCAGGAGGCACCTGTCGAATTGCTCAATTACGTCGGTTTAGGGCCCGTGTTTGCAACTGGCAGTAAACAAGACCACGCCCAGCCAATTGGCTTTGATGGGCTGGCACGGCTTGCCAATGCTTGCCAACTTCCCAGTGTCGCGATTGGCGGACTAAAAGCTGAACACATGGCTCAAGTGAAAGCCGCTGGGGCAAACGGTGTTGCGGTTATTTCTGCTATTTGTGGTCAGCCAGACCCCCGCCTGGCTGCACAGGCATTCCACGCGCAATGACCCAGCTCGACCATATCGCGGCGTTTGTAAAGGTCGCTGAGCTGGGTAGCTATACCCGCGCGGCCGAGGCGCTAGACCTTTCTCGCACGCGGGTATCTCGCCAAGTGATGGCGCTTGAAGAGGCATTGGGTGCTCGGCTTATTCAGCGCACCACCCGGCGGCTGCACCTCACTGAAGCGGGAGAACGCTATCTCGTTCGTGCGCAAAGCATTCTGATCGCTTTGGACGAGGCAGCGGCAGAAATCGGCAGTGGCACCAGTACGGTGAGCGGGCAGTTGCGCATCAATGGCCCGATGAGCTTCGGCACACGCTATCTTTCACCGCTGGTTGCACAGTTTATGCAAACGCACCCTGGGCTTGAGGTGCGTTTGGATCTAAACGACCGCCGCGTTGATTTGCTGGAAGAGGGCTACGATGTCGCCATTCGTATTGGCAACCTGCCCGACTCTAGCTTAGTGGCGCGACGGCTCACCCAGTGCCGGATGCTGTTTTGCGCATCACCTGATTACCTCGCCCAGTATGGCACGCCGCTGACTAGTGAAGACTTGGCATCTCACCGCTGCCTTCGCTACCGAAGCGGCCAAAACAGTGGCGATTGGCGGATTGGTCATCAACTACTTAGTATTTCTGGCCCCCTAGAGAGTAATAATGGCGATATGCTGACGCATGCAGCTGAAGCAGGCTTAGGGATAGCGCAACAGCCCAGCTTTTTAGTGACTGATAGCATTGCGAACGGGCGCCTAGTGCCGATTTTGCAGAATCTGCCGCCTGCGTTGCTAGACATCCATGCGCTTTATCCAGCCCGACGCTATTTACCTGCCAAAGTAGAGCGCTTTATTGAGTTATTAGCGGCGGCGTGGGGTGACCCACCAGTATGGGAAATTGAGCTCGGATTGTCGCCTTTATCGCAACAGTGAAGTGCATTAACAGTGGATTATCTCAGTGGCTTTCATCTGTAAAGTGGCACTATCGCATCCAACGTGATGCTCGCGACTAAGAGAGACGGCTATGACCACTGCTAATACTTCACCACTCACCCTCCATGCCACCGCCTTGCTACGTATCAGTTTAGGCGTAATGGCCTTAGCTCACGGCTTGCTTAAGGTGTTTGTCTTCACCCTGCCAGGCACTGTCAGCTATTTTGAATCCCTGGGCTTACCGGGTGTTCTTGCTTACTTAACCATTGCTGCCGAAGTAGGTGGTGGCCTAGCACTTTTACTGGGCATCTATACTCGTTGGGTAAGCCTTGCTCTAGTACCCGTGCTGCTAGGTGCAGCCTCGGTACACCTGGGTAACGGCTGGCTGTTCTCAAACCCGGGTGGTGGCTGGGAATTCCCTATTTTCTGGGCGATTGCTCTGGTGGTACAGGCAGGCCTAGGTGGCGGTAGCGCTGTTGTCAGCCGCAAATTCGCTTAACCGCTCTGCCCGCATTGGCTTCGGCTTGTGCGGGCATCATTAGCCCGCTATAGGCTAACGGAGGTACTAAAATGCTACCCAGCCTGTTTATTTCCCATGGTTCCCCCATGTTGGCGCTGAATAAAACGCCGGCCCACGCTTTCCTACGCGAGCTGGGAAAACGCCTCTCCCCTCGCGCGGTGGTCGTCGTATCAGCCCACTGGGAGAGCCTCACGCTCAAGGTCAGTACTAGCGCACAACCAGAAACGATTCATGATTTTGGCGGGTTTCCACAAGCCCTTTTTGAGTGCCAGTATCCGGCCCCTGGCAACCCTGAATTGGCGGAACAAATTGCAGTATTATTGGGTGCTGAGCGCGTTGAGCGCGGCCTTGATCACGGCGCCTGGGTACCACTTTCGCTGATGTTTCCAGAGGCCAATGTACCGGTCGTTTCCCTGTCGCTACCTGTGCGCTGGGAAAATGACGCGCTAGTCACGCTCGGCGAGCGCCTATCGGCATTGCGAAAAGAAGGGGTTCTGATTATTGGCTCGGGCAGCCTAACCCATAACTTATATGAAACCCTGCCCCAAGGGAGCCCCACCCCCGCCTGGGTAGATGAGTTTGCCCAGTGGGTTAGCGAACATATTGAAGACAATGATCGCCAGGCATTACTTCACTGGGAGCGTGCTCCAAAAGCGCTGGAAAACCACCCGACCCCAGAACACTTCCAGCCCTTACTGGTGGCCATGGGGGCAGGCGGAGATGGAACTCAGTTACACCACAGCGTGGAACATGGCGTACTGGCGATGGATGTCTACGCGTTTAGCTAATAGCAGTGCCTAACGATACAAATTGAGCTTTTCGGGGTGGATCAAGATCGCGCATTAAAAGCGCAAATTCACTCTGCTCCGGGCTAATGCTAACACCTGGCACGGGGAGGCGAACTCGGTGCCCTGAGCCAGGTGCAGCGCGCTGGGCTTCGCCGCGAACGTTCTCCATGTGTTCAAGCACGAAGCGGTGATTGCCACCTGGCAACATGAGTTCCATGCTATCCCCCACTTCGAAGCGGTTTTTAACCTCGATGTCTAACCAGCCACGAACAGGATCGTAGCCCAGCACTTCACCGACAAACTGTTGGTGCACACCGATGGAGCTACCCTGCTGATAACTTTGAAATTCATCGTGAACATGGCGGCGATAGAAGCCTTCGGTATACCCTCTGTTCGCTAAGTTCTCCAGCTCATCCATTAATCCCATATTAAAGGGGCGGCCAGCAACGGCATCATCGATGGCGCGGCGGTAAACCTGTGCGGTCCGTGCGACGTAGTAATGAGACTTTGTCCGCCCTTCGATCTTAAGCGATGCTACTCCCATTTCTGTCAGTCGCGCCACGTGCTGTACTGCACGCAAATCCTTGGAATTCATAATGTAGGTGCCATGCTCATCTTCATACACAGGCATCAGCTTGCCAGGGCGAGTGACATCCTCGATCAGCGCTGAGAGCTCGTCCTGGTCGGCCACCGCCGTTTCAGCGACGTGCTGAGCTGGCAACAGGTCACCCGTATCATCTTGAGTGGCTGCTATGGTGTTATATTTCCAACGACAGGCATTCGTGCAGGTGCCTTGGTTGGGGTCGCGGTGATTAAAATAGCCAGACAGCAGGCAGCGTCCTGAGTAGGCAATACATAGCGCACCATGAACGAAGGTTTCGATCTCTAAGCCTGGGCACTCTGCGCGTATTTCGCCAATCTCTTCAAGGGATAGTTCCCGCGACAAAATAATGCGGCGAATACCTTGGCGCTGCCAGAATTGAGCGGCGGCCCAATTGACGACATTGGACTGCACCGACAGGTGGATCTCTTGATCTGGCCAGCGATCGCGAACCATCATAATCAGGCCCGGGTCTGACATGATCAACGCATCGGGACCGGCCTCAATGACAGGCTCCATATCCCGTAGGTACGTTGTCAGCTTGCTGTTGTGCGGAGCAATGTTGGAAGCAACATAGAATTTCTTACCTCGCGCATGTGCGTACTCAATACCACGATGCAAATTATCGATTTTAAAATCGTTGTTACGCACCCGGAGAGAGTAGCGCGGCTGACCTGCATAAACGGCATCTGCCCCATAAGCAAACGCGTAACGCATATTTTTAAAGGTACCGGCAGGCGAGAGTAATTCGGGAGCTTGCATAGACAGTCACCGTTATCAGGACGATGGCGCGCGTGCGCAGTGATGAAAGAGCCGGATTATAACCAGCTCAAACAGCCTGTCTTGCTCAGCTATCTACTTTGCTGACCCAGATCAAAAAGTAACGACCACAAGCCTCTTTTGACACATATGACGATTAATAACAGCCGCGTTTTACGCCGTTGGGCGGGGTTTCAGCGTCGTACGGCGGTCATGGTAAGCAATTGCTAATCCGCTGCCCATAATCAGCACACTGCCCACCCATACCCACAGATCTGGCAGCTCTCCCCAGAACCACCAGCCAAGCAGCACCGCCCACAGCATTGCGGTGTAATCAAATGGAGCAGCAATCGCGGCAGGGGCAAAGCGGAATGCCAGGGTAATAAACGCGGTCGCGCCAATACCCAAAACACCCGAGACCAAAAAGCCAAGCCAGTGCCAGGGCTCTGGGGTTTGCCAAACCCAGGGCAAACTCAGAGCAGTGACGATAAAGGGCACTAACGTCATGTAGAACACCATTGCCCACAGGTGCTCCCTAGCACCGTAGCGCCGCGCAGTAATCATCATCAGTGCATAAAAGAAAGCCGCTCCCAAGAGGGTTAGCGTGCCGAGCTGGAACGCATCACCGCCGGGGCGAACCACAATCAGCACGCCAGCAAAGCCAACTAACGACGCTATTAATACGGGTGGATCGATTCGCTCGCCAAGCAACGGCACTGAAAGCAGCGTTACAAACAAGGGCGCCACAAAAGCGATTGCCGTGGCCTCTGCGAGTGGCAGCAGGGTTAGCCCCCAGACAAAACACACCATCGTGGCGGTATAAATCAATCCTCTGAGAAGGTGTACACGGGGGCGCTTGGTATGCAACTTGCGCAATCCGCCTGCAAAATGCGCCAACAGGGCAATGAGCGGTAATGACACGAGCGTACGAAAGAAAATAATCTGTAGCGGCGAATGGACCTCGCCTAGCCACTTCGATACCGCATCACCGAGCGCTAAGAACAGAACTCCTAAGCACATGCACAGGATACCTTTTAACGACGTTGTCACGACGCTCTCCTTTTGCCCTTTGGACACTTTATCAGCCGGGATTAACAACTAATAAAAAACCCCGCCAATGTGTCACTGACGGGGCTGCGGATCTAACGTGGCTTTACAAACTTGCGTTGACCACCATGCACTCCATCCCCTGCGCCTGGAGCGTTCTACAAGCGCGTCTGGCGCGTGCTTCGTCCAAGGCGACAACCCTGGCGCGGAATACCGGCGTTTGACCAGCTAAAGTATCGATAGCAACCCGCCCCCCCACTTCATGAGGCAGGCGCTGCGCTGCCTGACGTGCCAACTGCTCTGCTCGCGCTGCCTGGCTAAAAGCACCTACCTGGATACCCCAATCACCAGCAGTAACAGACCGTTGAGGCGTAGCTGCCAATTCGCGCTCACGTTCAATAAAAGCGTTCACCGGGTCTGGTCTACGGGTGACAGGAACTTCTGTCGGTGCCTCCATTGAGCGCGCGAGACGATCTTCAATTTCAACAGCCGGTGCAGACGCTGGTGAAGGAGAAAGGGTTGTCGCTGCCAAATTATTCGAAGCCGCTGTATTATTCGAAATCGTTACATTACTGGCCATGACAGGGCGATTAGAGGCTGGCGGTGTCGACATGGGGCGTTGGCTAGGCGCGTTAGAGCCAGAGAAAGCCATAAACTCTCTAGAAAAAGTGGTATTGGCCAGCCACGTTTGCTGGTCACGCAGCGCTGCACGAGCAAAGCTACGGTCTAACAGGTTGGCCATATGAGAATCACGAGATGACCCACTAAAGCCACCCATAACAACGCCCACCATACGGCGATCCCCGTGGACGGCCGTTGTCGCTACATTGAAACCAGATGCACGAATGAAGCCGGTTTTAAGGCCATCTGCACCGGGGTAGTTTTTCACTAAGCGGTTATGGCTGGTGTGCCGGGTACCACGATAGGTGAACTCCTGGAGCCCAAAGTAGTGGTAGTACTGTGGGAAGTCCTGCATCACGCGCACAGAGAGTGTCACCATATCCCGTGCCGTGGTGACCTGCTGATCATCAGGTAGACCCGAGGCATTGCGGAACGTGGTGGCATTCATGCCTAGCTCGCGCGCTTTTGCGGTCATCAGCTGAGCGAAACGCTGCTCGCTACCACCTAATGCTTCAGCCACCACGACGGCAACATCATTAGCAGAGCGCACTGCCAACGCACGAATAGCAGAATCAACAGGAATGGTACTACCTGCAGAAAGCCACAGTTTTACAGCAGGCATGGCGGCAGCTTGAGCAGACACAGGAAGCGGCTGATTAAGACTGAGCTGGCCACTCTCCAATGCTTCAAATGTAAGATAAAGCGTCATCATTTTGGTTAACGATGCGGGGTAGCGACGCTCATCGGCATTCTCGGCGTACAGCACCTCTCCGTTTTCCAAATCCACAACAATCCCAGCATAACGCGGATTTGCATGAGCACTCGATATCGTGCTTAGCAGCAATACCATTAACGACAGCGGAAGCCACCAACGCGCGACGATCGTTGCGCATATTCCCCTTGTTGCCATACATGCCCCTTTCTTGTTTTGCTGTGATGTCACACTACCAACCATTAATCTACTTGCCACACTAAGAAATCTAAGACTAGCACGGTAACTCTTCAAGTGAATTAAGAAAGCAGTATAAAAGTTGAAAACGCAATGAAATGAATAGACCAAAAAAAAACCGACCCTAAGGGGTCGGCTTTCATTTTGTTGAGCAACAACGCAGAGACTTACTCTTCTGCAGCTGCTTCTTCAACAACCGGACGGTCAACCAGCTCAACGAACGCCATGGGCGCGTTGTCGCCTGTGCGGTAACCGCACTTGAGGATGCGGATGTAACCACCCGGACGCTCGGCATAACGCGGACCTAGCTCGTTGAACAGTTTGCCGACGGCTTCTTTGGAGCGCGTGCGGGCAAATGCCAAACGGCGGTTTGCAACGCTATCCTGCTTGGCTAGGGTAATTAGCGGCTCGATAACGCGACGCAATTCCTTGGCCTTAGGCAGGGTTGTCTTGATGACTTCATGTTCGACCAGCGAGACAGACATGTTCTTGAACATGGCCTGACGATGCGAGCTGGTACGATTCAGATGACGACCACTCTTACGATGACGCATGGTTGTAATTCCTTACCAAACTGGGACTCGAGTCGACACTCACGCGGAGGCCTTGTCGTCCTTCAGGCTAGCGGGTGGCCAATTTTCCAGCCGCATGCCGAGGGACAAGCCGCGCGCTGCCAATACGTCTTTGATTTCATTCAAAGACTTTTTACCAAGATTCGGTGTCTTCAGCAGCTCAACTTCAGTGCGCTGGATAAGATCACCAATGTAGTAAATATTCTCGGCTTTTAGGCAGTTAGCGCTGCGAACTGTCAACTCAAGATCGTCTACGGGGCGCAATAGGATAGGATCAACAAGATCCTCTTCCTCTTCGACTTCCTGCTCTTTATCAGCTTCCAGGTCGACGAAGGCGGCCAGCTGCTCTTGCAGAATGGTCGCACTGCGACGGATAGCCTCTTCCGGATCCAGTGTACCGTCGGTTTCCAGATCGATAATTAACTTATCGAGGTCGGTGCGCTGCTCAACACGAGCGGCTTCAACCGAATAGGAAACACGGCGAACAGGGCTGAAGGTGGCATCCAGCTGCAGGCGGCCAATTGCACGTGTCTCTTCATCAGAGCCACGAGCGTCAGCCGGTTCGTAACCACGACCCAGCGCTACCTTAAGCTGAATTTTCAGCTCGGCACCTTCATTGACATGAGCAATGACGTGATCCGGGTTGACGATTTCGACGCTATGATCAAGCGCAATGTCGCCAGCGGTGACGACAGCTGGGCCCTGCTTGTTCAGCGAGAGCACCGCCTCATCGCGGCTGTGCATCTTGATCGCAACATCTTTCAAGTTCAGGAGGATTTCGATGACATCTTCCTGCACCCCTTCGAGCGCACTGTATTCGTGCTCTACACCGGCAATTTCAGCCTCTACCACGGCAGCGCCGGGCATGGACGAAAGCAGAATGCGACGAAGTGCATTCCCCAGGGTGTGACCAAAGCCGCGCTCGAACGGTTCGAGAACGATTTTGGCATGATGTGCGCTGATTTCTTCGACCTTGATGTCACGAGGACGAAGAAACTCTGTCACTGAACGCTGCATATGAACACCTTTCAGGCTGCCAAACGGATACTGAGTACTCTAGAGCACACTACTCAAGAGCATCTGGGCGGTTAGCTTTGCTACCCCGCCCAGGTCTCAAGAAGCAGAAATGTAAATCAAACTGCTTACTTGGAGTACAGCTCGACGATCAGGTTTTCGTTGATGTCGGCAGTCAGGTCACCGCGTTCAGGCAGAGCCTTGAAAGTGCCTTCCATCTTCTTGGCGTCGATTTCGATCCAAGCGATATCGCCACGGTTGGCCGCAATGGTCAACGAGTGTTGAATACGTGCTTGGTTCTTCGCCTTTTCGCGAACAGAAACAACGTCACCGGGCTTCACTTGGTAGGAAGCAACGTTAACGGTGCGGCCGTTCACGGAAATCGCCTTGTGGCTGACCAGCTGACGCGCTTCAGAGCGAGTCGAGCCAAAGCCCATGCGGTAGACGACGTTATCCAGTCGGGATTCAAGCAACTGCAACAATACTTCACCAGTCGCACCTTTCAGGCGAGCGGCTTCTTTGTAGTAGTTGCGGAACTGCTTTTCGAGTACGCCATACATACGGCGTACTTTCTGCTTCTCACGAAGCTGCAAGCCGTAGTCGGAAAGACGCTGACGACGCTGGCCGTGTACACCCGGGATCTGCTCGGATTTACACTTTTTCTCGAAGGGAGTAACACCGCTCTTTAAAAAGAGGTCGGTGCCTTCACGACGAGACAGTTTGCACTTCGGTCCAATATAACGAGCCATGAATCTGTCTCCTTAAACGCGGCGTTTCTTAGGCGGACGGCAGCCATTATGAGGAATGGGCGTCGCGTCAGTGATGCTTTGCACGCGGAAGCCGGCGGCATTGAGAGCGCGCACGGCGGATTCACGGCCTGGACCGGGGCCCTTGACCAGCACGTCTACGTTTTTCACACCATACTCGGCTGCAGCAGTTGCTGCACGCTCACTTGCCACTTGAGCAGCGAACGGGGTGCTCTTGCGAGAACCACGAAAACCCGAACCACCGGCTGTCGCCCAAGAAAGAGCGTTGCCCTGGCGGTCTGTGATCGTCACGATCGTGTTGTTAAAAGAGGCGTGGATATGCGCTACGGCGTCCACTACCTGCTTTTTAACCTTTTTACGGTTACTACGCGGGTTAGCCATGTTGATGTCTATTCCTGTCTTAACGTCAGCTCTCTATTAAAGAGCCTGCGTGTTATTTGCGGATCGGCTTACGCGGGCCCTTACGGGTACGCGCGTTAGTCTTAGTCCGCTGACCACGCAGCGGAAGACTACGACGATGACGCAGACCACGGTAGCAGCCTAAGTCCATGAGACGCTTAATGTTAAGCGTAACATCACGACGAAGGTCGCCTTCTACGGTGTACTTACCAACTTCAGAACGCAGGGTATCCAGCTCATCGCTAGATAGATCCTGGATCTTGGTAGTAGGCGCGATACCGGCAGCAGCACAAACGTGCTGAGCGCGGGTACGGCCAATCCCGAAGATATAGGTCAGCGAGATCGCCGCATGCTTGTTGTCCGGGATATTGACGCCTGCAATACGGGCCATCAGCTTACTCCGAAATTTGAGCGGCTTGCTCGTTTGTTCATCTACAAAAGGCGCAACAGCATACCCCTTTATAAGCCTTATGGCAAGGGGTATGCCGGCACCCGCTTAAAAACAACCCAGGTATTAACCCTGGCGCTGTTTGTGCCGCGGTTCGATACAAATGACGCGGACAGCGCCATTGCGTCGAATGATCTTACAATTACGGCACATCTTCTTTACGGAAGCTCGAACTTTCATCGTTCTCTCCAAATCGCAACGGCGCGCCTCAGCGCATAATGCCGCCGCTACCGTAGCCTTTCAGGTTGGACTTCTTCATCACCGAGTCATATTGATGCGACATGAGATGCGACTGCACCTGGGCCATGAAGTCCATGATGACCACAACCACGATCAGAAGCGAAGTTCCGCCGAAGAAAAACGGCACGTTCCACGCAACGATCAAGAACTGGGGCATCAAGGAAACCGCAGTGATATACAAGGCACCGAACAAAGTAAGACGAGTCATTACTTTATCGATATAGCGAGCGGTCTGCTCGCCGGGGCGAATGCCCGGCAGGAAGGCGCCTGACTTTTTAAGATTGTCAGCCACATCCTTGGGGTTGAAGACCAGCGCTGTGTAAAAGAAGCAGAAGAATACCACTGCCGCCGCGAAAAGCAAGATGTAAAGCGGTTGGCCGGGGCCTAACGCTTGTGATGCACGCTGTAACCACTCCATTCCTTCGCCAGCACCCACCCACTGACCAATAGAGGCCGGGAAGAGTAAAATACTGGAAGCGAAGATTGCTGGAATAACACCAGCCATATTCACTTTCAAAGGCAGGTAGCTGCTTTGGCCTGCATACATCTTATTGCCGACCTGGCGCCTGGGGTAGTTCACTTTCAAGCGGCGTTGACCGCGCTCAATGAACACCACAAACGCAACGGTAGCAATACCTAGCACTGACAGCGCTAACAGCGGAAGAACATTCCAGGCACCTTCATTACGAGCAAGCTCGAACGCTTGCCCAACGGCACTGGGCAGCCCAGCGACGATCCCCGCGAAGATCAACAGCGAAATACCGTTGCCGATGCCCTTCTCGGTGATCTGCTCACCTAGCCACATCATAAACACCGCGCCTGATACAAATGTAATCACGGCGGTGAAAAAGAAGCTGAAGTCAGCGCTGTATGCGATGCCTTGGCTAGCCAGACCGACGGACATACCGGTAGCCTGGACGAAAGCCAGTATCACCGTGCCGTAGCGCGTGTACTGGCTAATCTTGCGGCGGCCAGCCTCACCCTCTTTCTTGAGCTGTTCAAGATGAGGGGAGACCGCAGTCATGAGCTGCATGATAATCGACGCCGAAATGTAGGGCATTATGCCCAGGGCGAGGACGCTCATGCGCTCCAGGGCGCCACCCGAGAACATGTTAAACATGCCTAGAATGGTGCCCTGTTGCTCCCTAAACAAGGCAGCAAGCTGGTCAGGATTGATACCGGGAACGGGAATGTGGGCACCAATACGGTACACCACGATGGCGAGGAGCACGAAGCGCAAACGCGCCCACAGTTCACTCAGACCGCTGCCCATCGCCGGCATATTTCCTGACTTGGCCATTTAGTCCTCTACCTTGCCGCCGGCGGCTTCGATCGCTTCACGGGCACCTTTGGTGACCTTGATACCACGAACGGTAACCGCCTTTTTCAGTTCGCCAGAAAGGATGATCTTCGCATGAAGCGTCGCATCCTTTAGCACGTTGGCTTGCTTCAGAGTTTCCATAGTGACTTCGTCACCGGCAACCTTAGCAAGTTCAGCCAGACGTACTTCTTCAGATACCAATGACTTAGCAGACGTAAAGCCGAACTTCGGCAAACGACGCTGCAATGGCATCTGACCGCCTTCGAAACCAGGCTTGACGCTGCCGCCACTGCGAGATTTCTGACCTTTGTGGCCACGGCCACCGGTCTTACCAAGACCGGAGCCGATACCACGACCAACGCGCTTTTCAGCGTGTTTGGAGCCCGGTGCTGGGCTCAGGGTATTGAGTTTCATGGATTACTCTCCCTCAACGCGCACAAGGTAGTTAACCTTGTGGATCATGCCGCGTACGGCAGGGGTGTCTTCCAGCTCAACCGTATGACCGATGCGACGCAGACCCAGGCCCTTCATAGTAGCCTTGTGCTTGGGCAAAACGCCGATGGTGCTGCGGATCTGGGTAACCTTGATCGTTGCTGCCATGGTGCCTTACCCCGTGATCGCTTCGACAGACAGACCGCGCTTAGCGGCAATGTCTTCCGGTGCTTGCATGGAGGAGAGACCTTTAACAGTCGCTCGCACCACGTTAACCGGGTTGGTGGAACCGTAGCACTTGGCCAGTACATCATGGACACCAGCGAGCTCTAGTACAGAGCGCATGGCGCCGCCAGCGATGATACCGGTACCTTCAGAAGCCGGCTGCATGTACACCTTAGAAGCACCATGACGGGCTTTTATCGGGTACTGAAGCGTATGGCCTGCAAGGTTAACCTTGACCATGTTGCGACGAGCTTGATCCATCGCTTTCTGGATCGCAACAGGCACTTCACGCGCCTTGCCACGACCAAAACCGACACGACCTTTACCATCACCAACGACGGTCAGCGCGGTGAAGCCGAAAATACGACCACCTTTGACCACCTTGGCGACGCGGTTGACCTGCACTAACTTCTCTTGCAGATCACCGCTTTGCTGTTCGTTCTTCGCCATCGTAAAACCCTTTAGAATTCCAGGCCGCCTTCACGTGCGGCGTCGGCCAGAGCCTTAACGCGACCGTGATACTTAAAGCCAGCACGATCGAAGGCCACCTGGGTGATGCCTGCTTCTTTAGCGCGTTCAGCAATCAGAGCGCCAACCTTAGAGGCGGCTTCTGCGTTGCCAGTCGCACCCTCGCGCAGTGCTTTGTCCAGCGTAGAAGCACTGGCTAGCACTTTGCCACCATCCGGCGAGATAATCTGCGCATAGATGTGACGCGGGGTACGGTTGACGCACAGGCGATACACGCCCAGCTCGCGGATCTTTGCGCGAGCGCGGCGGGCACGACGGAGACGAGATTCTTTCTTCGCGTTCATAACCCTGCCTTACTTCTTCTTGGCTTCTTTGCGACGCACCTGCTCGTCGGCGTACCGAACACCCTTGCCTTTATACGGCTCAGGGGGACGGAAGGCGCGGATTTCCGCGGCGCACTGGCCGAGCATCTGCTTGTCCGCGCTTTTCAGCACGATCACGGTGTTCTTCGGCGTTTCCGCTGAGACACCCTTAGGCAGTTCATAGTCGACCGGGTGCGAGAAGCCCAGTGAAAGATTGAGCGTCTGGCCCTTAGCTTGGGCACGATAACCGACGCCTACAATTTCGAGAGTTTTTGTGAAACCCTCGGATACGCCCGTTACCAGGTTCTGAACCAAGGCGCGGGTAGTACCGGCCATTGCCCAGCTCTTGGCAGACTCACTCGGGGCGAAGGTCAGCTGGCCATCTTCTTGACCAATCACCACGTCCTGGTGAATGGGCATAGATAGCGTGCCCTGGCCGCCTTTGGCGGTCAGCTGGCCAGCGTCGATTTTAATCTCGACACCAGCAGGCACTTTAACCGGATATTTCGCTATGCGGGACATTCCAGCCTCCTAGAATACGGTGCAGATGACTTCGCCACCGACGCCTGCTTGGCGCGCGGCACGATCGGTCATGACACCATTAGAGGTGGTGACAATCGCGATACCCAGACCATCGGCGACCTTAGGCAGGTTGTCTTTGCCCTTGTACTGGCGCAGAGACGGCTTGGAAACCCGTTGAATGTGCTCAATAACCGGCTTACCCTCAAAATATTTGAGAGTAACGGTCAGCTCGGGTTTAACGCCTTCAGCCACCGTAAAGTCGGTAATGTAGCCTTCTTCCTTTAACACGCGGGCCACTTCCACTTTCAGCTTGGAGGACGGCATGGTAGCCGTCTCCTTGGTGGCCATCTGCGCATTGCGGATACGGGTAAACATATCCGCTAGAGTGTCTTGCATGCTCATTTAATGTGCGCTCCTGATGATTCGACGTGACGTTACCAGCTGGACTTTTTCAGGCCAGGGACGTCGCCACGCATGGCGGCTTCACGCAGCTTGTTACGGCCAAGGCCGAACTTGTTGTAAAAACCGTGCGGACGGCCAGTCACGCGGCAGCGGTTACGCTGACGCACCGGGCTTGAGTCGCGCGGCAGTTGCTGCAGCTTCAGCGTCGCCTCGAAACGTTCTTCTTCAGAAGCGTTCACGTCCGAGATGATTTTCTTGAGCTCTGCGCGCTTAGCCGCATACTTCTCGACTAGCTGAGTACGCTTGAGCTCGCGCTCTATCATACTTTTCTTAGCCATGATCCAACCCTTATTTCTTAAACGGGAAGTTCAGTGCCGCTAGTAGCGCACGACCTTCCTCGTCGGTGTTGGCGGTAGTAGTGATAGTGACGTCCAGCCCCCGGATGCGATCGATCTTATCATACTCGATCTCCGGGAAGATGATCTGCTCACGCACACCCATTGAGTAATTGCCGCGACCGTCAAAAGACTTCGGATTGAGACCACGGAAGTCACGCACGCGGGGAATCGCAATGTTCACCAAACGGTCCAGGAAGTCCCACATACGCGCTGAGCGCAGTGTTACTTTGACACCGATCGGCCAACCTTCGCGCACCTTGAAGCCCGCGATGGACTTGCGTGCCTTGGTCACCAACGGTTTTTGACCGGAGAGTTTCTCCAGGTCGCCGATGGCATTGTCGATCAACTTTTTATCGCTGACCGCTTCGCCGATACCCATGTTCAGAGTCACTTTCGTGATCCGGGGTACCTGCATTACGTTGGCGTAGCTGAACTGCTCTTTGAGCTGAGCCACGACCTCGTTTTGATAACGTTCTTTCAAGTTCGCCATTTTGCTACCCGACTCGCGTTAGGCGTCGATCTGCGTCTGCGTCGACTTGTAGATACGTACCTTGGTACCGTCTTCCTTAACTTGGAAGCCGACGCGATCCGCCTTACCGGTCTCCGAATTGAAGATGGCTACGTTGGACGCGTGAATCGGAGCCTCACGCTCGACGATACCGCCCTGATTTCCCGCCATGGGATTAGGCTTGGTGTGACGTTTAATCATATTCACACCGGACACCACGAAGCGGTTTTCTAGTACCCGCTTAACAGTGCCACGTTTGCCTTTATCCTTCCCGGCGATGACGATGACTTCATCGTCACGTTTGATCTTTTGCATATCCGCCTCGCTCCTTACAGCACTTCAGGCGCTAGGGAAATGATCTTCATGAACTTCTCATTACGAAGTTCACGAGTTACCGGCCCGAAGATACGCGTGCCGATCGGCTGTTCGTTGGTATTATTCAACAAAACCGCCGCATTTCCATCGAAACGGATCAGCGAACCGTCACTACGACGGACGCCACTACGGGTGCGAACGACTACCGCTTTCAGCACTTGGCCTTTTTTGACCTTACCGCGCGGAATCGCTTCCTTCACCGTTACCTTAATGACGTCACCAACGCGAGCGTAGCGACGGTGTGAACCGCCTAACACCTTGATGCATTGCACCCGGCGCGCTCCGCTGTTGTCAGCGACATCCAGCATTGTCTGAGTCTGAATCATCGGTTTTCTCCAAACCTAATCTGACTGCACTGATCGGCAGACTTTAGGTATTAACCCTTAGCCTGCTCAACCACCTCGACCAGCGTCCAAGCTTTCTTCTTGGAAAGCGGACGGCACTCCTGAATGGAAACCGTATCGCCTGCCTTAGCCTGGTTCGCCTCATCATGGGCGTGCAGCTTGGTGGAGCGCTTGACGTATTTTCCGTAGATCGGGTGACGCTCACGACGCTCGATCATAACGACGATGGATTTATCCATCTTATCGCTCACCACCTTGCCGGTGAGCGTACGTGTTTTTTTCTCTTCGGCCATCTTATTCACCTGCCTTCTCGTTGAGCATAGTCTTCACACGGGCGATATCCCGGCGGACCTGCTTGAGCAGATGAGTCTGGCTCAGTTGGCCAGTGGCCTTCTGCATGCGCAGGTTAAACTGCTCGCGGAGTAGCTCGAGGAGTTGCTCTTGCAGCTCTCCTACGGACTTTTCACGAATTTCCTGGGCTTTCATCACATCACCGTCCGTTTAGCAAAGGTGGTGGACAAGGGCATCTTCTGTGCGGCCAATTCAAATGCTTCACGGGCCAACTCTTCGGATACACCTTCAATTTCGTACAGGACCCGACCCGGTTGGATCTGGGCTACCCAGTACTCAACGGAACCTTTACCTTTACCCATACGAACTTCGAGCGGCTTCTTAGAGATCGGCTTATCAGGGAAGACGCGGATCCAAATTTTACCGCCACGTTTAACGTGACGTGTGATCGCACGACGGCCTGCTTCGATCTGGCGCGCAGTGATGCGGCCACGACCCGTTGCTTTGAGACCGTACTCCCCGAAGCTGATTTTGCTTCCGCGATGCGCCAGGCCACGGTTGCGGCCTTTCATCATCTTACGGAATTTCATACGCTTGGGCTGTAACATCGACTCGCTCTCCCCTTACCTGGAACCTTTCTTCTTGGGCGCGTTGCCGGCAGGCTGCTGTTGCTTAGCCTTGGCACGTACTTCCTCAATACCACCGAGGATTTCACCCTTGAAGATCCACACTTTGACGCCGATGACGCCGTAGGTGGTGTGAGCTTCGTAAGTGGCGTAGTCGATATCCGCACGCAACGTGTGCAACGGAACGCGACCTTCGCGGTACCATTCGGTACGTGCGATTTCGGCACCACCCAGACGACCTGACAGCTGAATCTTAATGCCGCCAGCGCCAAGACGCATTGCGTTCTGTACCGCGCGCTTCATAGCACGACGGAACATTACGCGACGCTCAAGCTGACCCGCTACGTTAGCAGCGACTAGCTTGGCATCCAGCTCCGGCTTGCGAACTTCTTCGATGTTCACATGAACCGGAACACCCATCATCTCGGTTAGATCGCGACGCAAACGGTCGACATCTTCACCTTTTTTGCCAATCACGATACCCGGACGGGCAGTATGAATGGTGATGCGGGCATTGTTAGCCGGACGCTCGATGTGAATGCGGCTTACGGAAGCGTTCTTTAAACGCTGATCCAGGAAGCTGCGCACTTCGAGATCGTTATTGAGCTTATCGGCATAAGCGCCGCGCTCGGCATACCAGACAGAAGCATGGTCTTTGACGATGCCCAGTCGAATGCCTGTTGGATTGACTTTCTGACCCATCTGGTCGACTCCTACTTCTCGGCTACCTTGACGGTGATGTGGCAGGTGCGCTTCAAGATACGATCCGCACGGCCTTTGGCGCGCGGCTTGATACGCTTGAGCGTCACGCCCTCATCGACACAGATGGTCGAGACACGCAGCTCGTCGATGTCCATGCCGTTATTTTCTTCCGCATTCGCGATGGCGGACTGAAGCACTTTCTTGACCAGTTTGGCAGCCTTCTTCGGTGAGAAGGTCAGCAGGTCAATAGCTTCGGCGACCGGTTTACCGCGCACCTGGTCAGCCACCAAACGGGCCTTCTGTGCGGATAAAGCAGCGCCACTCAGCTTAGCTGTGACTTCCATCTCTTAATCCTCTCTGGCTTACCGTTTGGCTTTCTTGTCCGCAGCATGCCCGCGATATGTGCGAGTAGCAGCGAATTCGCCAAGTTTATGACCCACCATTTCCTCGGAGACGTGCACCGGGACATGCTGGCGTCCGTTATGGACCGCAATAGTCAGACCTACCATGTTGGGCAGGATCATCGAACGACGCGACCAAGTCTTGATTGGTTTGCGATCGTTCTTCTCCACTGCAGCCTCTACCTTCTTCAAAAGATGAAGGTCAATGAAGGGACCTTTCTTTAGTGAACGTGGCACAGCCGTTACCTCTTAAGTTCTTGGCAATTTCGATTAACGCGTCTTGTTACGACGACGGATAATCAGCTTGTCGGTGCGCTTGTTCTTACGCGTCTTGTGACCCTTAGTCGGCACACCCCATGGGGATACCGGGTGACGACCACCACTGGTGCGGCCTTCACCACCACCGTGCGGGTGATCCACCGGGTTCATCGCGACACCGCGAACAGTCGGACGCACGCCTCTCCAGCGCTTCGCACCGGCCTTGCCAAGTTGACGCAGGCTGTGCTCGGAGTTGCTCACTTCGCCCAGAGTTGCGCGGCACTCAGCCAACACTTTGCGCATTTCGCCAGAGCGAAGACGTAAGGTGGCGTAGTTACCTTCACGAGCAACCAGCTGAGCGCTAGTACCGGCACTGCGAGCAATCTGCGCGCCTTTACCCGGCTTCAGTTCGATACCATGAACGGTAGAACCAAGCGGAATATTGCGCAGCGGCAAAGCATTGCCTTTTTTGATGGGCGCGTTTACACCAGATTCCAGCACGTCACCCGCGCTGACACCTTTCGGTGCAATGATGTAACGACGCTCACCATCTGCATATTTCAGTAGTGCAATATGCGCACTACGGTTCGGATCGTGCTCAAGACGCTCAACGGTGGCTGGAATGCCATCCTTGGTGCGTTTGAAGTCGATCAACCGGTAGTGCTGACGGTGACCACCGCCCACGTGGCGGGTGGTGATGCGACCGTAGTTGTTACGGCCACCGGACTTGGACTGTTTCTCCAAAAGCGGTGCATAAGCACGGCCTTTGTACAGTTCCTCACCAACGATCTTAACGACGTGGCGACGACCGGCGGATGTGGGTTTGGTCTTGACGATTGCCATTATCCGTACTCCTGCCCTTATTCGGCGCCAGAGAAGTCTTCGAGCGTTTCACCCGCAGCCAGGGTCACATACGCTTTGCGGTAACCCTTACGCAGGCCAACGCCGTGAGCAGTACGCTTAGTTTTCCCCTTCACGTTCAATACTTGAACGCTGCCGACCTTCTTGCCGAATAGTGCTTCAACGGCTTTCTTGATCTCGGGTTTGGTAGCATCAGATGCCACCTTGAAAACGTACTGGTTGCGCTCGGCTGCCATCGCGGCCTTTTCGGTCACGTGCGGTCCAAGCAGAACCTTAAATACGCGCTCCTGGTTCATGCCAGCTTCTCCTCGAATTTACGCAGGGCGGAGACGGTGACCAGAACCTTATCAAAGGCTACTAGGCTCACCGGATCAGCTGCAGCGACATCCACCACGTCAACGTGGGGAAGGTTGCGTGCGGCCAGATAGAGCTTCTCGTCAATTTCTTCGGTGACGATCAACACTTTCTCAAGGTTGAGCTCTTTCAGCTTGGCAGCTACCTGCTTGGTCTTCGGCGCTTCAACGCTGAACTCTTCAACAGCGACAAGACGCTCTTGACGTACTAGCTCAGACAGGATGGAACGCATCGCCGCACGGTACATTTTGCGGTTTACTTTCTGGCTATGGTCCTGAGGACGCGCCGCGAAAGTCACACCGCCGCTGCGCCATAGCGGAGAGCGGATAGTACCGGCACGTGCACGACCGGTCCCCTTCTGACGCCACGGCTTCTTACCACCACCACGTACGTCGGAACGGTTCTTTTGAGCGCGGGTACCTTGACGGCCACCAGCCAAATAGGCGGTTACCACCTGGTGAACCAGCGCTTCGTTGAATTCTTTGCCAAAAGTGGCATCGGCTACTTCAACGGTACCCGTGCCTGCAGCAAGATTCAGATTCATTGGTAATTATCCCCTTCAGCGAGCTTTCACGGCGCTGCGAACGATAACATCGCTACCGGTCGCGCCCGGAACAGCACCTTTGATCAGCAGCAGGTTACGCTCGGCGTCGACACGGACGATCTCAAGGCTCTGCACGGTGCAACGGGCATTACCCATTTGACCGGCCATTTTCTTGCCTTTAAATACGCGACCCGGAGTCTGACACATGCCGATAGAACCCGGCGCGCGGTGCGACAGGGAGTTACCATGCGTGTTGTCTTGGGTACGGAAATTCCAGCGCTTAACAGCACCCTGGAAGCCTTTACCCTTAGAGGTGCCGGTCACATCAATCATTTGACCAGCTTCGAAGAGGGATACGGTGAGTTCGCCACCCACTTCCGGAGATTCTTCGCCTTCTGCAAGACGGAATTCCATCAGTGAACGACCAGCCTCAACACCCGCCTTGGCAAACTGACCAGCTTGCGCTTTGGTGAGGTGCTTGGCTTTACGAGAACCTGTGGTGACCTGAACCGCTGCGTAACCGTCAGACTCAAGAGTCTTAACGCGCGTCACACGGTTAGGATCAACTTCAATAACGGTCACGGGCACGGAAGCGCCATCTTCGGTAAAGACACGGGTCATCCCGGCCTTTTTACCGACTAAACCGATAGTCATACTCAGTCTCCTATAGTGTACGGGGCTATCACCCGCTATGGCTGCCCTTTCCAGAGCATTCCACTAGCACATTGTGTGGCGCCTCACGGCGCGGCGGCTGCTGCTCATTCTAAAAATTAATGAGCGCTGGGCCGCAAGTGTCTAGTGTAATTAGTCGAGCTTGATTTGCACGTCTACGCCAGCGGCGAGATCGAGCTTCATCAGCGCATCAACAGTTTTCTCGGTTGGCTCAACAATATCGAGCACACGCTTGTGCGTACGAATCTCATACTGGTCACGCGCATCTTTGTTAACGTGCGGTGAAATCAGGATGGTGTAACGCTCGCGGTTGGTCGGCAGCGGGATCGGACCACGAACCTGAGCACCAGTACGCTTAGCGGTTTCAACGATTTCCGCTGTGGACTGATCAATCAGGCGATGGTCGAACGCTTTCAACCGAATGCGAATCTTTTGGTTCTGCATTTGCCCTAAACTCCAATGGATGTCGACGGCGCGAGCCGTCTACCCACGCATTCAAAGGATGCGCATTATAGGCACGCCAAAAGCCCATGTCAAACATTTGCTATTGGTGCGCAGAAAAGGGGGCTCGCAAGAGCCCCCTTGATCAATCATCAAGCAAGCTTACTTGACGATTTTTGCAACAACGCCAGCACCAACGGTACGACCGCCTTCGCGAATTGCGAAGCGCAGACCTTCGTCCATAGCGATTGGAGCAATCAGGGTAACAACCATCTTAACGTTGTCGCCCGGCATTACCATTTCAACACCTTCCGGCAGTTCACAGGTACCTGTTACGTCAGTGGTACGGAAGTAGAACTGGGGACGGTAGCCTTTGAAGAAAGGCGTGTGACGACCACCTTCTTCTTTGGACAGTACGTAAACTTCTGCTTCGAAGGTAGTGTGCGGGTTAATGGTGCCCGGCTTAGCCAGAACCTGGCCGCGCTCGACGTCATCACGCTTAGTACCACGCAGCAGGGCGCCAACGTTCTCACCTGCACGACCTTCGTCGAGCAGCTTACGGAACATTTCAACACCGGTAACGATGGTTTTAGTGGTGTCGCGGATACCCACGATTTCCACTTCTTCGCCTGCTTTAACGATACCGCGCTCTACACGACCGGTAACAACAGTACCGCGGCCAGAGATAGAGAACACGTCTTCGATCGGCATCAGGAACGGCTGGTCGATAGCACGCTCCGGCTCAGGGATGTACTCATCCAGAGCTTTGATCAGATTCGCAACAGCAGTAGTACCCATGCCGTTCTCATCTTCACCGTTCAGAGCCATCAGCGCAGAACCAGTGATGATCGGCGTGTCGTCGCCCGGGAAGTCGTACTCGTCGAGGAGTTCGCGAACTTCCATCTCAACCAGCTCAAGCAACTCTTCGTCATCGACCATGTCCGCTTTATTCAGGAACACAACGATGTACGGAACGCCAACCTGACGAGACAGCAGGATGTGCTCACGCGTCTGCGGCATCGGGCCGTCAGCAGCAGAACATACCAGGATTGCGCCGTCCATCTGCGCAGCACCGGTGATCATGTTCTTGACGTAGTCAGCGTGTCCTGGGCAGTCAACGTGCGCGTAGTGACGCTCTTCAGACTGATACTCAACGTGAGACGTAGCGATGGTGATACCGCGCTCGCGCTCTTCAGGAGCGTTATCGATGGTATCAAACTCACGCCAGTCGCCGCCGAAAACCTCAGCAGACACACGAGTCAGAGCCGCTGTCAGAGTCGTTTTACCGTGGTCGACGTGACCGATGGTGCCGACGTTGACGTGCGGTTTGGAACGTTCAAATTTTTCCTTAGCCACTGCTATAACCTCTTTACGTTAGCTAACGGTTAACCGTTTTGGTTGATGACGGCTTCTACGACGCTGGAGGGCGCCTCGTCGTACTTCGCGAACTCCATAGAGTAGCTCGCACGGCCCTGGGTCTGAGAGCGCAGATCGGTTGCGTAACCGAACATCTCACCCAGCGGCACCGTTGCGCGGATGACTTTGCCGGAGCTGGAGTCATCCATGCCCTGCACCAGACCGCGACGACGGTTCAGGTCACCCATGACGTCACCCATGAAATCTTCGGGGGTCACGACCTCGACCTTCATCACCGGTTCCAGCAGCACGGCCTTGGCCTTCCTGGCACCTTCTTTAACCGCCATGGAAGAAGCAATCTTAAACGCAGTCTCATTAGAGTCCACGTCATGGTAAGAGCCATCGTACAGCGTGACTTTAACGTCAATCATCGGGTAACCCGCGATGACACCGTTCTTCAGCTGTTCGTAGGCACCTTTTTCTACTGCCGGGATGTATTCCTTGGGAACCACACCACCAACAATTTCGTTGACGAACTTGAAGAAGATTTCTTCATCGCCTTCGCCCTTCTCTTCAGCAGCAAGCGGCTCAATGCGCAGATGCACGTGACCGTATTGTCCACGACCACCTGACTGGCGCACAAACTTGCCTTCTTGCTCAATACTGCCACGGATGGTTTCGCGGTAAGCAACCTGCGGCTTACCGATATTGGCCTCAACCTTAAACTCGCGACGCATACGGTCGACAAGAATATCCAGGTGCAGCTCACCCATACCAGAAATAATAGTCTGGCCGGTTTCTTCGTCAGTTTTCACCTGGAAGGAAGGATCTTCCTGGGCCAATTTACCCAGTGCAACACCCATTTTTTCCTGGTCAGCTTTCGACTTAGGCTCAACGGCAACAGAGATAACCGGATCCGGGAACTCCATACGCTCAAGTACGATCTTGTGATCGATATCACACAGGGTGTCACCTGTAGTCACATCTTTCAGACCGATACACGCTGCAATATCACCCGCTAGTACTTCTTTAATCTCTTCACGAGTATTGGCGTGCATCTGAACGATACGACCAACACGCTCTTTCTTCTGCTTAACGGAGTTATAAACACCGTCACCAGATTTAAGAACGCCTGAGTAAACACGAATAAAGGTCAAGGTACCAACGAAGGGGTCGGTAGCGATCTTAAACGCCAACGCCGCAAACGGAGCACTGTCATCCGCTTCACGAGTTGCTACGGTACCATCCTTGTCGTCCAACTCACCTTCGATTGCTTTAACTTCTGTCGGTGAGGGCAGATACTCAACAACCGCATCCAGGACTGCTTGAACACCCTTATTCTTAAAGGCAGAACCACAGGTCACTAGAACGATTTCGCTAGCCAGCGTGCGCGCACGAAGACCTGCTTTGATTTCTTCAATGGTCAGTTCCCCACCTTCGAGGTACTTATCCATCAATTCATCAGAGCCTTCAGCTGCGGCTTCGATCATTTGCTCGCGATATTTTTCAGCAGTTTCTTGTAGCTCAGCAGGAATATCGACAAGCTCATACGAGGTGCCTAAGTCTTCCTCATTCCAGAGGATAGCCTTCATCTCGATCAGATCGATAACACCTTTAAAGTCTTCCTCTGTACCCCAGTTAATCTGGATTGGCACAGCGTTAGCACCTAAGCGCTCCTTCAACTGGTCAACAACCATGAAGAAGTCTGCACCGGTACGGTCCATCTTATTGACGAAAACCATACGCGGAACTTCATACTTATTGGCCTGGCGCCATACTGTTTCGGTCTGCGGCTGAACGCCGGAGGAGCCGCACAGTACAACAACAGCACCATCAAGAACACGCAAAGAACGCTCAACTTCGATAGTGAAGTCAACG
This sequence comes from Vreelandella alkaliphila, assembly GCF_016107625.1. GTDB lineage: Bacteria > Pseudomonadota > Gammaproteobacteria > Pseudomonadales > Halomonadaceae > Vreelandella > Vreelandella alkaliphila. The sequence continues at coordinate 186,567 of NZ_JABASV010000006.1, forward strand.
TGCCCCGGGGTGTCGATGATATTAATGCGGTGCTCATCAAACTGGTGATTCATACCTTTCCAGAAGGTAGTAACAGCAGCCGAGGTGATAGTAATACCACGCTCCTGCTCTTGCTCCATCCAGTCAGTAGTCGAAGCACCTTCATGGGTTTCGCCCAGCTTGTGGTTTACGCCAGTGTAAAACAAAACACGTTCTGTCGTGGTTGTCTTACCTGCATCAACGTGGGCAACAATACCCAAGTTGCGATAGCGATTAAGCGGTGTTTTGCGTGCCACGGTGAAGCTCCCGTTAGTTGGCAATGCTCGTTAATTCAGCAGTGTTCATTTTGCGTATCCCACCGCCGCCACCTATAAAGATAGCGGCAGTGTGTTGCAGCATGGCGAAAAAACTCTTTAGCGCAGCACAACCAGCAAAATCAAACACAAACTCAGAAACGCCGAGTTTAGAAACGATAGTGAGAGAAGGCCTTGTTGGCTTCTGCCATACGGTGCACATCTTCACGCTTCTTAACAGCCGAGCCTTTGCCTTCAGCGGCATCCAGCATTTCACCTGCCAGGCGCTGAACCATCGTTTTCTCACCGCGGCGACGCGCAGCGTCCACCAACCAGCGCATTGCTAGGGCTTGGCGACGCGAAGGACGAACTTCGACCGGCACCTGATAGGTCGCACCACCAACACGGCGCGACTTTACTTCAACCATCGGCTGGATAGTTTCCAGCGCCTTGTCGAAGATTTCCAGCGGCTCTTCACTACTACGCTCGGCAACCTTGTCCAACGCACCGTAAACGATGCGCTCAGCTATGGACTTCTTGCCGCTGACCATCAGGTGGTTCATGAACTTCGCCAGACGCTCACTTCCGAACTTAGGATCCGGCAGGATTTCGCGTTTAGCTACAACTCTTCTTCTAGGCATGATAAGCCCTCAATTAAGGATCCTTCAGGTAAACCCGGGACTAATTGCGCTATTCGCGCCGCCCGACCTTACTCTTATCAGACCGTCATATTCATATTAAGGTAACAACGCCAGCGTCATAAGACGCCGCAACAAGACGCCTTAGGACTTCGGACGCTTGGTACCGTACTTAGAACGACCCTGCTTACGGTTCTGTACGCCAGAGGTGTCAAGGGCGCCACGAACGGTGTGATAACGCACACCTGGCAAATCCTTTACACGACCACCGCGAATCAGAACAACAGAGTGCTCTTGCAGGTTGTGACCTTCACCACCGATGTAAGAAGACACTTCGAAACCGTTGGTAAGGCGCACACGGCAGACCTTACGAAGGGCCGAGTTCGGCTTCTTAGGGGTAGTAGTATAAACGCGCGTACAAACGCCACGTTTCTGCGGGCATGCCTGTAGCGCAGGTACGTCACTCTTAGTGACGGGGCGCTTACGCGGCTTGCGCACTAGCTGATTAATCGTTGCCATGGTGTTTAGCTGACTCCAATGGTTGCCTGGCCTTTCAACAAATACTAGCAGCAGGTGCGGGCGCACCCACCCCACTGTTAAAGGCTGCGCATTCTAAAGGCTGACCCTAGGTGGCGTCAAGTCTTGCTGGCGGTTTAACCAGCAAGACTGCGCCATAAGGGCCAGCGACTCGTTGTTACTCGTTTTCCTTACCGTCGATTACAGCTCGTCGTCTGAATCAAGGGCGGTTAACTGAGCACCAAGCTCCTGTTCAACTTCGGTAGCCGAGGGATTGAACAGACGCTCAACGTCTTCGCGCTTGCGACGACGCTCTGCGTGGTGAGTCAGACCGGTACCTGCCGGAATCAGACGTCCAACCACCACGTTTTCTTTCAGGCCGCGTAGATAATCGCGCTTGCCGGTTACCGCTGCCTCGGTCAATACACGTGTCGTTTCCTGGAACGACGCCGCTGAAATGAACGACTCAGTGGCCAAGCTGGCCTTAGTGATACCCAGCAGCAAGCGTTGATACTTGGCCGGGAATTTACCTTCTTTCTCGAGACGCGCATTCTGTTCTAGCACGCGGACGAGTTCAGCTTGATCGCCAGTAATAAAATCAGAGTCGCCTGAATCAGAGATCTCTACCTTACGCAGCATCTGGCGAACAATAACTTCGATATGCTTATCGTTGATGCCTACACCCTGGAGGCGGTAAACATCTTGCACTTCGGCGGTGATGTATTTAGCCAGTTCCGCCACGCCCAATAACCGCAGGATATCGTGGGGGTTGCTCGGACCATCCGAGATTACTTCACCCTTCTCAACGGTTTCACCCTCGAAGACAGCGATTTGACGCCATTTCGGGATCAACGCTTCAAACGGGTCGCCAGACTCTGGGGTAATCGTCAAGCGACGCTTACCCTTTGTCTCTTTACCGAAACTGACCACACCACTGATTTCAGCCAAGATTGACGACTCTTTCGGCTTACGCGCCTCAAACAAGTCGGCAACACGCGGCAGACCACCGGTAATATCTTTGTTACCAGACGCCTCTACCGGAATACGTGCAACAACCTCACCTACACCAATGGTAGCGCCATCATCGACGGAGATAATCGAGTTGCCCGGCAGCAGGTACTGTACCGGCGTATTCGATCCAGACACCGACACATACTCGCCAGCAGCATCTTTGAGCATCACCATCGGGCGCTTATCGCGGCCTGCCATCGGACGGGCTGCCGACTCGATAACCTCAATAGACGACAGACCAGTCATTTCGTCGACGCTACGGTGCATGGTGACACCTTCGTCAAGGTCGATAAACTGCGCCTTACCTTCTACCTCGGCAATGATCGGGTGAGTGTGCGGATCCCACTTCGCGACAATCGCACCGCCATCGACGACATCACCGTCACGAACAGACAGCTCGGCGCCGTAAGGCAGCTTGTAGTACTCACGCTCGCGGCCATGGTCATCAGCAACAGCAAGTGCACTGGAACGAGAGACAACGACCAGCTTGCCGTCGGCCCGCTCTACATGCTTGATGTTGTGGAGACGTACTTTACCGCCATGCTTGACCTGAACGCTGTCGACTGCCGATGAACGCGACGCCGCACCACCGATGTGGAACGTACGCATGGTCAGCTGGGTACCCGGCTCACCGATGGACTGTGCGGCGATAACACCGACAGACTCACCAATGTTGACCTGATGGCCACGCGCCAAGTCGCGGCCATAACAGGAGGCACACACGCCGTGGGCGGTGTCACAGGTAATGGTAGAACGAACGATGATCTCGTCTACGCCCATGGTGTCTAGCGATGCACACCACTTTTCGTCCAGCAATGTGCCGCGCGGAATAAGCACTTCATCATTACTTGGATCAATAACATCAATCGCAACGACACGACCAAGTACACGCTGAGACAGCGGTACAATGATGTCGCCACCTTCGATGATCGGGTGCAGGGTCAAGCCGTTTTCGGTGCCACAATCGGTCTCAGTGATGACCAAGTCCTGGGCAACGTCAACCAGACGACGGGTCAGATAACCGGAGTTAGCCGTTTTCAGAGCCGTATCCGCAAGACCTTTACGTGCACCGTGGGTCGAGATGAAGTACTGGAGTACGTTCAGACCTTCACGGAAGTTGGCGACGATCGGCGTTTCGATGATCGAGCCATCCGGCTTAGCCATCAAACCACGCATACCCGCCAGCTGGCGGATCTGGGCGGCAGAACCACGCGCACCGGAGTCAGCCATGATAAAGACGCTGTTGAACGAGTCTTGCTCAACTTCGTTGCCTTCACGATCGATGACGGTCTCTTTAGAGATACCTACCATCATCGCCTTGGCAACTTTATCGTTGGCCTTCGACCAGATATCGATGACCTTGTTGTACTTCTCACCGGCGGTTACCAGGCCAGAAGAGAACTGATCTTCGATCTCTTTAACTTCCGCTTCTGCAGCGTCGACAATCTCGGTTTTCGCATCAGGAATAACGAAGTCGTTAACACCGATAGAGGCGCCCGACCACGTTGCCAAACGGAAACCGGTGTACATCAGTTGGTCAGCGAAGATAACCGTCGGCTTCAAGCCTGCACGACGGTACACCTCGTTGATCAAGCTAGAGATCGCCTTTTTCTTCATCGGCTGATCGATTAGCGAGAACGGCACACCTTCCGGCAGAATGCGGAACAGTAGCGCACGACCAACCGTCGTATCGTAGATGCGACGATGGAAACTACGCTCGCCGGTCTCTTCTTCGACATCGACTTCGTCCAGACGCACTTTCACGCGAGCGTGCAGCGATACTGACTGAGTACCAAAGGCGCGCTCTACCTCATTGAGGTCAGAGAACACCATGCCTTCGCCTTTGGCGTTGATCTTTTCGCGGGTCATGTAATACAGACCCAGAACAACGTCTTGCGACGGCACGATAATCGGCTCGCCGTTAGCGGGCGACAGCACGTTATTGGTGGCCATCATCAGCGCACGTGCTTCAAGCTGGGCTTCCAGGGTCAGCGGTACGTGTACCGCCATCTGGTCACCGTCAAAGTCGGCGTTGTAGGCGGCACATACCAGCGGGTGCAGCTGGATCGCTTTACCTTCGATCAACAGCGGCTCAAACGCCTGGATGCCAAGACGGTGGAGCGTCGGTGCACGGTTAAGCAGTACCGGGTGCTCGCGGATAACATCGGCAAGGATGTCCCACACCTCGGGCAGTTCGCGCTCAACCATTTTCTTCGCTGCTTTGATCGTTGAGGCATAGCCCAGCGACTGCAGCTTGGAGTAGATAAACGGCTTGAACAGCTCAAGCGCCATTTTCTTAGGCAGACCACACTGGTGCAGACGCAGAGTCGGACCAACAGTGATTACCGAACGGCCGGAGTAATCGACGCGCTTACCTAGCAAGTTCTGACGGAAACGACCCTGCTTACCTTTGATCATATCGGCAAGGGATTTCAGCGGACGCTTGTTAGAACCCGTAATGGCACGACCACGACGGCCGTTATCCAACAACGCATCAACCGCTTCTTGCAGCATGCGCTTCTCGTTACGCACGATAATATCCGGCGCATTGAGGTCAAGCAGACGCTTCAGACGGTTGTTACGGTTGATGACGCGACGATAAAGGTCGTTCAGGTCTGAGGTCGCGAAGCGGCCGCCGTCCAGGGGCACCAACGGACGAAGATCCGGCGGCAGCACGGGCAGCACTTCCATGACCATCCACGCCGGCGCGTTGCCGGAGTGGTAGAACGCTTCAAGTAGCTTCAAGCGCTTTGAAAGCTTCTTAATCTTAGTTTCAGAGTTAGTCTGCGGAATCTCTTCACGCAGGTGATTAATCTCTTCTTCCAGATCAATATCTTTCAGCAGTTCTTGGACAGCTTCAGCACCCATGCGAGCGTCGAAGTCATCACCGAACTCTTCTAGCGCTTCAAAGTACTGCTCATCGTTGAGTAACTGACCACGCTCCAGCGTGGTCATACCGGGATCGATGACGACAAAGCTTTCGAAGTACAGCACGCGCTCGATATCACGCAGGGTCATATCGAGGAACATGCCGATACGCGACGGCAGTGACTTCAAGAACCAAATGTGAGCCACTGGCGATGCCAGTTCGATGTGGCCCATGCGCTCACGGCGCACGGCAGCCTTGGTGACTTCAACGCCACACTTCTCACAAATGATGCCGCGGTGCTTCATGCGCTTATACTTACCGCACAAACACTCATAGTCTTTGACTGGGCCGAAAATCTTGGCGCAGAACAGACCATCCCGTTCCGGTTTAAAGGTACGGTAGTTGATGGTCTCGGGCTTCTTCACCTCGCCAAACGACCAGGAGCGAATCATGTCCGGCGACGCCAGGGTAATCTTGATCGCGTCAAACTCTTCGGACTGAGATTGCGATTTGAGTACTTTCACCAAATCTTTCATGGGACGGCTCCTAGCTCTCTAACTCGATATCGATGCCCAGCGAGCGGATTTCCTTCACGAGTACGTTGAAGGATTCCGGCATGCCTGCCTGCATGGTGTGGTCGCCATCCACGATGTTTTTATACATCTTGGTGCGGCCTTCGACGTCGTCCGACTTGACGGTGAGCATCTCTTGCAGCGTATACGCGGCACCGTAAGCTTCCAGCGCCCACACTTCCATCTCACCAAAGCGCTGACCACCGAACTGCGCCTTACCACCCAGCGGCTGCTGAGTCACTAGCGAGTAAGAACCGGTAGAGCGCGCGTGCATCTTGTCGTCTACCAAGTGGTTCAGCTTGAGCATATACATGTAGCCAACGGTCACCGAGCGGTCAAACGCATCGCCAGTACGGCCATCGTACAGCGTCATCTGGCCAGACTCAGGAATGTCAGCAAGCTTCAGCAAGTGTTTGATCTCGTGCTCTTTAGCACCATCGAACACCGGCGTTGCCATGGGCACACCGCCTTTGAGGTTTTTCGCTAGCGCAATGATTTCTTCATCGCTTAACGAGTCGATATCCTCAACACGGGTTCCCGGCGTGTTATATATCTGGCCCAGGAAGTCACGAATTTCAGCAACTTGCTGACCACGGGCATCACGTAACATCGCGTCAATCTTGACACCCAAACCACGGGCAGCCATACCCAAGTGTGTTTCCAGGATCTGACCAACGTTCATCCGCGACGGTACACCCAGCGGGTTCAACACCACATCAACCGGCTCGCCCTTCTCATCGAATGGCATATCTTCGATGGGCATGATCGCCGAGATAACACCTTTGTTACCGTGACGGCCTGCCATCTTGTCGCCAGGCTGAATACGACGCTTAACCGCCATGTAAACCTTGACGATTTTAAGCACGCCCGGTGCGAGATCATCGCCCTGGGTCAGCTTGCGCTTCTTATCTTCAAAGCGCTCGTCCATCTCTTTACGACGGTTTTCGAGCTGCTCATCGGCCTGGGCCAAGAGCTCGTTGTAAGCCTCATCCTGCATGCGCAGCTTGAACCACTGCTGACGCGGTAGCTCGTCGAGGTAAGCCTCGTCAAGCACATCGCCTTTCTTCAGGTTCGGGCCGCCATTAACAGCCTGGCCTTCCAACGTACGCTGCAAACGCTCAAAAGTAGCGTCTTCAGCGATACGATAGGTTTCCTGAAGATCTTTACGCACTTCGTCCAGCTGCATCTGTTCGATAGCAAGTGCACGAGAGTCTTTTTCAACGCCGTCACGGGTAAATACCTGGACGTCGATGACAGTACCCTTCATGCCGGTCGGCGCACGCAGCGAAGTATCTTTAACGTCAGATGCTTTCTCACCGAAGATAGCGCGTAGCAGCTTCTCTTCCGGCGTCAGCTGGGTTTCACCTTTCGGTGTTACCTTACCGACCAGGATATCGCCGGGGCCAACTTCAGCACCGATGTAAACAACACCCGCTTCGTCCAATTTACCCAGCGCGGACTCACCAACGTTGGGAATATCGGCGGTGATCTCTTCCGGCCCTAACTTGGTATCGCGGGATACACAGGTCAGTTCCTGAATATGAATCGTGGTGAAGCGGTCTTCTTGAACCACCCGCTCAGACAGCAGGATAGAGTCCTCGAAGTTGTAACCATTCCAGGGCATGAACGCGATGCGCATGTTCTGGCCGAGCGCCAAATCACCCATATCAACAGACGGGCCGTCGGCAAGGATATCGCCACGGGCCACACTGTCGCCAGGCCGCACAATGGGGCGCTGGTTCATACAGGTGTTCTGGTTTGAACGGGTGTACTTGGTCAGGTTGTAGATATCAACACCGGCTTCACCGCCGATGATCTCATCTTCATGTACCCGCACCACGACACGACGTGCGTCAACGGAGTCGATCACACCACCACGACGTGCCACGGCACAAACACCGGAGTCACGCGCTACGAAGCGCTCCATGCCAGTACCCACTAGCGGCTTGTCAGCGCGCAAGGTTGGTACCGCCTGACGCTGCATGTTCGCCCCCATCAAGGCGCGGTTAGCATCATCGTGCTCCAGGAACGGAATCAGTGCGGCCGCGACTGAAACAACCTGGCGCGGAGACACGTCCATTAGTGTGACCTGCTCAGGACGCATAAACGTGGTTTCACCACGGTGACGCACCTGAACCAAGTCGTCACTCAGCCTGTTGGACTCATCCACAGTAGCTGACGCCTGGGCAATAACGAAATCACCCTCTTCGATTGCCGACAGGTGAACGATATCGTCCGTCACTTGACAGGAGTTGACCTTACGGTACGGCGTTTCGAGGAAGCCGTAGCTGTTGGTGTGACTGTACGTCGCCAACGAGTTGATCAGACCGATGTTCGGACCTTCCGGCGTTTCGATCGGGCACAAGCGACCGTAGTGCGTAGCGTGTACGTCGCGCACTTCGAAACCGGCACGCTCACGGGTCAAACCACCTGGGCCGAGTGCAGACACACGACGCTTGTGAGTAACCTCAGAAAGCGGGTTGTTCTGATCCATAAACTGGGAAAGCTGGCTAGAACCGAAGAACTCTTTCACCGCTGCCGCTACCGGCTTAGCGTTGATCAGATCTTGCGGCATCAGACCTTCGCTTTCCGCCATGGAAAGACGCTCTTTCACTGCACGCTCTACGCGAACCAAGCCAACGCGGAACTGGTTTTCAGCCATTTCGCCAACACAGCGAATACGGCGGTTACCCAGGTGATCGATATCGTCAACGTCACCAAAGCCGTTACGGATATTGATCAGCTCGCGCAGAACATCAAGGATGTCTTTGCGATCCAGCACACCAGAGCCCGTGTCGGTATCACGACGCAGACGGCGGTTAAACTTCATACGACCGACGCCTGACAGATCGTAGCGATCTTCGCTGAAGAACAAGTTATTAAACAGCGTCTCAGCAGCTTCTTTGGTGGGCGGCTCACCAGGGCGCATCATGCGATAAATTTCGACCAACGCTTCAAGCGCGGAGCCGGTGGCATCCAGCTTAAGCGTATCGGAAATAAACGAACCACAGTCGAGATCGTTCGTGTAGAGCGTTTCGATATGGGTGATGCCACCCTGCGCCATACGCTCAAGTACTTCTGGCGTAATTTCGGTATTACACGGGCAGATCAGCTCGCCAGTTTTAGTATCGATCTGATCTTTGGCCAACGTTTTACCAAACAGGTACTCCATCGGTATTTCCAGACGCTCCAGGCCGGCTTTTTCAAGCTGACGGATGTGCTTCTGGGTAATACGACGCCCTTCTTCAACAATGACATTACCTTCGCCATCTTTAATGTCGAAAGTCGCGGTTTCACCGCGCAGACGTGACGGTACTAGCTCTACGAAGAAGCCAGTTTTTTCAATGCTAAACTTGCTGGTTTCGAAAAACTCTTCAAGGATCTCTTCGGTGCTCATTCCCAGGGCACGCATCAACACCGACGCTGGCAGTTTCCGGCGACGGTCAATACGTACGAAGACGTTGTCTTTAGGATCGAACTCGAAGTCCAGCCAGGAACCACGATAAGGAATCACTCGGGCAGAATAGAGCAGCTTACCAGAGGAGTGACTCTTGCCTTTATCGTGATCGAAGAACACACCGGGCGAACGGTGGAGCTGAGAAACGATAACCCGCTCAGTACCATTGATGACAAAGGTACCATTCTCGGTCATCAGGGGGATTTCCCCCATGTAGACTTCCTGCTCTTTAATATCCTTGATTGCCTTGTTCGAGGAGTCGCGATCATAGATGATCAAGCGAACCTTGACACGCAGCGGGGCGGAATAGGTCACGCCACGCAGCTGACACTCCTTTACATCGAACGCCGGCGTGCCGAAACGGTAGCTGACATACTCCAGCGCCGCATTCCCAGAGAAGCTTTCGATCGGAAACACGGACTTAAACGCCGCGTGCAGACCAATCTCGTGGCGCTCGTCGGGCGAACGATCCTGCTGGAGAAAGTCGTAGTAGGAATCAAGCTGGATGGCCAGCAAGTAAGGCACATCCATCACTTGGGGCAGTTTGCCGAAATCCTTGCGGATGCGTTTTTTCTCAGTATATGAGTAAGCCATCTGTATTCCCCAGCTTGTTCACCATGGGTGACCGATGCGTGGTCATCTGCCCCGCGGGCGTTTCAGACGCAGACAGCAAGCTCCTAAATCGGTAGCTCGCCGTCAAAAATCTTGATAGATAACAGTGTTACAGTAGTGCTGCTAGCGCTTCGTTATCACTCGCGCTTCACAACTTACGCTTCACAACTTACGCTTCACAACAACGGTCTTACTGTTTTGCTGCTTCTTACCGCAGCCTTCCTGCTGTAATGCTGCCAAGCAACATGATACAACAGAAAAAGGCCGGCAGCGGGATAAGCCCGCCGCCAGCCGTGGAAGCTTACGCAGCGCGTAAAGCCGTCAGCACAAGAATTACTTGAGCTCGACGCTTGCGCCCGCTTCTTCCAGCTTGGTTTTAGCTGCTTCAGCGTCTTCTTTAGACATTGCTTCTTTGATGGTAGCCGGCGCGCCATCAACTGCACCTTTGGCTTCTTTCAGGCCAAGACCAGTGATTTCACGAACTGCTTTGATGACGTTAACTTTCTTGTCGCCAGCAGAGGTCAGTACCAGATCAAATTCAGTCTGTTCTTCAGCAGCTGCTTCGCCGCCGCCAGCCGGACCAGCCATTACAGCTGCTGCAGCAGAAACGCCGAATTTCTCTTCCATTGCTTCGATCAGCTCGACAACTTCCATTACGGACATGTCGGCTACAGCATTGATGATATCGTCTTTGGTCAGTGCCATTGTCTCATTCCTAACTTTGCGGGAGCCTCGGTCTACCGAGTGCTCAGGATTCATTGCATGGTTCAAGCAGCGCCCTGCTTATGCAGCGCAGACTGCTTGCAAAAAGGCCTGCTTATGCAGCTTCTTCTTGCTTCTGGTCGCGCAGAGCGGCCAGAGTACGAACCAGCTTGCCAGCGGAGGCTTCTTTCATTACCGACATCAACTTAGCAATTGCTTCGTCGTAAGTCGGTAGGGTTGCCAGACGATCGATGTCAGCAGCCGGAATCAGCTCACCTTCGTAGGCCAGCGCCTTCACTTCGAAGTTCTGATCTTGCTTCGCAAACTCTTTGAACAAACGAGCGGCAGCGCCCGGGTGCTCAGTAGAGAAAGCCAGCAGAGTAGGACCAACAAAGCTCTCGTTCAGGCACTCCCACTGAGTACCTTCGAGGGCGCGGCGTGCCAGAGTGTTGCGAACAACACGCAGCTGGACGCCATTCTCACGCGCTTGCTTACGCAGGTCGGTCATTTTACCGACTGTAACGCCGCGAGAATCGGCAACTACGACGGAGAGTGCGCCCTTGGCCGCTTCACTGACCTCGGCAACAATCGCTTTCTTGCCTTCAAGTGCTAGTGGCACAGTGATCACTCCTTCGTGCCGGAACCCACAACAGGCTCCGGTGGTTACCATCTCTTCCAGACGATAAATAAATAACGCTGGAAGCCTTAGGGGATGGTGCTCACCAGAAAGCGGTTTGGCTAAAAACCTCAACCAACTGGCGGCCACACCATCTGCGCAGGCGCTTTAAGGGCGATTAAGCCGCACCTCTAAAAGATGCGGCACCTGCGGTCTTTGACGATGCCCTGCCTGGCTTGCGCATTAACAGGGGACCGCAAAGTTCTTGCTCGGTTCTTACAAAAATCGTACGACTACCTGCTTATACCAGCGCAGAGTGGTCGATAGTCAAGCCTGGGCCCATGGTAGTGGACAGGGTGACTTTCTTAAAGTAGACACCTTTAGAAGAGCTCGGCTTGAGCCTCTTAAGGTCAGCAACCAGTGCTTCCAGGTTACCCAGAACAGCGGATGCTTCAAAATCAGCTTTACCCAATGTTGTGTGGATAATGCCATTTTTGTCGGTACGGAAACGTACCTGGCCTGCCTTAGCATTTTTAACCGCAGTGGCAACGTCAGGTGTAACGGTACCAACTTTCGGGTTAGGCATCAGGCCGCGCGGACCAAGAATCTGACCCAGCTGACCGACAACACGCATAGCATCTGGAGAAGCAATCACGACGTCAAAATCCATCACGCCTTTCTTGACTTGCTCAGCCAAATCTTCCATACCTACGATGTCAGCGCCTGCTTCTTTAGCAGCATCGGCGTTAGCACCCTGGGTAAAGACCGCTACGCGTACGTCTTTGCCAGTACCGTTAGGCATGACAGTAGCGCCACGTACAACTTGGTCAGATTTACGCGGATCAACACCAAGATTGATCGCCACATCCAAGGACTCTTTGAATTTAACGGTGGACAGCTCAGCGAGCAGCGCAACCGCTTCTTCAAGAGAGTAAGCTTTGTTCGGGTCTACTTTCTCGCGAATAACTTTCGCGCGCTTAGTTAGTTTAGCCATGATCAGAGACCCTCCACGTTTAGGCCCATGCTACGAGCACTGCCAGCGATGGTGCGCACCGCGGCATCGAGATCAGAAGCCGTCATATCGGGCTCTTTGGTCTTAGCGATCTCTTCGAGCTGTTCACGCGTAACGGTACCAACTTTCTTCTTGTTCGGCTCACCAGAACCAGACTTGATGCCCGCTGCTTTTTTCAGCAGTACGGCAGCAGGCGGCGTCTTGGTGACGAACGTGAAGCTACGGTCAGAGTAAACGGTGATCACGACAGGCGTCGGCAGACCAGGCTCAATCTCTTGAGTAGCCGCATTGAACGCCTTACAGAATTCCATGATGTTCACGCCGTGCTGACCCAGCGCGGGACCGACGGGCGGACTAGGGTTGGCTTTACCTGCAGCAACCTGCAGTTTGATATAAGCCTGTACTTTCTTGGCCATGTTAAATACTCCAGTTGGGTGATAGCGCCTTACGGCTCCCCGGTACACATAAAGCAGCGCTTAGCTGCTTCACATAATGCAAGGATGGCGTGCAATGCACACCACCCCGCCACTCAATTAAACTTACTCTTTCTCTACCTGAGAGAACTCAAGCTCCACAGGCGTTGCCCGCCCGAAGATCAGCACGCTGACCTGCAAACGGCTCTTGTCATAGTTCACTTCTTCAACGACACCGTTAAAGTCAGCAAACGGACCATCAACAACGCGAACCGACTGACCCGGCTCAAACATGGTTTTGGGCCGCGGCTTATCAGTACCGTCTTTCACGCGACGTAAAATAGCATCGGCTTCACGCGAAGTAATAGGTGCAGGCTTCTCTTTCGTGCCACCAATAAACCCCATTACACGCGGAGTTTCATTGACGAGATGCCAAGTTTCGTCGGCCATTTCCATCTCGACCAGCACGTAGCCTGGATAGAATTTGCGCTCACTCTTACGGCGCTTTCCGTCACGCACTTCAACGACTTCTTCCGTCGGCACGAGAATTTCGCCAAAGCGATCTTCCATGCCATACATTTTCACGCGTTCGATAAGCGAACGCATGACATGCTTTTCAAAGCCGGAATAAGCGTGGACGACATACCAACGTTTGGACATGAAAGCTCCTAACCAATGACGCCGGACATCGCCCAGCCAAGAAGAGTATCAATCAACCACAGCATCAAACCCACCACCACCACAGCCGCCAGCACAATGGCTGTAGTCTGAATGGTTTCGGGGCGAGTCGGCCATACAACGCGCTGTATCTCTTTCTTGGCGCTGACGGCAAGCTCTACTAAATCGCGACCTTTAGCGGTGGTCAGCGCGATCAAACCCGCAATCGCACACAACACCACCACACCTAATACGCGGTAGAGCAGGCCAATATCAGCGAAATAGGTATTACCAACAACTGCAACAACAAGCAGCGCCACAACCGCCGCCCACTTGAGCCCGTCATGGCGCGACTGTTGCACCTCTTCGCCATGTTTTACGGAACTAGGCTTCATAAAAACGAGACTCCCAAGGGTGCAGCGAGCGACAAAGGAATTCTAGAAAAAGACATACCAACCTGGGGAAGGCTGGCAGGCCAGGAGGGAATCGAACCCCCAACCTGCGGTTTTGGAGACCGCTGCTCTGCCAATTGAGCTACTGGCCTGTATCGTCATGTGCGCAAACAAATGCTTACGCAACAGCGGGCGCCATAATAGCGGATAACTTTCCGCCTGACAACCCTCAACACTCATCAAACTGACAAGTGAAAACAAAAAAAGCGAGCTTAGCTCGCTTTTATGCAATATGGAGCTCATGGACGGAATTGAACCGTCGACCTCACCCTTACCAAGGGTGTGCTCTACCCCTGAGCTACATGAGCTAAATACATCAAACTGGAGCGGGCGGCGGGAATCGAACCCGCACCATCAGCTTGGAAGGCTGAGGTTCTACCATTGAACTACGCCCGCCGAACTTGCCTATGGAATGACAACCCGTTGCACGAGATACAGTAGCTAAGCCCGCTTACCGGCCTTTCATTCCCAAGCAATGACTCAGTCACTGCTCGATAAAACTGGTGGAGAGGGAAGGATTCGAACCTTCGAAGCTTTCGCGGCAGATTTACAGTCTGCTCCCTTTGGCCACTCGGGAACCTCTCCAGCTGTGGCGGCACATTATGCCAGCCTCCAAAGCCATGTCAAGCTTACAAACTCTTTATTTATCAAAGCTTGTGAACTTACCAACACTTGCGCACTAATTTTTAAAGTGGCTTATGCCTTGGAACGCGCTGCATTCTGTCAAAGTAGCATTGAGAATGCAAGACCTGCGCGAATTTTTTCTAACGAAACAGGTTCAGGCACCCCTGGTGCGCCTGACATTTTTCCAGCACGTTCCGCAAAGGTCAGCGGAAAGCTGGCTTCCAACCCCCCGTAGACCATATCAGGCCATACCGCATGGGGCACTTGAACACCCCGCGAAACCACTCTGGCATCACCACCCGTCAACAGCACTGGCAGTGCAATCCCCTGTTGATCGCATACTTCACTGTAAATTCTGTTAATCGCACTGACCGCCGCCATATAGATACCGTGATTAACAGCATCTACCGTGCGCCTCCCCGGCTCCAATAACGCATCAGCTTCACTTTCTGGATCAATGGCTACGTTGCGGGTGCCTAATTTGAGGCTCTCTTTCATTAATCGTAACCCGGGTACGATAAATCCGCCGAGATGGACACCACCCGGCAATACAAAATCAATGGTGATCGCACTACCACAATCGACTGCGCAGCAACCGCCAGCCAATTGATAGCCTGCCAGCGCCCCCATCCAACGATCGACGCCCAGTCGCCCAGGCTCTTCATACCCGTTGACGACACCCAGAGCCTCAGGAGTTGAGCGCGCAACATACACTTGGCGCACCTGGCGACGCAGCAAGGCAACGGTCTCCTCCAGCACGGCAGCTCTAGCGACACTGGAAATGCGCACCGCCTCGACGACATCAAGATTCGGAATATCTGACCCAGGCCGCCACTCTTCCCGTGTCCACACAGCACCTCGTGAACGTATTTCACTACTTTCGGCATCTTTTAAACGCCATTTCGATAGCGTATTGCCGATATCCAAATCCAAAATCATAGGCGCCTGCGTACACTGATCTCACCGCCCGACAGGCGTCGCGAGTGATCATTTTCGGTAACCCAAAGATTACCACTCTCATCTACCTCTCTAGCCACTGCATCGCTTGAGCGTTCACCCTGAATAATACGAATCGGCAACCCTGCATAGGCATGGCGACTATTCCATTCATCTCGCCAAGGGGCAAACCCTTCGCTTTCGAAGCCTGCCAGCATATCCAATAACTCAGACACCATATCCGCGGCTAACTGATTGCGCGAAATGCCCGCTTTTGCATCAAACAGCGCTGCCACAGGCTGATCAATAGCGGCACGCAGGCTATCGGGTAGCGATAGATTCATGCCAATGCCAATGACCACTTCACAGGGGCCCGCTGCATCCCCAGTGACTTCAATCAAAATACCGGCCAGCTTGCCAAGCTCACTACCTTTCTCTGCCAGCAGTATATCGTTAGGCCATTTTAATTTTGGTGAAACCCCATACTGCTCCAGCACTTGAGCAACCACCACGCCAACCGCAAGACTCAACCCCTCCAGCGCGTTAACCCCTGATTCAAAACGCCAGCCAAGCGAGAGCATCAAGCTTTGCCCCCAAGGCGTAGACCATACGCGCCCGCGACGGCCACGACCTGCGGTTTGTAGCTCAGCAAAGCATACTTCACCGTGCCCGGCTCCCTGCGCAAAGCGTTCGCGCACATATTCATTGCTCGATGGCAGCTGGTCTTCAATGAATAGCCTGGTTAAGAGATGGCGAGCACTAGCGGGCAAACGCTCTACAATTTTTGCCCCATCAAGCGGCTCTAGCGGATAGGCAAGTCGATACCCTCGACCTTTCACAGCCACCAGTTCAACGCCCAGTGCGTCTAATTTTTTTAGTTGTTTCCATACGGCGGCTCGGGAAACGCCCAGCGCTTCACCTAATTGTTCACCGGAATGAACCTCGCCATCGCTCAACAAACGCATCAGGTTACCGATGGTCATGTGCTTGCCCCAACTGGGAAAACGCCTATCTTAACGGAAGCACCGCTGGAGCGAAAACTGCCATGTTTAGGTTATTGACTTGCACCTTTATTTAAGACAGCACTGGTAGTGGACCGCGCCCAGACCCTATAATGCCGCCCTATTTTTCTAGCAGGATCGCGTCGTGATCGAGAATCTTCGCAACATTGCCATCATCGCCCACGTTGACCACGGTAAAACTACCTTGGTAGACAAGCTGTTAAGCCAGTCTGGAACGCTCGACCGCAAGGCCGAAGGCCAAGAGCGCATCATGGACTCCAATGACCAGGAAAAAGAGCGCGGTATTACCATCCTGGCCAAAAACACTGCTATTCAGTGGCAAGATGGCAATGGTAAGGATTACCACATCAACATCGTGGACACCCCTGGACACGCCGACTTTGGTGGCGAAGTCGAGCGGGTTATGTCCATGGTGGACTCGGTACTGCTTCTGGTAGACGCCGTTGACGGCCCTATGCCGCAGACTCGCTTCGTTACCCAGAAAGCATTTGCCCAGGGCCTGAAGCCGATCGTCGTCGTCAATAAAATTGACCGCCCCGGCGCACGCCCGGACTGGGTTATCGACCAGATCTTTGATCTGTTTGACAACCTAGGGGCTTCTGATGACCAACTCGACTTCCCGATCATCTACTGCTCGGCGCTAAACGGCATTGCCGGCATGGACCCTGAAGAGCTGTCCGACAACATGGACCCCATGTTCCAGGCAATTGTCGATATCGTTGAGCCGCCCGCGGTTGAGATCGATGGCCCATTCCAGATGCAAATCTCCGCACTGGATTACAACAGCTACGTTGGCGTTATCGGCCTTGGCCGCATCAAACGTGGCTCGGTGAAGCCTAACCAGCAAATCTCGGTCATCAGCGTTGATGGCTCTACCCGCAAGGGTAAGATCGGCCAGGTCATGACCCATATGGGTCTTGAGCGCGTCCAGACAACGGAAGCAACAGCAGGCGATATCGTCTGCGTTACTGGCATTGAAGATCTATCAATTTCTGACACGCTGTGTGACCCGAGTGCCATTGAAGCGCTGCCGCCGTTGTCTGTTGACGAGCCGACCGTTTCGATGACGTTCCAGGTCAATGACTCACCGTTCGCCGGAAAAGAAGGTAAGTTCGTCACCAGCCGTAATATTAAAGATCGCCTGGAACAAGAGCTTATCCACAACGTGGCGCTACGCGTTGAACAGGGCGAAACCCCTGAGAAGTTCAAAGTTTCTGGCCGTGGTGAGCTTCACTTATCAGTGTTGATTGAAACCATGCGTCGCGAAGGCTTCGAGCTGGCGGTTGGCCGCCCAGAAGTCATCATTAAAGAGATCGACGGCGTTAAGCAAGAGCCCTACGAAGAAGTCATCATCGACTGTGAAGAGCAGCATCAAGGCTCGATCATGGAAGAGCTTGGCTACCGCAAGGGTGAAATGACCAATATGAACCCCGATGGTAAGGGTCGTGTGCGTCTCGACTTTATCATCCCGGCGCGCGGCTTGATTGGTTTCCGTGGTCAATTCTTAACCTTGACCTCTGGCACCGGCATCCTGACCAGCCGCTTTGATCACTACGGTCCGCTAAAGCCTGATGCTTCCATCGAGCGTCGCAATGGCGTACTGGTCTCAATGGTTGGCGGCAAAGCCCTTGCTTATGCACTCTACGCCCTGCAAGAACGCGGCAAGCTGATTATTGATCACGCCACTGAAGTATACGAAGGTATGCTGATTGGTATTAATAATCGTGCCAATGACATGGTCGTTAACCCGACCAAAGGCAAAAAACTCGATAACATGCGCTCAACGGGTAACGATGAAAACATCGTGTTGACGCCGCCGATCAAGTTTACTCTTGAGCAGGCTATCGAATTCTTGGATTCCGATGAACTGGTTGAAGTTACTCCCAGCCATATTCGTCTACGCAAGAAGCACCTGACCGAAAACGAGCGCAAGCGTGCTAGCAAGAAGTAAGCTCTTGCCAGTCAATGCTCGATAGTAAGTATCCCTAAAGCCCGCCATGTGCGGGCTTCTTTTTTTGGCTTCGGTTAACGATCACCCCTCACTCATTTCCTGCCTTCGCATTACCCCACACGCCCCGCCCCCTGCGCCAAGTGGCTTCATAAACGCAGCCTTAACGCTAGCAGGCTGGTAAGCGTAGGCGTTCTATCGCAAAGTAGCGCTATTAACAGTGCGCCCCTAGGCCGCTGGCAATCTACAATTCATACAAGTGTTTGGATAGTTACCCTCATCCTTCCACTACCACACGGACACTCCTCCACATGAGCGGTCATAACGTCTGGACTCACAAAGGCACTTTTTTGCTGGCAGCGGTAGGTTCAGCCGTCGGCTTAGGCAATCTCTGGCGCTTCCCCTATCTCACCGGGGAAAATGGTGGTGGCGCGTTTATTTTAATTTATGCACTGACCATCTTTGCTGTCGGCATCCCCATTTTAATTGCCGAAACAATGCTTGGGCGTACCAGTCGTCAAAGCCCTATTATGGGGATGCGCCATTTAACTAAAACACACAAGACCTCCCGTGCCTGGGAATCCATTGGCTGGCTGGGCGCTGCTTCCGCCTTTTTAATTTTGAGTTTTTATTCTGTCATTGCAGGCTGGGCACTGCATTACACGTGGCTGATGCTAACCGGCTCACTCGTGGGTGCCGATGCAGCAACGATTAGTGCTGGCTTTGATGCGTTGCTGGCGTCTCCGGGCCTGATGACGCTTTATCACACGCTGTTTATCGCCTTCTCGGCATTAATTGTCGGCATGGGGATTCATAAAGGGATCGAGTCAGGGCTACGCATCATGATGCCAGCGCTGTTTGTTATTCTCATCGTGGTGCTTATCTACGGCGTCATCAATGGCGACGTAAGAGCGGCAGCCAGCTTTCTGTTCACGTTCAATATTGCTGATCTCAGCTTAGAAGGCTGGTTACAGGCGATGGGGCAATCCTTCTTCACCCTGAGCCTTGGGATGGGTGCCATCATGGCCTACGGCGCTTATATGTCCAGCGAAGCCTCTCTAACCCGTACCGCTATTGCCGTGGCATTTGTAGATACTGCAGTTGCCATGGTGGCAGGGTTAGCAATTTTCTCGCTGGTATTTGGTGCGGGGCTCGAAACCGGCCAAGGCCCGGGACTGATGTTTGTCACTCTGCCGCTAGCATTTGCTGACATGCCGTTTGGTGCTCTGGTGGGCGGGGTCTTTTTTATTCTGGTGCTAGGGGCCGCGATTAGCTCGTCTATTTCATTGATAGAGCCGGTCGCTGCCTTCCTGGTTGAGCGTTTTGATATGACGCGCCCTCAGGCAGTCACCATCATGGTCGTCGCGGCTTGGGCGATGGGCTTACTGACAGTGGTGAGCTTCAATATATGGGCCGAAGGTACGATTTTCCACGCTCTATTTGGACGCAGCGCTTTTGAATTCATTGAGCTGTTGACCAATATCTTTATGCCGCTGGGCGGGCTAATGATCGCTCTATTCGCGGGCTGGGCACTGACTCAAAGCGAAGTAATGAAAGAGCTTGGCACCAACATCACTTGGTTTAAAACCTGGCGGTTCCTGGTGCGCTTTGTTGGCCCTGCTGCGGTGTCGTTTGTATTTTTACGCACTATTCCACAGGTGGAAGGCTACGTTGTCCCAACCCTCGGCGCACTGCTCATTGTGGGTGTATTTGCCTTGAGTCAGCGACTGCGTAAGTCTGCTTAATATAATTCTAATAACGCGGGTGGACAAAGGTCGCCTGCGGCGCGAGGACACGATGACTCCCCTTATTGAGGTACAACACGTCAACAAAGCCTTCGGCGGGCTGCACGTTATCAATGACTGCTCAATCCGGGTTGAAAAGGGTTCGATTACCGGCATGATCGGCCCCAATGGGGCAGGTAAGTCGACGCTTTTCAATTTAATTGCGGGCGCACTTACGCCAGATAGTGGCCGCATTCTGTTGGACGGTGAAGACATTACGTCGCTGAGCGCTGATCAACGTTTCCACAAAGGATTACTGCGTACCTTCCAAATCGCCCATGAGTTCAGCCAAATGAGCGCGCTGGAAAACTTGATGATGGTGCCACCCAACCAAGCAGGGGAGCATCTATTTAACACCTGGTTCAAGCCTGCTCTGGTCCGCAGCCAGGAGGCTGAGGTGCGCCGCCGCGCACTGGAAGTCATTGAGTTTGTTGGTTTGCATCATGTACGCAACGAGCTTGCGGGCAACTTATCGGGTGGTCAGAAAAAATTGCTAGAGCTTGGCCGCACGATGATGACCGATGCCAAAGTTGTGCTGTTAGACGAAATCGCCGCCGGTGTAAACCGCACGCTACTCGGCGACTTAATGGGCAACATCGAACGTTTAAATCGCGAAATGGGCTATACCTTTCTGGTGATTGAGCACGATATGGATATGATTTCGCGGCTCTGCGATCCAGTGATTGTACTGGCACAAGGCAGCGTTATGGTTGAGGGTTCAATTGAAGAAATACAAAACAATCCGGCCGTTATAGAAGCCTATTTCGGTACTGATGCCGCTTGATAGCGCTGAGTTTGTCACCGAAACAATAGCCACAACAACATGGTCGCCATTGTTCACCGCAGTGCGACCCAGCTGAGACGCGTTTATGTCATCCACACCGTCATCCCCACAGCCACTGCTCGAGGCACGCGATGTGCACGGCGGTTATGGCAGTATGAATATCCTTAACGGGGTCAATATGACCCTGTATGCCGATGAAGTCGGTGTCATTGTTGGCCCTAACGGGGCTGGCAAATCCACTATGCTAAAAGCAGTATTTGGGCTGCTGAACGTTAATCAAGGCGAGATTTTGCTTAACGGTCAGCCGATCCATAACCTGCCGCCGAATCAGTTGGTTGAGCGTGGAATGGGGTTTGTCCCCCAGGAGAAAAACGTTTTCCCCAGCCTGACGGTGAAAGAAAACCTGGAAATGGGCGCCTATCTAAAACCTCAAAACGTAAAGCGCATGCTGGAGCAAGTTTACGACTTCTTCCCCCCTCTCGTTGAGAAGCGCCACCAGCCCGCAGGAGAGCTTTCCGGTGGCCAGCGCCAAATGGTCGCCATGGGCCGTGCGCTAATGGCTGAACCTAGTCTGCTGCTACTGGATGAGCCAACCGCTGGCTTGTCGCCTCTTTACATGAATGAAATTTTTGACCGGGTTAAAAAAATTAACGCTGCCGGCGTGGGCATTTTGATGGTGGAACAGAATGCTAAACAGGCCTTAGCCATTGCCGATAAAGGCTTTGTGCTGGCGGCCGGACAAAACCGCTTTACAGACACGGGGGCTGCGTTACTGGCTGACCCTGACGTCGCCAAAAGCTTTTTGGGCGGCTAGCCCGGGGGAGAAACGCGTGAACGAACTGGTCTTTTTTATCAATAATGTGGTGATTGCAGGTAGCGTCACTGGCTCTATTTATGCCATTGGCGCCATTGGCGTCACGCTAATTTTTAGCATTATGCGCTTTGCCCACTTTGCCCATGCCGACATCATGACGTTTGGTGCCTTCATGGTGCTGCTCCTGACGACCGCCTTCCCAGCGGTGGGCGCCAGTATTGGGGTGCCGACGGCGCTCATCATGCTGCCGCTAGCGATGCTGCTTACTGCAGCACTGGCAGTAGGCATTGATAAGGCGTTCTATAAGCCGCTACGCGCCCATGGCGTCAAGCCTATCGTGATGGTGATTGGCTCGCTGGGCGTGACACTTATGCTCCAAGGGCTTATCCGGCTATTTTCCGGTACCGGTGGTCAAAGCTTATACGTCGATGACCGCAAGGAAATTTTCCGCCTCGCGCTGCCTTTCGAGGGAGTTCGAGCCCCCATCGTGATTACTGAACCACAGATTTATCTGTTTGTGATTACGCTAGTGGCCGTGGTCGCCCTGCACCTATTCCTCAATCGCTCACGACTTGGTAAAGCCATGCGCGCCATGTCAGACAACCCAGAACTTGCTCAGGCATCTGGTATTAATACCAACACTATCGTGGCCGTCACTTGGGTGATTGCAGGCGCACTGGCGGCAATTGCGGGCACCCTACTGTCACTAGACGTCACGTTTAAACCCGACCTAAGTTTCTTCCTACTACTGCCTATTTTCGCGGCGGCCATTGTCGGAGGCGTAGGCCACCCCTACGGGGCCATTGCAGGAGGATTTGTCGTCGGCTTTGCAGAAACCCTGGCAGTATTTAATTGGAATGTTCTCCTGCGCCCTTTCCGCGACAGTCTACCTACTTGGTTAGAGCTCCCCTCCAACCTCGCCTTTGTAGGCACTGAGTACAAAATTGTGGTGCCGTTCTTTATTTTGGTAGCCATCTTAGTGTGGCGTCCTACCGGCCTGTTTAAAGGCAAGGTGATCTAATGAGCCATTCCACAAAAAACCGTAATCCTGCTTACACGCCCAAAGATGCCACTCCTGAACGGCGCTTTCCGTTGCGCGAACTGGTGCTGTTTGGCGCTCTATTAGCTGCCGTGCTAGCGGTTTATGCCGCTATGGGCGCAGCGTACAGCACGCGTATGCTGGTAGAGGCTGCTTGTTACGCCATTCTTGCCCTGGGCCTAACGATTCAATGGGGCTATGCCGGGCAGTTTAATGCTGGCGTCATGGGCTTTGTCGCGCTCGGCGGTTTCTGCGCCATGCTATTTAGCGTTCCGGTGAATGACGCATTCTGGGGTACCGAACTACCGGGAGAACTTGGCCAAGTTCTGCTGTATGGCATTGCGGCAACCCTGATCGTCGTCGGAGTGACGAAGCTTGACCGATTCGGCGTGCCGAAAAAGCTACGCACCGTGCTCGCCATCGTGATCGGAATCGTACTCTATTTGATTGTCATCAGCCTGCTGCGCGAAGTGACCAGCCAAATACAGTCTCAAGCGGGCTTTATTGGCGGATTTGGCTTGCCTGCCTGGGTGGGCTGGATTGTAGGTGGCGCGCTTGCTGGCGGCGTTGGTTACTTTATTGGCCACGTTTGCCTTGGCCTACGCAGCGACTACCTCGCCATTGCCACCCTGGGTATCGCGGAAATCATCAAAGCTTTTTTGAAAAATTCCGACTGGCTGACACGCGGCACTGCCACGGTATCGCCTCTCCCTTGGCCTACCCCCGGCCCGGCTGAACTCGGCTTTACGCTTTCCCGAGCAATTTATCTCTCAGTGACAGCTGTCGTGATCGCAGTGATTTTCTTTTTACTCCATCGGGCTTACCACGCCCCCTGGGGAAGAATGATTCGCGCGATTCGCGATAACGAAGTCTCATCAGCGGCCATGGGTAAAGATATCAACAAGCGGCGCTTGGAGATTTTCGTATTAGGCTGCATTTTGATGGGCCTTGGCGGCGGCATGTTAGGCACCTTTAACAGCCTGTTTGACCCTCAGGGTTACTTGCCTCTCAACCACACCTTCCTGGTGCTGGTCATGGTTATTTTAGGTGGCCCAGGTAATAACCTTGGCACCATTTTTGGGGCGGTCGCGGTTTATATCATTTGGATTATGTCAGAACCGCTGGCGCTATTCTTAATGCAACTAGCGGTCACGCTGGGGGAAAATGCCTTCGGCTGGGAAGCGCCTAGCAATATGGATAGCCGAGCACTGCAAGCAAGGGTTCTAGTAATCGGTATGTTGATTACCCTGGTACTACGCTTTGCTCCGAAAGGTCTGTTGCCAGAGAAAATAAAAACCCACGGTTAACGTCCTCACAGTGCTAAAAATTCACCGTGCTAAAAACTTACAGTGCTAAAAAAACGCCCCAGGCTCGCTTGGGGCGTTTCGGTTATTGCTTCAGTAGCGTCATTTTGACTAGAGGTCAACCAAGCCCTTGCCGGTGAACGAGCCGTCTTCTACCACCATTTCCACAACAACCCCAGGCACGTCGCCGTTTTCATTAAACTCATGAGAGCCAGAGGCGCCTTCGTAGTTGATTTCGGTACCTGCTGCGATCAGCTCAAGCGCTTTTTCCCACTCACCCGGCAGTATCACTTCGCCTGGCGCACTGGAAACACTGCGTAGCGCTTCAGAAAGCCCTTCACGCTCGGCACTGCCATTTTGCTCAATAGCCAACGCTACTAGGAAGGCCGCGTCATAAGCCTGGGCAGCAAACACGGCACTAGGATCAATGTCTGCCGCAGTAGCCGCTTCATTAAAGATGTCCGTGCCGGGGAGATCAGGGCTACCAGGCCGTGTGGCGATCATGCCGTCTAGCACGTCTGCGCCAATCGCTTCTATTAAGCTATCACCCACCATGCCATCGGCACCCACATACTGGGTGAACATGCCGCTTTCGTAGGCTTGGCGCAGCACCGTCTGACCAGAGGTATCGGCATAGGCCAGCACGACCAGCGTGTCTGCGCCACTTGAAGAAAGCGAACCAAGCTCAGAGCGGTAGTCGGCACGGTTATCTTCGTGTGCGAGGTTTTCGGCTATTTCGCCACCGCCCGCTTCAAAGGCGCCACTGAAGGCATCCGATAAGCCACGGCCATAGTCGTTGTTAACGTAGGTCACCGCGACAAAGTCGATACCTTTATCAAGCAGTAGCTTAGCAAGCATTTCGCCCTGGAAGGCATCCGATGGTACGGTACGGAAAACCAAGTCGTTATCATCCAACTCAGAAACGGCGGGCGCCGTTGACGCGGGTGAGACCATCAACACACCGCCTGGAATGGCTGCGTTATTAGCAGCAGCAATCGTCGCCCCAGTACATAAAGCGCCGACAATCGCGGTGACTTGCTCAGAGTTCACCATACGATCTGCGGCGTTAGACGCCGCCGATGCATCCGAGCAGGTGGTATCCCCTGAAGGCATTTCCAATGTTTGCCCACCCAAGATACCGCCCTGCTCATTTATCTGCGCAACGGCAAGCTGAGCACCTGCAAAAATGGGTGGCGTCAGGCTTTCAATTCCCCCGGTAAAGCCGCCCAAGAAGCCAACTTTGACCTCCGCCTGGGCCATGCCCGCTAAAGCGAGTGATGAGGCCGCAACGGCGGTGGCTAATGTGCGCTTATTAATCATATTATTGGTCGCTCCCAGTATATTAAGTGCCCCGACTGTCCAGCGCGGGACTCCTCTTAATCTGGAACCGTAACGCCAAAAACACAAGCAACGCTTTCTAACGCTCCTCTTCTTCATCAGCATTTTGGCGACGTTCAGCCACCTGTTTTTGGTAACGCTTATTTTGATACAGTCGCACCAACGCAATCGTAAGCGCCGACGCCACCATGAGAGCCAGCACAACTCCCTGCCAGGGGCGGGCAGCATCGCCCATCACGGTTTCCAACGTAATAATCAGCATTAAACCCAGCGCCTGCGACCCAATGGCCAGCGCCCGCAGTATGTCGAAAGCGGGTTGTGGCATAGACATCTCCGTAATGTTTAACGTGCGTGGTATGGTTCACCAGTGTACCTGCTTAACGGAAAAATCATGAATGCGATTGCCATTGGACCACTGCTGATCTCCACCCCTAGGCTATATGCCCTAGGCTGCGCGCTACTACTGTTATTGGCTAGCCGCTATCTGCTGGGATTAACGTCTTCTCAGCATGGGCGCTGGTTCAACGGGCTATTGGTGGTATGGCTACTGACGGCCCGGATTGTTTTTGTCGTGCTCAACTGGGAAAGCTACAGCTCAGAACCGCTTGAGGCGTTCAAGCTATGGCAGCCCGGTTACAATGCGCTGGGTGGCCTAATCGCGGGGTTAGTTTGGACAGTCTGGGCACTGCGCGAGCGGCTTCTGTCGCTCATCGGCGGCCTTGCCATGTTGGTTGGCACGGCAAGCCTGTGGCTAGTCTTGGTAACGCTTGCCCCCTTGGGCAATGAATTTGCTATTGACGCGTTGCCGGAGGTGACTTTAGACGATGTGGACGGCAACGCAGTGCATCTACCTTCGCTGGCCGAAAGCAGTGATCTCATTATCGTTAATCTATGGGCGACCTGGTGCCCACCCTGCCTGCGGGAGATGCCGCTGCTTGAAGAAGCAGCAAAGCGTGAAGGTGTCAGCGTGGTAGTCGCTAACCAAGGCGAAGACTTACTGCCGATAGTGCGCTATCTAGACGAGCAGGCACTGGATTTTCGCTACGCACTGCGTGACCCAAGCCAAACGCTAATGGCGCAATTTCAAGCGCCAGGCCTGCCCACCACGGTACTTTTTGATCGCCAGGGCAACACGTTGGATGTCCACGTTGGCGAGTTAACCCGAGCCCAGCTGGAACGCTGGTTAAAAGATTGACCACGATAGACCTTAATCCCCCCGCCGCTTTGCGTTAGAATCCCCCGCCCTGTTGCCACCGGAAACCTGCCCCGGTGGCGTACAACCTGTTTCTGTAGACTTCCTCGAGGCATCATGAGCGATTTTTCTCCCGGCCAGCGTTGGATTAGCGACGGCGAGGCTGAGCTTGGACTCGGCACCGTGCTTAACTGCGACGCCCGTAGCGTTACCATTTTGTTCAGTGCCAGCCAGGAAACCCGTACGTACAACACTCGCCAAGCCCCCTTAACTCGCGTCATGTTCGGCGGTGGCGACCGCGTGATTTCTGCTGATGGCTGGCAGATGATCGTAGACGATAGCAAAGAGACCAGCGGCTTAATCACTTATATTGGCGAAGATAGCGACGGTAATCCTCGTGAGTTATCCGAGGCAAAGCTTGCCGATACCATGCAGTTTGATCAGGCGCGCGACCGGCTGCTGACTGGCCAGGTTGATCGCAATGATTGGTTTGATCTGCGCTTTCGCACGCTACACCACTATCAGCGCATCGAGCAGCACAGCGCCCTGGGCTTTGCTGGGCCTCGTATCGACCTGATTCCCCACCAGCTTTATATCGCTGATGAAGTGGCAGGCCGCCATGCGCCACGTGTCTTGCTTGCGGACGAGGTTGGGCTGGGTAAAACGATCGAGGCTGGGTTGGTTCTGCACCGCCTCCTCCTGGCCGGCCGAGTAGAACGCGCATTAATTTTGGTGCCTGACAGCCTTACCCACCAATGGCTAGTAGAGCTTTTACGCCGTTTCTCACTCAAGGTCAGCTTGCTAGATGAGCAGCAAAGTCTCGCCCACGGTAGCGCTAACCCATTTGAAAGCGCCCAAATAGTACTGGCCAGCCAAGGTTGGCTATTCGCCAACACACATCGTCAAGAACAGGCCCTAGCGAGCCACTTTGACCTGCTGATCGTCGATGAAGCCCATCACCTCGACTGGAGCCCTGATGGCAGCGGCCCAGGCTATCAGTGCGTCGAACAGCTTGCTGCTGATATTCCTGGTTTATTGCTGCTGACGGCTACGCCAGAGCAGATGGGGGTGGAGAGCCATTTTGCTCGCCTGCGCTTGCTAGATGCCGAGCGTTACCACGATATCGAACGCTTTAAAGACGAAGAGCATCATTACATTGCTGTCGCTCAAGCCATTGATGCCTTGGATGAGCTACCCAATACCTCCGAGGCACGTGAACGGGTCGATAATGTCGCGGACGACCGCGATAGTCAGGCGCTGCTAGCAACGTTATGCAACCCTGAAGCAAGCACCGAACAGCAGAATGCTGCTCGCGCCCAGTTACGCGATGCTCTACTTGATCGTCACGGTACCGGGCGCGTCATGTTCCGCAACAGCCGCCGTCATGTGGGCGGGTTCCCGGAACGTCGCCTGCACCTAGCTCAGTTGGAACTCCCATCGGCCTATCGTCGCGTGCTACGTCGCTTGGAACGCGATGAGGACTACCTGGATGAGTTGCTGATTGAAACGGGCATGGATCACCCGGACGTATTGATCTATCCAGACACGATGTACCGTGAGCTCAGCAACGACCCACTTAACACCGAATCCTGGTGGCATATCGACCCACGAGTAAACTGGCTGCTGGAAAAACTTAGCGACGATAGCGATAGCGGCTTTGCCAACGACAAAGTGCTGATTATTGCTCACCACAGAGAAACCGCTGAAGGACTTGCCGAAGGGCTGCGCGTCCTAGGCGGCTATCACGCACCGGTGTTCCACGAAGGGCTATCGCTGGTGGAGCGTGACCGGGCCGCAGCGGCATTTGCCGATGAAGAAGACGGCTGCCAAGTGCTGGTGTGCTCTGAAATTGGCTCAGAAGGCCGCAACTTTCAGTTCTGCCGCCACTTGGTGATGTTTGATATGCCACAGCATCCCGACCAGTTGGAGCAGCGTATCGGCCGCCTCGATCGGATAGGGCAGCGCCACGCAATTGAACTCCATGCCCCCACCTTCACTGGCAGCCCAGGCGAGCGCCTGCTGCGCTGGTACCACGAAGGCATGGATGCTTTTAGCGCGCCTCACGGCATTGGCAGCGACCTCTTTGATGCGTTTGGCGATGCTCTGGCCGATGCGTTACTCGATGATGAAATGCTCAATGAGATCATCGATGAAACCCGTGAAATGTTCACCGCCAAATTGGCTGAGCGGGACGCAGGTCGTAACCGACTGCTAGAACTAAACGCCTGCCGCCCTGCCCGTGCTCAGCAGGTAATTGATGCGGTGCGTGAGCTGGATGAAGACCCAGCGCTGCCGCGTTTTGTAGAGCGCGCCCTGGATATTTTTGGCGTAGACAGTCAAGAGATTGGCAATGGCTTGCTTTATTTACAGCCTAGCCAACACATGCTGGATGGGCTCCCCGGGCTAGTGAAAGGTGAAGAGGGCTTTTCGGCCACTTACAGCCGTTCGCTAGCGCTTGCACGAGACGATATTCAGCGACTCTCTTGGGAACACCCGCTGCTGCGCGAAATGATGGAGCGCATTCTAGATGGCACGATGGGGAACACTGCGTTGGCGCTATTACGCCACCCAGCCATTCCCAGCGGCCGTTTAATGGCTGAACTGGTGTTCCGCACCCAGTGCCCTGCACCTAAATCGCTGCACCTCAACCGCTTCCTACCGCCTACGGCAGTGCGCGTCCTGCTTGATGAATCAGGCGCAAACCTAACCAGCAAGATCTCCTTCACTGGCCTTGGCAAGAATCTGCAGAAAGTTAACAAATCACTGGCACGAGATTTGATCAAGAGTCGCCATGACCAGCTACGTACGCTCCTCATTCAGGGGGAAGGTGAAGCCGAACGTGAACTGCCCAGCATCGTGGAAAGCGCTGAAACACGCATGCGAGCTCAGTTAGATGCAGAACTAGCCCGCTTGACCGCCCTGGCAGAGCACAACCCAGCTGTTCGTAGTGAAGAGCTTGAGGCGCTGAAGCAAGAGCGCCAAGCGCTCAGCGACGCGATAGAAAACACTCGCTTACGGCTTGATTCCGTGCGAGTGATAATCACCGTCGACCCCAACGCCTAACGCGGAAAGACTAAAGAATCGCCTCTAACGCCTTATCAAGGGTCGGGTACTGAAAGGTAAATCCAGCCTCGGTAAGGCGTGCAGGGCGCATATCGGCCCCGGTCAGCAACAGCTGCGACATTTCTCCGAAGCCCGCTTTCAGTACAAAAGCGGGCACGGGGAAAATCGCCGGCCGGTGAAGCTGCTTAGCCAGCGTTTTCGTGAACTCAGCATTCGTCACTGGGTGCGGCGCACTGCCATTAAACGCGCCTGAAAGCGTTGATTCGTTCATCAGAAACATAATCGCTGCCACAAGATCATCACGATGAATCCAGGGCATAAACTGTGCGCCGCTTCCAAAACGCCCCCCAAGTCCGAGCTTAAAGGGTGGCAGCATCTTCTGCAGCGTACCGCCCCCTGCCTCAAGCACTAAACCAATACGCAGTATCGCTAAGCGAACGCCCATCGCCTCAATCGGTTTTGCCGCTGCTTCCCACTGCGCACAAAGCTGATGAGCAAACTCATCGTTGGGCGGCGTTGTTTCATCCACCACCTTGTCGCCTTGATCGCCGTAATAGCCCATCGCAGAGCCGCTAATCATCACGCTGGGTAACGCTTGCCCGTTGGCTTCGAGCTGCTCACAAAGCGTAATCAGTTGCTGCGTACTGTCGATACGAGAGCGAATTAGTGTCTCTTTTTGGCTATTACTCCAGCGCTTTGCAGCAATCGATTCACCGGCAAGGTTCACCAACACCTCCGGAGGGGTGTCCATAAATGCCTGAGCGCTATCACGAATATCGCAGGCTTTTGGCAACCTACCACGCACCTGATACGGGGCCCGGGAAACCACCTGCACATCATGCCCTTGGGTGAGAAGTTGTTGGCAGAGCCGCTGACCAACAAAGCCGCTACCTCCGGTGATTAATACCCGCATGGTGTCACTCCTATGGTTGGTTAAGATGGCTAGCGTATGCCCGCGTCGACGCTGAACTGCAAAGCTGGGAATAGCCGTCAGCTAAATGATCATTGCATAATATTTTATTGTACGATATCTATACACAAATGCTACATGCTGACCATTGCACATTTCATTAGCCGTTGCGAGTTCCTATGCTTGAATCATTGCCTGAGTCTTTAACACTTTCCGACGCTCACTCAGTGGCAATTATCGGTGCAGGTCTGTCTGGCCTTGCCTGTGGGCAGCAACTTGCCACTCAGGGAGTTAAGGTGGCGTTGTTTGATAAAGCGCGCGGCCCTGGCGGCCGTATGTCCAGCAAGCGACGTCCCTCAGCGACGCTGGACCTAGGTGCTCAAGCGTTCACTGTACGCAATCAACGATTCGCCAATAAAGTAGCCGAGTGGCAAGCCGCTGGTTGTGTCGCCAGTTGGCCCACAGCTCGTTATCAGGCTAGTGCATCCGGCTGGCAAACACACAATGACGATCAGCTACGTTATACCGGCGCGCCCCGTATGAGTGCCGTCACCCGTCATCTAGCCGATACACTTAACGCATTACCTAATGCCTCCATTACGCTTGAAACCCACATTACAACGTTTGATAAGACGGCTGCGGGCTGGCAGCTCCACGATACCCGCGGCTCAA
The DNA here is from genome assembly GCF_016107625.1 of Vreelandella alkaliphila. Lineage (GTDB taxonomy): Bacteria > Pseudomonadota > Gammaproteobacteria > Pseudomonadales > Halomonadaceae > Vreelandella > Vreelandella alkaliphila. Next base: position 217,796 of record NZ_JABASV010000006.1, read on the forward strand.
TACACGGGCCTTTTGACGTGGTGGTTATCACTGCCCCGCCGCCCCAGGCCAAGGCATTATTAGCAGAGTGGGAACCGACACTGGCGGCTGCCTGTGAGGCAAAGCCCCAGCGTGGATGCTGGGCAGGTTGGGTTATTTTCGAGGAGCCATTACCCCCCATGGCGAAGGTAGCATCAGCGTGGCACACCGTTCACACACAGCATCCGGTGCTTCGTCTAGCGTCACGCAATCACACCAAGCCTGGCCGTGAACATCAGCCGGAAAGTATAAGCTTGCTTGCTCAGTTGGATTGGAGCGATGTACATATTGAGAGTGGCAGTGAAAGTGTCGCCCAACAATTGCTCGCAGCATTTGTATCGCTGCTGCCCGATGATGTAGAGCTACCGAATGTCATTGAACTCGGTGCGCACCGCTGGCGCTATGCTCAGCCAGCACAGGCAGGTCATCAGACATACTTATACAGTACAAGTGGCCTAGCACTCTGTGGTGATAGCTTTAAAGGTAGTCGTGTCGAGGATGCCTGGTTATCAGGTGATGAGCTGGGCCAGGCCCTATTAGGCCGGTCGGTCTGAAATTAGAAACTAAACTTAACTTTTCCACACCTACAGGAAAGGTTGTACCCAGAAGCCACAAGTTGTACAAAGGTGGCTATAATAGCGTTTAGCTATCTATACGATTAATAACGACCCGATTATGTGGCCAAACCGCCGGTCAGGCGCTGAAGCATCGCCACGACAATTATTGACAGATCCCTGCACGCTTATTTGCAGGCAACCAAGAGGCAATGGCGCCCATGAGCATCAAGGCGACCCACCCACCCGATACCCCGCTTTATCCGATTAGGGAAGTTTCCCGCTTGACGGGTGTGAACTCGGTCACTCTTCGTGCCTGGGAGCGTCGCTACGGTTTAATTCGTCCACAACGCACCCCCAAGGGCCATCGTCTATACGCGCAAGACGATATCACTCGCATTGAACGCATTTTACAATGGCTAAACCGCGGCGTTCCAGTGAGCCAAGTGATTGACTTACTTGATCAACCTGAGACGGTAGAAACACCATCGCCGAATACTGGCGACTGGGCAAGTCAACGGCATTTGTTGCAGTCCACCATAGAAGCGGTCGACCTTCCCAAGCTGGAAGCGCTGTACCACCAGAGTCTGGCGCTATATCCATTAAGCGTCGCGATTAATGAGCTCTGGCAGCCCGTTATTCTTACGCTGGAAGCCAAATGGGCCAGCCAGCCCGATGACCTTGTGCGCCGCACCCTTGAAGCCTTTCTGCGTAGCCAGGTAGGCATTCGCCTGCACTATGCCAATCAGGCAACGCGCGGCCCGTTAATCCTGCTAAGTGCGATGCCTGATGACCCTGGCCCGCTATGGGTTTTAATGTGTGCGCTAATGGCCAGCGAACAAGGCTACCGCGTACAACTGTTTGACCGTTCATTAGCGCTGGAGGATCTTCCTCAAGCCGTATCCCGATTGCACTCATCGATGGTACTGCTTTCCAGCGGCCAGCGAGAAAGCGACGACTACATTGGTCGCGCACTTCCCCAGGCCGCAGAAGCGCTAAATGTTCCTATTGGGGTGTGTGGGGAGGTGGCACGATTAAGAGAAAATGAGCTGCGTGACGGTCCGGTGCAGATGTTAGGCGACGACCTGCCGCAAGCCATTTCACGACTTCGCCCCTTGTTGCGCGAATCGGGAATTCTCTGAGATATCGGATGCTATTTAACGTTACCGATGATAAGGATATCGCATGAATCTGCAGCTCGTTTGGCTGCGTAGCGACTTACGCATTCACGATAACTCCGCGCTTGCCGCTGCAGCTGCCAACGGCCCTGTGGTGGCCGTTTTCTTACGCAGCGTGGCTCAATGGCAAACACATGGCCACGGGGCGACTAAACTCGATTTCTGGACACGCAGTGTTGCGGCGATCAAAGCGTCGCTTAACGGGCTTAATATTCCACTTTTGCATCGTGATATTGATCACTATAACGAAGCGGCTCAGGTATTGCTCGATATCGCCCACGAGCACCAAATTACTCAACTCCACTTTAACTATGAATATGCGCTGAACGAGCAACACCGCGATCAGTCGGTGCTTGATGCTTTTAAACAAGCAGGGATCGCCGCGCAGGGTCACCATGATGCCGTAGCCTTCGCCCCTGGCAGTTTGTTGACCGGAAAAGGCGATTATTACGGCGTATTTACACCGTTTTCGAAAGCTTGGCACAAGCAGGTGACTGCACAGCAACTTGCCTTACGTGATACACCAGGCGTGCAATCTCCGCTAGAGATCGATAGCGACCCACTGCCCGCACTTCCATCGCTGGATAACGACCCCGTTGATAAACGCCTATGGCCTGCTGGAGAAGAGGCGGCTAGTGACAATCTCGAACGTTTTTTACGCTTTCGTGGACGGCACTATAACCAGCAGCGAGACTTTCCAAACGTTCGCGGCACCAGCGAACTTTCGCCCTATCTGGCGCTGGGCATGATCTCCTACCGCCAATGCCTTCAAGCCGTGATGAGCGAAAATGATGGCCACCTGGCCGATGGTGATGCGGGGCTGACCACCTGGGTAAATGAGCTTATTTGGCGTGAATTTTATCAGCACGTAGCGGTAGGCTTTCCCCAAGTTTGCCGTCACCAACCTTTTCAAGAGCACACCAAGCAGCTCCGCTGGCGTGACGATGACAAAGGCTTTCAAGCGTGGTGTGAGGGCCGTACCGGCTATCCGATTGTCGATGCGGCCATGCGCCAGCTAGTGACTACGGGCTGGATGCACAACCGCCTGCGCATGATCACCGCGATGTTTTTAAGTAAGCACTTGCTGATTGACTGGCGGCGCGGTGAGGCATTTTTTATGCGCCATTTAATCGACGGTGAGTTTTGCGCCAATAATGGCGGTTGGCAGTGGGCGGCATCAACAGGCACGGATGCAGCGCCCTATTTTCGTATTTTTAACCCCACTACCCAGTCAACGCGCTTTGATCCAGAGGGTGAATTTATTGCCCATTGGCTGCCCGAGTTAAAACCGCTGCCTAAAAAAGCTCGTCATGCGCCCCCCCAAGACATGCTAAACCCAACGGGTTACCCTGCCCCTATCGTTGACCATAAAGCAGCGCGCCAGCGTGCCCTGGATGCTTTTAAAGCGCTTTCTAAATAACAGCCCCCCTCTTTTGCATCGCCTATGTTAAGGCGATGCAAAGTTAAGGCGATGCAAATCGACCCACTGACGGCTCCTCGCTTCATCGCTTGCTTATTTTTCTTAACCACCACAGGACTGCGTGATGCCTAACGATCAAGCTTTGGCGAACTTCTGCGCCTTTTTTAATAAACTAGACAATACCTGTACAGAAAAACTATACGAGGTATATACTGGGGAAGTTGTCTTCAACGATCCGCTACATCACATTGAAGGACGGTCGGCGCTAGAGCGCTATTTCGCCACCATGTACGAAAATGTTGAACGTTGCCAATTTACTTATCACACGCAACAACAGGTGGTTAATCAAGCATTTGTAACGTGGACAATGGAGTTCGTTCATCCCCGACTAGCCCAGGGAAAACTGATCCGTGTCGCGGGATGCAGTGCCCTAACATTTGCAGAGGATGGTCGGGTTTCAAAGCACTGCGACTATTTCGATGCAGGCGCCATGTTGTATGAACACTTACCAGTCATGGGACGTGTTATACGTTGGTTAAAACGGCGCATTCGCTGATATATGCCGTTTATTTGCATACAGGTTGCATGCTAACAGGCCATTACAGGAGAGCATGATGAGCACATGGAAAACGCCCCAACGCATTTGGCTCACAGGTGCTACGTCAGGCATTGGTGAAGCGCTTGCCACAAAGCTCATCGCCCAAGGTCACCATGTTGTGCTTAGTGCTCGAAACCAAGAGGCGCTCGATGATTTATGTGACGGTCATCCCAATGCTTATTCGCTCCCCGTTGATATCAGCGACCACCAAGCAGTGATTGCAGCGGGTGAACAGATCAGCACATGGCTGGGCGCACTGGATATTGCCTTATTCAATGCAGGCACCTGCGAATATCTAGACGCGCAGCATTTTGATATGGCGCTGATTGAGCGGGTTTTCACCCCAAACCTGTTTGGTACCCTGTATGGCGTGGAAGCAGCCCTGCCATTATTAAGAGCTGCTCGCAAAGAGGGTAAACCTGCTCGCCTAGCCGCCACCTCTAGCGCATCTGCCTATTTACCGCTGCCCAGAGCCGAAGCCTATGGCGCCTCAAAAGCGGCTATCAGTTACTTTTTGGAGTCATTACGTCTCGACCTCGATCAAGAAGGCATTGATGTCAGCGTCATTCACCCAGGCTTTGTTAAAACCCCGTTGACCGATCGCAATGATTTTCCAATGCCCATGCAAGTCACCGCGGAACAAGCGGCCGATGCCATCATTGCCGGTCTTGTCAAAGGAAAGTTGGATATTCACTTTCCACGTCGCTTCACCTATCTGGTGAAATGTTTAGGAATTTTACCGCCTGCGCTGCGTCGTCATATCGGCCTACGCATGACAAGACGTCAAGAGGAGCAACAATGAGTGGCATAGCTTCACAGCGTATCGCAATTATCGGCAGCGGTATTAGCGGCATGGCAGCGGGTTGGTACTTATCCTCCCAGCATGAAGTCACTCTGTTTGAAGCAGACGGGCGTCTTGGCGGGCACACGGCCACGATGGACGTGGAGGTCGGTGGGAAGTCCTACGCTATCGACACGGGCTTTATTGTTTTCAATGACTGGACCTATCCCCATTTCCAACGCTTACTAGAAACGCTCGAAGTGCCTAGCCAAGCCACCGAAATGAGTTTTTCGGTGCATGAAACCAATGTTGATTTTGAATATAACGGCCATACGCTAGGCTCGCTGTTTGCCCAGCGGCGCAACTTGCTTAGCCCCGCTTTTTATCGTCTGTTAAGCGACATCTTGCGCTTTAACAGACAAGCAACGGCTGACTTAGAGGCCAAGCGCCTTCCTAGCAACACAACGCTAGGCCAATACCTTGACCAACATGGCTACGGTGAAGCTTTTCAGCGACGTTATCTGCTGCCCATGGGGGCCGCCATTTGGTCTGCGAGCATTGGCGATCTACGCGCCTTTCCACTGACGTTCTTCGTCCGTTTTTTCCGCAATCACGGCTTGCTGTCGGTTAACCACCGCCCTCAATGGCACACCTTAGTTGGCGGCTCGAAACGCTACATCCCCAGCATGACAGCGCCATACGCAGCGCGCATTCATCTGAATACGCCTGTAACGCGCATTGAGCGAAACGCCACCGGCGTAATGATCACCACGGCACAAGGCACACAACGCTTTGATCATGTCGTGCTGGCTTGCCATGCCGATCAGGCACTAGCGATGCTCGGCGACCCGACACCCGCTGAGCAAGACATTCTTGCCGCCATGCCTTATCAAGATAACGAGGTAGTGCTGCATACCGATACCTCGCTGCTGCCCCGGCGGCAGCGCGCCTGGGCTAGCTGGAACTACCGCTTAGATGGCAGAGGAGCAGACGAGCGGGTGTCTGTTACCTACAACATGAATATTTTGCAGCGATTGAAAGGGGCCGAGACTACTTTTTGCGTCACGCTTAACGACTCAAACAGCATTGACCCTGCGAAAGTGCTCGGACGTTATACCTATGCCCACCCCCAATTCACACTGGCAGGACAGGCAGCGCAAATGCGTCATGACGAGATATCCTCGGTTGCTCGGCGTACTCACTTCTGCGGTGCTTACTGGCGCAATGGTTTTCACGAAGATGGGGTATGGAGCGCGCTGCGGGTTGCCCAAGCACTAGGTTGTGATGAAGCCGCTGCGCCGCCAACAACGCCCACAGCACTCCCGGCTCATGACCTTATGCCCACTAACAGCGTTGGGGAGGGTCTCGGATGATTACTGCGCCTCGCTCGCGTATTTACCGCGGCACCTTGCGCCATCGTCGCTTCACTCCTAAGGAGCACGCTTTCAGTTACCGCGTTTGGATGGCGTGGCTCGACTTGGATGAGTTGCCGACCCTGTTTGACAATGTGCCTTGCTTTAGCGCCCGAAGGCCAGCACTAGCACGCTTTCGTCGCGAAGATTATCTCGGTCCTATTGATAAGCCATTGCGTACAGCGGTACGCGAGGAGCTAGTTCGTCAGTTGGGTAGTGCCCCCAGTGGCAAGATTTACGTACTGACCCAATTACGCACCTTTGGCACTGTCTTCAATCCTGTTTCGATGTACTACGCCTATGACCATCTTGGCAGGCTGGCGGCTGTCGTTGGTGAAGTCACTAATATGCCCTGGAAAGAGCGTACCTGCTATGCCTGTCGGATCGACCCTGCTCGTCATAGCCATCATGCAAGCTTTGACAAAGCCATGCATGTATCGCCGTTTAACCCCATGGAAATGACCTACCGTTGGAAGCTCAATGCACCCGGCGATCAGCTCTATCTGCACATGGAAAACTGGCAAAGCGGGCAGCGTCATTTCGACGCCACGCTCACGTTAGAGGCTGCGCCAGCGACACGCGGCGTTCTATTAGCAACGCTTGCACGTCAGCCCTGGATGAGCCTGAAAACAGTGGCGGGAATTCATTTTGAAGCGTTTCGCCTCTGGCTGAAGCGCATCCCCGTTTATAACCACCCTAAGCGCAAGGAAACTTCAAAATGACAACCCTGCGTTCTACGCCCCCTGACATACAACCAGTTAACCAGGATCGTTTCACTCGCTGGTTGAAGCCTCGCCTGATGACTCAATTAGATGCCTTCCAGGGTGGCCGTATTACCTTAATTGAAGGCAACCAGTGTCACCACCTGGGTCAAGAAGGGCCGCTTCAAGTGACCGTCGTGATTCGTCACTCCCGCGCCTGGAAAAGGCTCGCGTTTGGTGGCACAGTGGGCGCAGCTGAATCCTATATGGATGGCGACTGGGATGCTGATGACTTAGTGGCCTTGGTGCGTTTGTTCGCGGCCAATTTGGATCACGTAAACGGTAAAATGGAAAACGGAAGCGCTCGTTTCGCCCGCTGGCTGCTTGGCGCTGCCTATCGCTTCCAACGTAATAGCCTTTCCGGTTCAAAGCGTAATATCTCGGCACACTACGATATTGGCAATGACCTTTTTGCCACGTTTCTTGATCAACGCCACTGGATGTACTCGAGCGCTGTTTTCCCTTATCCAGAAGCCAGCCTGGAAGAAGCGTCTACCTACAAACTCGATATCATGCTCGAAAAGCTAGATGTACGCCCAGAACATCACTTGCTAGAAATTGGTACTGGCTGGGGTGGTCTTGCAATACACGCCGCCAAAACTCGTGGCTGCCATGTCACTACCACCACCATTTCTGAAGAGCAGTACGCCCATACCGCCCGGCGCATTCAAGAAGAGGGGCTCGACGATAAAATCACCCTGCTAAAGCAGGATTATCGTGAGCTGACAGGTCGCTACGATCGACTGATCTCTGTTGAGATGATTGAAGCCGTCGGCCACCAGTATTTGAACACCTACCTTGAAAAGGTCGACAGCCTGCTGACCGACGATGGCCAGGCTATGCTGCAAGCCATCACTATCCGAGACCAACGGTTTGAAGAAGCCAAGCGGGATATGGACTTTATTAAGCGCTATATTTTCCCCGGTGGTTTTTTGCCGTCTCATCACGCCATGCTAACCAGTGTGATGCGCAAAACCTCACTGAACGTAGTCGCGCTTGATGAAATTGGCCAGCACTATGCCCGCACTCTACGCGAGTGGCGCCATCGCTTTGAAACCAGCCTAGAGCAGATAAGGCAACAAGGGTACGACGAACGGTTTATTCGCATGTGGCGTTACTATTTGTGCTACTGCGAGGGGGGCTTTATTGAGCGCTCTATTGGTACGTGCCACTTGTTGCTAGCGAAACCAGCCGCCAAACCCGAGCCGTTAACGGGCGCACTATAAATGGCTAGCCCACGCTGGCAAAGCTTGCTGTTCAACGCACTACGCTTCGAAGTGGGCTGGCTGCTGTGCGTTCTGGGGGGATCATGGGTAGCTGCCATTATGGGAAGTGCGCTGCTAGGCTGGCATTTCTGGCGCTGCGCCAAGCCCGGCGAATGGCGTTTCATTGGTGTGTTTGCGCTATTGGGGTTAGCGTTGGACGGAGGCCTTCATTTGGCAGGAGGTTTCGACTTCGGTGAACACACCTTGGTGGCTGGTTTACTGCCACTGTGGCTTTGGATGTTGTGGCCGCTGTTTGCAACACTAGTATTTCACTCGCTTGCTTGGCTGTGGCAATACCCAATGATTGCGGCGGTTTGCGGTGCGGTCAGCGGGCCACTGTCCTATGTTGGCGGCGCAACGCTCACCGGCGTTAGCTTAGCCCCCTGGTTACTGCCGGCACAGGCCATTATTTGGGCAGTGCTGTGTTTGTGTATCAGTCGTTACGCTAACCACAAAGTCGCTGCTTCTGGCGTTCATTAATACTTGCTTCTAGCATGGCGTTTAGCATTTACGAAGGCATTGATTCAGCCAGTATGCGCGGCACCCAACGTTGCTCAAGCTCCGCAGCAGGTAAGGGCCTAGCAAAATAGAACCCTTGCACTGACGTACAACCGGCGTTAATCAGAAACTGACATTGCGCTTGAGTTTCTACGCCTTCGGCGACCACTTCCAGTCCCATCCCCTCTGCCATCGCCAACACAGCCGTGACAATAGCGGCATCTGCTTGGTCATGAGGCAGTTCACGAATAAACGCACGATCTAGCTTAATTTTATCTACCGGCAATCGCTTCAAATAACCAAGCGATGAATAGCCAGTACCAAAATCATCGATTGCAATCGCATAGCCTTGGTTACGCAGCGCCTGCAGGCGAGGCCCCATATCCCCGGCACGCTCGTCCAGCAAAACAGATTCTGTCAATTCCAAGCCAATTTGCGACGTTTTTAGTTGGTAGCGTTCTAAACAACTAGACAGCTGAGTTTCTAGGTCTCCCTGAAAAAGCTGCAGCGCAGAAATATTGACCCATACCGTCACTTTCGGCATACCGCTGTATTGCCAGTGCGCCTGCTGGGCACAGGCTTTTTCGATCACCCAACTACCGAGTTCGGCCATCAATCCATGACGTTCAGCAAGCGGTATAAAATCGCCCGGAGAGATCATGCCATCCTCAGGGTGACGCCAGCGCAGCAGCGCTTCCATACCCACTAAATCGCCAGTTCCTGGATGATGCTGCGTTTGGTAATGCAGCTCCAGCTGATCACCGGATATCAACGCGGCCCGCAAATCGCTCACCAGAGCAAGCTGGGGATTATCTTGTTTATCCAGCGCGGGGCGAAACCGCTGGCTAAGATTACGCCCTAAGCGTTTGGCACTGTATAAGGCAGACTCTAGCCGCTGAAAAAGCACGCCGGAATCACTGCCATCTTCAGGGGCACGACAGCTACCAATCGTTAACCCCAGACGTAGCGATTGATCTTTTATTTCGAATGGTCGGCTCATGTGCTCACGCAGGGTCGCTACCCACTGATCATGGTCATCAAAGGTGGTCGTGCGAATCACCATAAATTCATCACCACCCAGCCTACCCACTGCGCTGCCAGCCATATAACCCGTTAATCGTTGGGCAAAGCGCGCTAACAAACGATCCCCCTGCTCGACCCCTAAGCTGTCATTCACCGATTTGAGCCCATCAATATCAATCAACGCCATATCCAAACTTTCACCTGCTCGCAGATGGCGCAGCCGAGAGGACATCAGATCGTGTAAGCGCCGCCGGTTTGGCAATCCCGTTAGCGGGTCTTCATAACCAATTCGGCGCAGATCACGCTCGCGTGCTTTTTGGGAGGAAATATCGGTAAAGAGGCTGATAAAGTGAGTAATTTTGCCACGCTTGTCGGTAACCGCACGGACCTTTAGCCACTCAGGGTACTCATCACCGTGCTTGCGGCGATTCCACATCTCGCCCTCCCAACGGCCAGTCGCCTTTAACGTGCTCCAAAACGTCTGATAAAACGCTTTATCGTGACGCTGAGCCGCCAACGTCTCTAGCTTACGGCCAATCATTTCCTGGCTTTCGAAGCCGGTAATTTGAGTAAAGGCGGGGTTGACCGTCAAGACGCGGTTATGCACATCGCTGATGACAATGGCGTCACTCGCCAACCCTATTGCATCTTGCGAAAGACGTAGCCGTAAATGTTGTTGGCGTATTTGGTTCCAAGCATCCCACATGCCAAATGCAACCAAGCTGGCCGCCACCATACGTAACGCCGAGTCAGGCACCCACACACAAGCGGGCAGCGCTATTAGCGCCAACCACACCAGCGGACGATTAAGAGAAACAGACAGCCACATGGCGGTTTAGTGTGTCCTATAAATGAGCCAAATAGGGCATGGGTTACAGATCTGGCATCATGCCGCTTAACAAAAAAACATGGATACACCATATTACGTCAATAGGGCGTTTATTGTGCAGAATCGCGTATTTGAAATAACGAAATACTAACAACCTCTATCGGCAGACAGGTAAAAAGCTGTAGAGAAAACACGATAAGTGCCCAACAACGTGCATTCAGAGGTTTCGGGAAGTAGACTAGACCCAACTACCATCTTGATACTCGGAACGATTCAGTGACCAAGCAACATTCCTTTGATCGCGAAGAACTACTGGCCTGCTCGCGCGGTGAGCTATTTGGCCCAGGAAACGCACAGCTTCCGGCACCCAACATGCTGATGCTCGATCGCATCATGCACATTCACGAAGAAGGTGGTGTGCATGGTAAAGGCGAGCTAATTGCCGAACTGGACATCACTCCGGACCTGTGGTTTTTTGATTGCCACTTCCCCGGTGACCCAGTCATGCCAGGCTGCTTGGGGCTAGATGCCATGTGGCAGCTTGTGGGTTTCTACTTGGGTTGGCTTGGCCACCCAGGCCGTGGACGTGCACTGGGCTGTGGCGACGTTAAATTCAGCGGCCAGATTCTACCCGACGCGAAAAAAGTAACGTATCACATTAATGTGAAGCGCATTATTACCCGCCGACTTATTCTAGGCATCGCCGACGGCACTGTGTCCGTCGACGGACGCGATATATACCAGGCTAATGATTTGCGCGTTGGCCTATTCACCTCCACTGCGAATTTCTGACAGGAGGCTCCCATGCGACGAGTGGTAGTCACCGGCCTTGGCATCGTATCGTGCTTAGGCAACGACCAGCAACAGGTCTTAGACGCGCTCAAAAACGGGCGCAGCGGTATTCGTTTTAAGGAAGAGTACGCCGAACGCGGCTTCCGTAGCCATGTCGCGGGTAGCGTCGACATCGACCTTGATTCTCTCATTGACCGCAAACTTCGCCGATTTATGGGCGACGCGGCAGCGTATGCCTATGTATCTATGGCACAAGCCATTGAGGATTCGGGGCTCTCTGAAGAGCAGGTGTCCAACGAACGGACTGGGCTTATAGCCGGGTCTGGCGGGGCATCCAGTGCGAATCAGGTAGAAGCAGCCGATGTCATGCGCGAAAAAGGCCTACGCCGTGTGGGGCCATACCGTGTTACCCGCACGATGGGCAGCACCGTGTCAGCATGCTTGGCAACGCCATTTAAGATAAAAGGCGTTAATTTTTCTATCTCCTCCGCCTGTGCGACGTCTGCTCACTGCATTGGTAGTGCGATGGAACAAATCCAGCTTGGTAAGCAGGATATCGTGTTTGCCGGTGGTGGCGAAGAAGAGCACTGGACCCTTTCTTGCTTATTTGATGCGATGGGCGCCCTTTCAACTCATTACAACGATACGCCAGAGAAAGCCTCTCGCCCTTATGATCAAGCACGCGATGGGTTTGTCATTGCTGGTGGCGGTGGCATGTTAGTGCTTGAAGAGCTGGAGCATGCTAAAGCCCGTGGCGCCAAGATATACGGCGAATTGGTGGGCTACGGCGCCACCTCCGACGGCCACGATATGGTTGCCCCTTCCGGGGAAGGTGCGACGCGTTGCATGCGTCAGGCCATGGCGACGGTTAAGGGTGATATTGATTATATTAACACCCACGGCACGTCTACGCCGGTGGGCGATGTGGCTGAGCTGAAGGCGATCCGTGAAGTGTTTGGCAATACCACACCTGCTATGAGCTCAACCAAGTCGCTTACCGGCCACTCGTTAGGCGCAACCGGCGTTCAAGAAGCGATTTATTCGCTGCTAATGATGCAAAATGACTTCGTCGCTGCCTCAGCTAATATCGAGAATCTTGATGAGCAGGCAGATGGGTTCGACATCGTTAGAGAGCGACGTGATGGCGTTACCATCGACCGAGTGCTCTCCAACAGCTTTGGGTTTGGCGGCACTAACGCTTGCTTGGTTTTTCAGCGCTTTAATGGCTAATTCCTAGTCATGCAGTGCATGTGCAATACGCTATAAAAACGGCGCCTTAAGGCGCCGTTTTTATGTTCATCGAAAGGTTGCTTAACTTAACGAGAAGCTGGCCGAGGCACCTCTGAAATCTCTTGCAACTGCCCTTCAATCCAGGCTTCAACATCCACCAGTACCTCATCGGGTGTACGGCCTGCAGTTTCTATAGGCGCACCAATGCGAACCCGAAGCACGCCAGGGTGCTTTACCCAATGGCGACCAGGCCAGCGTTCACCAGCATTATGCGCCACTGGCAGTACCGGTACGCCTGCTCGGCAGGCCACTACGCTACCACTCTTGTTGTAGCGCTTTCGGACCCCTGGGTCGACACGCGTTCCCTCTGGAAAAATAAGCACTGAAAGCCCCGTTCCCAGTCGCGCGACACCCTGCGTCAACACCTGCTTCATAGCGCGGGCAGGCTTCGAGCGATCCAGACTAATCGGCCGCAACAGACGTAATCCCCAACCAAAAATAGGCAGTCGCAATAACTCCTGCTTTAATACCGTGCAAACGGGCGGCTTCATCACCTGCAGAAATACCGTTTCCCACTCACATTGGTGGTTGGCCTGGATCACACAGGGGCCCGCCGGAATATTTTCTCGCCCCTGAATGTCGTATCGCACGCCACACGCAACTTTGAACCACGCCATCAAAAAATGGTTATAGAGGTTTAGCAAACGATAACGGGCAGCCAACGGCAAAAACGGTGCAATCGGCAAAAAAAGAACGCCAATCAACAGCATGGCAGAAAAATATCCCACATAAAAAACCAAGCTGCGAACCAGATTGATCAAGCCAACTCTCCTGTCCCTTCGCCCTGCTGTTGTTCCCGCCTCAAACACCACGCATCCAGCATTCGTCCTACCTCCAGCCGCCATGGCTTCTGGTGAACACCAAACACATCAAGAACACGGCGGCAATTAAGGACTCGCCGCAGCTTGGCATCATGGTGATGATTAAGTGCTTGTACTTCGCCAAGGGCGACACTTTCGCCGCGACCTTCCAGATGGGTTGCCAGTTGGGTGCGAACCATTGAGGTAAATGTAAACGCACTGACAGGCTCGGTGCCCGCTAAGTGGTAAGCCCCCCAAGCATCGGCCCCACAGACTTGCTGCTGCAGCATGCCTATCAACGCCATGGCGACAGCATCGGCAGACGTAGGGCAAAAAATGACATCCTCAGCGGCGCGAGCAGACTGCCCAATCATCAAGCTGTCGATTATTTCGTTTAGCCACGCATGGCTGCCTTCCAGCGCAAACAAGGGGCCTAAGCGAACAATGAGATGTCGGTGATACTCAGCACGAATACGATCGCCCGCTTGCACTAAGCGGCGCAGGCTCTCATCCCTGGGAGCAGGCACCACATGTTCATCGATGGGGATTTCAAAACCGTCTTCGTAAAGCTGGTCTGAAACACACCACACCAACGCAATGCCTTGTGCTTGGCATGCATCGACGCAGACATCAACGGCATCAGCGTGTGCCATTACATCGGCAGGTGCCATACTGAGCGGGTGCGCTAATGGGGGAATAATCACCGCATCAGGTGTTATCGCCTGGAGTTGAGCGGAGGTAATCGTAGTACCCTGCTCAATAACAAGCTCAGTATCCGTTCGACGACTGGCTTCTCGGGCTAATGCCAAACTTAAGCAGTGCCCCGCATCTAGTATCAGCAGCTTCAAGACAGAACCTCCCTCTCACCTAACCCCAGGAATGTGGCGAACTATTCAGTTCAGGCGGTCAGAACGGAATTTCGTCGTCAAAATCATCGAAGTTGCCTGGATCGGGGGCCCCATAATTGCTGTTTTGATTAGCCGGGGCTGGCTGGTTGTGTTGTGGTCCACGAGCAGGCTGGGGCGCGCCGCCATAGTTACCTTGAGGAGCACCACCTTGAGGAGGATAACCACCCTGCTGTGGCATACCGCCACCCTGATGACCCTGAGGGGCCGCATGCTGAGGAGCTGAGTGCTGCGGCGCGGGTTGCTGCTGAGCCGGCGCACCTTGCGCAGGGTTATTTTGTGCGTAACCACCTTGAGGGGCTCCGCCACCCTGGAAATCGCCGCCACGGCTATCTAGCATCTGCATATCGTTGGCCACAATTTCCGTGCTGTAGCGATCTTGACCATTTTGGTCTTGCCACTTACGGGTTTGTAGGCGACCTTCAATGTATACCTTGGAGCCCTTTTTCAGGTACTGCTGGGCAATTTCAGCGGTTTTATTGAACAACACAATGCGGTGCCACTCGGTACGCTCTTGGCGCTGTCCACTTTGGCGGTCCATCCAGGTGTCAGACGTCGCCAAATTCAGGTTTGCTACCGCCGTTCCTGAGGGCGTAAAGCGTACTTCAGGGTCTTGGCCCAGATTACCAATCAAGATGACTTTGTTAATACCGCGCGCCATAGGTCGCTCCTTTCAATAATCGGTCATATATCAATACCAGTGCCGTCAAGGGTATCACTGATACGGCTGACAGGCCTGAATGCCATGCAGCAAATGTGTGTAAAAGCTTCGCTATGTGTTTAAACATGGAGGTGTAAACGCTTGCTGTACAAATGATCAGAGATGGTCGTTACGTCTTAGGTGGTGATAACAACCTCGTCAGCGCTGCTTGATCGAGTTCTTTGCGATTCACTTTCAGGTACATCAAGCGCTCCTCCGGCACCACCATTACATCTTCCACGCCCACAACATCAGCGAGATGTTCCATCAACAGATTTAATGCATCAGGCTGCGTATCGTGTAGTGCTACGACTTCGCTGGAGAGAGGCGGTGGCGACGGCATACGCCACATCGCCAGCCACCACAGCAGCGCTAGCCCTGCACAGCCGAAGAACACCGCATCAAGCCCCCATAGATTCGACAACAAGCCACCCAGCGTGCCTCCTAAAAAAGCACCCAAAAACTGGCTGGTAGAGTACACACCCATCGCGGTGCCTTTAGCACCCGCGGGTGCCAACTTACTGAGCATTGATGGCAGCGTGGCTTCGAGCAAGTTAAATCCTGTAAAAAAAACAAATAGCCATGCGAACAGCCAGCTCTCTTGGGAGAATGGCAGCCCCAGGCTGCCCAAGCTAATGACAATGGCGCCGATTGCCAGCAAGCATATTAATTTCATGCGCTGGTATTTCTCGGCCACGATCACCAGCGGCACCATAGCAATAAACGACAGCGCCATAATCGCTAGATAAGCCAGCCCGTGATACTCAATCGCGACGCCTGCATTTAATAGACGGAAAGGAACAGCAACAAAAATCGCCATTAACACCAGATGCAGCGAAAAAATCGACAGATCTAGCCGCCATAAATCGGGGCGCGTAATAACACTTTTAAACTGCTGGCGATCCATCCCCACATCGCGGTGGCGCAAACGGCGTGGTGCGGGCGGCACCCATCGCCAAAGCACCACTAAACCGACGAGCGTTAACAGCGCCGTAAACCAAAAAACGCCCGCTAGGCCCGCCCAAGCCGCCAGCCAGGGGCCAAGAACCATGGCAATCGCAAACGACACGCCAATGGAGAGCCCAATCGTGGCCATCGCCGCCGTCCGCACCTGCTCACGGGTTTGGTCGGCCAGTAGCGCCATAATCGCTGCAGCAACGGCACCACAGCCTTGCAGCGCGCGACCCAAAATAACCCCGCCAATGGAGTCTGCCATAGCAGCGACCACGCTTCCTACGGCAAAAATCAGTAAGCCCATGGCAATAACGCGCTTACGACCAATACGGTCTGACAGCAGCCCAAAGGGGATCTGTAGCGTTGCCTGAGTTAGTCCATAGACACCTAATGCGACACCAATTAACAATGGGGTAGCGCCACTTAAGGTGTCAGCGTAAAGCGCCAACACCGGCAGCACCATAAACAACCCCAGCATACGAGACGCATAAAGCCCGGCTAAGCCGCTGATTGCACGGCGTTCAGTGGCCAGCAGCAGTGCGGAAACCTTGCGCATAATACCCTTGTGGTCAATAAAGGGGCTGAACAGCCCGAGATAACCGTCCATTCTAGCGCTTTGTATCCACGCTGGAAACGCCAAGCGCTGACCCCATATCAATATGGAGCTTTGCCGGGAGGGGTACAGCAAACGTATAATTACACTTTTGCCACGCGATTCGAGGTGTTGATGGACAGCATTCTGGTCAGGGGTGCACGCACCCACAACCTCAAGCAGATCGATGTGGAGCTGCCCCGCGACAAACTTATCGTCATTACCGGTCTTTCCGGCTCAGGTAAGTCGTCGCTGGCGTTCGATACGCTCTACGCTGAGGGGCAACGCCGCTATGTGGAGTCGCTTTCCACCTATGCGCGTCAGTTCCTTTCGATGATGGAAAAGCCCGATGTGGATCACATCGAAGGGCTTTCGCCTGCGATCTCTATTGAGCAGAAATCCACGTCCCACAACCCCCGCTCTACCGTCGGCACGATTACCGAGATTTACGATTACCTGCGCCTACTGTTCGCCCGGGCAGGCACACCACGTTGTCCAGAGCACGGCGAGGAACTGGAAGCACAAACCATTTCCCAAATGGTCGACCAAGTCATGAACCTGGCCGAAGGCACCAAATTGATGCTGCTTGCACCGGTGGTGAAAGGTCGTAAAGGGGAGCACCTGCAACTGCTGGCAGAACTACGGGCTCAAGGCTTCGTTCGGGTACAGATTGATGGTCAAGTGCTAGAACTTGACGATATTGCCCCGCTCGACAAGCGCAAGAAACACGATATCAGCGTGGTGGTTGACCGTTTTAAGGTGCGCGATGATATTGCCCAACGTCTAGCAGAATCGTTTGAAACCGCAATTAATCTCGCCGACGGCACGGCGATGATCCACTTTATGGATGGTGATCAGGAAGACCTTGCCTTTTCAGCACGCTTTGCCTGCCCGGTGTGTGGCTATTCGCTTTCTGAGCTTGAGCCGCGAATGTTTTCGTTCAACAACCCGGCGGGAGCTTGCCCCACCTGTGATGGCTTAGGCGTTCAGCAATATTTTGACCCCGACAAGTTGATTAGCCACCCAGAACTATCGCTAGCAGAAGGCGTGATTAAAGGTTGGGATCGGCGCAACATTTATTACTTTACCCAACTGCAGGCGCTGGCTAAACATTATCAGTTTGAGCTTGAAACGCCATGGATTGAGCTGGCAAGCCATGAGCGTGAGATTATTTTAAATGGCAGTGGCAGCGAACAGATTCCCTTTGTATATGTGGGTGACCGTGGCCGCAAGGTAACGCGCGAGCACGCCTTTGAAGGCGTATTACCCAATATGCAGCGCCGCTATCGGGAAACCGAATCCAATATGGTGCGTGACGATCTGGCCAAGTATATCGCCGTGCAGCCCTGCGCCACTTGTGGCGGCTCGCGGCTGCGCAAAGAGTCACGCCATGTGTTTGTCGATGACCATAACATTGCCGATATTGTGCACTTACCTATCGGTGAGGCATGGCGCTACTTTGCCGAGCTTTCCCTACCGGGCCGCAAAGGCGAGATTGCCGATAAGATCGTTAACGAAATTCATGCCCGGCTAGAGTTTTTGGTTAACGTAGGGCTCGACTACCTGAACCTGGAGCGCAGTGCTGACACGCTCTCGGGGGGCGAAGCACAGCGTATCCGTCTCGCCAGCCAAATTGGCGCGGGGCTGGTGGGCGTGATGTACATTCTGGACGAGCCCTCCATCGGCCTGCACCAGCGGGATAACGACCGTCTGTTGAAAACCCTGGAGCGCCTACGCGACCTGGGCAACACCGTGATCGTGGTTGAGCACGACGAAGACGCCATTCGCGCTGCGGACCATGTACTCGACATCGGTCCTGGTGCAGGTGTCCATGGTGGCGAAATTGTCGCTCAGGGCACGCCTCAAGACGTGATGGACAACCCCAATTCGCTGACCGGCCAGTACTTGTCGGGAACGCGGGAAATCGCTGTGCCCCCCTACCGCATTCCCGGCAATCCGGAAAAGCAGTTGGTGGTGCGCGGCGCTACGGGCAATAACCTGCAAAACGTCACGCTCAGCCTGCCACTGGGGCTGTTTATTGCCGTCACGGGGGTTTCCGGCTCGGGCAAGTCGACGCTGATCAACGGCACCCTGATGCCGATCGCGGCCCGCGAGCTTAACCGCGCCACTACCTTGACCCCGGCTCCCTATGAGAAGGTAGAGGGGCTTGATCAGCTCGATAAAGTGATCGATATTGACCAGAGTCCTATCGGTCGTACGCCGCGCTCAAACCCAGCTACCTATACCGGTATTTTCACCCCGATTCGTGAGCTGTTTGCGGGCACTCAGGAAGCGCGTTCGCGAGGCTACAAGCCAGGCCGGTTCAGCTTTAACGTTAAAGGCGGCCGCTGCGAAGCGTGCCAGGGCGAAGGCATGATCAAGGTAGAGATGCACTTCCTGCCAGATATTTATGTGCCCTGCGATGTGTGTAAAGGCAAACGCTACAACCGCGAAACGTTGGATATCCACTATAAAGGCAAAACGATTCACGAAGTGCTGGCCATGACGGTAGAGGACGCCCTGGAGTTCTTCAGCCCAGTGCCTGCTATCGCTCGTCGTTTGCAAACCCTGTTGGATGTAGGCCTCTCCTATATCCGCCTAGGGCAAAGTGCCACAACCCTTTCTGGCGGTGAAGCGCAGCGTGTCAAACTGGCCCGCGAGCTAGCCAAGCGTGACACGGGGAAAACGCTTTATATATTGGATGAGCCCACCACTGGCCTGCATTTTGAGGATATCCGCCAGCTACTCACGGTACTCCACCGCTTACGTGATCACGGCAATACCATTGTGGTGATCGAGCACAACCTGGATGTGATCAAAACGGCTGACTGGATTATTGATCTTGGCCCAGAAGGTGGCTCCGGTGGTGGACAAATTATTGCCGAAGGAACACCAGAACAGATTGCCAAGCAGAGCGTTTCCCATACAGGGCATTTCCTGGCACCGTTGTTAAAACGTGGTAATCGTGCCAAAAAAACCGCCTAGCGCCACTTCCAGGGTGGGTAACTCCCCCCTGGAAAATGACAGCGATATGCCTGCCCCTCCCCAAGGACGACAAGAGAGCAGAAAAGACCAAGCAACATAGGACGGCCCTGTTTATATTGATTAACGTTTATATTGATCAACAACGCGGCCTGTTAATCGTTGCTAACCTTTTTAGGAGAAGGAAGCTGTGGATCAGGATAAAAGCTGCATTATTAGCCACTTCAGTCACTACTGCTCACTAACTGAAGCAGAAAAAGCGCTATTAATCGAGTTGGAAGAGAGTCCTACCGATATCAAAGCAGGGTCACTGCTGTGGGAAATTGACGCCCCCGCGAATGAGTTTTGCACCTTGCGCAGTGGCTGGGCTTACTCCTATCGACATTTAGAAAACGGCGATCGGCAAATTCTGGAAGTATTTTTGCCTGGCGATATTATCGGTTTGCGAGAGTTTGCGTTTTCCAGGCGGCTGGAAAACGTGCGCATGATTACTGACGGCGTGGTCTGCCATTTTCCCCATAAGCGCATGCTAGAGCTATTTCGTCAGTCACTAACGCTGACCTCGGTGATGTTTGCCATTGGCAGTCGCCATCAGGCGCTACTAACGGAACGGCTGGTCAACTTAGCGCGGCGTAGTGCTAGGCAAAAAATGGCCCACTTCCTCCATGAAATGTACCTACGCTTACGCCAGACTAATCATGACATCAGCGAACAGTTCCGTTTGCCACTTTCTCAAGAACAGTTAGCCGACATTCTAGGTTTGAGCCCGGTTCATGTGAGCCGAACCTTTAGCGCATTGAGTGAAGATGGCTTGGTGTTCCGTGACCGCCATAACGTCACTATTCCCGATTTAAAGGCGTTGGCTACCGAGGGGGAATTCGACGACTGTTATTTAACCGATAACGTCAGGCCGCTACTTGTTAGCGCCTGAGCCCTAGCGCCTGAATCAACGGCAGATTATTCGTTTTTAAACTTTTCTATCCTTAAAATAAGCAACGCCGCGTGGCTCTCTAGACCACGCGGCGTTGTTGGTTAGCGTTCTAGTGGGTTTGTCTGGCTTAGCCGCACTTAGACCAGCCGCAGCCTGCATAGCAGGTTGGGCAGCCATCCATCATAATAAGCTCACCGCGACACTCAGGACAGTTACCCACGGTTGCCGGGCCACTGCCTTCAGGCTTTTTTACGGCGTTTTCTTGCTCAGCGGCACCGCCAATCGGCTCCACAGCGCTAACCGCTGAGCTGGTCTCTGGCTCGTCGACCGGTGGTTGCCAAGCATGGCCATGCTGCATGCGGTGCGCATAACGCTCTACCAACATTTCTACCGGTACTTGGTTACCATCCTGGTCCAAGAACCCGCGCCGATAAAGAATCTGCTGGATCGACCAGGCAATCGCCGCCACTTCGGAATCGTGGAACATTGGCTTGTTCCAACGGTTCATACCACAGCGCACTAACCCTTTATCCCACGCCACTTTACGCAGGTCAGCCACTGCCTGGGTGACATATCCCCCGCGCGCAGCAAGGGAAAGGCTACGCATCGTCGCCGTAATCCATTGGTGCTCGCTGGAAAGCTGTCCTGATGGGAAAAAGAACTCAACCGGGCGCTCAATGACCACACGTCGGCCACCCACCACCCCTTCCACGGGCATAAAAGAGACCAGCAGATAGACTTTTTTGCGACCTTCCGCCCCCACATAAGAGATCTTTTCGGATACCGCTTCTAGCGTTCCTTCTGGGCGCGAGGGAATCCTGACCGTCAGCGGGTCTTCTTCCGGAAGTTCAGGGGCAGGCGCTGCCTGCTCCTGCTGCTTGATACGGTAACCAACGATTTTTGAGGTAATTTCTACAGCCATGGTGTTCTCCACTTAGCAAAGGGTGTCGGGCGATGTTCGTAGCAAGGCGTAGCCCGCCCTTACCATTTGCCGTAGGTGCCCTCTTTTAAGGCATCAAACAGGTTGGCGGCGTTATGCTCTTCACCGTCGTAGACCACCGTTTCATCGCCGGCCAGTTCTAAGGTCTCGCCATTTTCCAGCTCAAACACGTAGGTGGTGTTTTTTAAATCATCTTCACGTACCAGAACGCCCTGAAACGCTTCTGGGTTGAAGCGGAATGTAGTGCAGCCTTTAAGGCGGCTCTCATACGCCTGTAGGTAGAGATCCTGGAATTTCTCAAACGGGAACTCTGTCGGCACGTTAACCGTTTTAGAGATTGCCGAGTCGATCCACTGCTGAGCGGCCGCCTGCACGGCCACATGCTGCTCAGGCGACACGGAGTCTGCGGTAATAAAGTAGTCGGGTAAATCGCTTTCCACCGCATCGGCGGCAATAAAGTGACGATAAGCGGCTAACTCGAACGAGACAACTTCAACCTGCTCTTTGGTTTTCTTACCCGATTGAATGATATTGCGGAAATAACGGTGCGAGAATGAGGGTTCAATGCCGTTGGAGGCGTTATTCCCCATCGACAGCGAAATCGTGCCAGTGGGCGCAATAGAGCTATGGTGGGTGAACCGTGCACCATGTTCCGCCAACTGTGTGACCAACTCAGGATCGAGCTCAGCCACTTTCGCCATATACTGGCTATAGCGGGCATGTAGAATACGTCCTGGTACTTTATCACCCACTTCATAACCATCGGCAGCGAGTTGGGGGCGCTCACGCATCATTTTCGGTGTAATCGTATGCTCTTGCTCAAGCACAGGCGCCATGCCTTTCTCTTTAGACAGCTCTAGCGCTTGCTTCCAGCCTTCCAGCGCGAGGTGGCGGCTAACTTCTTCGGTAAAGGCCAGCGACGCTTGAGAGCCATAGGGAATTTTAAGCATGGTCATCGTTGAACCAAGCCCCAAAAAGCCCATGCCGTGGCGGCGCTTGGCTTCAATCTCACGCTGTTGCTGCGGCAGTGGCAAGCCAGCAATTTCCACTACGTTATCGAGCATGCGAGTGAAGATCGCTACCACCTTGCGATAGCGTTCCCAATCAAAGCGTGGCTTGTCGCTAAACGGCTCAATCACAAACTTGGTCAAGTTGACCGATCCCAGCAGACAAGCACCTTCTGGCGGCAGCGGCTGCTCACCACACGGGTTGGTCGCCCGGATATCTTCGCAGAACCAGTTGTTGTTCATGCGATTGACTTGATCAATCAGAATAAACCCAGGTTCAGCGTAGTCATAGGTCGAGGACATAATGGTGTCCCACAGCTCGCGCGCTTTAATGACTTCAACGACACGGCAAGCCACGCGGCCTTCATCATCGACCGTATAGCCTTCTTCAATGACGGGCCAGTCGCGATAAATCAAATCGCCCGCTTTTACATCGTCTTTTTCACCAGGGTGCAATGGAAACGCCAGCGGCCAGTCGGCGTTGTGCTTCACTGCTTCCATAAATTCGTCGGTAATCAACAGGCTCAGGTTGAACTGGCGCAGACGACCGGCTTCTCGCTTAGCTTGGATAAACTCACGAACATCAGGATGACCAACGTCGAAGGTGCCCATCTGAGCACCTCGGCGACCACCTGCGGATGCCACGGTGAAACACATCTTGTCGTAGATATCCATAAACGCCAGCGGCCCGTTAGTGCCAGCACCAGCGCCAAACACAAACGCTCCCTTATGGCGCAGCGTCGAAAAGTCGTAGCCAATACCGGCGCCAGACTTCAACGTCATGCCAGCATCAACGACGGAGTCGAGAATATCGCGCATAGAATCACGAATAGTGCGCGAAACTGTGCAGTTAATCAGGCTGACCGCAGGTTTGTAGGCTTCAGCGCCCGCATTGGAAAGGATTCGTCCGGCAGGAATAGCGCCGTTTTCTAACGCCCAGCGGAATTTTGGCAGCCATTCGTTAGCATTGTCACCTTCAACCGCCGCTAACGCTCGTGCGACACGCTCGAAGGTAGCACCCACATCCTGGTCAACAGGTTGGCTATGGCGATCTTTTAACCGATATTTAGCATCCCAGATATCTTTTGAGGGAACCTGTAGTGGGACGTCATTCGAAGTCTTCATAGCCTTTGCTGCGGTGCTCATGTCGCGAAACTCCTTCACAACGGGGTGAAATTAGCGCTCAAAACGGTGCGATTATACGTTCTGCGGTTATGAAGTATAGACTTGACTTTACACTATATGCGGCATTTTTCTTGTTAAAGACTACTACATATAGAAAAATCAGCGCGTTACCTTTTGCTTATCGTCAACAAACGATAGGCTAATGTTTTTCTTGTGCGATGCCACCCTTATGCCTACTTTAAAGCCTTTTGCGTTAGCGACCTTCAGCGCCATACTTTCCAGCACTGCGCTGCCTAGCATGGCAGCAACGTTCAATATTGATGCCGCGCAATCACACAATCATTGGCAGTCAATGGCGCTAACATTAGGCAGTGAGCAACACTTTCGTGCTGTGGAAACCCATAGCTATTCGGATGCCACCTTGAGTTTGAACGCGACTCAGGGTGTTTGCGACTTACCGTGGCTGGAAATGCGGGTCACGTTGGCTGAGCAACAAGGCGAAAGTCGCGCGGTTAACTTAGTGCCTACCAGGATCCGAGTGGATGACACACCGATCATCGATACCATGGCCGAGTTTATTACCGAGCGAGGCGATGATGGGTTTTATGCGCACTTCTACCTGAGCGACCTGCAAACATTAATGGCGCAAATGAGCCAGGGAGAA
The DNA here is from genome assembly GCF_016107625.1 of Vreelandella alkaliphila. Taxonomy (GTDB): domain Bacteria; phylum Pseudomonadota; class Gammaproteobacteria; order Pseudomonadales; family Halomonadaceae; genus Vreelandella; species Vreelandella alkaliphila. The sequence continues at coordinate 241,815 of NZ_JABASV010000006.1, forward strand.
CAGCTGTTTATCGGTTTCGATCAACAAGATAGTGAGCCTTGGTATATGACCTTTAGTCTTGATGGTGCTGATGACGCCATAGCGAGAATACAGCGCTTATGCGGCCGCGCCGACGACCAATGATGCCGCGTATCACTGCACGCTTTTTTCGGCGATTTCAACGCGGTTACGCCCATTACGTTTAGCTCGGTACATCGCAGCATCGGCCCGGGCGATAATGGTTTTGCAGCTATCATCGGGCTGCCATACTGCGACACCAATGCTGACCGTTATCGCTTGGCCCAAGCCCTTCACCTGTAGCGTTGCCACTAAACCACGCAAGCGTTCAGCAAGCCCTTCAGCGGCCTCCATACTGGAGTGGGTCGCCAATACCACAAACTCTTCCCCTCCCCAGCGCCCCAAATGATCACAGCCCCGCAGTGAGCTTTCCACCATGCGTGCTAGCGAAATCAGCACATCATCGCCCACGCTATGGCCGAGGGTGTCATTGATCTGTTTAAAATAGTCGACGTCAAATAACAACAGCGCGAAAGCCGCCCCATAGCGTTTTGCTGCTACCAGCTCTGCATCAATAGCCTGCTCGATGCGGTAGCGGTTCCACACCTGAGTAAGTGGGTCAAAATGTGCCAACTGTTCTAACCGTTGATTCGCTTCTGCCAGCGCTTTACGCTCGCGCTCCAGGTGCATATTGAGCGTGCTGATCTCATAAGCCGAAATGGCCAGCGTCAAATCTTCCCCCAGATCAATCGCGGCTAGCCGCTCAACCCGTTGCCAGGCTTCGCTTTTTCCTGTGACCTCCTCGCACCACGCGTCAGAAGGCGACATCATCATAGGCGGTAGTGATGCAGAAGAGGGCTGCATCGCCCAGTAGAGCGTCTCCACTTGTTCAGGGCGAAAAAACATCAGCCAGCCGCGCTGAACAGGGTTAGTAGGCAGCGGCACGGCGAGCACACCACTCTGCTCTAACATGTCTAAAGAGGACGTTAGCGGCTCTTTGGCTGTCTCTTGGGTACACCATGGCCCACTATGGATATGGGCTTTTTCAATTCGTGTGACCAACTGGCTGATCGTTTCTGGCTTGGGCGTATTGCCTGATTGATAGATACTGCCTTTCACCCATAACACAACGCCATTGGCACGAAAGAGCGACTTCCATGTCTCGGCATGCTCCGTAAACAGCTGATAAGGCCCCTGAGGCTTTAAGCGATTATTGCTTGAAAGCACCAGGCTATCTTGTACACGCTGCAAATAGCGCGCTTCTTGGCGAGCTCTCAGCAGTAACAGCCGCTGCGTAGCCATTTGCACCAAGGTACGTACCGCATCTCGTACGGGCGGCGCTACAGGGTAAGCCGCTGCCGAGTGGCAGAATAGCAGCCCCCAAAGGCCGGTATCTCCCTGCATCGCCACGCTTAGTGCACCGCGTACGCCAAGTCGTTGTAAGTACTGTTGCCGCTCAGGGGCCGGAGCGCGCAAGAAGCAATCACTTACATCTACCGCCACACTCGTCGGCAGTAAGTGCTCACAGGGTGCTGCGACATCCTGGATCAGCCGCACCGGATGGCGCTCATAGGCGCGCCGTAGTGCGATAGGGAAGTCCTTGGCGGGAAAGCGTTGCCCTAACAAGGCAGGTAAACGAACTACCGGCAACTCGGTATCGGGCTGAACGCGCCCCTTAGCTAACGACTCGGCCACGATTAACCCATGCCAATCACTATCGAAATGGCATACAGATACCCGGTCATGCCCGGTTAATTCTTGAACGGCTATCACCAGATAATCAAGCAGTTCTTCTTGATGTGTCGCTTCCGCTAAACGCATCAGGCGTTCGTTCACCGTGCCAAGTAGACGCTGCTTACCGAGGGTATGAAGGGGCTCTATCTCAACTAACACATGCGCACCGGCACGGTAAGCATGTAACTGGAAACGGTTTGATCGAGCGGGACACTTAAAGGTGAGCGGCCCCGGCAAACGCTGCTGACCTTGTAGCTCGTAGCGTACGCGCTGGCTTAAGCGCTTGCCTAGAACGCTGGAGAGCGTTGGGAGACACCCCTCACGAAGGCTTATTCTCAGCAATTCAACAAAGTTGCTACTAAACGCCTGTATGCGCCGGCAGTCAGCATCGAGCACCAGTAATGCACCGAACGACTGTAGTAGCGAGTGATGCTTCAACACAGAGATGGCCTCAAGAAATCTCTTTACCCCTCAGTCTGCTGCCTTAGCAACAGTTCAACGCGCCGGTTGGCAGATCTACCTTCCGGTGTTGCGTTACTTTCCATGGGTTGGGTATCGGCGTAACCGACTGCCCGCATACGTGAAATAGCAACTCCCTGGCGCTCAAGATGCCGGACCACCGCAATGGCGCGCCCTACCGAGAGATCCCAATTTGAGGGGAAGCGAGAGGTAGCAATGGGAACATTATCCGTATGCCCTTCTACTGAAATTTGACCCTCAAAGGATGCTAACACTGCCAGAAGGCTTTCTAACACATCTTGCCCCTGGGGCGTTAGTACGGCGTCACCGCTAGGGAAAAGCAAGCTGTCGTCGATACGCAGCGTAACACCTTCTTCACCTTGAGAGACACTAACCCCTGGGATATTAAGCTCCGTCATTCGCGGCTTTAGCCCGCTGTGACGTGGATGAATACCGGTTGCTAAGCTGGCCAACGGAAGCGAGGTGATAGCACTTGCAGAACGCATTCTATCGCGATCAAAGGCTTCCCCTCCCCCCGGCGGGGTCAATGCAAGCAGTAAGACAAACAGCGTGATTAACAGCGTTAATACGTCTAAATAGCTCGTTAGCCAACCTTCATCGCCCTCCCCTGACACAGTGGGCAATTCCAGTGCGTGCCGTGAATCACGATCTAGCATAGCGCTATCCTTTTGCCGCAGAACTAACTGTTGGCCGCGGTTTTACAGAGGCATCACGGATCTCGTCATGATAATTAGCCACAAAGGAGTTGAGCGTTTCTTCAATAAAAGAAGGCAGCCGCCGTTTAGTAATTAGCGAAATGCCCTCCAGCACCATGTTCATGGTGATAAGTCGCTCTTCCGTGCGCCGCTCTAGCTTGACGGCAATCGGTTTGAACACCAGGTTGGCGAGCAGAATACCGTAGAACGTTGTCAGCAGAGCCACCGCCATGCGCGGGCCAATAACGTCAAGGTCACCTGCATCCATCACTTCCAGCATATTGACCAGCCCCACCAAGGTGCCAATCATGCCAAACGCGGGCGCATAGGTGGCCATGGTACGAAATATCTGCGCCTCAGCATGCTCCCGCGCCTTTAATCGTGCGATTCGCCAGCGCAGCATATCGAAAATTTCGTCCTCTTTCGTGTTAGCAATCACCAGTTGAATCCCGGTGCGCAAAAAGGGGTTACGGGTATGCTCTAGCTCCTTCTCAACCGCCCTGACATCGCCTTTAAACCACAGCCGTGCCATGGAAACCAGTTCGTTGATATCATCTCGCACATAGGTGTTTTCACGCCGAAACACCAACCCCACCAGCCGCACCACGCGTAGCACTTCTTTCAGCGGATAACTAATAAAGGTAGCCGCCAAGGTGCCCGTCACCACAATGGCTAGCCCCGGCAAGTTGATAAAGCTTTCTGGCGACTCTGCAGTAAAAAACAGCACGCTTACCAGCAAAAGCATGCTGGCAAAAATACCGATCAGCGTAGATGGGTTCATCAACGGCTCCTCGCCGGTTATTCGTGATTGATAGTAGCGTTAGGTGGTGTCATATAAGCGAGCGCGAAGCCTGCTAATCGCTTGGCTGTGAAGCTGGGAGACACGGGATTCAGTCACACCCAGCACCGCCCCGACTTCTTTAAGGTTCAGCTCTTCTTGGTAATACAACGCCATCAGTAGTTTTTCACGTTCAGGTAAGGCATCGATCGCATCAATTAACGACTGACGCTGCTGTTTATCTAACAACTGTTCGAAGGGCAGGTTAGTGGCTTCCTCTTTCGCAGACTCGGCCCCTTCGGCCACCAGCTCTTCAAAGGGCAACAACTGGCCACTGTTCGTATCGTTGAGCAATTGCTGATACTCACTAAGCGGCATATCCAGGTCACGCGCGATTTCACCCTCTTCCGGCGGGCGCCCTAACTGCTGCTCAAGACGACGCACCGCATCATCCACAGCTCTGGCAGAGCGGCGTACACTACGCGGCAACCAGTCACGTGTTCGCAGCTCATCCATCATGGCACCCCGAATACGCTGACTTGCAAACGTGGCGAACGTTGCCCCCTGGGTCGCATCAAAACGCCCTAGTGCCTCTAATAAGCCCACCATGCCGGCTTGAATAAGATCATCCAACTCAATACTTGCGGGTAGTCTTACCTGCAGCGTTAAGGCCTGACGTCTTACCAGTGGCATGTATTGGGTTAACAGCTCGCTCTGTTTAATCCTGCCTTGTGCTGTATACATCCTCGTGCCTCACGGCTGAACTCTGTTCACTGGTAATTCACAATCACTTGCAGTTCCTGCACCCGTACCGGGCGCTGGCCTGGCGTCAACGCAAAACGAAAGTACAGCGGCCCACTGACCTGTTTACCGGCTAACGCAGTGGTTGAACCTCGCATAGCAGTCAAAGGAACACACTGCTCAGGGTGGCATAGCCACGCATTAACCGGCGCATTAACCGGCATTTGAAAACGCCAATGAATACGCTCTATCGCAGCATGCTCTACCTGCGCCCCTGCCGGTGGTTGAATGGGCTGGCTGCTGACAGCTCGGTCACTCATCGCGACCAGTACGCTAGGCACCTCACTACTCCAACTGCCCGTAGCGGCATAAACACTCATGGTGATGGCGCTTAGCGCCACCATCAACACGGTTTTGAAGTTATCAACCTTGAAGCTAGCGATCTCAAAATAGTCCATTATGTTAAAACTATGTGCGTAACTATCGTGTTGTAATAACGCTTCTTGAAACCAGCGAGAATAGACATTGTTATTCCTTATAGGGGCGCTTGATAGCCACTGTTAAAGCACGGCCACATGGCGTCAGGCTAGCGTCATCGCGCCAGCAGTAAAAGCTCTATATCCAAGTAATAGCTGGCTGCTTCGCGCAGGTTATCGAGCAGACCTCTGCGCGGCAAGTTTGGCTCGTGCAGTGCTAACAGCTGCCTAGGGCCACCGTTCTCCTGCACTTGCCGAAGCGAGCGATACATCTGTGCGAAAGCATCGGCATCGCTATTAATCCATAGCGCCCAACGCGGAAAGCGCTCTTTCAGTTGGCCAAGATTAGCGGCATCCGCATTGACGATGTGAATATCCCAATCATCCGGGTCGCCAGCCCAACGTCGCCCCAGCACAGACCATTGGGCTAGGCGCCCTTTTACTCTTGCCACCTGCTGATCGCCACCGTTAGGCATACCGATCACGATAAGCGGCTTTTGCGGCACCGAGGGCGGTGCAGTGGTTTGCGTTTGGGCAGCAGTTGGCGGCACCGTCAAAGAGTCGGTCATAGCGGTCAGTGACTCAGCCGTAAGTTCGTCTCCCGTGGGGTCACTTTCAACTGACTCTGCTTGGCGCTGCTGGCGCTGTAAATCTGCCCACTTGCGCAGGCCCGCTGCCTGATCCTGGGCACTCATACCAGCCCCTCACGGCTAACGCTGCTGAGTTGACGAATGGCGTCACGGGCCATAAACGCGTGAACAAGCGCATCTAGCATCGCCGTGTCGCGCCGCTTACGCGTGGTGCCCAATAACCTTAGCAAATCGGAACGCAGTGCTATCGCAGCGTCATCATTGGCGATATCTAAGTGTCCCGCTGCTGCGGCGATACCGCTGGCCATCAATAAGCGAACCTCCGTGCTTACTTCGCCATCATCCGCATCTTTCAACTGCTGCCAAGCGCGTTTGGTTAGGCTAGACACCCCTTCGCTTTGCAGTTGGATAACCAGAAGCGAACGCACATCTGCACCTAATCGGGCAGGCGTTAACCAGTAGCGGCGCGCGATGCGTTTGCCATTTTCTGGATCGCGAACTTCACCAACCCATGCCAACAGCGGTGTACCAGCGGCGTCCTCTACAGCAATATGGGTATGCCACAGCTGCACTGTTTGCCCACGAAAACGCAGATCAGTGTGATCTGTGAGCGGGCTATCTGTGAACAGCTGGCGCAGGACATAACGCTCGCCCTGACAGTATACCCGCTGAGTGGCAGCTACTAGCGTGATCCAGGTCAAGTGTTGGGCTTCTAGCCACGCTAACGTGGCGGGGTCGGGAAATACGGGGAGCAGATGTACGGCGGCCCCCAGCGTTTCGCCCTGGCGCAGCAGCCGTGATTGCCAGCCTGCGGGCTGACGGTGCTGTAGGCTGGTTAGCGCTAGCCAACCGCCATCGGCGTCTAGCCCAAGATCGGGCATCGACCAGTCACAGCCTCGCTCATTACGGCGGGGAGACCATGCCATGCCCAGCCCCTTATCCGCGCAGGGCTCGCTAGCCAGTAGTGCATCCAAGCGTCTGTCTTGCACCACGCCCGGTAAAGAGGCGATATCCCATACCGACTCTAACGCTGAAAACCCAATAATCCTTTCACGCAGCCGCGTCAGCACAGAGCTGAGGCGGCGCCCTTGCCCCAGCACGTCTCGCGACCAGCGCGGCAGACTCACCGAGTGAGGCTGCGAAGCGGAGGGCGAAGATCGCCCTTCACGCACTCTTCCCAATGGGGTATTAAGCGCTTGATCGATCAGCGCAGCAGGGTCCGCAACCGCCATATCTTCTGGAACACGTTGCCCGTACGAACCAAATAACACCCGCAAGCCATGGCGTATGACAATATCTAGCACGGGGGCTAACCGGCCAGCTTCGTCCTGCTTGGTAATAATGCAATCATCTAACTCAGCGCCAGCCGCCCGTGCGGCTTGGCGATAGCGCAACACGACCTCTTCCAATGTTTCAGGCTGGCTAGCTGCATTCAACAGCAGCACTAAGCGGACGGACGCTTGCCCACCCTGCAAATGGGCAATTTGCTCAATCACACGCTGGTCACGCTGACTCATACCGACGGTGTCGATAATCACCCACTGTTTACCCTGCAATCGTCCGACCAGCTCATCAATCGGTTGCTCGGCGTCTAAGGCATACATGGGGGTATCAAGCAGGCGGGCATAAATTCGTAGCTGTTCGTGGGCACCAATACGAAAGCTATCAGTGGTGACAAGGGCCACAGGGCGCGTACCGTGGCGCATCACGAAACGTGCTGCTAGTTTCGCAGTGGTGGTGGTTTTCCCCACCCCTGTTGGCCCCACCAGCGCGACAATTCCTGCTTGATCGAAAAAGCCGGTTTCTTCTTTCAGTACGGGTAACCGCGCCATTAGCTGCCCACGAAGCCACTCCATCGCAAGCGCGCTATCGTCATCCGGCTGAGCCAATGACGTCGGCAGCGCCGCCAGCACCTCGTTGCTTAGCTCCTCGCTGAAACCAACGCTAAGCAGGTGCTGGCGCAAACGAAAGATAGGGTCGTCAGTGGTGGCAGAGACGGGCGCATCGGCAGTTGGCTGCCGCTGGGACAGCAGCTCCCGCATCTCTTGCATCTCGCGCAGCAAGCGTTCACTCATTGCCTGCAGCGGATCTGAATCTTGCGCTGAAAAGGCGATTTGGGGAGCTGGGGTAGGTGGAGGTGGCGACGTAGGGGAAGGTTCAAAATGATCGACCGCTTCATCCGCCATCGCCAATATTTCAACCCCACCCTCGGTACGGCGATTGGCGACAATTAAAGCGTCATCACCTAATGTTTCGCGCACTTGGCGCATCACATCGCGGCTGTTTGCTCCAACAAATCGTCTCACGCTCATGCTTTACCTGCGCCTCTTCTTGATGGCTTGGAACGGATGTCCTGCGTCAGTCTCATCCTCGCCCTCCGACTACCGTAGTGACTCGTAACGTACGGTCATCCGGTATTTCTGCTTGAGACATCACCACCAAATGACGCACGCGCCGACGTAAGAAACGTGATAGAACAGCACGCAGCGAATGTTGTACGACCAGCACCGGTGCTTCACCGCTACCTTCATGGCGCTCCAGGGCCTCTTGTGCCTGCGTCATGAGCGTATCAGCAAGCCCGGGCTCCATCGCACCGTTACCATTCATGGCCTGCATAAGCACTTGCTCTAACTGGGCATCGAGTCCCATCACGTTGAGCGTTTCCTGGCCGGCAAACCACTGCTGGGTAATCGCTCGACCCAAGGCAATGCGCACCAGTGCGGTCAGTTCATTAGCATCTTTTTGCTGCCCAGCATGTTCTGCCAGAGTATCTAATACCGTGCGCATATCGCGTATCGAGACATCTTCATCGAGCAGATTCTGCAAAATACGTTGCAACACGGTGAGTGAAATGGCTTTCGGCACCACCTCTTCGACTAGCGACTTTTGATCCTCGCCCAGCTTATCGAGCAGCTTTTGCACTTCTTGCCGCCCCAGCATTTCTGGCGAGTGGCGATGCAGCAGGTGGTTTAAGTGAGTAGCAATGACCGTACTGGCATCCACCACGGTATAGCCGTATACCTGGGCGTGTTCACGCTGATTGGCATCGATCCAGATGGCGGGCAAACCAAAGGCCGGATCTTGGGTGGGCGTTCCCTGCAATTCGCCTGATACCTGACCTGGGTCGATTGCCAGCCATTTGCCCGGCTGTGCATCCGCACGACCAATTTCAGCCCCCTTCATAGAGAGTACGTAGGTATTCGGCGGCAGTTCCAGGTTATCGCGTATATGCACCACGGGCGGTAAGAACCCCACCTCTTGGGCAAACTTCTTGCGCACACTTTTGATCCTAGCCAGCAGCTCCCCTTTCTGGCGGGAGTCCACTAGGGGAATAAGCCGATGCCCCACCTCAAGCCCCAGCGTATCAACCAGTTGCACATCTTCCCAACTGGCTTCCGGTGACTCTTGCTGGGGCAGTGGCGCTGCTGAGATTTCCTCTTTTACCAACGCCTGCTCTTTTTGGCGAATCAAATACCACGCCAAGCCCGCCAGTAGGGCTGTAAAAATAAGAAATACCAGGTTTGGCATCCCAGGCACCATGCCCAGCAGCCCCATCACCATCGCAGAGAGGATCATGACCTGAGGGTTAATAAATAGCTGGCTGATCATTTGCTGACCAACATCCTGGTCAGTGTTGACGCGCGATACAGTGACACCGGCGGCGGTTGAAATCACCAGCGCAGGGATCTGGGCCACAAGACCATCGCCAATAGTTAGCAAGGTATACGTACGAGCGGCATCAGCAAAACCCATATCGTGCTGCATCATACCGATCAATAACCCACCGATGATATTGACCACCATGATGACCAAGCCAGCCATGGCATCACCACGCACAAACTTGCTCGCACCATCCATAGAGCCATAAAAATCTGCTTCCTGGGCGACTTCAGCACGCCGCTTTTTAGCGTCCTCTTCACCAATCAGGCCTGCGTTCAGGTCCGCATCAATCGCCATCTGTTTGCCAGGCATGGCATCTAGCATAAAGCGAGCGCCCACTTCGGCAATACGCCCAGCCCCCTTGGTAATAACCATGAAGTTGATGATCACCAGGATCAAAAAGACCACCAGACCAACGGCAAAATTACCGCCGACCAGGAAGGTACCAAACGCTTCGATGACTTTACCGGCCGCATCCCCGCCTTGGTGGCCTTCCATCAGTACAACACGGGTCGAGGCCACATTAAGCGATAGCCGTAATAGCGTGGTAAACAACAGCACCGCGGGGAAAGCGGCAAAATCGAGTGGCTTTTCCGCAAACATGCTGACCAGCAGCACCATGATGGCCAGTGCGATATTGAACGTGAACAGCAAATCGAGCGCGAAGGGCGGCAAGGGCAGAATCATCATGCCCAAGATCATCAAAATCAGCAGCGGCCCTGCGAGCAGCTTCATGCGCACATCGCCCATCCAATCGCGCTGATTGATCAATTGGGTTAAGCCTTTCATGATTGCGCCTCACTGCCACCGGCATCTCGATTGGAACGTTCCATTTCGGGAGGGACCGATAAATTGTCTGGGGTTGGGGGCACCTCGCCTCCTTGTTGTGCGACCTGCTTCAAGCGGTAAGCCCAGGCCATCACTTCAGCCACTGCGGTATACAGTTCCGCAGGCACTTCAGCGTCTAAATCCACGTGATGATACAGGGCGCGCGCCAAGGGAGCGGCCTCCAATCGCGGCACACCGGCTTCCAGGCCTATTTCGCGGATACGTGCGGCCACTGCATCGGCCCCTTTGGCTACTAGCCGCGGGGCGCCCATGCTACCTTCCTTGTACGCCAGGGCCACCGCATAGTGGGTTGGGTTGGTGATAATGACGTCGGCGTCAGGCACTTTACTCATCATCCGCCCTCTGGCCATTGCTTGCTGCTGCTGGCGAATACGCCCCTTGACGTGGGGGTCGCCTTCCGACTCTTTATGCTCTCGCTTAACCTCTTCCTTGCTCATACGCAGCTTTTTCGCATTACTCCAAAGCTGAAAAGGCACATCAATTAAGATAACCACCACTAGCGATAAAACGATCAGACCAGCGGCTAGCGCCGACATATTCAATGCGCTTGCCAATGCTTGTTGAATGGGCTGATTCATTAGCCCCATAAACTTACCAAGGTTGGCGTACAGAAACGCCGCTGCAATGCCACCGACCAGGATTGATTTGGCAATCGCTTTGGTTAATTCAATCAATGCCTGCGACGAAAAAATACGCTGCAACCCTTTTATTGGGTTTAGCTTTGACAGTTTGGGCTGCATTGATTTTGCTGAGACTAGCCATCCCCCTAGTAATGCGGGTGCGACCAGGGCGATCACCGTCAACAGTAAGAACAGCGGCAGCATTGCAAATAGTGTGCGCTGCCCCAGATCCAGCGCATTGACCAGCATCGGGGTACTTTCCATGGCATGACGGCGCTCGAATAAGAAGGCCTGCTCCATCACCATGCCCAACTGGTCATAGAGCATTTGCCCCATGCTCCACAGCCCGATCACACCGCCTAATAACAGCAAAAAGGTCGCCAGTTCTCGAGACCGGGGTACTTGGCCTTCTTCCCGGGCTTTGTCTAAGCGTCGGGGTGTGGCCTCTTCCGTCTTTTCCTGATCGCTGTCGTTATCTGCCATGCGGCCATCCGGCGGTATATTGCGTGGCTTATCATAAATTCAGCCGCCCCGAGGGACGGCTGAACAAATGCCTATAGTGCCAGATACTGCCTTTCACAATGTCTTAATAACAACGCATTAAAAGCCTAATTCGTCCAATAAGTCGTCGACCTGATCCTGACCAGTAACGATGTCAGGCGCATTGTCCTTCACCTGAGGACCATTCAACAGCTCTTCATTACGACGTGCGTTGTCATTTTTCCATTGGTCTTCTGCCTTACGCTGCATCGACTCACGGACATGGGCACCCGGCACGTTATCGATCAGCACTTGCACCAACTGATGCTCAATTTCTCGGATGACATCCATCATCTTCTTGATGACCTGGCCGGTAAGATCTTGAAAATCCTGGGCCATCATAATATCGAGCAGTTCTTTATTTGTCGCTGCAGCAATGGTTGGCACATCACTTAGATAGGTGCGTGTCTCTTTTACCAAGGCTTTGGCATCATCCAACTCTTGGGGCGCTTCAAACCACTCGGCCCAGCGCTTATCGAGCGCTTCAGCACGGTCAGAGAGTTGGTCTTGCAATGGCTGGGCGCGATCAATAGCGTTTAATGCACGCTCAGCTGCCTGCTCAGTCATGGTAGCGACGTAATGCAACCGGTCACGCGCGTCAGGAATTGCTTCCGCTGCTTTCTCGATCTCTTTGTCCAGACCCAGCTCTCGCATGTTGTCGCGTAACATACGGGTAAGTTTGCCGATGCGAAAGATCAGGTCTTCAGCGGCTTCCTCAGATAGCTGGGTAGCGCTATCCTGCTCATGCTGACTCATCGTGTTGTCTCCTCGTTAACCGAGCACTCAGGCACAGCCGCTTCATTTACCCATCTTATCGAAGATTTTGTTTAGCTTTTCTTCGAGTGTGGCTGCTGTAAACGGCTTGACGACGTAGCCGTTAGCGCCCGCTTGGGCGGCCGCGATGATGTTCTCTTTTTTGGCTTCCGCGGTCACCATCAATACGGGTAGCCCTTTCAGTGCTTCATCCTGGCGGATCTCTTTAAGCATTTCTAAGCCGTCCAGATTAGGCATATTCCAATCAGATACAACGAATTCGAAGTTACCCGCACGCAGCTTATTCAGCGCGTCCTGACCATCTTCTGCTTCATCAACATTGGTAAAACCTAGCTCTTTCAACAAGCTGCGAACGATCCGACGCATGGTGGGAAAGTCGTCCACTACCAGGAAACTCATGTTCTTATCGGCCATTGGTCATCCTCTCAATCAAATTATTTCTAAAATAACGATGCTTAAAAACAGTCCTTAAAGCAGTTCTTAAAACCGTCCTTAAAACCGTCCTTAAAACCGTTCTTAAAACGGCTATTAAAACCTAGAACGCTTCCCACTCGTCGTGGTGGCTGGGCTCTGGGGTTCGGCGAGTGCGGGGCGCAGTGGCTGCCTGCGGCCTGGCAGCAGGCACGTTTACTTGGCTACTCGCTGGCAGTGCTTGACGCTGCACTCCCGCTTGGCTGGTTAACAAAGCAAAGACAGCCACCGCCTCTTCTAACTTATTTGCTTGCTCTTCAAGCGACATAGCCGCCGCGGAGGCTTCCTGAACCAGTGCCGCATTCTGCTGGGTCACTTCATCCATCTGCCCTACCGCTTGGCTTACCTGCTCAATGCCATCGCTCTGTTCCTGAGACGCTGCAGAAATCTCATCCATAATATCGGTCACCCGACGGACAGCCGTCACCACGTCGGACATAGTGGTGCCCGCTTGTTCTACCAGCGTAGAGCCTTGCTTGATTTGTGCAACAGAGGCATCTATCAGTGTTTTGATCTCTTTTGCCGCATCGGCACTGCGGCTAGCTAAGTTGCGAACCTCGCCTGCCACAACGGCAAAACCACGCCCTTGCTCGCCAGCGCGAGCCGCCTCTACCGAGGCATTGAGTGCCAAAATATTGGTTTGAAAGGCGATAGAGTCGATCACACTGGTGATATCTGCCACTTTTTGGGAACTGGTAGAAATACCGTGCATGGTCTGCACTACCTGCTCAACCACTTGGCCACCTTGCTCGGCAGTGGTAGAGGCATCTGCGGCCAGCGTGCTTGCCTGACGCGCATTGTCGGCATTTTGCTTAACCGTTGCCGTCATTTGTTCCATGCTGGCGGCCGTTTCTTCGATCGAAGCAGCCTGCTGCTCAGTGCGTGATGACAGATCCGCATTGCCACTCGCTATCTCTCGAGTGCCGTGATGGATTTCACTACTGCCTTCTCGAACACGTGTCACGATCGCCGTCAGGTTTTGCTGCATCGTGCCCATCGCTGAAAAAAGACGCCCCACTTCATTTTTGCCTGATGCGGGAACGGATTCCGTTAGGTCAGCCTGAGATATTTTGTCCAACCGTCTTACGGCATCATTCAACGGCGCGATGACCGTACGGCGTAATGCTATATAGATGAACACTGTCACCAATAGCGCAATTGCCACGGCAAGCGCATTGACTAACATAAACATATCGCCTTGCGCATCAGCATCGCCACGAATGCTATCTACCCGCTGAAAACCATACTGCACGAAAGCCGTCGCACTATTGGCTAAGCTGTTCAATGGCTCAACCAGTTCACCCCGAAGCTGATTGAAGGTACTGATGTCCATGGTTTCGAACGTCGCATGCTGCTGTTTGACCAAGGCCAGTACTGTGCGGAAGTCTTCTATCAATGCCTCGCCCAATGCCTCACCTTGCCCCGCGCGTGGCGACGCAGCGAAGCTTTCAAAACGCTCTTCGGCACGCGCAATTCGATCCAGAGCAATGTCGACCTGGGCATTGGATTGGCGTGTTTGACCGACCATTAAAAAGTTGGATGCCGTTTCCATGGCCAGCATTGCCTGGTTGAGCAATGAGTCAGCGCGATTAATCTCGTTGAGCTGACTATTACTGATGAGGCTATAGGTTGACAGGTTGGCCTGAGCATTACGATCTGCCATAAAACTGATACCAGCTAACACCACTATCAGCATGACAAAGCTAGCCAACGCGGCAATAACGGCAGAGTGAATACTGATATGACGCAGTGAGCGTGTCATTTTTGTCCCCTTTTTTTATTTATGCGCAATGGGGTGTTATACCCGCTGAGCACGCCCTGAAGCGGCAATTAAGGCCATCAACCGCGATGGAATATCATCTAAAGCAACCACTTCTACTGCTCCCCCGACGGCGATGGCTTCTCTTGGCATACCAAACACCACACAGCTTTCTTCATTTTGCGCAATGGTGGCCGCCCCAGCTTCCCGCATCTCAAGAAGGCCTACAGCGCCATCCTTACCCATGCCGGTCAAAATCACCCCAATGGCGTTTTTACCCGCATGCTTGGAAGCAGAGTGAAACAGCACATCAACAGAGGGACGATGACGGTTGACCGGCGGGCCATCATTTAAGCGCACGACATAGTTAGCACCACTGCGGACAAGCTCTAGGTGCTGGTCGCCTGGGGCAATGTAGGCATGGCCTGGCAAGACACGCTCGCCATCGGTGGCTTCTTTTACGCTAATTCGGCACAGCCGATCTAGCCGCTCGGCGAAAGAGCGGGTGAAACCACCGGGCATGTGCTGGGTAATCAAGATGGCTGGCGCATTCGCCGGCAGTGGTTCGAGCACTGACCGGATCGCTTCTGTGCCGCCTGTAGAAGCACCAATGATAATCAGCTTTTCACTCGACACCATGGGTGCTTTTAGCTGTGTCGGTGGCGGCGCATTTTTATGGCGAGCTTGGCGAGGACGCGAGCGGGCCGCGGCGCGAAGCTTATCGGTAATTTCAGTTGCATACTCCATCATGCCGCTGCGAATACCCAAGCTGGGCTTAGCCACAAAATCCAATGCGCCTAACTCTAACGCACGCAGAGTAATCTCTGAGCCGCTCTGGGTCAGTGATGACACCATGAGTACCGGCATAGGGCGAAGCCGCATTAACCGTTCAAGAAAATCAAGACCATCCATCCGCGGCATTTCTACGTCCAGTGTCAGCACATCAGGATTGTGTTGTTTGATCAGATCCCTCGCAGCAATGGGGTCTGGCGCGACGGCGACGACTTCCATATCCGGCTGAGAGTTGATTATTTCCGTTAACAAATCACGAATCAGCGCCGAGTCATCAACGCACAACACTTTGATTTTGGCTGCGCTCAAAGCACGCCTCCTTTATTACGGTAGCCACCTGTGTGCCAACCCACTCCGCTAAGGCGATTGCCCAAAGGAGTTAACGCACGTAACCGATTTATTTTTTTGCGAGGGTATAAACCGTTTGCCCACGCAGCTTGAATGCATCGCTGATATACGAAAAATTTTCCGAGTGTCCCGCAAACAGTAACGCGTCTGGCTTCATTAGCGGAGCAAACCGTTTTAGAATCTTAGCCTGGGTATCTTTATCGAAATAAATCATTATATTGCGACAAAAAACGGCATCGAAAGGGCCTTTTACCGACCACTGGGGCGCCAGCAAATTAAGCGGCAAAAACTCCACCAACGATGATACTTCTGGCCTTACGCGTGCCAAACCTGCATGACTACCGGTGCCTTTCTGGAAAAACCGCTTAACCCGCCCTTCCTCTAACTTACGCACCTGTTCAAGCGGGTAAATACCGGCACGCGCTTTGCTTAGTGCGTCGGTGTCAATATCAGTGGCAATGACTTTGGCCTGGGTAGCTTTTGGCCCCAGTGTTTCTAACAGCGTCATTGCTATCGAGTAGGGCTCTTCCCCGGTGGACGCCGCTGAGCACCAGATAGTCACGGGACTTTGCTGTTTCTTAATGTGCTCAGCTAATAGCGGAAAGTGATGCGCCTCACGAAAAAAAGCGGTGAGATTGGTGGTTAAGGCATTGGTAAACGCCTCCCACTCTTTAGCGTCCGGCTGACGCTCCAACCGAGACAGATAGTCGGTAAAACGTGTAATACCATGGTGACGCAATCGCTTGGCTAAGCGGCTGTAGACCATTTCACGCTTATGCTCAGCCAGCACTATTCCGGCGCGCTGGTAAATCAATTCCCGTATACGCGCAAAGTCGGCATCGGTTAGCACAAGATCACGTTCGATCTGCCCTCCCGATGCCCACTGGCCGACATCAACTCCCCGCTCGCGTTGGTCGATCAAAATTCTTCCCACTCCTCTACTGCGGCCAGCTGCCGTGTGGTTGGCGACGAAGGCGGTTTAGTTGGGCTATCTGGGAGCTGAGCTCGCGATCGATAGGCAGTAGGGGCTGTACTAAGCGCTGTTGTTGGCGAGTTCTGATGGTTCAAACGAAACGCCTCAACAGACAGGGCTAATAAGCCCGCTTGCTGCTCTAATGCCACGGCGGCACGTGCTGTTTCCTGGACACGAACGGCATTCTGCTGTGTCGCTTGATCCATTTCGGCAACGGCTTGGTTCACCTCCGCGATACCATGACTCTGTTCTGCTGACGCTGACGAAATATCATGCATGATCTGGGTAACATTGCGCGCCGCATCGGCAACCTCACTAATCGCTACTTCGGCTTTTTTGACCAGCCCAGCCCCCACATTGACTTCTTGATTAGAACCATCAATCAGCACACGAATCTCTTGAGAGGCGCTTGCGCTTCTTCCTGCCAGCTTACGCACTTCTTCAGCAACCACCGCAAACCCACGACCATGCTCCCCGGCCCTGGCAGCTTCTACCGATGCGTTGAGCGCCAAGATATTGGTTTGGAAAGCAATCGAGTCAATCACATTGATAATGTCAGTCATTTTTTGCGAGCTTTGGGTAATTCGCTGCATATTCTCGACCAACTGCGACATGAGCTCTCCGGTTTGGGTCACTTGCTTAGCATTGTTATCGGCAAGACGACGCGCTTCTTGAGCGTTATCGCTGTTTTGACGCACGGTCGTGGTCATTTCTTCCATGCTGGATGCGGTTTGCTGTAGCGATGCTGCCTGTTGCTCGGTACGAGACGATAAAGCCTCATTACCGCTGGCAATATCCCGAGCAGCAGGTGTAACCACATTAATACCGCCTTTTACATCGCTAATAATGCTGCTCAAACTTTTCCGCATAGTGTTCAGCGATTCCATCAGCATCCCAACTTCATCACGCTGATGGGGAGGCACTTTAGCCGCTAGGTTTCCACCCGCGATTTGCAAGGTAAAGCGAGACGCGCTTTTTAGCGGCCGAACAATGGAACGTAACGTCATCACCCCAAGCAGGATAAGCGCCAGTACGCCAACACCTAGCACAGCGGCTTGAGCGCTTAGCATGCTGGCTTGACCTTGCTCAGCATCGGCAGCCATCACCTCGGCGTCAGCCTGTTTTTCGGCGATGAGCTGGTTCACCATCGACGAGAGTTCGCGCCCTTCGTTATTCATTACACTGATGACCGCGTCCAAGCCGGTGAACACTTGATACGTGTCTTCTGCTTGCAAGACGGTTTCCGCCTGGAACATGCCATTGTCTAAAAAGGTTTGCAGCTGAGCGTTGAAGGAAGTGGCAAGCGCTGTCGTGTTGACATCACGGGAGTAGTATTGCTGCCAAGCGGACTCAATCGTCGCCGCGCTATTGGCAATCATGTCCCCCATCTCAAAGCGCTGCTGAATCAGCTCCATACGCTCTGGTTCAATCATGGCCTGGCGCGTTTGCGCGATGGTCTGGTCTATTTGCTGTAAGCGAATAACGTCTTGCAGGCCATCATTATTAAGCGTCGCTAGCCGCTCTCCTGCGACGTTAAGGCCATACAGCCCAAGGCCACCACTCACCAGCAGCAGCGCGCCAGCAACGACAATCATGCCAATCAATTTAGCGCGCAGAGTATCTAGTCGTATCCGTTTTAAGCGTTGAGTTAGGCCTTTCTTACGCAACCGCCCCTTGTCTAAATAGAGCTGTTTGTTACGGCCTTCACGTATTTCAGCGTAGGCCTGTTCCGCTTGGGCAATCGCCTCTCGGGTTGCCTGCACCCTGACAGAGGCATAGCCAACGACGTGGTCGTCTTCAATAATCGGCGTTACGCTGGCACTAACCCAGTAGTGGTCGCCATTCTTACAACGGTTTTTAACCAGCCCTCGCCATGTTTCACCGCTTTTCACGGTCTGCCACAGGTTTTCAAACGCCGCTGGCGGCATATCCGGGTGCCGTATCAAGTTATGGGGCGCACCTACCAGCTCTTCTTGCTGGAAACCACTTATCTGGATAAACGCTGGGTTTACATAGGTAATACGCCCTTTAAGATCCGTGCGCGAAACGAGGAAATCATCACTCTGAAGTTCAACTTCACGCTGAGTGACTGGCTGGTTATTACGCATCCGCATACCTTATTTTTAGTATTGAAGCCGAGGAAGTAATGAGCCTAAACCGCAAGGCTTAAAATGCTTCCCACTCATCGACTGCCATGTTGCGAGCGGGTATTTTTTTGGCCGCTGGAGTTTGGGCGGCAGGTACTTGCTGAAGAGCGCGGGGCCGCATGGCATAACCAGATTCCTGTTTCCCCTCAGCCAGGGCAGGCGTCACATGGAAGCGCTCAACCGCTTCTCTAAGGCGTGCCGCTTCGCTTTCTAATTCGTTGGCGCTACGTGCTGCCTGTTGAACCAGCTGGGCATTTTGCTGAACAACCTGATCCATTTGGGCAACCGCTTGATTAACTTGCCCAATACCATTGCTTTGCTCTTCAGAGGCAGCCGCAATCTCATCCATAATATCGTTAACACGCTGCACCGCGGCGACAAGATCCTGCATGGTTTTTCCCGCGTGATTCACCCGCTGGGTACCCGCATCCACTTTGCCAAGCGATGCATCGATCAGCGTACGAATTTCTTTAGCAGCATTAGCACTGCGGCTAGCGAGACTGCGAACTTCCTGCGCAACAACGGCAAACCCTTTGCCATGCTCGCCAGCACGGGCGGCTTCTACCGACGCGTTTAAGGCGAGAATATTGGTTTGAAAAGCAATGTTATCGATCACCGTAATAATGTCGGCAACTTGGTGGGAACTCGCGCTAATGTCCTGCATGGTTTCAACAATATTGGCAACTTCTTCGCCGCTGCGTCTGGCGGTTAGCGTTACCTCATTGGCGAGCTGACTGGCTTGTAGTGCATTGTCTGCGTTGTGCCCAACGGTAGAGGCTAACTGCTCCATGCTCGAGGCCGTCTCTTCTAGCGAAGAGGCCTGCTGTTCAGTACGTGAGGAGAGGTCGTTATTGCCACTGGCAATATGCTGAGAGCGCTCAAAAATTGACGCGCCGCTTTGGCGTACCACACCAACGGTTTCAGACAGTGAAGACTGCATGTGCGCCATCGCTGTGTACAACCTGCCAATTTCATTATTACCAGGCGAGGTAATTTGCTGGCTTAGATCGCCCTGAGCCATTTTCTCAAAGTAACCGACCAGACGATCCAGGGGACGCAACACATTAACAGTCACTCCCCACACCACCACCGCGACCGTTACGCCGGTCATAATGACCACGCCAATCAGCACCCAGCGAATGCGTGTCGCAAACTCACTGAACGCCGCTTGCTGCGCCTGCAAATCACTCGATGCCTGCACAATAGCGGCACCGTGGTGGAGTGCATAAAGACCTATACCGCAGGCCACCACCACCAACATTGAAAAAGTGGCTAATACCAGCCCCCAACTAAGGCGCACGGTCATATTGCTCATCATTTGACGCAGTAGCGGTGTCACACGCATTACTCCAAATACAACCGTAGTGGCCGATGCTATCCGTAGCACCAGAGAGGGCTGTTTTTTTGGCTTAAGAAGGCACTCTCCCTGTGCCCAGTCACAAAGGGATTAGCGGCTGCTGGTGCTATCGACTAAAGCCATTTCTTCGCTGGTCAGCAGCTTATCGATATCAACTAACACCAGCATGCGGTCTTCAAGACTGCCTAATCCGCTTAAGAAATCGGAGGAGAGCGTTACACCAAACTCAGGCGCTGGTTTTATTTGCTCGGGTGTTAGTGTCATGACATCGGAAACGCCGTCCACGACAATACCAACGACGCGGTCGGCGACATTGACCACGATGACAACGGTTTGGCCACCGTACTCCACACTGTCTAGGTGAAATTTAATGCGCAGATCGACAATAGGCACAATGACGCCGCGTAGATTGGTCACCCCTTTAATAAAATCAGGGGCATTGGCAATACGCGTGACGTTTTCATAGCCGCGTATTTCCTGAACCTTCAGGATATCAATGGCATACTCTTCTTCTCCCAAAGAGAACACCAAAAATTCGCGATTATCGGCTTCTGCGGCGGACAACACCGCTCCATTGTTTGCCTGGCTCATGACGGCTCGGCCTCCTGGTAATAAGAGAGATGGGGATAATTCACCTGTTTTCCGGCTTCTTTCTTGGCACGGCTTAACCGGTGTAAACCTGTAATATCTAGAATTAGCGCGACGCTACCGTCACCAAGGATGGTCGCCGCCGAAACGCCCGGCACTTTGCGGTAATTATCTTCTAAGTTCTTTACAACCACCTGTTGCTGGCCAATCAGCTCATCGACCAACATGGCATAACGACGCCCCTCCCCCTGCACGATTACGGCAATACTTTTGGTCGGGTCGGTAATGGCATTTTCCACATCCAACACTTCATGGATCGCGATGACCGGCAGGTACTCATCGCGCACTTTAAGCACCACATCATCACCCGCCATGGCATACATATCGCCTTTGGCAGGCTGCAACGACTCAAGTACCGTGGAAAGCGGCAAAATAAAGGTTTCGCCGCCCACTTTGATCGACATGCCGTCAAGGATGGCAAGTGTCAGCGGCAACACGATGCGCGTGTTGGTGCCTTCACCCTTCTTGGATTGGATTTCAACCCGGCCACCCATGCCTTGAATATTCCGCTTTACCACATCCATTCCGACACCGCGGCCAGAAACGTCTGTGACTTCTTTTGCCGTGGAGAAACCCGGCGCAAAAATCAGCTGAAAAACCTCCTCATCAGACATGTTGTCGGAAACGTTCAAACCATTTTCACGCGCCTTGGCCAACAACCGATCACGATCCATGCCCGCGCCATCATCACGCACTTCAATCAGAATATTGCCGCCCTGGTGGCGTGCCGATAACACCAACTTGCCAACTCGGGGCTTACCTACCGCTTCGCGCTCATCCGGCATTTCGATGCCGTGATCCAAGCTATTACGTACTAGGTGCGTTAACGGATCGGTAATGCGCTCAACCAGACTTTTATCCAGCTCGGTGGACTTGCCTTCGGTGATAAGCTCAATTTCTTTGCCCAACTTACCGGCGGTATCACGCACTACACGTGGGAATCGGCTAAACACAAACTCCATCGGAATCATGCGGATCGACATCACCGCTTCTTGAAGATCCCGCGCGTTACGCTGTAGCAGACTCATGCCATTTTGTAGCGAGCTATTGCCAACGGATTGATCGCCAAGGTCGCTGACCGTTTGGTCTAGCATCGACTGGGTAATAATCAGCTCGCCAACCAAATTGATGATTTGGTCGACTTTATCTACCGACACACGGATTGAGGCTGACTCTGCGGCCGCTTTTTTAGGGGCGGATTTCGCTGGCTTCTCTGGCGAAGGTGCTCTATCAGCAGGTTTAGCCACCGCTGGCGCCGCAGGCTTAGCACTATTAGTAGGCTCAACAACATCAGTAGGCACGGCTACTGGCGCGTCTAACTCAGGGCTAACACTAGCCTCTTCGTTTTTTTCAACCGCTACCACGCTAATTTCAATCTGCTCAGGCTCAATAATGAAGCACATCACTGCTTCAATATCGTCAGCACTAACGTCACCTGTTAGCGTTACTTCGTAACGTTTTTCATCACCCGAGTGGGACTGGACATCACCCAGTTGCTCCAGCTCTTCTACCAGCAACGTGCGATCTTTTTCGCTAACATTCAGTAGCGCAACCAACAGATGGCGCTCGCTTAGCGAGGAGGGTTCAGCAGCCTCGGCGCTGGCTGATGTTTTCTTTTCAATCGTTGGCGCGGGGACCGCAGGTGCATCCAACGTCTGGCCAATTTCTTCTAGTGCGATCTGCTGCAGTGTCTGGCAAATTCGCTCGTAGGCTTCTTGGTTGGGCTCTTCCTCGTTGCGATAGGCATCGAGTTGCTCATGCATGATGTCTTTTGCCTCTAAAAAAGTATCAACGAGGTCAGCTCGCAATGTCAGCTCACCTTTGCGTGCGTGATCTAACAAGTTTTCAAAGATGTGCGTGGTTTTCTGCAGCACGCTGAAGCCGAAGGTACCGGCGCCGCCTTTTATGGAGTGGGCGGCGCGGAAGATAGCGTTTAGCTGTTCGCTATCCGGATCATCGACATCCAGTTCCAGCAGATGCTGCTCCATATCGGCCAGCAGCTCTTCGGCCTCTTCAAAAAAGGTGTCAAAAAAATCCGCTATATCCATGCACCGCTCCACATAAACGTCTTTGTGTTGTGATAAGCCCTGCTCATTCGCTTTCATCGCTCTGAGGCACGCTTTGTGGCAGCGCCTCTAAAAGCGCATCTTCATCAGGTAATGGGCTATCAAGCCCCATAACGCCTGGATTACGAATCGCTTCTGCGATTTCTGGCAATAAGACAACGAGCTCAATGCGACGATTAATCGGGTCTGTCGGCGCAGTGTCAGGCAACCTGACACGATCGGCAAAGCCCGATACGCGCAGCAGTTGATCTGGATCAAGCCCGCCGGCAACTAATTCACGCCGAGAGGCATTTGCTCGATCATTGGACAGCTCCCAGTTACTGTAACCTCGATAACCGCCTGCATAGGGCACGCTGTCAGTGTGGCCGCTGATACTTAAATCATTGGGCAATTCGTTGAGTAGCGGTGCCATCGTACGTAACAGGCTGCGCATGTAAGGAGCTACTTGATCGCGGCCTAACTCAAACATGGGCCGCTGCTCCGTATCGAGCAGCTGAATACGTAGCCCTTCGCGGGTTAAATCAAAGCGCATTTGGCTGCGTAGGTGGCGCAGCTCGGGGTCTTGTTCAATGGCTCGCTCAATGCGCTCTTGCAAGTCGTTGAAGAAACGCCTCTCCTGAGCACTAGGGCGGCTATGTTGAAGCACATCGATTCGGGCACGTTCGCCATCGCTGTGGGTAGGATCTGGGCCACCACCTGGAATCACCTGAGTGCTTCCTGATCGGTCACCACTGGTCATTGCCGTTATTAATGGCGTACTGAAGTACTCCGCAACACTGCGGCGGGTTTCATCGTCGGAAACACTTAAAATCCACATGACCAGAAACAGCGCCATCAAAGCTGTCATGAAGTCGGCAAGGGCAATCTTCCACGCACCGCCATGGTGGGCATGCACCACTTTTTTGCGCCGAATAACAATCGGACGCTTATCGCCCCCCTTACTCATGCATTACCGCCCTTTTTAGCGTCGCGAACATACTCTTCAAGCTCTGCGAAGCTGGGGCGCTCGGTGCTGTGTAATGCCTTCCGACCAAATTCAACGGCTAACTGGGGAGCATAACCATGCAGGCTGGCCAACAGCGTGACACGGATACACTGGAGCATTTTCTCTGCTTCTTTGGCTTGCCGTTCGGCATAGCTAGCGATAGGACTAATAAATCCATAGCCCATTAAAATCCCCAAGAAGGTACCCACCAATGCCATGGCAATCATTTGTCCCATTTGTTCAGGACTGGCATCTGCGTAGGTCAGTGCTTTAATAACCCCCATTACCGCCGCTACGATACCGAACGCAGGCATTGCATCACCTACTTTGGCAATCGCATCGATGGGAATATGTGCTTCCTGCTCAAATACTTCGATTTCGTGAAGCATTAACTCATCGATTTCCATCGGTTCCATGCCACCGCTCACCATTAACCGCAGATAATCGGTTAAGAAATCCATAATATGAGGGTCTGCAAGCACCGTGGGATGCTCTTGAAACAGGGGGCTTTCCTGGGGGTTGTCAATGTCACGCTCAATGCCCAACATCCCCTCGCGGCGCACTTTAGAGAGGATCTTGTATTGCAGCGCCATTAACTCCATATACAGTGCTTTATTATATTTTTTGGTTCGTTTGAGCCTGGGAAGTATTTTAAACGTGGCTTTAATCGCTTTGCCGTTATTTGCAGCAATAAAAGCACCAACGCCTGCACCGCCAATAATCAGCAGCTCCAGGGGTTGGTACAGGGGGCCCAAGCTACCACCTGCCATCACATAACCGCCAAAGACAGATAGCAGTACGACCAAATAACCCAGAGGAATCAGCACAAGCAGTGTCCTTGCGGTATCAGTTTTATTTCAAGGGAACGCTATTTCCGCGTCTCAAAAAGAAGACACAGAAAAGTCCCGCTCCACGCGTTTCTTAGCCATAGCATACGCAGGCGTAGGCAGTTCTAATGAAAAAGTACCCACCCCTTTTGGTGCTATCTATGCGTTAAAGACGCACGTTATTGGTTATATGCTTACCCGCTGTGGGCGTGGCCGTTTTTTATCTTTTAAAGCCGCGCCTTGCGCGTTTTGCCAGCTCGCGAGGGAGGCTGGCAAATACCGCAAACATAATCATGAGCGGGGCTATGCGCATGCGCGACAAAGTGCCCTTCACAACGCGTACACATGTTGAGCTGCAGCAAGTCACTTTCAAAAAACCGTACCAGTGTCCACGCCCGGGTAAGCCCCAGCACCGGTTCAACGTTTTCAAGGTTTATCTGCTCTTCATACAGGCGGTAAGCTTTGACAAAGGCATCAATACGCTCACAGCAGGTATTTTTTTGTATGCTGTTGTAAATGTTATAAAACAGCGACGAATGCACATTTGGCAGCCAGGTTACGAACCAGTCCGCTGAAAAAGGCAACATTCCCTTAGGCGGCGACATCCCCCGCACTTCTTTGTACAACTTAATCAAGCGCGTGCGACTTAGGTCTGTTTCGGTCTCTAATACTTGTAAACGTGCACCTAACTCAATCAGCTCTATGGCCAGTTGTACTTGGTGCATTTCATCAACCAAGCTTTTCTGGCTCACTCTGGCTCTCCTACTGGAAACACCTCAAACGCTTCACAAGCCGACAACAATGAAGCATGTAACCCTGAAAGACCTTGATCCCGAGGATTCTGAGTGATTTTGCGCAGTTGATGGACGCTCGTTTGGCTTAGCCTGCATATCAGCTGATTATTGCGTGCCAGTTTCGTCAACTGCCGAGCATTTAGAGACACCAGCAGGTCGGCAAGCTCGCTGTCTACTTTTAAGCGAAACATCGCTGCCTCACGGTCTTCGACCAATAGGCGCTGCGCGAGAAGTAAATACGCTAAATTAATTTCTTGAATTTCATCGAGAAAGCTGGTTTGACTCATAGTGTTCCATCGAACGACATAGGCGTTTCATTATGACTTTATACGGACGCCTTAAAGGTTTTTAACATTCCCCCATCATGGTTACATACAACGTTTGTATTGGCTACCAACGCTCTTGACGAGGAATTAACCCTTCTTCGGATAACTCAAATACCCACACAAGAAGTTCTGCAATCACCTGATATAAACTTGCAGGAACCTCGGCATCGAGATCTAACTGCATCAGCAGTGCCACCAGCTCAGGTGCATCATGCACATAAATGCCTTGGCGCTGAGCCTCCGCCATAATCCGCTCCGCCAACTCGCCGTAACCTTTTGCGATCACTCTCGGTGCCTGATCTTTATCTTGATAGGCAAGCGCGACAGCTTGACGACGATGCTCACCCGATGTCGCCATCATGACTCTCCAAGGTGGCATAGTGGGCTTTCACCTGAATACTGCGAAAATCTAACGCCCGCAGACGTTTTTCCAAACGCTCACTCCCCAGCTCTAGAGACTGGTAAGTCGACGCCGTATCCGTGGTCAGATCAATGCTTAACACTGATTGGTAAAGTCTGAGTGATACACTGAACGCTCCCAGATTAGGCACGTCGAGCTGCATATCTGACTGCCAGACACCATCACCCTCTGCTTCTTGCTGGGCACTTTCGCGCTCACCTTCCCGGGTGGGCATATGGATGACTAATGCCATAAAAATACCGGCCCACACATCACCTTCCCAGCGAATAACAGGCATCACGAGCATATCGAGCTGTTGACGCACCAGGCTCTGCAAACTTTCATGCACAATCTCACGGCCACCGCGCACTAGCGAACTCTCTTCCATGGCTCGCGCGCTTGCCATATCAATACTGGCGGAAGCGCTCGCAGAGACATTGGCAGGCACACTTTCACGCTGCGCGCCTGCTGGCAGCGTATTATCCATTGGCATAAGCGCGGCTGTGCGCATCAAACCAGCTTGGTCACTTGCCACAGGTATCAGCAGCGAATTCGGCAATATGGCAACGTTTGTATTACTCGCACCCAATGTGGCATTTGCCGCAAAAGGAGGCATTACAAACGTGGCCAGACTGACAGGCAGTAGAGGTCGTGGGCCTGGCTGCATCTGCGGCTCTCGCAGCAATTGTTGTCGGGAAGACTCTCCTTGAAACCATCGCTTTAAATGCGATTCGTAAAACAGTCCGCTATCCCGAACGCTGCTTTCTAACCGACTCGCTAGTGCCGCAGCAGAGGGCGCTTCCTCCAATCCCATCAATGGCGCCTGCGGGCGTATCATCGCGGGTGGTGCGGGAAAGCGCAGCAATACATCGGCGATGGTGCGTGCCGCTGGGCTAAAGTGTGTTTGCGTTGAGCCTAGCGGTGTGCTGGCTGCCTCTCCCTTCGCAGCGGGCAGCCGTTGCCCATCAAGCGAGGAGGAAAGACGCCTAAGATCATCGAGTGGCGATGATAGCGGGCGCCCATCCAAGCTTGAATCGCCTTGCAGTGCGCGCGGCCCCTCACCCGGCGGTACTGGTTGCACAGGCACGTTAAGAGGACGTTGGGACAGCTCGCCCTTACGCCCAAGCACTTGGTGCATGAGCGTATCGATAAGTGGCGTAATGCCACTCACGAAGCCCCCTTCTCCTGATCGCTACCGGTATCGAAAAACGCCGTATCACCTTGCTGAGGCGCATAAGCACGATGCAGGCTTCGCTGACGTTGAGAAACACCTATCAGTTTGCCTAGCTCATCTCGCCGAGCCACCAAGCGACGACGAATTTCAACATCATGCTCAAGAATGCTCTCCAGCAACTCTGTTTTTCGCTTCCGGCCATCATCATCAAGCACGGTCTCTTCATCGCGCTGACGCAACGCTTCAACTGACATCACATAGTGAGTACGCTGCTCGATAAGCTCCGCCCACTGCTCCGCATGCGCGAGCTCGTGCATTTTTGTCACACAGGTGAGTAGCTTGGCGTACGCATCAATGAGCGCTTGCTGGGCATTTTCACGAGCAGTTTCAGAAGCCGACATGCTTTGCCTCACGCACTTTGCTGTTGACCGATTTCACGCCATGCAGAGGCGATGTCTTCAAGCAAACGTTCTGCTTGGTTAAGGCTGTCTTCATCATTTCGAAGATTTGCGGCTAACAATAAACGGGAAATGTAGTCATAAAGAGAAGCAAGACGCTCAGCAATATCGCCGCCCTTCTCTTGATCCAGCGCAGCCGCCAAGCCATTGTTAATAATATCCAAGGCCTTGGAAATCGACTTTCCCTTTTCAGCCGTGTGGCCTGCCTGCATATGAATACGCGCCGCACGGATGGCCGCCTGAGCACCATCAAACAGCATTACAATGAGCTGATGAGGATCAGCTGACATAACGCCGCTTTCCACGCCAACGCGGGCGTAGGCATTGGCACCTCGGCCATAAGCGGCGCCACCGCGGGAGTATGTCATAAGCGGGCTCTCCTTTATTAATGTGAACAACAGCCACACGATCAACGACTCGCACTGTTTCTCGTTAGCTGTTTCGCGTCCAAAATCGAGCTTATTGACTCGGTTATAACTAGTATCGGCGCCTGGCTAATAGACTTTAATGTTTACCTTACTTTTCGCTCAGAAAATTTCGCTCTCTTTGCCAAGCAGTAAACGGCTACGTAGACACCGCCACTTCACGTGTTGGCTTACCCAACCTTTCTAGAACGTCCCCACGCAGCGTATTGCCCAACGTCTCGCGAATGGGCGCCTCTGCCTGACGGGTCAGCGCCACTTCAGCCGGCGCACCCTGCTCGTCAAGGCGAACAACCCAAGCCATCTGTTCACTGGAAAAATACGCCAGCGACCCCACCGGCAGTGGTTTGAAATGCTCGATGTAGCGCTTGGTCCAGCGGGGATCAAATTGGTGAGGGTGGCTCAGCAAATGACGATATATTTGCTGCGCCGTTTTAGCGGGTCGGTCAGCTCGATCACGCCGCATCGCTTCTACCACATCGACCACAGCGCTCGCTTTCGCTAGCTCGTTAATATCATTGCCGGTTAGGCCATCAGGATAGCCACTACCATCCAACCGTTCGTTAATACCACCAATCACCGCTTGGGCAACGGCAGCAGAAAGCCACTGGCAGTGCTGAAGACGATCTAATAGCAACGCCACATGCTCACTCATGGCTTGGCGATGAGTGGCCTCGAAGTGTGGCGCCTTAAACAGTATTTGTGGAACAAGCGCCTTACCAAGATCATGCACCAAACCACTCGCTACAATCGCTTTGCGCACATCACGGGGCATATTTGCCCCCACTAAATCGAGCAAATGCACGGCTACTGCAATGCCATGGCGAACAAGCAGCGGCTCTGGCGACAAGCAGCGCGTCGCAAACAGCAGCGCTTCACGGTCTTCCTCATGGAGCAACAAAAGACGGTCTGCATTACGTGATAGCTGGCGAGAATCGATGTCGCTGCCTTGCTGTAAAAGCAGCAGTTGGGCATCCAGATAAGCCGCAATTTTCACTAAGCGCCGCGCCATTGGCGTTGCATAGCGGCGAATATCACGCCGCCCGACATGCTCACTTCCCGCCGTACGTCTGCCAGACTGCTCGAATAGCGGCGATGGCTGACGATCATCCTGCGCTTCTTTTTTATAACGGGCGGCTTCACGCTCGATTTCACAGACAAAATACCAAATTTGTCGCTCTTGTTCCGAGGCGCAATTCGTAAAACGGAAGCCTACGCGCAATAAGTGCCGTTCAGGGTCGGTTTTTTGATGGCGCGGAACACCCTGCACTTCAAAATAGGTGCCATCAGGGAATGTAAAGGCGAGCGTTAGCGGCAAGTCAGCTTCAGCCAACACGCCACTGGCAGTCAGCGGCAGCTCTATCTGGCAGCCATCTTGGGAAAGGTCGCGTAGCTCCCCGTAAACCCCATCACCACTTTCGCCACATATTGAAGCGGGCACAACCATGCCTAAACGCAGCTCAGCGCGAAACGACTCGCGGCGCTGGAGCACTTCCAAGGTCGCGGGGTAGTCGCTACAACATAAAAAACGCCCCCCTGCATGGCGGGTTTCGGTTAACGACAGAAACGGCGTGCGCACCACTTTACCCTGGGAGTGGCCGCGCAGAAAAAACGACTCACCTTGCTGTAAGCGATTTAGCAAATGATCGACCGAGGATAAGTCCATCACTAGCGTCTTGCCGGCGTACTGCTCCATCAACACGATAGGCTCTGGGCGTGCATCAGCGGAGGCCAAACAAAGCGACACCCCTCCACCTTCGATCATGGTATTTAAAAGAGAGCTGACTGCCGTTGGACTGGTAACTCTTTCATATTCATCTTGTTGGACTGACATTCTCGTCTCGCTCACTACCACGTTGTTATTACGTCACACCCACAAAAAGGCGACAGAGCATATCAGAAGCTTTTGGGCTGCCGTTATAACGACCACAGCCCTACGCTATGCAAAAATAAAGTTTTTAGCCCCCCTGCCGATAGCAGTGAAGAGGCCTATAGCTACGACTCGACGGCCTTATCACTTTATTGCCACCACGCCGTGTGGCTTTTTTCTAAAGGATTCCGTCTATGGGCCCCTTGTTAATTGATGAGCTAATCTCGATAGCAACAGCTCCCTATTCATCAAACAACCATCAATCAACCAATTTCCAACCAGCTAATCAACAAACATCGCTGAAGCAGACGCCGGGCATTCCAGGCGTTGGCGGAGAGCAAGCCGAGCCGCGCAACGTAAGCAAAGAATCGCTTGCGGAGCCTATACAGCGGATCAACGAAACCTTGCGGCCACGGGGGTTGGAATTTGTACTAAGTGAGCAATCTGGGCGCGTCATCACGAAGGTCATCGACCGCGAAACCGGTGATGTTATTCGCCAAATACCAGCCGAAGAGGTGTTGCTCGTCGCAGAGCGGCTGGAAGAGCTACAAGGACGAATTATTTCTTTAGAAGCCTGATCAAGCGATAGGAGAGGTTACTTCGCCATGACCAGTGATCTCTCTTGCTTACGCCACCCGCTAATCAATTACCCAGTGTTCTCATTAGCGCTTGTTACTAGCTTTTTTCGACGCCAACAAATAAACGCTATCTACACCTGCATATTCATTACGTCGCGATAGGCCGTTACCAGGCGATTACGCACTTGAAGACCCATCTGAAAAGCAACGCTCGCCTTCTGCATGTCGACCATCACGTCATTCAGTTCAACGTTCGGTTCGCCTGCCTGAAACGCCATCGCCTTTGTATTGGCGGCCTGCTGTAACCGATTGATACGCTGAATAGACGCCTGCAACTCACTACCAAAACTGCCTTGGCCCACCGCCGTGGCAATATGCTCACCCTTAATAGGCTGGGCTGCCTGGGTAGCTAAACCTTGCATTTGCTGCAGCGCTGATTGTATCGCAGGTGAACTCATAAGCACGCCTCATCCGAAGGAAGGTGAAGTAATACCAAAAGCCTATCACTGGTAGCAGAACACTCATACGTACAAATACGCCTTAAAAGCCAACCTGTTCATTCATTTATGCTCGACCTGCCACAGGATAATGGCGTCCATCACAATTCCGCTTCATCTTTTTAGCGGATAACCGCGATTGACGGATATTAGCCTATGCCTTCTTTGGTGATGCGCCTGAGCCGTCATCAGTTTTGCCTGTCCTCGTGGGGGCACGCATGAGCGAAACTGGTGCTACGGCAGGCCGTCAGAATAGTACGACACAACATGCACCCCGCAGCGGAACGGCAGACAATGACACCAAAAGCCCCACGACGGCTCAGCGCACGTTAAAACAGCTGCGTGGCAACCCGTTGGTTGTGCTGTTGGTCGCTGCTGCAGCTTCTATTGCGATTATTGCTGCGCTTTTCATGTGGGCCAGCAGCCCTGAGTATCGGGTTCTGTATAGCAACCTGAATGAAGCCGATGGTGGACGCATTATTGCGGAGCTGGATAGCCGCGGCGTTCCCTATCAGTTCAGCGAGGGCGGTCAAGCGCTGTTAATACCAAGCGATCAGGTACACACGCTAAGGTTACAACTTGCTGAGCAAGGGCTCCCCCGTGGCGGTAACCTGGGCTTTGAGCTGATGGAGAATCAAGCCTTTGGTATCAGCCAGTTTGCTGAACAAGTTAACTTTCAACGTGGCCTTGAAGGTGAGCTGTCTCGCTCCATTGAATCACTGGGGCCCGTCGATAAGGTTCGCGTTCATCTTTCGATGGCCAAGCCGTCGGTCTTTATTCGTGATCGTGAGCCCGCCAAAGCATCGGTGGTACTGACGATGCTACCTGGGCGTGTCCTGGGCGAGGGGCAAGTCAGCGCTATCGTCCATATGGTATCCAGCAGTGTTCCTGAGCTGGCACCGGAAGACGTCACCATTGTGGACCAAAATGGCCGCCTGCTTTCGTCTACAGCGTCACAAGGAAACGACCTGGATGGCTCTCAGCTGGCTTACATCGCGGAAGTCGAACGCTCCTATCAGCGTCGTATCGAAAATATCCTGTCTCCCATTCTTGGCAATGACAACGTACGCGCACAGGTAGCGGCGCAGATCGACTTTTCTCGCCGTGAACAGACCTCAGAGCGCTATGCCCCCAACCAGGCCCCCAATGAGTCCGCGGTTCGCAGCCGTCAGCTCAGCCTGTCGTACGATGGCGAGGATCCTCTGGCGACAGGTATTCCAGGGGCATTAAGCAACACCCCTCCCGGTGTAGCGCCATCACCTATCAATCAGCCCGACGCTGATGAAGAGGATGCAGAAGTACCTGAAAACGCCTTACAGAATCTGCGTCAAGATGACGTGGTGAACTATGAAGTTGACCGCAGCATTGAACACATTCAGCACCGCCTTGGCCAGGTAGAGCGCCTATCGGCAGCGGTTGTCGTGAACTTCCGCCAGGTTGTAAATGACGAGGGCGAAGCAGAGCAAGTTGCACTAAGCCCAGAAGAGGTTGCTCAGCTAGAGCGCTTGGTTCAACAGGCCATGGGCTTCTCGCAAGCGCGTGGCGATCAGGTGGAAGTCGTTAATACGCCGTTCGTCAGTGTCGATGACAGCGCGTCTGACGTCGTTTGGTGGCAACAGCCTGAGACCTTGTCGATTGCCTCAACCTTGGGCCGCTATCTGCTTGTCGCCCTGGCAACGCTATTGCTCTATTTGCTGATTCTACGGCCACTGATCAAGCGCTATACCCAGCCACCTGTGATGGCTGCCGCCATGCCTGGCAGTACGTTTAGCGCCAGCGTTGGAGGCGAAAGCGAAGAAGATGAGCAAGAGAACGAGGCATCTGCGTCTGGTGAGAACGAGGATACCTACAGCAGCAAGCCCAAACGGCGGCGCAAAACCTCGCTGTACGAACACAATCTTAACGACCTGCGTGAAATGGCCCAGGAAGATCCCCGTATGGTCGCAATGATTATCCGCAGCTGGATGAACACCCATGAGTAGCCCGATTGCCGAGATGACCGGCGCACGCAAAAGCGCCATTCTCTTGCTTGCGCTGGACGAGGATAGCGCGGCGGAGGTTTTCAAGTACCTTAGCGCCAGCGAAGTACAAGACATCAGTCTGGAAATGGCCCGCTTGCATCAAGTCTCACACGAAGACATGAAAGCAGTGCTGGAAGCCTTCCATAAAGAAACCGAAGAGTTTGTGGCGTTGAACCTCAACTCTAGTGAGCATATTCGCTCGGTACTCACCAAAGCGCTGGGGAGCGAACGTGCCACTAGCCTTATTGAAGATATTCTTGAGACCACGGGAGGCAACTCAGGCATTGATGCGCTGAATCTCATGGAGGCCTCCATGGTGTCTGAGCTGATTCGTGACGAACATCCGCAGATTATTGCCACTATTCTGGTTCATCTGGACCGGCACCAAGCGGCCGATATTCTTGAGCTGTTTGAAGAGAAGCTGCGTAACGATGTGGTATTACGTATCGCAACCTTCAGCGGCGTTCAGCCAGCCGCACTGCAAGAGCTAACAGAAGTGCTGACCAGCATGCTGGATGGCCAAAACCTCAAGCGCAGCAAGATGGGTGGCGTCAGAACGGCGGCCGAGATTCTCAACCTGATGAACTCCTCTCAGGAAGAAGTGGCCATCGAAACGGTTCGCTCCCACAGCGAAGACTTGGCGCAAAAAATTATCGACGAAATGTTCCTGTTCGAGAACCTACTCGACCTGGACAACCGTGCCATTCAGATGGTGCTTCAAGAAGTCGAAACCAACTCCTTGGTGGTGGCCCTCAAGGGTGCCCAGGAAGCATTGGTCGACAAGTTCCTACGCAATATGTCGCAGCGGGCAGCGGATCTTGTTCGCGAAGATATGGAAGCCCGAGGTCCTATTCGCGTTTCACAGGTAGAAACCGAACAGAAAGCTATTTTGCAGGTGGTGCGCCGATTGGCTGATTCCGGTGAGATCGTCTTAGCAGGCGGGGACGATGAGTATGTCTAACGCCAAAACGCCTGAATTTGACCGTCACGGCAGTTGGCGGCGCTGGCAGATGGACGAGTTGGCTGAACAGACAACAGGCTCACAACCGGGCGGCATACCAACGCCTTCCGCCCAACAACGCAAAGTAGAGGCAGCCAAGAAAGCAGCCGAGCAGGCGCGCCAACGTGAAGAGCAGGAACGCCAGGCACTTTACGAACGCATTCGCCAGGAAGCCGAGAAAACGGGTTATCAGGATGGCTTAGCCCGAGGCCATCAAGAAGGTCTTGAACAAGGCCTTAGCGAAGGGCGCGCCCAGGCAGAGACAGAGCTAGAGCAACACATACGTAAAACTGTGGCGCCCCTACGGTCGCTGGCAAAACAGTTTTCTGATGCGCTAGAACGTATTGATGAGACGGTGGCACACGACCTCGCCGAGCTTGCCCTGGCAACCGGCAAGCAATTAGCTGCAGACGCACTGCAAGAGAGCCCTGAGCAAATTCTTGAGATCGTTCGTGAATTGCTCCATACCGAGCCACCGCTCGTAGGCCAGCAACGTCTTTGGCTTAATCCGCAGGACCATGCACTAGTTAAAGAGCATCTCGGTAGCGAGCTACAAGCAGCCAGTTGGTCGCTTCAGCCAGATGATCAGCTCGCACGTGGCGGGTGCCGGATCACCAGTGCCCAAGGAGAGCTGGACGCCACGTTTGAAAGCCGCTGGCAGTCAGTTGTTGCTCAGTTACGCAAACGCCATCACAACAGTGATTCCCCCTCTTCTACTCGTTAATACAAAGGTAAATGCACACGTTGATGAAACAGGTAATGCAATGAGCGAGGCAACTTGCCCCCACCTTTACCGCTGGCGCAAAGCACTGCGCCGTACAACGCAGCGCGTCAGCCAGTTGCCTCACTACCGTACCAGTGGCCGTGTGATACGAGCCACGGGCATGGTCATTGAGGTAGTTGGGTTACGCGTGGCGGTGGGGAGTGCTTGCCGCATTGAATTACCGGGTGCAGATGGGCGGTTGAACGATAGCGACAAACATGCGGAAGCAGAAGTGGTTGGTTTTTCTGGCGACAAGCTGTTTCTTATGCCGCTAGAAGAAATTTCTGGCCTTATGCCGGGGGCCAGAGTCTCTCCGCTTAGTGATGGCAGCGGCCACAGCGCCCGACGTTTTCCGATTGGCGATGACCTGCTGGGGCGAGTGCTCGATGGCAATGGCAACCCGCTAGATGACCGTGAAAGCTTTGAGGATACGCCTCGTGCAACCCTTAACGCGACGCCGCTTAACCCGCTTTCCCGGGCACCTATTGATGCCCAGATTGACGTTGGCATCCGTGCCATCAATGCATTACTGAGCGTTGGCCGTGGTCAGCGTATGGGGCTCTTTGCGGGCTCAGGGGTAGGTAAATCCGTGCTGCTGGGCATGATGGCGCGCTATACCCAGGCGGATGTCATCGTGGTGGGACTTATCGGCGAGCGTGGCCGTGAAGTACAGGACTTCATCGACAATATCCTGGGGCCTGAGGGCCGCAGGCGTGCTGTGGTCGTGGCGGCGCCCGCGGATACCTCACCACTCCAGCGCCTACAAGGGGCTGCTTATGCGACGCGGCTGGCCGAAGGGTTTCGCGATGCGGGGCGCAACGTTCTGCTAATTATGGATTCGCTGACCCGCTACGCCATGGCACAGCGTGAAATTGCGCTCGCGATTGGCGAGCCACCCGCCACCAAGGGTTATCCACCTTCGGTGTTCGCTAAGTTACCCGGGCTTGTCGAGCGTGCTGGAAATGCTGAGCGCGGCGGCGGTTCGATCACCGCTTTTTATACGGTGCTGACCGAAGGCGATGACCAGCAGGATCCTATTGCCGACTCAGCCAGGGCAATTCTTGATGGCCATATCGTGCTCTCTAGAACGCTAGCCGAAGCAGGGCACTATCCGGCCATTGATATTGAAGCCTCGATCAGTCGTGCGATGACCGCCATTAGCTCTCCTGAACAGCTTCAAGAAGCCCGCACCTTTAAACAACTCTTTTCACGCTATCAGCGCAATCGTGACTTGATCAGCGTAGGGGCTTATAGCCCAGGGCACGATCCAAGGCTGGACGAGGCGGTGAACCGCTTTCCGTCATTGGAACGGTTTCTTCAGCAAAACATTGATGAGTGTGCAACGCTTGAAGCATCACGCCAAGCTCTGCACGCGGTAGTGGGAGGTTAGCGATGAGTCATTCACAGCTCGACATGCTGACAGGCTTAGCCCGTGATGCGCGGGATAAAGCCGGGAAATTATTGGCAGAAGAACGACAAACACAGCAACAAACAGAAGCGCAGCTTCAGTCGCTTAACCGCTATCGGGCGGAGTATGCCGAGCGTTTACAGAAGGCAATGCGCGACGGCATCGATCCTGCCACCATGTACAACTATCAGCAATTCCTGGCGTCGCTGGATGCCGCCCTCAGCCGGGCACGGCAAGCGCTTGTGGCCCAGCAAAAACGTGTGCAGCAAAGTCAACAGCATTGGCAACAGGAACAGCGTAAGCTTTCCTCCTACGATACGCTGACATCACGACGCTTATCTGAAGAGCATCGCCGCCAAGAACGTCATGAGCAAAAATCGAGCGATGACTTTGTGACTAACCGTTTAGCCCGCCAGCCGAATGATAAGGCGCATTAGCGTCGCGCCGAGGAGCTGTATTTATGACTATTGAGCTATTGCTATCAATGCAGGGCCAGGGAGCTAACTCGTCATCAAGCTCTTCTGCAGCCCCAGGCTCTCCTCGTGCGACGCAAGGCATGTTTCTCCAGGCGTTTACGCAGGCTGCAAGCTATCAAGCCCGCACCCTCACTGACACCCCGGCAGAAAACACACCCACAGTTCCACTGAGCGATATCGTTAAACAACTAGCATCATTTGATAGTGAGCTGGATGAGGAAACACTGTCGAACATAGTCGCCACCGTAAGCGCTCAGGGGCAAACTGCCGACATCTTCTCTTCTGGTGCCGATAGCGTTGCGCCGGCTCAAACGCTAGAAATGGCATCAGCAGCGCAAGAACAAGTCCGGACACCAGAACAGGCTTCTTCGTCGCCTGCTAGCGAAGGCACTGAGACGACCCAGACAACCACGCGGGTTACTATCGAAGAAGTCGCGTCGCGCTTAGCCCTCATCGAGTCATATTCTACGCCGCCAACCGCAACCAACGCTGCGGGTTCCAATGCACAGCCTACTAACCCTGCGACGCCCTCAGCAGCAACAGGCTTAAGCAAGGCGACGACCCAGACGTCACACGACCAGCTTGCGTCTGCCAACACATTAACTGCCGCCACTTCTTTCCTTGATCGCACAACCCTCGCGATGCCTGCGGCGCTGTCTGTTCGCGCGTTAGCCACGGAGCCTACTCCACTAGCACAGACACAAGGCCAAGATCACACTCAAGCACTGAGCGCCCATCAGCCTCCGAGGGCACAAGCAGCTACTACAGTGACCACTAATAGCGCCGTTTCACCTGCTAACGGCCAAGCCGCTATGTTGCCAGGCACCGTCGCTAGCGCTGCTCCACGTGACGTTCAGGTAGCCCAAACAGGCGAAAGAGTCGTTGCAGAAACATCACGGACAACGACGCAAGCAACAGCTTCACAACCAATGGCGTCGCAAGCAACGGCACAGTCAGCGCTTTCCACGCCAACCAGTGGATCGCCACAGGGTCTTTCATCGGCACCCAGCGCTGGCTCAGCAACCTTATTGCCGCCTGTAACTGCTAATGGCACCGCCGCCACGCTGCAAGATGCCCCCACTAGCGTTGTTCCGCGAGATGGGCAGGTAGCGTTAACCGGCGAAAGAGTGGCCCTAACACCGCAGCCGACGATACAAGCAACGACAACGCAAACAGCGGCACAGTCAGCGCCTTCCACGCCAACCAGTGAATCGCTGCAAGGTCGTTCACCGGCACCCAGCGCTGGCTCAGCAACCTTATTGCCGCCTGTAACTGCTAATAGCACCGCTGCTACATTGCAAGGCACTCCCGCTAGCGCTGCTCCGCAAGATGGGCAGGTAGCGTTAACCGGCGAAAGAGTGGCCTTAACACCGCAGCCGACGATACAAGCAACGGCAACGCAAACAACGGCACAGCCAGCGCTTTCCACGCCAACCAGTGGATCGCCACAGGGTCTTTCATCGGCACCCAGCGCTGGCTCAGCAACCTTATTGCCGCCTGTAACTGCTAATGGCACCGCCGCCACGCTGCAAGATGCCCCCACTAGCGTTGTTCCGCGAGATGGGCAGGTAGTCCAAGCAGGCGAGCGCGTCGTTGCAGAAACATCACAAGCAATGACACAAGCGTCAACCAACGCTGCTGCATTAGTCATGCCGCCGTTGCCTGCCAATAGTTCGGCCACTAGTTCAGCCACAACGCTACCCAACAATACGGGTGAGCTGGCTCAGTCAGCGGTTGGCTCCTCACTACCCAGTGCCCTAGCAGCCACAGCACAGCAAGCAGTTGGCGTCACCAACGCCCCGCGCCCAACCCCATCAAGCGTTAAGGCGTTGCCAGCAGAAGCGGCTACCACGCCTGTTAACACCCCGACACTTGCGGCATCGCTGGAAACCATTCCTGCCCAACCGTTTACGAGCATGCAGCCAGGCATGCATGCGCTGTCTCCGCTCAATACTGCACTAGCGCCAGCGGTGAATGCTGACGCGGTGGCCAGCCTATTCGCTGAGGCAGAGACGGCGAGTGTCACCAGTGGCGCGAGCAAAGGCAGTGAGCAGGTGTTACCTGCATCGCTGACATCACAAAGCCAAGCAATGCCCAACAGCCCAGCGACAGCGACCTTAAACACGCCGCTTAACAGTCCCGCTTGGCCTTCCCAGTTAGGGCAGCAGTTAATTCAGTTTGCTCAGCGTGGCGGTGAGCACCAGGTTAAAATGCAGCTTCACCCTGCTGAGCTAGGGCCATTATCGATCACGCTCAAGGTGACCGAACAGGGCACACAAGCACACTTTTTATCGTCACACGCACCTGTTCGTCAGGCTATTGAGCAAGCCATTCCTCAACTGCGTGAAGCACTTGCTGAACAGGGTATTTCATTAGGCGAAACCTCTGTGGGCGAACAGCAGAACCCGAACGAGCAGGCTTTTGCCCAGCAAACGCCAGGAAAAGCAGCTGGCAATCGAGGCGGTGAGTTAGGTAACGATAGTGCCCCTTCACCTACTGAGGTGGATGTCCAAGGCAGCCAAGATGGCCGTGTAGATCTCTATGCTTAATGCTTAATTCAGGAGTTAGCGTTGAGTGTGACGACACTGAGACTCACAGCATCACTTAACTAAACCAAAAGATAGGCTCATCCAATGAGCTTGTTCATTTCATCACCTGTAACAGCGTTAGGCATAATGCTTGGCTAGTGTTACGGGTGAAATTTATGGGAACAGCAAATGGCAGAAGCAAGCGGCGGATCTAAAAAACTGCTTTGGATAATGATTGTATTGGTACTGCTTTCGTCGGCAGGTGCCGCGGCAGCTATTTATTTAGTACTGGATCAGCGCGGCGGCAATGCTGGAAACGACGAAGTACAGCAAGAAGTTGAGCATGTACCACCTGTTTTCACACGTATTGACCCGTTTACTGTCAATCTGGCAGATGATCGTTATGGCTCTCGCTTGCTTTATACCGGCATTACGCTTCGGGTTGGCAACGAGCAAAGTAAGGCGATTATTGAAGAACACATGCCCCAGGTGCGTAGCCGCTTGCTGATTTTATTATCAGGCAAACAGGCTAATGAATTAACGTCCACCGAAGGGAAAGAAGCGCTGGCCCAAGCAATCATCAACCGCTTGAGCGTCCCGCTTACTGAAAACCAGCCTCCCCTCGACTTACGGGAAGTGCTGTTTACCGAATTCATTGTGCAATAACCCGGGAACTGGAGCCGTTCATGTCACAGGACGATCTACTGTCCCAGGAAGAAATTGATGCCTTACTAAAGGGCGTCAGTGGAGATGATGAGCCTGCTGCTCCGTCATCGTCCACACAAGAGGAAGTGCGCGTTCGCCCCTACGATCCCGCGACACAGCATCGAGTGATTCGTGAGCGCTTGCACGCGTTAGACTTTATTAATGAGCGTTTTGCACGCTACTTCCGCAATGGTCTATTCAACTTGATACGGCGCAGTGCCGATATCACCGTTGAGTCGGTGCGTTACCAGAGCTTTAGCGACTTTTCGCGCAATGTTCCAGTACCCACTAACTTGAACCTTGTATCAATGAAGCCGCTGCGCGGATCGGCCCTGGTGGTCTTTCCACCTAACCTGGTGTTTATGGTGGTGGATAACCTGTTTGGTGGCGATGGTCGTTTCGTGACGAAATCGGATGGCCGTGAATTCACGAATACCGAGCAGCGTATTATCCAACGCCTGCTCAACTTGGCCATTGATGCCTACCAAGAGGCGTGGAAGGTTGTTTATCCGCTAGAAGTGTTTTTTTTACGCTCCGAAGTGCAATCCAAATTTGCCAACATCACCAACTCGCCCAACGAGATTGTGGTGAACACCAAGTTCAATATTGAAGTGGGCAACCTGTCGAGCAACTTCCAGATTTGCATGCCCTACGCCATGATTGAACCGCTTAGGGATTTGCTCGCCAACCCGATTAATGACAGCAACCATGACCACGATGGCACATGGTCACGGCGCATGGCGAACGAACTTCGCCAATCAGAAGTTGAGTTAGTCGCTGAATTTGCCCAAATACCCAGCCGCATTGCCCACGTAATGGGGCTTAAAAAGGGCGATGTATTGCCCATGGATATTCCCAATACGATCACCGCTCGTGTCGACGGTGTCCCGGTGATGGAGTGCGAGTACGGGAGCCAACAGCAGCAACGTGCATTACGCGTGCTACGTATGATCGACCATGCCGCTATGAATAACCTATCGTCCAAGGACTTTATTAAAGGTTCAACGCGACAGAAAGCCAAGGAACCCAAAGCATGACTGATCCAAATAAACCCGATCAAAAGGTCTCTGATGATGATTGGGCGGACGCCATGTCTGAGCAAGAAGAACCCAGTTCAAGTGCCGATGCCGCAGGTGAAGAAGACCCATGGGCAGCGGCCATGGCCGAGCAAGAAGCCGCTGAGGAAGCAGATGCCTCAAGCAGCGAAGCTGAGCCAGAAGCGCCTGTTGCTAAACCAGCAAGCGATGAAGTATTTCGTCCGTTAAGCGCTGAAAGTGGCCATGCCGAGTCTCGCGACTTGGAAATGATCATGGATATCCCGGTCAAGCTGACGGTGGAGTTAGGCCGTACCAAGCTGACCATCAAGCAACTGCTTGAACTTGCCCAGGGGTCGGTGATTGAGTTGGAAGGTCTCGCTGGCGAGCCCATGGATATTTTGATCAATGGCTATTTAATCGCCCAAGGGGAAGTGGTTGTGGTGGAT
Organism: Vreelandella alkaliphila; assembly: GCF_016107625.1. Classification (GTDB taxonomy): domain Bacteria; phylum Pseudomonadota; class Gammaproteobacteria; order Pseudomonadales; family Halomonadaceae; genus Vreelandella; species Vreelandella alkaliphila. The sequence goes on from NZ_JABASV010000006.1 coordinate 283,025, forward strand.
GATAAATACGGCATTCGCATCACAGAGATTATTACCCCCTCTGAGCGCATTCATAAACTCAACCGATGAGCGTCGCTTCCTCTTCTTCATCAAGCTCCTCACTTGATGCCATAAGCGGCAGCGGTGATGCCTTAATAGGCATGGCAGCACTCGGCAAAACAGCAGCGGCACTCGCTCTGGTCATTGCCATTATTCTGCTGTGCACAGCGGTGCTGAAACGCTGGCAAACCGCCCGTCATCATCATGGTGCCCACTTAAAAATTGTGGGCAACACCGCGGTAGGCAATCGCGAGCGTATTGTCGTGGTTGAGATTGAGGACACTTGGCTGGTCGTCGGCGTTAGCAATGGGCGAATAACGAAACTGCATGAACGCCCTGCGCCGACGGATCGCTCCACTGCGTCGCCCGCCGAGGCTCCTTCGCGTTTTTCTCAGCGTTTAGCCCAGGCAATTGCCACCAGCCGGAGCAAGCACGATCACCAGCCCCCTACCGCCTCTGATTCAAACCACACACCATGAGATTCGAGATGCACTTCGCTTGGCCTTATGGGCGGCGTTGGTGGCTAATACTTGCCACGATCGTCTGCTGCTTATTTGTTCTACCTGCTCATGCACAGCAGCTTCCTGGGCTGGTTTCTCAGCCTTTGGATAATGGTGGTCAGCAGTGGTCGCTGTCGTTACAAACGCTGCTATTTTTAAGCTCTCTGGCTTTTTTGCCAGCCATGCTACTCATGATGACCAGTTTTACGCGCATCATTATTGTACTTAGCTTGCTTAGAACAGCCATGGGTACCCAGGCAACACCACCAAACCAGGTTTTATTGGGTATCGCGCTTTTCTTGACGTTTTTTATTATGTCGCCTGTTTTAAACCAAGTGTACGACACCGCTTGGATGCCGCTCACTAATGAAACGATCAATTTTGAAGAGTTCTTACTGCGCGCTCAGCAACCGTTTCGTGAATTCATGCTCGCCCAAACCCGCGAGCCTGATTTAGCCCTGTTTGTTCGTTTAGCAGATGTAGGTCCGATGCAAGGCCCCGAAGAGCTGCCTATGCGGGTCTTACTGCCTGCCTTTGTCACCAGTGAGCTCAAAACTGCATTTCAGATTGGTTTTACTATTTTTATTCCCTTTCTGATTATCGACTTAGTGGTTGCAAGCACACTGATGGCACTCGGCATGATGATGGTGCCACCGATCACGATTTCACTGCCCTTTAAGCTCATGCTGTTTGTATTGGTTGATGGCTGGCAGTTGATTATTGGCTCGCTAGCAGAAAGCTTTTACATGATTTGAGCGTCGCGTTCAGCGACCAGGAGTATCCATGACCCCAGAAATGGTGATGAGCATTGCTTACCAAGGCATGCGGGTAACGCTTTTTCTTGCTGGCCCTATGCTGCTGGCTGCCCTTTTCACCGGCCTTATCATTAGCTTGTTCCAGGCAGCGACCCAAATAAATGAAATGACACTGACCTTCATTCCCAAAATATTAGCCGTCTTTGCCGTCCTGGTACTTGCCGGGCCCTGGCTAATTGGTTTGATCACCGATTTCACGCATCGCCTCTTCTCCAATATTCCCAGCATGGTGATGTAACGCTATGGTGGAGGTGACGTTCGCCCAGCTACAGGCGTGGTTAGTGGCTTTCTTTTGGCCATTTGCACGTATTACTGCTTTTATGGCGGCCTCGCCTCTATGGGGCCATTCCAGCGTTCCGAATCAGGCCAAGGTGGCGCTGGCAGCTATCATTGCTATTGTCATTGCCCCTATATTGCCTGCCATGCCTGATGTTCCCATCGTGTCGTGGGCAAGCGTAGGTATCATGATTGAGCAGTTGCTGATAGGCGTTGCTATTGGCTTAGTCATGCATATTATTTTCGCCGTGGTTCAGGCTGCCGGGGAGTTTATCGGCTTGCAGATGGGCTTGGCGTTTGCCAGCTTTTTCGATATGTCGAGCGGCACCAATATCATGGTGCTATCGCGTATCCTTTATATGATTACGCTGTTGATGTTTCTTGCCATGAATGGCCACCTGATGGTGTTAGAAACATTGATAATAAGTTTTGAAACGCTACCCATCGGCATTGGCGCCTTAAACCCGAATGCATTTGAGCTGCTGGCGCGCTATGCGGGAACTATTTTTGCTTCAGGTATGCTGCTTGCGCTACCGCTGGTCGGTTCACTGTTGATCATTAACTTAGCGCTCGGCATTCTCAACCGCTCAGCGCCACAGCTGACGGTATTCAATATCGGCTTCCCCGCCTCATTAACCGTTGGGCTTATCCTGTTGATGGTGTTAATGACAGATATCGGCCGCTTTTTACAACAGCTCTTTAGCCAGGGCCTGGCATTTATGCAGAGCTTGATCGAGACCATGGCGCCGTTAGGCTAATGTTCAAAGCGCACCAGCAAAAAGGCCCCAACCCTAAGCTTACCGCTAGAGGTTGGGGCCTTTTTTAATGCGACCTCATGAGTTACTAAAGAGTGGCCGTTTTACATATAGTCGAACAACGACATGCCTCTAATATCGACGAATGCTTTCTGAGCCGCCTGAAGGCCTACTTGCCGCAGACTATATTCAGAAATCGCTTCGGCGTAATCCAAATCGACCAAGTCAGACAGGGTTTGCTCATAGTTAAGCTTTCGGTTGCTGCCTACCGCATCAATCACATCCAGCTCATTCAGCCGAGCACCCGCAGAAGCACGAACGGTCAGCACGTTATCGAGCGCATTATCAAGATCACGCATCGACGTATTCAGCGTATTGCGCAACGCCGCTTTTTCCGCGGTGCTTTGGGCAGGCGTTTCTAGTACGCTAATTGCTGCTTCCATGGTGCGAAACAGATCCGCACCACGCTGCTCACTGCCCGCCTGGGCAATCAGGATTTCATCATCAGGCTCGGCGCTGCCGGTAAGTGTGACATTAATCCCACCAAAACTAAGTTGCTGACCGTCGCCGACATATTCACCACTAGCCACCAAATCAGCAGCGTCTTCCTGCCAGGCGCCGTCGCTAAAACGTTGCACTTGATAGCTGATGCCGCTATCCAGCGCTGCATCTTCACTGAACACGACACGGTAGCTGTCGCCATAGCCTGGATCGTTAACATCCGTAAGCTGAGGACCGTTGAAGGTAACGCCCCCCTGGTTTCCTGCATTGGCTTCAGCGATATAGCCAGCACCGCTGGGGACGCCCTGAAAAATCGTGGCGCCATTTTCAGCAACGGGCATCAAACGCGAGGCATCGACACGTTGCAGGCGTGAACTGTTATCACCGTTATATTCCACATTGCCGTCTGCCGATTTAACAAACGGCGGGGCGTTATCTTTATAGCCGCCGAATAAGTAGCGGCCATTGCCATCAGTGGCATTCGCCTGCCCCAGCATCGTTTCGTAAATGCCTTTTAGATCACTGGCAATGGACTCACGATCCACATCGCTTAGCGTATCGCTAGAGGCTTGAATCAACAGCGTTTTAGCACTAGTAACGGCATCACTGACACTGTTAAGAATGCTCTCAGTTTGCGACAGTGAATTTCGTGCCGAAACCCGAGAGTCTGAAAACTGCTGGTTCATCGCTCTGGATTGATCAACGCCGACAGCGCGTGATGCTGCCTGCGGATCATCGGAAGGATTAACCACGCGACGGCCACTGGCAATTTGCTGACTAACTTTCAAAAAGTCACTTTGCTGACGGTTAATAGAAGCCGTGCTCTGCTCAAACATGGTGACCGTACTAATACGCATCGCCTAAGCTCCTTATTAGTTCCGTAGATTCAAGATGGTGTCCATAATGGCACCCGCGGTATCAATCACGCGCGCATTCGCTTGGTAATACTGCTGATAGCGAATCAAGTTAGCCGCTTCTTCATCAAGATTGACGCCTGACTCAGATTGCTGCACTGCTTTCAATTGATCAGTTAACCCTTGTCGAGCATCTAAATTCACCTGGGTAATATTGGTACGGTTACCCACATCGCTGACAATGACGCCATATGCGCCGCTCACCGATGCACTACCTCCCACGATGGCTTTTTGCTGTAAGTCCTGTAATGCCAAAGCATTGCGGTTATCACCTGCACCCGTCGCTACCCAGCCGGCAGGGTCGTCTTCAGGATTCACTGGTGTACCAGCAGCGATACGGTCTAGCTCTTTGATGGTGACATCCATGTCACTTGCGCCCCGGCGCACCGGCTGCACTTCAAAACGGTCACCATTGTTAGGCGTGCCGCTAATCGTAAGTGCTACGCCACCAAACGTTAGCGCACCCGTTCCCGCGTCCCAGTCAACATCATCTACTGTTGCTCCGTTATCGTTACGCGTAACGGTTGGAGCACCATCTTCAAAGCGAACGGTGTAATCCGTCGCGCGCAGCTGGTCAATCGTGTCGATATCAAACTCGGCAGACTCAATGACGGCTGTGCCACTGTTCTTCTCATGGCTAAACGTTTGGGGAGCACGCACGGCAAAAAAATCGCCACCTTGCTCGCCATCCAGATCGACACCCTGCTTGTGCTGCTCGTTAAACGCCACTGAAAGAGAAACCGCCAGCTGGCCAATTTGGTTCTGAGTTTTATCCAGCGTTTCTGAACGGAATGTCATCAGACCACCCAGGGCGCCACCTTTAATCGCTGACTCTCCCAACTGAGTTACGCCACCTCCACCATCACGATAAGCCACCACGGTACGCTGTGGATCAGCGTCTGATTGCACAGCTTCAAGCTTAAACGCGCTGGTCCCCGTTACTAACGGCTGACCATTCGGCAAACTGAGGTTGTAGCTTTTCCCATCCTGTATATTTAGGCGTATATCCATGCGTTCATTGAGCTCAGAAATCAAATGATCGCGCTGGTTCAACAGGCTATTGGGCGCTTCGCCGCTACGTGCACGGGCAAGCGCAATTTCGCGATTCAGGCCGGCAATTTGTTCAGTCGTGTTATTTATCTGAATAACTTCATCTTTGACTTGGCTATTAATATTGCTCTGCATATCTTGCAGATAACCGTCAAAAGAACGGAATTGGGCGCTGAGTGTATTGGCCGAGCCAACAACGCCTTGGCGAGCAGCAGGATCCGCTGGCGCACTGGCCAAATCTTCCAAAGAGGAGAAAAACGACTGCATTAACGGCGACAAGCCCGCTTCTCGATCCGCAAGCAAGTTATCAATTTGGGTGACTTGGTTGTGGTAAGTCGCCAGTGCGCTTGATTGGGTCTTGGCGCTGTTAAGCTGGCTCGAGACATACGTATTAAACTGGCGCTCGATACTGTTGATCTTAACGCCGCCTCCCACAGACCCTTGGCCAAGCTGAGCCAGCTCACGATTATACCCAGGCGTATAAACGTTACTGATATTGTTACTGGTGGTGCTGAGGGCATTCTGCGCCGCATTAAGGCCGCTTAAGCCGATTGAAAACATGCTCATGGTCAATTCCTTAGGCCGATAAGATGTCTATCGGCAGTGCGCAGAAAAACTTGAATCACACGTTAACGGGAATCTGCGAGAAAATCGCGCCCCGTTGCGATCGGCCCCATGGTATTCATGACGGCAACTAGTTTATTGGCATAGTGTGGGTCCGTCGCATAACCGCCCCGCTGTAGTTCATGGGCGGCTTGTTGCGCATCAGCGGCCTGCACGACGCCCGCGTAGCGCGGATTGTTGCCGATCAAATTGGCATAGTCGGTGAACGCATGCTCAAACGAGTCATAGACGCGGAAAGAGTCCACGACCTGGGTACGACGGCCATCAATATACTCATGGGTGACGATATCGGTCGTCTTGCCCTGCCAGTGACTGCCCGCCTTAATACCAAACAAGTTGTGGCTATTGCCGCCGTGTTGCGTGGCAATTTCATGGCGTCCCCAGCCTGTTTCCAACGCTGCTTGTGCCAAAATAAGCTCAGCTGGCACACCGGTGGCATCACTAGCAGCCTGGGCTGGAGCCGCTAACGTCGTTAAGAAGCGCTGAACGTGATCTGGTGCCTGGCTAAAACTGGCAGGTGTCGCGGCGGAAGTGGGCGTAACGGAGGAGGCAGCTGTCGATGCCATGCTGGCATTGCTTTCAGCGGCTGGCTGTTGGCTAATCGCGTCTAGTTCAGCTAAGAACCGCCCATTACCCGATGCTGGCGCATATCCACCGCGATTCGGCTGCAGTGGCTCATCCAACACCCTTGGGGTACCACGTGGTATGCCCGCAATCAGCGCTTGCAGTTCTTGGTCAGCACTATCTGGCTTATGATTGACCGCTCCTTGGCGCTGCAGCTGTTCCACCAGCATATCCGCCAATCCCATACCTTTAGACGAGATCACTTGCGACCACTGCTGATCCAGCATCTGCTGGTAAGTATCGGTTGTCGAACTGCTCAACAAACCTGAAGAAGGAGTAGCATCGCGCATGCTTTTCATCATCATCTGCACAAACAGGGCTTCAAACTGCTGTGCAGCGCCGTGCACACCGGCATCAGGATCTACTCGGGCGTTGTGCTGCAGGCGCTGAAAGCCGTTCATGTCCAGCGCGAATTGGCTGGTCATATCGCCAATGCTCATTTAAATAACCTCAAGCTCTGCGCGAAGCGATCCGGAGGCCTTCAACGCTTCAAGAATCGACATTAAATCTTGCGGTGTGGCTCCCAAGGCATTGAGTGCATTGACCACTTCATTCAATTGGGCACCTTCTACGATTTGTAGAAATGCTTCCTGCTGTTCAATTTCAATATCCGTATTGGGCACAACCACCGTTTCACCCTCACCAAAGGGAGCTGGCTGGCTAACCCCAAACTGGGTATCAATCATGATCGAGAGGTTGCCGTGGGCAACGGCTGCTTGGCGTAGGGTGACAGCGCTATTCATGACGACGGACCCCGTCCGCGCATTGAGTACGACCCGCGCGGGCGCCTCCATGGGTGTCACCTGCACATTTTCTACACGTGCCATAAAGTTAACCCGGGCGTTTTCATCCATCGGGCCATCAAGTGCGATCACCCGCCCATTGCGCGCATACGCTACCGACTGGCCAAATTCGTTATTAATGGCCGTTACCATGCGTTGTACCGTGCCAAAATCTGACTCATTAAGCTGTAACTCTAATCGTCCGCCGTTACCGCCAAGATTTAGCGGCACTTCCCGCTCAACCAACGCCCCATTAGGAATGCGGCCGGATGCTTGCTGATTGATCTGGACACTGCTGCCGCCTGCTTGAGCGCCTGCGCCACCCACCAGCATGTTGCCCTGAGCGATGGCATAGGTATCACCATCGGCACCTTTCAGTGGGGTCATTAATAGCGTTCCGCCACGTAAGCTGCGAGCGTTGGCAATCGAAGACACCACGATATCCAAGCGCTGACCTGGGCGTGAGAACGGCGGTAAGTCAGCGGTGACCATGACCGCAGCAACGTTGCGCAGCTGTAAGTTAGTACCTGCCGGCACCGTAACGCCTAACTGCGAGAGCATGTTCGTCAAGCTTTGGCTGGTAAACGGCGCCTGGGTGGTTTGGTCGCCGGTGCTATCCAGCCCCACGACCAAGCCGTAGCCAACCAACTGGTTATCGCGCACCCCGGCAAAGCTTGATAGTTCACGCACCCGTTCCGCTGCGGCAGGCATTGCCAGTACACAACTAACGGCAAAGAGTGCCGTGAACATAGCGACACAACGTAGCCAGTGCTTAACACCACGATAACGGTTTAACTGCATAGCCATGATAGGTCTCTGTTAGCAGGCCGAGTGACTAACTTAAAACGGCGATACATTTAAGAAAAAACGCTGTAACCAGCCCATGTGCTGAGCCTCATTGATATAGCCATCACCCACATACTCAATTCTTGCGTCTGCCACTTGGGTTGAAGGCACAGTGTTTTGCGCGGTAATCGTGCGTGGGTTAACCACACCAGAAAAACGAATGAACTCCGTTCCCTGATTAATCGCGATCTGCTTTTCGCCGCGTACCCGCAAGTTGCCGTTATTCATCACTTCCAATACCGACACAGTGATCGTGCCCGTGAAGGTATTGTTGGCCTGGGACCCGCCGCCCCCCGCAAAGTCACTCGCCCCCGATACATCGAAACCATACTCGGCCAACGTGTCCAGCACATCGGGCAGTTGCGCAAGCTCTAAGCTGGCATTACCCGAACGATCTGCATTGGATCGGGCATTTTTGCTAGCACTCACCTCTTCATCAAGCACAATAGTCAAAATATCGCCTATAGATCGCGGGCGGCGATCTTCAAATAGCGGCTGATAACCGCGGCGCGCTTGATAAATAGAGCCATTGGCGATTGGCGGCGGTCGATCCACAATCGTAATTTGCTCTTGCTCACCCACCACCGAGGCTCGCGGAATTTGCGCGCAACCAGCCGCAAATAAAATAAACAGCGCAAGGCCAACTAACAAAAAACGACGTGAAGCAGCGTGTAAATCCAACATAATGCGACCTGTTAGTAAGCCCGATTTAGTAAGCCCTATTCATCAATAACGTTAGAGCTGACTCAAGCGCGCTAACATTTCGTCGCTGGTCGATACCGCCTTACTATTAATTTCGTAGGCGCGTTGGGTTTGAATCATATTGACCATCTCCTCAACCACATTCACGTTTGAGGTTTCTACATAGCCTTGGAATAACCTGCCAGCACCGTTATTACCGGGGACATTTTGGTTGGGCGCGCCCGAGGCACCGGTTTCCAAGTACAAGTTACCGCCAACGCTCTCCAGGCCTGCTGGATTAATAAACGATGCCACATTGATCTGGCCAATATCGGCATCTTGAGCGATACCAGGTTGGCGTACGCTGACCGTACCATCTTCACCAATCGTGACCGACAACGCGTTAGCAGGAACAAAAATGGCAGGCTCTAATGGGTAACCATTGGCGGTCACCATTTGGCCGTTTTCATTGAGCTGAAAGCTGCCGTCGCGAGTGTAGCCAACGGTGCCATCAGGCAATAACACTTGGAAAAAGCCTTCTCCACTGATCGCCAGATCGCGGGAGTTACTGGTTTCTTCAAGACCGCCTTGGGTATGCAGGCGTTCAGTCGCCACCGCACGCACACCGGTACCTATTTGCATGCCAGAAGGCAGGCGATCCTGAATATTATTTTGCGCTCCGGGCTGGCGCATATTTTGATAGAGCAGATCTTCAAACACAGGACGGGAACGTTTAAACCCGTTTGTGCTCACGTTCGCTAGGTTATTGGAAATAACATCTAGTTTGGTTTGCTGAGACTCCAGTCCCGTCTTGGCCGTCCACAAGGACTTAATCATAAGCGTGTTCCCTTGGCTGAGTGGCTGCTATCAGCCCTGAATAGATAAAATGCTGTTAGCGCGCTGAGCATTCTCGTCCGCCGTGCTGAGCATTTTCATTTGCATGTCGTAACGGCGGGCAACATCAATCATAGACACCATGGCATCTACGGCACTGACGTTACTGCCCTCTAGTGCACCACTGACAATTCGGGCATCTTCATCACCGGGAAGCACGGCGGCGACGCCTTCCTCATTCACAGGCCCGCGAAACAGGCCATCTTCACCGCGCGTCAACGCCTGTTCATCGGGCGTGACTAGCTTGATGCGGCCGACATCAACCAGTGCCGCAGGCCCCTCACCCTGGGGAATAGCACTGATGGTGCCGTCCGCACCAATGGATACTTGCGCGCCTTGGGGCAAGGCAATGGGGCCACCTTCCCCCATTACCGGGCGCCCAACACTAAGCAGTACGCCATCACTATCCAACTGCAGGTCACCCCGGCGGGTGTACGCCTCATTGCCGTCCTCGCCAAGCACCGCCATCCAGGCATCATCCTGCATCGCGATATCGAGGGTTCGACCCGTACGTTCAATAGGGCCCTGCGAAAAATCGGTGCCTGGGGTGGTCGTCACCGCCGATACCCGCGTGTCGAGTAGCCCAGCGCCCTCTACCGGGACTGAACGCGCAGCTTGCAACTGAGCGCGAAAGCCTGCGGTAGACACATTCGACAGGTTATTGCTAACCACTGCCTGCTGGTCCATTGTGTGTTTGGCGCCGCTCATGGCGGTGTATAGCATACGATCCACAACTGACTCCTTAGCGCAGCATCACGCCATTATCACGAGTGACTACAGGTTAATAATGGTCTGCAGGAGCTCGTCCTGGGTGCTGATAGACGTTGAGTTCGCTTGGTAGGCTCTCTGGGAAACAATCGTGTCAACCAGTTGCTTCGCCAGATCAACGTTAGAGTTTTCAAGCACGCCCGACTCAATAGTGCCGAAAACGCCAGTGCCCGCTGTTCCAATGATGCCAACGCCAGAGGCATTGGTTTCACGCCAGGCATTATCACCAATCGGCTGAAGACCTTCTTCGTTTGCAAAGTTGGCCAACACTACTTGGCCAGCATCACGACGCTGTTCGTTCGTAAAGATACGGATAACTCTGCCATCGCGAGTAATTTCTAAGCCCGCCAAGCTACCTGAAGAGTAACCATCTTGCGTCAACGTATTCTGGATCGATGTGTTGTTAAACTGAGTAGTACCCACTAAATTGAAAGTAAAATCTAACTCTTCAGCTCCGCCCAGATCGCCGGCGGGGAAAGTAAAGTTGACTTCCTCACCGCCATCAACACCAATAATATTGTTATTGGCATCTCTTTCAAGATTGCCATTAGCGTCAAACGTTAATTCAAAGTCATTGCTATTATCTAATTTAACACCATCCCTAGCGACTTGAACATTCCAGGTGTTATCCCCGGTTTTGGTATAATACGTAGAGACATTTCGAGCATTACCCAGAGAGTCGTAAACCGTAAAACTATTAGAGAAGTGATATTCCACTTCTACTTCATTGGCAGGATCAGTAGTACCAAACTGATCATAAAGCACTGCCGTTTGTAGATTTTCGTTAGCAACAACACTGGCGTCTAAATTATAAGTAGCCGTGGTACGCCCAGTTTCTTGGGCAGGAATATCATCTGCGGGAATACGCAATGCTTGAGGCGCGCCGCCAGCAATGACTTCTGAAAACGGATCATTGATATCAGAAAGCCCATAGCCTGTGAGACGTTGGCCTGAAGAGTTAACCAGGAAACCTTCATTATCTTGACTAAACTGGCCGTTACGTGTGTAGGCGGCTTCTCCACTTGACTGCTCAACGCGGTAGAAGCCTTCGCCCGCCACAGCAAGGTCCAACGTACGTCCAGTAGACTCTAAATCACCAGCAGTAAAATCTTGACGAACATTAGCTACTTTAACACCAAGGCCTACTTGGCTGTTTGCTCCAGCAAAAACATCAGCAAAAATAGCACCCGAACTTTTAAACCCCACAGTTTGTGAGTTGGCAATATTGTTGCCTAGAATTTTTAAGTTTTCAGACTGTGCATTTAAACCACTTAAAGCTTGAGAAAAGCTCATTACATTCTCCTAGAGAGTGATTTAGGCGTCTAAATCAAAGAATTTGTTTGATCTGATTCAACTGAACCTGTCCGTAAACAGCCCCTAAATCCAGCTGAATATTTCCACTACCATCGTTAGGGGTCACACTATTAACAACCGCATAATTCAATGCGGTTGAGTCTAGTGTTTCACCCTCAGCATCTTGAGCCTCTAGCTGAACCGTATAACGGCCACTGGCAGCGGCTTCGCCCTGTTCGTTTTTACCGTCCCACTGGAAAGACTGCACACCAGCTTCTACCGCACCCAAGTTATAGCGTCTAATCACTTCGCCACCTTGGCCAACAATCACCGCGGTAAGCTGGTCGGCGGGTTTAGCAAGCTCAATACCAAACGGTGTCGTGTAGGGTTTTCCTTCACTATCCTGCTCTAGCATGACCTTGTTGCCAGGCACCATCACACCTTGGCCAATCAAGCCACTTGCTTGCAGTGCTTGGTTGGCATCCATTTGGCTAGTAATGCTTTGCAAAGTGGTGTTCAGCTCTTCAATCCCACTTACCGTATTAATTTGTGCAATCTGGGAGGTCATTTCCGCATTTTCCATCGGATTCAGCGGATCTTGATTCTGTAGCTGAGTAATCAGTAGCGTTAGAAAACTGCTACGCAACTCATCTGACGCGCTCTGCTTTAACTGGGAAGCACTGCCGCCGCCATTAATTGCCGAAAGTGTTGCCGGGTCGATTGTACTCATAATTAACCCTCACCCAGTGATAGCGTCTGCACCATCATCTGCTTCGTTGTGTTGAACACTTCTACGTTGGCTTGATAGGAACGCGACGCCGAGATCATGTTGACCATTTCATGCACGGGTTCAACATTGGGCTTGGCGACATAGCCTTCTTCATCCGCAGCAGGATGGTTTGGCATGTATTGCAGACGTAGCGGAGCGTCGTCTTCAACTACCTCAGTGACACGTACACCACCGACGCCATATCGATTATTGTGCGCTTGGGTTTCAAACATTACTTGTTTGGCCCGATAGGTCTCTCCATCAGGGCCTGCAATGCTGTCGGCATTGGCCATATTGCTAGCGGTAACATTCATACGCTGCGCCTGGGCGCTCATGGCAGAACTAGCAATATCAAAGGCTGAAAACATCGACATAGATTACTTTCTCCTACCGCTCGGTTATTCCGGCTGCATCGCGTTTTTCAGGCCCTGAATTCGGCGATTCATGATGGTTAGTGCGGCTTGGTAACGAACAGCATTGTCTGCAAACTGTGTCCGCTCACGATCCATATCTACCGTGTTGCCATCCAAGCTGGGCTGATCGGGGATGCGATAAAGCAGCTCTGCACTGCCTACACCCCGCCATGCAGGGCCTTCACCTTGCAGATGACGTTCTGAAGTTCGTGCGAGCGGCAGCGCGCCATTTTGCTGCTGCTGTGGCTGACTGCCTGCAACAGCCTTCTTTAACTCACTGGCAAAGTCGAGATCGCGCGCTTTATAGTTAGGCGTATCGGCATTGGCAATATTGGCTGCCAGCACGTCGTGACGCGCTTGACGCAAGCCCAGTGCCTGCTGGTGATAGTTAAAGGCAGATTCAAGCTGATCAATCATGCCAATCCTCGTTCGCTGAAAGGCAAATTAAAACGGATATTATTGATGATGAATAATAGGCTTCGCATCGTCAGCCTAAAGCATGGAACAGCTGCCGTTTACACCAGCATTTCATATGATGCACAGGGTACTTTTGCACTACACTGCACGGTTGATGATTACCATCTGCTTCCCTTCGATTGAGCGACTCTCCCATGCCACACCCGCTGCGCCCAACGCGACCCTATCTGGCAACTCTTAAGCAAATACTCTGCCTATCACTGCTCAGCCTTGGCTTTTCATTTCACGCGCATGCGAATAACCAACTGCTGATGGATACCGTTCAGCAGTTCCTTTATCAAGAATCTCAATCGCTTGGGCAGGAGGTGATGATTGATATCTCACCTCCTTCTGCACATTTACCTGAGTGCATTGCACCCGAACCCTTTTTCCCGAATGCTAATCAATCCCCTATTGGGCGAATTTCAGTCGGCGTGCGCTGTGGCGAAAATCGTCGTCAAGTTCGGTATATCCAAGCGCAAATTGATATCATTGGTAGTTACGCCGTGGCTGGGCAGGATATTGATAGGGGCACGCTCATCACGAGTGATATGCTGACATCACGAGAAGGCAATCTTGGGGATCTAGCCGCCCAAGCACTTACCGACCAAGACGATATTATCGGTATGATCGCGCAGCGTCCTATTCGAAGCGGCAGTACTTTCCAGTCCCACTATCTTCAAGCGCCTCAAGTGGTGAAACGAGGGCAGCGCGTCACTGTCATAGCAGAGGGCACTGGTTTCCGAGTGTCACGCGAAGGAGAGGCCTTGTCTGATGGTGCACAAGGCGAGCGTATTCGTGTGCGCTTTGATACGCGGGAGCTAGTTACCGCACGCGTCATTGGCCAAGGAACATTGATGATAGATTTTTAATCTAATGCCTAAAGTCCTTACTACCCAGGCCGATAATAGGTAATACAGCGCATGCCGCACCAACGTTGACGATGAGGCAAACAACGTGAAAATCGATAACATTAATCCGTTGCTACGTTCTAATCAGGCGCAGCAGCGTGATGAAGCACAGAAAATAGGCGGCAATAAGCCAGCCGAAGCAGACAGCGCGACACGCTCAGCAACGCAACTTAGCCAAACGCATACGGATAGCTCACACGATATCGATACGGCAAAAGTTGAGGAAATTCGCGAAGCTATTCGTGAAGGGAAGCTAGAGATTCGCGCGGATCGCATTGCTGATGGCTTAATTGCTAATTTAAAAGATTTATAAGCGAACTATTATGGGTCTTTCACGACTGCTCTCAGATCAATTGCAACGCCTTGATGAATTAGTACTGCTGCTCTCAGATGAACAAGCACAGCTCACTAAAGGCAGCATTGACGGTGACGCCCTCTCTGCCTTAGCCCTGAAAAAACAGGCGCTGTTAGTTGAGCTAGAACGCATCGAAACACTGCGCCGAAGCGTGCAAACAAAGCTTGGCTATGCAGAAGGTGCTCTTGGCGCCAAACAAGCAGCTAACGATGCAGACTGTTTGCTTACCTGGGAAAACTTGCTCGAAAAAAGCGAGCGCGTATCACGCATGAACGAATTAACTGGGCAAATGCTATCGCTTAGAATGAAGCATAACCAGGAAATGCTGGATTACATTCGCCAAATTGCTGAAAAAACGCTCTACAAGCCAAATGGGCGCAATAATGCCCAACCAGGTCGCTTTAACGCATCTGCCTAGTATTTCCGCACATTCATAGACAAAACCTGTACAAGAAGCTTCAATGTGAACATTGATATTCACAATTGGAGCCGAAAGAATGCTTTCCCACCTTCCAGAAAACTTTACCGCTGTTGTCATCGGTGCCAATGGCGGCATAGGTAACGCTATTATTAAGAGGCTGCTTGCCGATACCCATGTGGGTAATGTCGTTGCCGTAAGCCGTTCACCTCTTGCTTCTCAAGACCCATCTTTTCAGGACGCATCCGTTGAGGTGGCGAACGTCGATATCACCACACAATCAGGGCGTGAAGCTCTCTGCCAGCAGTTAAACGGACGTCCTGTACACCTGCTATTTAATGCTATTGGCACGCTGCACGATGTCGCGCGTAATATTCAGCCTGAGAAACGCTTAGAGCAGTTAGATGAAGCATCATTCGCCCATGTTATGCATGTTAATGCCGCCACGCCCGCCCTACTGATTGCCGCACTTAAATCATCTCTGCAAGGCAAACATCCGGCTATTATCGCCAGCTTGTCGGCGCGCGTTGGATCCATTGGCGATAACGGTCACGGCGGCTGGTACAGCTATCGGGCCAGCAAAGCAGCGCACAACATGCTGATGAAAACACTTTCCATCGAACTAACGCGACTTAACAAACAGTCTATTGTGCTGTGCCTGCACCCAGGCACCACTGATACAGCGCTTTCAAAACCCTTCCAAGCTAGCGTACCCAGCGAAAAGCTATTTACGCCTGACTTCGTCGCTGAACAGCTATTGGAAGTAATGTCTAAACGCACCCCCGAAGATACTGGCAGCTTCTGGGATTGGGCTGGCAAGCCTATCGAATGGTAAATGTTAGGCAAAAAATCCCCCAAGGCATCAGCCCTGGGGATTTTTTTGAATAAGTGCCTGACGATGACGCCCCCCCAGCCCTCCGCGCCACCCTCGTCATTCCCGCAGGTTCTTAGCGGGAGTCCATGTTGAACTGGGGGTTCGGGCTGCTGCAGGTTAAGGTCAAAGTGGATTCCCGACAACCCCACTCGGGAATGACGGTGCGGTGGCTCGGGAATGACGTGCGGTGCACGCTTCGGGAGGTAGCCGCTTTGTGATAGGGGCTAGGGAGTGCTTTTTTCTTCCGCGCAAACAAAAAACCCAGCCGATGGGCTGGGTTTCTTGTTAAATAAGTACCTGACGATGATCCGGGCGGCGTTCCGCTACTCTCCAGGGGAGACCCCTAAAAAGCAAAACCCCGACCAAATGGCCGGGGTTTCTCAATAAGTGCCTGACGATGACCTACTCTCGCATGGGGAGACCCCACACTACCATCGGCGCTAAGCGGTTTCACTTCTGAGTTCGGCATGGGATCAGGTGGTTCACGCGTGCTATGGTCGTCAGGCGTAACTTTTAATGCATATCATGCTGAACATGTTACTGATGTTTTGTGGCGTCTCTCGTTTCCTGTCGCTGACAGGAAGCGCGTATCCGGTTTTCATTATCACTACGACCAGACCCCTTGGGTGTTATAGGGTCAAGCCTCACGGGCCATTAGTACAC
>NZ_JABASV010000007.1 GCF_016107625.1 Vreelandella alkaliphila
CCTAGATACCTTTAGTATAGGGCCTGGAGGTGTCTATGAAACCTGGGGCGATTCAACAGGCACCCCGAAGTAGTCGTGTTGAATACTGGCGCCACCCAATTATGGGTATAGAAGACATACTGAATACCCATCGGGCGGCTCCTGATGCGACCATCATTGCAGTGCATATGGAGATGCCGTGAACCATGTGACGCTGAGCCGTAACGAGCTGGCTGACTACGTGCAGGATGAGGGGCTTAAGAAAAAGCGGGACTGTGCTGAATGGTGGGTAACCGAGCCTAAGCGAACGTGCTAGGAAATACAGCAAGGCGCTAAGTTTGGAAATGCTACCTAATTTTAATTAACTTATAAAAAGTTAATGAAACTGGCGTTTTTAAAGCAGGCTTATCAAGCCTGCTCGAATTCTAATCGCTAATAATTTAGTAGGCGCCTTCGCTGTAGGTCAGTTCGTAGCTATGGCTATAGATTTCCACAATATTTCCGAATGGATCTTCCATGTAAATCATGCGATAGGGCTTCTCACCTGGATAGTAGTAGCGTGGCTTTTTCATGCGCCGCTTACCACCAGCGGCTACGATACGGTCAACAAGTTCTTCCAAATTGGGGTCTTGCACAGAGAAGTGAAAGACGCCGGTTTTCCAGTATTCAAAGTTATCCTCCGGGTTGGTCTGATTCTTGAACTGAAAAAGCTCGATACCTATCCGGTCTCCGGTAGATAGATGTGCGATTCTGAAGCTTTCCCACCCGGCTCCGAAGACATCCGTGCACATCTCTCCGATGGCGCTATCGTCCTCTTTGATCTCGGTGGGTTCCATGATCAGATACCAGCCCATCACTTCGGTGTAGAACTGTACGGCTCGCTCAAGATCCGGTACAGAAATACCGATGTGTGAGAAACTTCTTGGGTAAACGTTGGGCATTGCCTGTCCTCCTCTGGTGTGACTGATAGTAGGTTACAGAACGCCTTTAATTACTTAAAATTATCATTTTTGATTGTGATAATTATGGATAGTGATGATAAACACCACCTGGTTAACTACCTTTTGCACCCTCGTTGATGTAGGACATTTCACCCGTACGGCCGAACGTCTCCACATGACTCAGTCAGGGGTGAGCCAGCATGTGCGTAAGTTGGAAGAGCAACTTGGTGTTGAGTTGCTAATCCGGGAGGGGAAGAAATTCTCACTCTCGCAGGCAGGCGAAAGGCTATACATCGAAGCGCAGAACATTCTGCAGGCGTTATCGAGTTTGGAGCAGGCAGTCCAAGAAGATTCGCCTTACGAAGGGGTAGTTCGGGTGATGTCACCCGGGAGTGTTGGGCTTAAGCTATATCCACGCTTATTGGCGCTGCAGAGTAAGTATCCAAAACTCATAATTGATTACCGCTTTGCACCCAACTCCGACGTAGAAACCGCCATCGCCGAATCTTCTGTGGATATTGGCTTCATGACGTCAAAATCTACCCTGGCCGAGGTCAGTTGCAAGCCTATCGCGGAAGAATCATTGTTATTGGTGACCCCTGAGACCATTGAGGAGCCATCTTGGGAGACGTTGATGGCCCTCGGTTTTATTGACCATCCTGATGGAAGTCACCACGCCAACCTGCTGCTTAGCAAAAATTATCCTGAGTTCCAGCACAGTCATCAGTTTCTAAGAAAGGGGTACTCAAACCAGATCGGGTTGATTCTGGAGCCTGTCAGCATCGGGCTGGGGTTTACAGCATTACCGGCTCATGCGGTTGAGGCGTTTCACAAGCCCGAACAAATAAAGGCTCACCGACTTCCTAACCCGGTGAGTGAGACACTATACCTTTGCGTCCAGCGTCACCGGGGACATCAGAAGAGAATTGAAACGGTAATAGCGGAAGCTAGATGCTGGCTCTGAGTCCGATTGATATTTAACAAAGCATTGCAGCGAACAAGCCACTGAGTATGGCATTACATTAGAAGTATCCGAAAGTTCGCTTTTACCCGGATACTGACCAAAGCGACTGGTAACAAACTTATTAAATCACCCGAAACCTCTGCACCATGCAGCAAGTCCCCTATATGAAAAACTTCAACATCAAAGTACTAACCCCTGAGAATTGGACGTTGTACAAGTCCGCTAGGCTGGAATCGCTCAAGGATTCCCCTGACTCGTTTGGTGCCACTTACGAGCAGGAATCTGTATTGTCGGATGCTGATTGGCGGGCGCGCTTAGATCTTAGCGCACGGGGGCTTGTGGCTTTTCCGTTAGTGGCCGAGCAGGGGGGCTGGGCGGTAGGGCTTGCTTGGGGTGTGGTACATGCGCCAGAGGTGGAAACCGCTCACATCTACCAAATGTGGGTTTCGCCTGCGGCAAGAGGGAAAGGCATCGCCAAGGCGCTTCTGGGTGAAATTAAAACCTGGGCGATAGATAAAGAGTGCGATTGTCTCGCGCTTGACGTTACAACCAGCAATGAGGCAGCAGTTTGCTTGTATCGGTCGTCTGGATTTATGGCGAAGGGGCAGCCGATGCCGCTTAGGAGTGATTCATTTCTTATGATGCAGCCTATGGTGAGGGCGTTACGTAGTTTTGGCTAAGTAACCGCTCAATAATATTTCGGACGCAAACTATGCGCCCGAAACAGGCTCGTTACTAAGCAGCTTCGTGAGTTCCTAGCATACTACGGCGGCGCTATCGCCAACCTGCTGCTTAACTTTCTCTACGATATACGCCCCAATGGGAATAGCAGACGTCGCCGCAGGCGAGGGTGCGTTACACACGTTGACAGTACGCGGCGTGTTGACGAACAGGAAGTCATCGACCAGCTTGCCATCGTTGGACACCGCCTGGGCGCGCACGCCAGCCGGGTAAGGCTCAAGATCTGCCAGTGTTAAGCTTGGGCAGTACTTACGCACTTGCTGAAGGTAGCCTTTTTTATAGAGTGAGTTCTTAAACTCGGAAAGCCCTGGACGCAAGTTGTCTTTCAGCACTTGGCGGATGCCGCGGTGGCGCAGCATGGCGAGCGTGTCGGAAAACGAGATGTCGGTCTTTCGATAGCCTTCACGTTTCCAGGCCAGCACCGCGTTGGGGCCGACCGTTACGCTGCCGTCAATCATGCGCGTCAGGTGAACGCCAAGAAACGGCATCGAAGGGTCAGGAATCGGGTAGATCAGGTGATTAACGATTTGATTGTGCTGCGTGGGCAGGCGGAAGTACTCGCCGCGGAACGGGCAGATGGTGAAGTCTGGCTCGATACCCAGCATGCGTACCACTCGGTCTGCCATCAGGCCAGAGCAGGACACCATATAGCGGGTAGAGAAATCACCCTGGCTGGTGGATACCACTACCTCATTGGTTTGCTCACTTAAGCCGGTGACTGACGTGGTGTAGCGGATCTCACCGCCAGCGGCTTCGAAGTCGCGGCCCATGGCGGCAGCCACTTCAGCATAATTGACGATACCGCTGGAGGGGACAAAGATACCGCCGACGCCGGTGATGTTAGGCTCACGTTCGTTCAGTTCTTCTGCCGTCAGCCAATACCGCTCCAAGCCATTAGCCTCCGTGCGCTCCCACAGTGCTTTCATACGCTGGAGTTCGAGGTCATTCGTGGCGACCAGCAGCTTGCCGCATTCGTCGTAGGCAATGCTATGTTCGTCACAAAACGCTTTGGTGGCGAGGTTGCCCTCTAAACAAAAACGCGCCTTTAAGCTGCCAGGCGTGTAGTAAACCCCCGCATGAATCACGCCACTATTGTGGCCTGTTTGATGGCGGGCTGGGCCATCCTCTTTCTCAACCAGCAGCATCTTCTTGTCAGGATAGGCACGGATAAGCTGCATGGCAGTCGACAGCCCAAGAATGCCGCCCCCGATAATAATGTAGTCGTACATAGGCGTCTCGGTAGCCAAGGGAAAATGGCCACCGTCATGGCGGTGGCCAGCTTATTCTAAATAATTATACCTGACGCGGCTGACGTAGTGTTTTGGCATGGGTGAAATAGCCACGCTGACGCATCAACTCACGACGCAGATCAGGGTGCGGAGTGAAGCGATCACGCCCATGCAGCCAGAAGTGATTGTTAATCAGCAGGAAGCTACCGGTAGCAACCGGAATCGATAACTGATGTTGGCTACCTTCCAGTGAATCAGACAGATCAGCTAGCCAGTTACCTTCTTCAAAGTTCTTCGGCTGAACAAATTGGTCAATATAGGCCATGATCGGGCGACCCTCGGTATCCACATCGAACACGGGGTGGTAGATGTCGCGATCAACATTCTTACTGGGCGGCGCGGTCCAGCGCATGTCACGACGCGCCAGTGGGTGGGAGTAGAAACTGTCTAACCCTTCCCAGTCATCGAGGTGCAACAGTAACGAGTTGCCGCCTTGCATGTTCTGTTCGTCAACTTTCATCATCAGCACGTAGTCGGTGTCCTGCTCCACGAATGTGCCGTCGTTATGCAGCTCCATCACGCGGTGCGGCTGACGTAGGTAACTGTCTGAGTTATCGACGTTCTTCACCACAAACCGCGCATAGTACTGGCCGCTCATGGCATCGTAATTTGAGCGTCCCATTAGGTGAGACACTGCCGTGGCGAATATCACCATGTCGTCGGCCTGCTCAACCTGATCCAGCCCCTCTGGCGTCACCAGAAACGCCCCTGTATCCCGATCCACCATGGTTTCGATCAACACCGGCTGTAAGGTGTTCTTACACAGGTCATCAAGAATCTTGGCCACTCGAAAACGCAGGAAAGACTTATATTCCAGTGCCTGAACCGGCCATTCCGACACGGCGTCAAGAAACGCTTTCACTGTTTCCTTAGGGAAGCTCAGTTGCAGTAAGCGGTCCGACTGCGGTGAGCGGCCAAGGGTGAAACCATGATGCTGCTGTGCGGGGATAGTGGCTGGAGCGTTCATTGGACGCCTCTCTTTAGCAAAAGGGTGAAAAAGAACTGAATCAAACAGAGAACCTACGCTTAAAAAATATCTACATTTTTATATTTCGTCAACGTTTTATGTTTATTTAGTTAAAAATAGTGCGAGAACGACCGTCAGGGGCGATCATATCGTCAAAGTAATGAGGGGGCTCAGGGGGACTAATGGGGGACTCCAGCTTATTGCGGCTTATGCTAACTTAGTCGTTATCACGTCTAAGGTGCTGTCCCATGTCTATCGAAATTTGGTTTGCCTTTGCGCTTGCATCCGTGGCCTTGCTCGCTATTCCTGGGCCGACGATTTTGACGGTTGTCAGCTACTCCATCGCCCAAGGCCGACGCGCTAATATTCCGCTTGTCGCTGCGGTTGCTCTAGGCGATTCCACGGCGCTGGTTTTTTCGCTACTTGGCTTGGGAGCTGTGTTGGCCGCTTCGGCGTTTTGGTTCACCGTTATCAAATGGATTGGCGGTTTATACCTGCTCTATATGGGTATAAAGCTTTTGCGTGCCGGGATATCGTCGGTTCAGCCGGTAACGCCTGTGGTATCAGGGTCGCGCTGGAAGCTGTTCACCAATACCTATTTGGTAACGGCACTGAACCCCAAGGGCATCATCTTCTTCGTCGCTTTTTTGCCGCAATTTGTTAGCCCGGGCGCTAATGCGGGGCAGCAGTTGTGGATTTTGGCAGTCACGTTCGTGGCGTTAGCGACACTCAATGCCACGCTTTACGCGGTGTTTGCCTCATCCGTGCGCAAGATGCTTGCCTCACGCCGCGCCCAGCGCCGTTTCAATATTGTCGGCGGAACGTTACTTTCTTCGGCAGGTGTGTGGGCATTGCTGGCCAAACGACCTGCATAATAAGCGGCCTGCGTAATAGGCGTTTGGTGAATTTAGGCTGGCAGGAAACCACCGGAATTAACCATGATCAGGGATGCCGGCATTCACAATAAGTGGCGGCATCACGCGCCTGTCCATGGTGAGACCAAAGCTAGATGACTAATTTCTAATGACGGCAGCACTTATTATCTGCTGGCTTTGAGGCTAAGTGGATTTTGATATTTGCAGGTTGTTGAATAAAAGTAAGCGGAGTCGGTTACTGCGATTAGACACCTTGCTAGAAGTCCGTTTTCGACCGAGGCTGTGTGAAAACGTAGTGGCCGCTATACTTTGCCAAGGTCCCCAGAGGAAATGGTGATGAAGCGATTCGTGGTAGGCGAGGCCCGAGACCAAAGCACGTTATTCCCTACGCTTTTGGACGACTTCATCGCCGAGGATAACCCGGTTCGTGCCCTTGAGGCATTTGTTGAGGGGCTCGACCTTAAAGATATGGGCTTCAAAGGTGTTGATCCGCACGCTACCGGGAGACCGGCTTATCATCCGGCTGTTCTTCTGAAGCTCTACATCTATGGTTATCTCAATCGTATTCAATCAAGCCGCCGATTAGAGCGCGAGACCCAGCGTAATGTCGAGCTAATGTGGCTGACTGAGCGTTTAACTCCCGATTTCAAGACGATTGCCGATTTTCGAAAGGACAATGGCGATGCCATCCGCCGCGTGTGTCGAGAGTTTATCTTGCTTTGCCGGCGACTGGAGCTGTTCTCCCAAGCCATCGTGGCCATCGATGGCAGCAAGTTCAAAGCCGTCAACAACCGTAATCGCAATTTCACAGCGACCAAGATGAAGCGTCGCCTTGAGCAGATCGAAGAAAGCTTCAACCGATATCTCAGTTAGCTAGATACAGCCGATCACACGGAGCCCGCCCTGGCCGAGGCCAAGACGAAACACTTAAAGGAGAAAATTATAAAGCTGAAGGAAGAAACGGCACGATTACAATCTGTTGAGGAACAGCGGCTGCAATCTCCGGATCAGCAAGTATCTTTGACGGATCCAGATGCTAGGTCGATGGCCACCAGTGGCAGAGGCACCGGGACAGTAGGCTACAACGTGCAGACAGCAGTCGACAGTCAGCACCATTTGATTGTGGCTCATGAGGTGACCAACGTCGGGCATGACCGTGGGCAGCTCTTCAATATGGCGAAGCAAGCTCGGGAAGCCACTGGAATCAAGGAGCTGAAGGTCGTAGCTGACAGAGGCTACTTCAAAGGTGAAGAAATTCTCGCCTGCCATAAAGAAGGGATAACGACCTATCTCCCCAAGCCGATGACATCTCCAAACCAGGCAAAGGGCTTTTTCCCAAGAGACGCATTCCGATACTTTCCTGAAAGCAATGAATATTCCTGTCCTGCTGGTCAGCTGCTGATATGGCGATATGAAACGATAGAAAAGGGAATGAAGCTACATACTTACTGGAGCTCAGCATGTGCAAGCTGCGCTATGAAAGAAAAATGCACGACTGGCAAGCAACGACGGATCAGACGCTGGGAGCATGAAGATGTGCTTGAATCCGCACAGTCACGTCTCGATTGGAATCCAGAGGTGATGCGTCTAAGGCGACAAACCGTGGAGCATCCGTTCGGCACGCTAAAGGCGTGGATGGGTGCGACACACTTCGCGACAAAGCGTTTTAGAAATGTGGGCACGGAAATGAGTCTTCATGTGCTGGCGTACAACTTGAAGCGCGTCATAAAGATTTTGGGAGTCAATGAGATAATGAGGGCTACGAGGGCGTAACAGCCCTTTTTTCTCTTTATTTTAGGGCTGTGATAGCGACTGTAGCTGGTTTCTGATAGCTCAATGATCTTCAACATCAGTGGTCGGCAATTATAGGAGCCAAGGCTAAGATGAGGCTAACGGGCAGCTGAAGGCAAAGGTTCTTGAGTCGGGCCAGATTTTTCTGTTTTCACACGGCCAGGACCCTGAGCGGACGCTCAGAGGAATTGAATATTCACAGGGGACTTTAGCTCGCGATGCGAGTTTTTCTGGTGACGGTTATAATATAAGTGCGCATATTTCTGGAAAAGTATGCTGTGAGTGTTGGTAAAACAATGGTTTATAAAATGGCGTTGTATGCTTATGCGCCATCCTGAAAAACTGGTCATAAAGTTAACGCGCATGCGCATTACTCTAGCGAGCCCTTACGAGAAAAAATAGTATGTATCCTTTTGTATCAGTAGGTTAGAGATCTTTTGGCAAGATGAGGCTTCCCAGAAAAACGCGCATGCGCATGAATAAAACTGTTAAATTTTCAATCAGGTTTAGTGATGAATATTGAGATCGTAGAAAAAGCAGATCACCTTAAGCTGATAGAAGTCTGGGAAGCGTCGGTCAGGGCAACGCATGATTTTCTGGCTGAAGATGATCTACAGGAGTTAAAGCCGTTAATTCTGGAGCAGTATTTTGACGCAGTTGATTTAAGGTGCGCTAAAAACGGTAACGGTGAAATTCAGGGATTCTGTGGAGTACATGACGGTAATGTTGAGATGTTGTTCATCTCACCTGATGCACGCGGAAAAGGCATTGGTGCCATGTTGGCGGCCCATGCTATCAAAAAGCAGGGAGCATCAAAGGTCGATGTAAACGAGCAGAATGAACAGGCGGTAGGTTTTTATCAGCATATTGGCTTTAAAGTGGCAGATCGGTCACCAGTCGATGGTCAGGGTAAGCCTTTTCCGCTATTGCATATGGCACTATAAAAATTTAACAAGGCCAGGCACGGCGACGTCTTTTCCGTTGCGGCTTCGCCTTCACTACAAAGTCGCGCGTGCTGGCGGCGTTAAATTTCCTTGGAGTTCGTGAGAATGTCCGAATGGGATGAAGATATCGCGGCGCTAGATATGAGCGACGTAGAGAAAAATGGCCTGCAGGTTTATCGAAACTATACGAAGGCGTTCGAAAGGGAACAGGCAAAAAAATTTGCCGCCGAAGTTAACTCCGAATACCACGATGTTTCGAGACTGGAAAAGGTATGTGATGCAATAGCGTCTGATGATGAACGGCTTATTCCGGTAATAGCTTGCGCATTCGCTGATGAAGCTCTTGATGAGATGTACAAACGTGAAATACCCAAGGGTGTCCCAGGAGGCAGAGATAGCCTCTTCTCTGGCTATGGGCCATTCTCAAGTCTGTCTAAAAGAATACAAGTTGCCTGCGCCTTTGGATGGATGAGTGAAGATATACTCAAGGATATGGATTCGCTGAGAAAGGTTAGGAATAAATTCTCTCACTTATGGGACCATGAATCGCTGTTAGGCTACGCCGAAAAAGCCCCCACCTCTGATATCACTCCCGTGGAAATGATGTTTAAGGAACATGAAGAGCGATTGCTTTTGTCCGGTGTTGAGAATTTAGACGGCCTTGGCCGTCTTCGAATCCGGACAATTTGGCTTCTGGGCAGGCTATATTATGAGGCGCTACTATATCCCCTAGCCATAAAACAACGGCTGCAACCTTATGTGGTCCTCTACGGAGAGCATCAACCAAAGCTATTGTCACAGGTTTCTGGGGTGTGTAGTGAATACACTCGGCAAGTACTTAGGGCAAAATTTTAACAAGGCCAGGCCAGGCCAGGCCAGGCCAGGCCAGGCACGGCGACGGCTTTTTCGTTGCGGCTTCGCCTTCACTACTAAGCCGCGCGTGCTGGCGGCGTTATGTTGTAAATCTAGAATCGAGGACGTATGAGTACATCTTTAGAACAACAAATGAATGAAATTAATGAGGATTTTTGCTTCATACATGATCTTCTTGAAGAAGCGAAAGTAAATCCAACGACAGACTACGAAAAGGTTAACCTTACTTATTTTCAAATGTTTTCAACTCATTATGAGTCGTTCTACATTCTACTAAGATCTAATCACTTTAGTTCTGGCATCTTACTTATGAGGAGCATGCTGGAGTTATATGTAAAAAGCTTTTATTTAGAGTTTATTGCAAAGAACAAAAGCGAAGAAGTGATGGATTATCTTGATGTAAAAATAAAGTACCCTAGTTTTTTTGCCATGGTTAAAGAATTAGGTGAGTTCGAATCTACTTCTGGAGACACTTTCGATAACTTTTTCTCTCAACTTACCAAAAGCCAATTGGCTAGTTACGAAAAGTTCTCTTTTTTTAGTCACGGTAGTGGAGAGTATGTAAAAGCTTTCTACAAGAATGGAAAGATTAGTTTTACTAGCGAACAGATTTCCGATGTAATAGAAACAGCGAAAGGAATGTTTCTAACTTTTGCTATGTTGCTATTTGCTGTTCAAGGAAAAAATGATCAGCTAGGGAAGGTGTTGGAAAAATTCAATTTCGCTGAAACTAAAAAATAACAATCGCAATCAGCCGGAAATATTTTCCATTCCTTGTTTTGCGGTTTTCGCTACGCTACCGTAAAACAATCCACTACAAATATTCCGCTGTTGCGGGCGTTAGACCGCTATATCTGAGTCATCTAAAAGACCGCTTCTGGCCGGGTAACGACGGCCCGAAATAGGCCGTCGTTTATCCTCATCAAACTTCTGTCTGTTCTGCCATTTCCAACGCATCATCTACCTCTATCCCTAGATACCTGACGGTGCTTTCCAGGTTCGTGTGTCCCAGGAGCAGTTGCACTGCCCTCAAGTTTTTCGTGCGGCGGTATATCAGCGAAGCTTTTGTACGACGCATCGTGTGCGTGCCATAAATTGATGCATCTAGACCTATTTCGGTAACCCAGGCTTTCACAATACGGGCATATTGCCGCGTTGAGAGATGCTTTGCGCTATTGATTCGACTGGGAAACAAGAAGTCCCCGCTCCCGAGCTGAGCAAGCTGTATCCAGTCGATAATAGCGATGCGAGTTTGCTCGGTAATTTCGAATTGGACAGGTCGATGTGTCTTTTGCTGCATCACAATGGCTCTTGGGGATATGCACGTACCATGGGCTATATCCCGTATTCGTAAATTGACGAGGTCGCAGCCTCGTAATTTGCTATCGATGGCTAAATTGAAGAGGGCGAGGTCTCTCGTCTTTTGGGCAAGCTGTAGGCGAACACGGATGGCCCAGATATCTCGAAGACGCAGAGGCGCCTTCTGCCCAACCAACTTGCCTTTATTCCAAGGTGTGGGTGTACAGGAGATTTCTGTCGAGACGTTCATGGCATTTTCCTCCATCGGGTGGAGGTCAAAGAATGGCTCAATACAAGCTCGACATGTGCTAAGGTTAATTTACAGTCGGGGGTCGACCCTGAGCGGACCCTTCTGGACGTTCAGTTAAGCTCAAGCTCTTAAACAAAAGCGGACATTCGAGCCATAAATCGTTTAGGCGTGGTTCACGAGATACTTCGTCACTGCCAATTTCCCGCGTTTTCACTATGAACCGGTCGGATCCCGGATGAGAGATGGATGAAAGAGTGGTTCTGTGATGACTATCATGTGTTTCTGATTATACTGGTCGCATGAAGCATTCTGAGATCGGCTTGCATATACGAACCTACGAGGACGAGGGAAAAAGCCACTCCCACGACCATCATCAACTGGTATTGCCCTTGGTGGGAACGTTATCTCTTTCGGTAGATGCCATCGAAGGGGAAGTGGCTCAGCAGCGAGCGGCAATTATTCCCGCGGGAATTGGCCATGGGTATGCTGCGACCGACGATAACCGGTTTTTGGTTGCAGACGTGCCCGAAGGCTTGGCCCCGGCGCTGGACAAACTACCTTGTTTCGTAAACTTGGATCCAGCATTGCTCCACTACGTCCAGTTCCTTCACGCACAGCTCCATAATGGGACTGAGTCGGATTTTACCCAGCATCAAATGCTACTCCTGCTGATTCAGTTGCTTCAAGAACGCCATGGAAGTCAGCTGAAGCTGGACCGCAGAGTCCACGCCGCGAAACAATTTCTGGACGAACACTTCAACCGACCGCTGTCCTTGGCCGAGGCGGCTGCCGTGGCATATCTGAGCATTCGGCAGTTGAACGATCTGTTTCGGCGCCAGGTCGGCATGACGCCGCATCAATACCTCACAGAGTTACGAATGAAAGAAGCTTGGCGGCTTTTGGAGCAGTCGGGGCTCAGCGTCCAGCGAGTTGCCGACGCTGTCGGCTATTCATCGTTATCGGCCTTTAGCGACCGGTTCAGAACCCACTTTGGCAAAGCGCCCAGCCACTTCCGCCGTATTTCGAAATAGTTCCGCCAGGATTTGAAAGTTCTTCTCCTTCGTACTGGATACCCTTCTGAAATCATTCACACGTGAGAATTTCGGGAGGGGTTCATGGCATCCGTTAACGCCGCAACCTGGATCGGGTCGATTTCCGTTCTGTTATGGGGCACTTTGGCATTGCTGACCAAGCTTTCTGGTGGCGAGATTCCAGAGTTCCAGCTCATGGCCATGACCTTCGGCATCGCTTTCCTGTTGATGGGCGGCCGTTGGGTCTTTTCGGGACATTCCGGTGCGCATTATTTACGGCAATCGCCGCTTGCATGGTGTATCGGCATCGTTGGTTTGTTCGGTTATCACTTTGCCTACTTCAAGGCCATGACACTGGCCCCGGCCGTTGAAGTCAGCCTGCTGGCTTACCTCTGGCCGCTGCTGATCGTCCTGCTTTCGGCCTTCCTGCCGGGCGAGAAACTACGAGCTCAGTACATCGTTGGGGCCCTGGTTGCCCTGGCAGGTTGTTGGTTGTTGATCAGCCGTAATGCCGACGGATTTGCCTGGGAGAACCTGCCGGGTTACCTGGTGGCTCTGTCCTGTGCTCTGATCTGGTCATCTTATTCCGTTCTCAGTAGACTGGTTCGCTCGGTACCGACCGATGCAGTGGGCTGGTTCTGCGGTGTTACGGCCATTCTGGCGTTGATTTGCCACCTTTTGTGGGAGGAAACGGTATGGCCAGAAAGCGTACTTCAATGGATTGGCGTGGTCGGACTGGGCCTCGGACCGGTGGGCGTAGCATTCTTCACCTGGGACCATGGTGTAAAACACGGAAACATCTAGTTACTGGGAACCCTGGCATACAGTGCGCCACTCATTTCAGTAATCCTTTTGATCCTTGCCGGATTCGGCGAGGCTACGGTTGCGGTGTTGAGTGCCAGCATTCTGATCGTCATTGGTTCTTTGATCGCGGGTCGTGCGAAAAGCCGGACGGTCGCCGAGCCAGAATTGTTAACAGACTAACTACTTCGAAGGAGCAGTGAGATGATTACTTGGGACGATTTCGAGGAGGTTGAACTGCGGATCGGGACCATCATTGACGTGACGGATTTTCCCGAGGCGCGCAAACCTGCTTATAAATTGCGAGTGGATTTCGGGTCGGACATTGGTATTCGTAAATCGAGTGCACAGCTTACGGACCTATATGGCAAGGAGGATCTCATCGGCAAGCAGGTTCTTGCCGTCACCAATTTCCCGCCCAAACAGATCGGACCTTTTTTGTCGGAGTGTCTGGTCACTGGCGTGCAGACGGAGAAGGGCGCAGTTACCTTGGTAAGACCGGACGCGCAGGTGGATAACGGGGAACGCTTGTTCTGAGTTTTGGCGGCTTACACATCACAGGCCAACCGGTATTCGAGTCCAAGTGAGGGTGATGCATGGGACAAAGTCTCTTGTGCTGGCAATGGTGAGCGGAAAGCTCACCGTTGCAGCGCTCCAATGCACTTCCCTCCGATTCGCGGCTCCAAATTAGCCGCAAAGCTCCGCGTAATCGTCAAATCCAAATGTCCGCTTTGCGACCGCTACCCAGGACCTCAGCTAAACAAAAAGCGAACATAAAGCAATCAGCGACCACGCAGAAGATTTAACGTACGTGGCCGCTGCTCACCGCAGATTCTACTGATCCCAGGTCGGAGCAAAGTCCGGATCTGCTATTCGATGATTACTATCCAACGTTGCTATTTCAGACAGTTCCTTGTCAGATAAAACCAATTCCATCCCCTTCAGATTCGATGCCAGGTGCGCTCGTTTGGTAGATGAGGGAATCGCCACAATATCCCTTTGTCTTAACCAGGCAAGCACTACTTCTGGGATTCTTGCGTTGTGGCTTTCAGCAATTCTGTGCAGGGTCTCGTCTTCCAGAACTTTGCCGACTGCCAATGGCATGAAACCTGTTACCTCAATGCCATTTCGTTGGCAGAACTCGACTACCGCATCATTCTGTAGGAAAGGATGGACCTCCACCTGGTTAGTCAAAATCTCGCCCTTTCCGGCAATGCCGATAGCACGTCTGATCTGTTCGATGGTGAAGTTGGAGATTCCGATCTCTCTCGCAAGACCCTGTTTCTTGGCTTCGACCAGCTTGGCGATGTACTCCTGCATCGGGACTTCCTCATCCGGCGATGGCCAGTGGATCAGCAATAAATCAACGTAGTTTGTCCTCAATTTGGTGAGGCTCTCGCGCACACAGGGAATGAACTTGTCACGTGCCAAATTCTCGTACCAAACCTTGGTGGTGATGAACAGCTCCGACCGATCAATGCCGGAGGCAGAAAGCAGGTCCCCGATTTCACCTTCATTTTCGTAAATCTGAGCCGTGTCGATGTGACGGTAACCCAGATCAAGCGCTTCGGTGACAGCAGACTTCAGGTCGTCGCCTTTCAGGCGGAAGGTGCCAAGACCGGGATTTGGAATAGCAGTTGTCATGGTTTACTCCCCATTTGCAAAGTGATGGACGTCGATGACCGTCTTAAGTGGGCGATCCTGAGTTGTGAGTTCTTCCAGCGCGTCAGGAAGTGT
Organism: Vreelandella alkaliphila; assembly: GCF_016107625.1. Taxonomy (GTDB): domain Bacteria; phylum Pseudomonadota; class Gammaproteobacteria; order Pseudomonadales; family Halomonadaceae; genus Vreelandella; species Vreelandella alkaliphila. Next base: position 14,483 of record NZ_JABASV010000007.1, read on the forward strand.
TGCCATATCTTCGGTGTGAGGTTCTGGGGCTCGCAGGTTTTCATGGGCCACCATGGTGAGAAGGTCCTCTCCGGCTTGGCGGAATTGAGCCCATTGGCGATCAGTGCCAACGCGAAACAGTGCGTTCAGAGCGACTTCGTGCAGAGAGATGGCCTTATCAAACGCTGGCACCGGCGGTGTTTTCAGACGATCCTGAATACAAACTAGGTGGCCATTGGCTTCAATCCAGTCGGCCATCGACGAAGCATGCTGGGCGTTCACGGTGTCAAACACGGCGAAAAACTGGGTTTTAAGCGAATGGGTGTCCCAGGCGACCACGCTTTCGGCTCCCAACTGACGAAGCGTCTTGTGATGGCGTGGCGAAGCCATGGCTGTCACGCGGTAATTCCGCTGCGCGGCCAGCTGAATCAGAAAGCGTCCAACCATGCCCCCAGCTCCTGTAATCAGGACATTGGCTTCCGGTTGACGCGGGACTTTTTCGATCGCCTGCCAGGCCGTCATCAATGGGCAGGGCAGAGAAGCTGCCAGTAACAGCGGCAGGGTGTCCGGAACTTTCAATAGAGCCCTGTTATCGACCACGGTGTGGCTGGCAAAGCTGCCGTCCCGGCATAGATCCTGGTGGTAGGCCACCCTTTGTCCGGGTACAAGGCCCTTCACGTTTTCGCCCAATCTGAGCACAGTGCCTGCGCCGTCAACGCCGGGTACGTGACCGATATTCCAATTCGCCGGCCAGTTCCGGATCATTTTCCAATCAACCGGGTTCAGGCCGATGTATTCATTCCGGATGACCACATCTTCCGGGCCTGGGGTCGGTGTAGAATTCAGATTCTTCCGTTGAAGGGCGATGGCGGGTCTGTCTTTTCCCACCACGCCCCAAGCTATTGGTCTCTCAGTTTGTTTCATGAAACACTCCCAGAACATCTTGGGCAACGAGTCGTAGTGACTCATCCACCTGCGCCTGATTACGCCGGAAATGAAGTCCAACGTGGTTCACGCCAGCACTCTGCATTTCCTCCAGCTCCCGGACCAGGCCATCCCGCCCGGTTTGAAGACCGAAGCGATGACGTTTACGGGGCGCCTTGGGATCGTTGAGGTAGTCCAAGTGAATAAAGGACACATAGGGCTTGTCACCGGCGACGTTGCGCCACAGGTTGACGCGATGAACGTGCTCCTCCGGCGTTCCCGGATATGCCAGCCAGCCACTCATATGCTGACCGATCCATTCCGGCGACTGCTGTGATAACCCGGCAGATAACAGCGGGGGTGTTCGAGTATCGGGTAGGATCGCTTGGCCTGGTGACAATCGCGAATCCTGTTTGCCGGTCAAGATCTCCACACTGTGCCGGAAGGCTTGTCCACGATTTTCATAGTCCGCACCAAACAATGGGTATTCCGAGGGACGGTCTCCGCTTGCTACGCCGAGCATCAATCGGTCATGACTCAGTGCCTGAACCGAGGCCGCGGATTTGCGCACGATCCATGGGCTGCGCAGCGGTAGAACGACGGCCGCCGTGCCAAGCAGAATGTTCCGGGTTACTCCCGACAGGAATCCAAGATACACCAGTGGATCGAATACCTGGGCGGCATCGCCGAACGACGGGTCGTATAGGGGAACATCTCGAATCCACAGTGCCCGGAATCCCAGTTCATCGGCCAGTCTGGCCAGCGATTGATGCTCGCTGAGATTCGGCACACCAAAAGGTCGCTTGTCCAGCATCCGTTGGCGCTGGCCTTCCTGAGTCCAATCATTATCCAAGGGCAATTCAAGGCCAACGGTCAATGGCCCTGAAGTCAACTTTGAAATGGTCATAACAAACCTCTTTGGGCCTCCCTCTCGGGAGGCCTTTCACGTCTTATGCGGTTGCTGTCTGACGATTGTCCAACGAGGCTGAAAGCCGTGTCAGGAGAAGCGCACTGAGAACGATGACGCCACCTATCCAGGGCGTATTCATCAACCCCATGTCTTCGACAACATGGCCGCCAAGCCATGCGCCACCTGCAATGCCGATGTTGAATGCAGCGATGTTCAAGCCGGATGCAACATCGACAGAGTGCGGGGTATAACGCTCGGCCAGTTGCACGACATAGACCTGCAAGCCAGGCACATTACCGAACGCGAAGGCCCCCCAAACCAGTAGCGTGATGACGGCTGCGATGGGGTTGTAGGCGCTGAACGTGAGTGCAAACAGGATGACCGCGAGGCCGCCAAAGATGATGTACAGGGCTGAGGTCGGCCCAAGGCGGTCTGCTAACTTGCCTCCCCAGATGTTGCCGGTTGCTACGGACACGCCATAAACCAGCAGCAAGATACTAACGATGCCAGAAGCAAACCCGGTGACGTCCTCCAGAATGGGCGTGAGGTAAGTGAATGCGGTAAAGGTGCCGCCATAGCCGACTGCGGTCATTGCGTACACGAGCAGCAGTCTGGGATGTGTAATGACCTCAAGCTGTTGGCGTAGTGTCGCTGGAGCAGATTGCTTCAGGTTTTTGGGCACAAGCAAGGCGCTGCCGACCAGAGCGATTGCGCCAAGCGCAGCCACGGTCAGGAAGGTTGCGCGCCAGCCAAAGGTCTGCCCGATAAACGTGCCCAGAGGGACGCCTGTAACCAGAGCCACCGTCAGCCCGGTAAACATGATGGCTATTGCGCTGGCCTCCTTGTCTTTTGAAACAAGACTGGTCGCAATCGTTGAGCCAATTGAGAAGAACACACCGTGGGCGAGCCCCGTCAGGATTCGAGCGGTCATCAGAGAGGCGTAATTCGGGGCCATCCAGGCAAGTACATTACCGATGATGAAAAGACTCATCAGGGACAGCAGAACCCACTTCCGATTCCAGCGTCCTGTGAGTGCAGTCAGGACAGGCGCGCCAACGGCGACACCAAGGGCATACAAGCTGACCAAGAGGCCAGCTGAAGGCAGGGTAACGCCCAAATCTTGGGCGATGGTCGGGACCAGACCGACAATCACGAATTCGGTGGTCCCGATTGCAAAGGCGCTTAATGTCAGCGCAAATAATGCAATAGGCATAACGGTTCTCCATTGGAGTTGATTGACGCTGCCTAGTGTCCTCTTTCATACTTTTGCGATAAACAACACTTTAAGAAAAATACTTTTGCGGATAGTGAAAATGAAAAGCCGGTCGGATGATCTCTTTTTTCTGCTCTCAGTGGTGGACAGTGGCAGCTTCAGTGGCGCAGCGGAGCAGCTGGAGGTGTCCGTGACTCGGGTTTCCCGAGCGGTTACACGATTAGAGGCGTCCTTGAACACCACACTTTTGAATCGAACGACTCGAAAAGTGGCGCTGACAGAGGAAGGACATTTGTTTGTAGAGAAGGTGCGGGGTGGTTTGGCCGCGCTTGAGGAAGCTGAGGAGCAGTTAGCTATTCGCAAGCAACGGCCAGCCGGACGGTTAAGAGTGGATGCCGCAAATCCGTTCCTGTTACATCAGATCGTTCCGCACGTGCGCGAATTCAGGGAGGCCTATCCGGACATTGAGCTCGAACTGACGGCCAGTGACCAGATCGTGGATCTCTTGGAACGCCGGATCGACATCGCAATACGGATCGGCCCACTGGATGACTCAACTTTGCACGCCCGGGTACTCGGTCGTTCTCCACTGTCAGTAGTTGCATCACCGGAGTATCTGAAACGTAAAGGTGATTGTGACTCGCCTGCCGACCTCCAAGAACACGACATCATTGGCTTTACCGCTCCTGAGTCGTTGAATATTTGGCATCTGGGCGAGGGAATGAGGATGAGGCCGACGATTCGAGCGAGTAGTGGTGAAGCTGTTCGCCAACTTTGCCTGCAAGGCAATGGAATAGCCTATCTCTCTCGTTTCATGATTGCCGAGGATCTCGGGAAGGGAAGCTTGGTGGAAATGCTAGATGATTACCTTGCCCGCCCAAACCCGAGAGAGTTGGTCAACGCGGTTTACTACCGAAACACCACGTTGGCGTCACGTATTCAAGTGTTCCTGGATTTCTTTACTCATCGTTGGCGAAGTCTTTGAGGGACTTTTCAGCCGAGTAAGTCGACGGGAATCGCTTGCGCTGGGGCATGCCATCGAAGGTTCGCTTTGCGACCTCAGCATGCTTAAGCTCCCGGAATCTCGGCGACAAAAAAGGTCCACTTTTGGCCGATAGCGGCCAAGCCAACTTTGGTGATGCAGAGTTGCATATCCGAGAATCATGGCACTGAATGCATCTGTTGCCAGGGAGAGAATTGCTTAGCCTTTGCTGTTTAGGTGCGTTGTTATTATCTGTATCAACCTGATGGTCGAGAGGAAATTGAACTGACGCCTGATAGCGCCATCGAAGGAAATATCAGATAAATATCGGCTTTTGCTGACAAGCTATTACTACCCGTTCTTGCAGGATGGGGTCTTCGCGGAGAACTTTATGGACTACGAACATGCAATTGTGAAATTCGAAGAGGGGATTGGCACCCTGTTCTGCAACGGCTGCGGCATTATCATCGCTGAGGGTACCCCGCATGAGGATAGAGAGCACTACTGTACCATGTGCATGAGCGGCAATTGTAAAGCAAAATTTAAGGACGGAAACTGACATTTCCAGACCGCCACGCTCCGCGTTTTAGGGAAGGGGGCGTGGAATAGATGTTGTGAACATCATTAATCTGAAAACTCTTTAACATCCGCTCCTGGCCAGTTTCAGGCCTTCGATCAATCTGGTGAAGTGCATGATGTGCGTTAAGCTAAAAACGTTACGTTTCTAAGCTAAGTGGGCATGATGTTTTACCATCTTCTGAGCCTGACTAGTCGGCTCTCGTTTAAAGCTGTTTAGATTGCTAGGGGGCAAGTGTGGACGAACCATTACGCGAGTTGCTAACTGAGTTAGAGCAATTTGGCCAGGAAAACGATGCTGCCATTGCTGATCGCCCGCATCGTATGCTGAATATCACCCGTGATACGGGGGAGTTTCTTTCAGTACTTACCCAAACCACGGATGCAAAACGAGTGCTGGAGATTGGTACCTCTAATGGCTATTCCACGTTGTGGTTTGCCCAGGCAGCTCAGAAGATTTCCGGGCACGTCACGACAGTAGAGCTTTCCGAATACAAGTTCGATCTGGCCGCCACGAATTTTGAGCGCTCGGGGCTTTCTGACTACATTACCCTGCTGCAATGTAATGCTGGCAAGTTGCTGGAAAGCGTAGACGATTCTTCATTCGATCTGCTCTTTCTCGATTCTAACCGTTCTGAGTATGTGCAGTGGTGGCCGAATATTAAGCGGGTCTTGAGAGAAGGTGGGCTTCTTGTGGTGGATAACGCCACTTCTCATGCCGATGAAATGGCTAGTTTTATGGCGCTGGTGTTGGCAGATCCAGAATTCACCACATGTACCGTCCCTGTTGGTAAGGGGGAGTTTCTGGCAACGCGCTGTTTTGGTTTTTCCGCCTGACGAGGTGGTGCTGGCGCTCAATGATCGCAATGAGTGGGAAGTGCCCGCTAGGCGTATTGAGATAATTGGGGCAGTTAATTCAAATGCTAAATTGGTATGTGTTGAATGGTCGCTCCTAGCCGAACCATGAACTTTCCTTCATATTAACAATGGATCAGTTAAAGACCCGCTAGCGTTCATATGTTAGCCATCATAGTAGCGATAGCCCTTAAGCGAGAGGAATGCACCAATGACAGGGACTACTAAACCATCAACGATTGAACTGTTGAGCGACAACCGTGTAAAGGTGATCTTAGCCATCGCCATTATTGCGGTGGTCTGGGCTATCGTTGCGCACACCATTGCAGGGTCGCGACAAGACAGTAAGGAAGCGCTCGAAGCGCGCTTGGCCGAAACTGAGCGAGAGCATCAGCAGATTCAGGCGCAGATGTCTGAGGTCGAAGCCGCAGAGCTTGATCTAGCAACCTTACAGCAGAGAATGAACGCGCTAGAGGTTGAGCAAGCCGAAGCTGAAGCCGAGCTTGCTTCAACGCGAGCGGATATTGCCAATGCTGAAGACGATTTGACCACTTTACGGGGTGAGCGTGAAACCCGCGATGAAGAGTTAGATGCCCTCAATGAGCAGATAGATGAAAGGCAGAGCCTTCTTGAAGAGCTGAATGAGGCATATGCTGAGATCGAAGCTGAGAAAAATGAGGCTGAAGCCGCCCGAGATGCTGCGCAGCAGTCTCGAGAAGATGCAGATAAGGCCCGTAGACAGGCTGAAGAAGACCTTGAAGCACTCAACGCTGAGACTGAAGAGGCCAATGCCCAGCTCGCCGTGCTCAGTGAACAGGTAAGTGACTTAGAAAAAACGCGTGATGCGCTTACCATTGAAATCACTTCGCTCAGAGTGATACGCGACGAAGCGCAAACGCCCTAACAAGTTAGGCGCTATAACACCTCCTCCTCGCCGCGCATCAAGTTAAACGATCTCCCCGCTTATTAAACGGGGAGGTCGTCGACGGTATCCACCACTGCGGCATACAGATCTCGCGTTGACGCTAACGCCCCCTCATGAACCGCTTGAGCTGATAACATCTTGCCTTGGTCAGCTTGAAGCGAGCGGGTAGCTGTCGCGCTGGCAACTACTGTTACTTCAAACCCAAGGTTGAATGCACCGTGAGCAGTGGAGTTGACGCACATATGGGTCATGAAACCAGCCAGCACCAGTTTGTTGCAGCCGATCTCTTTTAACTGAGCTTCAAGGTCGGTTTGCACGAAGGAGTTGGGAAACGCTTTAGTGATAACCGGCTCGCCGTCTATCGGCTTCACTATATCCGCGATCTGTCCAATGGGCGCATTAATATCGTAAGGCGATCCTTCCCCGCTATTATGCTGAATATGAATGATCGGAGTACCAGCCTCGCGCGCTTTTTCAAGGAGTTTTTTGGCTTCTACCAGGGCTTCTTCCACGCCTTCTAACTGCATGACGCCTTCCCGGTAGGTATTTTGGCAATCGATAAGGATTAATGCAGACTCAGAAAGTTTGCTAGGGGTGAGCTCAAGCCCTGAAAGTTCACGTAGTGTGACAGGTGTGGTCATTAATAACTCCTTGATGCTATTGATTGTTGTTTAAAAAAAAGAGAGTGGCGTCAGTGTAATAACGACAGGCTTATGGCCACAGTCGATGATACAGGTCACAGCGTACATGGGTTCGTTATTCAATATCGGCTAATTTAATTAGCCATTTGTCGATAGGGAGGTTGATCACTTTTTGAGGATGACGTGGATGACTATGTCTCAACAAACGTTACTCTTGCTTCTGGCGGATTCGGTACTGGTTCTCCATGTGCTGTTTGTGGCGTTTGTTGTCGTCGGCTTGTTAGCCATCTACGCAGGGTATTTCCTGCAATGGCGGTGGGTGCGACATCGGACATTCCGGGTCATTCATCTGTGTGCCATTGGTTATGTGGTCGTGCAGGCGTGGTTTGGCATCGTTTGCCCATTAACTACGTGGGAAATGGCGCTACGAGCCAAGGCTGGGGTGGGCACTTATGCGGGCTCTTTTGTTCAATACTGGTTGCAGAGCCTGCTCTATTTCACGTTGCCGGAATGGGTATTTATCGTGGTTTATACCCTGTTTGGGAGCTTGGTGCTGGCTAGCTGGTTTGTTGTGCGGCCAAATGCGCGCTTTCGTTAGTTTTTTCAGATCCTGATATCTTCGAACCCGGCTAACCAAGTGCTATGCATTGGTGGGGCCTGCTGCGCTAATGGCAGGGAAGCTTGTCGCTCAATGTTTGGTGATATATGATTCGTATATGTTTCATATTCGTTTTGTATGTTTTGAGAGGGCGCTATGGGGATCGTGAAAATTAATGATCAGTTACACGAAGACGTGCGCAAGGCTAGTTCGGTGATGGTGCGTTCCATCAATGCGCAGGCTGAATATTGGATAAAAGTAGGTATGCTTGCGGAGGCTAATCCGGGCATGACCTTCTCTGAAATTATGCGTGACCAAATGCAGCAAGCCGATGTCGATTTAAGGAAGGTGATTGGTGGCTAAGGTAACGCTGAAAAGTGCAGAGGAACTGCGCGTAATGCGCGAGGCTGGGCGGCTACTGGCATCAGTTTTCAGTTATCTCGATAAACAAATAGTGCCCGGCATCTCCACGATGGATATTAATCATTGGGCCGAGCGTTATATCGTTGACCAGTTACAGGCTCGTCCTGCCAGCAAGGGGCAGTATGGCTATCAGTATGTGTTGAACGCGTCAGTTAACCATGTGGTTTGTCATGGCATTCCATCTGAAACGCAAAAACTTAAGTCAGGCGATATTGTTAATGTCGATATTACCTTAGAGAAGGGCGGGTTTATCGCAGATTCAAGCAAGATGTACCTTCTTGGAGATGTAAAGCCCTATGCCAAGCGGCTGGTCGATAAAACCTACGAGTCCATGTGGCAAGGGATACAAGCGGTTAAGCCTGGCGCAACATTAGGTGATGTAGGTTACGCGATTCAGCAGTATGCCGAAAAACAGGGCTACTCTATCGTTCGTGAGTATTGTGGGCATGGAATTGGCCGAGAAATGCACGAAGAGCCCCAGGTGTTGCATTATGGGAGGAAGGGCAAAGGGCTTGTTTTACAAGAGGGTATGGTATTTACCATAGAACCGATGGTTAACCAGGGGAAAGCCAAGATAAAAACCAAGAAAGATGGCTGGACAGTGGTTACCAGTGACAAGAAGTTGTCTGCACAGTGGGAGCACACGATTGCGGTCACCTCATCCGGTTTTGAAGTGTTAACACTTCGCGACGATGAAACCATCCCTACGCCTATTAACCAATAACTCTTCGCCATTCGCCATTCACCACCGTATTTCATCCTCTCAAATCCCTTCTGGCGAAGCATATCAGGTGCGTTAAGCTGAAAACGTAGGTGCTATTAGGTACGCATATCTTGGAGAAACCTCATGACAACCTTCGCAAAGAACACTATTTGCCTTTGGTACGATGGTCGCGCAGAAGAGGCAGCACGCTTTTACGCTGATACCTTTCCTGATTCGTTCATTAAGGCCGTTCATTATGCACCGGGAGACTTTCCGTCGGGTAAACAAGGGGATGTATTAACCGTCGAGTTTTCCGTGATGGGCATTCCGTGCCTTGGGCTCAACGGTGGGCCAGCGGTCACACACAATGAGGCGTTCTCTTTTCAAGTCTCAACGAATGACCAAGCCGAGACGGATCACTATTGGCATGCCATTGTTAGCAACGGTGGTGAAGAAAGTGCCTGTGGCTGGTGTAAGGACAAATGGGGCGTATCTTGGCAGATAACACCGGCGGTACTAATGAACGCGATTACCAATCCCGACCCTAATACCGCTAAGCGTGCCTTTGATGCGATGATGCAAATGAGAAAAATCAACATTGCTGAGATTGAGGCAGCGCTTAAGGGGTGATGAGTTTGCGATGGCCGATCGAATGGCTGGCAGCACGTCTGTTTTACGGCTAAATGTGCGCTTTCGTTAATACGCATCTGAAGCTCAAATGCTATTATTTTTTCGCAAGCACTTTCCCGCTAACTCTAAGGATGGACTCAAATGCTGACACTCATCATTGTTTTGGTAGTCGTCGCCGTTATCGCGTTTTACGTTATCGGAATCTACAACCGTCTTGTTTCGTTGAAAAATCGCTTTGAGAATGCCTTTGCCCAGATTGAAGTACAACTTAAGCGGCGGCATGACCTAATTCCTAACCTGGTAGAGACCGCCAAAGGCTACCTGAGCCATGAGCGGGAAACGCTGCAGTCGGTCATTGAGGCTCGCAACACGGCAGTGGCCGGACTTAAAGCGGCGGCGGCGAACCCTGGTAGCGCCAAAGCGATTGCTGATCTTGGTGGTGCTGAAGGTGCGCTAACTCAAGCGATGGGACGGCTCAATGTCGTCATGGAAGCTTATCCAGACCTAAAAGCTTCGCAAAATATGATGCAGTTGTCAGAAGAGCTCACCAGCACGGAAAACAAGGTGGCTTTTGCGCGTCAGTCATTTAACGATGCGGTGATGCACTACAACACTTATCGACAGAGCTTCCCTCCAGTGGCGGTGGCTGGCATGTTTGGGCATGGCCAAGATGCCTCATTGCTAGAATTTGAAGACAGCGCCCAGATCCAGGTGGCACCCAAAGTGTCGTTCTAAGCTACTGCGCAGGAGCCAGGATTAGATGGATTTTTTCACTGCTCAGGAACACGCTCGGCGCAAAACTTGGCATCTGGTTGTCTTGCTGGTACTAGCAGTGCTGGCGTTGGTTGCCGTGACGACATTGGTGGTTGCCATCGCCTTGCAGCTGATGAGTGGCGCAGAACAAACCAGCCTTTCGGCGCAGGGAGTGTGGTCCGCGCTCTCATTCCAGCTAGTTGCTGGTGTGGCTGTCGGGGTGCTAGCTGTTGTGGTGCTAGGCGGTCTATTCAAACAACGTCAGCTAAGTGGTGGTGGCCGGGCAGTCGCAGAAGCGCTCGGTGGGCGCGAGATTAATCTAACTACCCACGATCCCGATGAACGCCGCATTCTCAATGTCGTTGAAGAAATGGCCATTGCATCGGGCACGCCGGTGCCTTCCGTTTATGTCGTAGAGGAAGAGGGCATTAATGCTTTTGCGGCAGGGTACCAAACCAGCGATGCGGTGATCGGTATTACCCGTGGCACCATTCGCAACCTGACACGGGAAGAGTTGCAGGGGGTCGTCGCGCATGAGTTTAGCCATATTCTGTACGGCGACATGCGGCTAAACATACGCTTGGTCAGCATCCTCCACGGTATTCTGCTGATTGGGCTATTGGGCGGTACTTTGCTACGTAGCATGCGCTATCGGCGTGCTGGGGGCAGTAAACGTAACAACTCAGCGGCGGTAATTTTGGGGTTGGGAGCGGCGCTAATGGTGGTCGGCTATGCGGGCACCTTTTTTGGCAACCTGATTAAGTCAGCGGTCAGTCGTCAGCGCGAATATCTGGCGGATGCTTCCGCAGTACAGTTCACCCGTAATCCCTATGGCATTGGTAATGCGCTGGTTAAGATTGGCTCGCATAGCCAGGGTTCCTACTTGAAAGCGCCACAGACGGCCGAATTCAGCCACCTGTTTTTCGGCCAGGGCATCAAGCTGGGATTTACGCGTATGATGGCGACCCACCCGCCACTAAAAGAGCGTATTCAGCGGGTAATGCCAGACTGGGATGGTCGCTTCGAGGTTCGCTGGCCCCCGCAGCACGCTGATCATGACGCCCCTGGTTCAGTAGATAATGAAGATGATAGTAAAGATGGCAGTGAAGACCGTTCTGATGCGAAGCTAAGCAGAGGGACGTTGGCTGCTGTATTAACCGCGGCTTCTGCTCAAACGGCCATTAGCGCCATCGGCCAGCCCAGTCAACGCCACCTGGCGCAAGCCAGAGCAACGCTAAATGCGCTGCCAGAACGAATCAAAACCGCGGCCCAAGAACCCTATACCGCCCGTGCGTTAATTTATGCACTACTGCTAAGTGATGAACCGTCAGTTCGTGAGCAGCAGTTAGATGCATTACAACAAATTGCCTTGCCAGATACTTATCAAGCGCTGATGGACATTGGCTCCGATGTATTGAGGCTGAATATCGAGTTACGTCTACCGCTGGTTGAGTTGGCACTACCAGCCTTAAAGTTGCTGTCCGTTGATCAGGCTCAGCACTTTCGCCTCTGTATGGAGCAATTAATCAACGCGGATGGCCACGTCAGCTTGTTTGAATGGGCGCTGTATCAACTGCTGTTGAACAATCTGGGCGAAAAAAACAGCGGGCTCGCACATCTTAAACTCAGTGATTTACAGCGAGAGTGCCAGCACCTGCTCAGTGTGTTGGCAGCAGCTGGCCAGGATAATTCTGAAGAGATTAGCGCAGCGCTGAATGCAGCGGAAAGCGAGCTGCCGTTCGCCTTGTCTGCCACTGACGAAGTAAGTGATATGCGGGCATTAAGCTTGGCCGTGGAACGTTTACGGCGCTTAAAGCCGTTGCAAAAGCCCGTTCTTCTGCAAGCCATGGCGCGCTGCATTGAGCATAGCGGACATATTCGCCCAGCCGAAGCTGAGTTATTTCGGGTAATGGCAGATATCCTCGACTGCCCGATGCCGCCACTGCTGTCAGATGAGCTATCAAGTGCTGTAAAGTAGAGAGAGTATTGTTTGAAGATTAAGGTCTATAAGAAAAGTGATACCCAATATCGATGACTGAAATTACGTATATCTTATTATTATCATTGCTGGCTGGCGCGGCAATGCCCACGGGGGCATTGCTCGCTCGGCTTGATCTTGTGCACCCCTATTTCTTGGGTGCTTCTTGGCGGCATTTCATCATTGCTTTTGGCGGGGGTGCGCTTATATCGGCAGTCGCTTTGGTGCTAGTTCCTGAGGGAGCGAGCAAGCTGTCTCCTTTATTGGCCGCGTTGTGCTTTGCCGCGGGAGGGGTGTGCTTTTATCTTTTGGATGCTTTTTTAAGTAGGCTGAACAGCTCTGTTGGTCAACTGGTTGCGATGCTTTCTGATTTTGTTCCAGAAGCCATTGCTTTAGGCGCAGCTTTCGCCGCTGGAGGAAGCGCTGGCTTATTGCTGGCGCTGCTAATGGTTTTGCAAAACTTACCGGAAGGGTTTAATGCCTTTGAGGAGTTAAGTAGTAACTCTCAACTCTCACCAAATAAAATCGTGCTAGCTTTTAGCGGTTTAGCGTTAGTAGGTCCTGCCTCTGCCGCCACAGGGTATTATTTGCTGTCCCAGTATGACGAGTTGATGGGCGCTTTAATGCTGTTCGCCAGTGCGGGAATTCTTTACTTAGTTTTCCAGGATATTGCACCAGAATCTAAGCTTGTACATCAAAGCATGCCCGCAGTGGGAGCAGTTACTGGCTTCTTGCTCGGTTTAGTCGGCAATATGATGATTGCTGGTGGCTAATAAAGTCAGCTATGAGTTGTGATCAATTGAGATGATCTCAAGCCGTCTCCTGCCACTCATCTATCAGCGTCAAGTAAGCAATGTGCGCTTATAAGCTTGCTTTTAGCTTGTCTTCTTTCTGGCCCCAGCATTTTTCCTTTTCGGATAACTTTTTCTTGGCTTAGTTGCACGTTTTGCTGGGCCTCCGGCCTCACCTTGGGCAGTTTGTAGGCTGTGTCTCAGCTTGGCCGCATCGCTGTGGGTGAGTAGGCCACGTAGATCATCCAGGAGTGCTTGCTGAAACGCGCCGGGGTCATCCTGCTGTTCTGAGATCGCCCGAAGCCGCTGTTCCCAAAGGGCGGTGCGTTCTGGCGTGCTTACGGCGCTGGGCAAGGCGGCGATCAGCGCGCAGCCGAGTTTAGTGGCACGCAGGGCTTTTTGCTGCCGCGCTAAGTAGCCACGCTGCACCAGCGTTTCAATAATACCTGCACGGGTTGCTTCGGTGCCAAGGCCATCGGTGTCACGCAGCGTGCGGCGCACGTTAGGGTCATCTACGTAGCGGCCAATGTTCATCATCGCTTTAATCAAGCTGGCATCAGTGAATGGTTCCGGCGGGCGAGTTTCTTTCTCCTCAACGCCTGCGCCAAGCGCTTGGCAGGCTTCCCCCTGAGTGAGCGGCGGTAGCGGCGGAGTTTCGTCGCGGGTGGTGAAGAGTGGCTTCCAACCGTGATCAAGAATGCTCTGGCCGCGGGCACGGAAAGCTTCATCTAGCAGGGTGAACTCTGCTTTCACCTCAAAGGTGCGCAGCGGCCGATAAAACTGCGCCATCACATTGCGCACAATTAACCGAAATACATGGCCTTCAGTGGCGGAAAGTTGGCTAAAGTCTGCAGGCTTGCCGGTGGGCGCTAGGGCATGGTGCGCGCCTACCTGTTTGTCGTTCCAGGCTTTTGAGCGCAGGGTAAAGTCAGCACCACCCAGCCACTGACGCAGCGTGTCATCGTTTTGGCAGGCGCTGCTCAAGCTACGCTGGGCCAGCGCTAGATGCTCTTCGGGCAGGTAGCGGCAGTCGGAGCGAGGGTAGGTGATTAACTTGTGCTGTTCATAAAGCCGCTGGCAAATATCCAGCACCATCTGTGCGGAGAGCCCGTGGCGGCGCGCGGCGTCTACTTGTAACGCGGAAAGCGAATAGGGTAGCGGCGGCGCTTGGCGCTTTTCCTGTTGATCGAGGGTGGTTAGGGTGCCCCGTGCGCCGGGAAGCTGTGCTGCTAAGGCATCGGCGGGAGTGCGATCGATCAGCCGCCCTTGTTCATCTAAGGGCTGGTGCTCTTTGGGTGCCCACCAGGCGCGCAGCTGACCTTGGGCCACCTGTAAATCCACCCATAGCGGGTAGAACGGGTGAGGCTTGAAATCACGAATGGCATTGTCGCGGCGCACGATCAACCCGAGTACTGGTGTTTGCACACGGCCAACGGAAAGCACGCCGTCATGTCCCGCTTGGCGGCCGGTTAGCGTCCAGGCGCGGGTTAAATTAATGCCGTAAAGCCAGTCAGCACGCGAGCGCGCCTGGGCCGCTTGAAACAGCGGCTGGTATTCTATATTGGAGCGCAGCTTGGCAAGTGCACGGCTCACGGCGGGTTTGTTAAGGTCACTGATCAGCAGCCTCTGAACGGGGCCGCGATACTTCATGTACTCAATTACTTCCTGCACCAGTAGCTGGCCTTCGCGATCTGGATCGCCAGCGTGCACCACGCTAGTGGCCTGCTTAATCAGCTTGCGAATCACTGCCAGTTGTCCTCGCGCCTTGGGGCGCGGCATCAGTTTCCACTGCTGCGGCACAATGGGTAGCCGGTCTAGTCGCCACTGTTTATCGGCAGGATCGTAGGCTTCGGGCGGGGCTTGTTCTAGCAAGTGGCCCAGGCACCAAGTGACAGTGGTGTCGCCGCAGACCATAGCGCCATCCTGGCGTTTTGCGCTGCCGGGCAGCGCGTCGGCTATGGCCCGTGCAAGGCTGGGTTTCTCGGCGATAATCAAGCGCATACAGTGTCTGACCCTGGCGTCTGGAAACAACAAGTTGCCATCTTAGCAGAACCCGCAACAGGTTAGCGTCTGGCTTGTGTGTTAGATGGCTAGTGAGTTGTTTTGTAAATGGATGAATTTATTTCTGTGTATAGTTTTTGTATAAAATTAACAAATTAAGTAAGCTGTCAAAAAGCAATTAATGAGGCGATTTCCATGCGCGAGCGCGGCAGAACACGACGTTTATTGGGTCTGGGTGCCCGCACTGGCGGGGCGCTGCTGAAAACTCGTCTAGGTGGTCAAGCTGATTGGCGGGCGCTTGGTGAAGCGCTGTTTGAAGGGCTTTCGGAGCTGAAAGGTCCGGCCATGAAGCTAGCGCAAATTATGTCCCAGTGGGATGACCTGCTGCCCCCAGACCTGGCAAATGAACTTGCTCGCTTGCAGCGTCAAGCAGAGCCAATGCCTTGGCCGCGTATTCGTGAAGCGCTGCTACTGCAGTACGGCGATATTGATCAGTACTTTAGCGATATAGAAGAGCGTCCGTTTGCCAGTGCTTCCATGGGGCAGGTGCATAAAGCCGTCACCCATGAGGGTGAAACCGTGGTGCTAAAAGTGCAGTACCCTGGGCTTGCGGATGTGTTGGAAAGCGATCTTAAGCAGGTCAAACGGATAATGAGCTTGGGCCGCTGGTTCAAAGTACCCCAAGCGCGTTTGGATGCGCTGTTTGAAGAGTTGGCGGCGGGGCTGCGTGAAGAGTTGGATTATCACGCCGAAGCACGAGCGCTGGCTCGCTATCGCGAGCGGTATCAGGATAACCCTCAGTTGGTCATACCTGAGCCACTGTTTGAGCTATCTGGCCAGCATGTCCTTGCTATGCGCTTTGTAGACGGTACACCGCTGCGGGATTTAGAAAGCACCGATGATGGCACTCGTCAGAAAGTGGCCGTGGCGTTGGCTGATTGGATTACCGAGGAGCTGTTTACCTATCGAGAGTTGCATGCCGACCCCCACGCCGGTAACTTTGCGGCGGATGCTGAAGGGCGCTTGGTCATCTACGATTTCGGTGCGGTCATACCCGTGCCTGAAGCGCGGCTAAAAGCCATGATGCAGCTATTAGATGCCACCCTTGCGCAAGACCCAATGGCAATGGATGATGCGTTAATGAAAATGGGCGGCCGCCAGGGGCAGGGCGCGCCGCTGGCACTTTATCGAGAGTCCGCTGAGTGCGTGTCGCCACTATTTTTCCCTGGTGAGCAGGATTTCAGCGATGTGCGGGTACACCGCCGCCTGCGCGAGCTAACGCCCAAAGTGTGGGCTGCCATGGATCGGCTGCAACCGCCTGCGGATACCTTGCTGCTCTCCCGGGCGCTGAATGGGCACTATTGGAACTTGGTGCGTCTGAAAGCGCGTCTGGATATGCATACGCGCACCGAGCCGCTGCTAGCCTGGGCGCGTAGACCCTAACTAATTGCCGCTGCGGGAGAGCTGCCTGTCATGCTAGACTATTGCGCTTTTCAATCGCGTTTTGAAGACAGTGGAGACGGCAATGCTGGCGGTATGGGTCGATCAACTGCTGGGATTTGCCTCTGGGGCACTCTCGGCAATTAGGAAACAGGAACACTACCCCGATTTTATGACCTGGGTACGTGCCGAAGGCGCAGATTCGTTTAATGGCGATGTGGCAACTGCTCAGGCGCTTGCGCCTATTTTATGGTCGCAAACGCCGCTAGAGCGGCTTAATTTTGCGAACGAACCATTGGCCACACCAGGGCGTAACGAGCCTTGCTGGTGTGATTCAGGGCGTAAATTCAAACAGTGCTGCTACCGCGTTGACTTCCCCACGGATATTCCTGAGCAGATGATGTGGATGCTTTCCCTGCGTGAGTGGAAAGGCGCTACGTTGAAAGCAGCGCTGGAAAGTCAGCAAGCACCTGCCCAGGCGTTATTAGAAGCCGGGCTAATTGCTGCTGAAAGCGGTCAAACCGGTCGTTCAATGCAGATTCTTGAGTCACTGTTCGACGGTAGTGATTGGTCGCGCTTGCCGGAGCAGGCCGAGCCTGCGTTTGAAATTCTGTTAGATATCTATCAAGAGCGTGGCTTTACCCGTAAGCGTGCTGACCTGCTTGATGATGTTATGGAGCGCGGCCCACTGTTTTTGCGCGGCGTGGCGCTTGAGCGGTTGTGCCTCATGCACCTGGATAACGACGACTTGGACAGCGCCCGCGCTGCGTTCGTAAAAGCCCAGCAGGCGCTACCGGATTCTCCGACGCTAGCCTACATTGAAGCCATGTTGCTGCTGCATGAAGGTCATGAGGAAGAGGCCAAAGAGCGAGCTAACTTCTGGTACCGCCGCTTGGTTCGCCAGGGCGACTTGGATGAAGAGCAGCTCGAATTCCTGGCAGCTCTGGCTGAAAATCCTGGTGCCACTTTGGCCGACCAGCTGTTGAGCGCCGAAGAAGATATGGCGACGCCGCTAGTATCGCTACAGGCGCTGTTGGCTGCACTCCCAATCGCACCGAAGCTGACCATTGAACAAGATGCCGATTCCGGTAGGTTGCACTACACCACCACTGCTCGTGAAGAAACCCTGTTTGCGGCTTGGCACGAACAGTTTCAGGTCATGGTCGATGAAGAGGTCGCCTTGGGCTTTCGCGATGATCCGTGGGGCAACGCGATAGAGTGGATGTCTGAGCTATGTGCTCACCCAGAATGGTTAGATGCCCCCCAGGTAGTGCAAGATGTAACGTTAGCACTGACCAGCCGCTTTGGTAGCCTGCCATGGATGGCGCCGAGCCTGCTGGAACCGCTGGCACTGCGCCTTTCTCGCTGGCTTGAGCAGGCCCGTGCAGCTGGTGACGGTAGCCTGTGTTGGGATGATGCCGATAACGCCATGCTGCTGCGTACCGGCCTTGCGCTGGTGGTGGGCATGGAGCGCGGCGCGCGCCAGCACTCCCGTGAGTTGGCTGAAGAGCTGCTAGCCATAGACCAGGAAGATAGTCTTGGCTTAAGAGAGTTAGTACTTGATCAATTGCTGCGTGATGACCGCAATGAAGAAGCGCTAGCGCTCACTGATGAGCCCCAAAAAGATGATGGCTCTTTAGAGTTGGGTTTATTAATGGGCCGTACGCTGGCGCTTTATCGATTGGAAAAGCACGATGCCGCTGAAGCAGCGCTGGTGGATGTGGTCGCTCATAATCGCTATGCGATAGAGTTGTTATGTGCCGAGAACCCGCGGCCTTCAATGCCTCACGCGGATGGGCAAGTCGATCCTGGCTCCCGTGCGGAAGCGTGGCAGTATCGTACCTTGATGCGTGACCAGTGGCGCACCACGCCAGGCGCGCTGGCGTGGTTGGCGGATCACCGCTAGCTTTATTTTGCCTCTGCGATCACTGGGGTAGGCACCAACTGCTTATCTCGGCTGATCCAGATGGCTAGCAGAATGGCGGGCAAACCGAGTAGGGTGGCCACTATGAAGAAAGTGGCGTATCCCTGGGCCGTGACGACCAGCCCGCCAAAACCGCTCAGAAACTTCCCTGGTAACGTCATCAGCGACGAAAACAGTGCGTATTGGGTGGCGGTATAAGCCCGCGACGTTAAGCTGGAAAGAAATGCAATAAAGACGGCACTGGCTAAGCCATTGGCAAGATTATCGCCAATAATGGTGACGACCAGCATGGGAAGTTGGTTGCCTATCAACGCTAACGCGGCAAACAGCAGGTTGGTCACCATGACAAAGCCAGCGCCAATGACCAGCAGTGGCCCAATGCCGTAGCGAGCAACCAGCAAGCCGCCAAGAATGCCCCCCGTTATACTCATGGCAATACCAAAAATATTGGTGACGTTGGCGATGGTGGCCAGCGAAAAGCCTAAATCGATATATAGCGGATTTGCCATAGAGGCCATGGCAAGGTCGCTAATTCGGAACACCGCGATAAACACTAAAATGCCCAACGCCTTCACCCCGTAGCGGCGGAAGAAGTCGGTAAAAGGGCACACAATGGCACCAATCACCCAAGCACCTAGACGTCGCAAAACTTTCGGTTGGCCACGGCTGGCACGAATGAAGGCGCGTACCTTGGGTTCGTGAATGAGCTGAACCGTCAACGATGCGCGCTTTGGTTCAGGTCGAATCAGCACGGTGAGCACGCCAATGCCCACAAGCGCGGCCATGCAGAGGTACGCTGCGTTCCAGGAAATCGCTGATGCCACATACAGCGCCCCGGCACCTGCCGCTAATAGCCCACCGCGGTAACCGATAATGTAAGTAGAGGCCATCGCTGCTTGTACATCGTCATCTGCGGATTCGATGCGATACGCGTCAATGGCGATATCCTGAGTGGCCGAGCCAAAGGCTATCAGCAGCGCAAAGGCTGCTACCCAGCCTAGGTTACCTACTGGACTGACTCCCGCTAAGCCAATTAGCCCTGCCGCAATCATCCCCTGGGCAAGCAGCATCCAGCCACGTCGTTGGCCAAACGTGCGTGTCAGGATTGGCAGGGCAAGTCGGTCAACGATAGGCGCCCAAAAAAACTTGATTGAGTAGAGCATGCCAATCCAGGCGAAGAAGCCAATGGCGGCCACTTCAACGCCGTCACTGCGTAGCCATGCAGACAGAGTGGAAAACACCAGCAAAAAAGGTAAGCCTGCTGAAAAACCTAGAAACAGCATGGTGATGACAGGCGCACGACAGTAAATACCTAACGCATCCAGCCAGCTGCGCTGGGGAGTAGGGGTGGGCATATTGGTTAACACTCCAGGAAAGAAAACGTCTGCATCGAGGCCCGCTAAAAACCGCTCAGTGGTAGACTAGGCCTGATATCCATGACAAAGCCGATAGCTTACCGGAGAGGAGTTTTCAATGTCGATTACAGCCCATCAAGTAGTCACTTTACACTACGTGTTAAGCGATGTGCTTAGCGATGGCAGTACCCGCGTGCTAGATGACTCCAACGCGCGTGATAAGCCCTTAGAGTACCTTCATGGACACGATAATATTTTGCCCGGTTTAGAGAGTGCTCTGGAAGATAAAGCCGCTGGAGATGAGCTGCGTGTCACGCTTGCGCCTGCTGATGCCTACGGCATCCGTAATGAAGACTTGGTGCAACAAGTGAGTCGTGCCTCATTTGGCAGCGCAGCACTTGAACCCGGTAGCCGTTTCCAAACAGAAGGTGAAGCAGGCCCGCAAATTGTCACGGTGATGAGTATTGATGGGGACATGGTAACGGTCGATACAAATCATCCGCTGGCAGGCCACACGCTTCGCTATCAAGTCAACGTGCTGGATGTGCGTGATGCAACCCGTGCAGAGCTGGCGAAAGGCCACCCTCTACCGCCGGGAACCGAACACAGCAAAGTAGAAGATCGAAAAGTGCTTTAGCAGCAAGTTTTAGGGGCTGCAAGTTTTACAGGCTTTAGATCTTCGGCGTGCTCAAAATTGACAGCGTATTTTAATGCTGAAGCGTATTTTGAGCGTTAAAAACTGACCCATATCAAGTTCCTGACAGGCCGCAAATAACCCCGCTGAAAAGCTTGACCCAGGTCAGCTTCCTGCCACGATTAACGCACTAGGATGGTGTCATACATCACGGCAGGAGGGGATCACCATGTACTGGGATGATGCTGTTATTTTCGGTCTAGTTACTGTCGCGTTAATGATTGCTTTTATGATTGGTTGGGTAGGTTTTATTGTACGCGACCACCTCCGTAAGGATGAACGTAAAAAGCATTAACGCCGTTGTGGTGACCGTCGTCAGGGGAGGGAGCTTGCTTTTAACAACGAGCTTCCTGTTGCCGGCCCATTTGGGCCGGCTTTTTTTGTTGATTAAAAACTGTTTCCGAGTATTCGCATTAACCGTCTGGTAAAGTATCTGGCAGCACAATAAGGCATTGTACCGCTAGGAAGCCATTTGCCATGAATGCTGTTAATTTAATCGTTGTCATACGCTGTTGCGCTTATCATTATCCCAAAGCCATTGTTGCCTGCATCCTACTATTACTTAGCTGGCTATCAATGCCGGTCTATGCTCAGGCATTAAGCGTAATTAATGGTGAAAAAACCACAACGCTCTCTCTTAACGAGTTGCGCCAACAGTCTACGATTATCTTGTCAGTATTTGATCCTTTTCAAGGGCGAGAAGTAGATATGCACGGACTTGAGTTCCGTCGCTTTCTAGTTAATCAGTTTGGCGAAGTTCCCCCTGCATTGCACTTTACGGCATGGGATGATTACGAAGTGACATTAAGTGGCTGGAATGATCCTAAGTGGTTAATGGTAACGGAAGAGGATGGAGAGCTACTCACATTGCGTTCGCGAGGGCCATTGCGGCTGGTTGATCAGGCTTATAATGATCAGCGTGATATCGAGAATTTACGCGAATTCAATGACTGGATATGGATGATTCGAAGTATTGAGGCCCGTTGGTGATCATTGAACCGCCACCTTCTCAACCTGCCGTACCACTGCCACCACCCGCTCCTTTCGCTAGGAAGCGCCGCTATGTAACGTGGTTATCATTGAGCCTCATGAGTTTTATGGCATTGATGGTGGTTATTGTTTATGAGGCGCGCTGGGTATACCCCGAAATACAGGCTTACTTCAGCCAGACAGGCAATTTGACAGGGCAGCAATTGGCTACCAGATCACGGGGATATTTACAGATTGCCCAGCAACATTTGTTAGGCGAGCAGCCCTTTGATGATGAACAACGACAAACGGTTAGGCTTAATCTCGATCTTGCCTATGGGCTAATTGATGTCGAGGTATATCGTCAAAGGTACCGCTGTACCCAGCCGAGTTTACAAACCCTCAATTTACTAACAGAGCGCCTTGAAGAAAATGCCGTGACACCGTTTGATACCGCAGCTGAACTGTTGGGCCCAATTGATTGTTTAACGAGCATTGAGATGAACCAGCTCGACCTGCGTGGCATGGCAATTAATGAGTTTTCTGAAAGCACTCGGCGGCATAATCAGATTCTCACTTATTCGAGTATGGTGATTTTTGCACTAGGGTTGCTGTTTTGGGGAATGCATGAGCGTCAGTTGCGGCGTACAGAGCGCGCTACTAAGCAAACCATAGCCTGGATGCAGCATGCGATGCGCGATCCGCTGACGGGGATAGGTAACCGCAGTGCGCTTCATCAGGATGTCGCTGCCAAAAAAGGGGCTGCGCTTGCTTTGATCTTGGTCGATATCGACTTCTTTAAGCAGTACAACGATTCATTGGGGCATCCAGAGGGTGATCAACTGTTACGGCGCCTAGCCAGTCTATTGAAATATGTACTTGGAGCAAAAGCAAAACTGTACCGATTAGGCGGGGATGAGTTTGCCGCAGTATTGCCTTGTGATAATGACGCGTTATTGATTGGCTACTGTGATCAATTGACGTCTGTTTTAGAGCAGGCTGATTTCAAACACCCCACGCATCCGCATAATGAAAGGGTCACCTTGAGTATTGGGGCAGTGCGCTTTACCGCAGGGGAAGCCACTTTTCCAGATGCCTACAAAGCTGCTGATAAGGCGCTTTACCGAGTAAAGAGCGCCGGCCGTAATGATTGGCAAATTACTGCAGCTGCATAATGTTTTCACAAAACGCTGAAGTATAGTTAAAAAAAGTAAACAATGGGAAAGTGACGCTCAGTCAGTGGTTTGATGTGTACTTCGGGGCTAGGATTGTTTTTAAAACAGTGTTTCATAACCTTTCTAGCGATTAATCCGGAGTGCTGATATGAGCAATGAAGCCGATTCCCTGCTGAATAAACGGCGTTCACGCCGACAAGTGTTAGCAAGTTTAGGCCTTGGCGCCGCTGCACTTTACGTTGCCCCTACGCTGTTTTCCATGGGGCAAGCTGAAGCGCGCGAACATCACCATTCCCGTTCATGTTACTCGCGGCCCAGCTATTCAAGGCCCCGTTATTCAAGACCCAGCTATTCAAGACCCCGTTATTCTAAATCCAGCCATTCACGTCCCCATTATTCACGTCCTTACTACGCTCGCCCACAGCGCTCCCGTTGGGATGGAGACGCTGTGATTGAGATTCGCATAAGCCGCTTATTACCTCGCTGGTAAGGGGTGGGTGCCGTGTCTACCACTTCGATTGCTGTCGATTATGCGTTGGAAAATGTTGGCCCTTGCATACGCTTGATTGATGCAGAGCGGCTATTGCCAGTGATTCATCAAGCCATGCCAGGCTGGCGGCTAACGCCCTGTGAGGCTCAACAGCACGCACCCTCTATTTGTGTTTGGCGGCATCCTAATGGTTACTGGCAGGAAGCGCCGGCCCTGCCGGGAGGCATGTTATTAGATACACCGGCAGGAACCGCATGCAACGTGATTGCTGATTTAGCGGGGGCTTATCTTCGACATCATCCTGAGCATATTGGGCTTCACTGTGGGGCGGTAGAGGTTAATCAACAGCTAGTAATATTTCCGGATAGTCATCGAGCGGGTAAAAGCACGCTCACGGGGGCGTTCGCCGCGGCGGGTTATCGGGTGTTTGGCGATGATGTGCTGGCACTCAATAGTTGTGGTGAAGGGATAGCGCTGGGCGTTGCACCTAGATTGCGCTTGCCGTTGCCAGAAACCCTTGCGCCGGAGTTTCATCAGTTTGTTGCCAACCACCTAGGGCCTCATGATGATCGCTATGGCTATCTGGCGTTAAATGAGCAGCAACTGGCATCGCATGGGATGCGTTGTCCGCTAGGCGCCGTACTGCTTATTGAGCGCGATGAATCGCTCAGTGAGCCACAGCTGGTTCGTCTGCAGCCGGGAGATGGATTATGGCAGTTGTTGCAGCAGAATTTCGCCGAGCATGAGTCGGATCAGGCGTTGATTGAACGCTTTTTGCCACTCTTAAAAGATTTACCGTGTTTTTTAATGCGTTACCGAGATGCTTACGAAGCGGCAACGTGGCTAGCAACTGAGATAAATAGCGATGGGTTTCTTGACGGTGGTGTGGCGATGAATTCGTATCGCCGCCAAACGGAGCCGGAGGCGTTGAAGCAGAACCAGGCACTGGCAGCAAACGACGCGCGCAAGTGGCAAATCAGCCCGGTGGCGCATGAGTTCCCATTGGGTGAAGAGCTGTTCGTCATTGCGAAAGAGGGCGGCGAAATTCATCGTTTGAATGTGACGAGTAGAGCCGTGTGGGCGCTGCTGCAGCATGAGGCTCTATGCCAAGAGGAAATTATTGATACCTTAATGGCTTTTTTTACGGGCGCCAGTAGGCAAAGTATCAGGCGGGATATCTGCCATTTATTAGGCCAATTGATCAGCTTAGGGTTAGTGCAGCCTGTCGCCGATTAGCGCTGGCACTGGCGAGGCAACCTAACTGATGATGCCTGCCAGTGTCTCTTTTATTGGCCACGACGCGGTTCTAGTCGTGGCTGTTATAAACGGTTAGGCGCTGATCAGTCCTGCTTTTTCGCGTAGGAAATCAACAATTGTGTCAGCAGGAACCATGGTCGCTTCGCTATCCCTGCGGCCTTTGTATTCCAGTTCGCCGTTATCCAAACCACGATCACCAATCACTAAACGGTGGGGCACACCCATAAGCTCCAGGTCAGCAAACTTGACGCCGGGACGCGTGTCGCGGTCATCAAGCAGTACATCTAACCCTGCAGCTGTTAGCGCTTGATAGAGACGTTCGGACTCTTCGCGCACACGTTGTGATTTGTGGGCATTCATCGGCACCAACGCTACTTGGAACGGTGCGATAGCGTTTGGCCAGATAATGCCTGAATCATCATGGTTTTGCTCAATGGCGGCAGCGACCACACGGGTAACACCGATGCCATAGCAGCCCATCCACGGATGGCTGGTTTTGCCGTTGTCGCCCAGCACCGTCGCGTTCATTGCTTCGGAGTACTTTTGTCCAAGCTGGAAGACGTGGCCTACTTCAATACCGCGCTTGATAGACAGCGTGCCTTTGCCGTCTGGCGAAGGGTCACCTTCGACAACGTTACGTAGATCGGCAACTTGGGGCAGCGCCACGTCACGCTCCCAGTTAATGCCGAAGTAGTGCTTGCCATCGATGTTTGCACCCGCACCAAAGTCACTCATAAGCGCCACGCTGTGATCAATAATGATCGGCATGTTTAGGCCAACGGGGCCAAGTGAGCCTGGGCCAGCGCCAACCACGGCGCGGATTTCTTCTTCGTTCGCCATGGTGAGCGGAGCGGCTACCTGGGGCAGGTTTTCAGCTTTGACTTCATTAAGCTCATGGTCACCACGGATTAGCAGGGCAATCAAACCACCTTCAGCGGCATGCACCATCAGTGTCTTGATGGTTTTCTCAATCGGCAGGCCATGCTGCTCTACCAGGGCGGCAATTGTCTTAGCGTTGGGCGTATCGACCAGGTGCATCTCTTCGCTGGGGGCTGCACGCTCGGCGTTGCTGCCTAGCGGCGCGGGCAGAGCCTCAGCTTTTTCCATATTAGCGGCGTAATCGGAGGCGTTGGAGAACACGATATCATCTTCGCCGGATTCTGCTAGCACGTGGAATTCGTGAGAACCAGTGCCGCCAATCGAGCCGTTATCAGCAATCACAGGACGGAAATCGAGACCCAGGCGGGTGAAGATGCGTGTATAGGCATCATACATCGTCTGGTAAGTCTCTTTGAGGGAAGCTTCGTCCAGGTGGAAGGAGTAAGCATCCTTCATAATGAATTCGCGAGAACGCATCACCCCAAAGCGCGGGCGAATTTCGTCACGGAACTTGGTTTGGATTTGGTAAAAATTAACCGGCAGCTGCTTGTAGCTGGCAATCTCTTTGCGCACCAAATCGGTAATGACTTCTTCATGGGTCGGGCCTACGCAGTAGTCACGCTCGTGGCGATCTTTCAGGCGTAGTAGCTCCGGGCCGTACTGCTCCCAGCGGCCAGACTCTTGCCACAGGTCTGCTGGTTGCACGGCGGGCATCAATACTTCCTGAGCGCCGGCACGGTTCATCTCTTCGCGGACAATGGCTTCAACCTTGCGCAGCGTGCGTAGGCCAAGCGGCAGCCACGTATAGAGGCCAGAGGTAAGACGACGGATCATACCGGAGCGCAGCATTAACTGGTGGCTGATGACTTCAGCGTCGGCCGGGGTTTCTTTTAATGTCGCAATCAATAATTGGCTGGCGCGCATGGGCGTGAGCATTCCTTGTTGGTAGGGGTGATGCTTAATCGTTTAGTAACGTAGCGCTTAAACTAGCGTTGAATGCGGCATTGTACGGCTAAGCGGGTATGGCGGCAAAATCCTACGTTAACAGCTTGGCGTGTGCTGGTAATCAAATGTGTTAAGCTTGCCCAGTTTTGTGGCTCGATAGCAGTGGGCAAACAAGCGCATCTTCTTCAGCTATCGGTACGTTAGGACTTTGAGGGAACCTTCATGCAGCAAGCAGTACGCCGTTGGTTAACGGGGGCCGTTGTTGGTGTCTCCATTGTAACGTTAAGTGGTTGTGGGACGCTTTTTCATCCTGAACGTAAAGGGCAAATGAGCGGTAATGTTGACCCGGTTGTAGCGATCGCTAACGGTGTCGGCTTACTGTTTTTTATTGTGCCAGGCGTTATCGCTTATGCCGTGGATTTCTCTAATGGCACTATCTACTTACCAAGTGCGAGCAGTGCGTCGGTAGATATTCACCACTTAGACGACGCTATGGACGTAGCTTCGCTGGAAAAGCTGCTGTCAGATAAAGCGGGACAGCCGATTAGCTTGGAAAACGAATTATTGATGATGGAAGAAGTGGCCAGCCTGGATGAAGCGTTAGCCATGGTGCGGATGTCGGGCGTACTGGATGAAGAACGCCTCGCTACGATGTAATGCGTAATGGCCTCATATGTAGAGGCAGATAGCGCTGAACAGAAATAATAAAATGCCCCCAGTAGTGAACGCTCTGGGGGCATTTTTTATCGTATCGTTATTAAATAAATAGTTATTGTATGAATAACATACCGTTAATGATTTGGAGCCTTTGTCAGCTTTAGTACCACCAAGCCCGCCACAAGCCCCCAAAATGCACCGCCGATACCTAACAAAGTGATGCCAGAGCCGGTAAGTAAAAAGGTAACAATGGCGGCATCTCGTTGCCCGCTATTTTCAAATGCATTCGCTAACCCACCGCTTAATGTGCCCAGTAACGCTATCCCTGCCAGCGACATAACTAGAACACTGGGGAGCGCATTGAAGATACCGGTAACTGTGCCCCCAAAGATGCCCATCGCGATATAGAACACGCCCGCTACAACGCCTGCAGTATAGCGTTTAAGAGGATTCGCATGGGCATCAGGCCCTATGCATACCGCGGCGCTAATGGCTGCCATATTGAGTGCATAGCCACCGAAGGGCGCAAGCAAAAGCGTTGCGCCCCCTGTCCAACTAATGAGCGGCGAACTGTTTGGCTGATAGCCTGCTGCCCGTAGCACGGCTACGCCAGGTAAATTTTGAGTCGCCATGGTAATGACAAACAGGGGGATGCCAATGCTGATCAGCGTTGTCAACGAAAAGGTAGGCGCAGTGAAAACCGGTACGGTAGGCGCTAGCGGAATGCTGTGTACGTTAAGTTGACCCTGCCAAAGGGCAATAGCAATGCCGATTAACAGCACGCCAGGCACTGCGAGCGTTGGCCATAGGCGCCGACCTGCTACCCAAGCGGCCAACATTGCCAGTGGTAGCAGCCATTGGCTTTCCATAACGTTAAACAGCTCTAGGCCAAAGCGCAGCAGAATACCTGCCAGTAGAGCCGAGGCGATTGCGCTGGGGATATAGCGCATCAAGCGCTCGAATAAACCTGTTACGCCGCAGAGCGTAATGAGCAGCGCGGAGAAGAGGAAGGCACCGATGGCTTCATCAAGTGGAATGCCAGGAAGGTTCGTCGCCAAAAACGCCGCGCCTGGCGTTGACCACGCAGTTAATAAAGGCATCCGGTAGCGCAGCGATAGCCCTATCGAGGTAATGCCCATGCCAATGCCCAGCGCCCACAGCCAAGAGCTGATTTGCGCAGTGCTGGCGCCCGCCGCGGCTGCCGCCTGGAAAATGATTGCCGCTGAGCTTGTATAACCAATAGTGACCGCAACGAAACCTGCTGTGACGGCCGAGAGGCTAATGTCTCGCCAGAAAGGAGTTCTATGGCTTCCTGTGGGCTGTAGGGTAGGTGGTGCCTCCATAGTGTTACCTCGTTTACATTGGGTGACGTGCGCTATAGCGCACAGTGCTGCAAGACTATCACTGTGCGTTATAGCGCACAATATTGGCATCGCCGGTGTTCATCGCTGTTCGGATAGGTAAACTACGACACTAAATTCTATGGAGAACCACATAGTGAGTGACCCTCATACCATTGCCGAACACATTGCGGGAACCGTTAAAAAGCTACGTAAAGATCGTGGTTGGAGCCTAGATCGCGCGGCGGGTGAAACGGGTGTGAGTAAAGCCATGTTGGGACAGATAGAGCGTGGTGAGTCTAGCCCTACCATCTCAACGCTGTGGAAGATCGCGAGTGGTTTTCGGGTGTCGTTTTCAACCCTGTTTGATGGTGACAAGCCTGCGTTAGGCGAACTACACAGAGATGGCTGGGAGTCCGTTTGGGGCGATGATAGCGCTGGGATGCAAGCGCGGCTGCTTTTCCCTTACGACCCGCTGCTGGGCTTTGAAATGTTTATGATTGAGCTAGCGCCAGGGGCGATCAGTGAGTCGTCTCCCCACGCCAGCGGTGTGGTAGAACACATCGTCGTTGTTGAAGGCGAGATGGAGCTGCGCATTGACGAGCGCTGGCAAACGCTACGAGTAGGCGAGGGGCTGCGTTTTTTTGCCGATCGTCCCCACGCCATGCGTAACAGCGCTACGACGCGGCTACGTTTTCACGATGTGATTCACTATTTGCCAGGCGCTGCTTCAGGCACTTGAGCACCGGGTACTTGAGCACCTGGTACTTGAGCACGTAGCCAGTTGATTTCATCAGCCCAAATGCCGGGTTCGACGGTTTCCAGAATCATCGGTATGTCATGAATGCGTTCGTCTCGCATGATCGTTGTGAACGCATCCAGGCCGATATTGCCTTTACCCAGGCTGTGGTGGCGGTCTACACGGCTGGCGAAGGCACTCATGGCATCGTTTAAATGCATACCGCGTAAATACTCAAAACCGACTACCTTGCCTAGCTCGTCCAACGTTGCTTTGGTGGCCTCGGCGGTACGTAGGTCATACCCTGCGGCGAAGGCGTGGCAGGTATCAATACAAACGCCAACACGGGTTTTATCATCGACGTGGACAATAATTTCCGCTAAGTGCTCGAAGCGCCAACCGAGGTTGGTGCCTTGCCCGGCAGTGTTTTCAATCACTGCCGTAACACCTTGTGAGGCTAGTAATGCTTCGTTGATGGAGTCTGCAATGCGTTTCAGGCAATCGGCTTCGCTGATTTTGTTCAGATGACTGCCTGGGTGGAAGTTCAATAACGTGAGGCCTAGTTGCTCACAGCGCTGCATTTCGTCTAAAAACGCAGCGCGTGATTTTTCAAGCCCAGCGGTTTCTGGGTGGCCTAAGTTAATCAGGTAACTGTCGTGGGGTAAAATTTGTTCCGGGCCAAACCCGTGGGTTTGGCAGGCTTGTTTAAACGCAGCAATAGCCTCGTCGGTCAGCGGTTTACCTTTCCACTGTCGCTGGTTTTTGGTGAACAGAGCAAAGCCATTTGCGCCGATTTCTACCGCACGGAACACTGCTTGATCCGCGCCACCCGCGGCGCTTACGTGGGCACCAAGATAGTGCATAGTCTTCCTTAGGTAGAATATTGATATTGACGAATTTAACCGTGTCGACGTCGATTATTCAAATAGCGTTGAAATGCTTCAGGCTCATCAGTGATCGCGCTGGCTATTCCCCAGCCCCAGCGGCTTTCAAAAGCGCTGGGGTCATTGGCGGTATAGCATAAAATTTCATAACCATCTCGGCGCATGGCAGCGGCCTGTGTGTGTTTTAAGCGCGGCCAATGAGGGTGAATACTAAAGGCGTCGATGGCTTCACACTGGTCACGCCAGGTTGGTGGTGTGCTGCCAAATAGTACGCCCAGCGCGAGGGCTTCTTTGGGTGCGAAGCGGCGGCATTGAGCTAACGCTCGGGCATCAAACGAGGACACAATCAGCCGTTCAGGGGGCAATGTTGCTAATACGATTGGTAATACGGTATCCACCAAGACGATGGGGTCACGGCCTTTGTTTACCTTGATCTCTAAATTCACCCCCATATTGAGTTCGTTCAACAGCGCTAGCATGGCCTCTAGACTGGCCATTTTTTCACCTGCAAACAAATCTCCAAACCAACTGCCGACGTCAAGCTGTTGTGCATGCTGCCACGTCAGGCTAGCAAGGTCGCCACGGCTATCGGAGCAGCGGCTAATATCGCTATCGTGCCAGATGACAGGGGTACCATCGCCCAGTAGTTGAACGTCTAATTCCACCCAAGTAGTGCCCACTTGATGAGCGGCGCGCACTGCCGTTAGGGTGTTTTCGGGTGCGGCGGCTGAGTATCCGCGATGGGCTATAAGCGTAGGCAAACAGATTGCTGGGTGCGTCATAGTCTGTCCGTTTTAGAGTAATCGATAAGCATTGTTATCAACATTTTCAGATAGTCTAGCATGAGTGCATGACAGCAATATGTCCTGTATGGCTGGCTAATCGCTTGATTTGAGACGCACAACGCGGTTGGATAGCCTGCTAATGTGTGTCCAGTAATTAATAATGGGAGTATGCCCAGATGTCTAAACGTATTCAGTTTTCAAAAACGGGCGATTCAGGTGTATTGGAGTGGGTCGACACAGAGCCTAAGGCACCCGGCAGCGGTGAAGTGCGTATTGCTAATAAAGCGGTGGGCCTGAATTTTATCGATATCTACTTTCGTACAGGGCTCTATCCTGCGCCATCTATGCCTTCTGGATTAGGCACTGAAGGTGCAGGGGTTGTCGACGCTGTGGGTGAAGGCGTTACCCATCTAAAAGAGGGTGACCGGGTAGCGTATGCACAAGGGCCATTGGGTGCCTATGCAGAGATGCATACCTTGCCAGCGGCCAAGGTGATTAAGCTGCCGGACTTTATTGATTTTGAAACCGCTGCGGCCAGTATGCTGAAAGGGCTAACCGTGCAGTATCTGCTGCGTCAAACTTATGCGCTAAAGGGCGGTGAGACCATTCTTTTTCATGCCGCTGCTGGAGGCGTTGGCTCGATTGCCTGCCAGTGGGCCAAAGCGCTAGGCGTTAAACTGATTGGAACGGTTAGCTCAAAAGAGAAAGCCGACCTGGCGATGGCCAACGGTGCATGGGCAACGATCAACTACAGCGAAGAGAATGTGGTAGAGCGGGTACGTGAGCTAACCAATGGCGAAATGTGCGATGTGGTTTATGACTCCGTAGGAAAAGATACCTGGGAAATGTCGTTAGACTGCCTGAAGCCTCGTTCGCTAATGGTCAGCTTTGGTAATGCGTCTGGCCCAGTAGACGGGGTTAATATAGGTATTCTGAACCAAAAAGGCGCGCTCTTTGTAACCCGCCCAAGTTTGAACGGCTATGCGGATACCCGTGAACGCTTTGAAATGATGTGCGATGACTTTTTTGGCATGATCAAAAGCGGCAAGCTTCATATTGACGTAGCAAATCGCTACCCGCTTCAGGACGCAGGAAAGGCTCAAGATGCCCTGCAAAGCCGCAAAACAACTGGCTCGACCGTGCTACTGCCTTAATACGTTTACACGCCTGGTTAAATGGCCACGCTTTGCCGCCATTTTTGGCAACATAGAGTGAGCTGTGTGGCTTAGTGGTCCTTTAACCACTTTTTATGAATGCCTGGCGTGGCCAGGCATTTTATTGGCCTAACGTTCTTTTGTTGCTCTGCTCTTCTAGGGCTATACGGCCGTATAGTCATCATCTAATGTGTTGCTAGTTATTTGGCACATCAGCCGAGCGTACCCAACACAAGGAGATGGACATCGCATGACAATGGAAAGCATCGGGCTTGCGCCCAGTACGCTGGTCTTTATCGTTTTGGGATTAACGCTTGCCGCTTTTATGTGGGGTCGATTTCGCTATGACTTAGTCGCGCTTGCGGCGTTGCTTGGCTCGGTAATGCTTGGGCTTGTGCCTAGCGATGAGGCTTTTAAAGGCTTTGGGCATCCAGCCGTGATTACGGTGGCCGCGGTATTGGTCATTAGCCGAGGGTTTGAGCGCTCGGGTGTTGTCGATATCATCGCCAATCAAGTGCTCAAAGTAGGTGAACGGCTGCTACTACAATTACTCGTGTTGGTCGGCACGGTCGTGGTGCTTTCTGGGGTTATGAATAACGTAGGGGCACTGGCGTTACTGTTGCCCGTTGCCATGCGGCTTGCTCGAGAGCACAACACATCCCCGTCGCTATTATTAATGCCGTTGGCGTTTGGTTCATTGCTGGGAGGCTTAACCACGCTGATTGGCACGCCACCCAACATCATTATTGCCACATACCGGGGTAATATCACCGGTGAAAACTTCGGTATGTTCAGCTTTACCCCAGTGGGGGTTGCCGTTGCGTTAGCCGGTCTGGTGTTTATTGTGCTTGTGGGCTGGCGCTTAACGCCTAAGCGCAGTGGGCAGGCTTCAACCGAAGAAATGTTTGATACTGCTAATTATTTGGTTGAGCTAAAGGTCTCAGAAGAGTCAAAGGCTAATGGTCTGACACTCCAGCAACTACATGATGAGCTAGAAGAGACCATCCCAGTACTTGCCGTGGTACGGGAAGATAATCGCCGCGCAGGGTACTCATTTCATGGGGTGCTTCGAGAGGGGGACATTTTGCTGCTGGAAGCAGGGCCTGATGAGCTTAAGCTGCTGGAAGATAAAGTAGGGTTGAGCGCCATTGCGGAACCAGAAGAAGATGAAAAAGATAGCGATGAGGCCGATAGTGAGAATGGGGCTTCACAACCGTCGGATGAGCGCCAGCCTGTCGATACGGAAGGTCTGCAGCTGATTGAAGCGGTGGTGCGTAACGATTCAATGATGGTCAATCGAAGCGTACGCCAGCTGAGGTTAAATCAACAGTTCGGCCTGCATTTAGTGGCGGTAGCTCGGGATGGGGGGCGTTTAAAGCAGCGTCTTCGAGACATTCGTTTTCAAACCGGTGATGTACTGCTGTTACAAGGCAGTGAAAATGAAATCGCCGATAGCTTAGCGACCCTTGGTTGTTTGCCGCTGGCTAATCGTGAGCTTCACTTAGGTCAACCGCGAAAATTGGCGCTGTCGATTGGTATTTTTGCCCTCGCCATTATTGCAATGCTGTTTGATCTTCTGCCTGCCGCTGTTGCCATGAGTAGCGCGGCGTTGATATCACTGCTGATTGGTGTACTGCCGCTGAGAGAAGGTTACCAAGCCATTGATGGTCCCGTTATTGTTCTCTTGGCGGCTATGCTGCCGGTGGGAGAAGCGCTTGAAACGAGCGGTGGCGCTGAAATTATTGCTGATGCATTACTACGATTCGGCGTTGAGTGGCCCATTATTGTTTCATTGGCAGGGCTATTTATGCTCTCAATGTTACTTTCCAACGTGGTCAATAACGCCGCAGCCGCGCTGTTGATGGCGCCTATTGCCGCCAGTCTTGCGAGTGGTTTTGATGTATCACTCGATCCCTTTTTAATGATAGTGGCCGTCAGTGCCTCATGTGCTTTTCTAACGCCGATAGGACACCAGTCCAATACGCTAGTGTTAGGCCCGGGCGGCTATCAATTTGGTGATTATTGGAAGCTCGGCCTTCCACTTTCGTTAGTAGTGATGGTAGTCGCTATTCCTGCCATTTTATGGGCCTGGCCGCTCTAATGGAGCAGGTACTTAGCGAGAAAATGGGGAAGGCCCAATGTTCGTATTATTGAATTTCGAAAATTTGCTACTCTATAGCCCATAGAGAACAGCACTTATACACCAATAAATAACGAACAGGCCGGGCTTATGAACCAACAGTTTCGCCAAGATGCTATCGTCGAGTTAGTACGCCAGCATGGCTATATGAGCATTGAGCAGCTGACCGATCACTTTGCAGTGACGCCACAAACCATTCGGCGTGATTTAAATACGCTAGCAAACGAAGGGCGGGTTCGTCGTGTGCATGGCGGTGTAGGAATAGAGTCGAGCACTGTTAACACCGCCTACAGCACGCGTAAAACGCTACATTTAGAAGAGAAAGAGCGGATTGCTCACTGCCTAGCGCAGCAAATTCCTCATCACTCTTCACTGTTTATTAATATCGGTACCAGTAACGAGATGATCGCTCAGGCATTGCTTGAGCACCAGGGCTTAGAAATCATTACTAATAATCTTAACGTGGCCGCCATTCTTCAGCACAAAGAGGACTTCACGGTGATTATTGCTGGCGGGCAAGTTCGCTCTCGCGATGGCGGTATTATCGGCGAAGCCACTATCGATTTTATCAATCAATTTAAAGTGGATTACGGAATCATCGGGATCAGTGGTATTGATGAGGATGGCTCGCTCCTTGAATTTGATTACCAGGAAGTACGCGTTGCTCAAGCGATCATTGCCAATTCGCGACGCATTTATCTCGCCGCAGATTACTCAAAATTTCATCGTAATCCGGTGGTGCGCCAAGGGAATATTTCCCAGCTCGATGCTCTGTTCACTGATCGGAAGCCTCCTGAATCGATTCTGCAGCTGTTATCGCAGCACGGTGTCGCGTTGCATATCGCTTAAGCATGATGCGTAAGCTAAGGCAGAAGATGGCCACCGACGAGTTTAGGAGTGAAGGAGCGCAGTTTCATACTTGAGCATTTGGGGCGGCTAGAGTAGCCTTGGATGATAATAAAGCGAAACAAAACACACAAAACCGAAAGAACCTACAACAAAGTGAACGTGATATGTCCTCCTTTATTCTCGC
This sequence comes from Vreelandella alkaliphila, assembly GCF_016107625.1. Taxonomy (GTDB): domain Bacteria; phylum Pseudomonadota; class Gammaproteobacteria; order Pseudomonadales; family Halomonadaceae; genus Vreelandella; species Vreelandella alkaliphila. Next base: position 49,225 of record NZ_JABASV010000007.1, read on the forward strand.
CATCGATCAAGGTACGACCAGCTCGCGCGCCATTTTATTTGACCGCCAAGGCCAAATAGAGGCGGTTGCCCAACAGGAATTTCCTCAGCACTTCCCTCAGGATGGGTGGATAGAGCATGATCCCGAAAATATTTGGGAGACTGTCCTCGCCACCTGTCGTGAGGTATTAGAAAAGGCGAATATTTCGCCAGAGCAGATTGATGGAATTGGCATTACTAACCAACGTGAAACCACGGTGGTGTGGGATAGAGTGACGGGTAAGCCGCTCTATAATGCGATTGTCTGGCAGGATCGGCGTACCTCTGAACTTTGTCAAACACTCCGTGACGAAGGGCATACAGAGGCAGTACAAGCGAAGACAGGCCTCTTAATAGACCCCTATTTTTCTGCCACCAAGCTCGCCTGGATACTCGATAATGTAGCAGGGGCCCGCGAGCGTGCGCAGCGTGGTGAGCTACTCTTTGGCACTATCGATACCTTTTTGATTTGGCGATTAACGAATGGCAAGCAACACGTCACTGATGCTACCAACGCATCGCGAACAGCCATTTTTAATATCCATAATCAAACATGGGACGATGAGCTGTTAGCGTTGTTTAACGTTCCTGCCAACATGCTGCCCGAGGTAAAAGATTCCAGCGATGATTTTGGCACCACTGACGCAGATTGGTTAGGGGCGTCTATCCCTATTGCGGGTGTGGCAGGGGATCAGCAGGCCGCGTTAGTGGGGCAAGCGTGCTTTCAGCCAGGAATGGGTAAAAGCACCTATGGCACCGGATGTTTTATGATCGTTAACACCGGGGATACACCCTCGGTATCACGAAATCGCCTGCTAACCACCATTGGTTACCGAATTAATGGCAAGCCGACCTATGCGATGGAAGGCAGTATTTTTGTTGCTGGAGCGACTGTGCAGTGGCTACGCGATGGGTTGAACCTGTTTGCAGATGCGTCAGAAACAGAGGCGCTTGCTAAAGAAACCCGTAGCGGACATAGCGTTTACTTGGTACCGGCCTTTACTGGCTTGGGCGCGCCCCATTGGGACCCTAAAGCGCGAGGGGCAATTTTTGGCCTCACCCGGGATACCGGTATTGCCGAAATCGTTGCGGCGGGGCTCCAGGCGGTGTGTTACCAGACCCGTGACCTTCAGCACTGTATGAACGACGATATGGAAGCCACGCCTGGTAACCTACGTGTCGATGGTGGCATGGTGAAAAACAGCTGGGTGATGCAGTTTTTAGCCGATATGCTCGATGTCCAGGTGGATAGGCCGACTATTCTCGAAACGACAGCGCTTGGAGCTGCTTATTTGGCAGGCTTGCGTTTGGGTTGGTATGACACACTTGAAGAAATTGAGCAACTCTGGCGTTGCGAAAAGAGCTTTACACCTAAAATGCCAGAATCGACTCGGGAGGAGTTGTACCAGGGTTGGCTAGATGCCGTGAATCGCGTGCGTTGTAATTAACAACCGTTTATTGGCTACTTCAATAGGCAAAAGCCGCTACCGATGATAGCGGCTTTTTAATGTTGTTGATGGTTAATCAGTGAGTGTTCTGTGGCTCTGCTTGTGCAACGAAGGGCTGTGAGGTGTCACGATTTTCAGCAAAGTAGGTAGCAAAGCGCTCTTCCGCTTGGTCTCCGAATAGGACACGACAAGCTTCTTTCAGCCCCTTAGAGTGGCGCAGCTGTTCATGGTGAACAACCAGTGACACTTTGGCTCTTCGGCGCAGGAAGTCCTCCAGTTGCGTAATCATTTCGTGGTCTCGGGCATGCTCTAGTTCGCAGCGAATATATTCGGTACCTTCAATGAGAATATCGGCTTCCGCAGGATCCTGACGAATTTTTTCCAGCATTTGCATGGCCTGCTCTGCATAACGCCGCCACAGCCGGGAAGAGAGCGGCTCGGTAGACGTCGGTGCGGTCATCGCATCTAGATTCATCCGTTTAGCTTGGTCCATAAACTGCTGTTTAACAGGCTCTGGTGGCTCTCCGTACCAGCGATAGTTGATATCGCTGAGATTGACACCTAGGCGGACCACTTCTTCTGCGATTTCATCACCTACATTCAAGCAGTCGGTTAATTTACCGCCAAAAATACTAATGTGGGCGCTATCCGCATTGGTATCGATGACATGTTTACGCGACAGCTGGAGAAAATCGCGATCGTTACCTTGATCCGCTTTGATAGCCAGCGGCCGAACACCACAGCGTGTTGAAATAATATCGTCTTGGGTAAGCGGCTTTTCTAATGTTAGGCGCTTATTGATATTTTCCAATACAAATTCAATATCTTCAGCGGTGACATCCACCTCTGGATGTTCCATATGTGTATCAGTCGTGCCGATGCAGGTGCGATTCCCCATGGGAATAACAAAAAACAGTCGTCCATCGTCGGCAAAAAACGCCAGTACCCGTTTAGTTTCCGTCAATTGCGGAACGATCAGATGAATGCCTTTTGAGTAAAGATGTTGATGGGTGGTTTTCTCGCCGGTAAGTGCGTTGTGCTGGTCTACCCAGGGGCCAGCAGCATTAATCAATACTTTGGAACGGATATTAAACGTGCTGCCATCCATGACATTGCGCGCTTTCGTTACCCAGTGCTGTCCTTCACGTTCAGCACCAAGCGACTCAACATAATTGGCTGCAATCGCCCCATAGTTAAGCGAATGGCGAACAAAGTTAAATACAAATCGGGCATCGTTATCGTGTAAGTAGGCATCTGAGTATTCAAACCCACCGACTGAGCCTTCGATATCAATGATGGGTTCTTCTTGCTTAATGTTCTTGGGAGATAGTAAGCGGGGCAGCTTAGTAAACCCGTTTCCCATCAGCCAGTAGAGCCAGGTGCCTGCCCACAAATACCAGGGTGAATGGCGGAAACCTTTGCTGATGGTAGTAAGAAAGCGAATTTCCTGAACGGTAGATGGGTAACTTTTAATCAAGTGATTACGGCTTTTGCACAACTTGCGTACTAATGCGAAATCCTTGCTTTCCATATACTTAATGCCTCCCCAAACTAAGTTGGAGGAGTGCATACTGGTGCTTCCTGCAAAATCACCGCGGTCTATTAAGGCGACTTTAGCGCCTTTGCCTGCAAGCGCGGCTGCAGTTGCTGCGCCGTTAATGCCGCCACCGATGATTAGTGCGTCAAAGTCGTCAGTGTGCAATTTCTCGATATTCCGGTTACGCAGTTTCATAGCGGTTCCAATTAACAAAGAAAAAGCCCCGTGTTTAGGTAGCGGTTTCAACATGACAACAAAGCAATAAGCCTATGTAGACCAGCGAGCCTTGCTGTTATCTGCTCGCCGCTGATGAAACCTAGTTTTTGAGCCTTAACAGGGCGGGCCGAAGCCCGCCCCAACTGGATTAGCGGGTACCCGCTTCCATCCAGGCTTCCATCATTTCATCGTAAGGAACGGTCGTTCCTTGCGGCATTTCATCATCAAGCTTTTGCTTAGGAGAGCCTTCTTGATCCAGCCAGTATTGCGGGTCGCGCTCTTCGTTAAGCGCTGGGGCGTAGCTATCGAAGACGTTTGCGCGAGCTAAGCGGTACATGGTGTTATCCATATCTGCCGCCAGCTTATCCAAGCCCTCTTGAGGGGTAACTTCGCCGCTCATTACCGGTGCTAGGTTTTGCCACCATAGCGGAGCCATACGCGGATAATCGGGTACGTTGGTGCCGGTAGGCGTCCAGTTGGATTCGTTGGGGCTGCGGTAGAACTCAACCAAACCACCAAGCTTGGGTGCCATTTCGGTCATCTGCTCAGAGAAAATGTCAGATTCACGAATCGGCGTTAGGCCAGCCATCAGTTTTTCAAGAGAGGTAGTTTTAGCTACCGTAAACTGGGCAAATAGCCAAGCAGCGGTTCGACGGTCTTCGGGTGTGGAGTCAAAGAACGTCCATGCACCTACATCCTGATAACCCACTTTCATGCCTTCTTCCCAGTAAGGGCCGGTAGGGGAAGGTGCCATGCGCCAAAGTGGGTTGCCTTCATCGTCGGTCACTGCTACAGCAGGATCGGTCATGTCTGCTGTAAAGGCGGTGTACCAGAAAATTTGCTGAGCAATATGACCTTGAGCAGGCACAGGACCCGCTTCACCAAAGGTCATGCCCTGTGCTTCAGGCGGTGCGAAGTCACGTAGCCAATCAACGGCTTTTTGCATGGCAAAGACAGACGCTGGCGAGTTGGTTGCACCGCCACGACTAACGCTGGCACCTACCGGCTGGCTATCTTCGTTAACGCGAATACCCCAGTCATCGACTGGATTACCTGATGGTACGCCCGGGCTACCCATGCCGGCCATTGAGAGCCAGGAGTCGTGGAAGCGCCAGCCAAGCGACGGATCACGACGGCCGTAGTCCATGTGGCCATAGACGGTAGTGCCGTCGATTTCACCAACATGTTTGGTAAAGAACTCGGCAATATCTTGATAAGCCGTCCAATTGGTGGGTACCCCAAGATCATAGCCATAGATTTCACGGAACTGATCTTGCAGGTCTTCGCGCTGGAACCAGTCATAACGGAACCAGTAAAGGTTGGCGAACTGCTGAGTGGGTAGTTGGTATAGGCTGCCATCGGGGCCAGTGCCGTACTGCAAGCCAATGAAGTCGTCTAGGTCCAGCGTTGGAAGTGTGTAGTCAGCCCATTCGTTTTCCATCGCCTCGGTGAGGTTGATGGTGGTGCCGTAACGAATGTGCGTGCCGATAGCGTCGGTGTCATTAACAAAACCGTCGTAGATGCTGTTACCTGATTGCATCTGATTTTGCATCGTATCAACGACGTCGCCTTCGCCGATAATATTATGAGTAAGGTTGATACCGGTTAACTCACTGAATGCTTCTGCGAGCACTTCACTTTCATAGACGTGAGTGGTCAAGCCTTCTGCGACAGTTTGAATATCCATACCGCGGAAAGGCTCAGCTGCTTTTGCAAACCACAGAAGTTCTTCGATTTGCTCTTCACGACTCAAGGTAGAGTTTTGGAAGTGTTCGTCGACCAAGCGCTCCGCGATTGCCCGCGCATCGTGATCGTCTGCCATCAGTGTCCCCGATGCGAGCATGAGGCTGGCGGCGAGGGTAGTAAGTTTGAACTTGTTGTTGCGCATATTGACCTCGTTTTGTTGTGCTCTTCCCTGATATCTTGAGCGTCCTTGATACTGCCGTACTTAACGCCAGGGTTTTCCTGGAATTGCTGATTGGCTAACCCCAGCGCATTAACACCAGCAGCCATACCGCTGAAAGTGCTAGTGCAATCCAAATTGAAAGCGACGTGAACCCAATGAAGCCCAAGTGAATAAACGCGGCAGACATCAAGCCGATAAACAGCCGATCACCGCGGGTGGTGCTAATGGGTAAAAATCCCTTTCTTTCAATGCTTGGCGAGCGTAGTTCCCAGATCGTCATGCCAGCGAGCATGGCCGCAATGGAAGAAAAGAAAATAGCCGTCGGTAAAGTCCATACCATCCAGGACATAAGGTTTCCTCCTACTCAGGTGCGGCCCAGGGCAAAGCCCTTGGCGATATGATTGCGTACGAAGTAAACCACCAGAATGCCGGGAACAATGGTCAACATACCGGCGGCAGCAAGGGTGCCCCAGTCGATACCTGATGCCGTCGAGGTCCTGGTCATGATCATGCCGATCGGCTGAGCGTCTGTAGACGTCAGTGTGCGTGCCAGCAGCAGTTCAACCCAGGAAAACATGAACAGGAAGAAAAGCACCACGCCAATGCCAGAACTGATCATGGGAATGAAGATCTTGATGAAAAACTTGGGAAAGCTGTAGCCGTCGATATAGGCAGTTTCGTCGATTTCCTTAGGCACGCTGCTCATAAAACCTTCCAGAATCCAGATGGCCAGCGGAATATTGAATAGGCAGTGAGCTAGCGCTACGGCGATGTGCGTATCGAATAAGCCGACCGAGTAATAAAGCTGGAAGTAGGGCAGCAAAAATACTGCGGGTGGCGCCATCAAGTTGGTTAATAGCCAGAAGAACAGGTGCTTATCACCGATGAACTTGTAACGGCTGAAGGCATAGGCGGCCGGAAGTGCCACTAACATGGTGATGATCATATTCATCACCACATACATGATGGAGTTGACGTACCCCATGTACCAGCTTGGGTTAGTGAAGATGCCGATGTAGTTGTCAAAGGTCAGGTTTTGCGGCCACAGCGTCATCGACCCGAGGATCTCGCTGTTAGTCTGCAGCGACATATTGAGCAGCCAATAAAGGGGCAGTACCAGCAGCACGATATAGGTGCCAAGCAGAAGCCGCTTTCTCAGCCGAGAGCGTGAGTGGCGCTTGCGTCGCTCAGCTGCTGGCACCTTACTGAAAATAGTGTTGTATTTTTCACCCTGCTGGGTGTTTTCAAGTTGGTAAGACATCTTACACGCCTCCCTGTGAATTCTTGTCTTTCTGCAGATGCATGATGGTGGTATAGAACACCCAGCTGACTAGCAGAATGACGAGGAAGTAGATGATCGAGAAGGCGGCAGAAGGCCCCAGATCTTGCTGGCCGATAGCCATGGTGGCAAGCGATTGGGTTAGGAACGTGGTTGAACTGCCAGGTCCACCTCCGGTTAACACAAAGGGCTCGGCGTAGATCATGAAGGAGTGCATGAAGCGCAGCAGTACCGCGATGACCAGAACGTTGGTTAGCTTCGGCAGCTGAATATAGCGAAACACTGCCCACTTAGAAGCACGGTCAATCCTTGCCGCTTGATAGTAGGCTTCAGGAATAGAGCGCAGCCCGCTATAGCAGAGCATTGCGACAAGCGGTGTCCAGTGCCAAACATCCATTAAAATAATGGTCGCCCAGGCGTCACCGGCATTACGGGTAATATTGTAATTAATACCCAGCTCGCGCAGCCCCCAGCCCATTAACCCAATATCGCCACGGGTAAAGATTTGCCAGATACTGCCAACGACGTTCCAAGGAATTAGCAGGGGCAGGGTAATCAGAATTAGTACGGCGGACGCCTGCCAGCCCTGTTTTGGCATAATCAGCGCTATTCCTATTCCCAGTGGGATCTGGATAGCCAGAATAATCAATGAAAACATTATCTGCCGACCAAATGCAGCTTGCAGCGCCGAATCGTTGAGCATAGTGCGAAACCACTCGGTGCCGGTAAAGAAGCTGGCGTTGGGACCTAGCACGTCCTGTACCGAGTAGTTGACCACTGTCATCAAGGGGATAATGGCGGAAAACGCCACGAGCACTAACATTGGTAGGACTAATAACCAAGCGCGGTTGTTATAGACTTTATTATTCATGAGGTAACCTCCACCCGGTATTCGTCCACAAACAGCCCTAACTGATCGTGGTCGAAGGTGAGATAAATATCGTCTCCGAATTCAGGGTGACCTTCCGGCAAGCGTGCCTTGAACGCCTGACCACCCAACTCAAAGGTAACAATTGAGTAGGTGCCTAGATCTTGCACCTGCCGTTTACGAGCGGGCAGGGCACCTTCACGTTTGCTGGCATGCACAGTTACAAACTCGGGGCGAATGCCGATTTTTATATTCGAACTTTTGGTATTGGCAATGGCGTCAACAAACGTCTGCGGTATGGGGAGCGGTATATCAGCAAAGATGACTTCCCCCGCATGGTGGCGTACATCCAAAATGTTCATGCCGGGACTGCCAATAAAATAGCCAACAAAGGTATGCGCGGGGGTTTCAAAGAGTTCTTGAGGAGTGCCGAACTGAACCACCTGACCTTCATACATCACAGCGATTTTGTCGGCAAAAGTTGCCGCTTCCAGCTGGTCATGGGTGACGTAAATCATGGTGATATTGAAGCGCTGGTGAATCTCCTTCAGCTTGCGGCGTAATTTCCACTTGAGCTGTGGGTCGATAACCGTTAATGGCTCGTCAAACAGAATTGCCGAGACATCATCGCGCACCAAGCCGCGCCCCATTGAAACCTTCTGCTTCTCATCGGCGGTCAGCCCTTTGGCTTTACGCTTTAGCAGGGGGGTTAACTCCAGAATCTCCGCGACTTCCTCTACCTTGGGCGTGATGCGATGGCCTGGAATGTTGATGTTACGCAATGGAAAGGCGAGGTTATCAAACACCGTCATGGTGTCGTAAATCACCGGGAACTGAAAAACCTGAGCGATGTTACGTTCCTCAGGCGGCAACTCGTTAACTCGCTGGCCATCAAACAGCACATCCCCTTCGGAAGGTTCGAGCAGCCCGGAAATAATGTTCAGCAGGGTGGATTTGCCACACCCCGATGGCCCCAGCAGGGCATAAGCGCCGCCTTGGTGCCAGATATGTTCCATCTGGCGAATCGCGTAATCTTCAGGTGATGTCGGGTTAGCGCTATAAGTATGCGCGAGAGCCTTTAGTATGATCTCAGCCATGCTGATTCACTCCCCGTGTTTCCGGCGTATGGACAATAGAACCCTGCTGATCGAAGACAAACAGCTTGTGGGTAGGGAAGTAGATCTTTATGCGCTGATTGACTTTAGGTGTATGAATACCAAGCAAATGGAGTACTAAAGAAAATAAGTTGTGCCGCACATGAAGGAAGGTTTCCGAACCGCTGATTTCAGCCACTTCAACTTCAACTTCAAGCTCTAGATCATCTGCTGCATTCGGCTGTAGGCTGACGTGAGAGGCACGGACTCCAAATCGGTATGCTCCCGCGGGTAAGTTGCGTAGCGCCACATCGCAGGGGAAATGGATATCCTGGTCGAAGGTGATTTCATTGGCAGTAAGATGCCCAGGCACAATATTGATAGGCGGTTCTGAAAACATCTCAGCGCTTAGGATGCCGTTAGGCTCGCGATAAATTTGCTCGGTTGGGCCATATTGCAGCAGCTTGCCTTCATGCAATACGGCAGTGTTGCCTCCTAACGCTAGCGCTTCGTTGGGCTCGGTGGTGGCATAAACGGCAATGCAGTTACGTGCCTTGAATAGCCCGCGAAGTTCATCGCGCAACGCTTCACGCAGTTTGTAGTCAAGATTGACTAACGGTTCATCAAACAGGATCAGGTCCGCATCCTTAACCAAAGCGCGGCCCATGGCGGTACGCTGCTGTTGCCCACCAGAAAGCTCAAGCGGCAAGCGGTCCAGCAAGTGGTCAATCCCCAGCATGGCGGCAGTTTCACGCACACGCTTGTCGATTTCCTGCTTGGATGCCTTAGCCAGCTTAAGTGGTGACGCTATATTGTCGTAAACATTAAGGCTTGGGTAATTGATGAATTGCTGATACACCATGGAGACATTGCGCTTGCGGACGGATACGCCCGTGACATCCTTGCCATCCATGTAGATTCGCCCCCGGGTAGGTTGCTCCAAACCCGCCATTAATCGCATGAGCGTTGTTTTACCTGCCAGGGTTCGCCCTAGCAGCACATTGAAAGAACCCGGCTCCAGCTCGAGGTCCACCCCACTGATATGGGATTCACCACCGACGATGTGGTCGATATTTTGCAGATGTAAGGACATGCCGATCTCGCTAACGTCATTGTTATAGATAATGTTATTGGTAGAGGTCTTGCGTTGATCGCTATTGATGAAAGTGAAGCAATACTCGCTTATTCGAGATGTTAGCCTTGGCTGTTTGCACTTTATTGTCAGCCAACCATCAAGCGGACTTCCATTCACTTTATTTTCAATAACGAAAGGCTAGTTGATCATTTGCGAACTTGCAACGACTTTTGTAGCTGTTTGTATTCGCTTTTAGGCGTATATCGCTGCTGCTCCGGCGGTGGGGAGTGCTGAATGACGGTTGTTTTGGTGAGAAATTGGCATTAAAACGAGGTGTTTAGAGAAGGAAAGCAGCCACTGAGTGAGATAAGCGAATGTTCGTTTGTTTCGTTTTTGAAAATATACGTAAAAAACCGGCCTGGAGAGGCCGGTTAGGATCGCTAGTTAAAGCGAGAAAGGACTACTTAACGCTGGTTTCTGCTTGCTGCGGCGTAGCCACAGGCGCTGCATTGTGATTAATCAACGTCGATTTATCATTAGCAAACGCGTCATAGGCGAAATCATCAACCGTCAGCATCTCGAGTACTTCCGCCTCGAAAGTGCGCATAAACTGTGCGTCGTCTTCTTTGATAATCCCTTTGTCCAGTGCGGCTTCAATGCGTGCTTCAGGGTGTAGTGCCGTTTGTGGCAGCTCACCTTTGGCATAGGCTTTGTTCACCGTGCGGTAGAGGGTTTCGGCACGGTCATAATCCACCAGCAGCGCATTGTAGCGGGCAAGCGGGTTAGACTCTGCGCCATCATCTTTATCCCATGTATTGGAAAGTAGCTTGCTGCGCAGGGCGCTATGTGTGGATACGCGCTGTGCGATATCGCGAGCCAAGTCGTCATGCGGTTTATTCCAACGGCGGCCGGTCGGCATTATGATAACTTTCAATGCCTTGCCTAACACGCGGTTCGGTAGGTTATCGAAAATTTCAACGAACGCCTGTTCGGCACGGTTTAGCAAGAACCGCAGGCTATAGTGTAGCAGCGCTTCTTCACCCTCTACTTGGTCACCGGTGTGCCACTGTTTCAGTACCATGGAAGCTAGATACAGATTAGACAGAACATCACCCAAGCGTGCTGACAGCATTTCGCGCTTCTTGAGTTCAGAGCCAAGGCTGGCCATGGCGGCGTCGGCACATAGGCCAAAGCCTGCTGAAATGCGTGCAATATCCTGGGCGTAGGTAGCCGCAGGGCCACTAAAAGGTACATTTGCTTTGCCCAAGCCAAACCCAAGCGTAAAGGCACGGGCAGCATTGCCGAAAATCAGCCCTGCGTGGCCAAAGAAGGCTTTGTCGAAGGCTTTAACGTCGTTGGCATCTTTAGCGGCTAGCTCGTCCAGTACATAGGGATGGCAGCGAATCGCACCTTGACCAAAGATCATCAGGTTGCGGGTCATAATGTTGGCGCCTTCCACGGTGATTGCCACCGGGTTAGCACTGTAGCCAATGCCTAGGTAGTTGCGTGGACCCAGGGTAACGGCTTTACCACCGTGAACATCCATTGCGTCGCTAAGCAGCACGCGCTGGAACTCGGTCAATTGGCTCTTCAAGATGGCTGAAGGAACAGCGGGTTTTTCGCCATGGTCGATCAGGTTGGCGGTCTGGTAAACCGTAGCAGCAGAGATGTAAGCCAGCGAGGCCATGCGTGCTAACGGCTCTTGTACGCCTTCCATTTCAGCGACGGGTACGTTGAACTGGCGACGTACGCGGGTAAAACCACCGCTCCAGCCTAGCGCGTAGCGGGCGGTGCCGGTCGCACCAGAAGGCAAGGTAATGCAGCGACCAATCGAGAGGCACTCGACCAGCATGCGCCAGCCTTGGCCGATCATGTCTGGGCCACCAATAATGGTATCCAGCGGCACAAACACGTCGTTACCTTTAATCGGGCCGTTCATAAACGGGCTGCCGATAGGGTGGTGACGGCGACCGATGTCCATGCCCTGAGTATCCCGGGGAACGAGTGCAAGAGTAATACCCCGGTCTTCTTCGTCACCGAGCAATTTTTCTGGATCGAAAAGACGGAAGGCTAGGCCTACCACGGTGGCGATGGGAGCCAGGGTAATCCAGCGTTTTTCGAAGTTAAGGCGTAAGCCAAGCACTTCTTCGCCATTGATAACTTGCTTACAGACAACGCCTGTATCCGGTAACGACGTGGCATCAGAGCCTGCACGCGGGCCAGTTAGGCCGAAGCAGGGGATTTCACGGCCATCAGCAAGGCGGGGCAAGTAGTGATCTTTCTGTTGTTGAGTACCGTATTTAAGCAGCAGTTCGCCTGGGCCGAGTGAGTTCGGTACGCCAACGGTGACCATCAGCGTCTCATTAGCTGAGAGCTTCTGCAGTACCATGGACTGTGCCTTAGCTGAGAATCCGAGGCCGCCGTACTCCTTCGGAATAATCATGCCGAAGAAGCCTTCTTTCTTTAGATAATCCCACAGTTGTTGGGGTAGGTCAGCGCGTTCTTGGGCGATATCCCAGGCGTTACACATGCCAGCTGCTTTCGAACATTGATTATCCAAAAACGCTTGTTCTGCCTCGCTCAGACCGTCGTCTTTATAGTTAAGTAACGACTCCCATTGAGGTTTGCCAGAGAAGAGCTCGCCATCCCAGGAGACGCTGCCCGCTTCTAATGCCGTGCGCTCCGTATCGGACACTTTCGGCGCTACCTTTTTGAAGGTGGCGAAAATACGCGGCGTCAGCCACTTGCTGCGCAATGCTGGTAGACCAGCAATTGCAACGGCGGCGGCCGCAATCAATAGCAGTGTGCCAATAACGCTTGCGCCAAGCACTAAGCCTACTAAGCCCAGTACGCCAAGCAGGGCCAGTGCTGGCGTAGCGCCTGCTTCGCGGCGCATCACCACGAGCAAGCCTGCAACGGCAAGCACAATGAGTAGTAAGGTGAGCATGGATGTTTCTCCGTGGGTGATTAATTGTGGACGTATTTAAACGTATGTTTGAATATTGTCAGAGTCACCTATATCAGTGCAAGCATTTCACTCTTATACATTCGCTATAGTCTCTTTACTGTAGCGTAAATAGGCCATAAAAAAACGCCATGGCGAGTGGCCATGGCGTTTAGCATGTTGCATGCAGGTTTGGGTGCTGCAACTAAACCTGTTTAGCGGGTGCGCCGTGAACGACGTAATAATCCACCTTGGCGCGTGGCAAAGGTTCACGTCCACGGATGCGGTCAGCAATTTTCTCCGCCAGCATAATAGTAGGCGCGTTTAGGTTGCCGGTAGGGATCACCGGGAACAGCGAAGCATCGACAACGCGCAGGCCTTCGAGCCCATGTACGCGGCCTTGGCTATCGGTCACTGCCATCTCACCTTCGCCCATGCGGCAACTGCCACACGGGTGATAAGCCGTTTCAGCGTGTTGCTTGACGAAGTTATCGAGTTCTTCATCGCTTTGTACGCTAGGGCCAGGGGAAATTTCACGGCCACGGTACTTATCAAACGCTGGTTGCGCGATGATGTCGCGGGTTAAGCGAATCGCATCGCGGAACTCTTGCCAATCTTTCTCTTTGGCCATGTAGTTAAACAAGATGCTGGGTGCCGCGTGTGGGTCTTTCGAGGTTAAGCGAATTCGTCCACGGCTTTCCGAGCGCATCGAGCCAACGTGGGCCTGGAAGCCATGTGCCTGAACAGCGCTTTTACCGTTGTAACTGATCGCGATGGGCAGGAAGTGGTACTGCAGGTTTGGCCACTCTTCCTCATCATTGCTACGAATAAAACCGCAGGATTCAAACTGGTTGCTGGCGCCAACGCCAGTACCTTTAAATAACCACTCGGCACCAATTTTTGGCTGGTTGTACCATTTCAGCGCCGGATACAGCGAAATAGGCTCTTTGCATTCGTACTGAATGTACATCTCAAGGTGGTCCTGGAGATTTTCGCCTACGCCGGGTAGCTCATGGACGACTGAAATGCCTAATTCCCGAAGCCATTCGGGGTTGCCTACGCCAGAGCGCTGAAGAATCTGTGGTGAGGCAATGGCACCGCCACACAGCAGCACTTCCCGGCGAGCGTGGGCCTTGTGTGGCTGACCTTTTTGCTCGTAACGCACGCCAACGGCACGTTTGCCATCAAATTCAATCACATCAGTGACTGCGTGGGTTTCAATGGTCAGGTTACTGCGCTGCTTGGCAGTGTCCAGGTAGCCGCGTGCAGTCGACGCACGGCGCCCCTTGGGCGTGACGAAACGGTCCATGGGGCCAAAGCCCTCTTGCTGGTAGCCGTTAACATCCTCGGTTTCTGGATAGCCCGCTTGCTTCCCCGCTTCGATAAACGTGCGGTAAAGCGGATTATTGCCAGCTTTCGGCGTGGTCACGCTGACCGGGCCGTCGCCGCCGTGGTAATCATTAGGGCCAATATCGCGGGTTTCGCACTTTTTGAAATAGGGCAGGCAGCTGAGGTAATCCCACTCTTCCAAGCCGGGTTGCTTGGCCCAGTTATCGTAATCCAGGGCGTTGCCACGGATATAGCACATGCCATTGATCAGTGAAGAGCCGCCCAGGCCTTTGCCTCGGCCACACTCCATACGGCGGCCATCCATATACGGTTCGGGATCGGTTTCAAATGCCCAGTTGTAGCGTTTGCCTTGTAGCGGGTAGGCCAGTGCGGCAGGCATTTGGGTGCGAAAATCGAAACGGTAATCAGGGCCGCCTGCTTCAAGCAGCAAAACGCTGACGTCGCTGTCTTCGGTGAGTCGGGTAGCCAGTACATTACCGGCCGAGCCTGCACCGATAATGATGTAATCAAATTCGCGTGATTGAGACATGCTTTTACCTTGGAGGAGCCGAATGATGGGTAATGAGCCGGTAGGCATAAAAGAGATACTTCTCTTCGATATACCTACCGGGAGCGTCCATTACTTCGCTTAGAACACCGACTCAAATGGCCCCATCTCGATCTGTACGGACTTAGTCTGGGTGTAGTGATTGAGCGTCTCGACGCCGTTCTCGCGGCCAATGCCCGACTCTTTGTAACCACCTACCGGCATCTCAGAAGGAGACTCGCCCCAAGTGTTGATCCAGCAAATGCCAGCTTCCAACTGGTGAATAACTCGGTGAGCACGGTTTAAGCTTTCGCTGAATACACCCGCCGCCAGACCGTATTTGGTGTCATTAGCGCGACGAATAACGTCATCTTCGCCTTCAAAGGCGAGTACGGACATTACTGGGCCAAAAATCTCTTCTTTTACGATGCGCATATCGTCAGTGCAATCGGTGAAGATGGTGGGCGCGGCCCAGGCACCCTTCGCCCAATCACCGCTATTCCACGCATCGCCACCTGCCAATACTCGTGCGCCTTGCTCTTTACCCAAGGCAATATAGGAAAGCACTTTTTGCTGATGTTCAAAGCTTACTAGCGGGCCGAAGTTAACGCTGGGGTCCATCGGGTCGCCCGCTTTGATACGCTGAACGCGTTCAACCAGCTTCGCCTCAAAGGCGTCTTTGACGCTGCGCTCCACGAACACGCGAGTGCCGTTAGTGCAAATCTGGCCGCTGGAGTAGAAGTTGGCCATCATGGCGGCATCGGCAGCACGATTTAAATCAGCATCGGCAAACACGATCAGCGGAGACTTACCGCCTAGTTCCATAGTGACGTCTTTCAGCGTAGAGCCACCAGCAGCGGCCATCACTTTTTTGCCCGTGCCGACTTCGCCAGTAAACGATACCTTGGCGATACCAGGGTGCTCAGTCAGCATCGCGCCAACGCGGCCATCGCCTTGAACGACATTGAAAACACCGTTAGGCAGGCCTGCCTCAGTGAAAATTTCAGCCAGCTTGATAGCGGTTAGCGGTGTTACTTCACTGGGTTTGAAGACAATGGCGTTGCCCGCTGCCAACGCAGGTGCGGCTTTCCAGCAGGCAATTTGAATGGGGTAGTTCCAGGCGCCAATGGCGCCAATGACACCGAGTGGCTCGCGACGGGTATACACAAAGGAGCTATCACGCAGCGGAATCTGGCTGCCTTCGATAGCGGGGGCAAGGCCTGCGTAGTACTCCAAGGCGTCGGCACCGGTCACAATATCGACACTGGCGGTTTCACTAATAGGCTTGCCGGTATTTTGAGTTTCCAACTCGGCAAGCTCGTCGTTGCGTTCTCTTAACAGTGCAACAGCGCGCAGCAGAACACGTGAGCGTTCCATGCCCGTCATTGAAGCCCATTGACGCTGTCCGCGTTGAGCAGCTTCTACAGCGCTATCAACATCAGCTTGGCTTGCCTGGCCAATCGTGGCAAGCAGGCTGCCATCGTAGGGGTTTGAAACGGTAAATGTCTCGCCTGAAGTGGCGTTTACCGGACGACCATCAATATAAAGTGGCTGAATATCTTGAGCGGCCATGTTGGTCTCCTTACTGTGTTTCTGCAGTGGATGCACGTTGCTGGCATCCATGATGAATAAGCAGTTGGTCGAGATAGGTGTGCGCAAGATGTCGCGCTTCAGCGGCGTCGAGCCCTTCTGGTGTAAGTGCACCACGCAGCCATAGACCATCAATCATCGCGGCTAGGCCACGGGCGGCATTGCGAGCGTCTGCACGGGGCATGACGCGCTGGAATTGATGACATAAATTGGCATACAAACGGCGATCGTTGACATTCTGAAGCCGCTGAAGCACGGGCTTATGCATGCTGCTAGCCCAAAAGGCGAGCCATGTTTTGGCGGCAGGGCCGGTCACCTGGGTGCGATCAAAGTTACCTTCGATGATGGCGCCAATATGCGCCCGGGGGGAGTCGTCTTCTAACGCACGGCGGCGTGCTGCAACGGCGTCACTAAGATCGGTTAAGATCTGCCGCATCGTTGCTTCCAGCAGGCCATCCTTGCCGCCAAAGTAGTGACTAATAATGCCCGCCGAAACGCCAGCATGACGGGCAATTCGCATGACGGTTGCTTCTGCTAAACCAACTTCGTCAATGGCCGCCATGGTAGCCTTAATTAACTGCTGGCGGCGTATCGGTTCCATTCCCACCTTAGGCACAGCTATCTCCTACTGACGTTGAATGCCCATTGGCTCCTGTCCTTGAAAACCAGGAGTAGGCATGATTACCTGACCATGATGACATTTTTTTATTGAACGTTCAATCAATAAAAGCCTGCGTTGTTTTCTCGTCTCTACGACTGTTACGTATAGAGCGTGTTCATATAAAACCGATAATGGGGAAGATCAACATGAAACGGACATACACACGAAGCCTAAGTACATTACTGCTGACTGCCTGTTTACCGGCAGCTGCCTATGCTAATGAGTGTAGTAGTGTTCGCTTTGCAGAAGTGGGTTGGACTGATATTACAGCAACGACAGCATTGGCTAGTGAAGTACTGGAAGCACTTGGTTATGAAACGCGTGTCGATACTGTCTCGGTGCCGATTGCTTATGCGGGCATGGGTAATAATGATTTTGACGTCTTTTTAGGTAACTGGATGCCATCGATGGCCTCTATCAGCGACCCCTATGTGGAGCGTGGCGAGGTTGAGCGCTTAGTGGTCAACCTTGAGGGAGCTAAGTACACCCTGGCAGTGCCCCAATATGTCTATGATGCGGGCGTGACCTCCGTTAATGATCTGGCAGAGCATGCTGATCAGTTTGAGCAGCGTTTACACGGCATTGAAGCTGGCAATGATGGTAACGAGCTGATTGAGCAAATGATTGATGATAACGCCTATGGGCTTGGTGATTGGCAAGTCATCGATTCGAGCGAGGCGGGTATGCTGGCTGAGCTTCGCGCGAGGGTGCCTAATGAAAAATGGATGGTGTTTTTAGGCTGGGAACCGCATCCAATGAACACTAATTTTGATATGGCGTATTTATCTGATGCTGGCGACTATTTTGGCCCCAACCTGGGGGGCGCAACCGTGCATACCAATACCCGGGCAGGGTTTGTTGAAGCGTGCCCTAATGTTGGTGAACTGCTGAAAAATATGACGTTCACCCTGGAAATGGAAAACCAATTGATGAGCGCCATTATGGACGATGGGGTGGATCCGCGAGAGGCAGCGCGTAGTTACCTTAATGAAAACGATGATGTGTTAGCAGCATGGCTCGAAGGGGTGACTACTCGAGCTGGCGAAGAAGCGCTGCCAGCAGTCCAAGCAGCTTTATAAGTACACTATTCACTTAACAGGGTAGTTGAATGAAAGGTAGGTCGTTTTTGGCTTGCCTTTCATAGTTAAGATAGGCATAATCTGCACCCGTTGATGAGGGAAAGGCTACGTAGCTCAGCTGGTTAGAGCACATCACTCATAATGATGGGGTCCCCTGTTCAAATCAGGGCGTAGCCACCACATCAGCATTAGTACACTC
Source organism: Vreelandella alkaliphila (assembly GCF_016107625.1). Classification (GTDB taxonomy): domain Bacteria; phylum Pseudomonadota; class Gammaproteobacteria; order Pseudomonadales; family Halomonadaceae; genus Vreelandella; species Vreelandella alkaliphila. Next base: position 67,014 of record NZ_JABASV010000007.1, read on the forward strand.
ACTTAGAAATATCAGAGTGTACCGTTATGGTGGCCCCTTAGGTCCTCCCGCAACGCTAAACTGCAAACCCCGCCAGGCCCGGAAGGGAGCAACGGTAGTGGTGGCTGCGTGTGCCGGGATGTGGCTTTTGGGGCCGCCTCCATTTCTGTCGTTCTCACCTAAATCTAGCATAACTTCTTTTGTAGTGGTTCTACGAAAAGCTGCGATGTTCTGTATTGTTGTAAGCCTCCTCATATCTTCCTTCTAAATAAACCTCGCTGCGTTCGGAACTCTTTTACTACATCTCTTCAATAGGCATCTTCTGCAGCATTGATTCAGCAAGAAGCATCGTAATCCGCGCGTTTCGGCTTTAGTGTCAAACCTGCAAGCCAGCAGGGACGGAAGCTTAGCGCTATTCAATCTGGGGGTGACGTCGGCGGCGCTGGGTATTTTCTTTTACTCACTTAGCCGAGGTGATGAGCTTGTAATGGCCCGCGCTCTGGTGGTCAATGTCATCGTGGTATTAGAGATTTTTTATCTATTTAACGTGCGTTACCTACACACGAGTTCATTTAACTTGCTTGGCGTGCTGAGGAACCCCACTGTGTTGATAGCGATCACGGTAGTCTTTATTTCTCAACTTGCTTTCACGTATCTGCCGATCATGCATAGTCTATTCGATACTCGGCCACTAGATTTTATGGATGGTTTATTAGTGATTAGCATGGGAATCGCTATGATGTGTGTGCTGGAGACCGAAAAATACCTAGTTCGAAGGGGTGGTTGGTTCGACCACTGAGTAGGGAGAGAATAGTGTGCCGAAGAGTGATCAAATGAAGCCTCAGCGCTTAAAGCGTGACCCTTATCTTCTCTGGCTCTTCTTTGGCTTTGTGTTCATATGGACATGGTTAGCGCTTGGGCCCCATTATCGGTCTGATTGGTTACTTGAGAATATACTGGTGTTTATGGCAGTGCCTGTGTTGGGGTGGATCTGGTATTGGCGGAATATCTCACGTCTAGCGTGGAGTTGTATTTTTCTCTTCCTGGTATTCCATGAAATCGGTGCTCATTACACTTATTCCGAGGTGCCATATGATCTATGGTGGCAAGAACTGTTTGGTTTCTCTTTAGATCATTGCCTTGGCTTCGAGCGTAATCAGTATGATCGATGGGTGCATTTTCTCTATGGTTTATTAATACTGCCACTTGTGGCAGAGCTGATGGAAAGGCTTTTCCCCTTAGATTCCTTTCTGCGATGGCTTATTCCGGTGATGATTATTATGTCCCATTCCTCACTCTATGAACTTATCGAATGGTTTTCAGCAGAAGTATTTAGCGAAGAGTTAGGCCAAGCCTATCTGGGGGCACAGGGAGATATCTGGGATGCTCAAAAAGATATGGCACTGGCACTTATGGGAGCACTATTAGCCTGTGTGGTTTATTTTATGAAACGGCGATTTGAAAAAAACTAATCAATTCAACCATTATTTGCTAACTTAAGTAATCGCAAGTATCGGTCATAAAGCTAACACTTACTTGTATATAATACTGCAGTCTTTGCAGCGTGTAGCATAGGGCAGTGCTTTCAGGCGCTCAGGCGCAATTAAACCGCCACATTCCTCGCAGTAATCACCCAGTTGCGCCTCAATACGTGCTAAGGCGAGTTCTATCTGGGTCAGCTCCGACGTAGCTTCATTTTCAAGTTGGTCAACCACTTCGTCGTTCTGAACTTGCGTTGCCTGCTCTTCAAGGTCTTTCTCCAGGGCACCACTGATTCGATGCTGATGCTCTTTGTAGCGCTGCAGCCTCTCTTGAAGTTCTGTCCTTAGGCCTTCTAGTAGGGCCTTTCTGGCTCGTGTACTGTCTTGTATGGCCATATAGCCCCCAGCGGTACAAGTTAGTAATTAATTCATAATAGATCAATTTGGAAACATGGCTCTTGATATTGTTCACTCTTGATGTACATAGCTACCTGGGGCATCCGCGAGAGAGGGGTAGGTCTTAGACCCGACGTTGGGCGATTTAGCAAACGGCCCTGAGCGTTCAGCTAGCCATGCTAGCCATGCTAGCCATGCTAGCCACGCAGGCCACCATGAACCAGGCTGGCACAATCAGCAAAGGCATCGAGTGAACCTTATCAGTGGCAGGTGAGTACTGGATCAGCTCAATCAAATGGTTGAGGTATACGACCTTGCCTGGTGTCACTGCGAGGTCACGCCCAACTACAAAATTTTCGGACCCCTCCGGCTTCTTACCAAGAGTATGATTCTGAATATCTTCCCACCAGTGCTGTATTCCATAGAGTAAGTTTGCACCGCCGTTATTCAAGGTTTTCCTGATGACGACAGGGTTGGTCAGCAGGTAATTTGAAGGCGACAGCACATCAAGCCATTGGCGCGCACCAAACTCAACCGCCTGTTCATGATGAGGTGATAGCCCACGTAGACCGATTGTAGCGTTATACCACCACTGCTGTTGGAGTAAAAAACTTTGGTAAAGCAAGTTGTAGGGAAGAGTCGCCAAGCAGGGTCTCGGAAACGTCGGTCTTGAGGTAATGGCTCTATACAGGGTTCAGCGTCAGGGTCGAGTGTTGAATGGCTTGCCCAAGAAATTAAGCGTAGCTGTTTTTTCATGGCTTTATGCACAAGGTGAGTCTGAGTCACAGGCGAAAGAGCTAGGCTAGAAAGCCAATCCAGGTAAGTAAGTATGACTGAGGCAGGCGAAATACCAAGGGTCAAGCCCGCCAACGAAGCACGCACAAGCCTGTCTTGGCTTTCGTGCTGAGTATCGTTGAAAAACATGCGCATGTGGCCTCAAGTGGTATTATTTTTCTAACTATATCTATTCAATTATATTGATTTTAAAAAACATTTTGCCTTATTTATAGTCAACATTAATCAATAATTTTTTTGAATTTTTTAAATAAATTGAGCTATCTCAATTTTATCGCTGTTTAAGGCTTTTTTACTATTTTAAATTGCTTCTCGTCTGAAAAAACAGGCTAGACTTATCTATAAGATGTTCCCTTGATCCACCACAATAAACTGCTGAAGCCAAATAAAATACAACTACCAATCTTCCTAGTATGAACGGGGTCTTTTATACGGTTCTTTGCTGGAGCTTTCATAAGTGGAATTTAAGGATTACTACCAAGTGTTGGGGGTATCGAAGACTGCGACGGCCGAGGAGATCAAGAAGGCTTACCGTCAGTTGGCGCGTAAGTTTCATCCCGATGTCAGTAAAGAACCCGATTCTGAACAACGCATGCAAGAGGTTAACGAAGCTAAGGCGGTGCTATCCGACCCTGAGAAGCGTCTCGCCTATGACCAGTTGGCACAGCAGTATCGATCGGGGCAGGATTTCCAGCCATCTCCTGAGTGGGATGCGGGCTTTGAATTCAGTGGGCGTGGATTCGAGGAGGCTGATCTCAGTGAGTTCAGTGATTTCTTTGCCAACCTGTTTGGTCAAGGAGGCCGGACTAGGCAAAAGGGACGCAGCTATCAAATGCGTGGCGAAGACCGTCATGCCAAGATTAATATCGACTTGAAAGATGCTTTCCACGGCGCTAACCGTACGATCATCCTGCAAGTGCCGCAAGTTGATTCTCAGGGGCGTGTGGCCTCTCGGGAGCACACCCTCAGTGTTCAGATACCCAAAGGTATCAAGGCAGGCCAACATATTCGCCTTATAGGGCAGGGCAGCCCTGGCGTTGGAGGGGGCCCATCAGGTGACCTCTATTTAGAGATTCACTTCACGCTAGACTCACAATATCGGGTCGATGGGCGGGATGTGTATCAAACGGTGCCGATAACTCCTTGGGAAGCAGCTTTAGGGGCGAGCATCGAAACGACAACACCTTCAGGAATGGTGAGATTCAAAGTACCAGCTGGATCTCAAACCGGTCGTAAGCTGCGCCTCAAGGGGCGTGGTATTCCAGGGCAGGAGCCGGGTGATCTTTATATGGAACTTGAAGTGGTGCTACCTCCGGCTGATACCGATAAAGCACGAGAATTATATAAAACCATGGCACGTGAATTCGCTTTTGATCCGCGCCAACGAAAGGGAGGCTAGCGCATGGCACAGCAGCATACCGTTAGCGGCGAATTGATTGACGAGGTGACCCTTACGCTTGAAGATCTGGCTCGCGCCTGTTCGGTGAAACCTGATTGGATCATAGAGCGCATTGAGAGCGGTTTGTTAGCCGACGGTTCGCCCTATGTGGCGAACTGGCGTTTTACCAGCCACGACCTGACCCGTGCTCGACGAATGTGTCAGTTGGAACGTGACTTTGAGGCAGTGCCCGAGCTAGCAGCCCTGGCGGCTGACCTGATAGAGGAGAACCAGCGTTTAAAGAGCAGATTGCGAGCTGCTGGGCTCATTGATGACGCCGATGGCCCTAGCTGACCTTTCCCCTAGACCTAGATTAGTATCACTGGTTTTTTATGCGTGCTCTTTCCAATACTCCTTGCACCCAGTTTCTGCGGCCAAGGGGTTTGGGGGGGTGTCGAATCAAAGGAAAGGGTTCGATGACCCTTTGTTTTTGTTGTTGTTGGATTCGCGCTGGTTTACGTGCAATTAGAAGGAGTCCTGCCATGTACATAGTCTGCTCGTCCTGTGGTACTACCAATCGGATACCCGCCGAACGTCTTGACGATGCACCTATTTGTGGGCGATGCAAAGCTATATTGATGGCCGCCGAGCCTGTTGCCCTTAGCGATGCATTATTACCTAAATTTATCTCAGTTACAGAACTACCTGTACTCGTTGACTTCTGGGCCACTTGGTGTGGGCCATGTAAGGCGATGGCGCCCCATTTCGCCGCCAGCGCCCAACAGATGCCAGAGGTACGGTTTGTCAAAGTGGAAAGCGACGCTGCACCAGAAGCCTGCGCGATCTACAATATCCGTAGTATCCCAACACTGATCCTGTTTTATAAGGGCGTGGAGGTTGCGCGCCTCACTGGTGTAGTGTCTGCAGCTGAGCTTAAAACGTGGATTCAGCAGCAACTGAGTAAAGAAAGAAAGGGTCGTTAATTCTGTGGGGCAGATGAGGACAGTGTTGGAATTGATTTAATATTGCTATGTATCATCAAAATTTGCGAATTGGCCAGCAAGTAATGACTTTCTTTCCACAACTAACACCGTTAAATTTATGAGATGTTCAGTTAACGTTGGTTAATGGAGGTCTTGAATGATATAACCTATTTTTATAGAAAATTAACGAAATAGGGTGGTGTCACGTATAGGCGTAAGCTCCTTCATTCCTATGTCAATAATTCTTATAGACGCGTCAGCGTGAAAAATAGCTACAGCGTGCTACTTATTAGATTTTTCGATTCAGTTTGATGCTGGTTTTATTTTGAGTATTTTGATGCTGCTATATATTATGTAACTAGGCCTAAGTTTTTTTATGTTGTTGAATATTTAAAATTACTTTATATGTTGATTTCGATTTTCTCTTGTGCGATTGTTTCTATGTCGCACCTTCGCTTGGATTAAATAAATTTTTTTAAACGGTTGTTAATTAATAACTATTGATAAATAAGTTGCAGGGGGTTAAAAGTGTCGATTGATAGAAAATGTTATATGATGTTAGTTCTATATTGCTGCTATGCTATAAATTGCTCGTTTAAGCCATGGGCTCGCCGGCAGAGGTATATAGCCGATGTCTTATGAAATCATGCTCAAGCAAATATATGCGCCGATAGAGGCTTGTGACGGTACTCGTGTATTGGCTGATTTATGGCCTGGAAGCCTATCACGTCGCTTGCTTGCTCTAGATGAATGGTACCCGGAGATAGCACCTGCATCTCAACTATGCCGTCAGTATCGTCAGCAAAAAATCAGTAAACCACTCTTTCTTGAGCGATACAGGAGTGAGCTGAAGGCGTGCCCTGATAAGCTACTGCCTTTAATGAGATTCGCACGCGCGGGGCGAGTGACCCTACTCACTGCCGCTCGTCAAATTGACGATTCCCACCTTTCGGTAATAAAAGAACTGACGCTATTAGCGCTTGCAGAGGAAGACGCGAGTGATCGTGAATTTTGCTCCTCTCCCTGCCTAGCGCACACGTTACCCACTTCCCAGCGTTAGGCCGTTTGCTTAACGCGTCATCATTTTGCTTGATGATGACTGGTTTAGTGCCCCTGTAGGCCAGTGCATCTAATGTTAATCGCTTAATAAGCCCAGATAACCGCAAACAAAATACCCCATCCCAGAGCACTGGCAGCCATAATTGTGTAAGTGGCTGAGATAGTAGCAACATAAATTTCTTGCTGAGTACAGAGTGCTTGTAAGCCGTGGTAAATCAAGCTGCAAGAGATGCCCAGCCCGCTGAGTATAATCACGACATTAAAAAATAAGTTGGGTACCAGGAGTGCCAACGACGAGGCAAATAAAGGCAGTGGTGCAAGCCCGGCAAGTAAATAGGCATCTTGATAGCTAATAGATAGCTCTTCAGTTCCATTGACTACAGCGTAGATTACCCACCCGATAACGAAAAAACTCAATATCTCTGCAAGGAAAATAATGGTGGTGATAAAACGCCACTCTCGGTCAGCAAAGCCCACCATAAATGTATCGCCGTAATGGTTGCCCGCATAATAGAGCATTACTGGCGGTAAGAGCGACATGGGTAAAACCACCAGCCACGCTAGTAAAGGAATGGAGGGGCAGGAAGTCTGTAACTCTTTCCAGCCTTCACGATGATTAAATGGTAATTTGAGAAAAGTGAGTGCTCTCATTCCAGGTCTCCTTGAAGGTGTAATTTCAATGATTATTTATATCATGATGTGATATTGTGTTTTTTTAAAGACGCTATAAATTAGCGAGTCAGCCATAGTTGAGTATGTGGTAAACAGAGTTGGAAAATGACTAAAAAACAAGCCCTTGATAAAAATGACTTTGAGCGGTTATCGCAATTTCGTTATCGATTACGTTGTTTTCTTCGCCAGAGTGAAGATATCTGTCGCCGCTATGGGCTGACGCCATTGCAGTATCAATTACTGCTACATCTTCGTGGCTTCCATGGCAGAGATTGGGCAACGGTAGGGGAACTTGCTGAGCGGCTTCAATCAAAACATCATGGAGTGGTGGCGCTAGTCGACCGCTGTGAGCAACTATCGTTGGTTGTGCGGCGGCAAGGGCGTGAGGATCGTCGTCAAATAGAAGTGCATTTATTGGAAGAGGGCGTGAATCGGGTGACGCAGATTGCTGAAGCTCATCAACCTGAATTGCGTCATTTGCAGGAAGAGACGCCATTTCCTGGCTGGAATACGTCCACTTAATGTAGAACTTAGAAGGTTTAAAATAGCCAGTATACATTCCGTACCCTTGTCAGAAATGATAGGGGCGATTGCCGTGTATAGCTCTTAAGTGTGCTGTATGGCATTTCGGTTAGTTGCTGAACAGTAGAGGCACTGTCCGAATCCAATCGACGCGAACAGTGCCGTGATGCTACAGGTGATTCTTTAGTGCTTGGCACTCTGTAAAGCCTGTTCTTCGATGTCTCTATCAACAGAAGAGACGTAGTACTCGTCATCGAAAGCGCCTTCTGGCTCCTTGAGCCACACCAAGCAGATAACCCAACTGATGAAAGCGCCGGTGGCGATGATGTAGAAGAACTGCGATGGAGTGACAAATGTAAAGATGGTTAGGTACACCACCGCGCCAACATTACCGTAAGCGCCGGCCATTCCGGATATCTGCCCAGTGATGCGGCGCTTGATGGAGGGAATGATACCGAAGGTTGCTCCCTCGGCCCCTTGCACGAATATCGAGGTGCCGATGGTCACCGCAATGGCCAGAATCAGTGGCCAACTTGAATTGAGCAAAGCCATCAGTAAGAACCCAACGCTAATGCCAAACATGTAGCACAGCATTACAAAACGCCGGTTGCCCATGCGGTCGGAAACCATGCCGCCCATGGGGCGCGCCACCAGATTGACGAACGCGAATGACGCAGCAATCAGGCCAGCGGTAGCGGCATTCAGGCCCCAAGTCTCCTCAAAGAACATGGGCAGCATCGATACCACTGCGAGTTCAGCGCCAAAGTTGGCAAAATAGGTGCTGTTAAGCGCCGCCACACTGTTGAACGAGTACTTATCATCCTCCGGTACACCCTTACGCAGGATCGGTAGGTTGACTCGCAGTATCTGGACAATTTGATAGATGACGATAGCGATAATGGCTAGGTAAGCGATGGTCGCACCGGTAACAGATAAGTAGCCCATATACTGAATACGCCAGACCAGAATGGCGAGTACGCCAACCAGTGGGATCGTCCAGATGATTAGCTTGATCATATCGCCCCAGGAACTCACTTCCATGGCAGCGGATTTGCGTGGCTTACGGTGAGCCTGAGCATCCGGGCCATCGGTAATCGCGAACCAGTAGTAAATACCGTAAGCGGCCATAACAATAGCACTCTGGGCGATTGCCCAGCGCCAGCCATCGGCGCCGCCGTACAAGCTTAGAGCGATGGTCGGCAGCGACATGGCCGCGACGGCGGAGCCGAAGTTACCCCAGCCAGCGTAGAAGCCTTCGGCGAAGCCGATGTCCTTGGGCTTGAACCACAGCGCCGTCATGTGGATACCGACCACGAAGCTGGCGCCAATCGAGCTCAGTACCAGGCGTGCCACTAGTAGCTGCGTCATGCTGTTACCGAAAGCAAACGCCAGCGCCGGTAGCGACATAGTGACCATGAGCACCGAGAACACCCGTCGCGGGCCGAATCGATCCAGTGCCATACCAACGATGATACGCGCGGGAATCGTTAAGGCGACGTTGCAGATGGCGAACAGCTTGAGATCATCCGTGGTTAGCCAGTCGACGCTCTTGAGCATGCTCGACGCGAGCGGCGCCATGTTGAACCACACGTAAAAGGTAATAAAGAAGGCAATCCAGGTCAGGTGCAAGGCCCGAATTTCGGGGCTGCGAAACTTGAATACAGCGGAAACTTTCATGGTCGTATCGTCCTGTGTCCCAAATGTGGTCTATGCCAAAGGGAGGGAGAGGCTACTCAAGGGCTGGGTAGGATCAATAAGGGACACTCGGCGCGCCGGGCCAGGAACGAACTGACGCTGCCAAAAGTCATGTAGTCGAGCTCATCAACGAAGTAAGTCAATGACTTGGCGATGATGCCGCCATCCGGTTGATGGCTATGGCGGGCAATGACCAGTAGGTCAGGCGAGAGTTTGCGAGTAGCCTCAAGCAGCATCTTGCGTGCGTCACCCTCGGCGAGAAGCTGCTCGGCTTGAAAGCCCTCGCCGATAGCGAACGCCACACCCTCTTGAAGGTGCTGTTTAACCTCATCGTGCTCCTGCTGAAAAAGCACCTCGTTGTTATCGGTAGCGTCGAGTGGGTTTTCCACCACGCCGACGAGTATCAGCAGAGGTTGGTTACAGCGGAACATATTGACGACCTGAGCAAGAGCCAGCTTGGCGTTTCGCGAACCGTCATAGGCGATCATGATTTTCATGGTGTCCTCCCGCATTGGGGTAGGGGGTAAAGACCCGGAGCTTGGCTCCGAGCGTAAAGAAGCAAGCCCTATTTAGGGGTTCTAAACGTAGCTCAGGGGTTCTTTACGTAGGCACTTTTGCGTAGATAGAACCACCAGTTGATGACCAGGCAGATGGTGTAGAAGACCGCAAAGCCATACATGGCAAGTTCTGGTGTGCCGGCCTGGATTTGCTCGCCCATTACCCGCGGGGCGATGAAGGCGCCATAGGCAGCGACGGCAGAGGTCCAGCCAAGAACCGGGCCTTTCTGCTGCTGGTCGAAAATCACGCCGATGCTGCGGAAGGTAGAGCCGTTGCCGATACCACTGGCAGCGAATAACACGATGAATAGCAGCAGGAATAGCCAAAAGAATTGATTAGGATCAGTGGCGTTATAGGCCTGCATCATTACGTAGCCAGTGGCGACAGAGGCGACCACCATGATCGCAGAGATTATTTGGGTAACGATGGAGCCGCCCACTTTGTCGGAGATCCATCCGCCCAGCGGACGGATCAGAGCGCCCACGAAGGGGCCTATCCAGGCCCAGGTTAAAGCGCTGGGCGCCTCTGGGTTGGCCACGCGAATCAGCGTGCCATCGGCAGTCGCTTCCATCATGTTGCCGAAGATGACGTTGATAGAGAGCGGCAGGGCTGCAGAGAAGCCAATAAAGGAGCCGAAGGTCAGGATATAGAGAATGGTCATTGACCAAGTGTGCTTATTGGAAAATATCGCGAATTGCTTCTGGATATTGGGCTTGATATCGCCAGGAATCAGGCGCAACAACACCAGGGTTAGAACAATGGTTAGCGGCAAGGCAATCCACATATTAAGCCAGCCTAGAGCCAACATGCCGATAACCGCGGTCACCATGCCGACGCCGTAGAGGCCTAATATTTTGCTGAAAGCCGCCAGCGGCGAACCAGGGTTGGGCGTAATAGTGCGGAGATTATTCATGCCAAACCAACCGGCGAACGCTAATGGGATCAGAAATACAAGCCAGATAAAGCCAGCATTCTGGATCCAGGTATCAGTCCCTGCTTCGATCCGGCCGATCAACGTACCGCTAGCGCTTTGCAATTCCATTGGCGAACCGGCTATAGCGCCGAAAATGCCGACGGTCATTACCAGTGGGATGACAATCTGCATGGTAGTGACGCCGAAATTACCGAGGCCTGCATTCATGCCCAGGGCGTAACCTTGCTGTTTGCTGGGATAAAAAGTGGAAATGTTGCTCATTGAACAAGCGAAGTTACCGCCACCGATACCGGACAGTAGCGCCAACGCCTGGAATACCCAAAACGGCGTGCCTGAGTTCATCAAGGCGATACCAGTGCCAGCAGCGGGGATCATCAATAGCGCGGTGGTCAGGAAGATAGTGTTACGCCCGCCAGCGATGCGGATCATGAACGATGCTGGGATGCGCAGTGTGGCACCTGCTAGACCGGCAAGTGCCGTCAGTGAAAATAGCTGGTTAACCGTGAACGAAAAACCCAGGTTCTGCATTTGGGTGGTAATCATTCCCCACATCATCCAGACAGCGAATCCCATCAGCAGGCTGGGGATGGATATCCATAGATTGCGGTTGGCAATGTGCTTGCCTTCCTGTTCCCAGAATTGGGCGTCTTCGACATCCCACTTCTCAATGTCGGCATTTCTCTTGCTCATGGCGATTTCCCCTTGGCATCGAACCTTTCTGCATCTAGCAGTTAGAAAGCAAGATACGCTGGAGGAAGACATTGGGAAATAGGTGAAAATGACATTAAAAACAGCGACATACCTCTTGAGAGGTAGTCGCTGAAAAGCCTCGATTCGTTGATTTTAAAGAGAAAAAATCGACAGGGGGTAAAGGCGGGTCAGGGCAGAAGTACTCTGTGAGTCTTTGGAGGTAACCACACAGAATCGACTAGTGATCGATACCTTCTTGGACTGCCCAGACGGCGGCTTCGACACGGGAGCGTAAGTTGAGCTTTTTGAGCAGATGCTTGACGTGAACCTTGACCGTGCCTTCGGTAATATCCAGCTTGCGCGCGATGAGCTTGTTGGAGAGTCCGCTAGCAAGCTGTTGTAGAATTTCGCGTTCACGCTGCGTCAGACTATGAATATCCGGAGTGGTGGGGGCATTGCGCTGATTACGCAGCGCTTCAGCGAGTAGGGCGGTTAGACTTTCGCTGATGACCATGCGTCCCAAAGCAGCTTGACGCAGCTGGCGCACCATGTCTTCAGGCTCCATATCCTTTAGCAGATAACCGTCGGCACCGTTGCGCAGCGCCGCGACCACATCATCCTCATGGTCGGAAACAGTGAACATCACCACACGGCCGCTATAGTTGGCTTCCCGTAGGCGGCGCAAGGCTTCTAAGCCATTAACGCCCGGCATGTTTAAATCCAGTAAAACCAAGTCAGGCTCCAGTTTGAGAGCCAGTGCAATGCCCTCTTCAGGGTCGCCCGTCTCGCCAACCAGTTCAAGATCGTCCTCTAGTTCAAGCAACTGGGCGACGCCACGCCTCAGTAGCGGGTGGTCATCAATAATCATTAGAGTGGCGGGTGTATCGTTGGCAGTGGTCAGCGTCATTAAGAAGCCCCTGTACCTAAGTGAGAGTCTGAGGCAGCCGTAACAGGCTGCTGCTGAATTAATCGTGCAGTCAACGGGGTGAAGGCTATCTCAATGCTGGCTCCCCCAGCGGGGCGATTGGTGATACTCAGCTCCCCGTTCAGGGTAGTGGTTCGGTCGCGAATGATCACCAAACCGTAGTGCATAGGCGGCGAGCTATCGTCTTCCAGGCCGATACCATCATCCTCAATACGCACTAACAGGCGAGCATCGGCGAAATGCACAGTGACCCCAGCCCAGTGGGCTTGGGCGTGCTTGTGGGTATTAGCCAGCGCCTCGCGAATGATCTGCAGCACGTGAATTTCTTCATTGGGATTAAGTAGGTAAGGCGGCACATCGTAGTCAAGCTCAACCGTTATCTCCATGCGCTGGCTAAACTCTTCGATGGTTTGGCGTAAGGCAAATTGCAGCCCTGGCCCCTCTAGTTTGAGCCGGAAGGTAGTAAGCAGTTCACGCAGTTGACGATAGGCGCTGTTTAAACCGGTACGCAGCTCGTCGAATACCGCAGACTGCATCTCTCGAGAGGCTTCTTTTTGCTGCATACGTTCGAGTCGCGCCACCTGCATCTTTAGATAAGAGAGCGATTGGGCTAGCGAGTCGTGAAGTTCGCGGGCAATGATGGTCCGCTCGTTGATCAGCGTGACGTGCTGCTGCTCCTCGATACGCCGCTGCAGGTACACCGCCGTGGCCAACTGATCGGCTAACATGGTGAGCAACCGACGGGTGCTATCGTTGAGCCGCTCCTGGTGATACCACACTTCCAGGGTGCCAAGCAGCGTGTCGCCGACGCTGATAGGTAGCAGTAAACATTGGGACTGGTTATTGGACACCATCTCCAAGGGGCGGGGATCAATCAGGCAGGCGTGGCACTCCTGGTCACGGCAATACTCTGGCCGGGTACGTGAGTGGGTTTCCAAAACCGGCATTTCCCGTTGGTCGAAAGGATCGTTGAGGGAAAGCCGAATCGGCCCGATATCCAGCAGGTTTTCCAGTTCGCGCAGCATAGGTGCTGCGCTAGAGCAAAGGTCGTTACCGCCGCCATACAGTGAACGGCTGGCATCATGCATTACTCGCAGCGCCTGATTGCTGCGCTCAAGCTCCTGTTTCTTGCGCGATACCTTGTCTTCCAATGCGGCGTAGCTGGTTGCCAGCTCGGCAGACATCTTATTAAAGGTGTGGCCCAGCAAAGCCAGCTCATCACTGCCGCGTAGCTCTGAGCGTGGCTTGAAATTACGTTGCGCCGCCTCGCGGGCAAGCACCATCAACTGGCGCAGCGGCACTACCAGGTTATGGCGAACATCGTAAAGGGCTATCGAAACCACGATAGCGATCAGCACCAGAAAAAGCAGTTGCATCATCCCCAGTAGCCGCACCTTAGCCTCGGTGCTCTGCTCCAGATAGGTCACTAGCACTTCAATGTCACTGACCATCTCAACGATCATCATTTCTAGCGTAGCGAGGTCTAGCGCCGTGGCAGCGGCCGGAGCCTCTAGTGCCGGGCGAAGCGAGTGTTGCCAGTAGCTCTGAAGTTTTTCCAGTTGGCGGCGGCGCTCATGACGATCATCAATGGGGATCGTTTGTTGTAGCGTTGTGCCATACAAGCGTTGATCGAAGCTCGAAATCAGTCCTTCGAGCTGTTCTGCGCTTGTCTCCTCTGGAGCATACTCCAGGCGTTGCAAGGCTCCCATAATCTGATAGGCATTCATGCGTAATGAGCCAGCGACATTAATCGCGGCAGCATCGCCACGGCTGCTGTTAGACATTGTCATAGTCAGGGTGATACTGATGAGCGCCATCCCGCTAATGGCAAGCAGGGACGCAATGATGCGAGCAACCAGGGAGCGCTGAAGTAATTTCATGGCATTTCCGATAGCGCGAAAGAGGTAAGCGAGTGTGGCACTGTCTGCATTTCGATACGAGGGCTATTCCTTTAGGGTTAGCCAGCCTACCTCCGATGCCTTTTTGACCTACGCCCAGTATTTACCGACAATTCTGGCATGTCTTCCGATGTCTTTATACCCTCGCTGGGAAACGCCATGCCATCATCTGTGCCGCCTCCCACGTTGGAGACATCAATACAGCCAGTGAATGGTTATCAGTCGCTGGTAGCCATGCTGCTAATGCCGCTAGCAAGCGCTTTAGCGGTGGCTAGCTGGACACTTTATGCCCTGCTTGCAAAGCAGCCTGTCTATGTGTTGGTACCGTTGATGAGTGGTGTGCTGTTGGCATGGCCAGCCTGGTATATCGCCAAACGGGGCGACACCTGCCGCTTGATGCAATGGCTATTACTGGGGCTAGCGTTGGCGCTGGGCGGATTTGGGATGGCAAGCCAGCCGTGGGAGTTTTTGTTGGTAGGGGCTGGGCTTGGGCTGGGAGGGGCGGTGATTACCACCGGCATCGCCCACGCCAAAGGCTGGATGCCTGGCCGTTGGGTGTGTCTTTGTATCGCCCTTTGTGTGGCTTTAGCGGCAGGTGTCGGGCTTTCCCAGCGAATAGCACCTCTGGTCGTCCAAGCCTATGGTTGGCGCGCAGCGCCACTTAGCCTGTTGATCCCTCTGTTTATGGTAATGCTGCTGCTGTGGCTTTTCGTAGAGTCACCTGAGTAACGCCGCCTATTAGTCTCACCTGTTCATTCTTAACTACTCTCTCTCTCCTTCTGATTCTTAACTACTAGCGATAAGGCTCACTTTATGACCACAGTTGTTATGACCACCGATTTTATGACTATAGCGACGTTTGCCGATTTACTGCAGGAAGCGCGTAAACAACCTAAGCCCCAGCGCCTGCTGTTTGTGTTTGTTCGCGCAGAGCTGCCCGATTTCCCCGATGCTGAACAGCGCCGTCGCTTCGAGCAGGGTGAAGGGGGTGTATTGGTGCCGGTGGTATGCGTAGATAAGTCGATGCAGGAACTGAGCAGTATGGCGGCGTTGGTCGAGGAGTCACGCCGTACCGAGATCGAATGGGATTTAGTCTTCACTGCTGCCATGGACGACCCAAAAGATGATGCCGAGGTTGAACGCCAGCTTCAGCGTATGATGGAGTCGCTGCAAATGGGTAATATCACCGCCTATCTTGCCTTCGATCATCACGGCAATGCGGTTAACGTCGGCTAGGGACGGTTACCATGGAGCACTATTTCCTCATCAAGCACCTGCACATGACGGCCGCTGCGCTGAGCATCACGCTCTTCGTAGTGCGTGCCTGGTGGTCGGTGCAGGAAAGTCCGCGACTCAACGCCCGTTGGGTCAAGATATTGCCTCATCTTATTGATACGGCTCTGTTGGGACTGGGGGTGACTTTGATGGTATTGCTTTCCGTATGGCCCTGGCAGCTTCCTTGGCTTGGCGCCAAGTTACTGGCGCTGCTGGCCTATATCGGTATTGGCACCATTGCGATTAAGCGCGGGGCTACGCCAACGGTGCGAGCCCTAGCCGCGGTAGTGGCGGTGGCCATCTTTGCCTATATGGTGGGGGCTGCTATTCACCACAGCCCGCTTTCCTGGTTGGGCTGATTATTTCAGCATTCTTAAGTACTGGCGAAGTACCTCGGCATTGTTGCGGCGCTCTTCCTTAGAAGCAAACACCAGAGTAACTCGCTCTTTCCTGGCACGTTGTGCAAGGTCCCGAAGAGTCTCGCGATAGGACGTTAATTCTTTGAGATAGCGTCGGCGGAAGCCATTCCAATCGAGTGAGTCAGTATGAAACGCTTTGCGAAGCTCGCTGCTCGGTGCAATTTCCTTACGCCACTCATTAATTTTAGCATCCTCCTTGGACACCCCGCGTGGCCAGATACCATCGACGAGAACACGATAACCATCCTTGTTGTGCGGTGATTCGTAGGCACGCTTTAATTCGATACTCATCGTTACCTCGTTAGTCACTGTATCGCCCTCTAAACCTAGCGAGTTAGTAGCCTCCGTTCTACCTGAAGTTTAATAAGCCCAAACAATAGCCATCAGTAGACCCCATGCCAGCATTCCGGCGGCCATAACGGTGTAAGTTACAGACATTGTTGTGACGTCATTTGCTGAGCGTTTACACAGAGCCTGCAACCCGTGGTAGACCAAACTGCAAGAGATACCAAGTGCTACTAGCACTATCAGGGTATTGAACAACAGGCTAGGGATCAGCAGGGCGATCGCTGCAGACCAAAGTGGTAAAGGTGCTAGGGCTGCCACCAGATAAGCGTCGTGGTAGCTAATTGATAGATCCCGATCGCTATTGACCACCGCGTGAATTAGCCAGCCCATCACGAAGAAGGTGAGCAGCTCAGCCAAGAACAGAATGGTAGTGATGAAGCGCCACTGTCGGTCAGCAAAGCCTGGAGCAAAAATATCTCCGTAGTGTGTGCCCGCGTAATAGAGCATCACCGGGGGGAGTAACGACATGGGCAGCACGATGCACCAGGCCAGAGTGGCGATTGAAGGATGGCGTTGCTGGAGGTCTTTCCATCCCGCTAAATGGGTAAAGGGCAATTGAATAATGCTTAGAGGGGTCATTGTGTTAGCCTCGCCGCCGGTTGAGATCGTAGCTGATAATTAAAATATCATGTTGTGATGTTATTTAAGGAGTAGGACTTACTGGCGGTTCTGTCAAGGTAGTTCTGCTTTCATCTAACGAGAGGACCGCAGTTGGCTGAGCTGTTAATGAGCGGCCTCAGGTAGATGCCGAGGCCGCCCATTATTAAGCTGCGTCGAGTGGGCGTGAGGGGCCAAAGTGCTCAAAGTGTCGGCGATCCTCGTCGACTCCCAATTCAGACAACGCATTATTAATCGCTGTCATAAACCCTTGAGGGCCGACGAAATAGCAGCGCGCCTTAAGATCAGGCAGGTAGTGAGCTAATAAGCTGCGGTCGATACGACCAATATGTTCGGCTTCGTTGCCACGCTCATGAATGCGGACAGCCTTAAGGCGTTGAGGATACTCGCTTTTCAGCGTCTCTAATTCACCTTTAAAGGCCTGATGTTCGGCATCCAGGGCGGCGTGTAGATAGATAACTTGCCGCCCAAGGGACAGGGCATGGCGTGCCATGGGGAGCAGGGGCGTTTGCCCAACGCCGCCGCTGGCAAGCAGCAGAGGCTCGTCACCTTCAATCAGCGTGAGGTCACCTGCTGGTGGTAATAGTTCCAAGGTATCGCCGGGTTGTAAGACATCGTGGAAGTGGCGGCTGACTTGGCCCTGTTCTTCGCGTTTGATCGAGATTCGATAGCTTTGACCATTCGGCGTGTCTGAGAGGCTGTAATGCCGATAAACCAGCTCGCCATTAATGGTTAGACGTACACCGATATACTGCCCCGGCTCATGGTCAGCCACTCGCTCCCCATCCTCGGGCTCAAGGATAAAAGAACGAATTAAAGCACTTTCCTGCTGGGTACTGGCAATCTTGAAACGGCGTGTGCCACGCCATCCGCCAGGGCGCTGTTCAAACTCACGATAGCGCTGATCTTCCAGGTCAATTAACAGGGCGGCAAGCTCGTTATATAGAGCGCCCCATGCGTCGGCGATTTCCGGGGTGACAGCTTCACCCAGCACTTCGCCAATGGCCGCCAGTAGGCATTCACCGACAATAGGGTACTGCTCGGGAAGAATGCCTAGCGAGACGTGTTTACTGACCACGACATCCAAAGTAGCACGCGCCTGAGCTGGATTACTGCGTAGTTGCACATAGGCCAACACGGCGTTGGCCAGTGCGCGGGGCTGGCCGCCGCTTTGCTGGTGTACCTCATTAAAAAGCGGTTTGACCTCTGGATAGCGGCTAAACATCAGCGGATAGAAGCGTTGGGTAATCGCATTTAGGTGTTCGGCCACGATGGGAGCTGTCGCGTTGATCAGCTTTTCCTGCTCATGTGTTAGCACTATTACTACCTCGGTATATTAAAATGTATTCAAAATACATCTTAATGATATGGGTCTACAAAAGCTAGCCATAAGATGTATTTTTGATGCATGTCATGGTCTTTGTTGATGTCTAGGCGCACACTCATATTTCCAAGTAAATTAGTCGGGATTACGCCATGTCAACGACCACCTCATCCCAGCCTGTTTCTAAGCTTAAGCATTTACCCTTAATGCGCCTGGCTTTTAGGCCTTTCTTTCTGCTGGCCGCGCTGTTTAGTGTGGCGTCCCTCTTGGTGTGGTTGGCCTTCTGGCACGGCACTATTTTGCTGCGACCTTATGGCGGTCTGGTTTTCTGGCATCAGCATGAAATGTTGTTTGGCTTTGCCGCGGCGGTGGTAGCAGGATTTTTACTAACCGCTGTGCGTAACTGGACAGGGTTGCCGAGTTTAAACGGCGGGCCGCTGCTGGGTCTGGTGGTGCTATGGCTATTAGGTCGGGGGCTGATGGCTTTCCCCATGGGGCTGCCGGAGTGGATGTTGCTGACGGTTGACCTAGCGTTTCTGCCAATTGTCGCTATTGTTATGGCGCGTCTCGTTATCACCGCAAAGCGTTGGCGCAACTTGATCTTTGTACCTGTGCTGTTGCTGTTTGCCACGGCTAACCTGGCGATGCACTTAGGGGTGGTGCAAGGCGACGCCGAGCTGATCCGCCAAGCCGCCTACTTAGCCGTACTGTTAATCACACTGATGATGACCGTCGTGGGCGGACGCGTGATTGCCATGTTCACTGCCAATCGTTTGGGCCGCACCAAACCTGAACCTATTGCTTTGCTCGAAGGAGTGACGCTGTTGAGTACGGCTGGCGTAGTCGTGCTGCAGCTGGTCATCATGTTGGGGGTTGCCATTCCTACTTTATTAATGGGGGGAGTGATGCTCTTAGCAGCGTTGGCCAACACTGTTCGCATGGCGCGTTGGGGTGGGTTGCATAGCTGGCGTGAACCTTTACTTTGGGGGCTCCATGGTAGTTACGCCTGCATTCCGCTAGGGCTTGTCATGTGGGTCTTGGCACTCATGGGGCTGATGCGCGTTGAACTTGCCGTGCACGCTCTGACCATTGGTGGCATGGGCACCATGATGCTGGCCATGATGGCCAGGGTTTCGCTAGGTCATACGGGCCGCCCCATACGCACATTGCCTGGTATTGGTGTGGCGCTGGGCTTAATGCTAATAGCCGCCTTGGTGCGCTCACCCGTCTTGGCGTTATTTCCTCAGATTACCCACTGGACCTATACGCTGAGCATCATCTTCTGGTGTTTAGCCTACGCAATATTTCTCGCGCACTACACTTGGCCGCTGATGCAGGCGCGAGTCGACGGTCAGGATGGCTAGGGAGTGCTATGCGCTGACGGTAGGAATGCGCATAAGTTGCTCCAGTTGAGATTGTTGACTGCCCAGCAGGTCGGCCAACGTATAGTGGTCTAGCACACCTATAAATGCTGACAGTGCATCATTAAGAATCGGTTGAAGGCGACATGCAGGCGTAATGATGCAGGCGTTGTCGCTATGAAAGCACTCCACTAACGCCATGTCATGCTCCATCTCGCGTACTAGCTCGCCTAACCCAATGGTTGCGGGGTCCCGTGTCAGCAGTAAGCCGCCATTCTTGCCACGAATAGCGGTAACGTAGTTCTTTTGACTTAGCTCTTGAACGATTTTCATCAAATGATTGCGTGAGATATTAAAGGTCTCGGCAATCTCGTGAATCGTAGAGCGCTCTTCTCCCTTGGTCGCAAGAAAGATTAATACGCGTATCGAATAATCAGTGAATCGGGTGAGGTGCATGGAGTGTGCTTTGCTCCGAGAGTAATCCAGCTATAAAAAGCATGTTGTATGAATGTTAAGTGAGTTGCAATGTAAACGTAGTTGAAGGCCTGCGAGCATATTCCGCTCCGCTACAGCAAGCATTCAAGCACGGTTTAATTTCAACAGTGCCAATCGTCTATTCCTTTACGTTGGCCGCTCTATCACCTTGGGGGTAGATAGGGTGTATATGGAGGTAATCACGCAGTAATTCCCTTGTCGATCACGCAGAATCCACTCCATGGAGCCCGCCTGGCGGGTACGCAAATTTCCGAGGAGCCTGGAGATCGACCATGAGTCACTTCATAGATCGGCTGAATTTCTTCCGCAAGTCCCGCGAGCCTTTTGCCAACGAACACGGTGAACTACGCAGCGAATCCCGCCAGTGGGAAGATAGCTATCGTGCCCGCTGGCAGCACGACAAAGTGGTACGCAGCACCCATGGGGTGAACTGCACCGGCTCCTGTAGCTGGAAGATCTACGTCAAAAACGGTTTAGTTACCTGGGAAACCCAGCAGACTGACTACCCCCGTACCCGTCCCGACCTGCCTAACCATGAGCCGCGTGGCTGCCCCCGCGGCGCCAGCTACTCCTGGTATCTGTACAGCGCTAACCGCCTCAAGTACCCGTTGATTCGTAAGCCGTTGCTGGCGCTATGGCGCGAAGCGCTCAAGGCTAATCCAGACCCGGTCGACGCCTGGGCGTCTATTGTTGAAGACCCTGCCAAAACTAAACAGTACAAGCGTGCCCGCGGCATGGGCGGCTTCGTTCGCGGTAACTGGGATGAGCTCAACGAGCTGGTCGCTGCCTCTAACGTTTACACCGCTAAGCAGTACGGCCCTGATCGTATCCTTGGCTTTTCGCCGATTCCTGCCATGTCGATGGTCAGCTACGCCGCGGGTAGCCGCTACCTGTCGCTGATAGGCGGCGTCTGCATGAGCTTCTACGACTGGTACTGTGACTTGCCGCCGGCCTCGCCAATGACCTGGGGTGAGCAGACCGACGTACCTGAATCCGCTGACTGGTACAACTCCGGCTATATTATCGCCTGGGGCTCTAATGTGCCTCAAACGCGTACCCCGGATGCCCACTTCTTTACCGAAGTACGTTACAAGGGCACTAAGACGGTCTCGATCACCCCGGATTATGCCGAAGTCTCCAAGCTGACCGACGAGTGGCTTTCCGCCAAGCAGGGCACCGATGCCGCCCTGGCGATGGCCATGGGCCACGTCATTCTCAAAGAGTTCCACCTCGATAACCCGAGTGCTTACTTCACTGACTATGTGCGCCGCTATACCGACATGCCGTTCCTGGTGGAACTGGAAGTGCGTGAAGATGGCAGCTTCGCACCGGGTCGCCAACTGCGTGCAAGTGATTTTGATGCTGCCCTGGGTCAGGAAAACAATCCCGAGTGGAAAACCGTTGCCTGGGACGAAACCCGTGACCAGCTGGTGGTGCCACGCGGTTCAATCGGTTTCCGCTGGGGCGAAACTGGCGACGAAGTGGGCAAGTGGAATCTGGAATCGCTGGACGCCGCAGGCACTGAAATCAAGCCGTTGCTAAGTTTGGTTAACCACTACGATAGCGTCGCGCGCGTGGCGTTCCCTTACTTCGGTGGCATCGAGCACGAGCACTTTGAGCACGTCAAAGGGGCCGGTGTAGGCGCCGCCGATGACCTACTGTTCCACAATTTGCCCGCCAAACGCTTAAAGAGAGCCGATGGCAGCGACATGCTGGCGGTCACCGTTTTTGATCTGATGTGTGCCAACTACGGTATCGACCGTGGCTTTGTTGGCGACGGCGAAGATGATGGCGCGACCTCATTTGATCAGATTCGTCCCTATACCCCTGCGTGGCAGGAGAAAATCACCGGCGTCCCTGCAGAGCAGTGCACCCGCATTGCCCGTGAATTTGCCGATAACGCCAATAAAACCAACGGCCGTAGCATGATCATCGTCGGTGCCGGTATGAACCACTGGTACCACATGGATATGAACTACCGCGGCCTGATTAATATGCTGGTTATGTGTGGCTGTATCGGTCAGAGCGGTGGCGGCTGGGCTCACTATGTTGGTCAGGAAAAACTGCGCCCACAGACCGGCTGGACGCCTTTGGCCTTTGGCCTCGACTGGCAGCGCCCGCCGCGCCATATGAACTCTACTTCCTTCTTCTATAGTCACTCCTCCCAGTGGCGCTACGAGAAGCTCGAGATTAAAGAAATTCTTTCGCCGTTGGCCAAGGCCGAGGATTACCCCGGTAGCCTGATTGACTTTAACGTGCGTGCTGAGCGCATGGGCTGGCTGCCGTCAGCACCACAGCTGGACACTAACCCGCTACGCCTAGCGAAAAAAGCCGAAGCCGCGGGTATGTCGACAGCCGATTATGCCGTTCAGCAGCTCAAGAAGGGTGAACTGCGCTTTGCAGCGGAAGACCCGGATGCGCCAGAGAACTTCCCACGTAATATGTTCATCTGGCGCTCCAACCTGCTTGGTAGTTCCGGTAAGGGCCATGAGTACATGCTCAAGTACCTGCTGGGTACTCGCCACGGTATTCAGGGTAAAGATCTGGGCGACTTCGGCGGCCAGAAGCCCGAAGAAGTGGTATGGCGTGACGAGGCGCCGGAAGGCAAGCTCGACCTGCTGGTGACGCTGGATTTCCGCATGTCCACCACCTGCCTCTACTCGGATATCGTGCTGCCTACGGCGACCTGGTATGAGAAGGACGACCTTAACACTTCTGACATGCACCCCTTTATTCACCCCTTGACTGCCGCCACCGACCCAGCTTGGGAATCGCGCAGTGACTGGGATATTTATAAGGGTATTGCCAAAGCATTCTCCAAGGTGTGTGTCGGCCACCTGGGCGAAGAGACCGACCTGGTCACGCTGCCGATGCAGCATGACTCGCCAGGAGAGTTGGCCCAACCGGCGGTGATGGATTGGAAGAAGGGCGAATGCGCGCCGATTCCCGGCAAGACCATGCCATCGCTGATTGAAGTCAAGCGCAACTATCCCGAAACCTATGAGCGCTTCACCTCCGTAGGGCCGCTGCTGGAAAGCATCGGTAACGGCGGCAAGGGTATCGCTTGGAACACCGATGCGGAAGTCGAGCTGCTGGGCAAACTCAACCATCGCAAGCTGGATGGTCCGCATAAAGGGCGTCCGTTGATCGACAGCGCCATCGATGCCGCCGAGATGATTCTCACCCTGGCACCGGAAACCAATGGCGCCGTGGCAGTAAAAGCGTGGGATGCGCTTTCCAAGATTACCGGGCGTGATCACACGCATTTGGCTAAGCCTAAGCACGAAGAGAAAATTCGCTTCCGCGATATCGTCGCTCAGCCACGCAAGATTATCTCCAGCCCGACCTGGTCCGGCCTTGAGGATGAGCATGTCTCCTATAACGCCGGTTACACCAACGTTCACGAGCTGATTCCATGGCGCACCGTGAGTGGTCGTCAGCAGTTCTATCAGGATCATGCCTGGATGCGCGCATTCGGTGAAAGCCTGCTGGTCTATCGTCCGCCCATCGATACCAAGGCGGCCAAAGGCTTCCAGCTTCCCGCCGACAACGGCTTCAAGAGCAAGGCGCTGAACTTCCTCACGCCGCACCAGAAGTGGGGCATCCACTCCACTTACTCGGACAACCTGCTGATGTTGACGCTTAACCGAGGCGGCCCGGTGGTGTGGCTCTCCGAGGCAGATGCGGCTGAGATTGATATCGAGGACAACGACTGGATCGAGGTCTACAACGCCAACGGCTCGATTGCCGCGCGGGCAGTGGTCAGCCAGCGGGTCAAAGCGGGCATGGTGATGATGTACCACGCCCAGGAGCGCAACGTGAACGTCCCTGGCTCTGAGGTCACCGGTACGCGGGGCGGTATTCACAACTCGGTCACCCGTGTCTGCCCCAAGCCAACCCATATGATCGGCGGCTACGCGCAGCTCTCTTACAGTTTTAATTACTACGGCACCGTCGGCTCAAACCGCGATGAGTTCGTGTTAGTGCGCAAGATGAAACACATTGAATGGCTGGATGGTGAAGGCAATGACAGTGTTCAAAAGAACAGTGCTCAGGAGGCCGTGAAATGAAAATTCGTTCCCAGGTAGGCATGGTTCTCAACCTTGATAAGTGTATTGGTTGCCACACCTGTTCGGTGACCTGCAAAAATGTCTGGACCAGTCGCGAAGGTATGGAGTACGCCTGGTTCAACAATGTCGAGACCAAGCCCGGTATCGGCTATCCCAAAGAGTGGGAGAACCAGGCCAAGTGGAAGGGCGGCTGGATGCGCCGTAACGATGGTCGGATTGAGCCGCGTATTGGTGGCAAATGGCGGGTGCTGGCGAACATTTTCGCCAACCCCGACTTGCCCGAGATGGATGACTACTATGAGCCGTTCACGTTCGACTACCAACACCTGCATACTGCCAAGATCGGCGAGCACCAGCCGGTGGCACGTCCGCGCTCGCTGATTTCCGGTCAGCGCATGAAAAAGATCGAGTGGGGCCCCAACTGGGAAGAGATTCTCGGCACCGAGTTCGCCAAGCGGCGCAAAGACGCCAACTTCGACAAGGTGCAGGCAGATATCTACGGCCAGTTCGAAAACACCTTCATGATGTATTTGCCGCGGCTGTGCGAGCACTGCTTGAACCCCACCTGTGTGGCGTCCTGCCCCAGCGGTGCGATCTACAAGCGGGAAGAGGACGGCATCGTTCTAATCGACCAGGACAAGTGCCGTGGCTGGCGTATGTGTATCTCCGGCTGCCCCTACAAGAAGATCTACTACAACTGGAAAAGCGGTAAGTCCGAGAAGTGTATCTTCTGTTATCCGCGTATCGAGACCGGCCAGCCGACCATCTGCTCCGAGACCTGTGTGGGCCGCATTCGCTATCTCGGCGTACTGCTGTATGACGCTGATCGCATCGAGGAAGTGGCAAGCTCGCCGGATGAGCGTGACCTCTACCATCGCCAGTGCGAGATTTTCCTAGATCCCAACGATCCGGAAGTGATTGCCCAGGCCAAGCGGGATGGCATCCAGGATAACGTCATCAAAGCCGCCCAGGCCTCTCCGGTCTACAAGATGGCTATCGACTGGGGGTTGGCGCTGCCACTGCACCCGGAATACCGCACGCTGCCGATGGTGTGGTACGTGCCGCCGCTGTCGCCGATTCAGTCCGCCGCTGAGGCGGGGCATGTGGAGTTTGACGGCATCCTGCCCAAGATTGAATCACTGCGTATCCCGGTGAAGTACCTGGCTAACCTGTTGACTGCCGGTGAAGAGGAGCCCGTGGTGTTGGCACTCAAGCGCTTAATGGCGATGCGTGTCTACATGCGCGGCAAGCACGTAGAGGGTGCCCCCAACGCCGACGTGCTCGATGCCGTGGGGCTGAGCGTCGCCCAAGTAGAGGAGATGTACCGCTACCTGGCCATTGCCAACTACGAGGATCGGTTTGTGATCCCCACCAGCCATCGGGAAATGGCCACCGAAGCCTTCCCGGAACGGGGAGGATGCGGCTTTACCTTTGGTGATGGTTGCCATGGTGAGAGCCAGCCCAACCTGTTTAATGGCCGTAAGCAGACCAGCGTGTTGGTGAAACCGGTAGAGGTCTTCGACCCGCAGCCACAACTTGAGGAGTCTCGGCATGACTGAAGCCGCTACCCAATCGCCGACCCTGGTAGAGCCGTCGTTCGAGCCGCTACAGGGTATGCGTAGCCTACGCGTACTGGCCCGCCTGCTCGATTACCCGACCCAGGAACTGCAGGATGCCTGCGGCGAACTCATCGAAATTCTCAATGCCGAGCGCCGCCTGGGGGTGGCTCTCAAGTCGTCACTAATGGAGTGGTGTCAGCGTCTCCAAGAGGGCGACCTGCTTGAGCTGCAGGCCGAGTACGTCGCTATGTTCGATAAGGGGCGAGCTACGTCGCTGCTGCTATTCGAGCACGTTCACGGTGAATCACGTGACCGTGGTCAGGCCATGGTGGATCTTATGGCCGAGTACAGCGCGGCCGGTTTTGAGCTGGATGCCCGTGAACTGCCCGATCATCTACCGGTATTTCTTGAGTATCTCTCAATGTGCGACGAAGCCGAAATTGGCCGCTGGCTGGGCGAAATACGCCATATTCTAGCGTTGCTGACGGCTCGGCTGGAGGAGCGGGGTGCGGATCACGCCCTGGTACCACTGTCACTATTGGCGTTGATCGGCGCCGAGGGAGATGTCGAGGAGCATCGGCCCCAGGTCAAAAAAGAAGTGCCGGACAACACCCCCGAAGCCTTGGACGCCGTATGGGAAGAAGAAGCGGTGCGTTTCTCAGCGACCTCTGACGAAGACTGTGCGCTGCAGTCTGCTGAAGGTCGTCGCTTGGCTGAGCGCAAGCACACCGTTCAGAGCCAGCCGGTACGCATTATGCCTGCTCCGTCTTTAAATGCTTCTTCCGCTCCTTCCGCCGATCGTTAATAGGAGAATCACCATGTATGACGCGATTGCGCATTACTTAACCCATCTGATCTACGGTTACTACCCCTATCTAGCTGGCACGGTGTTTCTGCTTGGCAGCCTGCTCCGTTTTGATCACGGTCAGTACACCTGGAAGACCGGTTCTAGCCAGATGCTCTCTTCAAAGAATATGCGCCTGGGCAGCAACCTGTTTCATATCGGTATTATCGTGATTTTCTTCGGCCATCTGGTAGGCATGCTCACACCGCACTGGGTTTATGAGCCGTTCCTGCACGCCGGTACTAAACAGCTAGTGGCTATCGTGGTGGGCGGTATTGCCGGTGCCATGTGCGTGGTGGGCGGCGCCATGTTGCTCTATCGTCGTCTGACCAACCCGCGCGTAAAGGCGTCGTCGAGCATGATGGATACCTTGATCCTGGGCTTGATCGTCTTACAAGCGTGCCTGGGTATGGTGACCATCATCTTCTCGTTGGGCCATATGGACGGCGAGATGATGCTGACACTCTCCAGCTGGGCGCAGTCGATTGTGTTCTTCAGCGGCGGTGCGGCGGATTACATGCAGGAAGTGTCGTGGATCTACAAACTGCATATCTTTATCGGCTTAACCATCATCCTGCTGTTCCCCTTTACCCGCTTGGTGCATGTGTGGAGCGCGCCGTTTGGTTATGTGACCCGGCGTTATCAGCTTGTCCGCCGCCGCAGCTAAAAACTGGCTAGTGCTCGGCCAGGCCTAGAGGAGAAATAACATGCAGATGATTGATATCGAACAGATACCTGGGGGCGTCGCTGCGCCTCCGGTACGTGTCGGCGACACCCCTATCGATGAAGCAACGATTGCGTTGGAGATGCAGTACCACCCCGCCGAAACGGCGGGGGAGGCTCAGCTTCAGGCCGCCCGTGCGTTGGTGGTCAGAGAGCTGCTTCGCCAGCGTGCTAGCGTCCTGGGCCTACTATCGACACAGGACGTTAGCGAGGCACAGGAAGATGCGGCGATTGCTGCTTTGCTAGAACAGGAGCTTGAGGTGCCCGAACCGGGGGAAGCAGATTGCCAGCGCTTTTTTGACACCCACCGTGAGCGCTTTAGCGAACCAGTGCAGTTACGCGTTCGGCATATCCTGCTCGCGGCCGCACCCGATGACTCCCAGGGTCGCGACGATGCTTACCAGCTTGGCGAAAAGCTACTCGAACAGCTTAATCAGATACCCGAACGGTTTGCCGAATTTGCTCAACACCACTCCGCGTGCCCTTCAAAAGAGCTGGATGGTGATTTGGGTTGGCTAGTGTCGGGGCAAACCGTTCCAGAGTTGGACCGCGCTTTGCAGCACCTGCCCGAAGGTCTACATGAGCGCCCCTTGGCGTCTCGCTATGGCTGGCATGTGGTCAGTATTGACGAGCGCAGAGAAGGTAGGGCGTTACCTTTCGATCAAGTGATTGACCGGGTGCGCCATAGCCTTCGGGAGCAGGCAACTCGACGTGCGCTGCGTCACTATTTGCTGATGTTAGAGAGCGAAATAGGCGTCGAAGGGATTGTGCTGGATGACGATGCTGGCGGCAGCTTGATGCAATAGCTTGAAGCAATAGGAAAGCTAATAGGAGAGGCTTGATGTCCCATGTTCCTGTAGATGCTCTTTTCATTCCGCTTGGCATCGCGGTGTTAACCGTTTCCGATACGCGTGGATTCGATGAGGATGGCAGTGGTGACTTACTCGCCGCGCATCTTATTGAAAGCGGCCATAACCTAATGGAGCGGCGCATCGTGCCTGATGATATTTATCAGGTTCGTGCTGTGGTTTCGGAATGGATTGCGCGTAAAGAAATTCAGACGATACTGGTGAATGGCGGTACGGGCTTCACTGCTCGCGATACCACACCTGAGGCGTTAGTTCCTCTTTTTGACAAAGCAATTGAGGGGTATGGCGAGCTGTTTCGCTACTACTCTCTGCAAACGATTGGCACGTCGACTATTCAATCTAGGGCAGTGGCGGGGGTTGCCAACCAGACACTGTTGTTTGCGATGCCCGGTTCGCCCAAAGCATGTGAATTGGCGTGGGAAAAAATCATCTCATTGCAGTTGGACTCCCGCACTCGGCCCTGCAACTTTGTAGCAATGGTGTTGCCTTCTGCTCCTGCTTGTAGTGGACGTCAAGTAGAAACGACGTCGCATGTTTCGGAGCGCTTATGAACTGTCAATGCGCAGAAATAGTCACGCCCGGCTTATTAAATTTATTTGATGCACGCCAACGAGTTATCGACGCAGCCACGCCGATTAATGCCGTAGAAAACGTCTCCCTTGAACAGTCGGCGGGGCGAGTGCTGGCAGAAATGGTGGTTGCACCTCTCGATATGCCGGGCGTGGACAATAGCGCTATGGATGGTTACGCGCTGTGTCTGGCTGATTACCAAGCGGCACCTCGCGGTGCAGGCCTACCCATTCTTCAACGCGTGCCAGCTGGCGCAGGTGTCATGCTGCTACCCGAAGGGGGCTGCGCGCGTATTTTCACCGGCGCGCCGGTACCCATAGGGGCTGATATTGTGGTGCCTCAAGAGCGGGTAACCCTTGATAAGCGTGGGCATATACACCTCGAGGGTAGCTTGGTGCTAGGCGCTAATATTCGCCGTCAAGGCGAGGAAACCCGCATGGGAACCCCGCTACTCGCTGCGGGTAAGTTTCTTGACTCAGCGTCGATTGCGCTTCTGGCAAGCCACGGGATCAATATCGTTGCCGTCAAGCGGCGCCTACGGGTGGCATTGCTCTCAACCGGCGATGAGCTGATTGCCCCAGGCGCGGTGCGATCTCCGGGACAGGTATACGACAGCAATCGCGCCATGCTTAACGTACTGCTCGCACAAGCGCAGTGCGATGTACTGGATCTGGGCGTCATCGCTGATTCGCCGCAGTCATTGCACCAGGCCTTTGAGCACGCACAAACCATTGCAGATGTGGTGATATGCACCGGTGGCGTTTCGGTAGGCGAGGAGGATCACGTTCGTCCGGTGATCGAGCAGCGCGGTGGGCTACATTTTCATGGTGTTGCGATGAAACCCGGAAAGCCTTTTGCATTCGGTTATCTGGGCGCGGAGCCTTCCACTTGCACGCCGTTAATGGCGCTGCCGGGTAACCCCGTGGCCTCCCTGGTGGGCTGGCAACTGCTGGCGCTGCCGTTTATTCATGCTATGCAGGGTCGACACTTAGCTGCGTTACAGTGTTTTCCAGTAACAGCGGGCTTCTCTCAGCGTGGGCCCAAAGGGCGCTGCGAGCTATTACGGGTAGTGTTGGATTGGTCACAGGGGAGTCCCGTGGCGCAGTTAGCGGGCGGCCAGGGCTCGCATATGCTTGGTGCGGCTAGCCAAGCTGATGGTTATTTAATGATTAACTCCGAAACCGATGTGGCTGAAGGGGAGGCGTATCACTACTACCCCATCAATCAGTTCGCCGCTTGAATCACTTTTTCAGTCGTGACCACTGACCTCGTTAGTTTTTTATAGGAGAGGGTATGTCTTCACATCACAAGCCACACATACAGCTGGTTAGTTCTCAAGTAGAGGAGCCCTCACTATGAGCGTCTTGGTCGATGGGTTTGGCCGTACAGTGCGTTACCTACGTATATCGGTAACTGATCGCTGTGATTATCGCTGTGTGTATTGCATGGCTGAGGAGATGACCTTCCTGCCTCGAGCCCAATTGCTGACCCTTGAGGAAATAGCCACTCTTTCGCAGGCATTCGTCGAGCTGGGCGTGGAAAAAATCCGTCTAACTGGCGGTGAGCCACTGGTACGCCAGGGCGTGCTAACGCTAGTGCAAAAACTCGCTGAATTGGAGAGCCTGCGCGAGCTGGCTATGACCACCAACGGCTCAGGGCTGGTCAAACATGCCGATGCTTTGCGGCAAGGCGGGCTTGATCGGCTTAATATTAGCCTCGACTCGCTCAAGCCCGAGCGTTTTAAAGCATTAACTCGAACAGGTGACTTAAACCAAGTGATCGCGGGTATCCGTGCCGCACGTCGCGCTGGTTTTCAGTCGATTAAGCTCAACGCTGTATTGCTTAAAGGGCGTAATGACGACGAAATTATCGACTTGGTAAACTTTGCCCGGGATGAACAAGTCGATATCAGCTTTATAGAGGAAATGCCGCTGGGCGCTATCCGCGAGCATAACCGTGGTGAAACCTTTCTTTCCACTGATGCGGTACGCGAGATCATAGAAAACCATTACCCACTCCTACCCACTACCGAGACCACCCTAGGGCCATCCCGCTATTACCGCATGGCAGACAGCCAATCGCGGATTGGCTTTATCTCTCCCCATAGCCACAATTTCTGTGCTGCCTGTAATCGTGTTCGAGTGACGGCGGAAGGGCGGCTACTCCTCTGCTTGGGCAATGAGCATTCGGTAGATTTACGCGCCGTAATGCGACGTTATCCGGGGGAGATCCAGCGCCTAAAAGCAGCCATTGTGGGGGCGATGACGAAAAAGCCTGAGCGGCACCACTTTACGACCGATGGTGAGGTTCAGGTTTTGCGATTTATGAATGCAACTGGCGGTTAGTACAGCGTTGCCAAAAGCAGTTTTTACTTCAAACTGTATCTGCTTGATAGAGTCTAAGAAGTGATCTAAGTATATTTTTAATATGAGGAGCTTCGGTGAAGGGGATTTTAAGATAGCCACTGAATCGGCCCTCCTTGAGTTGGCATAAATTTCCTCTTGATTTCATCCGTTTTGGCAGTGGTTCTGCGAAAGGATGCTGTGTCGTGTCTCGTCGTTAACTCTGTCTTCTTCGCATAAAAAATTGCCACCAATTTGTCTTTAATGGCGAGCCTTTGTATGCGCTAACATTTGTCCTAACGGTAAGCGAAGCAGTACCTTTGTTAAATTAATCGACTAGGACGGGGTTAGAATCGCTGCTATGCCCCAGGAATGATCAATAACCCAAAAAAGACAATTAATGACGCGTACTAAGCCATTTCAAGGTGAGTTTGCCAGCAACAAACTGGCCATCTGGATTCAAACACTTCGCCCGCGTACTTTGCCTGCAGCGATAGGCCCCATTTTGCTAGGGCAGGCGTTAGTCCTGCCAAGCCATTTCTCCTGGCTCACCGCGTGCTTATGCTTAGTTAGTGCATTAGCGCTACAGCTTGCGGTTAATTTGGCCAATGATCTTTTTGATGGGCTTTCGGGCGTCGATCAGCACGATCGTCTAGGGCCAGTACGTGCACTCCAGTCTGGCTTGTTAGGAGTTAGTGAGCTGCGGGTAGGACTGCTGCTAATGCTAGGAATTGCCTTGGTAACGGGTGTATGGCTAGCCCTCTTTGGGCATTGGTTATTGTGGGTGTTTGGTGGGCTAGCGCTGCTTGGTGTGCTGGGTTACAGCGGTGGAAGGAGTCCCTATGCCAATCTGGGATTAGGAGAAGTGGCCGTCTGGCTGTTTTTTGGCCCAGTGGCCGTGTTAGGTAGCCTGCTGGCCCAACAAAGCCCAGTAAACGAAAGAGCCATCATCAGCGCATTGCTGATGGGGCTACCCGTGGCTGCCATTTTGGTCGTTAATAATCTTCGTGACCGCTTTACTGATGCGCGGGCTGGTAAACGAACACTAGCAGTGCGGCTCGGACCACGAGCCACTCGATGGCTTTTTAGCTTCTTAACGCTCGGCCCCTGGATGGTATCTCTGCCTTACTCAACAGAAGTTTGGCGCTGGGGGGTATGGAGCTGCCTGGGCTTAATAGGCGTAGGATTAAATGTAGTGTTTTGGCAGCGAGATGGGGCGGCACTCAATCCAGTATTGGGAAAGACAGCGCTCTATTCTTTAGCGATAGCCGTCTGGTTGATTCTACGTTTTGCGTAAGCAACAACACATGCGGATCAATAATTGCTGCTGTTCTCTTTTCTTTTAGTGCGTTTTTATTCACTGCAAAGAGGAGGCAAAGGGGAGAAGAAGCCGCTGGTAGCAAGTTCCCAGTGAGTATTGTCATCGCGCTTAGGTTCTTGTTGCCTGCAGATAATTAGCTTTTTAATCGTGTGTGGCTGATGTTGTTAAGCTTTATTGATTAATGTGCCGGCTCATTATTCGCAAGCTATCGTCAGCTTGTTTTACTATCGATAAGGTTAAGCTGATCAATAGTGTTCTATTAATTGGGAACTCCCCCTACAATCTATGTCGGTGCCTAGATTTTACGCGTAATTTATTGAGTAGTTTTGATAGATCTAAATTGCCAGCAATACTGTGCAAGTAAATAATACAAACTGTGTGCACGTATTTAAAAGGCTATGGGCTTGCGTAAACAAGCTAGAGATTGCTTCCCGGTGACACTGACAAGGCAGATGCTTTATGCAGGCTATCGCAATCACCACATTCCCGCTGTTGGTGCCTTTAGGCTATTGGCTAGGGCTGGTGGTTACTCTTATAGGGGGAAGCCTTGCTTGGAGAAAAACACCAAATTGGCGCTGTATAGAGCGTACGAGTGGGCGTGATGATCACCTTTTATTAGTGTTGATCGTCGGGCTGGGTGTCGTCGATATTGTCATTGGCGTATGGCATGGCAGCTTGAAACAGGCACTTCCATTGGCGGGAGCCGCTTGGCTAGCTGCGCTGGTTGTGTTGATGATTGGCGCCGTTAAACCACCGCCAGCAGGGTGGTGGGCTGGGCTGGCATTAAGCGGGTTAGGAGCGGGTGGATGGGCTGCGTGGCAAAAATTTGGGGTTGGATTGACGCGCGCGACAGGGCACCCGCCGTTACACTCCATTTTCTTCGGTAATTTTGCGTTATTGAGTGCGCTGTTATGTCTGGCTGGTTTGAGCTGGGCCTGGCATCAGAGAGCGTCACGTTTTGGTTGGTTGTTACTGTTACTGGGGGGCGCAGCAGGAGGCGTAATGGCATCGGCACTTTCCGGTACGCGAGGTGGTTGGTTAGCCCTGCCATTAGCGGTAGGGGTGTTTTACTACAGTTATGCGCATCAATGGCGAGCAGCATGGCGTTGGTTGGGTATCTGTTGTGTCGTGGCAGTGCTGGTGGTGGCGTATGTCATCCCGCAAAGCGGAGTGGAAAGGCGGGTGAATAAGGCGGTAGCTGATGTGCACCACTATATTGAGGGAACGGATGTTGGCTCTATAGGAGCGCGTCTGGAAATGTATCGCGGTGCCTTGTGGTTAATAGGTGAGCATCCGTTCCTGGGCTACGGACATGAAGGCTATCAGCCCGCAATGCAAAGGCTAGAAGCTGAAGGGGTTCTAAGCCCGAAGTTAGGCAATTACTGGCATGCGCACAATGATCTACTGGATGCCTGGGTGAGGCGAGGACTGTTTGGCATGTTAGTGGTGCTGGGGCTTTACCTTGTGCCTTTGTGGCATTTCCTCCCAGGTTTACGTAGTGAAAATCCAGTGTATAAATCTTTTTCTGTTGCTGGAGTACTGTTGACAGTCGCTTTTATAAGCTTTGGTTTGAGCTACTCTTTTTTCGCTTACCCTGCAGGTATAGCCGTATATGCTAGCTGGCTGGTTTTCCTGTGGGTTCAGATTCCCGAGGCACTTCCGCAGAAGAGTCGCTATGGATACGCTAATTAATGCGTTGGCTGCAACAATAGTGATACCCCATGGCTTTGATGACTATCACCTTTGTATCGAATGCGGGGTCGGCTTGCTATCGGATGTATGCATTAAGCACGCTATTTGAAGACTAGACGCTCCGCTTCTTGTTAAGGAAATAAGTAGCTTATGTTCAAGCATATTTTGGTAGTTTGTACGGGTAATATCTGTCGCAGCCCTGTCGCTGAAGCAATCCTCAGGCAGCAACTCACTAACTGCCAAGTCAGTTCAGCTGGCTTAGGTGCCTTGCAAGGTGAGCCCGTATCATCGTTTGCGCAGCAATTGGCTGAATCGGATGGTCTGGATGTTACTCACCATCGTGCACGCCAACTGACAGTGCCAATGATTCAAAAAGCCGACCTTATTTTAGTGATGACGGAAGGCCAACGTCGTGCTCTAGGTGAGCAAGCACCACATGCATTGGGTAAGACGCTGTTACTTGGACGCTGGCTGAATGACGGTGAAGGGCAAGACATCCCTGATCCGTATAGAAAGACGCTAGATGTCTTTGAGCATGTGCATACGCTGTTAAAGGATGCGAGCTTTTTGTGGGTAGACAAGCTTCCAAAAACGCTACGTTGATACCGGTCATTTTGAGCAGGGCCCCCTAATCTGCGTCAGGTGGCCTTCTAGATTTCTCCTTCTGAGACTTTCCTTCCTCTCTTTCGCTGAATCTTCACTGATGCAGCGAGCGGCTATTAATAGCCAGATTGATTTCTAATTAAGAATTTACGCACACAAAGCCCCAACCTAAGTTAATCCTATGTTTGTAACGTTTCTGTTACATGAAAAATTGGCTTTCAGAGAGCACCTGTTTTCTTTATATAGGTACTGTAAAAATCTAATGACAATATTGTTAAATATTATTCATATTTTTTAATATATTGATTTTTCGTAATTATTATTTGAAATAATACCAGTTCTCCTTTTTTTCCTTCCCTAGAAACCTAGAGTTTCTCCTGTTTTTGCTACCGCTTAAGCATGTCTCCCTGCTCAAAAAAGTAGTAGTTATTTCACCCTCTGGTAGTTATGTAAATAAAGTTATTCTTTTTGTATTCTTATGTAACATTAAAAATAATTACCAAGTGGGTAGTTCTGTCTCATGGCGATAGTGAATTGATGTCGCCTGGGCTGTGTTCCATAAGGCTCTGGGAAATGCCTGACCAAAATCCTCGGGCGGTAGCGTGGCTAGACAAAAGCAAAGGGAGCAACCATGAATAATTTCAATGAAGTAGAAAGAGTGGAATCTAGAAGAAGTCCAGTTCGACTAGTCCACTATCTCGTATTGATCGTGCTCCTGGGAGTCCTCAGTGGCTGCGCTATGGCCCCTGGTGGCCATATTGATCAGGACAACCTTGAGCAATCACTAGATGGACGAGTGGACGTGGAGCAGATCACCCCAGATTTAGTGAATGCGATGTTTGAAAGAGATGTTTCTTCTCGGGTTCCATCTCCCGCATTGAATCCAGTGGTGCCGGGGTATGAGTACCGGGTGGGGCCTGGCGATATTTTAAGTGTGATTGTCTATGACCATCCAGAACTGACCATCCCCGCAGGTTCTGAGCGCTCAGCAGCAGAAACCGGTAACCGGATACGGCCCAATGGCACCATGTTTTATCCATACGTGGGGCGTGTAAGGGTTGAGGGAATGACGCTTGATGAAGTGCGTAACCTAATTACTCGGCGTCTAGCCAATGTGATCAATGAGCCGCAAGTGGAAGTTGGCATCGCGGCGTTTAACTCCCAGAAAGTCTATATCAGTGGTGCTGTCGAAAACCCTGGCACATTACCACTAACCATCGTGCCGATGACAATCCTGGATGCCATCAGTGCAGTAGGCGGGGCGCGGGAAAATGCCGACTGGCGAAACGTAACGTTGAGTCGTAATGGTGGCGAAGAGCGCATCTCACTTTATGCAATGATGCGTCAGGGGGATATGACGCAGAATCGTTTGCTGCGTGATGGTGACTTGCTTCATGTCCCTACTATGGAGAACCAGAACGTAGTGGTGATGGGGCAGGTAGTACGTCCCGGTACAATCGCTATTGGCAATGAACGGATCACCTTAACGGATGCATTAGGCAGGGCTGGTGGTGTGAATGAGAGCCGGGCTGAGCCTTCAGGAATTTTTGTAGTACGAGGTAACTCGCCAGGTAGTGAAAAGTTCGCCACTGTTTATCAGTTAGATATCAGGGATGCTACACGGCTATTGCTTGGAACTCGCTTTCCTCTCCAGCCTCAGGATGTGGTGTACGTGACATCAGCACCACTGGCTCGTTGGAACTCGGTCATTTCTCTGCTGCTGCCATCAGTTAGTCTGCCGGGCAATGTTGTAACGGTAGCCAATGATGCCAGCGAGCTTTAAGTGGCTATTTTGAATAGCATTTCTGAATAGCGAGGCATGACCATGAACTACTTTCCTCATCCACCTTCATCATCAGCTAGCCCCCAGGAGAGTGATGACCTTAATCTGCGCAAGCTGGTCGACACACTATCTGACCATCGCTGGTTTATCGTAACGATAACGGGGCTTTTTCTCCTGGCAGGATATTTTTATGCCAGTTCTCAGCCACGTATCTATCAGGCTGACGCGTTGGTTCAGATAGAGAGTCGAGGGGCTAACTTGGCGTTTATGGAGTCATTGGGTGAGCAACAGCCAGGTAACCCTACCGCCGCAGAGCTCGAAATATTGCGATCACGTATGGTGTTGGGAGAAACAGCTGAACGGCAAGACCTGGCGATTAAGGTTGAACCGCGTCGATTGCCGGTCATTGGAGACTTTCTTGTCAATCATGGGGTTAGTCAGGATTTAATCGAAAGCCTAACCCCGGCCTTTATGCGCGAATGGTTAGGAATGGGAGAAGAGAGTCGCTGGCAAAATCCTTATGTGTGGGCCAACGAGTCTGTGCGTGTCTCACGCTTTTCTGTGCCCGATGAACATGTGGGAAGTGAGCACCTACTGCGTATAAAGGAAGAGGGTAACTTTGAGTTATGGCTAGAAGATGAGCGAGTGCTTATCGGTAACGTTGGGGAAACCGTTCAAGATGAGGGGGTAGGTTATCGTCTTTTTATTAGCCAGGCAGCTGCCCATCCTGGTGCTGAATTCAGCTTGACGCGTATGTCGTCTCTTAATGCGATAAAAGACCTTGAGAGTCGTTTTGAGGTGATGCCGAGAGGTATTGAATCAGGTGTCTATGAACTTATGCTTAGTGGTGCGGACCGCAGTAAGATCCAGCCGACACTTGACACCCTAACAGGGGTTTTTCTAACTCAGAATGTGCAGCGTCATTCAGAAGAAGCAGAGAAACAAATCGCCTTTCTTGGCGAGCAAATTCCCCAAGTTAGGGATCAGCTATCTAATGCGGAGGGAATGCTCAATGACTATCGGGCGCAGCGTGACTCAGTTGACTTAACATTCGAGACGCAAAATCTTCTCACCCGTGTGGTAGATGTAGAAAATCAACTCAGCGAGTTGGCTATGAGGGAGGCCGACTTAGCTGAGCGGTACCGCCCCTCGCATCCCAACTATCAAACCTTGTTAAGGCAGCGCTCTCAACTCGTAGAGGAGCGTGACCGTCTCAATGCCCAGGTCAATGAATTGCCTGAAACTCAACAAGAAGTGCTTCGCCTGACTCGGGACAGTCAGGTCAATCAGCAAGTGTATGTTCAACTGCTCAATCAACTTCAAGAGATGCGTTTGGTTAAAGCCGGTACGGTGGGTAACGTACGCATCCTTGATGCCGCTATTCTAAATCCGGGCACTATCGCACCGCGCATTCCATTGATAACGGCTGTCAGTGCACTGATAGGCGCGTTGTTGGCCACGATGCTGGTGGTCGTGCGGTTGTTACTGAGTCGCGCGATTAAGTCACCCGAGCAACTGGAAGAGTTGGGGTTGCCTGTCTATGCAACGCTGCCAGATTCTGGCGGGCAAACAGGGCTTACCGAGCGAATTCGTCCGCGCCATTCTAAAAAGGTTCAGGAAGTTTTCCGAGGCTTGCTGGCGATTAAAAAACCCGCCGAAATTGCGGTGGAAGCGTTGCGTGGTCTGCGAACTAGCCTCTATTTTGCGATGCTCGAATCGGACAATAACCGCTTGATGATTACCGGTGCGAGCCCAGGGGTTGGCAAGAGCTTTGTCGCCGCCAATTTAGCCGCTGTCTGTGCCCAGGCGGGGCAAAGAGTTCTATTGATTGATGCCGATATGCGTCGTGGACATCTGCATCATGCGTTTCACAGCAAGGGCGTTAAAGGCCTTTCAGAGTTGTTAGCACGACGAATCGATGCAGAAGAAGCTGTTCGCCATAGCGACTTAGAAGGGTTGGATTATGTTGCTCGGGGCAGTGTGCCGCCTAATCCATCGGAGTTGTTAATGCAGCAAAGCTTCCACGATTTCCTGGAAGCCATGAGCCAGTGCTATGACT
This sequence comes from Vreelandella alkaliphila, assembly GCF_016107625.1. Taxonomy (GTDB): domain Bacteria; phylum Pseudomonadota; class Gammaproteobacteria; order Pseudomonadales; family Halomonadaceae; genus Vreelandella; species Vreelandella alkaliphila. Next base: position 105,254 of record NZ_JABASV010000007.1, read on the forward strand.
TAGTGATCGTAGATACGCCGCCGATACTGGCGGTAACCGATGCAACGGTGGTGGGTAAGCTGGCGGGAACCAGTTTGATGGTAGTCCGCTTCGACAGCCATCCTCCTGGAGAAATTAAGGCTGCTAAACGCCGTCTGGAGAGCGCTGGCGTGAATATTAAAGGTGCAATCCTAAACGGCGTTAAGAAAACCACCAACAGCCGTCATGGCTACTATGGCAGCTACCTCTATGCTTACCGGTGATCCAAGATGCTGAAGCAATTACGCGAACTCTACTCGTTATTGACGCAGCAACAGCGGCGCCAATTATTGAGGCTCCAGGTGCTGATTATCGGTATGGCGTTGGCACAAATTGCTGGGGTCATTGCTATTGGGCCGTTTATGGCGGTTGTGGGAGATATGAATAAGCTCCAGGGCGATGGTTGGCTTGCTATGGCGTATAGCGTTACCGGTATGCAAAGCCCCAAGGCTTTCTTAAGTTTATTGGGTGCCATGGTACTCGGCGTTCTGTTGATGGCGGCCTTGCTGTCTATCTATACGTCTTGGCGGCTGGCGCTTTACAGCGCCCGTGTGGGGGCAGAACTGTCAAGTCGCCTCTACCGCTATTACCTGCACCAGCCTTGGTTGTTTCATTCCAATCAAAATACCAGTGCTCTGACCACTAAGGTATCTGCGGAAGTCCAGCGTGTGTCTCTTAAGATCATCAATCCTGTTATGGAGCTTAATGCTAAGTTGATCATGCTATCACTGATGACCTTAGCCATTTTTCTCTATAATCCCTTGGTGGCGATAATTGGTGTAGTGGTCTTTTTTGGGACTTATTTACTGCTTTACCAAACGGTTAGGCGTTTTTTAATCATTAACGGAAGACGAATTTCTAAAGCTCAATCCAAGCGTTTTAAATTGATGAGTGAAGGATTCGGTGGCATTAAGGATCTGCTTTTACTACATCGCCAGGCAAGTTTTACCACACGCTTTGATGATGCCTGCAATTCTATCGCGCGTGGTGAAGGAGTGACGCAGGGGCTAAGTGAAGCCCCACGTTATGCCATTGAACTGGTAGCTTTTGGTTCGGTTATTGTGTTGGTGCTTTATCTGCTTAACCTTTATGAGGGTAATCTTGGGGCAATTTTGCCAGCACTCTCTATTTATGCGCTGGCAGGCTTTAAAATGCTGCCTGGTTTTCAAAAGATATACACCTCACTTACAAAAATTCGCGGCAACTTAGCCGCTTATAACGCCATTCGCGATGACTTGATCGCCAGCCGTGATGAGACGAAAAACGGCGATATCGCCATTAATGAAACTCAGTCAGCAGCTTCAATAACGCCTTGGGTACCTCAGCAAGAGATAAAAATCCAGGATGTGGTCTTCGACTATCCAGGAACGCGGGCCTTGGCGCTTGATCGGCTCACGCTAACGATCCCCGTCAACCAGATGGTGGGGCTAGTGGGAACCTCTGGTAGTGGCAAGAGCACGGCGGTGGATTTATTACTCGGCTTGATTGAGCCCCAGCAAGGTCAAGTACTGATTGATGGTGTTCCCTTAACGCATGAGAATTTACGCCAATGGCAGGCGGGGGTGGGGTTTGTGCCTCAGCAGATATTTTTGTCCGATGCCAGCATCCTCGAAAACGTCGCCTTTGCTATCGAGCGCAAGGATATTGATGTTGAGAGGGTTAAGGAATCGCTGCGTATGGCGCAATTGGATGATCTGCTTGATAGATTCCCGGAGGGGCTTGAAACACGCATAGGCGAGCGCGGTGTTCAGATATCTGGTGGGCAGCGCCAACGCCTGGGAATCGCTCGCGCCCTTTATCAGCAAGCTAGAGTGCTGGTGTTTGACGAGGCGACGAGTGCGTTGGATGGCATTACCGAGCGCCGTGTAATGGAAGACATCCAGCGATTTTCCGGCCAGATGACCGTCATCATGATTGCCCATCGTCTAGCGACTGTTAAGGGATGCGACATCATTTATATGCTTGAGAATGGGCAGGTAATTGATGCTGGCACTTACGACGACTTGGCCAGCCGTAACCATACTTTCCAGATGATGGCGAATCTCTAGCCAGGCGTCTCTTCCAAGATAGACAAAAGGGTATCGCCATGAACTTAATCGGCGCACTACTACTGTTTTTGGGTCTTTCATTAAGTAGTCTTTATTTGTTCCCTAGTGGTGGACCGCAGCTGACTGATTTTGTCTTGATAGGTTTTGTGGGTGTGATGCTGTTGATGTCACTAGGTGATAAACACCTGAAAGTTTCACCCTTCGCCATATGCTGGGGAATGATGGTGCTGTGGGTGTTGATGGTTTGCCTTAGCTGGACGCTGATTTTGGGAACGACCAGCTTTTTCAGACCTGCTCAGTTTTTCCTGTTTAATTTCCTGGTGGGCATGGCGTTATTACGTTTTCTTAGCGTATATGGCGAACGCGCTACAGGGCTTATCCGTAACGGTGTAGCAATCGCGCTATTGATCGCGGGTAGTCAGGTGTTGTTGCAGTTAGCTATGGGAGTTAATCGCACAACGGGAAGTTTCAATAACCCTAACCAGCTCGCTTATTTTTCATTATGTGGCGTGGTGGTGTTATTGATGCTTGATGATTTTCATCCGCGGATGAGGCTCTTGGGATTGGCTGGGCTAGCTTCCGGCGTGTTGGGGATTCTAGCAGCGTCATCGCTAGCAGCAATGGGGGGAGGTGTCTTGGTCCTGATTGGATGGGCCATGGCCAATGCCCGCCAAATTAAGCATTTTGCGCGCTTGCTACTGTTACTTCCCTTGCTACTGTTGGGTGTTTTGTTCGCCAATATCAGCTCGGATGGACAAGTGTTGCGCAACTTAGAGGCGCGCTTGGACAGAGCGCCAAGTAAAGTAGACAGCGTCTATGAAGAACGCAAATTTGACCGACTAACGAACTTCCCTGAATACGCCATTTTAGGTGCGGGGGAGGCTGAACGTCAGCGTTTTGCTCCCTACGGTGGGCTTGAAATTCACTCCTCTTTCGTCAACATGTTATTTGCCTACGGGCTGCCAGGCCTAGGGCTTTTCCTATTGACGATCGTTATCGCGCTACGACGAGCGCCGCTGTATGTCTGGGCGGGTGTGGCCGGACCGTTGATCTATTCGACTACCCATAATGGCCTTCGCGCGACGCTATTTTGGTTGGTGCTAGTGTTGTGTTGGCACCTTTACCGACAAGGGGCATTAGCCGCTTCGCATCATCGGCTGATGCCTGACGTGCACTGAAATAACACCATTGCCACTCATGTGGCCAGATAACTCGCACGTAACGCCAGCAAAGAATAATAACGGGGGAATCATGGATAGCTTAATGAAATCGTTGTCGGTGACACCCCGATGGATAAAACGCAGAGTACTTGTCTTGCTGGATGGTGTGATTGTAGCGGGTAGTTTACAGCTGGCAACGGTGATTCACTTAGAAAATTTGCAGCCACTAAGAGATGGCTCTCTGTGGATGACGATTGGCCTGTTAGTGCCAACAAGTCTGTTGCTTTTCCATTGGCTCGGGCTATATCGAATAGTGATTCGTTATATGAGCCATGTCACTGTGCCGACCGTCGCTATGGTCGTCGTGACGTCAGCGCTATTAGTGGTACCAGTCAGTTATATGGTTGAACACTCTGTCGGGCTATCCGTCATCGTCATTTATACGCTCCTCCTATTATTAGGTATTGGTAGCCTGCGTTTTTTTATCCGTGAACTGTATCGCTATAGCCAGCGTCGTCAACGCAAGCCAGTAGTGATCTATGGGGCAGGAGCCGCTGGCTGCGAATTGGTCGATGCGCTTCGCCATGGTGGTGAGTATGAGCCGGTGGCTTTCGTAGATGACTGGCGTGGGCTAGAAGGTGCCATGGTCGAAGGGCTGAGGGTACACCAACCGGTTGCGTTAGCCGCCTTGGTGCAAGAGTATCAGGCTGCCATGGTTCTGCTGGCAATTCCTAGCGCTCCGCGTTGGCGACGCCGTGAGATATTACACTGGCTTTCGGGCCTGTCTGTTCCTCTAAAAACAATTCCTGGTAGCGCCGACGTGATTGCTGGGAGAGCAAAAATTAGCGAGCTTCATGACGTGGCGCTAGAAGATCTGTTGGGTAGAGAGGCCGTGCCTGCCTTCCCTGAGTTGCTGCAGGCCAATATTCGCGATAAGGCGGTTATGGTCACCGGCGCTGGGGGGTCAATTGGTAGTGAGCTATGCCGTCAGATCCTTGCTCAGAATCCCATACGCCTGTTACTGGTCGACAACTGCGAATTTGCCCTATACGCCATTGAGCAGGAGTTAAGACAGGTAGTTGAAACGACCCATTCACGCTGTGAACTAAAACCACTGCTTATTTCGGTTCAGCATGCGGGTAGCCTCAAAGCAGTATTTGAGAGCTTTCAGGTGCATACCGTTTACCATGCAGCCGCTTACAAGCATGTGCCGATGGTTGAGTTTAATCTTGTCCAAGGGGTCAGTAACAACGTCTTTGGCACCTTAAACCTAGCTCAGGCGGCAATGACAGCCGGTGTCGAAACCTTCGTGGTTATTTCCACCGATAAGGCAGTTCGCCCCACCAATGCGATGGGGGCTTCCAAGCGATTGACCGAACTTATTTGCCAAGCTTTTGCTCATGCGCAGTCAAATACACGTTTTTGCATGGTGCGTTTTGGAAATGTGTTGGGATCAAGTGGCTCTGTTGTGCCGTTGTTTCGCAAACAGATTGAGCAGGGCGGCCCTATCAAAGTTACCCACCCGGAAATCACCCGTTATTTCATGACAATTCCCGAAGCCGCTCAGCTGGTTATCCAGGCTGGCGCGATGGGCGAAGGTGGTGAGGTATTTGTTCTCGACATGGGTGAACCGGTTCGTATTCTGGATTTGGCAATGAATATGGTTAGGCTTTCAGGGCTTGAAGTGAGAGATGCCGAACACCCTGAAGGTGATATTGAGATTGTTTATTCCGGTTTGCGCCCAGGAGAAAAGTTATACGAAGAGCTGTTAATCGGCGATGACGTCAGGCGGACTCGTCACGATCGGATAATGACTTCAAAAGAGCGCTTCTGGGAATGGCCAAGGCTTGAAACCTTTTTAAAAGAATTGGAACAGGCTTTTATCGAGACCGACCATTTGCGTATCCGTCAACTTTTACAGTCGGCCCCATTAGATTATCACCCCTTAGGCGACATAGCGGACCTAGTCTGGGCAGCGCGTCAGGCTTCGCCCCTTGAGCCACAGGGCCAACGCTTAACTACGAATCCATTCTTAACGTCTATGAACCGACTCGATCCAGTTCTTAACCAAGCACTTAATCCCGCCACCAAGGAAAGCTAAAATGCTGATCGACTCATTGTCTATCAAAGTGTGGATGCTCCGAAAGGCCGAGCGTGCGGGGTTACACATCCAGTCGATGAAGCATTTTCAGCCAGTGGATGCTCGTAGGCATATGAGCAATCCTCTTGAGTTAAATTATCTTTATCCTGGCAGAGAGCTGCTCCTTGACGCGCCTATGGAGTGGGGGTTTGGCTTGTTCAATCTCAGTGGTCATCGGCGCTTTCTAAATGATGTGATGCAGGAAGCATTTGATAATCCTGGCAGGGAGCGCGATTTGCTCCGTGAAGCGCTCCGTGTTTTCTATGCTGACTGGCAGCCAGCCAATGCTGCCGAATTTCTGGGAGTTTCTTCTGGTCAAGTGGGTGAGCTAGTCGATGTACCTCCGTGGCAGGCTTGCTCGCCATGGGATTCCCACAATGCAGTAGAAAAGAGTGTCAAACGCCAGCGAACTGAATTACGTGAAAATACCCGAATATTAGGCAAACGCCTGGACATTAATGCGGGTTGGAAGTTCTGTGGACCCGTCAGCGAAGATAAGCTTGAAGTTGAGGTTGAGCGTTTGGCTCGGGTACTTGAATCGATTCGCCGTCAGGGGATCTGTCGCCATGACGGCACTGATGGAGATATCCGGGCGAACGTTTTGACGCACTCAGATGGGCGCTGGCGCTGGGTTGTACATGGTGGTCAGCATCGCTACGCGGTGATCAGTGCGTTAGGAGCGCTGCGGGCTACTATTCGGGTGGAGCGTTTTATTCGGCGTGAAGACGTTGCCCTTTGGCCTACAGTGACCTCAGGTTTATTTAGCCAAGAAGCAGCCCTCAAAATATTCGATAACTACTTTGCCGATTAATATATAAAATTATTTTTTTAATAAAACCACTCTGTCTAAGGCGTTTTTGTCTCTTCCTAAATTTTTTTTAATTTCTCTCTTTAGTGATTTTTTTCATTTTAAATTATTTTTTAATTATTTTTATAAGAGGCCTTATAAACCCTCTTGTTAGCTTTTTACGACACTCCCTTTAGTTCTAAAGGAGAAAGGCTACGATGAATAAACAACATAATATTGAGGAAAATGAGTGGTTAACTGGCGTTGCCGTTTTTCTAATTAGGGAGCGTGGGCTTGCATATTTAGATGTCTTACGTAGCCTGCTTGATCGCTACGGTTTCAATATTTTGAGCGAACTAGCCATTCATGAAGATCAACGGCAAACGTTGGCAAAGTGGATTGATAGTAGTGAACAGGAGCCTGTGGATTGGCCTGGTAATGGCGGTCTGCCAGCTTATTTTTTGGTGGTGCACGATGTGCATCCTGTGATGGAGCAACCTTCTTCAACGAAGACACCAGGACGAACCGATAATGTACGGCTGCTTACTGTAGAAACAGTGCTAACTCAAAAGGTCAACGATGGGCGCAGTGGTCAAGAACACGTTAGTCCACTGTATTTGTCTTGCAGCACCACTCAGGTACTTGAATACCTAAAGAAAATAGTTCCACAGCAGATCGGTAAAATACGTGCGACAGCTCAGCGCTATAACATGGAGTTTCGCACCCCTTATCCAGTGCTAGCCGACGTGAGTAAGCAGGTATGTCGAGCCAAAGTAGAGCTGGTGGATTTTCACGGCACGGAAGCAATTTGCAAAACCTTTCGCCCGGGGCGCGAGCGGTATTTAGAGCGTGAAGTAAAAGCCCGTGAGCTAGGCGCTTCATTACCTGAAGTATCGCGATTGCTAGAGGTGGGGCCTCATTACCTGGTGTTTGAGCGCTATTCCAATCGTATGGAGCGTATCCTTTCTCCCCGTGCACCGTTCTCACCACATGGGTTACTACCTCTCTGGACAATTGAGCGTGTCAGAGCGGTTATCTTGCATTATCGACGTCTTGGCTACGAATGCATTGACCTTAATCCGCAAGACCTAATTTATGACCCTTGCCAAGGCCTTAAAATTATCGATTTCGAATTTCTTCAGCCTGGCACCGACGAGATAGAAAGTCTGAAGGGCAATTATGCTTGGTATGACGTGCCATCACGTTTCAAGGGGGATTTGCCGATTTCGGCTCATCAAGGCTCCTATCATGAGCGCTGGTTCCCCTATACAGGGCTACCCCGAACCCTATGTTTGAACAAGCTTCCGAGACCGGTACTTACCATGGTGCGCTCGGCGGCACTAGTGCCTTTAACGTTAGACGGTTTAAGGCGAGTGAGTTGGCAACATATTCAGCGCCTTGTGCGTAACTGATCTATCTCCCTTCCTTCCTCTTGCTCACGGTTGTCTCGTCATGGAGTCACTGTATGAAGATTCTAGTAACCGGCCATGCTGGATTCATTGGCTTTCACACTGCTAAACGTCTGCTAGAGCGGGGGGATAGTATTGTCGGGTTTGATAACGTTAATGACTATTACGACCCTGCTATAAAAGAAGCGCGTCTCAAAATACTTGAACAGACGGCAGCTGAGACAGGAAATAACTACCTCTCAATTCGTGCCAACTTAGCTAATCAGCAAGCGGTGGCAACGTGCTTTGAAGAGCACTGCTTTGATCGCGTCATTCATCTTGCTGCCCAAGCTGGCGTGCGCTACTCACTGGAAAATCCGCTTAGTTATGTGGAAAGTAACTTAATTGGCTTTACCAATATATTAGAAGCGTGTCGCTACGCTAAGGTTGCGCACCTGACTTACGCCAGCACCAGCAGCGTATACGGTGCCAATACGCTAATGCCATTTTCCGAGCACAAGGGCGCCAATCATCCGTTGCAATTTTATGCGGCCACCAAGAAAGCTAACGAAATGATGGCTCATAGCTATAGTCATCTGTTTGGACTGCCGACGACTGGCCTAAGGTTTTTTACTGTCTATGGGCCATGGGGTCGCCCAGACATGGCACTTTTTAAATTTACCAAGCACATTCTGGCTGATGAGCCTATTCAGGTTTTTAATTATGGCCACCATACACGCGACTTTACTTATGTAGATGACATTGTAGAAGGCATTATTCGCGCCAGTGACGACATCGCAACCCCGGCTCAAGAGTGGAATAGCGATAGCCCCGATCCTGCTACCAGTAATGCACCGTATCGCCTCTTTAACATAGGTAATAATGATCCGGTAACAATCAGTGTTTATATCGAAGCCATTGAAAAGGCGCTAGGTAAAAAAGCCATCAAAGAAATGCTGCCTCTACAGCCGGGAGATGCGCTAGATACGTATGCCGACTCAGGTGAATTAGAAAGAAGGGTGGGATATAAACCCTCTACACCAATCTTTAAGGGCATTGAAAACTTCATTGCTTGGTATCGCGACTATTACTCATTAAAAAAATATTCACCTACTGACTCCTCTGATGCTGCAAGCGAAGTGTCTGGCTTAATTAAGTAATATGAACTCCTTACTTCTCCCTTAGCACACCCAACCCTAGCAGGAACTCCAATGAACGTTACAGTTTTCGGAACGGGTTATGTTGGCCTGGTTCAAGGTGCAATTTTGTCTGAAGTTGGTCATCACGTTGTTTGCGTAGATGTGGATGCCCATAAGGTTGAACAGCTTAAGATGGGTATCACGCCTATCTATGAACCTGGATTGGAGTCGATAGTAAAAGAGAACCACGCTGCTGGAAGGCTCGATTTTACTACCGATGCGGTTGCCGCGATTAAACATGGTCAGGTTCAATTTGTCGCCGTGGGAACTCCTCCGGATGAAGATGGAAGTGCGGATCTATCCTATGTACTCAACGTGGCGATGACTATCGCTGAACACATGGAGCGCGACCAAGTTATCGTTAACAAATCCACTGTACCAGTAGGCAGTGCCGACAAAGTTCGTGTCGTGATGGAAGAAGTATTGAAAAGGCGTGGTCGAAGCGACATCAGCTTTGAAGTGGTGTCTAATCCTGAGTTTCTAAAGGAAGGTAGTGCCGTCGTAGACTGCCAAAAGCCAGATCGAATTATTATTGGTACCAGTTGCGATGCAACAATAGAGGTCATGCGAGAATTATATGCGCCTTTTAATCGCAATCACGACAAAGTTATCGTGATGGATGTAAAAAGCGCTGAGTTAACAAAGTATGCTGCTAACTGCATGTTAGCAACCAAGATTAGTTTTATGAACGAAATGGCAAACTTAGCCGAGCTACTGGGAGCCGATATTGAAGCCGTGCGTAAGGGAATCGGCTCGGATCCACGCATTGGCTACCACTTTATTTACCCTGGTGTAGGCTACGGGGGTTCCTGCTTTCCCAAAGACCTACAGGCGCTTATTCACACTGCAAATAGTATCGACTTTGACGCCAAACTGCTCAAAGCGGTGGAATTCCGTAATAAAGAGCAAAAAACCACACTTTTCCAGAAAATAAATCAGCACTTCAATGCACAGTTAAAGGGTAAAACCTTTGCTATTTGGGGTCTTTCCTTCAAGCCCAATACGGACGATATGCGTGATGCGCCCAGCCGAGTGCTTATGGAGGCTCTATGGGCGGAAGGTGCAAAGGTACAGGCCTATGACCCGGAAGCTATGGAAGAAGCTCAGCGAATCTATGGCAGTCGTGAGCATTTAACCCTTTGTGGAACCAAAGAAGCCGCGTTAAAAAATAGTGATGCGTTAATTATCGTTACCGAGTGGCAAAATTTCCGAGCGCCTGATTTTGAGCTTATTAAGGCTCAGTTATCGGAACCGACTATCTTTGATGGTCGAAATCTTTATGAGCCACACAGAATGGAAGCTAAAGGGTTTAACTACTACTCGGTAGGTAGAGCCAACCCAACGCTGTCAATAACATCCCAAGCTGAACGCCATCTGGTAACTGCCAGTAATTAAAGACGATATCTAATATGGTTGTTTTTTTGGGTATTTAATTGTTGTAGCTGGCTTTGTATTGTGTTTTTAATGGTAGGTGGCTCATGTTAAAGCGCCAGATTGATATTGCTATTTCAGTAATAGGGTTAGTATTGCTATCCCCTTTGCTAGTTGTTATAGCACTGCTTGTTCGCTATAAACTAGGCACGCCAGTTCTCTTTCGTCAATATCGTCCAGGGCTAAACGGTAAGCCATTTGAAATCATCAAGTTTCGCTCTATGCGAGATGCCTATGATGAGCAAGGCCGAAAATTATCAGAAAAAGAGCGGCTGACTCCTTTTGGTCGACGTTTGCGTGCTACCAGTCTGGATGAGCTACCCGAATTATGGAATGTACTGAAAGGAGATATGAGCTTGGTCGGCCCCAGGCCTTTATTAATGGAATATTTGCCTTATTACAGCGCCCACCAATTTCGTCGGCATGAAGCCCGCCCCGGTGTGACAGGTTGGGCACAAGTAAATGGTCGTAATGGTATCTCATGGGAAAAAAAGTTTGATTACGATATTTGGTATATAGATAACCAGACACTGCTTTTGGATATAAAAATACTACTATTAACAGTGAAAAAAGTTTTTTTCCGCGAAGGTATCAGTTACTCGGGTGATGTAGCGATGCCAAACTTTAAAGAATCAAAACTGAAAAACGACAAAGGTGGACAAAATGGCTAAAAAAATTAATATCCTTGTCACTGGCGTCGGTGGGCCAACGCCACGCAGCTTTGTCAGGTCTATCCTTGATTCTGGAACTGATAGTTATTGTTTTATTGGTGCTGATGCTAACCCGTTAGCGATTGGTCTTTATGATAAGTCTTCATATGAGCGTACCTATTTAGTACCAAGGGCTGATGATGAACGTTACTGGTTAGAAATATCAAAAATAATTGATCATCATCAGATTCAATTTGCGGTTGTATTGCCTGAAGTTGAAGTAGTGGCATGGTCGAAGCGGAAAGACCTTGAAGGCTTGCCTTGTAAAACATTTATTTCTTCAAGCCAGCCTACCGAAGCGATAATAGATAAGAAAAAGCTGCATGAAATACTGATGGATAAGCCTTATATACCCCGTTACTGTACTTTTTTAAACGGCTTTAAAAGCCGTGATTTGACGCTTGATTATCCTTTTTGGGTACGCGGTACTATTGGTTCAAGCGGGCTAGGTTCTTTAAAAATTACAAGTGAAGAAGAACTTGATGAATGGATGCAAATAAACCCTCTCATTGAGGAATTCATCGCATCTGAGTTTTTGCCGGGAAGAAATCTTGCGTGTAAGGTTATTTATATGGACGGCAAGATTATACGCTCCGCTTGTGCCGAGAGAGTAACGTATATCATGTCTAAGGTTGCACCTTCTGGAATAACTGGCAACACTGCGTTTGGTCGTATGATTAATGATACTCAGCTTGTGAATATTGCTGATGATGCGATTAGTTCATTTTTTAATCACTATCAATCGAAAGCGAATGGCATATTCACAGTAGATTTAAAAGAGGATGCGCAGGGGAATCCAATGATAACCGAAATAAATGTAAGGTTTGTTGCTTTTATTTCCTCTTTGGCTCAAGCAGGCGCTAATCTCCCTCTAGACTATCTTGAGATGAATCTTAATCCAGACAACTTTTCACACGTATACAAACATTATGAGTTTCCAAAAGGCACAATATTTTTAAGAGATGTGGATGAAAAGCCAGTTGTCATGAATGAAAAAGATCTATTAGATATGGATCCCCGCCATGCTTAACGGACCATTTTCTCCTTGGCCTTCCTTTACTCTGGAAGAGGCCCAGGCTGTTCAGGACGTACTGCTTTCCAACAGAGTGAACTATTGGACAGGCAAGGAGTGCGTTGAATTCGAAAAGGAGTTTGCTCAATTTGCCGAGACTAAGCATGCCATAGCGTTAGCAAATGGGACTAACGCGCTAGACTTAGCTCTAAAAGGGCTGGGTATTGGCGAAAAAGAGCATGAAGAGGTAATTGTTACCTCTCGAACGTTCGTGGCTTCTGCATCATGCATTGCGAATGTCGGGGCTGTGCCAATCTTTGCTGATGTTGATCGCGACTCTCAAAATATCACTGCCACCACGGTCGCTGAAAAAATTACCCCGCGTACTCGCGCTATTGTTGCCGTGCATCTAGCAGGATGGCCCTGCGAAATGCAGGAGCTCATGGCGTTGGCAGAGGAATACGGGCTTTATGTCATCGAAGATTGCGCTCAGGCTCATGGCGCTCGTTATCAAGGCCGAAGCGTCGGAGGAATAGGCCATGTGGGGTGTTGGTCGTTCTGCCAGGACAAAATTATGACCACTGGTGGTGAAGGGGGAATGGTCACTACCAATGACTCCGCGCTTTGGAAACGAATGTGGGCTTATAAAGATCATGGCAAGAGCTGGGACGCTGTCTATGTGCAAGAACATCCACCGGGTTTCCGCTGGTTGCATGATACGTTTGGCACCAATTGGCGCATGACTGAAATGCAGGCCGTCATTGGTCGTATTCAACTTAAACGGATGCCTGAGTGGAGTGCGATTCGCCAGATGAATGCTCAACATATCTGGCAAGCTGCGTTGGATTGCAAAGGGTTGCGTGTTCCTGATTTTTGTTTAGATATGGCCTCTGGATCACTAACACAAGATACCAAGCATGCCGCTTATAAATGCTATGTATTCATTGATCCGCGTCAGCTACGGGATGGCTGGGATCGCGATCGTATCCTGAGTGATATCAACCTAAGAGGAGTACCCTGTTTTCCAGGCAGTTGCTCTGAAGTATATCTCGAAAAGGCCTTTTTAAACGCTGGCTGGCATCCACAAAGCAATTTGCCAGTTGCACAAGAGCTTGGTCAAACCAGTCTGATGTTTTTGTGCCATCCGACACTCTCCCAAGAAGAAATTGATAAGACATGTCAAGTGCTCAAAGAGGTCATGGCGCTAGCTGTTTAATCATTTTTTCAAGCCTTCCAGAATTTAAAAGATCATCTGTATTTAAAAGATCAGCTGTCTTTAAAGCTACCTGCATTTAAAGCTCACTATTTAAAATAGCTAATGTCGGCAAACGAGCACTCAACCTGTGTGGCTTGGTGTTTCGTTAAGGAGTTTTTATGAAGCCTAAGGTTGCTACATCGAATAAGCGTTTTTTGCTGATATCGGGCACAAGCTATTCGTTGGTCAATTTTCGAGGGCCACTGGTGCAAGCCTTGATCAAAGCTGGATTAGACGTCCATGTGGCTGCTCCAGGGCTTCTTGAAGACATGACTACTCGCCAGCAACTTGAAGCTTGGGGGGCTGTTGCTCACGACTTTCCGATGCAGAGAAATGGACTAAACCCGTGGCGCGATGCTTTAACGCTGCACGCACTTTATTGTCTTATGTGCAGGATTCGCCCAGAAATGGTGCTTAGCTACACGATCAAGCCAGTTGTTTACGGACTACTAGCAGCCTGGCTGGCTAGAGTTCCTCGCCGCTATGCATTAGTTACCGGGCTAGGTTACGCATTTGCTAGTCAGGCCAGCGGCAAGCGTGCTCTGGTCTATCAAGTCGTGCGTAGGTTATATGCCGCGGCACTCAATAGAGCAGACAAGGTGTTTTTCCAGAATCCTGATGATAACGCTTTGTTTCGTGAGCTGGGGATACTGCGTGAGAAGGTGCCTTCGCAGGTTCTCAATGGATCAGGGGTAGACATGAACCATTTTACGGTAGCTCCTATACCCGCAGGCCCACCGCGCTTCTTACTGATTGCTCGCCTGTTGGGCGATAAAGGCGTGCGTCAATATGCTGATGCTGCACGCCGAATCAAACAGCGGCATCCCGAGATAGTATTTCAACTGGCCGGTGACATTGATAGTAATCCCGATACGATTACTCGGGAAGAATTGGATATCTGGGTTAAGGAGGGCTCAATTGATCATTTAGGCTGGCTTAATGACGTGCGCCCGGCAATAGCGAATTGCAGTGTTTATGTACTTCCCAGCTATTACCGGGAAGGTACACCCCGTTCAGTGTTGGAAGCTATGGCGATGGGGCGGGCGGTGATCACTACCGATGCGCCTGGATGCCGTGAGACTGTCATTGAGGGTGATAATGGCTACTTGATACCCGTTAGAGATGTCGATGCGCTTGAGGGTGCCATGCAGGCGTTCATTGATAGTCCTGCCCTAGTACAAAGCATGGGCCGACGTTCGTATGAAATTGCTAAAGATAGGTACGATGTTCATAAAGTTAATGCCGTCATGCTTAAATCGATGGAAATAAAAGGTCTGGTATCGAGTGGCCGAGAGCAAGCGCTAGTTAACAATAATGCTATTAATGAAGCCTGAAAATATAAAATTATTTCCTAAGGCTTAATGGTCTGTTGAATAAAACCTATTAATTCTATTCCTAATACAATTATGAGAACCTATTGATATGGCTTTCTTCTCGGTGATCATGCCTGTTTATAATAAGGTGAACACTTTAAGTGATTCCCTGGAGTGTATATATAGGCAAAATTTCAAAGATTTTGAGGTGATTGCCGTAGATGATGGTTCTACAGATGGCTCTCTTGGCATTTTGCAGCAGTATGAGAAGGCCGGTTTATTAAGGCTTTACCAGCGTGATTCTCCCGGTTCAGGAGGATATGCCGCGCGCAACTTAGGGGCAGATAAATCAACCGGTGAGTGGTTGGTTTTTTTTGACGCTGACGACATTATGTTATCAGACCATTTGTCATGTTTTGCCAATGCAATTAGTCAATATTCTGATATTGAGTTATACGTCAATGCTTACCAGAAGATGGAAGGCTGGCGGCGGCTGCCGAGAATAAAAGGACGGGCTAGTGGTCGCCTGAGTCGCTTGGAGGCCTTAGAATTCTTTGCACTTTTCGACTTTATTCACATGAATGGTGCGTGTATTTCGCGTCAGCGTTTTTTATCTATGGGAGGGTTTCCTGCTGGGCTTTATCGCCGAGGTGGCGATGTATATTTCTGGTTGAAAGTGCTCTGCGAATTAAAAACGATTCACTACAACGCCAATGTGACTACTTTATGGCTGCTTGAAAACAGCGATATCACGCGTGATAAACGCAACCTTGTTGGTTTACATCCTGGTGTTGATCTTTTTAAACAGTATGAATCTACATTAAAGCGTAGTGAGCGGCGACAATTGCGTTTGGCAATAAATCGCAAAGTTCTTTCTTGGGCCGTTGAGAAGAAGCTGCTTGGCCAATCAGTGCGCTTGGATTTAGAAGCATTAAGATTGGGAGGGATGAACATGCGTTTATGGCTGCATGCTATCTCATTACTAGTGCCCCAACCTTATTACAATCAGTTACGTCGCCGTATTAAATAATCTTTGCAAGCAAAGGGGGCAGCACTCATGACCAAGACAGTAATTACTTATGGCACCTTTGACATGTTCCATATTGGCCATCTGAATTTGCTAAGACGTTTGGCTGAAATGGGGGATCGTTTGGTAGTGGGAATCTCAACGGATGAGTTTAACACGCTCAAAGGCAAGCGCACGTTGATTCCATTTGAGCACCGTGCTGAGATTGTACGCTCCTTGCGCTATGTCGACCAAGTGATTCCCGAGACCGACTGGGAACAAAAGCTTCAGGATATCCAGCGCTATTCAGTTGACACCTTTGCCATTGGTGATGATTGGAAAGGCCACTTTGACTTTCTTTCACCCCACTGTGAAGTGATATATCTGCCACGTACCGATGGCGTCTCTACGACTCAATTGAAACGTTCACTTAATCCTTTCTATAGCGTTTCACGTGATGAGTTAATGAATGCCTTTGACGTGCTCGATACGTTAAGAAAAGACTTCGGCTAATGTTCCTTTGATTGATGGCGATAGTGCCAAGGAAATCACAATGTCCTCTTACACACTTCGTTTAGCAAAACAGCTGGCATGGTTACCGCTGTGCCTGATCGGCGGATGCTTTCCCCGCAATGATCGTTTATGGATATTTG
The DNA here is from genome assembly GCF_016107625.1 of Vreelandella alkaliphila. Classification (GTDB taxonomy): domain Bacteria; phylum Pseudomonadota; class Gammaproteobacteria; order Pseudomonadales; family Halomonadaceae; genus Vreelandella; species Vreelandella alkaliphila. The sequence goes on from NZ_JABASV010000007.1 coordinate 121,374, forward strand.
GTGCTTGGCACGGTCGCCAGTTCGCTGACAACACAAGCTATTTGTATCGCCATGTACGTGATCATGAGCCTAGCTTGAGAGCGGTTTGGCTTGCGCATGATCAAGAGGTTGTTAAGCGAGTTCGCGAAGAGGGCGGAGAAGCCTATCTTGCTTACTCAGTCAAAGGAATCCTGTTGTCGCTGCGTGCGCGGCTTTTTCTTGTCACTCATTCGGCAGAAGATGTTAATCCCCATGCGTCATTTGGGGGACAGCTAATCAATCTGACTCATGGAACCCCTCTTAAGCGCTTGGTTCAGGATGCTCGCTCTTTCCGGCTTGGCGTTTTTACCGGCGTATTTGATCGTTACCTGCGCCGAGTACTACCTGGGCAGCGCAGGCCTCAGCAAGTATTAGTGGCTTCTGACGTCGGCCGAGAGCGAATGATCTCTGCCTTCGGTTTACCAAGCGATCGTGTCACTGCCCTTGGCTATCCTCGCTGGAGTGCTTTCCAAGAAAATGCGTCAACATTATTGCAACAGGCTGGCATCGATATATTGGCGTACGACAAGGTAGTGCTATATGCACCGACCCTTAGAATGCAAGGCAAGGGGGGGCTTGATGTGTCCCAAGGAGAACGCCTAGAAGCATTACTGCCATGGCTTGAAAAGCATCGAGTGCTATTGCTCATCCGCGGGCACACCTCGTTGAAAATGAGCGGTGTACAAGCGTTAATGGAGGGGAATGCGAGTATTCGTGAAGCGCCTGTCAGTATATTTCCAGATGTAAATGCTTTATTTCCGGCAGTGGATGTACTTATCACTGACTACTCGAGTTTGATGTTCGACTATGCTTGTTTGAATCGCCCCATCATTTTGATGGCACCTGACCTGGATGATTATCTCAACCTCGATGTAGGGGTTTATGGAGATTATCTTGCTGACGCGCCAGGTCCGGTAATCGAATCTTGGGAGCATTTACCTGAAGCCTGGGACTCCTTGACTAAAAAGGTCCATCACCAGCGCTTAGCAACTTTTGTAGCTCGACATGCCGCTATGAACGATGGCAGAGAGTGTGAACGCGTCACCTCTCATCTGCGTAACAGCTGTCGCCTCGAAGTAACCAGCCATGCCTGAACGACTGTAAATACAAGATGAGTACGTAGTTTGAATAGAGAATAAAGCTAGCTTCTCAATGATTTTATGGGGATGCGACATGTCATTTTATGAAAAAGGGATAAAGAGCAGGCAGATAGGTGACGATGCCAATGGTGGTGCTCGAGTTGGTTTTCCAAGGGTTTCTGTGATTGTACCGACTTATTATGACTGGTCACGTCTAAAAAAGTGTGTTGTTGCATTAGAGAACCAGTCGCTTGCCCAAGACAATTTTGAAGTCATTATTGTCAATAATGCCTCTGATGATTCTCCGCCAGCAGACTTTTACTTACCCAAAAACTTCACCATGATCAAAGAAGCGAAACCAGGCTCATATGCAGCAAGAAATGCCGCATTAAAGATTTCTCGAGGTGAAATAGTTGCGTTTACTGATTCTGATTGTATCCCAGATCCTTATTGGCTGGAGACAGCTATTAATCGACTCGATAAAGGTGCAGAACGCGTTGCTGGTAAAGTAGAGCTTTTCTTCAAATCTGAAAAACTGACGCTTGTTGAAATTTATGAAAAGGCCTTTGGATTTGATCAAGAACGCTATGCTCAGCGGGGAGGAGCGGTGACTGCTAATATGGTGACTTGGTCAAAAAACTTTGAAATAGTTGGATTTTTTAACGATAACCTTATGTCTGGCGGTGACAATGAATGGGGAGTGCGTGCGAGCGAAAAAGGGATTCCTGTTGAATACGCCCAGGAGGTTATTGTTAACCATCCTGCACGCTCAAATGTAAAGGATATTCTTAAAAAACGAAGGCGAGTGATGGGAGGGCAGTTGCATAAAATGAAAAAGAATTCGAAGAGAAGTTTTATTATAATTTTAGCTAAAGGCTATTTCCCACCAATAAAAGCGCTAAAGTTGTTTTTAGAAAAAGAGTTGACTTTTTCAGAGAGGTTTTTAGCTTATCTGTTGTGTTATTATTTTAAATCTTATTCAGCCACGTACAGGTTGGCGCTACTCCTCGGCCTGGCTAAGCCAGAAAGATCTTAGCGTGAAATTATGTGATTGGTGAGTGGTGATGGGTTAGCGGTAGTCGAGTATTGTTTTTATACATGCCTCGCCGAATATTAAAAAAATATTCGGCGAGGCATTTTTTTTACTTAATATTTTTTAGGGAGCAGCAGACTATCGTCTTAATCAGTAAGTGACTGATAAGCCTAGGGTTACGCATTGAGGTGAATAGTCTTTTGAATTAAGTTGTATTTGTAGATACGGTATTGACAGATATAGTCTTTGCAGACACAAATTTTTTGATTTAGTATTTATGGATAGGAAGGTGCAGGAAAGTTCGAGGTGCTTATGCAAACAGCCAGCAATGTTATTCAGGATAAGGCCGCCGCTGCGGCTGGTCTAAAAGCCGCTGTGCGTATTTTGGATAAATGGCGGGCGACAGGTGAGCAGGGCGAATCGATTCTACGCGTCTCCCACAGCAGCTATGCCCGCGCGCGGCGGGGAGATTTAGCTGAGATCAAGTTAGACAGTGATCAATTGGCACGAATCAGTTATTTGCTCAATATTCATGCGGCACTGCGAATGCTGTTTGAAAACCCTGATAATGTTTACGGGTTCGTCTCTATGGCAAATCACAATCCTTACTTTAACGGGCGTACGCCGCTTGAGGTGATTGGTACTGGAGATTTCGCAGCACTTTATGAAACCTTCAAGCGTATTGATAGTTTGCGAGGTGCTCAGTGGTAGATTCGGCGGGAATAAGCGAAGGTTCGCTGCCCCTTTGTCAATCGAAAGAGGTAGTGGGGTATCGCTTAGTCAACAGTAAATTTCCTCCCATTGGGCTGTTTGACGATGTTGCGAGCCTCGATGAGTTTGAAGCGCTTTATGCCCTGCAGGCGCTGACGAATCCAAGGCTGCGTAACGAGGCTGGTGATTTGGGGCTCATTCCTCACAATCAGATTCCCTTTGGGATCCGAGGATGCTCTTATGCGACAGCGCCTTTTACCCACGTTAATCCGGAGGGTTCTCGCTTTAGCGACGGCAGCTTTGGTGTGCTTTACATTGCGGATGCACAACCAACGGCAATCAGTGAAGTGAGGCACCATCAGGAAATCTATTGGAAAAACGTACCATCGTTACATTTTGAACGGTTTATCTTCCGTGGGCTTAAGTGCCTATTTAATGAAAAAGCCTGTCGTGATGGCTTAGTGCTTCAATCGTCCCATGTCATTTATGATGCCGACGATTATCGAGCAGCGCGCACGTTAGGCAGAGAGCTTCGCAAAGAGCAACGTACCGGTTTGCGTTATCATTCTGTTCGGCAACCAGGTGCCACTTGCTGGGCGTTAATGACGCCGCAGTTCGTCCTGGATATTATCCAGACCACTCATATTGAGATGATCTGGAACGGGCGAATAGCCCAAGTGAATCGCCTCTCAGCGGTACCCATCAAGTGAATTCAGTAGCGTAATTATGTTCGCTGTTGCTCGGTGAAGCGCTGCATGATCGTGAGTGTTTTATCACTAACATGATGCTCCATGCCCTCTGCATCAATACGCGCTGTGCTGTCATCAACTCCAAGGGCACGCAAGAAATGCAACACCACATCGTGGCGTGACCGGGAAATTTCGGCCATTTTTTGCCCTTCTTCGGTCAAGAAGAGCGAGCGATAGGGCTTGCTTGTCACTAGGCCCAGCTCATTCAGGCGGCGAATCATTTTAGAGACGGTAGCTTGGCTAACGGCCATTCGGGTGGCGATATCGGCTGCGCGCGCTTCTCCACGGTGGCGTAATAAGTCGCCGATTAACTCGACATAATCTTCGATCAGTTCCGTTTCGTGGGCATTACGCACCGTCTCATACTGCTGCGCATGCTGTTCCACTGGCGGTAGCGCATCTCCATCTTGGCCGTATGCGGTAGGAGAGTGTTGCTGTTGGTATTCACTCATTGGCAAAATTTATCAAGGTTAGTGGAAACGTTAATTAGTGATGGTAGCGCATTTTTTTAGATAATTGTTAGCCATGGCTAAACTGTTTACAGAAAGCTTTTTTGTTGAGCTGCAGCTGTACTTATTGGGATCCTAGCATAGGAGGAAGAAATAATGACCAAGCAGTATGGCTGGTTAATCATTGTGCTAGTAGCGACTTGCTGCTTTTTCCTGATCCTGTTGTTTTCACCCAGGCACAGCGTGTTAATGCGCTTATGGGGGCATCGTAAGATCGGTACTGCCGATAACGCTTAAGAGCGAGATTGGAGACTTTCCCATGCCTTTTCTGCGATGCCAATACCAGCCCCTGTCATTAATAAGTAGGTTTGGTCGACACCTGCCTCATGTAATGGGGCTGCTTCATCCTGAAAGTGTATGCCCGCAAGCAGCTGTCCAGTAAAGCCTGCTTTACGCAGCTCGCGAGTTGCAATTAATTTACTTTCAAGCTCTGGGGTGGCCAACGTTACTGCCAACAGCTTGGAAATATCTAATTGATGCCAAAATCCCACGTCTTCTATATCGCCATAGTAGACGTGGCGTTTGTGTTCCGATTTATTAGGATCAGAATCAATACCTGCAACTGACACCCCCTTATCGTTAAAAAAGTCGTAGGCAGCGCTACCTGTGCGTCCCATGCCAAGTATTAACACGGTAGCATTACCGATATTAACGGGTTGTTCATCTGGATGGCGTGTATCACGCTCAAAGCGTGTTAACGACCTTTCCCAGCGATCGAAAAGTCCATGAGCCAAGCGGTTTAGAGGTGCCGAAATGACAAAAGATAATGCGACAGCGATGGCGAGCGGTACCAACCACTCCTCTAAAATACTAGAGGCAACGATTAGGCCAAATTCACTGTAGGCAGTTAGGCTTAAACCTCCCAGAAAAGCGTTACGTGCCCGGATACGAAATGCGATCAACAGCGCAAAAAATAATAGTCCTTTTAAGGGCAGTGCTAAGGCGAGAACTCCGGCAAAAATCAAGGCATTGGTGTCGGGTAGCCCAGCCATTCCTATTTGTAAGAAAAAGCTGATTAGGAGCATTTCCTTTATTCCCCATAGCGCCTTTGAAAGCTCCTGGGCGCGCGGGTGTTTGGCAAGCAATAGACCCATGACTAAGGCACCTACCTCTGAGCTTAACCCGACGGCTTCAAACCCCATTCCACCGATAGCAATTGCTAGCACAGCGCCTAGCAGCACCAGCAGCTCATCGTGTTGGGCAATACTCATTAACCAATAAAGAAGGGGTCTAAGTAGTGGTAGTAAAAATACCAGTAGTGCCCATGGGCTGGGGGTCTGGCCACTATAAAAGCTGAGTACTGCAATGGCGACCAAATCTTGAATAATTAAAATACCGATGGCAATTCGGCCATGGAGAGCCCGCAATTCTCGCTTAGCCTCAAGTACCTTAGCGGCAAGAACGGTGCTTGAAAATGACAGAGCAATGGCAAGCAATATTGCCTTATCCATAGATAGCGATAAAAACACGACGAAGCCAATCGTAAAAAATAAGCAGGTAATGGCTAGGTGTATAAATGCGCTTCCAAGCACGACGGGCTCAGCAAGGCTCTTCACGTTAAGTTTTAGGCCAATGGTAAAGAGCAGCAATAGAACGCCTAAGTGGGCAAGATGTTCTAGTAATGGACCTGCTTCACTGGGCAGGCCAACGCTAGGGCCGAAGGCGTTGAGTGCAAACCCGGCAGCCAAAAAGCCCACCAAGGGCGGTAAGCTAAGCTGACGGGCAATAATCCCGAAGACAAGAGCAAACGATAAAATAAGCACTTCAAACATGCTGAATCCCTAACATAAAGGTGGCTAGGTTATCTTCCCACCCGCCAATGTTTTTGCATTTCAATAAAGGTGAACGATGCCGACCAAGTGATCAGGACAAAGCCTGTTAATGCCAGCGTTCCGTATAGGAATCGAACGGGGCCTGTTGCATAAATATCCCCATAACCGACTGTGGTGTAGGTGACGGCAGAAAAGAATATATAATCTAATAGATTAAAGCTGTCATAACCTTGCAGGGCGCCAATACCGTTGAGCGCTGTTAACCACCATCCGGTCATACCAAACAGCCAAATTTCGGCAACGTGCGTCAATAAAACACCAAATGCCATACCAAGGATACGCTGGCGATGAGGCTTATGTGATCGTTCAATTTGTCGTGAGATAAGCCACAGTGATTCGTAGTGAAGCAGCACCGCTAGTACGACAGCGATGAAAGTAGTTATTACGACGACCAAATGTTCGGGGTATGGAATGGTCAAGTAGTAAGAATCCCAAAGTCGCTATGAGAAAATGTTCAGCACAATCGACTGCCAAATAGCAGCAGCGAGCCATCTAAAGAGTGCCAGCCCACCAGGCTAGCACCACTCCGCCCAGCAGTAGCGTTGCTAGTACGATTTACAGTGTAAACGCTGTTAGTTGCTTCATGAGACCACCTGAGGGGCGACGTTTCGTGCTAACGGTTTTTCGCTAATAAACCAGTGCAGACCAGCGGCGACCAGTGAGAGCACAATGGCAATCTTCCAGACAGTGTCATAATGGCCAGTGAGATCATAAAGATATCCGCCAAGCCAGACACCCATAAATGATCCTAGCTGGTGAAATAAGAATACAATGCCGCCCAGCATGGATAAATGGCGAACACCAAATACAGACGCCACAATGCCGTTGGTTAACGGCACGGTTGAGAGCCAAAGTAGACCCATGGCGATACCAAATAAATAAGCACTGGTAGAGGTCAGCGGCAACATGACAAAAGCGGCAATTATCGCGCCGCGAATTAAGTATAACCAGCTAAGTAGGCGCGGTTTTGACCAAATTCCTCCCATCCATCCTGCCGTGTAGGTACCCACAATGTTGAACAAACCGACCAGTGCCAACACTGTGGTGCCCACCTGAATGGCCAGACCGTTATCGAATAAATACCCAGGTAGATGGACAGCAATAAATACAACTTGGAAGCCGCAGACGAAAAAGCCGAGGCATAGTAGCCAAAAGCCTTTCTGACCGACCGCCTCATTGAGTGCGTCGCGTAAGCTTAAATCACCCAGCGCGCTGGGACTTGGACGGTCTTTTAATATCGCCCCCAGGGGAATCATCAGCGCAGCAATGGCACCCATAGCTAGAAGAGCTGCTGACCAGCCAAGCCACTCAATTAGCCCCAGTGTGCCGGGTAACATCGCGAATTGTCCAAAAGAGCCAGCGGCACTCACGATTCCCATCGCCATACTGCGTTTTTCGGGAGCTACAGCGCGTCCCACTGCCCCCAAAATTACTGAAAATGTAGTGCCAGATAGGCCTAAGCCAATGAGGAATCCAGCGCTTAGAGTCATGCCTAGTGCGCTGGTGGAAAGGCTCATAAAGCACAGTCCAGCTACATATAAAATGGCCCCTACGACAATAATTCTCGCCGCTCCAAAACGGTCAGCCAGCGCACCGGTGAAAGGCTGCGAGAGCCCCCAGATAAGGTTTTGAACCGCAAGGGCAAAGGCAAACACGCCGCGCCCCCAGCCGAAATCGCTGCTCATCGGCTCAAGGAAAAGCCCAAAACCATGTCGAAGACCCATAGCAGTGGAAATAACCAAGCTTGCTAGCACGATAAAGAGTAGCGTGCGATGTCGCGGCAATACCATTTTACGTCCCTTATTATGTAGTTTGTTAACGCGTTAACTAACTATCTCACGGGTCGGATTTTTTTAGAAGCTATCAACTGTCGTACGAATTAGCAGTGTCGGTAATAAGTTGAGGGCGGCATACTAGGTAGTATGTTGCAAAGCAACAAGTGTGCTTTGACTAAAGTCGTACGTTTTGTATCACAAATGATCCACGTTTATTAGCGACGCTTAAATGACATAAAAAATGCTTACGTTAGGACAGGTAGGTGTGGGTTATACCGACGAACCTCTTCATTTGTTGGTGTAGGCTTATTTTTCATAATTGATTAGTAGGAGGCCAGTGGTGCTGAATCCTTTTTCTATGCAAGGCAAGGTCGGGATTGTTGCTGGCCTTGCTAATCAAGACAGTATCGCTTTTGGCTGTGCCCAGGCGCTGCATCACGCTGGTGCTGAGTGCTTAGTGACCTACGCTTCTCCCAATGCCGAAAAGTTTGTCACGCCGCTGGTAGGCGATATGGGGGAGCCGGAATTAATGCTGTGTGATGTGCAACACAATGATCAGTTGGATGCGTTATTCGCTCGCGCGCGCAAGCGCTGGGGCCGGCTAGACTTTGTCGTCCACTCGATTGCCTATGCTCCCCTTGATGACTTACACGGACGAGTAGTTGACTGTTCCAAAGAGGGGTTTGCACTCGCTATGGATATCTCTTGCCACTCCTTCATTCGCATGGCCAAACATGCCGAGCCGCTGATGAAAGAGGGTGGAAGTCTGTTCAATATGACGTACTACGGAGCGGAGAAGGTCGTTGATAACTACAACTTAATGGGCCCCGTGAAAGCCGCATTGGAGTCTGCCACGCGCTATATGGCTGCCGAACTTGGCCCTCAAGATATCCGTGTTCATGCGGTATCGCCTGGCGCTATTCGCACACGGGCAGCATCTGGACTTAAGGCGTTTGATGAGTTGGCCTATGACGGCGAAACGCGCTCACCATTACGTCGTTTGGCCAGCGTGCAGGATGTCGGCAATGCCGTTGTTTATCTCGCCTCTGATGCTGGAGCATCACTGACGGGTTTAACCCACTACGTAGATGCAGGCCACCATATTCGCTTCTAACGTTTGGGTGATTAAGGAAGTTTCCTAGTTTAAGGAAGTGGTTTAAAGGAGTCACTCGATGTCGGCCAATGACGCTAATGATCTAATTGAAAATCGCACCTATGACGAAATAACGGTCGGTGATGAAGCCCACCTAGAAAAACGCCTGACCATGGAGGACATCAAACTGTTTGCTGTGATGTCAGGTGACATTAATCCGTCACACGTCGACAGCGACTTTGCTGAGAGCAGCCGTTTTCAGGAAGTCATTGCTCATGGCATGTGGGGCGGCGCGCTGATATCCACTGTGCTGGGAACGCAGCTGCCCGGACCGGGCACGGTCTATCTTACCCAGTCGTTGCAGTTTAAGGCACCCGTAAGGCTGGGGGATGTACTGCGGGTATCCGTGCGGGCTATCGAAAAAGACGATCAGCACCATAGGATCACCTTTGCCTGCCGTTGCGAAAATCAACGCGGTGATACGGTCATTGAAGGTGACGCTAGCGTATTGGCACCGATTAAAAAAATTCAACGGCCCCGCGCGTTACTGCCCAAAGTGCGTTTAACAGAGCGTGGCAGGTTGCATGAGATTCTAACTGCTGCCGATCATCCGGAGCCAATGCCCACCGCAGTCGTTCATCCGGTAGACCAAAGCGCCATTTGTGGAGCGGTTGAATCAGCGGCGCAAGGTTTAATTATTCCTGTGCTGGTTGGGCCCAAGGGGAAAATCCAGCTCGCCGCTGAAAAAGCCGAGGTGGATATCAGTGCATTCGAACTCATAGATGTTCCCCACAGCCACGCGGCTGCTGAACAAGCGGTGGCATTAGCGCGTCAGGGCCGCGTAGGTGCGTTGATGAAAGGTGCGCTGCACACCGATGAGCTTTTACGTGAAGTGCTTAAGCGCGACACAGGGCTGCGTACCGAGCGGTGCCTAAGTCATGTGATGGCCTTTGATGTGCCAACCTACCCGCGACCATTGTTGATCACGGATGCGGCGATCAATATCTATCCTAAGCTGGCTGAAAAACGCGATATTGTTCAAAACGCGATTGAGTTGGCTCACGCGTTGGGTAACGACAATCCCCGTGTGGCGATTCTATCTGCTGTTGAGACCGTCAACCCCAAAATCACTTCTACGATTGATGCGGCGGCCCTGTGTAAGATGGCTGAGCGCGGTCAGATTACCGGTGGCACCCTGGATGGTCCGCTGGCTTTCGATAATGCCGTCTCAGAAGCGGCGGCAAGAACCAAAGGCATCATTTCGCCAGTGGCAGGGCGTGCCGACATCCTACTTGCACCAGATCTTGAAGCGGCCAATATGTTGATGAAGCAACTTACTCACCTGGCGGATGCGACGGGGGCGGGCGTTGTCGTCGGCGCTAGGGTACCCATCATGCTGACAAGCCGCGCGGATGATGCATTGACGCGCATGGCATCCAGTGCATTAGCGTTACTACTAGCTGACTATCAGCGTCGGAGCCTACTAAGTAGTCCTTCAGGAGCATAACCATGCAGGAAATACTGGTGCTGAATAGTGGTTCTTCCAGCGTCAAGTTTGCTCTTTATCATATCACTGCTGAAGACGCTGCCTGTGGAACTCAGGAGGCGTTGACGCTCGCCTATAGTGGCCATTTTTCGGGCTTGGCAACGTCGCAATGTCGCGTGTCGTTAGCGCATCGCGAACCTGGGCAGCCCCCGCATCGCTATGGTTTGCAAACTCTGGAGGCGCTGGGGCTAACCCCGGCAATAAACCATGAAGAGGCCATCACAAAGTTGATGACATGGCTTGAGCAGCGTGAGGATAAAAGCACCCTGGTTGCCATTGGGCATCGCGTTGTTCATGGTGGCCAAACCTACTGTGAAGCGACTAAGTTAAGCGCTAACGACGTGATCGAGTTGGAAAAATTTTCAAGCTTAGCGCCGCTGCATCAGCCTCATGGACTTGCACCTATCAAATTACTGATGGCGCAGCTGCCAGACGTTCCACAGATCGCATGTTTCGATACCGCGTTTCATGCTCATCAGCCCTGGGTGGCTCGGCAGTTTGCTTTGCCGCGGGAATTGACTGCCAAGGGGTTGATACGTTACGGCTTCCACGGCCTTTCCTACGATTATATTCAGCGCACGCTACCCAATGTATTACCGGATGATGCACCCCGTTCACGGGTGGTGGTGGCGCATTTGGGTAATGGTGCCAGTATGTGTGCTATCCGCGATGGCGTCAGCGTAGCCTCAAGCATGGGCTTTACTGCGCTTGATGGACTGCCTATGGGGACACGTTCTGGTGCTTTGGATCCAGGGTTGGTGCTTCACTTAATTGGTCATGAAGAAATGAGTGTTGAGGACGTGTCGACGCTTTTATACAAGCGTTCAGGACTGCTCGGTGTCTCCGGAATAAGTAGCGATATGCGCGAGTTGCTTGCAAGTGATACCCCTGAAGCCGAAGAGGCTGTTGAGCTTTACTGCTATCGCGCCGCGCGGGAAATCGCCAGCTTAGCTGGCGCTCTGGGCGGGCTTGATCAATTGGTATTCACCGCCGGTATTGGTGAGCATGCAGCACCTGTGCGTGCACGTATTGTGGCGCAGTGTGACTGGTTGGGTATGCAGCTTGATGAAACAGCCAATAAGCGCGATGCCTGTTGCATCTCTTTGCCAAGTAGCCGTGTGGGCGTTTGGGTCATTCCAACCGATGAAGAGCGAGTGATAGCCAGTGATTGCCTAGCGCTTCTCAATAGGGCGGATTAAACCGAGTTTTAATTCTGCCACCTGATAGTGCCCAGGAGATTACTTGAGCCACTGACCGTAGAGAGGGTTGAGTGTTGTCATTGTTGTGGTGATTACTACTGTCATTACCGCTACCGAGAAACCACTGATCTGATAGAATCCCCAGTTTTTGTAAGCTCACTCACTTATCTAACTGGGAATCTTAATGAACGCGGTAATTCTTGCTGTGCTAGTCATGGTGGCGCTTTCGCTTGCTCGGGTATCCGTGGTGTTTGCACTGGTTGTAGGCGCGCTGGTTGGAGGCTTGGTTGGCGGTCTTTCGTTGGATGAAACGCTCAGTGCATTCAATGATGGTGTTGGTGGAGGCGCGCAAGTAGCCCTTGCTTATGCCACGCTTGGGGCCTTTGCGGTGGCTATTTCCCGTTCAGGGCTTCCAGATATGCTGGCCAATCGCCTGATTACAATGTTGGGAAAAGAAGCGACTGCGGCACATCAGGCACGGGTAAAGATGTTTTTGCTCGTCGCAGTGCTCTTAGTGGCTATCTCATCACAAAACGCCATTCCGGTGCATATAGCGTTTATCCCGGTGCTGATTCCGCCGTTGTTAGTGGTAATGAATCGCCTCCAACTTGACCGCCGTGCGGTGGCGTGTGCACTTACCTTTGGGTTAACCGCTCCATATATGCTGCTACCTGTTGGTTTTGGCGCGATCTTTTTGAATGATATTCTGCTGGCAAATTTAAATAGCGCCGGCGAATCACTGGGCTTGGAAATTACCCGGGGCATGGTGCCCATGGCAATGGCTATTCCGGTAGGAGGAATGGCCATTGGCTTACTCGTAGCACTTTTTTTCAGCTACCGTGGGCAGCGTGAATATACTAATAAAGATCTAGTGGCGACTAATGCCCACCAAGGTCACTCGCCTGCAAAGCCTCATACGTTTGGGCTTGTGATGTCGGGCGTGGCTATTGTTGCTGCGTTAGGCTTACAGCTATATACCGGCTCTATGATTATTGGTGGGCTAGTGGGGATTGGTTTGCTTTCGCTAGGCGGTATTTTTAAGTGGCGTGAAGCAGACGATCTATTTACCAGCGGTATGCGCATGATGGCGTTGATCGGCTTCATCATGATTTCAGCGGCTGGCTTTGCAGAAGTAATGAAGGCGACAGGGGATATCGAGTCGTTAGTGACAGGTGCGTTTGAGTTGTTTGGTGATAACCGCGGTTTAGCGGCGTTTGTTATGCTGCTGGTAGGCTTGTTTATTACCCTGGGAATTGGCTCATCGTTTTCAACCATTCCCATTATCGCAGCGATTTTTGTACCGCTGGCGGTGCAGTTCGGTTTCTCGCCAATGGCGACGGTTGTGCTGGTTGGTACGGCGGCTGCACTGGGCGATGCTGGCTCGCCAGCGTCTGATTCCACGCTGGGGCCAACGTCAGGTCTAAATGTTGATGGACAGCATGATCATATGTGGGACAGCGTGGTGCCTACCTTCCTGCACTACAATATACCGCTGATTGCTTTTGGGTGGTTGGCAGCGATGTCGCTTTAAGTTTTTACACCCAAACCAACACGCAGACCAAGAAGGGCAGCCATGAGCTGCCCTTTTTTATACTAAAACCATGATTATTGCCCAGGTAGGTGTGCCTCGAAAGCGCTGAGCAGGCCACGGAGCAGGGAGAGTTCCTTGCGGCTGGGTTGGGCGCGGGAAAACAGCGCCTGAAGCTGTTCTTCAGTGCGGGCATGGGGCTGGGTAAGAAAGCCACTTTGCTGCATCAGGCGTCCAAGATGCTCCTGAAAGTGCACAAACTGCTCGCGGCTGGGCGGCGTGGCTTCAAGTGGCCGTTGGTACATGAAGTGACTATCATCGCGCTTCCGCCAAGCACGGTGTACTTCATAGGCTAAAATCTGCACGGCCTGCGATAGATTTAAAATACCGTATTCAGGGTTGGCAGGTATGCTGACTTGGTGTGTGCAGCAACGTATTTCGTCGTTGGTGAGACCTGAGCGTTCACGCCCGAATACCAGTGCAGCCGGCGCTTGTGCGGCGTTCTCAATTACCTGCTGCGCCATGTCATCAGGTTCATCGAAATGCGGGAGCGGTAGGCTGCGGAGCCTTGCGCTTGCACCGACTACCTGTACGCAATCACTAACCGCTTCTTCAAGGCTGCTGACACAACGGGCATTTTCAAGCACATCTGTTGCACCCGCTGCCATGCGAGTTGCTTCGTCATCTGGGAATGCGCGCGGATTAACCAATAAGAGCTCGGATAAGCCCATGGTTTTCATCGCGCGAGCAGTAGCGCCAATGTTGCCTGGGTGGAAGGTTTGCACTAGTACGATGCGAATATTGGAGAGCACGGTAATGAAGACCTACAGCTGCCGGATAAAGGCGCTGATGGTAGCATGATTTTAGCTACCGTTAGAGCTAGAGAGAGGCATTGCCACATAAAAGAACCCCGCCATGGCGGGGTTCTTAACGACGTTAAACGTCAGAGCGATAGGCTCAGGGTTGCATTACATCATGCCGCCCATGCCACCCATTCCGCCCATGCCACCCATGTCTGGAGCAGCGTCTTTCTCTTCAGGATCGTCAGCAATCATGCACTCAGTGGTGATCATTAGGCCAGCGACAGAACCAGCGGACTGCAGTGCAGTACGGGTTACTTTAGCCGGGTCCAGAACACCCATTTCGAACAGGTCGCCGTACTCACCCGTTTGTGCGTTATAGCCGAAGTTACCTTCACCATCTTTCACGCGGTTGATAACAACAGCAGCTTCTTCACCGGCATTGGTAACAATCTGACGCAGCGGAGACTGCATAGCGCGCAGCGCCATGTTGATACCGTGGTTCTGGTCTTCGTTGTCGCCAGTCAGGCCCTGTACTTTAGCCATGACGCGAACCAGTGCAGTACCGCCACCAGGTACAACGCCTTCTTCTACTGCAGCGCGGGTTGAGTGCAGCGCATCTTCAACACGAGCTTTCTTCTCTTTCATTTCAACTTCGGTAGCCGCACCGACGCGAATAACAGCAACGCCGCCTGCCAGCTTGGCAACGCGCTCTTGCAGCTTCTCTTTGTCGTAATCAGAAGAGGTTTCTTCGATTTGCGCACGGATCTGGTTAACGCGTGCTTCGATGTCATTTTCGACACCAGCGCCATCGATGATGGTGGTGTTTTCTTTAGACATCGTCATGCGCTTAGCGGTACCCAGGTGATCCAGGTTCGCTTGCTCAAGCGTCAGGCCAACTTCCTCAGAAATCACGGTGCCGTTAGTCAGGATAGCGATATCCTGCAGCATCGCTTTGCGACGGTCGCCGAAGCCAGGTGCTTTAGCTGCAGCAACTTTAACGATGCCGCGCATATTGTTCACAACTAGCGTTGCTAGCGCTTCGCCTTCGATATCTTCAGCGATAATCGCGAGCGGTTTACCTTGCTTAGCAACCGCTTCCAGCACCGGCAGTAATTCGCGGATGTTGGAGATTTTCTTGTCTACGAGCAGGATGTAAGGGTCTTCCAGCTCGACAGCCATAGTGTCTTGGTTGGTAACGAAGTAGGGCGAGAGGTAGCCGCGATCAAACTGCATACCTTCAACGACTTCCAGCTCGTCTTCGAAGCCACGGCCTTCATCAACGGTGATGACGCCTTCTTTACCGACTTTTTCCATCGCTTCAGCGATGATCTCGCCAATGCGCTTGTCGCCGTTAGCAGAGATTGTGCCTACCTGAGCAATCGACTTGGTGTCGGTGCAAGGAACAGACATTGCCTGAATCTCTTTAACTGCCGCGCTAACCGCTTGGTCGATACCGCGCTTAAGATCCATCGGGTTCATGCCCGCAGTAACGCCTTTCAAGCCTTCTGCGACAATGGCTTGAGCCAGAACCGTTGCCGTAGTGGTACCGTCGCCTGCAGCGTCAGACGTTTTGGAAGCAACTTCCTTAACCATCTGCGCGCCCATGTTCTCGAACTTGTCTTTCAATTCGATCTCTTTGGCAACTGATACACCATCTTTAGTAACGGTCGGTGCGCCGAAGGACTTGTCCAGTACCACGTTACGGCCTTTCGGACCGAGAGTAACTTTTACTGCGTTGGCCAGAACGTCAACGCCACGTGCCATGCGTTTGCGGGCATCATCGGAGAACTTAACTTGCTTAGCTGCCATGTTCGTTATTTCCTAAACATTGAAATTAAAAAGGAAAAGTAAGTAGTCGAGGCGAGATTTAGCCTTCGACAACTGCCAAGATATCGGCTTCGCTCATGATCAGAACTTCTTCGCCGTTGATTTTCTGTTTCTCAACGCCGAAACCGTCTTTGAAAATCACCGAGTCGCCAACTTTAACGTCCAACGGGCGAACGTCACCGTTGTCGAGAATGCGACCATTACCAACCGCCAGGACTTCACCGCGAGTGGGTTTTTCCTGGGCGTTGCCCGGAAGCACGATGCCGCCAGCGGTTTTCTGCTCTTCTTCCACGCGACGAACAACGACGCGATCGTGCAAAGGACGGATATTCATGCTCACGTTCTCCTGAGTATCGTCAAAGCCCATAAGGGCAGTTAGCTAAATGAGATTTTCGTGGGCCTCTTGCCCGCGAAAAGTGAAGGTAAGTCACCTTCATGTTAATGGCGAAAGCTAGTGCATCCGCCGAACTTGTGTGCTGACTCAAAAGTGGGGGCTGCTCGTAGCCTTTCAAGGGGTAAGTGATAAAAAAATGTGGTTTTTTGGCATTCTTCTTCGATGAGCCTTCAGCGCCGCCTTGCTGTTTCATCGCGGCTAATGAATTCACCTTCAATCGGCCCTTCTTGACTGCTTGAGCGTGATGTCTGGGCCTGTTCGTAGCTTGCTTGCTGCTGTTGGTCAGCAGTGCTTTTTAAGCCTAGCCAGGTGAGGGCTTTAAATATTAACTGGCGAGCGTTAGGCAGCAGGCAGGCGATACCTAGCGCGTCAGAGAGAAAGCCTGGGGCTAAAAGTAGGGCGCCGCCGAAAATTAGTGCGGCCCCGGTAAACAGTTCTTGAGAGGGAATTTCGCCCACTTGCATGCGCTGTCGCGCGCGCGCCAGAGTGGAAACACCCTCTTTGCGAATTAGGTGTAGTCCAATGAAACCAGTGCCCAGTACGAGAAGCAGAGTAGTTAATAAACCAATTTGGCTACCGATCGAAAACAGTAGTACAAAATCAACTAACGTAAACAGCGATATAAAAAGAAGAATGGGCATGACAGACTCCATAACAAACGTAATTCGTCAATATGGTGGCAGAATTCACGAAAACAAGCAGCCAGCGTTCGGTTAGCTTGCTTGCGTATGTGTTCTAATGCTCGATATTTCGCTCAATAGCTTCTATGCTGCGATGCACAATGGCGCCATTTTACGAGGCGATATAGGTAGCGCTTAGCAAGCAATTTAAAGTATCGGTCTTTATAAGTATCGGCCTAAGGAGAATCAGATGAACCTGACAAATAAAGTGATCGCGATTACCGGGGGAGCCCGCGGTCTGGGCTTTGCTATGGCGGAGCGGCTAGGCAAGCAAGGTGCTCGGTTGGCGCTTTTGGATATGAGTGCAGCAGCATTGGATGAGGCGGTATCAGCGTTAGCGTCTCAAGATATTCAAGCACACGCATTTGTGACCAATGTGGCTGATGAGCAGTCAGTGCAGCAGGCATTTGCTGACATTGCGGCCCGCATGGGACCGGTAGGCGGTTGTATTAATAATGCAGGGATCACTGACGATGGCTTGCTGATCAAAGCAAAAGAAGGAGTAGTTGAAAAACGTATGTCGCTATCTGCTTGGCAGAAAGTGCTTGATGTCAATTTAACCGGCGTTTTTCTGTGCGGCCGGGAAGCGGCAACGCAGATGGTAGAAGCTGGGCACCAGGGCGTTATTGTCAATATTTCAAGTATTTCCCGAGCCGGAAATATGGGGCAAAGTAACTATGCTGCTGCTAAAGCTGGTGTCCATGCGTTGACAGTTACCTGGGGCAAAGAGCTTGCCCGTTACGGTATTCGCACTGGAACCGTAGCGCCAGGGTTTGTTGAAACCGACATGACAGCTTCCATGCGCCCCGACATGTTGGAAAGAATCTCTTCCAGTGTGCCTCTTAAGCGGTTGGGTAATCCGGATGACATCGCGAAAAGCGTTGCCTTCATTTTTGAAAATGATTACTTCACGGCGCGAATTATCGAGTGCGACGGTGGTTTGCGGCTTTAAATAACGGTAGCAACCAGCTAATAGCCCATTGGCTGAACTGCCAGTGGCCTATCGCGTGTTCGCGGTGGGCCACTAATTGCTAGAAGTGGAAGTAATCGCGCTGGAGTTCGCGCTGGAAATACATTTCTACCCGTAATGTCATCGCCCAGCGCGGGTCGTAGCTAACCTCTCGCTGAAAATGCAGTTCTGGAATGACATCTGCAAACAGTATTCCTTTATGAATATCTCTGCGGTAGCGAGTTTGCAGGTAGTAGTTTGTCATTCGTGGGTTAGACAGGCTTTCGCCAATAGCGATAGCTGAATAGCGAAGTGCACTACGGCGGTTCAAACGCTGGTTTAGCTGCACTACCTCACTGTATTCAAGCGTGTCTTCCTCTTCACGCCATTGCACATTGGTGATAAATCGCAGGTGGCGATTGGTGGAAAGCGGGCGGCCAAAATCCCACTCGGTGCGTGCTGAATAACCTGAGTTGTTAAACCAGGATAGTCGATTAAATGATTCTAGCTGCCAGGGGCTATCCTTAAAGTCCCACAGGCGTTCGCTGGTAAAGCGGACATAGGGGTCAAGAGGCAGACGAAGGCGTACGCCAGCGCCAAAGCGGTTGCTCCAGTTCTCACGTTTGTCTCTACTTTCTAACCAATCAAGGCCGAATGTCGATGTTCTACGATCGCGCTGATCGTTATAGAGCCGCCCAGAGCCTTGATCAGCCAACGTGCCTTGTGATTCTTCTGGATCACTTTCGATGATTAAGCGAAGGCGGTCTTCTGTCGTGGGAAGATCGATGCGATAACGCACGCTAATGTCTCCGCTAGTGCCTTCGCCTTCCATCCAGTCAATTTCCTGGCCAAGGCGGAGGTAAGATCTGTTATCGACAGAAGCTGATTGATCACCACCAAAAAAAGAGTCAATGTTTCTTGATGTGTTGTCTACCCAGTTGCCAATGCTTGCTCGAAATGGCTCAACGCGCGCTTCAGCCCACTCCGGTAAGTCGCTATCTTCCTCCTCAATAGCATAGGTCTCTGCAGTGGTAGCTCCAGCAATAGAGGTTTCAGCAGAATAAGAGAGTGGCGACAGTGCACAAAATACGCCAAGGCAAACGACAGCGAGCACTGATTTCATCGAAGGGTCCCTAGAAGAATGTTGTCCGAATGCGATTTGTTATTTTGCTTTGTACATTTCAATATCTTTAGCCCATTGCAGTACGCGTTGTCTTTCCCGGCGACTGGTCATGCGTTTCGTATCGACCTGCAGCGGGGTTAGTTGTTGAAGCGGGTCGGCTGACAAGTTTAATTCAAAGTGCCGTGTTGCGCCGACAGGCATATCTTCAGAGCTATAAATAGCGATGACGCGTATTTCGAGTTGAGGCGTATGCTGTCTTAAAGAGTGCTCATCAATACCATAGTGGCGGATAAGTTGCTGCAAGATAGCGCCAAAGGATTGTATGTGAAGATAGTCGCCCGACGCTAGGGGGCCTTGGTGTGTCCGATAACCTGCTTTTTCATCATCGCCGCTTTGCTGCTGATATTCCACAACATCAAGCTCATAGCTTTGCTCATTCGTGTGTAATACAGCAACTAAATGCTGAATATAAATGGCTTCACTGCTCATGTTGCTTATCAAGCAGAGCGCGTCTTTGCCAACACCCTTGCCTCTGTTAACGATAATCCTAGGGCGTCGCTGGCGGACATAGCCGTTGTAAAGCAGTTGGGCATAAAATACCCAGACAAGAAGGGTGCAGATGCTGGCAATCGCAGAGATTGCTTGGGCGTTATCTTTAAGCCATTCCATGGGTTGAGATCCTTCTCAAATCAAAGTGGCATTGATAACTGCTAACGTAGCTCAAAAAGAGGTTGGGGTCAGCTAGTTGAGTAATGTTGGGGTCGTAAAACAAAAAAATTCGGTTAGCATAAAGCTACCGAATTTTTCGAAGGCAAAGGCCTTTAAATTGGTGCGGATGGGGAGAAGATCACTCCCACACACATGGCACCAAAGCTCCCTTCCAAATCAATCGCTTATCGGATAGCGCTTGCTTACCAATTTTCAAGAGTGTCACACCTAAGTGGAGTGAAAACAGCTCCGTATCCTAGCGGCTGATCTGTCAGCTGACAACCCGCGTTTCAAAAGAGGCTTTCTTGTCACTTCTTCCCTTGGCTGCGGCTCGCAATAAGGGTGTCTTTAAAGTGACACGCAGTGGTTGCCTAAGTAGACTCTAATAAAAATGAACTAAAGCTCAGTGAGAGCTAACTGGCGGGGGAGTGTTAGGCGAATGGCTTTTGATCAGACCTATTGTATGGATGCGCTTAATGCGGCAACGCGGTCAGATGCTGAGCCTAGCGAGTTTATCTATGCCTTCCTCGATGCCTATGGCTTCCCCAAGGCCACTATCACTCAGGTTCGAAATGGCGGGCAGCGTAACGTAACTAGCCGCAAGGACGATGGCCACGTCGCTCTGAAAAACTGGTTGTATTTCATGCCGGTCAGACAGGGCGAAAGCATTCATGAAGCTCTCCAGGTGTTGGCAGATGAAGATGAGCCAGCCCGACACAAATGCCGCTTTCTGGTTGTTACAGACTTTCATGAGCTGACAGCGCTGGATACCAAGTCTAGTGGGCGTCTGGAAGTGCCGTTTAGCGATTTGGCCACGCAATACCTATTCTTTGCGCCTATGGCAGGGCTAGAGCGCACCAAACACTTTACTGAAGCCTCGGCTGATCTAAAGGCAGCGGCCAAGATGGGGCGGCTGTTCGACCGTCTGAAGGAAGTCAACGAGTTCAGCACGCCGGAGCAGCTGCATTCGCTCAATGTTTTCCTGACCCGTCTGCTGTTTTGTTATTTTGCCGAAGATACCGGTATTTTCCCCAAGAATGCCTTTACTAAGGTCATTACGGAGGCCAGCGGTGAAGATGGTGAAGGATTGCCGGAATTGTTGGCGCAGTTATTTCGAGTAATGAATCAGCCAGACAATGAGCGTCCTGCTGATTTGGCAGCTCATATTGTCCAGTTTCCCTATGTCAACGGCGGCTTGTTCCGCGATGACCTGCCTGTGCCGGAAATTCGGGGCAAGGGCCGTCGGATGATGATCGAGTGCGGCCAACTCGCCTGGGAGGCCGTAAATCCTGACATCTTTGGCTCGATGTTTCAGGCGGTAGTTGATGAGGAAAGCCGCGATTCGCTGGGTCAGCACTATACCTCTGTGCCGAATATCATGAAGGTGATCCGCCCACTCTTCCTCGACAAGCTGTATGCCGAGCTGCACAAGGCCAACGGTAATCGCAAAAAACTAGAAGCATTGCTGGAGCGATTGGCACATATCAAGGTGTTTGATCCGGCGATGGGGTCAGGCAACTTCCTTATTATTGCCTACAAAGAGCTGAGACGGCTAGAAATGGCAGTGTTTCGGGCCATGCAGGATGTTGGCCAGCAAAAGCAGAACGAAATATTTATGAGCGGTATTCGACTCAGCCAGTTCTATGGCATCGAGATTGATGACTTCGCCCATGAGGTGGCGCAGCTCTCGTTGTGGTTGGCTGAGCATCAGATGAATATGCTGTTTGCTAAAGAGTTTGGCCATGCAGAGCCACTGCTTCCTCTTAAAGCAGCTGGTCATCTTATTGCTGGAAATAGCTTGCAATTGAGCTGGCGAGAAGTTTGCCAAAATGGGGAGAAGACTGAGGTTTATATTTGTGGCAATCCACCATTTCATGGCACTGCTGGTAGAAGCGAAGATCAGATTTGCGATATGAAACGTGTATTTGGAAAAAAATCGCTTGGCTATCTTGACTATGTCGCTTGCTGGCTGCGAAAGGCGGCAAATTACCTCCAGTTCGGTGGTGAAGCCGCCTTTGTTACAACCAATTCAATTTGTCAAGGACAGCAAGTCGCAACTCTATGGCCAGATATCCTAGACTCTGGTGTGGAGATATCTTTCTGTTATCAAACATTTCCTTGGAAAAATAGCGCTCAAGGCAACGCAGGCGTTCATGTTGTAATTATTGGTCTAAGTAAGAACCCAATTCAAAAGCGACTATACCAATTCGTCTCTGGAGAGTGGCGAATAAAGTTTGTAAATAACATCAGTCCGTATCTATTGGAGGGCGGGAACACAATTGTGGCCAGTCGCAGCAGGCCTCTGGTTAATTCGCCAAAAATGGTCTTTGGTAATAAGCCTACAGATGGCGGAAACTTAATCTTTTCTCAGTCGGAGAAAGAACATTTACTTGAAAATGAGCCTCAGCTTGCACCTTGGATTAAGCCCTTAATTGGGGCTCAAGAGTTCTTACGAGGTGACTGTCGCTGGTGTCTATGGCTAATCGGGGCTCCTGAAGAAATTTTGAATATACCAGCAGTCAAGTCGCGTGTTGATGCCGTTCGCGCTCTTCGTATTAAGGCCGGGCATGCCGCAGCTATTCAGGGAGCTAAAAGGCCTCATCAATTCCTCCAGGTGGCACAGCCTGAGGAGGGTAGCTATATATTGGTTCCAGCTTTTACTTCGGTAAGAAGGCCGTATGTGCCTTTGGGGGTTATAAATTTCGAGGTAATTACGAACAATAAGAACTACATAATCCCTGACGGTGAACTTTATGAATTTTCGATCCTGTCATCAATCATGCACCTTGATTGGATGCGGCTGGTAGGTGGCCGTCTAAAGAGTGACTACGGTTATTCAGCAACCCTTGTATACAATACATTTCCTTGGCCGAGCGCTTCAAATAAGCAAAAGGAAGTGATTGAAAAACTGGGCCGTGCAGTCATTCTTGCACGTGCTGACCATCCTGATAAGTCGATGGCGCAACTCTACGATCCCGACAAAATGCCCGAAAACTTGCTGAAGGCACATCAGGCGCTCGATGAAGCCGTTGAAAAGCTTTATCGCGAACGACCTTTCCGTGATGCGGCTGAACGCCAGGAATACTTGCTGGCCCGCTATGAAAAACTGATTGAGGCTGAAAAGGTCGCCAAGGCCGGAAATACCAAGAAAGCACGTAAAAAGACTACCAAGGAGGGATAAGATATGGCTGAGCTGATCAAGGTTGAATACGCCCGCAATGGAAAGAGTGCGACCAGTAATGCCCTGGGTATGCGCGAAATGCAGGCGAGAGCCTATGAAAAGCGCGATAGCCAATACTTGCTACTGAAAGCGCCGCCTGCCTCTGGAAAATCTCGTGCCTTGATGTTTCTGGCGTTATACAAGCTGCATCACTTGGGCTTGCGAAAAGCCATTGTGGCCGTGCCAGAGATGTCGATTGGCGCATCCTTCAAGAACACCGATCTTACCTCGCACGGCTTTGATGCCGATTGGCATGTCGATGATCGCTACGATTTATGCCGAGCGGGCAGTGATAGCGGCAAGGTGGATACCTTTTGTCGCTTCCTCGATGACCCTAACGCTCGCACCCTGGTTTGCACACACGCTACTTTGCGGTATGCGTTTGCCAAGCTGAAATCCTCTGATTTTGATGGTTGTCTGGTCGCCATTGATGAATTTCACCATGTTTCCGTCGATGAAGGGAACCGGCTAGGGGGCTTGATTGATGACCTCATGCGCGGCTCCGATGCGCATATTGTCGCCATGACTGGAAGCTATTTCCGTGGTGATGCTGCTCCCATTTTGCTTCCTGATGATGAAGCCGCGTTCGATAAGGTGACCTACACCTATTACGAGCAGCTAAACGGCTACCGTTACCTCAAATCGCTAGGTATTGGCTACCACTTCTATCAAGGTGGTTATCTGGATGCCATTCGGGAGGTGCTTGATCCTGACAAAAAGACCATCGTTCATATTCCCAATGTTAATAGCATGGAAAGCACCAAAGACAAGTATGGCGAAGTCGACCACATTCTGGATGCACTGGGTGAAGTAGAAGTGCAGGACAGTCAGACGGGTATCGTGACGGTGCGACACCCTAGCGGCAAAGTATTAAAGGTCGCTGACCTAGTGACTGATACGCCTGTCCGTCGAGATGTCCAAGAATATCTCCGCAATGTTGAGCGTCCTGAAGATGTTGATGTGATCATCGCCCTGGGAATGGCTAAAGAGGGTTTTGACTGGCCTTATTGCGAGCATGTGTTGACCATCGGCTACCGTAATTCAATGACTGAGATCGTTCAGATCATTGGACGGGCTACCCGTGATAGTGAAGGTAAAACTCACGCCCAATTTACCAACTTGATCGCCGAGCCGAATGCTGACGACAAGGATGTAAAAGTCAGCGTCAATAATTTGCTCAAGGCTATTACGGTGTCGCTCTTAATGGAGCAGGTGCTGGCTCCTAGCGTGTCCTTCAAGCCACGTTCACGCATGAGGCCAAACGAAGAGGTCGGTCCAAATACAGTCATCATTGATGACACCCAGAAGCCAGTATCCGACAAGGTAATGGGAATTTTGGAGTCTGGAGGCCAGGAAGACATCATTGCGGCTTTGCTACAAAAGCCGGAAGTAGCCGCTACAGCCGTTAAAGAAGACGCCGAGCCAGAAGTTATCAATCAGGTTGAGCTACCGAAGATCATCGAGCGGATGCACCCTGATTTAGATGAGGGCGAGCAGGAGCTATTGCGCGAGACTGTCCTGACCACCATTGGTGCTCGTTCATCAGGCGGCTTGTTTAGTGAAGAAGATCTACCGGACGGGGCCGAAATCCACGAGCCAAATCAAGTTTATAAGACTGATAGTGATGGTCAGCCGGTAGATCCCGATCAGGCACCAGATGGCCGAGAATTTGCTGATAACGCTGGAAATGACCAAGTTAAGGGTAGCCGTCAGTTCATCAAGATTGGCGAAAAGTTCGTCAATATCGAACATCTCAACGTCGACCTGATTAATCAAATCAACCCCTTCCAGGGTGCCTACGAAATCCTGTCCAAAGCGTTAACCGCACCTGTGCTGAAAGTTATTCAAGATACGGTGGTCGGGAATCGGACGCAGATGTCCGAGGAGGAAGCTGTTGTTTTGTGGCCGAAGATTGTTGCTTTTACTCAAGAGAAAGGGCACCCGCCTTCGATCCACAGCGATGACCACATGGAGGTTCGTTACGCAGAAGCACTGGCCTATATCCAAAAGAAGAAGAGAGAGAGGATGCGCGGGGCGTCGGCATGATCAGAACCCGTCGAGAGCCGTTAAAACGTCGAACGCTAGATGACATTTTTTTAGATAGTGATGAGTTGGGGTTGTTGGATGTTTCAGCTATCTCTTCCTCTGTGCCTTCTGCTGACCAGCGTTTGGTGGCAACACTGAAGGCGGTCGAGTCCTTTGTTACACAGAATGAGCGTGAGCCGGATCAAGCGGCTGATGACTTGTCTGAGGCCACGTTAGCAGTTCATTTAGCAGCGCTAAGGCGCGATCCCGACCATGTTAGGGCTTTGGCAGAGGTCGATTCGCTTGGGCTGTTAGATAGCGCTAAGAAGGATATGGGGGAGACGGCACAACGTGATGCTGAAGCCTCGCAATATGAGGAAGGTGGGCTAGTTGAGGCCGAGGCGATTAAACCTGCAACGACGGATGAGTCCCTGTCTCCTGAGAGCGTTACTTCGCTTGATGACATTTGGAACAGTGATGCTCTAGGGCTGTTGAGCAGCGGTGACGAGGGCGTCGAGTCAATCTTTGATATGACTCATATTCCAGAACGCAGCGAGCGCGACTCGCCTGATGAGATCGCACAACGAACGCATTGCTCTGATTTCTATCGGTTCTCAGGCTTATTTGACCAAGTTCGTGACGAACTCACCGAAGGTGATGCCGAGGCCATCCGTTTTCAGCGTGAGTCGCAAATCGAGAAGGGTGACTTCTTCGTTGTTAACGGCATGATGTGTTTGGTGGATGAGGTGGGGGCTAATGAGGGTGAAAATGGCCGCTACAATCCCCGCCTTCGCGTGATCTTTGATAACGGCACCGAATCTAACCTGCTACTTCGCTCGCTTGCTAGAGCGCTTTACAAAGACGCAACAGGGCGTCGCATCTTGCGGCCCGATAGCACATTCGACTCGATGCAAGGCATTACCCATCATGATAAGCGGACTGGCGTCATCTACATTTTACGCTCGCTGAGTAAAGATCCAGCACTAGCGGGCATCCGTAACCTTCACAAGATCGGCTACTCCGAAAAAGCGTTGGAGAAGCGCCTTGCCGGAGCGGAAAGGCAGCAGACATATTTGGAAGCGCCAGTGCAGATTGTCGCTTCTTTTGAGTGTTACAACCTCGATCCGAGAAGGTTTGAGCGTTTAGTGCATGCCATGCTTCATCAGCAGCGGGTTAACGTTTTATTGCATAGTCGCGACGGTAGCACCTACCGGCCCCGTGAATGGTTCGATGTGGAGTTGGTTGCCGCTCGTGAAATTGTCACACGTATTGTTGATGGCACTATTGTTCAGTATCGGATGGATAACACAACAGGGCGCTTGTTGAAAAAGTAAAAATAAAACTACAGGGAGTTATGTATGGGGTGCAACGCTAATAATCACCCACCGGACTGTCGATGCGGATGGGGAGGGGATGGACACAAAGGAAGAAACTTTGGTGGTGGTCGTGGATATTTTGGAAATCATCGGCAGCCATATTTGAAAGTTGATAGTGCTGTCGAAACAGAAAATCACTTAACCCAGTGCCCTATTTGTAAGAGCGATGTGGCTTTTATTAAACATAACGGCGGGGCCGTGTGGCTAGATTTACCCCTTGGCCCCCCGTGGTATAAACATGCTTGCTTTGATAATGCTTCTTCGAGTGTCGGAAAAAATAATTTAAAATCAATTTTTAATATTGAGAATAAAACGTTAAGCCGAACCGCAAAAATTATAGTGGCCGATTCTTGCTCATACAACAGCTTCAGCTCCACATCGATGCTTAGAGCAAAATTTAGCAATGGAATTAAACGTTCTATGTCAGTAAGAGGGGATGCTCGCATATTTGTTGGACGAATTTGTTGTATAGATGAGTCAACAAAAGAAATTTGGCCTATAGATGATGTGGCAAAAAAACTATACTTCCAAGGGTCCCTAGCAGATATTATTTCTAAAGGTAAAAAAACAAATTCAGCTCAAAGCTCGTTGAAAGCTAAGCAGAACGAAAGAAAATCATGTGTAGATGAATCTTCGTTCAAGATTGAATGTGCCTTATGCGGAAAAAAAATGAGGAAACAAAAAAACTATAGAGCACATCTTCTAAGAGAGCATGGCGTAGCATTGGTCTCTGCTGGTAATAATTCAAGCTATATGATCTTGGACCATGATGATTACGATAAGTTATCACATGAAAAGTTAGAGCCTAAGTCTAGCGATCTTGGTTCTGAGCCTTCAACAATAACTTTTTCAGAATGGGAGCTGAGAGGAATTTTAGCAGAGGCTTGTGATGCGTGCTCTGAAAGCTCTGGTTGGTCTAATTTAGCTAATGTGGGCGAGTGGATAAAAGAAAACGAGCCAGGTTTTAAAAGCTGGTATCAAAAGGAGAAAAAATTGTCAGCTTTTATGGAGGAGTTGGGCTTTTTGGATCTAAAAAAAGAAACATTGCCTGATCAAATTTCGAGTCGAGTAATTTATATAAAGATTAAAGGATGATGTCTTGAGTATCCCAGATTATCAATCATTGATGCGACCAGTTCTTGAGATTTTAGAAAATGGAAAGGAGCAGACTGTTAAGGAGATTTGCTCTGAATTGACCACGCAATTCAGTCTGACCGGTGAGGAGCTTGAGGAGTTGCTGCCAAGTGGTCGTGCTAAAGTTTTTAATAACCGAGTAGGTTGGGCTGTTACATATTTAAAGAAAGCTGGGGCGCTTTATTCCAGTCGTAGAGGCGTTTATTCAATAACGGGGCGAGGTCAAGAATTGTTGAAAGACACCAATTCGTATATTGGTATCAATGATCTTATGCAGTTTAAAGACTTTCGTGAGTTTAAGAATAATAAGCCTACAGTATCAAAGCAGTCTAAAGGTGATGCACTTCAGCCAACTAATGTCACGACATTTGTTAAAGAAAAAACCCCAGAAGAAGCTTTAGGGCAAGCTTGGGAAGAAATGCGTGATAGCTTAGAGCTTGAAGTTCTCGATCAAATAAAACAAGTTACGCCTCAATTCTTTGAGCGATTGGTCGTTGATGTTTTAGTCGCTATGGGATACGGAGGAGATAGAGCGGATGCATCCCGCGCTGTAGGGCAAAGTGGTGATGGCGGTATTGATGGAATTATTGACGAAGACCCTTTAGGCCTTGATGTGATCTATATTCAAGCTAAGCGGTGGGAAGGAGTAGTTGGTAGGCCTGAAATACAAAAATTTGCAGGTGCCTTGCAAGGGCGAAGAGCTAAAAAGGGCGTATTTATCACTACATCTGGCTTTACTAAAGAAGCAAGTGAATACGCTACAATGATTGATAGCCGAATAGTTCTGATAACCGGTCGCCGGCTTGCTCGCTTGATGATTGACCATGATGTTGGGGTTTCTTCTGTAGAGCAATACATCGTCAAGCGACTCGATAGCGACTATTTTGCAGAGTGATATGACCTGAATACGGTGTCTACTACGTGTTCAGGCTGTGTGATTTGGCCAAATAGAATTCGCGGGTAATAAAATAGCCGTTGCCAATGAAAATGATGACCCCAACAGAATATTCCGCTGTGCTGTTTCGCTTTATACAGGCGAAATGGCCGAGCAAGAATCGGCCTTCATTATGAAACGGGTTCGCTTGGCAAATTGCCACTTTAATGATGACAGAAAATCGGCAAGAGCAGCTACAACGCCACTGCTGATATGACAGTCTTCTGTGGATTCAGTCAAGGGCGCATCTACCTTTCACCAGGACTGAGAGCCGGCCTCTACGAATTTTTTTGCAAGGCAGTCTATGCCGCGTGCATCTAAATAACAGGTTTACAGAGTGTGGGTTTTCAATAGGTTAGGGGTTATAAAGCCCACTCATTGTTTTCAATTGCTTGGCTGAGTCATCAAGCTGTAAGATTCTGCTATAGTAGATATAAACTAGTGAAATAAAAAAATGACAAGACCAACTGTTAAAGCGCTAAGAAAGACCGAAAGATGGCTGGTGTTCGCAAGGGCATTCTTTGATGGTCTTGATAGATTTGGTGCTACTGTATTGGCTTTAAGCTTTATAGGCGGGCTCTTGGCCCCCTTAACTAATGCTATGACCCCAATCGCAGCTTGGATAGGTATTTTCCTCGGTCTTGGTTCAATTTTAATATTTGGATACTTAAAGGAAATATCCGATGTGACCCTTAAAAATGTCAGGGAGCTTATACGCAAAAATCTTGTCATAGAAAGACACGCCGCGGATAAGGCACGGCAAGATCAAGGAGCAGAAAGGACATGACTTTTCAAAACTGGTTGATGATTTTCCCGATACTGCTCATTCTGCTTGCGGCAGGAGCGCTTGTCCCAATCCTCGTAAAGGCCCGAAGTAAGTATGCCCAGATGGATCTCGAAGAAACTGGGGTTTTTGCTCCAAGATTTAGCGAGGTTCAGTCGCAGCAACAAGTCCAGGCAATGCCTGGTCAAAATGCTAAGCCTGAGCAATATACCCAGCCAAGACAACAACAGCAGCCAAGACAACAACAGCAGCCAAATGAAGTTTCAGTGGATCAAGAAAAAGATATTATCAAGAAAATCAATTCACTTTCTCAGAAATTAGTTAATTTATTTGCTGAGTATCCGAGTGCACCTTTTGTCAAAATTCCTTCTGATGATGCATTGCGCTCTAATAATTCTCTTGACCCGACGCTTGGCACAGATATTCATGATATTCATCGCTCGGAGGTCGACCAGTTAGAGTCTAGTTTAATTGAGGCCTGTAAGTCTCTGGAAAAAATTAAATTTGGCGATATTAATACTTCTCTTAATAAAAGCCATACCTCGAATTCTTCAAATAGCTAATCTCTAATAAGCTAAATTGGCAGCCGTCATTTGTGGCTTTTTTATCCTCTCACCAACTTTCAATAAATTTTGCTATCTGAACCAATAAGTAACAGCTTGAATTAAGTTATACGCAATCACACAGGCCTTCAGAGGCAGTTATTACCACTCAAGTTTAATGTCAAGGTTTCTTATCGCTGGGCGCAAACATCAACCCACGTCATTACACGCGAAGCGTTTATCTTGGTGAGCACTATATGCACATAACCACTGCATGCTCGACTGAGGGTAAACAACCACCAGAAATCGCTGCCAAATTGACATTTTGAGACCTCAAGATGCGACTTGATACTCGCTCATAGGGCCAGTCCAATTACCTAGTTGCATCGTTAGGCGGCCGATTCCAGTTGTAAAGCACGAAGAACGCTAGGTGCGGGTATAGGCCATCGTGCCTTGATTTAGGGCAGGGGAAATCGCATAAGGTCTGTCGTATCAGTCCATGTCCCCGATAGACTTTTTTATGAAAAGGGGGGGCTAGAATAAGGTGATCCGCCACCCAATCGATCGTTAAGCCTTGGTCTTTGTATCCTCTTTGGTAGTGCAGAGGTTGTCAGGTCATTAGCGCACTGTGCTGCCGTCGAGTAAGCATTTAGTCAATTGTATTTTCTGCGCTCTCTTCAGTCCGGTGTTCGTTTCTTAGGTAGTGGGTATTGTCAGATGATGAGCCGATCTCAAGCTTCGCACGTTCCAGAATGTCAGCGGGTAGTTCTTTCTTCACTGAGACGCCAAGCTCTTTAAACTCATGTGCCTGCTTGATTAGATTGCCTCTGCCGTTGACCAGTTGTCCCAGCGCCTTGTCATAGCTTCCCCGAGCACCGTCCAGCTTCTTACCAACGTCCTGCATGCTCTCAACGAAGCTGGAGAGCTTGTTATAAAAACGTTCGGCACGGCTAGCCAGTTCAGCGCTGTGCTTACTCTGGTTTTCAAATCGCCATAGCTGACTGACAATATTGAGGCTGGTTAGCAAGGTTATTGGGGTGGCGACCAGCACATTATTCTCAATAGCACGTTGATAGAGCGTGCTGTCATAACGAACTGCCTCAACGTAGGCCGATTCAATCGGGATAAACATCACAACGACTTCAGGGGAGTTAAGACCCGGAAGATCGTAATAATGTTTGTCCGCCAGTTCGGTAATGCGTGAACTAACAGCCTTGGTGTGCTCCGCTAACGCATTTTGCCGTGAGAGGTCATCATCTGCGTTCACATACTCCAGATAGGCGTTGAGCGAGGTTTTGGCATCAATGACCAGATGACGGCCCTGTGGCAAATAGATCACAGCGTCTGGACGGCGCTTTCCTTCCTCGGTATCAAAGCTTCTTTCGCGCTGATAATCATCCCCAGGGCGCAGCCCCGCACTATCGAGGACGTTTTCGAGCATCAACTCACCCCAGTTGCCTTGCACCTTTTTTTGACCTTTAAGTGCCTGGGTAAGCTGCGCTGCCTGATCGGTAATGTCCTTATTCAAATCCTGTAAATTCTTTAGCTCTGTTCGTAGGCTGGCCCGCTGTTCAGTTTCCTGGGTGTGCAGGCTTTCCACTTTGTCTCGGAAGCCCTTTATTTCGGTTTGGAACGGCTTGAGTAGCTCGGTTAGGTTACGTTCCGAGAGAGATGAAAATGCCTTGCCTTTCTGATCGAGCAGCTCGTTGGCTAGGTTTTCGAACTCTACTTTGAGCTGCTTTTTGCTGTCTTCCATCCACTGCAACTGACGGTTGAATTGATGCTCCTTTTCTTCCATACGAGTTTGCAGCTCACCATGCTCGTTTTTCAGAGCATGGTAGGTGGTCTGAAGCTCTTTAAGGCTCTTCTGTGCAATATCTCGCTGTTCACGAGCTTCTTTGAGGTTGGTGTTTACCGCATGCAGGTCTGACTGGATGCTGCCGTTGGCTTCCCGTAACTCGGCAATTATCTGATAGGCATCATCAAGTTTTTTCTGATAGTCCTGACGCTGTTGGTTCAAAGTGTTTTCGGTGGATGCTAGCTTTGTCTGAGTTTCTTCGAGGGCCAGAGTGCGTGACTTCAGATCTGCCTGAGCGCTGCCTAATGCTTCGCGCACCTGCGCTAGGTCTTTATTGAGTGCGCCGAGCTTTTCTTGGGATGACTCTCGGAGCGACGTAAGCTCTTGATCGAGCGTATTGATACGATGTTGAGCTTCTTGAAGGCTGGTTTCTCGTGATTCGAGCCGGGATTCGCGGTCGCTCAGTCCAGATTTAAGTTCTGTGAGTTGCTTGTTAAGCTCATCTTGCTGGGTTTGACGAGCTTTGACCTCTTGCTGAGCCTCATCAAGTTGCGCTTTAAGGTCGTCTCTTTGTTGCTGGGCAGTGTCTCGGTAATCCGATAACTCCCTTCTAACGCCTGCCAACGCCTCTTTATCTGTGGCGTGCTCCAGCCTCACGCTCTGCAAGTTATCACGCTCACTATCCAGAGCTTTTTGCAGTGTAGATAAGTGCTCTTGGGCAGCTTGAAGGTCATCGGTGACGGCGGTATGCGATTGATTTAGCTGCTTGACATCAAATTCTCTGGCTTGAAGTTCAGCTTCTTTTGATTGGAGTGATAATTGAACGGCATTTTTATCCTTTCGCAGCGACGAAATGCGCCACTGCTGGAAAGCAAAGGTAAGCAATGCACCCAAGATAAATAAGGCGCTGCCGATAAGTGCAAGGCTTACGGGCTGTTCCATCGAGAACTCCTGATCTGACCAAAGGGCAAAGGGACTTGTTGGGCGGGCTGCCTGTATTGCGCAGTGAGACCTTTCAAGCCAGGTTGTTACATTAAGTTAAGTTTCTGAACAATACCTCAGAGGGCTTAGGTTGTATGTAAACGATCTCCTACAAAATTATCAATTATTGTCCATATTCGGCGTGATAAGACTGAGATGTATTCGCCGTAAAAAATACCCCGACAGCCGTTAATACACTGCTTATGATGCGAGAGGGCATTAACAAGAGTGAGAGTGATGACAACATCAAGCTGGCATGAAGGAAAGAAGAGGGTATTCGAGCACTTTGATTTAGAGGTCATTTCATTCAATAGCCACTATTCAGCAGGGTTAGCGGATATTAGTAGAATTTCGCTGATGTCAGGCGATGACCTCGTTCTTTCCAATTGTATGACACTAAACCTTGAGACCACCATCCTGGCTCCTAACAACAAGGCGGGTCAGACTTGTGCAGTGCAATTACTTACGACCAAACCGCATGAATGGGAATCGATGCGTGTCTCTGACATACAAATCAAAGAGGAGGATGGTCAGCCGCAGTTTGAAACAAAGGACAAAAGGCTGGTTCCGGTCATTAACGACGTGTTTTCGATAGGCTATCTTAATCGTAACTATCGGCAAGAAGGCTGGAGAGCGTTCGTTCATCTCCCTGTATATGTGGTCAGGGATTTTCAATTTGCCTTGGTAAATGGACTAGCGCCCTACGTCTGCCTGAATTTTATGCGCATAGAAAAGAGCCGAATGATCAAAACCATCCAATACGATTCATCAGAGGCTTACAATGATAACCGCTGATACTTGGCTGCTATGACCTGCATGTAGTTGCCATCGGCGGTGGCCATTCAGTTATCAGGCTACTCATTTGATAACGTCGGCAGAGTTTCATGACGCCTCTAGGAAGCTCCAGGGGCGTTTTTTTCGTCTTTCTATATAATGAACTATCCCAAGCGCTAAGACGTCTTAAGCGCGCAATTTGAGCTTTATAGGGGGTGTTTAGGGGTGCTATTAGAGGAGGGTGGTGAGCACCGTAAGCGGTGTTAATTTGCCGTGCTATACATGACTGACTTGGTGGGTTATTGACCACCGACATAGCGTATAGCGCCATTTTCGTGTCTGTCGTTAAGGTGAGCGTTAGAGAGCTATTTTGCCCTGGCGTTATCGAAGGTTTTTCAGCAACATTAAGCGCCTGCTGTTTCATAAAGGCCTCAAGCTCAGTATCCGATACAGCCGGGTCAGTTGGAGCCTGCCATAAAAGCTCTTCCTGGCGGTATTGCTCAATATCACTGCTGATTTCCTGCATTAGCGCTTCGTATTGGCCTTCCGATAATGAGCGTGCTTTCTCCTGCTCCTTAGCGATCACAGCAATTTCCGACATCAGCCAGTCGTATTCGCCTTCTGTCATTTCCCCAGTAGGGGCACTTTGATCTATAAAGCGTTCTGCCTCTTCGACCACACGGTCATATTCGCCCTCTGACAGTCCTTCCGCTATTTCTTGCTCGGCGTCAAAGTAGGCATCTACCGACGGATCGTCTTCCTCATACTGCCAATCATACGAGGGTTCGCTGTTGCGGAAATGCTCCCATGCTAAGGCGTTATCTATGTCTATTATGCGCTGCTCATCAAGGCGAGCCTGGCCAGGGTCTATCGTCTCTGGCACCCAACCCTTCAGCAGGTAGGTCAACGCCTGATGGCAGTTCAATGTCGTGGTGTCGAAAGTTGCACTTCGAAAACGGTTTTGTTTACTGCGCATTTCTTCATAGCGGGAATGTGCTGTTGAACGCAGCTCGTTAGGCGCATATATCCGGCATTTACCTTTTTCCATATAGTCGCTTTTCTTCTCCAAAGCCTTTGATATGTAATCCGCAGCACCAATGTCGATATTGGCTTCTTGAAATATATTGCAATTTTCTGATTTCGATGTTGTCACTGTGTGACTGTTTGGAGAAGGTCGCTTCTTGTAAGAAGTCTGCAACTTAATGCCCGAATCCTTGTCGGTGTCAACTTTGAGACATTGCTTTAGCTTGGCCTCGTCATCTTTGTGAAATCCAATAAGGCCATGGCAGTGCAGGTTGCCTTTATGATCCTCAAGCACCCCGAACCATAACGCTCTGACCCCGTGTTCTCGGAATTTTTTGTTGATACGGTTGGCATACTTACCGGCGGGTGAGCGCGTTTTTTCATTGGCAATCTTTTCGCTGAGTGCTTGAGAGAAGTTGACGGTCAGAAAACCCAGAGTCCAGCCATCTCGCTGATCTATTAATTCGCAAAGAACCAAGAAATAGAATCGCAACTCCAGGGAAATGCTACGACCATTTAGCACTTGCCGGAGCTGCTGATCTTTCCAGCGTTTGATTATGAGATTGTCGGCAGTCGCCTTGAATTGGCTAAAGTGCTGTCCGATGGCATGTGGAAGGTGCCAGCGTCTTACCCGATCTGCATTTGAATGATTAATAAGTAACGAGTTATTTACTTCTTTTGTTGATGTTCTGACGGTGCGAGAAGCGCACTTTTTTGATTTTTTCATGTTACAATTTATCTCAACTTGTTGATTGCCGGCCTCTATTGGGTCGGTATTTTTTTGTCTATACGCAGCGCTTTAAATTTCTGCGAAATTGCTCTTTAGGTGAGCGTGATTAGTCACGTTAATGCGTTATTAATTTAAAAGTCACGCTGCCTTATAGTTGGTGTATCAAAAGGTTCACTTTAAGATCCAGTTTGAAAAGTGCATGACTGCCAGGCTCTTATACGTAAAAATAGCTTTGATCCATATATAATACTGCTAACCCAAGTTGTGAGCTATATGCCGAAGGAGTTTTTATGGGTGCTATTGTCGGTTATTTAAGAGTGAGCACTGACGATCAACAGACTGGTTCACAAAAAAGTGAAATAGAGTCTCGCTACTCAGTTGATCGTTGGTTTGAAGATGCTGCTGTCTCTGGTGTTGTTAAAACGGAGAAGCGTGAGGGCTTTAGCAATTTAATGAACTATGTGCGCGAGGGTGACACTTTGGTTGTTTATGCCATCGATAGGTTAGGGCGCGATACCATCGATGTTTTAAACACCGTCGAATCCCTGCACGCGAAAGGAGTGGCTGTTATCTCAATTAGAGAGGGGTTTGAGTTGGGCACCCCGATAGGTAAGGCGATGTTAACGATGCTAGCCGCAATTGCCGAATTAGAACGGAGCAACATAAAGGCGCGGCAAATGGCCGGTATCGCGCGGGCAAAGAAAGACGGCTTACAGTTTGGTCGTGAGAAGGTCATTGATGATCGAGCAGTGGCGCTGTGGCGATCACAAAACAAACAGTCGATAGCCAAGACTGCTAAGCATTTTGGAATTTCCACTCCATCTGTGAAGCGAGCTTGCCGTAAGGCTGCTGAGGAGGGGTGGTTGGATGAAGCTAACCTGCAAATGAGTAAGCAAGCAAGTTGACGCCGACATAAATGATGCCCTCAAGCGCTCAAATTTGCACCTTGAGCGCTTTTCCCTCTCTGCGTTGTGAAACCCTTCAGTGCAATGCTACGTGCTTTTAAACATCTTTTGCGAAGTGTGTAGCCGCAGGTTTTCGCGTCAGCAAGAAGAACCACTAATCCCGATGATGGCAGGATGATTAGCATTACTGGTCTCTGTAAAACCCTCTGCATGCAGTGTCTGTCATCCAGCCTTCAATAAGGCTGTTTCCATTTTGGATTTCAGGAAAGGCGGAAGCTGGTGGCTAATGTGAACATTTAGTTATCGACATGGTTTGTGTTCGTTGCCTATCTTTGTCAATACTGGCCGGACATCAAGATGACCAACCTATTCTTAATTTACCGAGGTGGGCATGAGTCAGAAAACTGAAAAGAGCCATTGGGCGAGGCTCATTCAACTGCTCAGCCAGCATAAACGTAAGACGGCTGCCTTGGTGGCACTTTTACTTGTGACAGTGCTGGCGATTGTGTTGCTGGTCAATGGACAGCTAGAAGTCGGCGCATTTGTTTCATTGCTTGGCCTATCGCTTCTGGCTGGAGTTGTCATCGCCCTTTGGGGCGGCTTTTCAGAATTAAAAATTTTCGGTGACGGCATCAGGCTCAAAGAGCTTACCGGAGGGGCTGAAAGGGGTATCAAAAGCCTTGAGGAAGGCCGAGTGACCGTTTATCGACAGATGTTGACCTTGACTATGTGTCAGCACGGCGGAGTTTCAGGTTACTACGATAAGCGAATACCGGAATTTTTCTTGGCCATCGACGAGATCAAGCAACAGGGGCTATTCGCGGAACTATCTAGCCAGGTGGATGAATTGGCAGGTCGGCTGTTAAATCAGCAGCAACGAAATTTGACTCTGATGATTAACCCCATGACCGGTGAAGGGATTAGTGGCGTTTCAGTCGAGCAACAAATCGATGAGCTGAAAGGGTGGCTGCATCAGATGGAAGACGGCAATGTCGGCAGTTTGTCGAGGGAGGGTTACCTACTTTATTTCGATATCCTAGGTATCATTGAAAACCTGGAACGGCTTGTTGATTTTAGTGAAAGCACACATCGCGCAAGTGAGCGCCTCACTATAGGTGCGTAATGGTCGCGTATAAGCTCCGTTTCGTTTCCCCTATGTATCGATCGTGTCGGATACGAACGCGCTCAGGGACGCTTCTCTGCTCGATCTAGCCCTAGCCAGAGAGCTGACGCTCAGCTTCTACGTATAAGGGTGTCGCTTGTTGCAGTGGGGCACCAGAAAATCCGCCCCCTTGGTTCTATAAGGGAGGCGCCTATTTCGTCTCTCGAATAGGCAGCACTCCCCACAGCATCCGCGAAAAAACCTAGGGGTTTCAGTTCAGGCCCGTCTCATTGGCGAACTCTTCTCCGGCAAAGTGTCCCCGACGTCGGCGCGCGCGTTCGCGAATTTCAGTTCTGACTTGGTAGTTAGGATTAGCGGCTGTTGAACGGTTACTTTCTGGTTGGTCAGTAGGTCAGTAGGTCAGTAGGTCAGTTAGGCAGAGAGCAGAGAGGCTAAAATGACTTGGTGTAAGGACTTAGTGTTGGGTGTCTAGTGCGCTTGTTGGCTAAGAGCAAGGCTTGAGAGGTAAAGTGATTTTCAGTGATAAGCAGAGGTATTCGGTTATCGTCGATTTTTTCGGGTTTATTCGTTTTTTTCTATAAAAGTAGTGTTTTTAATAGTCTTTTTAATATGGCATCCGGTGGGGAGGGTGGAAAACTCCTTACCAGAGCAGACGCTATTCGCATCAAGGCTCCGGTAAGGCTTTTCCCCTCCAGCCACCCATGCTTGTATAAGATCAAACGATCCGACATCCGTATGGGGCCATCCCTCACTGCACTGAACAACGTCACATGGATCTGTGAGATCCGGGCGATCCCATGTAACGCCCGCAACGCCCCGTTCAGTGACCCCTGATGGTGATCAGGAGAACCTCTTCAGGCACAGCCTATTGTCGCGGATCTCTTCTGGCTGTCGTCGGTGAGTTTATCGATGTCTGCGTAGGTCACCTTTCGTCGGCTCCCTCTGGCATGAATCACTGATAACTTCACTGACTTTTCACCTGTGGCCGAACGTATGTTTCTCCGATACCTCCGCAGGTGTGTGCATTCCGAACTGGCTGCATGCACAGTGATATTATCTACAGGGGATGGAGACATGGCAAGCAGATTATTGCTTCGGAGAGGTAGATCGTAAGTGGCTGATTAAATTGAGCCAATGGCGCTTATACTTGACTATTCTTATACTTGGTGCGGGATGTGAATGTAGTAGCGAGGCCGAAACTCGCGAACCTCAACACCCGCATTGATCAGGGAAGCCTGGAGCATAGCATTGCTGGCCATGGATGAGGCTTGCACTCACTACCTCTAGGCTTTTTCCTCGCCGAATATTTCTTTTGCTTGATCACCCGTAAGCGGTGCGTCCCAGCCTTCCTCGTAAGTGATTTGATCTTTCATCACGCCGAATATTGACTGCCAGCCATGGTCATCACCATTCGCTGTCGTCGGGATCTTCATGAGTTTCACGGTGCCTGCGTCCCCGCTGATGGTGATGTCATGTCCTTGCTGTGCCAACGCGATGACCTCTTCTAACTGTTGCTGCGCCTCATCAACTGAGATTTTCATTTGCTTAAGCTCCTTACTTACTTCGCCTGATTCAAGAATAGCCTGAGTCGAGTGAACAGCGAATTGATTACGTTGAAACTAAGCTCCAACGCTTCCAAATTTGCGTTCTAAGGAGCGAAGCTGGGAGGGGGTTGGGCTTTCCTTGGGTCGCTAGTAAGAACGTCCTGGAAGGCTTAAATAGGGCTTTTGGAAGGTGTTTTATGGATGGGAAGCAAAGCAATGGTAGTTTGCTGCTAGCTTGAAAGGAAACCCCGAATAATCCAACGGATGGTGAGACCGGAACAAAAGGCCAGAGCTGGTAGAAGCACCGACCACAGAGCCATCAAAACCAATTCGGAATACACAGGATGGGATGAAAAAAAAGTAGTGATGAACAGGATTACGCACAGCAAGAACCAGAGCGCGCTGCCTACCATCCACAGACGCATCCAGCCCGGTGACACTAACGCTTTTTCGATTTTATCTTTCAATGGTCTGCTTCCTGACTTAGCTGCTCAAGTTATTCTAGGACGCACCTTTCTAGTCTAAATTTACTTTATTGTCTACAGCGGTGAGTGACTCATCAGTGAAAGGGTGAGTGTGACTGGTGACGTGAAAATTCTAGGCCAGCAGTAACTTGATTCGAGCTGTTTTCTGAGAGTGCCGAGCTTATTAACCGGAAAGTCGTAGGAAAACGCTAGGCAAACTAATCCTAGCGATTTCAGCAAACACGCCTTCAAGCAAACGGAACACACAATCCCGTAGCTGCTCACCGAAGCAGAGAGAGTGAGGTCAACGCTGAGCAAGACCGTTATCGTTAAGAAAATAGTCTTTGCTACTTCGGAGACGGTATTGCTCTGCACCTTTCATGCTGAAAGGCTAAAACGTAGTTAGCTACGTGAGATACGATGAGAGTGAAGGTCAGTATCAATACGTTGGTGCTGGAGAGGCTGGATCGGACATGAAAGGGTGATCAGCTCTATCTGACGAGCGCCGCGCCGCGCGCTCATTCCCTCACTCCCCTCATCTTCAATGCTTTCACAGCAGAGAGTGAGTAACTGACCTCGGTTGTTCAGTCTCTTTTTCAATCACGTTTATTACCTGTTAGTTAGTGTAATTAAACAGCTACTACACTAACTGATGCGTAGATGGTCGAAAGCCAGCAGTGGTGCGGGCTTCGTGAGGGTTTTGTTGCTTTGATTGGTTGCATTTTTTCCACTCCGTATTTGCCCGAAATGGGCAGTAAAGTCATCGGCTGCACCTGTATTGACATAGCGGGTATCCAGTTAGGCGTTGTGGTGGCGGTAAACTTATTCGCCCCTTTTGTGATGACGCCCTGGCACTAAAAACTATAAGCCCTCCGCATGGGTATTCTCATGAACGTGACCAATGATTCCAGAGACGACTTAAAATCGGTCACTGTATAACGGGATACGAAATCATGTTCAAACGGAATGGGCGGTCCCAGTAGGACGGAATATACATCACATGGACGCGAGCGCAGGGCCAAGAGTCATAGCCGGTGTTTATTGTGAAGCTTGCGATCTCTCACCAATCGCTCTGTAGTGCGTTTAAAGGCGCGATAGCAGAAAGCTAAGACTACCTAGCTATCAGCGTGAGAAAACGTCTTGGTGAGTGAATTTGATGGGTTTTGAAGCGGAAAAGGCCAGAGGAACAAATGTGTTGTGATCGTTCAAGGTGAAGAAAGCACCGCTGGATGATCTAGCTGTCGATTGCCTAAGCAAAATCCTGGAGAGCGACGATGACAAACGACCTCGCCGAAATTACCGTCTACATGACCAAGCACCCTGAGAGAGGGCCAAGGTTATTCGTTAAGGCGAAGGGTGCGCGGTTAAAGGTTAGCCGCAGCGTCACTATGGCCGAGGCGATTGCCATCTGGAGAGGCGAATTTCCTGAGAGTCTAAGTGACATGATGACCGAGGCTCAGTTCCGAGGTTATCAGGCTGAGTTTGTGTTCCAGGCGGACATGTATTTTCAGCACCTTGGGGCTGAGATCGACCTGAGTCAGTAGGTGATGGCCAAAGAGAAGCAGGTGCGGGGCGTCTTGGCCAGTTTTTCTCTTCTTTCTCCGAGAGTTTGTTTTTCTATCTAAGTAAGGCGTTTTTTCCGCCAACCATCTCTACTGCTACAAGATTCTAATACCTTCGGAATAGGGTTTATATATAGAGGGAATGAGGCATTCAATACAAGAACTCCGCCTCATCCTTTACTCCTCGGTTTGCACCTCATGGACACTGCCGTGATCACTGCCTTGGCGTGATTGGAAATCGTTCGGCTTTCCCTGTGCGTGGCGGTTGTCGTGAGGCAGCTCCCTTGGCAGCCGTTATCCTATGTAGGCAGAGCTTTTCCCAATCCCACGGTTATTAGGGAGACGCCTTGGCAGCTTCAGATGAATGTAGGCAGAGCCGTTTTCAATGCCGAGCTAATCAGGTAACGGCAGACCCGCAGCGCCGTGGCTCTCTCGAAAAATCTAGGCAAAGCCTTTCCCAATGGTGGGCGGCCAAGGTTCGGTGTAAGAGCGTGGCGATGGCAGAGGCGGCATTCCCGCCAAATTCTCCTCCCTAACGCTTTCGCCACTCTCAGTCTTTCCTACACGGTCTCTGCCTACGAGCAAAACTCACAAGGCTCTGCCACTTACACGGCGTAAACAGTTCTCACCGGTGAATAATCGGGCTTCTGTGAGTAGGCTGCTGCTTACACGGCTCTCTCATAGGCTGGTGTCTCCGCGATCAGATTCCTTTTCTCTGGCTTCAAGCTTCTCCATGAGCGGTTGATTCTCCGGTTCTGGTCTTGTTGTTTTGCTCTCTTGGCATTTTGTTTCTATCTGAGGTTCTTCGGTTTGATTCGCTGTGCCTTGAAAAAACCGGTCTGGTTTTCATGGTGTTCGGGGAGGGGGTGCCGACGAGGCTGTGCCTTGTAAAAAATAGACCTTGTTTTCGTGGTGTTCGGCGGAATTCTGAGGGTCAGCGGAACAGCCTGGGACACGGGATAGCCTGAGCCGGAAGAGACCGTGCCTTTGGTGGTCTGCTTTCCCTGAGCCTGCGAGGGGAGAAACCCCTGTTCCGAGGATTTCAGTTTAGGCAGAGTTCTTGTATTGAATGCCTCATTCCCTCTATATAAATATCCTCTCCGAAGTAATTAGTAATAATACAAGTAAGGGAAATTGGTCGGAGTGAGCGGGCGGCCGCCGAGCCTTCTGCCTGGATGTTCGTCTCTCTGAGCGCTTTTGAGCATGATCGGGGTGATGTTGTTTCCTGCTGCTCACGTTGGATGCTTGAGTGTGTCGGGAAGCTGTCAAATTTCGTCTGTGTGACGTTTCCCTGCTCGATGCTAGTCAACGTATATGTCGGATCGGGAAACGTCTTAAAACGCTTCTTTTGCGCTTAACTATAAGTCTTGAAAATTCGCCCAAAAATGTGACGTTATGTTGACGTTGTTTTTGGCGTTTTGAGGGTATCTTGAGCAAAAGAAAACCCCCGTATCATGGGGGTTTGAGGTTGTTTCAGAGGGTCAAAACAAAACGTCACATTTACTCTTATACTTGGCTTACAAACGTCACATTTTTCGGCCTTAGTATAAGTGGCGAAACGTCACATTATTGCTGTGAAAACTTCCGCTCACATTGGGCTGACTACGCCGCTAAATTTCCGTTTCACACCAGTCCTCAGCGGAAAATAATGCTCATGTCCATTAACGAAGGAGCATTGCGATGTTGAACGGTAGCAGCGTGTCGGATTTTGTTGTGAAGCGTCAGAAAGAGCTGGGTTTGGCGAATGCAGATCTAGCCAACGCGCTTGGTTACAGCAACCATAACGTCATCACCATGATAAGAAGCGGTAAGACAAGGCTGCCACTGGATAAGGTTCGGCCAATGGCGCGCGTGTTAGATGTCGACCTGGCGTGGTTATTCCGAGCAGTGATGAGCGAGTATGTGCCGGATACGTTGGCAGCTATTGAGCAGAGTCTTGGAGCGTTTACGTCGCAGAATGAGCGTAATCTACTTGAGGTTTGGCGTCATGCTACCGACAGTAGCGATCCCGAGATAACCGACGAGTTGAGAAAGGGTTTTATGAGCATTATGCGGCTCAAGGAAGAGCTTGCTAAGCCCTAACGAAGTAGGCAGCAGCACCGAAGCTGGACGTCAGCTTCGGTGTGTATTCGTTGTTTCGCTTACGAATGGACTGCGCTTACACCGGATTTCTTTTGAAAGGATTGCCATCTTATTGACGATAACTCAATCCCAGGATATTGGACGGCTTCAACTACTGACTGCAAAAACGATAATTCTTTGCCCCTGCCATACCGCGATGTCATCAATGAGCTGGCGTGTCCTAATATCCAGCGGGTGTCTTCATCACGCAAGATTTCGCCATTAGGCAGTTTGCCTCGTCGAGCAGCGTCGGCAAACGTGTGTCTAAACGAGTGAAATGACACGCTTGAACCATCAGCTCGTTGATCTGGGCGGCACAAAACGCCACATCTATCCAAATAGCCGTAGCGAATACGTGGCTTACCGTGTCTATCGACTCCGTTAGGCCCGCCTTTGAACCACTCGGTGATTATTTTTCCTTTTCCTGGTGCGCCTCGGACATATTGATCAAAAAGTCCAGTGGGGCGAAGAGGGTGCTCCCGTCTTTGCTTAACGTAATCAAGCAGGCCAATCTTAATAAGCACCGAATGGATGGGAACACGTCGTCGTGATCCCTTGGTCTTAAGCTCTTTGCCGCTATCTTTGGAGCTGCTTTCGGTCGTAATGTCAAAGAACCAGATTCCGGCCTCATTTTTGATGTCGTCTAGCTCAAGCTGGATGATTTCTCCAAGCCTAGCGCCCGACAGTAGTGCGATGAGAGGCGTCCAGTATTTAGCGCAATCGTAAGATGTATCACGCTTCTTGAAACGTGTAGTGAAGCTGTCGCCATAGCTTGAGCCAGGAAATATCAGCTTCAACTCTTCAATGGTGAAGGGGTGCTTGTCGACTTCACTGGCACTCCGTCTTTGCGTTGTGTCTATAACGCTGGCGGGATTGGTCTCAATCCAGCCGTATTTACGCGCGTGCTCTAATATGTTTTTTAGCACTAGTAAGCGGTTCTTGGTCGCCTGGGAACCTGTGATAGGTCTGTCGTGAGACGAACGGCACATAGTTGCGGCGATCTTTGCGTCTACATTTTTGGGGTAGTTACGGCAGTGCTGTTCGGCTTCTCGACATGCGTTGATGTCGATCTCATGAAGACAGGTCTCCTGAAAATAATACTTCCAGAAAGAAACGTTTCGAGATTCTTTATCGAAAGTGCTCGACCGCAGTGTCTTGTCGTATTCACGGTTCCGTTTATACAGCTCTATATAGTCATCAGCTACCTCGGTAAATAGCTTCTGGTCAGCAACGGCTGTATGTGAAGATGAATGAGCTGTTTGAGTGAGCGCGGACCTGCCCATACGCCGATCGAGGTCATCCCTGAGCCTGATGATGATGTCCGCTTCTTTTTCGGGACAACCAAAATCTACCTCTACCTCTTGGCCAAGATAGGCGTCTTTCATGTAATGAAGCACCAGTCCCTTAAGCGCTAGTGGCTTTGAGGGCGGACGTTGCATGGGTATGGGTATGTCAGATAAAGCAAAGAGAGGGGCCTGGGCTTGCTGCGACTTCTGATGGGGTTTTAAAGCCGCAAGGGCACCATAAGGGATATGAATGTCGTTCAATGACTTACCATTCCTCAAGGCATCATAGACAACCTGGAAGCTGAGCCAAATTTCCATAGCACGACGCTTGGCTGTTGCTTTG
Organism: Vreelandella alkaliphila; assembly: GCF_016107625.1. Taxonomy (GTDB): domain Bacteria; phylum Pseudomonadota; class Gammaproteobacteria; order Pseudomonadales; family Halomonadaceae; genus Vreelandella; species Vreelandella alkaliphila. The sequence goes on from NZ_JABASV010000007.1 coordinate 165,599, forward strand.
CAGGGGGTTTTCAAACTAAGCCGAAATTCCCGCTTCCCGCCAAAATGGCTTCGAAGAGCGAGAGGAATGATTACACGAGCGTAGAAAATTGAGTTATGACGATTTCTTGAAAGGTAGCTTCCGTATGCCATTTTTAAATTCCGAATGTCACACCTAAGTGTCACACCTTCGGTTGGCAATGCGATTGATATCGCTGAAAGCTATGATCCGTATAAGTTGGATCAAAAATTGGTGCGGATGGGGAGACTCGAACTCCCACACCTTACGGCACTAGAACCTAAATCTAGCGTGTCTACCAATTCCACCACATCCGCTGAAGACGAGACGTATATTAACAGCATTCGTATTAATGTCAACGGTGTATCATTAAAATTGTTAATTAAACCAGTCTGGGAAAAGTATGTTTCTGACGCGGTTGGTACATGGTGCAAACACTTGGGCCAAAAAGGGGCTGCCAGGCTACTGTGCGTTTTGCCTTTCTCCCGGGCAAACCAGTGGTGGTTGGTGTCAGGAGTGTTTTGAACAGTTGCCGTGGAATGCCAATGGCTGCTGGCAGTGTAAAGAGCCTTGGGGTGTTGGGGGCGTAGCATCCGTTCAATCTGTTTGTGGTCACTGCAGAGAGAACCCTCCAGCGTTTACCGTCGCGACGGTGGAGCTTTTATTTGAAGAGCCTATAAGAGAGTTAGTTCATGACTTTAAATTTAATGCGTCGCCCCGTGCGGGAATGTTGCTGGTAGAGCTGATGATGAGTAAAGCTCCCAGCTATTTGGGAGGAGGTCTCTTGCCTGTGCCGATGCATACCACTCGAGCGCGGCAGCGTGGTTTTAATCAGTCTCGCTGGTTGGCTGATCAACTAGGCAAGCGGGTCAAATTGCCCGTGTTAACGGCTGAATGTCGTCAACAGCTGCCTTCTCAACGGACGTTAAACAGAAATGAGCGAGCAAAAAATTTAGTAGGTGCCTTTCATATTAATGGTCCACTCCCACCACATCTCACGATTATTGACGACGTTGTTACTACTGGCGCGACCTGCCAAGCACTTGCTGAAGAAGCGCTTCGTGCGGGTGCTAAACGTGTCGATATTTGGGCAGTTGCTCGAACACCTCTGGTGCATAATTGATAGAATGCAGGCTTAATTGCACAGGAGCGGTATATGCCACACCCGTTTAGTACGCTTTCTCCGGACACAGTGATGTCTGCTGCGGAGTCTGTTGGGATTTGGCCAGCTGGCGAACCGTTTGCACTTAATAGCTATGAAAATCGAGTGCTGATGTTTCGTGACGATGACGGTAAGCGCTGGGTTGTGAAGTTCTATCGTCCTGATCGTTGGGCATATGAGGTCATTCAGGAAGAGCATGATTTTCTTCAAGAGTTGGCTGCTGCTAATGTGCCCGTTGTTGCGCCCTGGCGGGATCAGCATGGCAAATCACTCCATACTTACCAGCAATTTCGCTTCACGCTTTACCCTCAATGCAGTGGTCAAGCGCCTGAGTTAGACAATCCTTCGCATCTTTTTGCATTAGGTAATGCGTTAGGGCGGTTACATGCAGTGTCATCACGAAAGGCGTTTGTGTACCGTCCAACATTAGAGTGGCAGGGCGATATTCATGATGCTGAGGCCCGTGTTATCGAGAGTAAAAGGCTAAGCAAGCATCAGCAGCGCGCTTATCACAACGTTGTACAGAAAATTCTTCGTCATCTTGAAAAGCACCCCATCGCCAGCAATCAAATGATTCGAACGCATGGTGATTGTCATCTGGGCAATGTTTTAGGAAGAGATGAATCATTTACCTTGGTGGATTTTGACGATTGCCTTATGGCGCCCGCTATCCAAGATATATGGATGCTGTTACCCGTTGATGATCCATCTGGCTGGCGTGCACAGCTAAGTGAAATTGTTGAAGGCTATGAAGAGGAGCAAACATTTCCGCAACACCAGATGTCGCTAATCGAGCCGTTGCGGGCTTATCGTCTTATCCGATACACCGCGTGGCTTGTTTCTCGCTGGGATGATCCAGCGTTTCCTCGTGCGTTTCCATGGCTGGCGGAGAGCGGTTATTGGGATCAGCACATCCGCCAGCTTGAGCAGCAGTTGTTACAGCTTGAAAAGCTTATTTGGCTAGCATAACAATTGCAACGGTAGTTAATTAAGCATCGGCCCCATTGATGATGAGTGACGTGGTTTTATTCAGGTTGATTGACGGAGCGTGGGTTTTCAGCGCTTGCATCCGGGTCAGGCCGATCTGATGGGATGGGGTTGGCTACGCCTTCTCCATCAGCCTCTCGTCGAGCAGCATTAATCTCCGCTGAAGGGTTATCTTGAGCGTTGATATCGATATTTTCATCCAGTGTCACCACGAATGCTTGGCCTGGCGATAAGGTGCAAGGCGACTCATCACAGGCAAGACCATACTGACCGTCTTCTGCATACGCACCGGCACTAAATGAACCGGTGAAAATAGCGCTTTCAGCATCGTGTGTTTCAATGCAGGTTGCGTCTTGAGTTGTAATGCGAATGCGTCCATTAGTGTACTGTGCATTGGCGACTAAAACGCAGTATTCGGGCAACTGATGCGAGGCACTGCCAGCTTGGGTGGGATGAAGTAAGATATCTTCATAACGCGATTGGCTGTCGGTAAAAGCAAACTCTTCGATGACCTCGACACCGACACTGGCACCTTTAGGTAGTGTTAATGTCTGTTCGGCGGCTAACAAGGGTGTTGCCAATGCAGTTCCCAATAGGGCAGTTAAGAAAAACGGTGCAGGTTTGAATGACATAAGGAACTCTCAGATGAGCGCTACGAATTAAGCTGACTAGTTCGATCCATGATAGCACAGCTTAAATAGTCTCAAAGGGGGGTGCGCGGCACTCTGCCACAGCAGGGTTAGGTGCGTTAAAATAACGGGATGTGGTGTTTATTATTGTGCAAAAGTTGTTTAGCGTATATTTTTTGTACATGATTGGCTCACAGCTCTCAGCTATTGATAGATAGCAATATTTCGCTGTTGATTAAACGCTTTAGTAGTCCAGACGTTTTTCAGTGGCTAGCACGTACAGTTTTGATGAGGCTTCAAATGACCGACGACATTGCTCAACACTATCGCCACATTATCGCCGCAATCGGTGAAAATCCTGACCGTGAAGGACTGCGCGATACGCCCAAAAGAGCCGCAAAAGCAATGCAGTTCTTGAATGCTGGCTACCAGCAATCACTTGAGGAGATTGTTAATGGCGCAGTATTTGAGTCACAAACAGATGAAATGGTCCTTGTAAAAGACATTGAACTGTACTCCATGTGCGAGCACCACTTGCTACCCTTTATTGGCAAATGCCATATCGCCTATCTGCCTAGCGGAAAAGTACTAGGACTTTCGAAGTTTGCCCGTATTGTTGATATGTATGCTAGGCGTATGCAAATTCAAGAGAACTTGACGCGTGAAATTGCTGAGGCAGTGCAGCAAGTTACCCAATCAAGAGGTGTCGCTGTGGTGATTGAGGCACGCCATCTTTGTATGATGATGCGCGGTGTGGAAAAGCAAAATTCAAGCATGACATCTTCTGTGATGCTGGGGAGTTTTCGCAGCAACCAAGCAACGCGGCAGGAGTTCTTAACGTTAATCAGCTGAAATATTGGCTAAGAATCTTTGGCAGATTTCATTGCAAAGATTTGGTTAAACACGCGGTTTCGTCTTAGCATGAACAGGTCAATGAGCCCGTGAGGCCAATATTTGGTCAGGAGTCTGTCATGGAAGCGCTGAAAGAAACACAGCTGTATTGCCCGTTTGCCTATATCGATGGTAGCTGGGTAGCCGCCGACAGCGGTGAGCAAATTAATGTCTTAAACCCTGCGACGGGCGAGCCCGTTGGTGATATGCCACGACTGGGCAAAGTTGAGACTGAGCGCGCTATCGATGCGGCGGATGCTGCGCTACCCGCCTGGCGTGCGTTGACGGCTCAAGAACGAGCTGATCTGCTGCTGAAGTGGCATGATCTCATGCTGGAGCATAAACACGATCTCGCTTTGCTCATGACCTACGAGCAAGGCAAGCCAGTAAAAGAGGCAGAGGGCGAGATTGTCTATGCCGCTAGTTTTTTACGTTGGTTTGCAGAAGAAGCGCGCCGTGTTTATGGCGAGACTATTCCCGCCGCTAAATCGAACCAGCGTATTGTGGTGACAAAACAGCCTGTCGGTGTTGTGGGGGCTATTACCCCCTGGAATTTTCCGGCTGCTATGATCACGCGTAAAGCAGGCGCCGCGTTAGCAGCGGGCTGTACGATTGTCGTTAAGCCTGCAAGCCAAACGCCATTTTCTGCAACGGCTCTCGCCATGTTGGCAGAAAGAGCAGGCATTCCCCGTGGCGTGTTTAATGTAGTGCCTGGCAGTGCTGCAGATATCGCCAGTGCACTTACTCAATCACCCAAAGTGCGCAAAATTACCTTTACGGGCTCTACGGAAGTTGGTCGCAAGCTTATGGCTCAGGCGGCTGAGCACGTGCAGAAAATATCCCTTGAGCTGGGTGGCAACGCGCCCTTTATCGTTTTTGAAGATGCAGACCTTGATGCCGCTGTAGAAGGTGCCATGGCTGCGAAGTTTCGTAATGCTGGTCAAACATGCGTATGCACTAACCGGTTCTTGGTGCAGTCCAGCGTTATTAACGCCTTCTGTGAGAAGTTGGCGGTTGCTATGAATAGTGAGCTTTACGTAGGTAATGGCACCGAGCCCAATATTAATATTGGTCCTTTGATCGATGGTGAGGCGGTCAAAAAGGTTAGTGAGCATGTGCAGGATGCGGTCGACAATGGGGCTGAGCTGCTGCTAGGTGGCCATCCGCATCCACTCGGTGGAAACTTCTTTACTCCGACGCTGATTAGCTTTGCAACAGATAAGATGAAGGTGGCTCACGAAGAAACCTTTGGCCCTCTGGCGGCAGTTTTTCCCTTCGATGAAGAGGAAACTGCTATCGAGATGGCTAATGACACCGAGTATGGTTTAGCCTCCTATTTCTACTCACAAGATCTGGGTCGCGTTTGGCGCGTCGCTGATGCACTTGAGTATGGCATGGTGGGAATTAACACCGGCCTTATTTCTAATGCAGCCGCTCCTTTTGGTGGCGTTAAAGCGTCCGGCCTTGGGCGTGAAGGTGGGCATCAAGGTTTGGAAGAGTACCTTGAGACAAAATATCTGTGTATTGATCTAGGTTAAGCGCAGGCGCAAGTACTATAAATTTATAGTGCTATAAATAAACAGCACTATCAGCAAGCAGGCCCCCATCGGAAAAATCCGCTGGGGGCCTGATTTTATGGCAAGACGAGTCGATTAATGACGGAAGTGGCGCATGCCAGTAAATACCATGGCAATGCCCGCTTCGTTAGCGGCATCAATGACTTCCTGGTCACGCATGGAGCCGCCTGGTTGAATAACGGCAGTAATGCCTGCGGCTGCGGCGGCATCAATACCATCGCGGAAGGGGAAGAATGCATCTGACGCCATTACCGAGCCTGGTACTGAAAGACCTTCATCTGCCGCTTTAATGCCCGCAATTTTCGCTGAGTAAACGCGGCTCATTTGGCCTGCGCCAACACCCACTGTTTGACCCTCTTTGGCGTATACAATCGCATTCGATTTAACGAATTTAGCGACTCGCCAAGCAAAACCGAGGTCGCGAAGTTCTTGTTCTGTTGGAACACGTTCGCTAACCACGGTCAGCTCTTCGCGGGTTACCATGCCCTGGTCGCGCTCTTGTACCAACAGTCCGCCGTTAACACGTTTAAAGTCAAACGCAGGCTGTGTTTCGCCAGGCCAGTGGGCACTGACATCAAGCAGGCGTACATTATGCTTCTCTGCCACGATAGCTGCTGCCTCATCACTCACGCCGGGTGCGATAATAACTTCAACAAACTGGCGATCAATAATTGCCCGAGCGGTTTCGGCATCTAGCGCCACGTTAAACGCAATAATGCCACCAAAAGCGCTGGTCGGATCGGTAGCGAAGGCTTTGTCATATGCTTCAAGTGCAGTAGCGCCAATAGCTACACCGCAAGGGTTGGCATGTTTGACGATGACACAAGCCGTTTCATCAAACGCTTTAACGCATTCAAATGCTGCATCTGTGTCGGCCACGTTATTGAAGGAGAGTGGCTTACCTTGCAGAGTTTTTGCAGTGGCGACGCTCGGTTCGCTTGCTTGGGGGTCTACGTAAAAAGCAGCTTGCTGATGCGGGTTCTCGCCGTATCGCATGTCCTGCTTTTTGTCCAATTGCAGGTTGAAAGTGCGAGCAAACGTTGCGTTTTCGCTAGTCACTTTACGGCCAAGGTAATTGGCAATGGCGCCATCATAACCGGCGGTGTGTTCAAATGCTTTCACGGCCAGATCAAAGCGGGTAGCGGCGCTCACTTGACCGTCTTGCGCAGCCAGTTCTCCCAGTACCCGAGCATAGTCATCGGCATTTACCACGATGGTGGTAAAGGCGTGATTTTTTGCGCATGCGCGCACCATGGTCGGCCCGCCGATATCGATATTTTCGATGGCGTCTTCCAGTGTGCAGTCTGGGTTGGCAACAGTGGCAGCAAATGGATAAAGATTAACGACCACCATGTCGATGGGGGTGATGTCGTTCTCTGCCATCACCGCATCATCCTGACCGCGGCGCGCCAGAATTCCACCATGGATTTTGGGGTGCAGTGTTTTTACACGGCCATCCATGATTTCAGGAAAACCAGTGTGCTCAGAGACTTCTTTAACAGGAATAGAATTTTCCTGAAGCAGTCGGAAGGTTCCGCCAGTTGAAAGAAGTTCTACGCCGTGTTGGCTTAAACCGCGGGCGAATTCAACAATGCCGGTTTTATCGGATACGCTCAAAAGGGCGCGACGGACGGGGGTAGCAGTACTATCAGCCATTAGAGTGCTCGTGTGCAGAGTCAAGGAGTTAACATCGAAAATTACAAACGACAACGCCCCTTATGGGGCGTCACCTTCAATCAATCCATAGAGCTTAAGTTTTTTGCGCAATGTGCCACGGTTTAAACCCAATACATCCGCGGCTCGGGTTTGGTTGCCTTCAGTATGTTCCATTACGCAGCTAAGTAGCGGCGCTTCTACTTCGGCCATCACCATCGCGTAGAGATCAGTTGCCTGGCTGCCATCGAGATGCTCGAAGTAACGGCGTATCGCTGTCTCAACCGCTTCTCTAAGTGGTTGGGGCGGTACGCTCGCGGCGGGGTCCGCCAGAGTGCCTGAGAGACGGTGAGAGAGCTCGTTCGAAAGCAGGTCGCGTTCAGTCATGCAGCATGGCTTCCTTTAGCTAGCAGACGCTCTGCAGCGTCTTGCGTCATGGCATCATTAATCCAATTAAATTGCGATGCTGGGGTGGCAAGCGCATTAAATTGCTGCTTCAGCAGATAATACTGTTTGTCGTTGAAGCGAGGGTCTTCGTTCAAGTACCAACCTAGGTGTTTTCGCGCTATGCGAACACCCATTGTATCGCCATAAAACGTGTGCAGAGCTTGTAAGTGCTCATTGAGAACGTTGCGGCGCTCATCAAGAGTTGGGGGTGTTAGCAGTTCTCCATGGGCAAGATAATGGGTAATCTGCTCGAATATCCATGGGTTGCCTTGCGCCCCGCGGCCAATCATTACTGCATCGGCACCTGTATATGACAAGACCTCTTTGGCCTTTTGAGGGTTGGTAATATCCCCATTGGCGATAACCGGTATCGTCAGGTGCGATTTTATGTCAGCGATAGTGTCGTACTCAGCCCATCCAGTATAGCGCTGCTCTCGATGACGTCCATGTACTGCTAAGGCTTGGATGCCTGCAGATTCCGCGAGTTTAGCAATGCGTAGGCCATTGTTAGCTTCAGCAGACCAGCCTGTGCGAATTTTTAAGGTAACTGGAATATCAACGGCTTTTACAACGGCGTCTAGAATTTCGGCTACTAGGGCTTCATCACGCATTAGGGCCGAACCAGCAGCCTTATTGCAGACCTTTTTAGCTGGGCATCCCATGTTGATATCAATCACCTGGGCGCCTAGTTCGGCGTTAAGGCGCGCAGCATTGGCAAGCATTTCAGCGTCACCCCCGGCAATTTGTACAACCCGTGGGTCGGGCTCGCCTTGGTGATCCATGCGTAGCTTGGACTTTCGGGTATGCCAAAGAGAGGGGTCGGCTGTCACCATTTCGCCGACCACCCATCCAGCACCTAAACGCCTACAAAGTTGGCGAAATGGGCGATCGGTAACGCCAGCCATCGGTGCCAAGATGACTTGGTTGGGTAGTTGGTGAGGCCCTATCATTGGTGGCTGAAAGTTTTGTGTGGTCATTGTGCTGCGCTGTAGATACAGATAAAAATCGCCGAGTAGGCGTTTCAAGGGGGCGTATGATACGCCTACTCGGCGATGGGGTGAAGGCCGTTGGCTAGATTAAACGGCGCGGTAGCCTGATAGACGAACCCACCCTTCGCGAATTGTGGGCTCTTCCATTATCAAGCCCTGGGCTTCGTAGGCTTGCAAGACCTCATTCGCTTGGTTCGCTAAAATGCCAGACAATGCTATTTGTCCGCCGGGTGCGACATGGCCTGCAATCATTGGGGCTAATTCAACTAATGGCCCAGCTAAAATATTGGCGGTGACAACTGGGTAGTGGCCGTCGATCAGCTGTTCAGGATAGTAAAGGGACAATTGTGCGTCGCTAATCTGATTGCGCGCTGCGTTGTCACGGCTTGCCTGAAGTGCCTGTGGATCTATATCAGTAGCATCGGCGTGGGTTGCCCCTAACTTTAGCGCGGCAATGGCAAGAATGCCTGAGCCGCAGCCCACATCTAGGACGGTTTTATCTTCCAGTCCGCCGCTAACCGCAAGGCTATCCAGCCACTCCAGGCAAAGCGCTGTCGTGGGATGGGTGCCAGTGCCAAAGGCAAGGCCTGGGTCAAGAATGAGATTGACGGCATTGGCTTCTGGGGGCTCATGCCAGCTCGGTACGATCCATAGCCGTTGGCCCATTCGCAACGGCGTAAAGTCATCCATCCATTCTCTTTCCCAGTCTCTATCGGCTAATAGTTCATACGCAATGTCTGGACAGGGTTCGCCGGGGACTTGCTCAGACCAAGCGGCTTGAATGCGCTCAAGCATGGCTTCAACGCCGTCTAAGTCGTCATATAGGCCAGTGAGAATTGTATCTTGCCAAAGCGGGGTAGTACCTCGCTCTGGTTCGAAAACAGGATCATCGTGGGCATCTTGAAGGCCAATGGCCGTCGCGCCTTCCTCTAACAGTAGATCTTCTAGTAGTTCGGCTTGTTCTGGAGCAACGTGGGCTTTGAGTTGGAGCCAGGGCATCAGTAATCTCCACTGCGTACGTGCATTCACGCAAAGGTAAAAAACAATAACGGGGTGGCTATGGCCACCCCGTTGAGTATTATCAGCTATCTATTCAGCTCAGCGCCTTTGCAGATATTAATTTCTGGTATTAGCTACTGAGTTTCTTTTCAAGATAGTGAATGTTGACGCCACCTTGGCGGAAATAACTATCTCTCACCAAATCTTTTTGCAGATCAATATTGGTCTTGATCCCCTCGACTAGCAGCTCATCTAGGGCGTTGCGCATACGCGTCAGGGCAATCTCGCGATCAGCCCCCCAGGTGATTAGCTTGCCGATCAGTGAGTCATAATGAGGCGGTACGGTGTAGCCAGTGTACAGATGAGAGTCCATACGCACGCCAAGGCCGCCCGGAGCATGGAACAGGGTGACTTTGCCCGGAGAGGGCATAAACGTACGCGAGTCTTCCGCATTGATCCTGCACTCAAAGGCATGGCCATTGATCTTTACATCTTCTTGGCGAATCGAAAGTGGCAGGCCGGAGGCAATGCGCAACTGTTCCTTAACGATATCTACGCCTGTGACCATCTCGGTGACAGGGTGCTCTACCTGTACACGGGTATTCATTTCAATAAAGAAGAAATCACCGTCTTCGTATAGAAACTCAAAGGTGCCCGCGCCACGATAGTTAATTTCGAGGCATGCTTGGCGGCATGCTTCTAGCACCTTTGCACGCGCTTCCGGGTCGATTCCAGGGGCCGGCGCTTCTTCCAGAACCTTTTGGTGACGACGCTGTAGAGAACAGTCGCGATCATAAAGGTGGATAGCATTGCCTTGGCCGTCAGCCAGCACCTGGACCTCAACATGGCGGGGTTTCTCAAGGAATTTTTCCATGTAAACCGTGCCATCGCCAAACGCTGAGTGCGCCTCAGTGCGAGTGACAGTAATGGCTGAAAGCAGATGGCCTTCAGTGTGCACCACCCGCATGCCGCGGCCACCACCGCCTGCAGCAGCTTTGATAATTACCGGATAGCCAATGCGGCGTGCAGTGGCTAGGTTGGTGGCTTCATCGTCACCTAACGGGCCATCTGAGCCAGGCACGGTAGGAACGCCAGCAATCTTCATTGCTTCAATGGCACTAACTTTATCACCCATCAGGCGGATAGTTTCCGCGCGCGGGCCAATAAAGGTAAAGCCAGAGCGCTCAACCTGCTCAGCAAAATTAGCGTTTTCCGAGAGAAAGCCGTAGCCAGGATGAATGGCGCTTGAATCTGTCACTTCAGCAGCGCTTATTAATGCAGGAATATTCAAGTACGACTGCGCTGAGGAGGCGGGGCCGATGCATACCGCTTCGTCGGCCAAGCGAACATGCATCAATTCACGGTCGGCTTTGGAGTGAACCGCAACGGTTTTAATCCCTAGCTCTTTACAGGCCCGGAGAATACGAAGGGCAATCTCGCCGCGGTTTGCGATAAGTACCTTGTCCAGCATGGGAGAATCCACCCGTGTTGTTGTGAAAGATTAAGCGATGACGATCATAGGTTGATCGAATTCCACCGGCTCTCCGTCTTCCACTAGGATGGCCTCGACGACGCCGTCGCGATCGGCTTCAATTTGATTCATCATTTTCATTGCTTCAACGATACATACCGTATCGCCTTGCTTAACCGTATCGCCAACTTCCACAAACGATTTGGCGCCCGGTGCTGGGCTACGGTAGAACGTGCCTACCATGGGTGAATTAACCGCTTCACCTTGATAGCTTACGCCTTGGGGCTCTGCATCAGCAGCCGAAGCGCTGGGTTGAGCTGGTGCCTGCTGCATAGGCGGCATTTGAGCGTACTGTGGCATCGGCTGAGGCTGCCATGTTGCACCATTCGGATGGCGGCTGATGCGGACGGACTCTTCGCCTTCCTGAATTTCGATTTCGCTAATGTTTGATTCTTCGAGGAGTTCAATCAGTTTTTTAACTTTACGAATATCCATACCTGTTGCCCCAAAAGTGATGAAAGTTAATCGCAATGCAGTTGAGTATTGTATCGCCAACTGCATTGAGCGCCGTTACAGCGCAGTAAACCTTGTTTGAAAATGAAGAGAACGCTGCACGATGTTGAACGTTACCCGGTGCTAAGTCCTAAAACATGAAGATTTTAGCTGATATGGCTGCGAAGTTTGCCGAAAAAGTACGGGCATGTCTAGTGAAGGCCGACATAAGCTCGTTGCTGGTTATTTAAACAACCGTTTGACGACGTTCGCGACACTAGGTGGTCATAGGCTTCAGCTCAGCCTTGTTGCCAGCGTCGTAACGCTTCCAGGTGTTGTACCAACTGGGTGGCCGTTATTTCACCTTGAATGCGTGCATCCCGTACTTCTTCGCCCTGGCTAAAAAAAAGCAGGCTTGGTGGGCCGAATAAGTTAAATCGGTTTAGCAGTTCCCGACTTTGCGCATCCGTATTGGTGACATCGACCTCAATCAGGCGGAAATCGTTCAATGCAGCGACCACATTGGGGTCTGGAAAAACATCGCGCTCCATTAGCTTGCAGGAGATACACCAGTCAGCAGTGAAATTAACAAAGGCAGGCTGTTGGGCGCTTGCGGCTTCAGAGAGTGCGGTTTCAAGTGCGCTCAGTTCATCAACTTGCTGAAAAGCAAGCGTTGCTTGCGGCGTGCCGCTGTCCGTTGAGGAGCTGGATACCGTTAAGGGGCGCAATGGGTTGCTGCCGCCCTGGGCAGCGCCAATGACAAGAGCAATGCCCCATGCCAGTAACATCAGTCCTAATGTTTGTCGTGCTTTAGGCCAGCCTTGTGACTGATTCATATTTAAGGCGCCCAGCATGAGTGCGCTACCTATGGCCAGCGCTGCCCAGAGCAAAAGCGCTATCGAAGGCGGTACTAATCGCTCAACCATCCAAATGGCAACGCCCAGTAACAGCAATCCGAAAGCAATTTTAACGCCGTTCATCCAAGCGCCTGAGCGGGGTAGCAGCGTTGCCCCAAAGGTACCCACTAATAGCAGTGGCACACCCATGCCTAGGCCTAGTGCAAATAAAACAGCTCCGCCCATGGCAGCGTTTCCGGTCGAGGAAATAAACACCAACGCACCGGCAAGTGGGGCTGTTACACAGGGTGAAACCACTAATACCGATAGTGCGCCTGCCAGGGCTAAGCCTGCAGGGCCGCTTTGCTGTGCACGTGCTTGCCAGCCGTCAATTTTAGCGGCCAGTCGCGGCGAAACTCTTAAATCAAACGCCCCGAACATAGCTAAGGCAAATAGCGTAAATAGAACAGCAAAGGTAATCAGCACCGGCGCTGATTGCAGGTGGGCCTGAAGATTTAAGCCCGCGCCAAACAGACCCATCAACACACCGACTAACGCGTAGGTGGACGCCATGCCCAAAACATAGCTGGCTGAGAGTACAAATGCTCGGGGTCGAGTTGGTTTTTGTCCTACGATAATTGAAGACAAAATAGGCACCATCGGTAGGACGCAGGGCGTGAAAGTAAGGCCCAGTCCAGCGATAAAAAATAACCCCAAGGCAAGAGGGAGGCTGGCGCTGCCGAGCAATGCGCTAAAGCGGCTGTCTTCGCTTTGTGGAGCTGAAAATTCAGTGCTGCTATTGGTGCCCGCGGTTTGACTAATTTGCTGGTCATCGCTGCCTTCAGCGCCTGACAGTGCATGATCTGCAGCGTCCCAGTCAGCAAAGGCCGTGGGAGGAGATGACTCTAAGGCTTCAAGCGATATAGTTTCTGGCGGATAGCAAAGACCTGCGTCGGCACAACCTTGGAACGTCAGTTCAATATCGATCGGGCCACTATAGGAGGGGGAAAATGGCGTTTCAAAGACTAATTTGTCACGAAAAACATACACATCGCCCATGAATTCATCAGTTGTGAATGTTCCTTGCGGAAGTAGCGGTTCATCAAGGGATACAGCGTCCGTTTTGCTGCTAACGCTAAATTGGTGGCGGTATAAATAATAGTCGTCCGCAATATCGATACCAATATAAATGGCGCTGCCATCATGCCAAGCAGTAGGCTGAAAGGCTTCTAGAACAGGTAAAAAATCGCTTTGATTACTGGAAGAGGAAAACCACTGAGCATGGGCTAGCAGGGGAAGCCAGCAGAGTAACAGTAACAGACTTAAACGCTTAAAAGGCAACACGAAGTATCCTTACGCAGACGGATCAGGGAGATTTTGAAATAGCATATCCTACCTTGTGATGTCAGCGTAGATGCTGCGGTGACGTGACGCGCTTCTTCATGCTGCGTTAATGTTGAATCTCAGGCCTCGGAATTAAACGACAGATAATAGAAAAGGCTGCCACATGGGCAGCCTTTAAGAGGAAGTGCGGTCTGACTTTATTGCTCAACCCGATAGATTAAGCTTTTTGGTAAGCCGCGACTGATTTTTCAATCGCTTTGCGTGCCGCTTCAACACCTTCCCAAGACTCTACTTTCACCCACTTACCTTTTTCGAGGTCTTTATAGTTCTCGAAAAAGTGAGCGATTTGCTGACGTAGCAGTTCAGGAAGATCAGTCACTTCTTGAACATCATCATACAGAGTGCTCAGTTTGGGATGCGGGACGCATACCAATTTTGCATCTTCGCCTGCTTCGTCGGTCATATTCAAAATGCCAACAGGGCGAGCGCGAATAATGCTGCCCGGAGCCACGGGGTGGGGGGTAACTACCAAAGCATCCAGCGGGTCGCCATCATCGGCCAGGGTGTGGGGGATAAAGCCGTAGTTAGCCGGATAGAACATGGGGGTTGCCATGAAGCGGTCAACCAGAAGGGCACCCATATCTTTGTCGATTTCATACTTAATCGGCGCGTGATTAGCGGGAATTTCGATCGCCACGTAAATATCGTTGGGCAGATCCTTTCCAGCGGGGATGTTATCGAAGTTCATCGTTTATTCCTTGGCTTGGCTTATTTAGTGCGAAGGCTAAGCAGTTGATGCATTGCATTAATGGCGGAGAATTATACGAAGTTGGCTAGTGGATTACCAATGCGACATAGGTGTGTGCCGCTAACAATGACGATGAATCCAAAAATAAGCGTCGTTTTTCGCCATCACGACGTTTGGCGGGCATCGCTTCCCTTGATCAGCGTGTATCATAACCACTGTGTGGTTCCCATGAAGAGCCTAAAGCCTAGGAGGATGAGTTGGCGCACGCCCAGTTACTAATTAGTTATGGCCAAGCCTTTGTGGCCCCTGATAGGCGTCTACACCGTAGCTCCATGTCGGTGCGGTTGCCTGATGCGCAGCTGTTGAAAGTAAAAGGGGGGTGCGCAGTTATTAGTGACTCGATTTCTCGTAACACCTTGGCTAAACAGGCAGGTGATTTAAGTGTTCGCGGTTTTTTGGCTGACTATTACTCTACGCCTGACCACTGGGACACGAAAACGTCGGCCACCCGGGTACTTCGTGCTCTTAATGGTTGGTGCTACAGCCAAAGCAAGCATGTTAAAGAAGGAAGTTTTGTATCTTCGCTATCCGCGATGGTCTTTCGCGAGCGTGAAGCGCACCTATTTCATATGGGGGATACGTTAGTTTTTCGATTGCGAGGCGCTGAGTTCGAGCAGCTAACCCGCGACCATGTGACCGATATTGGCGGCTATCGTTACCCCTCACGTGCTTTGGGGATGGATGGAAGCGTCGATATCGACTATACCCATCTACCGCTTAAACAGGGCGACTTTTTTGTTTTTACTACTCAGGGCGTCCGTGGCACCTTAATGCCATCTGATTACGTTCGTCTGATCCGCCAAAATGCCAGTGATCTAGACGCAGCCTGTGAGTGCCTCGCGAGCGAAGCAAAGCAGCGTGCCCAAGATAGGGGGTATGGAGGTGATCAATTTTGCTTCCAACTGCTGCGTATTGATGAGCTACCGGAAGAGTCTGAAGATCACCCAGGGCTTATTTATGGTGACCTGCCTATTCCCCCTGAGCTGACGCCAGGAGAGCGGTTTGATGGGCTTGAGGTGCTGTCGGTGCTGTCACGTAATGCGCAATCAAGAGTTTATCGCGTCCGTGATGTGCATTCAGAGCGTGAAATGGTGATGAAAGCACCCAGCCCAGAACTCTCTTTGCGTAACGCTTATCTGGAACATTTTTTACTGCAGCAATGGGTGGTAGAGCGTGTAAATTCGCCCTTTGTAGTCAAAGTAATGCAGTCGTCACGACCACGCCGTTACCTTTATTACTTAATGCAGCACGTTGAAGGTGAAACGCTCCGCCAGTGGGCAGAAAGGCACCCACAAGCGAGTTTGGTGCAGCGTCTGGATATCGCCAATCAACTGGGTAAAGCGGTTCAAGCGTTGCATCATCGCGATATCATTCATCAGCAAATTACCCCTGATAATGTACTGATCGACCCCCACGGCAAACTCGTGTTGGCAGATTTCAGTGCCTGCCACATGCGCGAGGTGGATGGCCATCGCCACTCGGGCGAGCTACTTCGCCAAATTGGTTTTAATGAACACACGGCCCCTGAGTACGCACTGGGTGATAGCGTAGGTCGGCGCAGTGACCAGTATTCATTAGCATCAACGGTCTATTGGTTGCTGACAGGGGCATTGCCTTATACGTTGACGCCTAATCGACTGCGCAGCCACACCGATCTTGAAGAGCTCAGCTACCGTAGCGCCCGAACAACCAATCCAGAAATATCGGCTGAGCTTGATGACGCGTTGCGTCGTGCTCTAGATCCTCAGCGTGCACTGCGTTTTAGGCGGCTCTCCGAATTTCTTCATGCCTTAAGAGTCCCGTTAGGGCGCGTGCCCAGTCGTGAGGAGCCTCGCCAAGAGTCACGGCGTTTTTGGCAGGGGGTGGCGGGTATTCTGCTGCTCTTATTGGTGCTTTCTTGGTTATTGCGCTAAAAGCTTAACGTTGCTCACTTAATAAACGCTAACCATAAAAAACGGGGCGATGAATCATTTCATCGCCCCGTTTTTACAACACGCTAACTATTTACAGCGTGAATTTAGGCAGTTTCTGTTCCACTTTTGCGAGCTTTAGCTTAGCTACTTTAGGCAGGCCGTTTTCAAACGGAGGGAAATCCTCGCCCTGAATGAGCGGAGAGAGATACGCTCGGCAAGCGGGTGTAATCGCAAAACCGTTTTCGCTAATGAAATCCCGTGGCATGAATTTTTCTTGGTTAGCCACTTGTGACAGCGGCGCCGAGATGACATCCCACTGATAGGGTTCCTGTGAAATACGGCGTATGGCGGGCATCATGGCATTTTTGCCTGCAAGTGCTAATGTTACCGCCTCGCGGCCCACTGCATAGGCTTGTTCAACGTCGGTTTTAGAGGCCAAATGGCGCGCCGCGCGCTGTAAATAATCAGCAACTGCCCAGTGGTATTTGTAACCAAGGTCTTGCTTCACCATCCCTGCAAGTGTCGGCGCTACGCCGCCTAATTGGCGGTGCCCAAAGGCATCCGTATTGCCGGCATCGGCAAGGAAAGTGCCATCTTCATAGCGTGCGCCTTCAGAAACAACGATGACGCAATAACCGTACTTCTGAACGCACTCTTCAACGCGCGCCATGACCGCTTTACGGTCAAACGATACTTCAGGAAAGATAATCAGGTGAGGCGGCTCGCCTTCGCCTTCACCCGCTAAACCACCTGCAGCTGCAATCCAGCCAGCATGACGGCCCATCACTTCAAGGACGAATACTTTAGTGGATGTGGCGCACATAGACGCAATATCCAATGAGGCTTCAAGCGTAGAGGTGGCGATATATTTGGCAACGCTACCAAACCCGGGGCTGTTGTCGGTAATAGGCAGATCGTTATCAACAGTTTTCGGTACATGAATCGCAGTTAGCGGGTAGCCGAGTTTTTCAGACAGTTGGGACACTTTGAGGCAGGTGTCTGCGCTGTCACCGCCGCCATTGTAGAAGAAGTAGCGAATATCGTGGGCTTTGAAGACTTCGATTAAGCGTTCATATTGAGCACGGTGAGTGTCAATGTCTTTCAGCTTATAGCGGCAGGAACCAAATGCACCGCCAGGCGTGTGGCGCAAGGCAGCAATCGATTCATCGCTCTCTTGAGTCACATCGATGAGGTCTTCCGTTAAGGCACCGATAATGCCGTTATGACCGGCATATACCTTGCCAATCTGGTCGGGCGCTTGTCTGCAAGCTTCGATAACGCCACAGGCGCTGGCATTGATGACGGCGGTAACGCCACCGGACTGGGCGTAAAAGGCATTATGCTGGGCCATGGAAACGTCTCATCTCCTGAAAACGGATGGTTAAAACAGTAGTCAAGCAAAGGACAATAATTATCCTTTGCCTGTGTTAATCGTTGTGCGTTTAGACGCGTGTAATGCTAGAGCACGCTTCTATATAAAATTGTGCAAACGCGGGGTTTGCAGCGGCGAAGTTTAGCGCAAAGCCTCAGTGGGTGCATCTTGGGGCTCATTACTCGCTGTCATCCAGTTCTTGTTCCTGCTGAGCCAGCCGCCATCCGCCTAAGTCTTTATAGCGGTTGACCATCGCACAAAAGAGTTCTGCTGTGCGTTCGGTATCGTAGCGGGCCGAGTGGGCGGACTTGTTATCAAACTCGATACCTGCCGCACGGCACGCACGAGCAAGCACTGTTTGACCATATACAAAGCCTGCAAGGGTTGCTGTGTCAAAGCTGGAAAAAGGGTGAAACGGATTCCGTTTTACGCTGCAGCGGTTCGCCGCCGCATTTAGGAAGCCATGATCAAAGGCAGCATTATGACCAACCAGTATTGCCCGAGAGCACCCATGTGCCTTGATTGATTTGCGGATGGGGCGAAAAATTTCACCTAGCGCTTCAGATTCGCTTAGCGCCACTTGGCGACGCAGTGGGTCATCTAGATTAATGCCTGTGAAATCAAGCGCAGATTGCTCAACGTTCGCGCCTTCAAACGGATGAATGTGATACGCGTAAGTGGCGTCGGGTAATAAATTACCGTCAGGGTCCATGGTAAGCGTCACGGCAGCAATTTCGAGTACTGCGTCACTTTGGGCGTTAAACCCACCCGTTTCTAAATCAATGACAACCGGCAGATAACTGCGAAAACGTTGGGCCATCAATTCGCGGGCAAATGCCTCGCTCATGCAGCTCTCCTTAGTAAAGCGAGTAAGTAGTTAAAATAAGCGGTTAAAGCAACCCCTTTGTTGGCTATGATTCTAGCAGCTTTACCCCTTAGGCGTCGTTGACGGTATTCGCTGAGCATTGAGAGCGCTATACTCGTAGTTTATGTTATTGCACTGCGCTCAGCGCGGTGTCGTTGGGTGAACTACTTTTCATGAACAAGGAGCAAAGAATGTCCGATGTCAAAAAGGTTGTGCTGGCGTATTCAGGCGGCCTGGACACATCCGTTATCGTTAAGTGGTTGCAAGAGACCTACAACTGCGAGGTAGTGACCTTTACAGCCGACATCGGTCAAGGTGAAGAAGTCGAGCCCGCACGCGCTAAGGCTCAAGCACTAGGTGTTAAAGAGATCTATATCGAAGATCTTCGCGAGGAATTTGTTCGCGATTATGTATTCCCAATGTTCCGAGCGAACACCATCTATGAAGGCGAGTATCTCCTCGGCACTTCTATTGCTCGTCCGTTGATTGCTAAGCGCTTAATTGAAATTGCTAATGAGACGGGCGCTGATGCCATTTCTCACGGTGCAACGGGTAAAGGTAACGATCAGGTTCGTTTTGAACTGGGTGGCTACGCACTCAAACCTGGCGTGAAGGTTATTGCGCCCTGGCGCGAGTGGGATCTCACTTCGCGTGAGAAGTTGATGGCTTACTGCGAAGAGCACAATATTCCCGTTGATTTTTCTAATAAAAAGAAAAAATCACCGTACTCCATGGATGCCAACCTGCTGCACATTTCTTATGAAGGCGGCATTTTGGAAGACCCATGGGCCGAAGCAGAAGAGGACATGTGGCGTTGGAGTGTTTCTCCTGAAGCCGCGCCTGAGCAGCCGACTTATGTAGAGCTGACGTTTGAGAATGGCGATATCGTCGCTATTGATGGTGAAGCGCTTAAGCCTCATGAAGTGCTTGAAAAGCTTAACAAGCTAGGTGGCGATAATGGTATTGGCCGCCTGGATATCGTTGAAAACCGTTATGTTGGTATGAAGTCCCGTGGTTGCTACGAAACACCGGGGGGCACGATCATGCTCCGTGCTCACCGCGCCATTGAGTCGCTGACGCTTGACCGTGAAGAAGCGCACTTGAAAGATCAACTAATGCCTAAATACGCTGAAGTGATCTACAACGGTTATTGGTGGAGTCCAGAGCGTCGTATGCTACAAGCGGCGATCGACGAAACACAGAAAAACGTTGCGGGCGTTGTTCGCATGAAGCTCTATAAAGGCAATGCAACGGTTGTAGGGCGTAAGTCCGAGCAGTCGTTGTTTGATGAGTCGATTGCAACGTTTGAAGATGATGCGGGCGCGTACGATCAAAAAGACGCAGAAGGCTTTATTAAGCTGAATGCATTGCGTCTACGGATTGCTGCCGGTAAAGGTCGTCAACAGAGCTAAGCATGCTAAGCGGCCAGGCGAAGTCTGGCCGCTTTTGTTGCGAAGGAGTCCGAATGTTTAAAAAACTATTTTCTGGCCTGTTGGGTGGCGCGGGTGCTGGAGCCTCGGAAGGAGGCACCAAAGCGGCCGAGCCAGTTGAATATAAAGAGTACTTAATTGTGTCTCAGCCTGATAACCAAAGTGGACAATTTCGCGTCAGCGGTTGGATCCGTAAGTTGGATGGCGAGGGCGTTACTCACGAGCACCGCTTTGAACGCTCTGACATGCTGCCAGGTCGTGAAGCCTGTGATGCGATGATGGTCGCTAAAGCGCAGCGCTTTATTGATGAAGTGGGTGAGGAGATGTTTACGGCTGATCCTCGTAATGCTAGTGAAACCTAGCAAGCTTTTCGTTTAGTTGAGGAGCGGAGTATGCACATGGTGTACCGTGCTTCCCCTTGGCGCTCCTTGGTATGTCATCATGGCTCATTGGATATCTCGGCGCTAAGTGCTCCACTTCGCGATTTTTACGCGCATACCTCTCTTTTTAATCCATCCTTATCTGACGCCTATGCCGCACAGCTCTCTTTTGTTGAGACATTGCTGCGTTATGACTTGCCTGCTTGGCGTATTAGCGAACTCATTAGCGACCACATCGCTTGGCTTTATCGCCAATCGATAGCAGCAGCGCTAGATGAAATGCAGGCACAAGGGTGGGGTAAGCCGCCGGTGGATTACTGCGTTGTTACGCTCGGCTCGGCGGCACGCTTTGAAAGCTTGCTTGGGCCTGACCAGGACAATGCGCTGATTATTGACGACTATCCTGACGCTCGACACGTTGAAATTGATGGCTACTTTCAGGCGCTAGGCGAACGTTTTACACAACGCTTAGATGAAGCAGGCATTCCGCTTTGCCGTGGCCATGTCATGGCGCGTTGGCCAATGTGGCGCAAGCGCTTGAGCGAATGGCAGCAGCAATTTGCAATTTGGAGTGCGGATCGTCAGGTTAAGCGGGTGCAGCAAACCAATATATGGCTCGATTTTTATCCTGTGGCAGGGAATCCTGAGCTCGCACAAACGTTAGGCCAACGGGTGCGTTCAACTCTCTCAAGCGCGCCTTTGTTCATGGATGAAATGGCGGCGTTGTTAGATGAGTTGCCGGTGGCGCTTGACCGGTTTGGTCGCATTGCTTCACATCCTGGGCTAGCTGCTCCCTATGACCAAGCAATCGATCTTAAGCGACAAGGATTGATGCCTCTAATAAGCGCTGCCCGATTACTCTGTGTGCGATACCAGCGAAGTGAGATAGGAACACGTGAACGGCTAACGGCACTTGCCCATTTCACACGTGCGTTGACGAAGGAGCAATCGGACTTACTGATAGCCGCTTTTAACCGTATGCAGCACTTGCTGCTAGAGCAGCAGCGCCACAATAAGTATCACGGGCAGACAGCTGACGGCTGGGTGGACCTGCGACGTCTTCGTGATGATCAGAGGTTACTGCTGAAATTTGATTTACAGCAAATCAAAGCGTTTGTTAACCAAGTAAAGCGCTTATAACGGCTATTCCCCTGTAAGCTGCGAAGAGTTACTTAGAGTTGACTCCTTAGGGGCTGCTGGCAGCTCTAGGGTTAAGCATGCGCCACCTAGCGTTTTAGCGTCTTCCACCCAAAGCCTTCCACCAATGTGAGCAATAATGCCTCGACTGATAGGTAAGCCAAGGCCGCTACCTTTGGGGCGCCCGCGTGGTGTCTCACCGCTTTGCTGTATTTGATGAAATTTCTCAAATACGCGCTCACGCTCGTCAGCGCTGATACCTGGGCCGTTATCTTCAACGCTTAAACGAAAATGATTACGGTGCCGATAAAGTGCCAGCCGCACTTGAGGCTGCTGGCGGTCAGCAAATTTACTGGCGTTATCGAGCAGGTTAATAATGACTTGCTCCAAGCGGTCTTGGTCACCGACCACCATGGCGGGGTCAGCCGCTAAACTGATATCGAGGGTAATACCTCGATCTTCATGTAAGCGGGCAACTGCATCGATGCTCTGCCTCGCTAGGGCTGCTAGGTCGAGGGTGACAGGATGAAGCGTCAAGCGACCGCTCTCTAAGCGCGCAAGGTCAAGAATTTCCTCGATTAAACGCGAAAGACGCTGGCTCTCATGGACAATAACGCCCAGAAAATGTTGGCGTTTTTCATCGGGTAATTGATCACTATCGCGTAATATTTCGGCAAACGCGCGTATCGAGGTTAGCGGGGTTCGAAGCTCATGACTTACCATAGCGACAAACTCGTCCTTCAGGCGGTCAAGCTCGCGCAGCTGTTCATTGGCACTGCGTAGCTCGTCACTTACGGCGACTAATTCTTGTGATTTTTGCTCTAGTCGACGGTTGTACTCCAGGGTTTGTGACGTGGTGTCTAAAATACTCAAAATCGACTCAAGATCCAGTGCTTCTCCGCGTACCACTGAATTGATTAGTACGCGCGCTGATGCACTGCCAAGAGAGCCTGCTAGCGCCTGCTCTGAACGGGTAATTAGATCGGCCGTTGCCGGTTCGTCTGAGCGGTAGTCGCTTTTATTAATGCTTTGGTTAAACACCCGATGGGTGACTTGGTTGCCAAGGTAGCGAATAAGTAATTCTTTTAAGGCGCCTTGAGTCGTCTGTCCTCTCCATAAAGAGGTCGTTTGCAAGTTAGGGTGTAAGGCGCCAGTGAAAAGGGCGGCTTGGGTTTGCTCAAGTGGCGTAGGGCGGCTAAAAAGTGACACGCCAATCAGTAAGCCAACATTTGCCAGCATACTCCACAGCAGTGCGTGGGAATAAATATCCCAATCTTCCAGGCCAAATAAGCGGTAAGGCATCAGCCATGAAATGCCCCATGGCCCCTGAGTTAGAAACGTTGCATCTAACCAACCGGATTGGGCAAAACCTGGCAGCAGTAACGTATAGCACCAGACTAAAAAGCCTGCGATTAAGCCAGCGGTGGCTCCTTGGCGAGTCGCGCCGCGCCAGTAGAGGCCAATTAACAGGGCTGGGGCAAATTGTGCCACCCCCGCAAAGGAGACAAGCCCGATAGTGACAAGGCTGTAGGAGTCACCAATCAGCGCGTGATATAGATAGCCAAGCAGCAGTATCAAAACGATGGCAATTCGGCGAATGCCCAACAGCCAACCTGCCAACTCGCCGGACGTGCTCAGGTGAAGGCGTTGTGTTCTTAGCAGTAAGGGCATAATGAGCTGGTTACTCACCATGGTAGAAAGTGCAATCGTTTCAACAATCACCATGCCAGTAGCTGCTGAAAGACCGCCTATAAATACGAGTAAGGGTAATCCTTCAAGCCCTGCAGAAAGGGGTAGTGTCAGCACAAAACTATCGGAATCGCCCGCGCCAGCTCCTAACAGAAGACCAGCAAAGGCGATAGGAATAACAAACAGGTTGATGAGCAACATATAAAGCGGAAATAACCAGCTCGCCCTGGCTAAATGCTGTTCATCGACGTTTTCGACAACCAGCACCTGGAACTGACGAGGCAGGGTTAAAAAAGCCAGAAAAGCAAGTATTAGCATTCCGGCCCAGCCAGTGGCACCGCCTGGTACGCTTTCCAACCCCATTTTTTCCGCTATTTCTGGCATTGTGGCGACGCTGGCGAATAGCGCACTGGGGCCTTCATACAACACAAACACCACAAAAATACCGACGGCCATAAACGCAATTAGCTTCACCAGTGATTCCAAGGCAATAGCAGCAACCATTCCCTCATGTCGTTCACTGGCATCGAGATGGCGGGTGCCGAAAAGTATAATAAATACCGCAAGCACTAAGGCGACCCAAAGCGATTTGTCCAGCCAGAAACGCTCATCAACCAGGGTGGCATCCGCTGTATTGGGGTAGTTCACAAGTACTGCATGGCTAACGGTGATCGCTTTTAACTGCAGTGCAATGTAGGGCGTTATACAAATAAGGGCCATTAATGCAACGAGTGCGCCTAAGCTGGTGCTTTTGCCATAACGAGCACTAATGAAATCAGCAATAGAAGTGATGCGCTGGCGGGATGCGATGCGTACCATTTTGCGAATGACGACAGGGGCGAGAAGCATCGCCAGGGTTGGACCAAGATAGATAAGCAGGAAGCTGGGGCCATGGTCTGCTGCGCGTCCCACGCTGCCATAGAACGTCCAGGCAGTGCAGTAAACGGCAATCGATAGCGCATATACCGTGGGCGAGCCAATTAATGATCGGCCCTGCTCGGCACGACGGTCCCCCCACGCGGCGACGACAAATAGAAGCGCCAAATAGCCAAATGCCGTTCCTAGAATCACTGCATCTGTACGCATGATCAGCGTCCCGAACGTTGTTCCATTAACCAGGCGGTGAGGCCAATTACCGCACCCCAAGCAATAAACAGATAAAGCGGCAGCCAGCTCATGCTCAAAGAGGTGAGCCGGTCAACCATGATAATCAGTGGGGGACTGAAGAGCAGTGTTGCTAGGGCGAATAAGGCTATTAAACGCTCGATTTGCCGTGAGCCTGGATGTTTCATGAGGCACTGGCATCCTGGCGATCAAACGCGTTGGCCTGCAGCGCCAACAGCTGCTCTAACGTATCCACGCCACGTGCTTCAAGCCGGGGTAACAACGCTAGCCATAACTCAGCGGTTACACGGGCGTCACCAAGCGCCGTGTGGCGAGTGCCTGGTGGGAACGTAAGATCGTATCGTTGTGCCAAGGTATCTAAATCATGCCCATCTAACGCTTCGTCTAATGCTCTTGAGATTAATAAGGTATCGATGACAGGCATATCAAAGACAACCCCTTTGTTAGTAATGGCGAGCATATCAAACGCGGCATTATGCGCTAATAAAACCGCTTCACCGACGTAATCTCGAAAGCGCGTTAGGACAATATCAAGGGGCGGCGCGCCGGCCACATCAGCATCTGTCAATCCGTGTATCGCTGTACTGGTAGGGGGGATTGGACGTTTCGGATCGACTTTTTGATCAAAGACCTCGCTGGCCAACAGCCGCGCATTGACCACCCGACAAGCCCCTAGGCTAATCACCGTATCCCCTCGGCGAAGCTCAAGGCCGGTGGTCTCAGTATCAAATGCAACCACCTCTAAACTGCGTAACGTGCGGTTAGCCAATTCTTCATCGGGTGGCGGCAGGTCAGCAATGCCGAAATCATGGAACTCTGGTCGCGGAGGTGCGGTTTCTCGAGGCGCCCCGACGCGCTCCATGGCTGGTAGCGGCAGGCGCAGGCGCGCATGAATAGCATCATCGTCAGCAAGGCTCCAAATATCGCTCGCATGCTGGCGCAGTACGTCTGACACCAGCGGATTAAGCGGCAGCGATGGCAGAGGCTGGCGACGCCATTTCGCTAGCTCATGCTCTGGTAAGGGGCTGCCTTGCCAAATTAAGTCCAAATAAACCCGCTTGTTGCCAAGGCATATCTCACCTTCAAAATGGCTAACCGGCAGGTGAGAATTAAGATGCTTGACTAAGGAATCAAACAGAACAATCAGTGCCGGTGCGTCGCCTTTAAACCAGGCAGGCATGCCGACGGGGGTGATGAGCCGATGCGCTGGATCTAAGCGTTCATCCAGGGCTTGCCAGAAGTCATTCGACCACATGGGGGTTAAGCGCTCGCCTTGATGTTGCAAATCATCCAATAACTGTCCGATTTGACCAACATTATCACCTAGGGTGGCGCCTTCCTCTTGGATTACCTGCTCGAACCGCTGGCGTAACATAGGGTTCTCAGTGCCGTTATGGCGCAGTTGTATCAGTGCATCCGCTGCACTGGTCAGGCTTGCCGTATGTTGGCGTAGGAGGGGTAGCTTGGTGGCGAGTTCTGCTCTAACACCCATTTCATTTGACCAGGACGCGGTTGCATCGCTAAACGTTAGTAGTGTTTCTCCATCACTGCCAGGAACTCGACGTAGCACAACCTTTAACCAGCGGTTATCACAAGGGGCAAGCAGTTCACGGGGCGAACCATCCGCTGGTAGTTGGCTGAGAGCTTGTTGTAGGCTGGCAACGGGTAGTAGCGCTTCTAAGCGTTTACCCAAGCCTAACGCCGTATTATCGCCAAAGAAATCTTCCGCGGCCTGATTGAATAGCATCAAACGGCGGTGGTGGTCACATAGCAATAAAGGGGTTTCGAGTACTTGTAGCAGCGTTTCTAATTCGCGGCGTATTTTTGCGGCGCTGCGTGCGCCATCGGCATGAGCCGTGGCTAATTGATTGCGGTCAATGCGCCAGCTCTCATGCACCCTTCGTAGGTCAGGGCCAAGCCCTTTTAGCCAGCCTTCTGGTGGGTGTTCATCACGAGCATCTGGGTTTGCCACTAATCTGGCTAGCTGAACCTGTAAATGGCGTAGAGGGGTGAACAGCATGCGTTCTAGTAGCAGGCCAACTAAAAATATCGTTGCGCCGCCGGAAAAACTGCCCAACCAGAGCGCTACACGGGTAGGGCCAGTAGGCGAAAGCTGAGCATCCAGCCACGCAGCAAAAATAGCGCCCCCCAGCAAGCTGATACCACTTAGCAGCAGCCATAGGCCAATGAGTCGCTGACGTTTAGGGAGCCCATCACGGGTCATTGCGGGTTACCATTGAGCAGTGATTTAACTTTTTCAATTAGCGACTGGGTCGAAAACGGTTTGGTGATGTAGTCATCAGCCCCTAGCGCTAAGCCTTTCTCACGTTCGATATCTCGCCCATGGGCGGTCAGCATAATGACCGGCAGTTGGGCCGTCGCTTCTGAACGGCGAAGATGCTCTAGTACATCAAAACCGCTGATTCCGGGCAGGCTGATATCAAGCAGCAGCAGGTCGGGGGCGGAATCGTTGATACGTTCGAGTGCGGCTTCTCCGTCGTAGGCGGTGACAACTTGAAAGCCTGCCTGCTCCATTAAAAATTCCAGAGACAGTACAATATTGGGCTCGTCGTCGACCACGAGTACTTTGGCCATGAT
Source organism: Vreelandella alkaliphila (assembly GCF_016107625.1). Classification (GTDB taxonomy): domain Bacteria; phylum Pseudomonadota; class Gammaproteobacteria; order Pseudomonadales; family Halomonadaceae; genus Vreelandella; species Vreelandella alkaliphila. Next base: position 192,390 of record NZ_JABASV010000007.1, read on the forward strand.
GCCCTCCCTAAAGGGGTCGTTGTTAGGTGTTTGATTAGAGTGTATGTAGCGCGACAGGTTAGGCCAAGACGACCTTGGCCGAATGCTCGTAACGTCTCTCATCAAGTGGCTGCTTTTTACTTCGCTTAATGGGCTTTTATTAAGGTGTTTATGCGCGTTTTATTATTGTCTGCTTATGAGGCTGTTAGTCACCGCTATTGGGCACAAAGTCTGATGGCTGAAGTAAATGATGTCTCTTGGACGTTGCTGAGCTTGCCGCCACGCCACTTTTCGTGGCGAATCCGCGGTAACCCATTGAGTTGGTGGTTAAAAGAGTATGAGACACTGAGTGAACCCTATGAGGTTGTGTTAGCCACTTCGATGGTCGATATTGCCACGCTCGTTGGCTTATTCCCTCATTTAGGGCGTGCCAGAAAGATTGTTTACTTTCATGAAAACCAGTTTGCTTACCCAGAGTCTAGTGATCAAATCTCCCAAGTGGAGGCCAAAATGGTCAATTTATACGCGGCGTTGGCGGCGGATACGTTGGTGTTTAATACCGCCTACAACCGTGATTCTTTTTTTGACGGCGCGCGGCGGTGGTTAAAAAAGATGCCTGAAAACCTGCCAGCAGCTAAACCGTTAGAGCGTTTACGCCAACAGTCAAAAGTGTTGCCTGTGCCAATAATGCCGTCAGGTAAAGCCTCCCCAACTAACGCACACCCACGGCGGATTATTTGGAATCATCGTTGGGAGTACGATAAAAACCCCGAGGATTTCTTTGCGGTGCTGTTCAAGCTGAGTGAGCAGCAGGTTCCTTTTGAGCTGGCGGTGCTTGGGCAGCGATTTCGTGATGTACCCGCTATTTTTGAAGAGGCAGAAGAACGCTTGGCGGCGCACACGATTTGCTGGGGGCCGCAGCCAGAAGCAGAGTACCGAGCGTTGCTAGCGGGTGGTGGTATTGTGGTCTCTACTACTTGGCACGAGTTCCAGGGGTTAGCCATTATGGAAGCTGCCCAGCGCGGCGCGATTCCGCTAGTACCCGACAGGCTGTGTTTCCCCGAACTCTACCCTAATGACTATCGCTTTGATGGCACGCAAGAGGGGCTTTACCAACGACTGCACGCTTGGTTAACCGATCCCGCTAGCCAACCAGCACTGTTGAATACCCAGCAGTGGCAGTGGCCCGAATGGCGTCGCGCTTACCGTGCGCTTTTGATGGGGCACTGATCACTGAATTGTTGGTCGAGGTCCTGCTTTGCTCACGTTAACAACCAGTGGGCTTAAGCAAGTTCGGTTTTGTCTTTATAGTCGCACAGGTCTTCAATAATGCAGCTGCCGCAGCGTGGTTTGCGGGCAATGCAGGTATAGCGCCCATGTAGAATCAGCCAGTGGTGGGCGTCCTGTTTAAATGCATTTGGAACATGGCGTAGTAGCTTTTGCTCAACTTCAACGACATCTTTGCCTTTGGCGATACCCGTGCGATTAGAAACTCGAAAAATGTGCGTGTCTACGGCGATGGTGGGCTGACCAAACGCGGTGTTTAGAATCACATTGGCGGTCTTTCTCCCTACTCCCGGCAAGGCTTCCAGCGCTTTGCGTGTTTTAGGCACCTCGCCACCATGTTGATTGATCAGCAAGTGACAGGTTTTCATCAGGTTTTCGGCTTTAGTGTTAAACAGCCCGATGGTTTTAATATAACTTTTTAGCCCATCGATACCCAGGTCAATAATTCCTTGCGGCGTATTGGCCACAGGGAAAAGCTTGTCAGTGGCCTTGTTAACGCCCACGTCCGTCGCTTGAGCAGACAGCAGCACTGCTGCTAGCAGTTCAAAGGGCGTGCTCCAGTTTAGCTCAGTCGTGGGATGGGGATTCTCCGCCTGTAGGCGAGCAAAAATTTCATAACGCTTTTGGGCATTCATCGGATGCTCTCTTGGTTATTTGATAGTGCCAGTAACACGTACTCGACGATCTGTTCGGGGCACTGCTTGAGCAGGTTGCGCGCGAGCGCTACGGCGTTGATCAAGTACATTCTTTAACGCAATCAATAGCCCCGCAACGAAAAAAGCCCCGGGCGGCAGCACGAAAAACAAAAACTGATAATCATCTACGAAGGTGAGTTGCCAGTTGGTAGCAATAGGCCCAAATAGTAGCGCCATATCGCTAAACAGCGTGCCTTGCCCAAGTAGCTCGCGAAGTGCCCCGAGCAGAATCAATACGGCACCGAACCCGAGGCCCATCATAAAGCCATCAATGGCAGCCGGTATGACTGGCTGGCGGGAAGCGAACGCATCTGCACGCCCTAAAATGGCGCAGTTAGTGACAATCAGCGGAATAAAAATCCCCAACACTTGGTAAAGCGAATAGGCAAATGCAGCCATTAAAAGCTCAGCGCAGGTCACGAAAGCGGCAATCACCATGACAAAGGCGGGCAGTCTTACTGCGCTGGGAACCTGGTGGCGAATCAGTGAAATAGTAGTGCTAGCGCCCACCATGACAAGCAGGGTAGCGAATGCCAATCCCAGTGCATTGACAACGCTACCACTAACAGCCAGTAAGGGGCATAGCCCCAATAACTGAACGAGAGCAGGGTTATTCGACCATAGGCCGTTTCGGGCTAGTTCGCGCCACTGACTCATTGGCTGGACTCTTCGAAGGTGATAGGGAGTTCTGTTTCGGTGGCGTTTTCGGCGACATGTTCGGTGACATAGCTCAGTGCACTATGGACGGCGTTGACGACTGCGCGTGGCGTAATGGTGGCGCCCGTAAAAGCGTCAAAGTGGCCACCATCTTTACGTACGGCCCATCCACCTGGCGGCAGGCTGTTTAAACTCAAGCCATTAAACTCGGTTATCCAGTCACTTCGCTGGCGCTCAATGTCATCGCCAAGCCCAGGCGTTTCTTGATGGTGGGTAACGCGCACACCGGTAATGCGTTGTTGCTGGTCAATGCCCACCATTAGCCGAATTTCGCCATTGTAACCTTGGCGAGTAACGACTGGCAGGATGATGACCCGCTGATGATCGCGCTGGACATACCATCCATGTTGAGGTTCGCGGTGCCCCAACTGTTCCGGGTTAGGGAGCTTGAATACGCCATCTAAAACCGTTTGAACCGCTATATCTGTTAATGCGGCAGGCAATACATCCTGCAGTTGGCGGTGTTGATAGGCTAGCTGATGATCAGCGATACGCTCGGCAGTCACCGCACGGGTCAACGCAACGCTGCCAGCAGTGACCAGTGAGAACATTCCTAAGGCGAAAGCGCCGCGTAGCATGGCTTGGCGGGGCGTCATGGTGAGTCACCGTGCTTTGCATGCTGCTGTGCTTTAGGCTGGCCCGTAGGGCGTGGCACGGTATAGAGATCCAATAGCGGTACACATAAGTTCATTAGTAAAACGGCAAATGCCACGGCATCGGGGTAGCCGCCAAACGTGCGAATAATCATGACCAACGCGCCAATCCCCGCGCCGAAAAACAGTTTTCCTCGGCGGCTGGTCGCTGCCGAGACGGGATCGGTGGCAATGAAAAAGGCCCCAAACATTGCTGCACCTGTGGTTAGGTGAAACAGTGGTGAAGCAAAGTGACTTGGGTCGCTGGCATAAAAAAGCGTGGCGAGCACTGTTATGCTAACAAGCATTGCAACAGGGATATGCCAACTGATAATCCGTTTGGCAATTAATAGCAGTCCACCTGCTAACCAGGCTAGCGCGACGTTGCGCCAAGCGTTCAATGTCCCTTCAGGTAAAGGCTGACTAGCCCAAAATTCGCTGGCCAGTACCGTTTCACCTTTATGTTTAAAGGCATCTAGCGGCGTAGCACCACTTAGTGCATCAAGTGTGGAAGTCGGTAAGGTACCGCTTATCTGGACCCATAGGTTTTCAGAGATTAGAGGCTGCGGCGGCGACCATAACGTCATGTAAGTGGGAAACGATACGAGTAGTAGTGCGTAGCCCACCATGGCGGGATTGAAAGGATTCTGTCCTAGGCCGCCATACAGTTGTTTAGCAACCACGATGGCCGCAATAACGCCTATCCCAAGGAGCCACCAGGGGCTAGCAGGTGGTAGCGATGCACCTAACAGTACGCCGGTTAATACTGCACTTGAATCTCTAAGTGCAGGCTGTAACGGGCGCTGGCGAAGTTTTAACACCAGCGCTTCTGCGCCGAGTGCAAACAGGGCTGCTAAAAGCACATTGCTAATAACGCCCAGGCCGAAGTAAAACGTCATTGCGGCAAGCCCAGGCACGGTGGCGACGATTACCCATCGCATTAGATGGGCGGTGGGTGGCATCGTATTTAATGATTCAGTCGTTCGCTGCGAGGCGTGCATCATGCTCATGGCGATTCCTGTTGTGCCATCGTGGCGCGAGCTTCAGCCAGCCGAGTATCAGCTGCCTTAAGGTTTTCTTGGGCGGTGGCAAGTTGAGTTTCTAAATCATCGTGGCGCTGACTTGGGTCTTCTGCTGCAGCCCTTGCGAGGGTTTTTTCAGCTTTTCTCACTGCCGCTTTAGCGGCGGTTTGAGCAATGCGCAAGCTGCGTAAATCCACCACTTGCACTGTACTGTCGGTTGCCTTTGAGCTATCTGACGTCTGACGACTTTGTGCCTGCCTCGCTTGGCGACGAGCTTGCTTCTCGGCATTCTCGCGCGCCAGGCGAGCCTGACGAAATTCAAATCGATGTTTAGCGTGCTCGGCTTTGGCGGACTCAATGCGCTTAACGCGAATACGCTGCTTTGCCGAACGATAGTCTTGTACTAATGGGATATAACTAGGGCAAACATAACTGCAGGCACCGCACTCAATACAATCAAATAGGTGGAATTTTTCCAATGTAGCGTCGTTCTCTGCACGGGCATACCAATGCAGCTGTTGCGGAAGAAGCTGAACAGGGCAAACACTTTCACAAGCGCCACAGCGAATGCAGGGAGACTCACTGGGGGCTGGAGGAAGTTCTTCACGGGTGGCTGCAATCAAGCAGTTTGTCGTTTTGGTCACCGGGACATCAAGTGTTGTGAGTGGTAAGCCCATCATCGGGCCGCCCACAATGACTTGATGAAGCTGCTGGTTTGCTAACCCTACCTGCTGAAGCAGCGTTTCAATAGATGTACCAAGGCGTACCCAGTAGTTGCCTGGTGTGCTGATGGCGTCTCCCGTCAAGGTGACAATTCGCTCGACCAAAGGTTTGCCATCACGAACTGCGTATAGCGCTGCCAGCAGTGTGCCGGGGTTGTGACAGAGAACACCGACATCGGCAGGAAGGCCACCACTGGGAACATCGAGGTTGAGCAGTTTCTTGATCAATTGGCGCTCACCACCGCTGGGGTAGCGGGTCTCGATGACCTTCATCGTTATGCTCACTGGATGCTGGCAGTCAGACTGTTGAAAGTGAGAGAGCGCCTCCTTTAATGCATGGATCGCTTCGGGCTTATTATCTTCAATACCCACCACAATCTGATGGGCACCGCAGAGCCTAGCGACCATTTGCGCGCCTTCCAGTATCTCGGTTGGATAGTGGCGAAGAGCCAAGTCGTCTGCTGTGATATATGGCTCGCATTCGGCGGCGTTGACGACGAGCGTATCAATGCGGTGATGATCCGCTATTTGGGCTTTGATATAAGCGGGAAAACCGGCACCACCAAGGCCTACTAGCCCGCAGCTGTCTAGTCTCGCAATGGTCGTTTGGTGGTCTTCGGCACGCCAGTTAAGAGAGGGCAGCACTTGCCAGCGATCTAAGCCATCAGCGTCGATGGTGATGGCGTTATCACTAATCTGAGTCACTGTCCCGCTAATACTGGCGTGCAGGTTGGCCGATACCATGCCGTCTCGCTGGGCAATTAGGCTACCCACCTGAACCGTATCATTGATAGCAACACAGGGGATCGCGGGATTACCTGAATGCTGTTTGAGCGGAAGTGTTACTTGGGTAGGCAAAGTCGCGTTGCGAAGCGGCGATTGGTTCGAGCGATCTTTTCGTTCGGGCGGAGTAATGCCGCCCGGAAATTCATAGGCCGGCATGCTGGCTCCTGGTTAGCTGGCGATCGCTGGTGATTAAAGGTGCGTTGGTGACGACAGGCTGCCATTGGTTGAGAGGCTTGCTTCTGGGCAACATATCAATACAGTCGACCGGGCAGGGCGCAACGCACAAATCACAGCCGGTGCATTCATCTTCTATCACTGTATGCATTTGCTTTGCAGCGCCAATAATGGCATCTACTGGGCATGCTTGAATGCACTTAGTGCAGCCAATGCACTCGGCTTCACGAATAAATGCGACGGTATCTTCGGTGGCTGCTTCGCCATCCAGTGGCACAGGCTCTCGGCCTAATAAGTCGGCTAATGCGTGAATAGTCGCTTCGCCGCCAGGCGGGCACTTATTTAACGCATCGCCCTGATTGATGGCTTCGGCATACGGCCGACAGCCTGGGTAGCCGCACTGGCCACATTGGGTTTGTGGCAGCAGCGCATCAATCTGCTCTACCAGCGGATTTTCTTCGCCCTTGAAGCGCACACTGGCCATTCCCAGTAGTGCCCCAAACGTTATTCCAATTCCGGTCAACACACCCACTGCACTGAGAATGCCCCACCAAGAAAAGATGTCTCCCATGGCGGTTACCCCTGTGCTAATCCTGAAAAACCGAGAAATGCCAGTGACATAAGGCTCGCTGTGACCATTGCAATGGCGGCACCTCTAAACGGGGTTGGTATATCAGCATTGGCCAATCGCTCGCGCATCGCTGCGAACAGCACCAAAATCATCGAAAACCCAAGCGCAGCACCCAGGCCATAGAGAGTCGTATGAAAGAAACTCAGCTCGCGGTTAAGCGATAACAGGGCAACACCAAGTACCGCACAATTAGTCGTAATCAGCGGTAGAAAGATCCCCAGCACTTGATGCAATAGGGGGCTGAGTTGACGCACCATGATTTCGGTAAATTGCACGACGGCGGCAATAACAACGATAAAGCTGATAGTGCGAAGATAGGTAACGTCCAAGGGCACAAGTAAGCCATGATAGACCACATAACTAGCGGCAGATGCTAGTGTCAGCACGAACGTCGTCGCTAGCGACATACCCATCGCGGATTCCAGCTTATTGGAAACCCCCATAAACGGGCAGAGCCCTAAAAACTGTACCAATACGAAGTTGTTGACCAGCGCAGTACTGACCAAAATCAAGAAGAGTTCATTCATAGCGGCGTATTTTGCGCAGAAAGAGTGTTACTGGCTTTAGGGGGGGTAAATAGCACAACCTGATGTCTTCCGGCTGCTTTTGCAAGATAGAGCGCTTGGTCGGCTGTACTCATTATGGCGCTTGGCGAAGGCGATTTGCTATCTTTCAGCGTAGCGATACCAACGCTTACCGTTACATAGGGCTTCACGGGTGATGTGGCGTGGGGTAGCTGCAGTTGGTCTATCACTCGCGTCAGTTGCTCGCCAATGCCCTTGGCAGAATCTGGAGAAGCTCCCGGCAAGATGGCGCTGAACTCTTCTCCTCCCGTTCTGGCAATTAGGAAGTTGAATTTGGTTGCGATGCTATTAAAAGCGCCAGCAACTTGCTGCAAACATTCATCGCCTTGTTGATGACCGTAGTGATCGTTGTACAGCTTAAAGTGATCAATATCCAACATCATAACCGCTAATTCACTTGGTGTTGAGACAGCGTCTGAAAAGGCCGTTTCTAGGCGCTGATCATAAAGCCGGCGGTTAGGTAGACCCGTTAGTGCGTCATGGGTGGATAGCTTCAGCAGCTCGGCATTGAGCTGCTGCTGGCAGGCGAATTGCTCTTGAAACGTACGTGCCAGTAGCCCTATCTCATCGTTGCGTTTGGTAAGCCCATGGGCATCCGCCCCATCAATGCCTACTTGCTGAGTAAATTGAGTTAATAAACGTAGCGGCTTTAGCACAATTTTCTCAAGAAGCAGTAGTACCAAGGCAATGACCATGATCATCAAGCCAGCGGTCCATAACAGCACATAACGAAATGTGGTTAAGCTGGTTAAATAACTTGTACGATTAAGCTCAATGCCTACGCCTAACGATACAGAGCTGAGAGAGCTCGATGTAGGGAAGTAACGTTCGGCAAATACCGTATTGCCTGAAAAGCTGAAAACATCGCTGATAGAAATCGTCTCCTTACTGAGGTTGAGGGTGATAGGTAGCCCTGTATAAACCTCCATAAACGCCAACCAATCATCATCTAATGAGCGCGTCTTGAATAACCACCCAGCTGCCGTGCCACTTTTGTCAGTGCGTAAAATTGGGCTAGAGGCCATTATTGCCGGAGGACGGTCAGGGTAAATGCTACTCTGATCGGTTCTGTTTTCGGCAATGGCTGTCTGCATATTGGTTACCCATGGGTTCATCCAACTGCAGTCATCGATAGGGGCTCTACATGTTTGGTAGTCGCCTGTTACTGGATTTATTCCAGCAAGAAAGTGCACGTCTCCGCTGGCTGTGAAAAATGCCATGAGCTGATAGCGCATGTCTTCAAACATTTCTTGGCTAAAGTTGACGTCTGCATAGCGTGGATACTCTCCTTGTATGAACTGATAAGTATCATCCCAGTGAGCCCAGTCCCGTACTTGCGAATGTAGCTGCTGTTGATCCAACTCAAAGCTACGTTCAACACGGTCCAGCTCCCGTTTTACCGTAGCCCGTTCTTCTGCTTGCAGTGCCGGGAATATAAGCCATGCGCTTATTGATGCCAGCGCGGCTATTGCACATAGAAGTAATCCGCCAAGGGCAGCGAAAAAACGAAAACGCAATGAGCGTGGGATACGCTGGTGCATATAGCGAACTCAGTAGGGTTAAAATATCAGTATGAACTCATGAAAAAGGGGCTGAGGTTGCGTGCTCAGCCCCTTTGTCAAAGTATACCTAATTAAGTTACGCGCTGTCCTGGTTCCGCACCGGCATCGGGGGAAAGTAGGTAAATGCCTTCTTTGTTAGCAGATGCTAATACCATGCCTTCTGATAAACCAAAGCGCATCTTACGAGGAGCTAAATTAGCTACCATGATCGTCAAGCGGCCCTCAAGTGCTTCTGGTGAATAGGCAGAACGAATACCTGAGAAGACATTACGTGTTTCACCACCTAAATCCAGCGTAAGCTGGAGCAGCTTGTCAGCACCTTCAACGTACTGTGCCTTGGCAATGCGGGCAATGCGTAAATCAACTTTAGCGAAATCTTCAAAGCTGATTTCTGCCGCAATCGGTTCTTCCGACAGGGGACCTTTGGGAGTGTTTTTCAGTTTCTGCTCTTCCACTAAATCCTCCTTGGATGCCTCAATCATAGCGTCAATCTTAGCCCGTTCAACACGCGTCATTAATGGCTTGAATTTATTAATTGAGTGATTGACTAGTACGGTATTGCGGCTGTCCCAGTCAAGTGACTCAATCGCCAGGAATTCACGTGCCTGTTCGGCCATGGTTGGCACCACAGGTGAAAGATAGACCATCAACTGGCGGAACAAGTTGATGCCTACTGAGCAGATTTCCAGTACTTCGGCGTCTTGGTCTTCCTGCTTGGCTAGTGCCCAGGGGGCCTTGTCGGCGATGTACGTATTGGCTTCATCGGCCAATTCCATAATTTTGCGCATGGCCCGGCTAAATTCACGCGCCTCAAAATCGTCAGCAATCTCATCGCCAGCCGCGATAAAGCGCGCGACCATTTGTGGTTCGGCACAGTGTTCAGCCAGCTTGCCGCCGCCCAGTTTTTTCACAAAGCCGGCGCAGCGGCTGGCGATATTGACAACTTTTCCTACTAGATCAGAGTTAACTCGCGCAGAAAAGTCGTCGAGATTAAGGTCCAGGTCATCCACTTTGGACGTTAATTTAGCGGCAAAATAGTAGCGTAAATACTCTGGATTTAAATGTTCAGCGTAGGTAGCTGCTTTGATGAAAGTGCCACGAGATTTTGACATCTTGGCACCGTCTACAGTTAAGAAACCGTGACAGTTGACCGCAGTCGGCGTACGAAGGTCTGCACCGTGCAACATGGCAGGCCAAAACAGGGCGTGGAAATAGACAATATCTTTGCCAATGAAGTGGTAAACCTCTGCATCGGAACCCTTCTTCCAAAAGGTATCGAAGTCGATACCTTCCCGATCACATAAGTTTTTAAAACTTGCTAGATAGCCAATGGGGGCATCTAGCCAGACATAGAAGTATTTACCTGGAGCATCAGGAATTTCAAAGCCAAAGTAGGGCGCATCTCGGGAGATATCCCACTCATTAAAGCCCGACTCGAACCACTCCATCAGCTTGTTACGAATTTGTGGCTGTACATGGCCATCATTAATCCATTGCTGAAGAAATTCAGCAAAGTCTGGCAGCTTGAAGAAGTAATGCGTAGAGCTACGTACTTCTGGCGTTGCCCCAGAAATAGCTGAGACAGGGTTGATTAAGTCAGCAGGCGTGTAAGTGGCACCGCACTTTTCACAGTTATCGCCATATTGATCATCGGCACCACATTTAGGACACGTGCCCTTAATAAAACGGTCAGCTAGGAATAGACCCTTTTGCGGATCAAACATTTGCTCAATATCGCGGGTGGCAATATGGCCTTTATCACGCAAGCGGGTGTAGATCAGTTCGCTAAAATAGCGGTTTTCTTCTGAATGGGTGGAATGATAGTTATCAAATCCCACGCCAAAGCGGGCGAAATCTTCTTGATGATCTTGGGAAACGCGCTCGATCAGGGCTTCGGGCGTAATACCTTCCTGCTCAGCCCGCAGCATAATGGCAGTGCCGTGGGCGTCGTCGGCGCAAACGTAGTAGCACTGCTGTCCACGACTTTTTTGAAAACGCACCCAAATGTCGGTTTGGATGTACTCAAGAAGGTGACCCAAGTGAATGGCGCCATTGGCATAAGGAAGCGCGCTTGTCACCAAGATGTTGCGCGGGGCAGTATTTGACATGGTGAATGATAATTCCGGTTAGGCAGTGCAAATAAAGACGGCGAAGTAGGGGTGCGCTTCGCCGGTAACGTCAACATGCTGCTTACAGCTATTTCTCCATTAGTAGAGTGCCTGCTCTTCCTGAACGACTTCACGCAGAAGCTCTAAAAAAAGCTTGTCAGCTTCAGAGTGCTCAGTGGGGTCTTCGGGAATATGGACGCTCGTAGTGTCGGAGATTTCGTTGGCAATTTTGGCCATTACGGCAGGGCTGTTGCCTTCGACTAGCTGCTGTCGTGCAATCGCTAGGGATTGTTCTAAGATTTTTGGGTCTTGGAGCAGCTTGCGAATAAAATCGCGTAGTTCATTAATAATACGTGTTTTTTGAATTTCTGATGCGGACATTGGAGTTCTCCTTAAGACCGCGCTTGAGGGATGTTCAAGCGAGACCAATGAATGCTTTGACCATAGCACTTTTTTTACAGCTGAGCATGGGTTCCTGGAAGCATTGGATGCAGTCTATTGGCTTTTACTAGCACACTGTTCCAGTAAGGTTGCTTCCTGGACGTATGTTTCCAGTACCCTTGCGCTTTAAAGGCTCAGGCGCCCAGCCTTGTGTTTGACAGGGTTGGCGTATTGTTCCAACCAATAAGGCCGCAACGCTTCAGGTATGCTAGCCAGCCGAGCGTTAAAGCGCTCTCTGTCTTGACGCGTTATCGTTTTGCGGGCGATCAGTTCTGGTGATTCGCCTAGGGCTTCCAGTGCTAAATAATGGCTAGGAAACAGGCGATAGCCACCGATCACTTGGCGATCAATCTCTGCTGCCACTTCATCCGGCGTTGCCATATCAGCGCCTACTGGGCTACCAAAACGCAGTTGCACCCGACCTTTAGAGCCGGTGATTCCTGACACAATAGAACGAATATCTTCGAATTCGCTTTTCGCGTAGCTTCCTTCGGTAGCGATATCGTGGAGTTCCTGAGCTTTCTGATGGTCGCAAGGGTCGTATTCGTAGCTAATTGATACCGGCACCAGTTTCAACTCGGCAATGGCGTCACCGAATACCATATCCCGGTCAGCGTTGCGTCTGGCCATGGTCAGCATTTTGATGATGGCGGGATCGGTGCGATCAATGCCATTTTTAGCACGACCCTCTCGCTGCGCCATCCAAATAGAGTGCTGATCAACAGTAATTGAGTGACGAATATAGGCTGATAACTGCTGATATGCCGCCAGCATCGCACGCTTGCCTCGGGCGCTGCGCGGTACAATAAAACTTTTGTTTAACCGCATCAGATCGGTGACGTAAGGCTTTTTCAGGAGGTTGTCTCCGATCGCAATACGTACTGTATCGCGACCAGCCAGATAAAGCGCATAGTTCACAAAGGCGGGGTCTAGCGATATATCGCGATGGTTGCCTATAAACAGGTAAGCGCTGTTGTTATCGAGCTTATCAAGCCCGGAGACTTCGAAGGCATCCGTGGTGGTGCGAATCATGCGCTCCATATAGCTGGCGATACGCATCTGGAAGTCATATACGGATGTAACGCCCTTTACTTCACGACGGACGGCATGGCCTGCTAAAGCGCGGGCGATGGGGGGCGCCCACTTGGCCATGCGCGGGAGCCTGAACTGAGTCAATGCATTTAAAAGCTCGCTATCATGTGATAGGCGCTCAAGAACATTGGCCACTTCATGATCCATATAGGGGCGAATGTCAGCCCAGGGGTCGTTGGCGGTGTCGGCGTTAAGTGCGTTGTTGTGATGAGTCATGCGATCCGTTGGATATAGGCAGAAATAAACAGTTTATATCAGCAGGCTAACGGCTGAATTAAGCGTCTGGCTGCGTAGCAGCTTCGCGCTGAGCTTCACCACCCAGCCACTCGATTAGGCGAGGAATATCGTCAGAAAGTGCCTGCGCCATCAAAATAAAATCAGTTTCTAAGCGAGCAAGTGCATCATCGCCATCATCTGCGTGATCAGCTTCCTCTATTAATGCATCGCCAAAACGCAATGATTTCAGCGCTAAATCATCATGCAGAACAAAGCTTAAACGACCTTCCAGGCTAACTGCGAGCTTGCTGGCTTGACGTCCGCTTTCAAGCAATTGCTGGATCTCGTCGCTGTCTAGATCAACTTGGCGAGCACGCAGCACGCCATCATCGCCTTTGGCTTTTAACTCAACCTGATCCCCTAACACAAGGTCGGCAGGGCGGCTTTCCGCTTCGCCCAGCCATTGCGTCATCGCACGGATAGGCAGTGTTTGTGATGTGAGCGGCGTGACTTTCAAGCTGCCCAACGTTTCACGTAGTAGATCCAGCACGTCTTCTGCCCGTGTACGAGAGCTGGCATTGACGCCAATTAATTGACGGCGCGTATCCCACCATAAATCGATTTTCTGACTGCGAACAAATGCGCGGGGCATTAGTTCCTCAGTGACTTGCTCTTTCAGCGCCGTTTTTTCTTTGCGCGTTACCTTGCGCCCTTCGCTGGCTTCGATATCAGCGACTTTATCGTCCACTTCCTCTTTTACTACAGACGCAGGAAGCAAGCGCTCTTGGCGCAGGGCTGAAAGTAGTCGGTGGCCTTGGATTTCATGCAGCCGCTGACCACCACCTAGTCGTCCTGCCGGGGCTGTCCACCCTAAACGACGCGCATCCGCACTGCCTAGCGGCTTGGCTGCATGCTCGTCGAGTGCATTCGCTAGTGTATCGCTATCAAGCTCAGGGGCGCCGTGAAGGCGGTATAAATGTAGGTGCTTAAACCACATGTCACCAATCCTATTAAAAAGGTGGCACATTATGGCGAAACCAAGCCTTTCCTACCAGCGCCTTAGGGGATTGCCTTGTTGTTGCACTGGTTTAAAACTTGTGTTTGATTTGAGAGGTTTTGTGAATGGTTAACAGATTTTTAAAAATGGGGGTGTTATGTCTACAGCAATATCCAGTGTTGCACTGCGAGTACGTGGTTACCATTTAGACGGCTACGGTCACGTCAACAACGCGCGCTATCTTGAATTTATGGAAGAGGGGCGCTGGGCTTTTTTTGATGACCATCCGAGCCTGATAAATCAACTTCATAAGGCAGGCCGAGCGTTTGTCGTGGTTAATCTGAATATTGATTATCGAGCAGCCGCTGTTCAGAACGATGATTTGCAGGTTATGACCGGCATAGTAGATGTGGGTGATCGTAGCGCGATTTGCCATCATCGAATTGTGCGTCAAGACGGCGTACTGGTTGCTCAGGCAGATTTGACCTTTGTGCTGCTAGATACGAAGGCAAATAAGGCTGCTCCTATTGAAGGAGACGTGCGAGAGGTGTTTGAGGGGCTTGTGGTCGATAAAGGCGCCTTTTTAGCGTAAAGCGTAATGCCGTTGCCACTGACTGCCCATGGTGCTTATGCAGTGGTATGATGGTGCTGACTCTGCGCGCCGCCTTGGTGTGGTATCAAGGGCGGCTTTTTTAAGCGCTTTCAACTCTCGCAGTGCCAATGCAGTGCAAAGGATCTGACTTTCATGGGTGACATCGCCAGAGAAATCTTGCCCGTCAATATTGAAGACGAGCTTAAACAGTCGTACCTCGACTACGCGATGAGTGTCATTATTGGTCGCGCTCTTCCCGATGTGCGTGACGGCCTCAAGCCTGTTCACCGGCGCGTGCTTTTTGCCATGCACGAGCTGAGCAACGATTGGAATAAACCGTACAAGAAGTCGGCGCGTGTCGTCGGCGATGTCATCGGTAAATACCATCCGCACGGTGACAGTGCGGTCTATGACACTATCGTTCGTATGGCCCAGCACTTTTCCATGCGTCACGTACTGGTGGATGGTCAGGGTAACTTTGGTTCTATTGACGGTGATAACGCGGCCGCCATGCGTTACACCGAAGTGCGTATGGCACGCCTTGCCCACGAGCTGCTAGCTGACCTGGAAAAAGATACCGTTGATTGGGTCGATAACTACGACGGCACCGAGCGCATTCCAGCCGTGCTGCCAACCAAAGTTCCTAACCTGTTAATCAATGGGTCATCAGGGATTGCGGTGGGCATGGCGACCAATATTCCGCCCCATAACATGCGGGAAATAATTGATGGTTGTCTGGCGTTAATTGATGATTACACGCTCACCGTTGATGACCTCATGCAGTACATTCCAGGGCCGGATTTCCCTACCGGGGGCATTATCAACGGTCGCGCGGGTATTTTAGACGCCTACCGCACCGGGCGCGGGCGTATCTATGTGCGTGCCTGCCACACGATTGAGCATGATGATAAGAGTGGTCGAGATCACATTATTATCACTGAACTGCCTTACCAGGTGAATAAAGCGCGATTGATCGAGAAAATCGCTGAGCTGGTAAAAGAGAAGAAAATCGAGGGTATTGCTGAACTCCGCGATGAGTCGGATAAAGACGGCCTGCGCGTAGTGATCGAGATCAAACGCGGCGAATCGGGTGATGTCGTCGTCAACAACTTGTTTGCGCAAACACAATTGCAAAATGTGTTTGGGATTAACATGGTGGCGCTGGAAAATGGTCAGCCGCGCACTCTGAACATAAAAGAGATGCTTGAGGCGTTTATTCGCCACCGCCGTGAAGTTGTTACTCGCCGTACCTTGTATGAATTGAAAAAAGCCCGTGAGCGTGGTCATTTGTTGGAAGGTTTGGCAGTTGCCATCTCCAACATTGATGAAGTGATCGAGCTGATTAAGGCATCTCCCAATGCCTCTGAAGCGCGTGAAAAATTGTTGGCTAAAACGTGGAAGCCTGGACAGGTTACCGCGATGCTGGAACGCGCTGGCGCAACCTCATGCAAGCCTGAAGAGCTAGATGAAGGGTTTGGTCTAAATACGGCGGCGACGGAATATCGACTGTCGCCCGCGCAGGCTCAAGCAATTCTAGAGCTTCGTCTGCATCGCCTAACGGGTCTTGAAACCGAGAAGCTGTTAGACGAATACCTGTCGATTCTTGAGAAAATCGCGGAATTTACGACCATCCTGGCTTCTCCAGATCGTCTGATGGAAGTGATCCGAGAAGAGCTGCATGCTGTACGTGAGCAGTATGGCGATGACCGCCGTACGGAAATTCAGGCGAGCCACCTTGATTTGTCGATTGAAGATCTCATCGCTGAAGAAGATATGGTGGTCACTGTTTCCCGCTCAGGCTACGCCAAGACTCAGCCGTTGTCTGATTACCAGGCTCAGCGCCGTGGTGGACGAGGTAAATCAGCCACTGCGATGAAAGATGAAGACGTTATTGAACACCTGCTGGTCGCATCTACCCATGACACTGTGCTGCTGTTCTCTAACAGGGGTAAGGTGTATTGGCTGAAAGTGTATGAGATGCCCAACGCCAGTCGTGGCTCTCGGGGCAAGCCACTGGTCAATATGCTACCGCTTGAAGAAGGCGAAGCCGTCAACGCCATTTTGCCAGTGCGTGATTACGATCCTGAGCACTACATTTTCTTTGCCACGGCGAAAGGTACCGTTAAACGCACCAGTCTTGAGCAATTCTCTCGCCCACGTAGTGTCGGCTTGATTGCTATTGATTTGGAAGAGGGCGACCGCTTGGTGGGGGCTGCTATTACGTCTGGCTCTGATCACGCCATGCTGCTTTCCTCTAACGGTAAGGCTATCCGCTTCGAAGAAGGCAATGTGCGCGCCATGGGGCGTACCGCCCGTGGTGTGCGCGGTATGCGTCTGGCGGGGGATGCTGAAGTTATTAGCTTGATCATTCCTAAGAGCCAGCAAATTGACGCTGAAGATGACGCCGATGTAGATGCTGATAGCCAGGTTGTCACGGCCGAGAATGCTCAAGCGGAAGGTCAAATCTATATTCTCACGGCCAGTGAGAATGGCTACGGTAAGCGTACGCGCCTAGAAGAATTTCCGCTGCGTGGTCGTGGTGGGCAGGGTGTTATTGCCATGCAAACCAGCGAACGTAATGGCGCTCTGGTAGCCGCAATGCAAGTCTATGACAGCGATGAAATGATGCTGATCACTGATCGCGGCACCTTGGTGCGCACTCGGGTTGAAGAAGTGTCCACGACCTCGCGAAATACTCAGGGGGTTATGCTGATTCGCCTGGGTAAAGAAGAAAAACTAGTTAAAACTGTCCGTGTGGATGAGCCTGCCGAAGTAGATGAGCTTGAGTCAGATAGTTCAGAAACAGACGTTCTAGACACCGGTGCGATTGATACCGATGTCGTCGATAGCGATGCTGTTGATCCAGGCAAGCCAGATAGCGCTGACGATGGCGAACAGGAACAGGGAACCGATGACACGTCATTATAACTTTTGTGCAGGGCCAGCGGCCCTGCCTGTTGCCGTGCTTGAACGTGCGCGCAACGAACTGCTGGACTTTCAAGGGCGTGGCTTGTCTGTTATGGAGATGAGTCATCGCAGTGATGAGTTTGTCGCTATTGCGGATCGAGCAGAAGCAGACCTGCGTTATTTGCTGGATATTCCCAGTAATTACAAAGTGCTTTTCTTGCAAGGCGGAGCCAGTATGCAGTTTGCGATGCTGCCGATGAACTTGCTTGGACAAGGGGGAAGCGCCAATTTTATCCAAACAGGCATTTGGGGCAAAAAGGCGATTAGTGAAGCCCGGCGGTTAGGGTTTAACTGTAATGTGGCAGCGAGTAGTGAAGATAATGGTCATACGGCGGTGCCGGATGAAAATGCACTGGCGATTAGCAGCGATGCTGCTTACTTGCATTACACCTCAAATGAAACCATCGGTGGTTTAGAGTTCGACTATACGCCAAGGGTGCAGCGCGCAGATGGTGCTGATGTGCCTCTGGTATGCGATATGTCCTCGAACATTCTATCTGGCCCTATCGATGTAACGCAGTTTGGAGTGATTTACGCGGGAGCTCAGAAAAACATTGGCCCGGCTGGCTTAACTCTGGTTGCTATTCGTGATGACTTGCTCGGCAAAGCGCCTAGCTCCATTCCGTCGCTGTTTGACTATCAAATGCTTGCAGACGCAGGCTCTATGGTCAATACGCCGCCAACGTTTGCATGGTACTTGGCTGGCCTTGTTTTCCAGTGGTTAAAAGATGACATCGGTGGCTTAGAGGTGATGGATGACATTAACCAGCGCAAAGCACAGAAGCTTTACGCTGCTATTGATGCCAGTGATTTTTATACTAATCCGATTGCCAGCCGTAACCGTTCCCGCATGAATGTTCCGTTTGTGCTAGCCGATAGCAGTTTAGATAGCGTATTCCTGCAAGAAGCTGACGAGGCGGGGCTTCTTAACCTAAAGGGCCATCGTAGTGTTGGCGGCATGCGTGCGAGTTTATATAACGCGGTGCCTGAAGAGGCCGTTGATGCGCTAATCGCCTTTATGGCGGACTTTGAACAACGAAGAGGCTAACCATCATGTCCGATACGCCGATTAATTTAGACGACTTACGTCAACGTATCGACCAGTTGGATGGCGATATTCTGCGTTTGATTAGTGAGCGCGCCAACTGCGCCCAGCAGGTGGCACACGTTAAACTTGCTCAAGATAAAGACGCCGTATTTTATCGTCCTGAGCGAGAGGCGCAGGTGTTGCGCCGTATTATGTCGTTGAATCAAGGCCCGCTAGATTCAGAAGAGATGGCGAGGCTGTTTCGTGAAATTATGTCGGCGTGTCTTGCGCTGGAGCAGCCGGTCAAAGTTGCCTACTTAGGCCCTGAGGGTACTTTTACCCAGCAGGCCGCGCTTAAACACTTTGGCGAGAGCGCTGTCAGTATGCCGATGGCGGCGATTGATGAAGTCTTTCGTGAAGTAGAGGCAGGCGCCGTTCATTACGGGGTGGTGCCGGTAGAGAATTCTACCGAAGGAGTCGTCAATCATACGCTCGACACCTTTATGGACTCGTCGATCAAGATCTGCGGTGAAGTAGTACTACGCATTCACCACCACCTGCTAATTAGTGAAACCACGCGTCGGGATAAGGTCTCACGCATCTATTCCCACCCGCAATCGTTTGGCCAGTGCCGTAAATGGCTTGATGCTCACTATCCTCATGCTGAGCGGGTGCCTGTTTCCTCTAACGCAGAAGCTGCCAAGCTGGTCAAAACAGAGTGGCACAGTGCAGCAATTGCCGGAGATATGGCGGCCAAACTGTATGGTCTAGAGCGCATTGCCGAAAAGATTGAAGATCGCCCTGATAACTCCACGCGCTTTCTGATTATTGGTAATCAAGATGTGCCGATATCTGGCGAGGATAAAACCTCAATTGTTGTCGCTATGCGTAACCAGCCCGGTGCACTGCATGATCTGTTGGAACCGTTCCATCGTCACCGCATTGATTTAACGCGGATCGAAACACGGCCTTCGCGGACTGGTGTTTGGAATTACGTGTTCTTTATCGATTTCAAAGGGCATCGGGATGAGCCGCAGGTCGCGGCAGTGCTCGAAGAGGTAAGACTACGTGCTTCTGAGCTGCGTGTGCTTGGCTCCTA
Source organism: Vreelandella alkaliphila (assembly GCF_016107625.1). Taxonomy (GTDB): domain Bacteria; phylum Pseudomonadota; class Gammaproteobacteria; order Pseudomonadales; family Halomonadaceae; genus Vreelandella; species Vreelandella alkaliphila. Next base: position 211,720 of record NZ_JABASV010000007.1, read on the forward strand.
TCCTCTAGGCGTGCTGTGACGGAGTGTGCTGTGCAAGCGTTGGCATCTAGCGCTGGGGTTCGGTCATCTTGCCAAGAGTCGCACCTGCTGATTGTTGGCCTTGGCTTGATCGGGGGGTCGCTGGCCGCCGCGCTACGGCAATCAGGTTTCAAAGGACATATTTCAGCGTGTGACTCCAATGCGTCAGAAATCGCCTTGGGGATTGATTTAGGGTTGATAGACCATGGTGGTTCGCAGCTAGCAGAACTGCTTGATGACGTCTCTATGGTGATTTTGGCCGTACCGGTATTGGCCATGGAGAGTGTGATGGCCACCCTGGCAGATTCGCTTCACCGTGCGTCTAAAAACGTGGTGATTACCGATGTGGGCAGCACGAAAGCGACGATCCGTGACTGTGCTGTGCGTGCCTTTGGGGAGGTGCCCCCTTCAGTGGTGCTAGGTCATCCTATTGCAGGCTCTGAAAAAAGTGGTGTTGCCGCAGCAGATCCCGCCCTCTATATCAATCACAAAGTGATACTAACGCCTGAGCCGAATGTCGACGCAGGAGCGCTTGCGCGGGTTGAGGCGTTGTGGTGTGCCACTGGCGCAGATGTACTGCAAATGAGTGTAGAGCGGCACGACCAAGTGTTGGCGCGTACCAGTCATTTGCCGCATTTGCTGGCATTTTCGTTGGTCGATACGCTGGCACGTCAAGACGAGCGGTTAGAAATTTTTCGCTATGCAGCCGGTGGGTTTCGTGATTTTACCCGAATCGCGGGCAGCGACCCTGTTATGTGGCGAGATATCTTTATTGCCAACCGGGACGCCGTCTTGTCGTCGTTAGATGATTTTGAGGCGGGGCTCGCTCGGTTGCGGAAGGCGGTAGAAGGTGGCGATAGCGATGCCCTTATTGCAACGTTTGATCGTGCCAGTCATGCACGCCATTATTTCGATACGTTATTGAATAAAACCAGCTATCAGGCGGAATATCATATGCAACCACACGGTAAAGTGACTTATCGGGTGCAGCCGGGCGGCCAGGCGCAAGGCCGTCTGCGCGTGCCGGGCGATAAATCAATGTCCCATCGCTCCATTATGCTGGGTGCTCTGGCGGAGGGTGTTACCGAAGTTAAAGGATTTTTAGAGGGTGAGGATAGCCTCGCGACTTTGCAGTCCTTCCGTGAAATGGGTGTTGCCATTGAGGGGCCATATCAGGGGAGAGTTACTATCCATGGCGTAGGGATGCATGGCTTGAAAGCCCCGGCAGGCCCGCTGTACGTGGGTAATTCAGGTACTGCCATGCGCCTGTTTGCGGGATTATTGGCAGGCCAAGCGTTTGATAGTGAGCTAACCGGTGATGAGTCGTTAACCAAACGGCCAATGGGGCGCGTTGCTGACCCTCTGCGCTTGATGGGGGCGACTATCGACACCGCTGAAGGTGGGCGTCCGCCACTTAAAATTAAAGGTGGCGCCGCATTGAAGGGTATTTACTACGACATGCCGATGGCCAGTGCGCAGGTGAAATCCTGCTTGCTATTAGCCGGTATGTACGCCGAAGGTGAAACTCGCGTGCGTGAGCCAGCGCCTACTCGCGATCACACCGAGCGTATGCTTAATGGTTTTGGCTACGAGGTCTCGCGCGAGGGCGATACTTGCTGGCTTCAAGGTGGCGGTAAGCTGACAGCAGGCCCGATAGATGTCCCTTCTGATATTTCTTCTGCCACGTTCTTCCTCGTCGCTGCGGCTATTACGCCAGGGGCTGACATTACCCTTGAGCACGTAGGTATCAACCCTACGCGCGTTGGTGTGATTAACATCCTCAGCCTGATGGGGGCTGACCTAGCGCTTGAAAATGAGCACGAGGTAGGCGGTGAGCCGGTGGCGGATATCCGTATTCGCTATGCGCCTTTAAAAGGGATTGATATCCCGGTTGATCAAGTACCGCTTGCCATTGATGAGTTTCCCGCACTGTTTATCGCTGCTGCTAACGCGCAAGGCAAAACGCGCTTGCGCGGTGCTGAAGAACTGCGGGTCAAAGAGTCTGATCGAATTCAGGCAATGGCCGATGGGCTGGCGATATTAGGCGTTGAGCACACGGTTGTTGAAGATGGTATTGATATTGTTGGCAATGTTGACGATGCTGTGGCGAGCTACGGTGGCGGTCGAATTGATAGTTTAGGTGATCACCGTATTGCCATGGCGTTTGCAATAGCCTCTTTGCGTGCAAGCGATGAGATTATTATTGATGACTGCGCGAATGTGGCTACCTCTTTCCCTGATTTTGTGGCTTTGGCGCAGCGTATCGGAATGCAGGTAAATGTGGAGGGAGCTAATGCCGATTAAAGCCCCTGTGCTAACGATTGACGGGCCGGGTGGTGCAGGTAAAGGCACCATCAGTGGGCTGGTCGCTGAACGTCTGGGGTGGCACCTATTAGATAGTGGGGCGCTTTATCGGCTTACTGCTCAGGCAGCTTTAAAGCATGACGTGGCCTTGGATGACGAAGTGTCGTTGGCGTTGGTTGCCACACAGCTGGATGTTGCCTTCCCAGTGCTTGATGGGCAGCCTCGCACGCTTTTGGAAGGTGAAGACGTTTCCCGAGCGATACGCACAGAGCAGGCTGGTGAGCGCGCATCCCGTGTGGCGGCTCTACCGCAAGTTCGTGAAGCATTGCTTCAGCGTCAGCGAGATTTTCAACAACCGCCAGGCCTAGTAGCCGACGGCCGTGATATGGGAACCGTCGTGTTTCCTCATGCGCCATTAAAAATTTTTCTGACTGCAAGTGCGCAGGAGCGGGCTCGGCGTAGGCATCTACAGTTGCAGGAAGCCGGGGTGGATGCTAGTCTATCGAGTCTTTTAAAGGAGATTCAGGCACGCGATGCACGCGATACGCAGCGCAGTGTGGCTCCTCTCAAGCCGGCAGATGATGCCATAACGCTTGATACCACATGCCTGAGCATACCGGAAGTGGTTGATCAGTTGACCGAATTACTAGACCAACGTGGCATAGTAGGCGGCATTTGATTCTCCCTTGCGGCGTTTTTGGAAAGGTGTCACGACGTGGCAGGGCGATAACTCCATATCAGAGAGCCCGGTCAGGTCTAACCAGCGCTAACACCTCCAGAAGCTGAATGACATTAGGCCCGTACTTGCTGGTGGTACGGAGAAGGCATTTATGCCTCAACAACGTTGATCACGTAGGAAAACCATGAGCGAAAGCTTTGCTGAACTGTTTGAACAGTCTCTTAACGACATCAACATGGAGCCAGGCGCAATTGTCGCGGCTCAGGTTGTCGACATTGACGGTGACTGGGTTACCGTTAACGCTGGTCTGAAATCTGAAGGTCAGATCCCTGCGTCACAATTCCGCGATGAGAACGGTGAACTGACCATCGCTATCGGTGACGACGTGCACGTTGCACTTGAAGCCGTAGAAGATGGTTTTGGTGAAACGCGTCTGTCCCGTGAAAAAGCCAAGCGCGCAGAAGCTTGGAAGATTCTGGAAGCAGCCTTCGAGAAAGACGAAGTCGTCAAGGGCGTGATCAACGGTAAGGTCAAAGGCGGCTTCACCGTCGACGTCGACTCTATCCGTGCCTTCTTGCCGGGCTCTCTGGTTGACGTTCGTCCGGTTCGTGACACTGCGCACCTGGAAAACAAAGAGCTAGACTTCAAAGTCATCAAGCTTGACCCGAAGCGCAACAACGTCGTTGTTTCGCGTCGTGCCGTGCTGGAAGCTGAAAACAGTGCTGAGCGTGAAGCACTGCTGGCAACCCTGCAGGAAGGTCAGCAAATCAAAGGTATCGTTAAGAACCTGACTGATTACGGTGCCTTCGTTGATTTAGGCGGCGTTGATGGCCTGCTGCACATCACTGATATGGCGTGGAAGCGCATTAAGCATCCGTCTGAAATCGTTGCTGTTGGCGACGAGATCAACGTCAAAGTGTTGAAGTTTGACCGTGAGCGTAACCGCGTATCTCTAGGTCTTAAGCAGCTGGGTGAAGATCCTTGGGTCAACATCAAAGACCGTTACCCGGAAGGCACCAAAGTGCACGCAGTCGTCACTAATCTGACTGACTACGGCTGCTTTGCTGAGCTGGAAGAGGGCGTCGAAGGTCTGGTTCACGTTTCAGAAATGGACTGGACTAACAAGAACATCCATCCGTCTAAAGTTGTCCAAGTGGGCGATGATGTTGACGTTATGGTTCTTGATATCGATGAAGAGCGTCGTCGTATTTCTCTGGGCATCAAGCAGTGTACTGCTAATCCTTGGGAAACTTTCAACGCTGAATACAACAAGGGCGACCGTGTTTCAGGTACTATCAAGTCAATCACTGACTTTGGTATCTTCATCGGCCTTGAAGGCGGTATTGATGGTCTGGTTCACCTGTCTGATATCTCTTGGACAGAAACTGGCGAAGAAGCCGTCCGTAACTTCAAGAAAGGTGACGAAGCTGAAGCCGTTATTCTTTCAATCGATCCTGAGCGTGAGCGTATCTCCTTAGGTATTAAGCAAATGGATTCCGATCCAGTAGCTGAATATCTGTCGGTTAACGACAAAGGCAGCATCGTTACAGGCCGTATCGTAGAAGTTGATGCCAAAGAAGCACACGTTGAGCTAGCGACGGATGTTATTGCTATCCTCAAGGCGTCTGAAATCAGTGCTGATCGCATTGAAGATGCCCGTAACGTGCTGAATGAAGGCGATAGCATTGAAGCGCGTATCGTAAGCGTTGATCGTAAGAGTCGTCAGATCAATCTGTCGGTTAAAGCGAAAGAGCAAGATGATACTCGTCAAAATCTGAAGAAGCTGCGTGATCAAGAGCCGGAAGCAGGTGGTCCGACCACTATCGGTGATCTAATCAAACAGCAGATGGGCCAAGACTAATTAAGTAGTTGATAGCCCAGAAAAACGCCGCCCTAATGGGCGGCGTTTTTTATGAATTTGTATGATGTGAAATAGATCACTAGCCTATGTTTGACTTGCGTATAAAGCTAGTTTTTATAGTTCCAACTAAGCAATAAAAATTGATTAGTATTTAAGCTAAAGTCAACTAGACTATTGTCAGCTGGCGCATTTAAAGCAATAATGTGCGCGCATCCTGAACTCGTGCGTATTGAGTTGGTAGATTGATTAACTCACGCAGTCAAACCTATGCTAAAAGGAATCCCCATGTCGTTATTAAATGAGTATATTCAAAAGGAACAGCAGCTAAAACAACTACAAGAAGACTTACAGCGCTTGGAAGGTGATCAGCGCTTGAAAAGCGAGCTTGAATTTAAAGCTAAGCTTGAAGCGTTAATGAACGAGTTTGGTAAGCGCCCTTCTGATGTTATTGCATTGCTGGACCCTAACGCGGATCAGCGTGGATCCAAAGGTGCTGCGGCATCCTCTACGCGTCGTAAGCGTCGTCTGAAGATTTATAAGAACCCGCATACTGGTGAAGTGATTGAAACCCGCGGCGGTAATCATAAAGGCCTGCGTAGCTGGAAAGATGAGCATGGTGATGAGGCTGTCGAATCCTGGCTAGAGCGTATGGAAGACTGAGTCGTTTTAAACCGGCATTTCTAACAAGAAGTGCCGGTTTTGGTTTAATGAAAGCGGATAAAAACTATTCAGGCTGGCTAGGCAGATAAAGGTATTCGTAGCTCAATATGATCTGGATGCCATAATACTTGCGGTGCATCACCGCTGATATTTAAACGATTTTTTTCATCCATTAATGCCACTAGCGTTTCAGACATTACATAAGATAATTGTGAAATGTTATCGAAGTATATTTTTGCATAGTAGCGTGAAGGAATGTCTACCCGACGGTAGTTGACTGGCAGTGCTAGATATTCGGCAGTATCTCTATTTTCTAGATAGAGCCCGATATCAGTTCTAGTGTGGTTCGGTGCAGGTTCTTCTACAGCGGCCGTCACTTTCTCTGTTAAAAGGTCTGGCAATACCATGGTTGGGGTAGATGTCTCTAGTTGGGCTTGTAGGTGCTCTAAATGGTTAGCGTGATACTTTGTGTTGCCTAGCCCATGAATGTGGTCTGGTGCTTGGTACAAGCGCATTAAAACCACATGTGCGGGACGGTTTTTTTCAATGCTGATTGTGAATTTTTTGTCAGGTCTGTTCAGAAGATACAGGCTGCTTACCACTTGGCGATATTCGCGGGGTGACAGCCGATAGCGGCGCTGAAATGCGCGTGAGAAAGAAGAGTGATTAGTATATCCACAACGAATAGCGATTTGCGCTATATTTTGTGAGGTGAGTGAAAGCAAGACAGCGGCTCGCTCAAGACGCCTTTTTTCACGGTAAGCACTAGGTGAAATGTTGAAGCAGTGGCGGAACTGCCGGCGTATTTGTGATGCTGAGTATCCTAAGTGGTTAGCAAGGTCTTCGATTCCAAGCGGTTTATCGAGAGTGTCTTGCAGCCAGATCTCAGCTCGCATCATTGCATTGAACATTATCTGGCCTCCTATGCTTAAGTCGTACAGGTCGCGCTACTCATCTCACCTGTAATGCACCATCCCGGTGCTTGCGTTGCTAGTGATCTAATAGGCGATTAACATTGCTGCTTGCCTACTAGATGAATTTGCCGCTATATGCGCCACCTTAGGTTGCTTAACTGGGCGTTTTTGCTCTGCCAGTAGGAGCATCCTGTTTTATATCGGGAGCAGCTTATTTATTACTAAGCTGTGATGCCTTTATGCTGGGAAGATAGAGCAAAGGCAAGTTTGCTCAGAGGCTTTACGCGTTTGGGCACAGTTTTGTCGGAAAAAGGTCTGTTTCAGCAGACTTGTCATCCATTTCAAGTAAGGTGTAAATGAAACATCGATGAAATATCAAAAGGTTCAAAAACAGCTAGATGAGCGTGAAAAACTACGTAAGTTTCGTGAGTTGGATGATGCCTTCGCGCAAGCGCTGCGCCAGTTAGAAGATCCTAACAGCGATTTCAATATTCCAACGGGACCGCCAGTACGTTCAATTGCGGCGTTGGAAGCTGACGATCAAGCTGCAGACGAAGTGGCACATTCGCATGAGCAAGAGCGCTTGTTTGATCAACGTTTAAAAGTGCTGATTGGCGAATATGATTTGTCGGAGCGAGATGTAAGCGAGGTCGTACACGCGCTGCTGGAGTCTAAGCAGTGGAAGCTTGATGGCGTGCCTGTAGCAGGTAGATAATGCGACGTTATGAGGTGAGGTAGCTCGCTAGCGATACCGATAGATGCGTAAGCTAGGTAAATATACGTCATCTTCGAGTTTTTCGTCGCGCCGCTTAGCTCTTGTGCGAGTCGTTGGAGGCGTTTCTGCTGGGGCTTTGAGATGTGGTAATCGTCCTTCATTTGCAGGCACAATTAGCGGCATTGCAATATTAAGTGCTCGTCGCGTGTGTCCATCCGCAAGCGGTTCGACAAAAAACAGATTTGCGCGCATTAAAGGGGCTTGGGTTTGCACCTGCGCCAATATTTCTCCACTTGGAATGCTGGCGAGCTTGCGTAGTTGTATGCGGATATGTGGTGCATCACTGTCTAGCTGTAATAATTTTTGCTCAGCCTCTTGAACACTAACGCGTTTGATTGAGCGACCGCTGCTATACCACGCTAGCCTAACTCTAGACACCGGCGCAGGGGCAATGGGGAGTTGTCGCCAGCACTGTTTTAGATGGAGTCTTGCAAATCCGCTTTTACGCAGTATGTCGTCGATATGGGGATGACGGTTTGGTAAACGAGACTTAGCGTCGCTCAACGCGTTTGGATGAGACTGCTTAATGCGCGCGAGTAAGTCGCTGATATTTGCCTTTGCGTGGTTAATTTGATGACACGCTGCTAATAAATCATCGTTAGCGGCGATGACTGCGATGTAGTTACGCGTTTCGCGGCCATCCTGTCCCTGCTGATGCCACATGTCCAGTAGTGCATCCCGCAACCAAATAGGCTCGCTAACGTCATGATGAAACCGCCAAGTAGGTGGTGGGTTAAATTCGTATAGCGCTGCAGCCCGCTCAATGGTAGCTACCAGTTGATCAAAGTGGGCATCAAGCTCATGCAGTAGATGATATAGAGGCAGCGTGGCGTCAGTCATGTTGGGCGAGCCTTTAAGAAAGAGGTGTGTCTCTATCTGCTTGAGCAAGCAGGGTATCTAAGTCTGCCTCATCCATGGCGGATTCACCTGCAATGCGATGCGACTCTTCCGCCCAAGCGCCCAAATCAAGCAGTTGGCAACGTTTGCTACAAAAAGGGCGATAAGTACTTTCTGGCCCCCAGATAACTTTCTTGCCACATTGGGGGCAAGCAACCTCTAGCGGTGAATCATTTGCCGGTGTGGGCATGACAAACTCCTGTTTCAAAAGTGCGTCTCAAGTACGTCGTTAAGTGCACTCGGCGCGATAACGAAGATCCAGTTGGATGACCTGGCGCATCATATTCGCATGGTCACCACTGTTGTCGATGACATCATTGCCTTTAGCAAGGCGTTCTTCGCGTGGAAGTTGGGCGGCGAGGATAGCACGCACCTGGGATTCACTCACCCCATCACGGGCAAGTGTGCGTGATAATTGCAGCGATTCGGGCACATCGATGACTAACGTACGATTGACCAGCTTATCTTGACCAGACTCAAAAAGCAGAGGAGACACTAATAATACATAAGGCGACTGCGCCTGCAGACGGTCCAGATGCAAAAGAAGGCGTTCGCGTATCTTGGGATGAGTGACAGACTCTAACCACTGCCGTTGTGCAGGATCTTCAAAAATGATGGTACGCAGTGCTGATCTATTCAGTGTTCCGTCGGAGTTCAATACGTCTGTGCCAAAGTGTTCGGCAATAGCAGCTAGTGCGGGTTCGCCAACGGCAACGACTTCTCTAGCGACATCATCGGCATCTACCCAGCCAATCCCCAGTTCTCCAAACGCACGGGCAACAGTAGACTTTCCCGAACCTATACCACCTGTCAGTCCAATGATCATGCATGCTCCTAAAAAAAATTGAATTAAAACCGACATTAGGCTTAATACAGCAACGACGTATAGAGTGTCATTAACTCGTTGCCTACAAGTAGGCAAATCCAGCCCGCCAGCGCAAGAAAGGGACCAAAGGGGAGAGGTTGGCCACGTAACTGGGGAGAAATAGCTTGAGCGGCTAATCCTATGATTGCGCCAATACCCGCAGATAAAATAATCAGTAGCGGCAACATGCTCCAACCCACCCAAGCGCCAAGGGCAGCGAGTAACTTGAAATCCCCAAATCCCATGCCTTCTTTGCCTGTTATGAGCTTAAATAGCCAGTAAAAGCTCCATAACACAACATAGCCCGCCATTGCGCCGATAACAGCGCCAGGGAGCAGCAGGGGTTGAAAGAGCAATTGGTAAGCTAAGCCAGCCCATAACAACGGTAGGGTCAACATATCAGGGAGTAAATAGGCACGAAAGTCGATCACTGCCAAAGCCAGTAGCGTTATACAAGCACCATAGATAAACATTGCGCTTAGCGTCGGGCCATGCAAGGCCACAACCACGATTGCAAGTATTCCGCCCATCAGCTCTACGAATGGATACTGTACACTGATGGAGGTTTGGCAATGAGCGCATTTCCCCCTTCTTTTTAGCCAGCCTATTAAGGGTAGGTTATTGTGCCAAGCAATTGGGTGTTCGCAGCGTGGACACATTGACCTTGGAGTAGCAAGGTTAAAGCGGGGGGATGTTTCTTCGGCCAGCTCAAGGGAGGCACGTGCTTCATTGCGCCAGCGGCGCATCAGCATAACGGGTAAACGGGTGATGACAACGTTAAGAAAACTGCCAAAGCAGAGGCCGATTAGTAAAGCAAAAAAGAGGTAAAAGCTTGGTGATAAACCCATGGTATTCCAATTGTTGGGGAAGTGCTTGTTGAGGAAGTGCGTATGAACGGTTTATTTATAGTGCGGTGCCAATTTCAAAAATAGGCAAATACATGGAGACTACAACGCCGCCCACTAGCGCGCCAAGGACAACGATAATAATCGGTTCCATTAACGAGGTCAGGGCGTCTACTTTATTATCCACTTCTTCTTCGTAGTAATCGGCTACTCGGTTAAGCATGGCATCCAGTGAGCCGGCTTCCTCACCAATACTCACCATTTGAACTGCCAGCGCTGGAAAGCGGTTGGTCATACGCATGGCGAAATGCAGCTGTTGTCCGGTAGTTACATCTTGGCGCACTTCATTAATAGCTCTGATGTACACGCGATTATCCGCGGCACCTGCGGCAGTTTCGAGCCCCTCAATTAGTGGCACGCCAGAAGTAAAGGTAGTCGCTAAAGTGCGTGTAAATCGTGAGACAGCCGATTTGTGTAAAATATCGCCAAGGATAGGCAGGTGAAGCATCAGGCTGTCTAACCGATAAGCGACGCGTGGTGAGCGTCGCGCTGCAGTTTTCAGCAGCATGATACTGCCGATTAGTGTACCCGTTGCTTGTAACCAGTACTTTTGGGCCATGTCCGATAAGTTAACCGTAAACTGAGTGAGCGCTGGCAGTTCTGCGCCAAAACCTTGAAACATGCTCTCAAATTCAGGCACGACTTTGATGAGTAGCAGCATGGTAACGGCAATACCAATGATCATCACCGTAGTGGGGTACCAGAGTGCTTTTTTGACACGATTTTTGAGTGATTCAACTTTCTCTTTATAACTGGCTACCCGCTCCAGCATCTGGTCAAGCGCACCAGCCTGCTCACCCGCGTCGACTAGGCTAACAAACAGGCGGTCAAACTGTTTGGGGTGTTTTGCCATGGCGCTGGAAAGGCTATCACCCGAAGAGACGTCTTCCATGATTTGCTGGGTTAGTGCTGCCATCGCGGGTTTTTTTAGGCTTTCAGAAACGGCTTGTAACGCCTGAAGAATAGGGATACCTGCTCGTACCATAGTGGCCATTTGCCGTGCAAAAATCATGATATCGACGTTGGTTACCTTGCTGCGACCACTAAAGCTGCTGCGTTTTTGGACTTTTGTGGCGACGATACGCTGCTTAGCCAGTTGTTCAATGATTTCCGGCTTGGTGCGGCCAATCAGCTCGCCTCGCATAGCTCGGTCTTGTGGCCCTTTGCCTTCCCACTTCCAACGGTGTAGCGGCGTTGGCTTGGTGCGATATGCTTTAGCGTTGGCCATGGCGCGTTACTCCTTACTGATGCGGTTAACTTCTTCCAGACTAGTGCTGCCATCCAGCACACGACGTAGGCAACGCTGATAAAGACTAGGGTAACCTTCGCGGCGCGCTTGTTGGTCTATATCCAGCGCATCGCCATCGCGCATAATCAGTTGGCGCATAGCATCAGTAATAGGCACCACTTCATAGATACCAATACGACCTTTATAGCCCTGTGTGCACTGTTTACAGCCGACCGCTGAATAAATCGTGCCGTTGCGAATGTCCTGTTGGCTAAAGCCAGCCTGATGCAGCGCTTCGTTAGGAATCTTAGCGGGTGTTTTGCATAGGTCGCATAGCTTGCGTGCCAAGCGCTGGGCAATGATCAAACTAACGGAGCTTGCGATGTTATACGATGCGATGCCCATATTCGCTAAACGGGTTAGCGTTTCAGCGGCGGAGTTAGTGTGTACGGTAGATAGCACTAAGTGGCCTGTTTGGGCTGCCTTTACGGCAATTTCGGCGGTTTCCAAGTCGCGAATTTCGCCCACCATGACGACATCAGGGTCTTGGCGTAAAAAGGCGCGCAGAGCGCTGGCGAAGTTCAGACCGATTTTAGGGAGAACGTTCACCTGATTGACCCCCGGCACTTTAATTTCTACCGGGTCCTCGGCGGTGCAGATATTGCGTTCAATTTGGTTAAGAATGTTGATACCTGTATAAAGCGTCACTGTTTTACCGCTCCCCGTAGGCCCGGTAACCAGAATCATTCCTTGAGGCTTCTTAAGCGCGTGTTCATAAACGGCCTGCTGTTCAGGGCTAAAGCCTAGCTGCTCGATAGCGAGTTGAGCAGAGGCAGGATCTAGCAAACGCAGTACTATTTTTTCACCAAACACGGTGGGCAGTGAGTTCACTCGAAAATCAATTGAGCGTGTGCGTGAAAGCTGCAGCTTGATTGCACCATCCTGAGGCAGGCGCCGCTCAGAGATATCCAACCGAGACATGATTTTTACACGTGCCGCGATGCGGTGCCGCAGCGCAAAAGGTGGGCGAGCAATTTCAAGCAGCATGCCATCAATACGAAAGCGCACCCGGTACTGGGTTTCATAGGGCTCAAAGTGAATATCGGAAGCGCCGCGACTGATAGCATCTAGCAGTATTTTATTGACGAATTTAACGACGGGGGCATCTTCGCTATCTGTTACTGCCTTGTCTAATGTCGCCTCATCTTCGTCAAGCTGAACAATACTCAACGCGCTGACCGCATCATCTACGTTTTCCAGTTCATCTAGCATGCTGCGCTCATTTTGCGCTAGATACTGCGTTAGAGTGTTTTTAAGTTGATCAGCGGGAGCCAGTACTCCATCTACACTTAGCCCGGTAGCAAATTGAAGTTCATTCAGTTGGGTTAGCGTAGCGGGGTAGGGTACAGCGACAGTAAGGCGGTGCCCGTGGCGTGCCAGGGGAAGAACATCTAGACGCTCTAATATTTTAACGGGGTAGTCGCTGGCGGGTGGTAGCGCGTTTATACGAATGGCATCTAGGTCAACGACCGGTAAACCATACTCCCAAGCAGCGGCCAGCGCTGCTGCGCCTGATTCTACTAGCCCACTATCGACCACGTGCTGTAACAGCGACACGTCAAGCTCTGTTGCTGTGCTTTCCGCGACATTCGCCTGGGCTTCGGTCAGCACGCCATGTTCTATCAGCCGTTTAGCGATACCGTGCAGGCCGCTATGCATGGCCGCCTTGCTCAGCGCCGGCCTGGGGGTTAAATCGTTCATGGCTAAACTCAATCATGTTTATTTTATTTTTTGTGTTAAATATTAATTATTATTAATGGTCAACGGAAATGTAACGGTGAGCTTGCTATAGTTGGTTAAATATAGCATTGAGAAGCTGTTGGTGTTGTTAAATATTGTGGCATTGATTTGTTTAACACACTTTCGGTCTTCATGTTATTGAAGAGGAAGTTTAATAATACAAAGGAGAAGTGTTATGGATAAAAGATTTTTTAAAATAACTACAATTCACAAACAGAGTGGTTTTACTCTCATTGAACTGATGGTAGTCATTGCTATTATCGGCATCTTGGCTGCCATCGGCGTGCCCAAGTATGGAAGCTACTTGGACCGCTCAGAGGCTTCAGCATGTGTTGGAGAACTCAACTCATATCGAACACTTTCAATCGCGGAAGCGTCTCTCGGAGAGGGCGCGCCTGAATTCAGCTTTCAGTCATGTGCTGATAGCACTGATGTTGAGGAGCTGTTCAATGTATTTGCAGGCGCTGAAGATAACCAATCATTAGAAGCTATTGAAGTTTCAACTCAGGATCGTCAGGAAACTGTGTATGTATCTGGAAGCGGGATAATTTCTATGACTTCCGAGGAATAGTGTACAGCGCCTTAAAATCTAACCATTAGCTTTGGTCGTTGTGCCAGCTAATGGTTTTTTTGTATCTGCAGGCTTTTGCCCGTATTTTTAATATTGTTCAATCTTCACACTGCCTGCGCATTTGCTCTCTATACTCAATGCTCCTGGTCATAAGGAGCCGATAATGAAATCAATTTCTCTTAGCGCTTGCCTGTTAGTTTGCACCCTGTTGTGGCAAGTGGCGGCAGTCGCACAGCCAGCACACGCACCCGCCCATGGTGCTAGAGACAGCAGCCCACATTCCGAGCGCCAGCGTGGCGGGCAGGATATAGGCCGACATGAGCGTCGCCATCGCGACGAACGCGTTGTAGATCTTCCTCGTATCAACGAACGTGAACTGCTTCGTCTCTTGCGGCAATACGATGCGCCACGTGCCCAGCCATTGCCGCCGGGTATTCAGCGCAACTTAGAACGCGGTAAACCCCTTCCTCCGGGAATTGCAAAACGCTTTGATGGTCCGTTGGCATCTCAGCTTCCCCAGTATCCCGGCTACGAATGGGAGCGCGTAGGGGCCGATGTCGTACTCATTGAGGCGGCTACCCGTATCGTTGTCGATGTGCTGGTGGATGCACTTCGTTAAGGATTGTTTCGCATGGCGTCATGGTAATGCCATGCGTCACCGCTTAAGCTGAGCTTATTTCAGGCAATGTGAAACCATCAAGTAAGGAGCGTTAATGACGGCTTACACCCTAGAAGAGCGGCTGGCGCTGGCAGTGCGTATTGCGGAGGAGGCAGGCGATATGATTCGCCGCGCCCGCGAACAGCAAGACTTCAGTCAACGTTTAAAAGCCGGCATTGAGCTGGTTACCGATGTTGATGTGGCAGTTGATACGCTAATTAGCCAGCGCCTGGAGGAGCATTTTCCTGGTGAAGCGAGGCTGAGTGAAGAACTAAGCCCTGAGCGTGCGCTGCATACCCCCGCCGAGCAGCTGTGGGTGGTAGATCCTATCGATGGAACCGTCAACTTTGCCCAAGGCCTGCGCCATGTGGCGGTGTCGATTGGCTGGATAGAGAACGGCATCGGTAAAGTAGGCGTGGTTCACGCGCCTTTCTTGGGTGATACCTTCAGTGCCGCGCAAGGATTAGGTGCGTACTGCAATCAGCAACCAATCAAACCGAGTGATGCTGATACGCTTGAAAGCACTCTGGTGGCTACCGGTTTTCCCTACGATAAACAGGCTCGCAAACAGCTTCTACCACGTTTGGAAGCCGTGTTGGTGAACTGTCAGGATGTTCGTCGCAATGGCGCAGCTGCGATTGACCTCTGTGATGTCGCCTGCGGCCGCTTAGACGCGTATTACGAAAGCGTTTCACCATGGGACTTTGTCGCGGGTTGGGTCATTGCTCGCGAAGCAGGCGCGAAAGTAGGCCACTTAACTGAGGTACCTGACGGCGTGCCAGTTGACCTCTACCCAGAGCAACTGCTCGTCACAACGCCCAAGGTATATGATGCCATGGCATCGCTACTTAAGAGCATCGATTAAGTGCAAGCGGCAACCAATTGAAAAGAAAGCGCAAAAAGAGCTTTTCATTTGGTTAAGAAAGCGCTAGTATACGCACCGTCTTGAGGCAAACGATGTTGGTTAACATTCGTTGCCAATCCAAGATATCGGAGTGTGGCGCAGCTTGGTAGCGCGTTGCAATGGGGTTGCAAAGGTCGCAGGTTCGAATCCTGTCACTCCGACCAAAGAATTCAAGGACTTGTAGGTTATCAAAAGCTAACAGCTCTCTAGCTAATATCTAATGATCCTGCCTTAGTCCGCAATTGGCCCTTTCGGTATGACACCTCGTCACGCTGAAAGGGTTTTTCTGTATTAACGACAACGGTCTATGTAAACACGCATTAGTTGTTTGCGATCACTGGATTGGAGTAGTTTTTCCACATAAGCATCCAAGGCCGGGATAAGATCGTGGTAGTATAAGCTTTGGCCATCTTCGCTTGCACGGTCAATTGCTAGATCCAGCCAATTCCGCACACCCGGTTCATCCTTATACATTACCCTTACCGCTGCGCAGGCTACATAATCATCGACGGTTGTAGGGGAGCGCATTGAATATATAGCCATTGGCACAATCAAGAAAAAAGCCCATACTGCCCCAAATTTGAAAACTTTCTGCAACAACATTTTAAGAGCCATTCCTTTCTACTCTGGTGTGTTGTCAAAACCTCAGAGCGAATTGTGCATGTGTTTTTTTCTATAGTGTTCGATATTTGCGTATATGTCACGAGAGTGTAAGCAAAAATGATGGTATAAACCCTGCAACAGTTTGATCGAAGACAGCTTATACGAGATTTTAAATTGATTATTTCAGTTCAAACGGCAGAGAAACAACTTCACTCCCTCATCGAGAAGGCGCTTGCAGGGGAAGAGATCAATATCACGTTGGATGGAAAATCTTACGTTCAGCTTGTGCCCTTCAAGGTAATCGACGGCGCTAAACAGCTGTATGGTTGCATGAAAGGCGAGATTGATTATGTTGAGGGATGGGATGCTCCGCTCGATGGCATGAATAACTGAGCCTCTGCTCTTGGCTCTTGATAGCACTAGAGCAGAGGTTGTTGAGGTCTTCAGTATTTGAATGGCGGTTTTGCTTTGGCGGGACGATTCAAAGCATCTAGAGCGTTGCGGATGTGGTCTGCCGTTAAGTGGCCGTAGTGCTCTATGGTCGTTGCAATATCTCTATGCCCCATTAGCTTCATAACAGTCATCAAATCGGCCCCTGACATAATGAGCTGGGATGCAAAATTGTGGCGCAGCGTATATAGGTCAAGGTTTTCATCTAACCCCCCAAATTTTTTGACAGCTGCCCAAGGATGTCGTCCTAGGGCACTGGCAGATAAGCGGCGGCCGGTTTTAGGTGACGGAAAGACATAGCCAGTTCTTTGCCGCCCGTTTTGCTCCCACCAAGCCTGCAAAACCTCCAAGAGTGGTTCCGAAATAGGGAAGCTGGTTGGTCGTATGCTGTGGTGTGCTGTTTTCTCAATGACCTTGGTAATAATTTGTGTTTCAAAATTTACGTTCTCCCAGCGTAATCCATAGACATCACCTGGACGAAAACCAGCATGGTAGATAACGAGAATTGCCGGAACCACATAGTCGACATAGGTCAGATGATCCCAGTCGGGAAGGTGACGGTTAGATTTTTTCGCACGTGAACGTCGCCGCATGTCCTTCCGGTCTTGGGTATAGATGGCAAGCCCCCTAAAGAGTCCGTCGATTTCTCTGTCCGTTAAAGCACGGCGGGAGCGGATAGCATCAATACCTTGATCATCCCCAGCGACTGGTCTCTTAAGCCTTACATTCTTGATTGGGTTCTCATGTATGAATTTTTCTTCAACTGCGATGTTAAGCATATTTTGAAGCACATCGTAGGAACGTTTGATGGTGAGAAACGCTAAGCCTGTTTTTTCAAGCTCATGGTGCCACCTAGTTACGTCAGCCTTGCTGAGTTCAGGCATGCGTTTCTGATACCAGGGCTTAAAATGACGATCAAGTCTTTCAAGGTCTTCGTTGCCTCGTTTCATACGCTCTTTGTGTGGCCGATAAACGGTATCAAGGAATACTTTGATAATCGTTGCATCCTGCAGGCGTTGTTGTTCTTCGATATGCTTTTGAGCCTTGATGGCGGCATCTTCTTCGAGCCTAGGCTCTATTCCTTTGGCCAGTCCCAGCGACATTTTTTTTGCGATTTCTCTGGCTTCGTCAGCAGATACAGATGGGTATCGGCCAATCTTCATGACCGGCCGCTTGGAAGTCAGTTTTGAGCGGTAGCGAAACGAGAACGTTATGAGGTCACGTCTGTAAATTGTGCACATAAAACCACTAATTGAATCGCCCCGGATATTTTAGACACCCGTTAGGCTCTTAAAGTAACGCCTTTCA
>NZ_JABASV010000008.1 GCF_016107625.1 Vreelandella alkaliphila
CTAGATACCTTTAGTATAGGGCCTGGAGGTGTCTATGAAACCTGGGGCGATTCAAATTTCGATGTCGTGGATAGTGCGAATGCCCTTGCTTTGAGCATGCTTAATTGCTGATTCCGTGATCTTTCTCTTAAGTGAAAAATTTGTCATCCCGTTTGAGCCTCAGCGAAGGTGTTAGTCCCGGTGGACGCCTAAGCTTGGCGAAGTGGACGGCTCGTAGAGTCGTCCATTACAAATCCCAAATGCGCCAATATTGCGATTTTGGATTAGTAAATGCTGCGTCTGGTGTCCAACTCAAACATAGCGCTTCTATAGTGAGGCTTTCAAAAGATTATTAAGAACAATATCTTATAGCTGATAGGAGGTGGTGGGGCTTGGGCGCCTAAGGTAGCGCTAGCAGGATGGGGTTGCAAAGGTCGCAGGTTCGAATCCTGTCACTCCGACCAAACAGATAAAACGGTCACTTAGCTATTACAGCGGTGGCCGTTTTTTGGTTTTAAGCTTCATTCTGGATTAGCAATCATTAGCATAAGTTGTGAAGCTTACTGACATACTATGATTATTAATAGCCAAGCAGGTCTTTATAGGCCTAGCCTGCTAATAGACGCTGCGCGAGATAGCCTGTCGCAAAGGCGAGCCCGGCCGCAGCGCTACCCATGAAAAGAGTACGCAGGCCTGAGCGCCAAGCCGGTAGGCCGTAGACGGCGCTCTTGAGCATGCCAATAGCAAGGAATACGCCGCAAGCCAGCCCTAGACTGGCTAGAAACTGCGTCGTGGTTGCTATGCTAGGTATCGTATACGGAAGTAACGGTAGAGCGCCTACGATCAAAAAAGCACTAAAGGTAACTAACGCTGCTCGAAGAGGGTTAAGTCCAACAGATGAAAGCCCATGTTCTTCTTGTAACATAGTAGTCACCCATCTATCCGGTTCACGACATAGCGTTTCCACTACTTGTTCAAGTAGTTCTCCTTCGAAACCTTTAGCGTGAAAAAGTTGGCGAATCTCTTCGCGTTCGCCCTCAGGCACCAGGTCAATATGTTGCCGTTCGATACGCTCAGTACTGGCGATCTGAGCAAGCTGTGCCTGCCCGGCTTCGTAATTGCTTACTGCCATGCTGAAGCCGTCAGCGAGTAAGTTGGCGAAACCCAGTACAAGCGCCACCTGTGGTGAAAAACCTGCTCCAAATGCCCCTGATACAACCGCAAAAGTCGTCACGCAGCCATCGATACCGCCGAGCACAGCATCTGGAAGCGTTGATGCTTTTACTGGAGTCGCTAGCCGTTTACGCACTGCATCAGGGTGATGGTCGCTAAGTAGACTTTCACGGCTTGGGGTTGGCATATCAAGGCCTCGTACTTCCCTGGGGTAAGAGGGCCGTTGAATAATTGCTCACAGCCCTCAGGTTAGTCTAGCCACAGCTTACAGCTCACTCCATATCCGCTCGCGTATGTCTTCACTGAGTTCTGATACTTTGCGCATGCGGTTGAACGTTGCTTCTGTCATATCTTCTGCAGTGTTGTGGTAGCAAATTGCCATTGATGAGAGGGTTTGAGGCCCTTTAAAGCCGAGCATGCAGCAGGTTAGCTTGCTGTAGATTGGAGTCACCGCTGAAATAAAATCCAGTTCATGACGAAGTGCTTCATTGGCTGCTGCTAGCCAGATACGTTGTAGCTTGGCGGCCGAATGTGTGGTTTCCACCCAAGGCTGATACCAAAGCACCAGCATAGACTCGCTGCTGATGGACTTTGCTGTCAGATTAGGAAACAGTAACGTTGTCATTGTATTGGTTCCTCATGTGCCGTTTGAAATAGCATAGCCGTGCTTGGCATGGAGTTTGTTATTAATCGCGATTCATTTGACGCTGGTCATATTTTTTATTGACTGCAACAGTGTGATAATTCGATGTTATATTTTAAATGCATGTTTTTATTGATAAATAAATCAGTACTTTTTTATTAGATATTGTTTATTTAAATACTTAATTTGGATGAGTGAAAGCTAGTGCTAAAATATGATTCGTACTGTTATTGATGTCCTGTCTTCATGTTTTTTAATAAAGTTGACAAATGTCATAGAAGATAAATTTTGTTTCGAACTAAGATAGCGTTGTTCATAGTTCTATATACATTTAGCGCACAGAGAGAAACACGACATGGAAAAGATTGCATTTCCTAATTTTCTACCGTACGAGCAGCTCGATTTAGCGAATTCACATGAATCAATAGAACTTAATCGATATAGATGGTTGTCGCTTAGCTTTCTTACGGTTGACTCTTCTGTCAGCCGTTTAATGAGCTCAATTGGATTAGAGTGTGTACACCGTCTTAGTAAGCTGCATGAGGCTGCCTTGCAGTTAGGGCTAGGTGATTGTGTGATTGATTCTTCTACTTGGAAGCTCCCAAGCTTTTATAGAAATAACAGTCCTCACTTCTTTGTTATAGACAAACGTATGGGGAAGCATTTGCTTGAGTACGCTGAAGAGTCTGCTAGCGAGACTTGTGTTTTGTTTAATTACCTGTTGGAAACAAATTCTACCCCTGAACTGCATAAGACATTGTGGGATTGCGTTAAGCAAAAAAACAATGAGTTGAAGTTAATTAAAAAATACAAAAAATGTTGGAAATCTGACTCATTAGCACTGAATGCCGCCATATTAAATAAAATATAAGTTAATAAGTTTGTTTTTTATGAAGGGGGGAGGTCATGTTTTCATTTTGGAGTGCGTTAAGAACTATAAATCAGCTTGGTAGTGATGCTTTTATAACAATGGAGAATATGTTTGGTTTTTTCCCTAGACAAATGTTTTTCGTAAAAATTTTCGGGGAAAATAAGTTTATCATAATAGCAATAGACCCGTTTAAAAATGAAAAGTTAAGTTGCGAAGTTGAATATGAAAGTAAGCATCTTGGCCAGTTGTTTTCAAAGCCGGTTAGCGAAGAAGTAGTAGCAAGCTGTGCTCAATGTATAGAGGAGTGTACATCTGTTTGTTATGAACCGCCTGTTAAAAATATTTATGAGAAAAACCTGGAGGGAGGGAATCAGCTAATTTTAGTACCAATTTCTGATGCACAGGGTTCCCTGTCACATTTGCTTGGAATTATCTACGAAAAGAATCTGAAAAATACAGTAAATGAGCTAAATAAATATATTGAAAGTGAAGTGGAGAGGAAAGTCAAGGAACGGACTGCTAAATTAATGGCCACTAACGAGGAGCTTTTTTATCTAGCCAACCATGACTTTCTCACTGGCACATATAATCGCCGTTATCTTTTAGAGTTGGCTAGTGCTGAGTTTAAGCGTGTTCGCCGGTATGGACTATCTCTATGCCTAATGATGCTCGATCTTGATCATTTTAAGGTAATTAATGATAGCCAGGGCCACCCTGTTGGAGACAAAGCACTTAAAGAAGTCGCAAAAACTCTCCTTGAAACAGTACGGGATTGTGACCATGTAGGTCGATATGGTGGTGACGAATTTATAATTGTTTTACCAGAAACAGATGTTTCCGATGCTATGCTAATAGCCGAGCGATTGAGAGAGGTTTTAAATAGCGTTAAACTTACTATAAGTATTGGTGTTGCCAAGCTAGAGCGCGATGATGTGCATATTGAAACACTAATTCATCGTGCTGATCATTTGCTTCTGAAAGCTAAACGTAGCGGGCGTAATAGAATTGAGTCAATTGCAGTCAAGCATTCAGCTTAATTTTGGTCTTTTTTATATGCTTCGATGTGTTAGTTGATTATGCTTTTTCGGCTATGTCAGCTAATCCTCTAGGGTTTAATATCAAATACTCGTGGCCATTAGCCTCAAGTAGCCCCTCGTTTTCGAAGCGACTAACAATGCGGCTAACTGTTTCTGAAGCCATGCATAGATAATTTGCTATGTCTTGCCTCGACATGGGTAGCCTGAAAGAGTTAGGAGAATATCCTTGTTCACGAAATTTACTAGACATAGTAATGAAAAAATACGCTAATCTAGAGTCTGATGACTGACTTAGTGTGTGCCACAAGCGAGTGTGTTCATTACGCATCGTCTTACTTAAAATTTTTAATAACTGAATATGACTTGTCTTTGTTATTGGGAGATCTTCTATTTTTTTGAATTTTATTAATGATAGACCGGATGTTTCTATCGATGTGACAGAGCCATTATAATGTCCTTCACAAATTGAATCTAATCCTATCAGATCCCCCGGGAAGAAAAAAGATGTAATTATTTCATTTTCCGACGATTTTTTTAATTGGCTTTTTTTTAATAGTCCACTGTGGACAAGATATAAGCCTTTGAATTTTTCACCATCTATTATCAGTGTTGTTTTTTTACGTAGTGTAAATAAAGGTTGAGAGAACGTTAGAAGTAATTCTAGCTCACTAAGTGAAGGTGAAGCAAAAATGCTTTTATTGTGTGAAGAAGTAAAAGATGTATTCATTTTGGTAACCCCCCCTCTTTTTTTTGTAAAAATATATTATTATGTTGTAAATTGTTTTTGCAGGCTTGCTGGATTTTTTTTAATATAAATTAAAATAAGTAATTAGGTTTTTGATTTTTAATTATATAGGTAATATATTTTTAGGATTATTTTTTAATTTTATATTATTTTTTTAATATTTCAATATTTTGACCATTTCCTTTAGATTAATAGGAATTTTTCTTATTTGTTAGCTAAGCATGAAATATTGTTTAGCCATGTGATTTTTAATTTTTTTCTACTATAGATATGTTGTTTTCACAAATGTTGTGTAAGGCAATTTGCGAATCCGAGCTGATAACTAATCGCGTAGCATTATTTTCGATGTAGCAACATATTGATTGGCGAAAATAAATCAAAAAAACGTTACATTGAAAATATCTAATTTAAGGCACCGAAAATTTTTAGTTTAGCTAGATTGGCGTCTTTTTTGCGTTGCATCATCCTCTTGTTAGTTTATAGATACTAGTAGTGTTGCGGCGCAACAACCTGCGGTAAGCTGACCGTATAGTTAACAAGGGAGCTTATGGATGGAAAACCCTCAAATACCGGTGAAGCCTTCTCGAAAGTGGCATTGTGCCTCGATAGATCAAGCGCTGGCGTGGCAGGCCACTACTGCCGATGGCCTATCCACTGCAGAGGCTCTAGTGCGTATAGAGCGCTACGGGCCGAATCGTCTTCAGCAGGCTCAGGGACGTCCTTGGTATCGGCGTTTATTGGATCAGCTCAATAATATTTTAATTCTTATACTGCTGGTTGCTGCTATTGCCAGTTTCTTGCTTGGGCACGTCATTGATGCGGCGGCCATTGTGGGGGTGGTAGCCGTGATTGCGCTGATTGGTTTTATCCAGGAAGGAAAAGCTGAGCAAGCGCTTGATAGCATCCGCAATATGCTTTCTCCCCAGGCCAATGTCATACGTGACGGGAAGCGCACTACCATTCCTGCCGAAGCGTTAGTGCCAGGGGACATCGTGCTGGTGGAGAGTGGTGACCGGATACCTGCGGACGTGCGACTGATTGAAGCGCGGCGTTTTCGCACCGACGAGGCGGCTCTAACTGGGGAGTCGGTTCCTGTGGAGAAGCAGTCGCACCCAGTGGGCGCAGATGTGGATCTTGCGGAGCGAAGCAGTATGGCGTTTGCCAGTACAATTGTGGTGCAAGGCAATGCCCGTGGTTTGGTCGTTGAGACGGGGCGTTACACTGAAATCGGCAAAATTTCTGAACTTCTGCGTGGTGTGGAAAAAATTAAAACACCGCTGCTTCAGCAGCTTGATCGTGCGGGTAGGGTGCTGGCAATTTTTATCTTGGGTGCCGCCGCTATTACCGCGCTGTTAGGCACGCTTCTTCATGACCAGCCCGCTGCGGATATGTTTATGGCTGCTGTCGGTCTAGCGGTGGCCGCGATTCCTGAAGGTCTACCTGCCATTGTCACCATCGGGCTCGCGCTTGGCGTGCAAAGCATGGCGAAGCGCAACGCCATTATTCGTCGGCTTCCTGCTGTAGAAACGTTGGGCTCCATCTCGACTATTTTTTCCGATAAAACGGGCACATTGACGCGCAATGAAATGACGGCCCAAGCGATATGGCTGGGTGACGAGCAGTTCCTCATCGAGGGTATCGGGTTTTCACCCGAAGGATCTTTTTATCGAGTGAGTGCCAGCGGTGAACAAGAAACAGAATCTGTCGATATGAACCGTTCTTATTCGTTAAGCGATTTTTTACGTGCTGGCGTATTGTGTAACGACACTGAGCTGCATCAGCAAGCGGGACAATATCAGATTTATGGTGACCCGACAGAGGGCGCGTTAGTAGTTGCCGGGGAAAAAGCAGGAATAAAAACGTCAGAGGTGCGCCTGCAGTTTCCGCGGGTAGATGCGATCCCTTTCGAGTCAGACTTTAAGTATATGGCCACTCTACATGCAGAAGCTGATGGCCAGCGTGTCATCGTAAAGGGGGCGCCTGATCGTTTGATAGAAATGTGCGACAGCGTTGCTACCAAGCAAGGCACTGTCGCTATTGATCGTAATGAGTGGGAAAACCGTATTCACGAGCTTTCCTCGCGAGGTTTACGCGTACTAGCTATTGCGGATAAACCTGCCGCTGCAATCGATGAGCTTGATCATCACCATATTGAAGGTGGGTTGCGCTTACTGGGAATTATTGGCTTGCTGGACCCACCAAGAGAAGAGGCAATCGAGGCAGTTAAACGTTGCCAGCAAGCAGGTATTCGTCCCGTTATGATTACCGGTGATCATGCTTCGACAGCGCTGGCTATTGCTAAACAACTGGGTTTTGCGCAAACCCAGAAAGCGCTTACTGGGCGAGAAATTGAAGCGATGTCCGATCAGGCGTTAGAAAACATCATTCTTGAGATTGATGTCTTTGCTCGGGCGTCCCCTGAGCATAAGCTGCGCTTAGTAAAAGCGATGCAGGCGCGGGGCGGGGTTTGCTCCATGACTGGGGATGGCGTTAATGATGGGCCAGCCTTAAAACGTGCTGATGTCGGCGTTGCTATGGGAGTACAGGGGACTGAGGCGGCGAAAGATGCTTCTGAAATGGTACTGGCAGATGATAACTTCGCAACCATTGTCAGTGCTATTGAAGAAGGCCGCAAAGTCTACGATAACATCCGTAAAACGATCACCTTTATTCTGCCCACCAACGGTGCTCAAGGCTTGGCGATCATGCTAGCCGTACTATCCGGCTCGGTGCTACCGGTAACGCCGTTACAGGCATTATGGGTAAATATGGTGGTAGCGATTACGCTAGGTCTGGCATTAGCGTTTGAGACTGGGGAAAAAGACTTAATGGCGCGCCAGCCAAGAGATCCTAAAGCACCGCTGCTTGATCTGTTTTTATTATGGCGAGTGATTTTTGTGTCTGTGCTACTGCTTGTTGGCGTCTTCGGCATGTTCTCTTGGATACTCAACCAAGAGGGCAGCGAAGCGCTAGCGCGGGCAGGGGCGGTCAATATGCTGGTCACTGGCAGTGCCGCTTATTTAATCAATAGCCGCTTTTTAATTAATAGTACGCTGTCGTTTGCCGGCATTTTTGGCAGTCGGCCAGTATGGATCGCTATTATGATGGTGATGCTGCTGCAAATGGCGTTTACCTATCTACCCTTTATGCAGCTTATCTTCGGTAGCGAAGGGTTAAGCATTATGCATTGGCTAGCCATCATTTTAAGTAGCGGAATGATTTATCTGTTAATTGAGGCTGAGAAAATGGGCTGGCGCATACTCGAGGCTAAGCAGAAATAAGCCAATACCTATTTGTGAAAGATCAGCGCCACCTAGGGGGATAACAAATCATAGGTGGCGCTAATAATACTCACGTTAGCCTAGCACTCTATTTAGCCTTGTGAATGATGATCCGCAAGTGCAGCTGCAATGGCTTCTTCCCATTGGCCAGCGGTAATTTCCCAGTGCGCCATTTCGTCCTGATCCGGCACACCTTCTGAGGCGGCATTCAGCTCTTCAGGGGAGTAGCGTTCAAAGCAGTGCTTGGCGAATGCTTTGGTTTTTCCATCCCGAAGCTGATCGATCATTTCCATGCTGTTTATCCTTTCCTTGGTGGTGGTTTTCACCTTGCCATTAACGCCTAGGCAAGGAGTTGCGACTGCGTCATCAGTGTAGCGGTTTGACACTCTTTCTGCTCAGTGAGGCGGTCGTCATGGTTTAAAGTGCAGCATCCACAATAATTTTGACTGCAATGCCTGCTAGCAACAGCATGATGAGATTATCAAACCAACGGTGCGGTAGGCGTTTGCCGAGCTGTGCGCCGATGGGCATGGCGGCGAGAATGACGAATAGCGCTATGAAGCTGTAAAGCGTGCGTTCCAGTGTGAGTATTTCCGCACTCAGCAGCGCGGGTATTTGCACGCAGGTGATGGCAACAAAAAACACAGAGATAGAGCCGATAAACACGCGTCGCTCCAACTGCATTGCGTTTAGAAACGTTACAGACGCGGGTGCCGACATACCCGCCGCACCTTGCAGTACGCCAGCGAGCAAGCCAACAGGCAGTACGATGCGGTTGGCGGTCGCGAAAGGAAGAGCAAGCGTTCGCCTAGCTATTTTGATGACCAGATAGAGCACGATCGACGCGGCCACGCCGAGCGATAAAAGAGTGGGTGATAACACGACTAATCCCCATGTGCCCAACACAATGCCTAACCCACCTGATAAAGAGAAGGCAGCGAGAAAACGCAGTGGCAACAAATGATGCCGGTATTGCCAAACCTGTAAAACATTGCTGAACAAATTGGGGGCGATTAATACGGCAATGGCTAGCTTCACGTCGTAGAGCATGGTGAGAACAGGTACGACTATGACTGGCACGCCAGAACCGATGGCACCTTTGATGATGCCTGCTGCAATCAGCGTTAAAAGAGCAATAATCACGGTGAGTTTCCTGATGTATCAGGCGCAGCGCGGCTGGGTTGCGCCTGATAAAGACTGTGCTTGCTAAATTAGTTACTTGAGAACATAGCAGGGTGTATATGCTTGTCCATCAAGTTTCATGCGTCCTTGGGCGACAAATGAGGTTAATAGCTCGTCTAAGCGCTGCATGAGTTCTGGTTCAGCGGTTAACTCAAAAGGTCCATGGGCTTCAATTGCTCGAATCCCCGGCTCTTTAACGTTACCCGCCACAATGCCAGAAAAAGCACGACGCAAGTTGGCCGCTAGTTCATGAGTAGGCTGCTGACGGTGAAGCGCTAGACCGCGCATAGCTTCATGGGTTGGCTCGAAGGGGGCCTGAAAGTCACGTGCAATGGTAAGACGCCAGTTGTAGTAAAAAGCGTCCTGATGCTTGCGGCGGAAGTCTGCAATCTCGTCAATTTCTTCACGCATTTTGCGTGCGACAGCCACAGGATTACCGGTAATAATCGTGTAGTAGCGGCGGATATCCTCGCCCAGCGTATAAACTAAGAATTCATCGATTTTCTGGAAGTACTCGGCAGAATCAGCTGGGCCAGTAAACACGAGTGGGTAGGGAATATCGTGATTGCTTGGATGCAGCAGGATTCCCAGCAGGTAAAGAATTTCTTCTGCAGTACCCACCCCTCCGGGGAAAACAATAATACCGTGCCCTAAACGCACGAATGCTTCGAGCCGTTTTTCGATGTCTGGCATGACAACTAGCTCGTTAACGATAGGGTTAGGCGCTTCGGCTGCAATGATACCTGGCTCAGAAATACCTAAATAGCGGCCATCTTTAAGACGCTGTTTTGCATGGGCAACGTTAGCTCCTTTCATGGGGCCTTTCATGGCGCCAGGGCCGCAGCCGGTGCAGATGTCTAGATCCCGCAAGCCAAGGTGATAACCAACGTCCTTGGTATACTCATACTCTTCTCTGGAAATCGAGTGGCCACCCCAGCACACCACCAAACTTGGGTCGCGCCCAGGCTTCAGCGTGCCCGCCTTGCGCAGGATATGAAACACGGCGTTAGTTGTGCCTTCACCCGTGGTTAAGTCAAACCGCTTGTGGTGTTGGATTTCGTTGTAAACATAAACAATGTCGCGAAGAATGGATGATAAATGTTCACGTATACCACGAATCATTCGTCCGTCGACAAAGGCTTCGGCGGGAGCATTGGTTAGCTTCAGGCGGATGCCTCGGTCTTGCTGTAAAACTTCAATATCAAAGTCTTTGTAGGCTTCCATGATGGCCAAACTATCATCCGTTGGGCTGCCGCAGTTAAGCACCGCGAGTGCACAGCGGCGTAGCAGGTCATGCAGGCCACTTTTAGAGGTGCTTTTTAAACGGTTGACCTCATGCTGGGAAAGCACTTCGAGGCTCCCTTCCGGGGAAATAATGCTGGAAATGGTGGCGCGCGGCACTGGGAGTTGCGTCATTAGTCTGGCTGTCCCTAATCATATTGTTAACGAAACCACATACTATCATGGCCTTTACTAACTGAATTCAAGCAATAAGGGTAGTGCTGGTCCTTAGCGTCCGTTTAAGAGTCGGATTGTGCTACTCTGTGCTCTCGTTAAGAGCACACGGTGGCTAGTTAAGATGGCGCTTTATTATGTTTAATGCCCAGTATTTTCGGACGTTTATAACGTTAGTGGAAACGGGGAGTTTCACACGAACTGCGCGCCGTTTGGAGATGACGCAGCCTGGCGTCAGCCAGCATATCCGCAAGTTAGAAAGCTATTTAGATAAACCGCTGATAGAGAGAAAGGGCAGAAGTTTTACGCTAACGGAGTCTGGACGAAGGGCTTATGATTATGCGTTGAAGCTATTTGCCGAGCATGAGCAGTTTCGCCATGGTTTAGATGACGACTCGCTGGATAGCGGTGAATGCCGGATTGCATCCCCAGGAAGTGTTGGGTTGATGTTTTATCCTTTTATTCTTGGCCAGCAGCAGATGCACCCCAACTTAACGGTCAATTACAGTTTTGCTTTTAATCACGAAATCGTTAATGACCTGCTTGAAGGCCGCTACGATATTGGCATCGTGACTGAGCAGGTCAACCATACCGAATTGACCTGCACGGTATGGCACAAAGAGCCATTATGTTTAGTCGTGCCTGCTGATTTCGCTGGTAGCACGCTAACCGACCTGATGGGCATAGGCTTTCTTAATTACTACGACGGCATTAATCACGCCAACGCACTGCTGCGCGCCAATTATCCAGACGAATTTCGTTCAATGACGCACTTTCGACATCAGGGATTTACTAATGAAGTGAGCATGGTGCTGGATGCGGTCGCGCGAGGGCTAGGTTTTACCGTTGTCTCACGCCTGGTGTTAGAAACCTCCCCTTGGCAGCGCCAAGTAAAAGCGTTGGCGTTACCTCAAGGGATTAATGAAGTGCTTTATCTATTGCGCCGGCGAGATTCGGTCTTGCCGAAACGTTATGAAAAGCTACTGGAGGGGTTTCATCACCAACGCCTGCAAGAAAAAACGCCCCTGGTGCCCGAATAACGAGCGCCAAGGGCGTTTAAGAGACAGGGATGTCTTGTCGTCTAATAGCGTATGCGTTGAGTATTAACGGCGGTATTCGTCAATGCTAGGGCAAGTGCAGATAAGTTGCCGATCACCGAATACGTTATCAACGCGGTTAACCGCAGGCCAATACTTTGACGCAGCTACAGCCTCTGTTGGGAAGGCGCCCAGCTTACGGTCATAAGGGCGTTGCCACTCGCTATCCATCAAATCTGCTTGGGTATGAGGGGCATTCACCAACGGGTTATTATCCAGCGGCCAATCACCCTTTTCGACGCGCGCAATCTCTTCTCGAATCGCGATCATGGCATCACAGAAGCGATCAATTTCGTAGAGTGACTCAGACTCTGTAGGCTCGATCATCAGTGTGCCTGGTACAGGGAACGACATGGTCGGTGCATGGAAACCGTAGTCCATCAGACGCTTGGCAATATCTTCTTCACTGATACCAGAAGCACTCTTGAGCGGGCGAATATCGATGATGCATTCGTGGGCGACATTGCCGTTCTGGCCACGGTAGAGAATCGGATAAGCACTCTCTAATCGCTTGGCAATATAATTGGCATTAAGAATAGCCAGCTCAGTTGCTTCGCGAAGCCCACGTGCGCCCATCATCTTAATGTAAGCCCAAGAGATTGGCAGAATTGACGCGCTGCCAAATGCTGCAGCGGAAACCGCACTGTTTTCTGGGTTAACACCATTAATAGGCGTAACCACGTGATTGGAAACGAAGGGGGCAAGGTGAGCTTTGACACCAATCGGGCCCATGCCCGGGCCACCGCCACCGTGGGGTATACAAAATGTTTTGTGCAGATTGAGGTGCGAGACATCACCACCGAAGTCACCGGGCCGCGTCAAACCCACCTGAGCATTCATGTTGGCACCATCCACATACACTTGGCCGCCATGCTGATGTACTACCTCGCAAACCTTGCGAACATGGGACTCAAATACACCGTGAGTAGAGGGATACGTGATCATTACGGCAGATAGGCGATCACTGTGCTGCTCGGCTTTGCGCGTCAGGTCATCCAAGTCAATGTTGCCGTTGGCATCACACTCAACTACGACAACGTCCATGCTTAGCATGGCTGCAGACGCTGGGTTAGTGCCGTGGGCAGAGCTGGGGATTAAGCACACATCACGATGGGATTCTCCTTGTGCTGCCTGATAGCGACGAATGGCTAGCAGCCCCGCATATTCACCCTGGGCACCTGAGTTGGGCTGCATGGAGATATGGTCATAACCCGTCACTTCCACTAAGAAAGCGGCTAGCTCATCAATCATTTGATGATAGCCGGCCACTTGGTCGCGGGGGGCGAACGGGTGGAGGTGCGCAAACGCAGGCCAGGAGATCGGAATCATTTCACTGGTAGCGTTTAGCTTCATCGTGCACGAACCCAGCGGGATCATGGCATGAGCCAAGGAAAGGTCTTTGTTCTCGAGACGTTTCAAATAACGCAGCATCTCGGTTTCGCTGCGATAACGGGTAAACGTGGGGTGTTCCAAAAAGCTGCTTTCACGCCGATACAGTGGAGGAATGCCGCTGAGTTCGTCACTAATAACCTGTCCATCCAGCGCTGCGACGGACAAGCCGTGCTCATCGCCTAACAGCACATCAAACAGCGTCGCGACGTCGTGAGCTGTCGTAGTTTCATCCAGGCTAATGCCCACATCGCCATTGGCGAAGTAATGAAGGTTGATATCATGCGTCATGGCGCGGCCATGAATTTTTCCAGCATCTACTTGGGTCAGGCGGAGCGTATCAAACCAGCTGTCGTTCGCTAACATGACCCCACCTTGCTTAAGACCTTCCGCTAGCAAGGTGGTGAGGCGATGCACGCGGCCTGCAATTTTGCGTAGGCCTTCTGCACCATGGTAGGTAGCGTAGAAGCCAGCAATATTTGCTAGTAGTGCCTGAGCAGTACAAATATTGGAAGTCGCTTTCTCGCGGCGGATATGTTGCTCGCGGGTTTGCATGGCCATGCGTAATGCAGTGTTACCGCGGCTATCTTTGGATACACCAATAATGCGGCCAGGAATCGAGCGCTTTAGCTTGTCGGATGTGGCGAAGAAAGCCGCATGCGGGCCACCAAAGCCCATGGGGACACCAAAACGCTGGGAGTTACCGACGACGATATCAGCGCCCATTGCGCCTGGTTCTTTAAGCAGCACTAGGCTCAATAGATCCGTGGCGACGCACGTCATGATGCCGCGTTCTTTGGCAGCACTTAGTAGAGGAGAAATGTCCGTGATGTTGCCGCTGGCGGAAGGATATTGCACCAGGGCACCAAACACATCGTGTTCTGCCAGCGTTTCTGCTGGGCCACTGATTAGCTCAAAGCCAAAAAACTCCGCGCGAGTTTTGATAACGTCTAATGTTTGCGGAAATAGATCATCGGCAACAAAGAAAGCCGTTGACTTACTTTTCTTGTTGCTACGCTTGCATAGCGCCATCGCTTCTGCTGCGGCGGTCGCCTCATCCAGCAATGAAGCATTGGCAAGCTCCATACCGGTTAAATCCATAATGACCTGCTGAAAGTTGAGCAGGCCCTCTAGTCGGCCTTGAGAGATCTCAGGTTGATAAGGCGTGTAAGCGGTGTACCAGCCCGGATTTTCCAGCACATTGCGCTGAATGACTGCCGGCATGTGGGTGCCGTAGTAACCTTGCCCGATGTAGCTTTTGGCTACTCGATTTTGGCGCGCCAGCTGGCTTAAATAGTCTAAAGCTTCTGCTTCACTGCGTGGGTCGTCCAGGGCTAACTCACGGCCAAGGCGGATATCGCTTGGCACGGTTTGCTCAATAAGATCTTCCATGCGCTGCAAATTGAGCGCTTTTAACATGGTGTCGACATCAGCGGGGCTAGGCCCATTGTGGCGTTTGATAAAAGCATCATGGTCGGCCAGTTCGGCCAAACGGCGTGTTTCAAATGGCATGGGAGGGTTCCGAACGTAATGAGAAAACCGCGCAGGGTGAAACTAGAAAGCCTGCTTTACGCAGGCTTTCCGACTAATTAATCGTCTGAACTAAGTGTTGCCTGGTAAGCATCTGCGTCTAGCAACCCTTCAAGGGCTGTGTCTGTCAGGCGCACCTTCATGATCCAACCACCTTCATAAGGCGCTTCATTGACTGTCTCCGGCGAATCTTCAAGTGCCTCATTCACTTCGATAACTTCACCGTTAACCGGCGAGTAAAGGTCAGAAGCCGCCTTAACAGACTCGATAACGCCAAACTCTTGGCCTTTGTTGAGTGCCTGACCGACTTCTGGCAGTTCAACGAAAACAACGTCACCCAACGCTTCTTGGGCATGATCAGTAATGCCGATCGTGACGGTACCGTCTTGGTGGTCAAGTACCCATTCGTGGCTTTCGGCATAACGAAGATTGGCAGGAAGATTGCTCATGATGATTCCCTTTATGAAACAGTTGTCTGGACAGGAGCATACTAACGCCTGTCGTTCGCCTTGGCGACTATTGGCCAGTTCTAAGTCAGGCGATCTGTGCCATATGTTAACGTGTTTCCAATCGGAAACAAATTTCTTCAACACCCCATGGCGGCAAAAAAGCCACTTCGAGTTTCCTGATGCTTTACATCTGTTAGAATTTGTAAAAACAGATGCTTTCTCTGCTGAGTTGCGACATCACGATGGATGCGCACTAGGAAAATGGTGTAAAACATGCTGATCATGCGTTTTTTCAAAGCGTGAGACGCGCTATGGTGGAAATGTTTGATAACTCAGCAGCATTAAATAAGGCAGCTTGACTGCCCGGTACCCATAATAAACGAGCTAACGAACAGGGTAAGGAGAAGCGCGTGGAAATACTAACTAACCTCCTAGGGGCAATTAACGGTGTCGTTTGGGGCCCGATAATGTTGGTCCTACTGCTAGGTGTAGGGATTTACTTACAGATTGGCTTGAAACTGATGCCGATTAGAAAGCTCGGTGTGGGTTTCAAACTAATGTGGCAAGGCCGCGACCCTAAGCCTAGCAAAGCAGATGCTGACCAGGCGTCTGCTGACCAAGACGGTGAGATTTCGCCTTTTGATGCACTGATGACGGCGCTATCTGCCACGATTGGCACAGGTAATATCGCGGGTGTGGCAACGGCTATTGCGCTTGGTGGCCCAGGTGCGGTGTTCTGGATGTGGATCACTGCGTTAGTGGGGATGGCCACTAAATTTTCTGAAGCAGTTCTGGCTGTGCGTTATCGTGAAACCGATAGCACTGGCTACCATGTCGGTGGCCCGATGTTCTATATAAAGAATGGCCTCGGTAAGAAATGGCTCTGGCTGGGGGGGCTGTTCTCATTCTTTGGTGCGGTAGCAGCTTTCGGGATCGGTAACACCGTACAGTCCAACTCTGTAGCGGATGCTATGGATTCTACCTTTGGTGTTCCGCATTGGCTAACCGGCGTAATTATCATGGTGCTGGCGGGTGCTGTTATCCTCGGTGGCATTAAGCGCATTGCAAAAGTAGCCGGTAAACTAGTGCCCATCATGGGGATTGCTTACGTGATTGCCGGGCTGTTGGTATTGATCATTAATGCAAGCCAAATTGGTGAAGCGTTTGGTTTGATTTTCTATTACGCCTTTAATCCGATGGCAGCAGCGGGTGGCTTTGCCGGTGCGGCAGTAATGGCAGCTATCCGGTTTGGTGTAGCACGCGGTATTTTCTCTAACGAAGCAGGTTTAGGTAGTGCACCAATTGCACACGCAGCAGCGCAGACCAAAAACCCGGTTCGCCAAGGCCTCATCGCCATGCTGGGCACCTTTATCGATACCATCGTCGTTTGCACCATTACGGCACTGGTTATTTTGACCTCCACGGTATGGATTGATGGTGAGGCGGGTGCATCACTGACGGCGCTTTCGTTCGATGCTGCCTTGCCCGGTTTTGGTAACCAGATTGTTGCGATTGCCCTAGCTGTGTTTGCATTCACCACCATTCTTGGCTGGTCTTTCTACGGCGAAAAGTGCTGTCAGTTCCTGTTCGGTACACGTTCGATTATGCTGTATCGCGTGCTGTTCGTTCTGGCAATCCCGCTGGGTGCTATCGCGCAGCTTGGTTTTATTTGGCTGATGGCTGATACCTTTAACGCTATGATGGCCATTCCTAACTTGATCGCGCTGGCGCTACTTTCGCCAGTGGTATTCAAACTTACCCGTGATTACTTTGCAGGCAAAGATGTGCTGCCAGGTGAAGCGCTGGATCATGATAAGTAAGCCCTATTCAACGTAATATGGGCCGATAAGATGTAATAGAGCCGGGAAGCCAGTCATGGCTTCCCGTTTCTCTTTCTCGACCGAGGAAATCCCATGACCGACCTTAAACAGACGCCACTCCATGAATTGCATCTTTCGCTAGGAGCCAAAATGGTTCCCTTTGCGGGTTATGACATGCCGGTGCAATACCCATTGGGTGTCAAAAAAGAGCATGAGCACACACGTCAGCAATGTGGGCTGTTTGATGTTTCTCACATGGGCCAAATAGCGGTTTCTGGTGACAATGTTGCCGAAGCGCTTGAGTCACTCATCCCAGCAGACCTAGTGGGGTTAAGCAAAGGTGAACAGCGCTACGGACTATTTACCGGGACTGATGGCGGTATTATCGATGATCTAATGGCCGTCAATGCAGGTGATCATTTTTATCTGGTCGTCAATGCTGCTTGCAAAGAGCAGGATATTGCCCATCTGCGTACGAATCTTGCTGCTACTCATCACATTGAGGTACTCGACCGCGGGCTACTGGCTCTGCAAGGCCCGCAAGCACGCGATGTCATGGAACGTCTGTGCCCCCAAGCGTGTGAGCTAACGTTTATGCAGCATGGCCGCTTCACGATGGCGGGGCAGGAAGTCTGGATTAGTCGTAGCGGTTACACCGGTGAAGATGGCTTTGAAATATCAGTAGCTTCTGATGCATGCCAGGCATTTGCAGAGCAGCTGTTAGCTGAGCCCGAAGTTGAAGCGATTGGTTTGGGTGCACGCGACTCGCTTCGCCTAGAAGCAGGGCTGTGCTTGTACGGGCACGATATGGATATGACGACGACGCCTGTAGAAGCTGGGCTTATTTGGGCGATTGGTAAGCCTCGCCGACATGGTGGGGAGCGTCCGGCAGGTTTCCCAGGAGCGGATCTTATTCTGCACCAAGTAGCCGCCAAAGATCATACGCGTAAGCGGGTAGGGTTAGTGGCAGAAGGGCGTGCACCAGTAAGAGAGGGCGCGCTTTTAGTTGATGCAAATGGCAATGAAATTGGTGTTGTGACTTCCGGTGGCTTTGGGCCAAGTGTTGGTAAGCCAATTGCCATGGGGTACGTGGGGCGTGAATGGGAAGCGCCTGAGACCACTGTTTATGCGTTGGTGAGAGGTAAACAGCTGCCGATGGTGGTGACACCTACTCCGTTTGTGAAGCCAGGCTATTATCGCGGCTAATACCGCCATTGTTCATGAAAAAAGCCCCTGAAATTCAGGGGCTTTTTTACGTCATCTTAATACTTGTCGAGGATCAATCGGTTTGCCACCTTGACGCAGGTCGAAAAGCAAGTCGTAGCGCTGTGTCGCACTGCTTTGGCCGACATCACATAGCGGGTCGCCTGTACTCACTTGCTGGCCGACACGGACTAAAATGCGTTCGCACAGCGCGTAGACGGTTTGTAAGTTATCCGCATGATGAATAATGACAACTTCGCCAAGCTGGCGCATTCCATCTGCAAAACGCACTTCACCTGGCGCGACTGCTTGGGCTTTGGCACCTGCTTGGGTGGCCAGTAGCATAGGTTGAAGCGTACCACGGCTATCGGCACCAAAACGGCGCACAATCCGGTAATCCTCTAAGGGCCAAGGCCAACGACGTGCAGATGCAGGTAGGCTTGCGTTTGGCGTCGGTGCCGCCGCTGGCCGGCTTACGCTAGAACTGCTGGCGCTGCTTGAGGTGGTGCTGCTACTAAGCGGTACACTGACAATTTGGCCAACTCTGAGCGCTGTGGGAGAGGCGCCAGGATTGGCACTCTGTATACGCCCTGATGTGGTGCCAAAATGGCGCGCGATACTTGAGTAGGTATCGCCCGGCCGAATTTGGTAGCGATAGGGCCCGCCAGAGGGCGCTCGCTCTTGCTGGGTAGGTATTAATAAACGCTGTCCAACGTTTAAGCGTTGAGCATTTGTTCCAGGGTTGAAGCGTTCAAGACGTTCTAGTGGAACATTTGCTCGGTTCGCAAGTTTTCCCAGCGTATCGCCGCGCTGTACCTTTACCCATTCACCATTTATTTGACCGGCAGTACTACTGGGGACAGGGTTATTTTGATCATTTGAAGAGGGAGAGCCAGCACATCCCACTAACAACGTTGCTAGCACACAGACCGCTAACCACCGAGCTAGTCGTGGTTGGTTTGCTTGGCTAACAAGGCGTCTTTTTCCTGCCAGAGTGAATTGATCCATGCGTGGAACCGTTCCTTGTGCTGCTGTTCTTCGTGATAGTTGGCTTCGTTCATCCATTGGGGAATAGCGAGTTGCCTTGCGTTAAGTGTAATGCAAGCCTCTTTTCCGCATAGAAAACCCCAGAAAGTTGGCGTTGGATTTTCATAGCTGATGGTTACATCCAAAATGCCATCCAGTTTGTCACCAAGCAGGCTAAGCACTTGAGAGACACCGCCAGCTTTGGGTCTCAGTAAGTGCCGAAATGGGCTTTGCTGTTTTTCCCGTTTTGCTACGGTAAAGCGTGTCCCCTCGACAAAATTAAATATTGCAATGGGGGCATTTCTAGCTTGCCGGCAAACGCGCTCAGTTGATTCACGGTCGATAGTGGCGAGTTTAGGGTTTTTTGCAAGTTGCTCACGACTGAAGCGCCGCATAAAAGGGAATTCTAACGCCCAAAATGCCAGCCCGACGATAGGAATCCAAATTAACTGATGTTTCAAAAAGAACCGAGGCATTGGAATGCGGCGATGCAATGCCATAAACAGAATGAAGATATCTGTCCAACTGCGGTGGTTTGAAATAACCAGCCACCATTGATGTGGACTGAGTGAGTCCGGAATGCTGATATTGACATCAGGCTTGATCCACCGGCGCATCCACCACAGATTTGCGCCAATCCAATTGAGCGCAACGCTGCACAGGCCATCAAGAATTCTCTGTTTTTGATGTCGTCCTGGGGTGATGACTTTTAACAGCGTTAACAAAATGAGTGGCACGCCCCAAAACAGCGTCGTTAGCGTCAGCAACAACAGGCTGACGACTCCTTTGGCAGTAGACATACCACAGTTCCTTTTACGTATGATGACACCAGTGGTGCAATTCTAGCGATAGGTGACCAATTTAAAGGCAACCCCGCGTAAATGCTAAAGGATCACGCCCCCGCTGCCCAGTATATTACCAAACCTTAGCATGCTTAACGGATGTGCTAGGGCGTCAGTGTCGGTGTGTTGATACCTTCGATTAGCACTTTACTCAGTGCCTGTGCCGCGACAGATAACTCATGATGCGTCAGTATCCCAACTCGGCAGGCAATGCCTGGTGAGGTTAAGGGAACGCAACGAGCGCCGAGTTGGTGCATTTGCTGAATACACATTGAAGGCACGGCACTTACACCTAAGCCATCTGCCACCATTCTACCAACGGTTGAGAGCTGATGGCTTTCAAAAGCGACCGGTAAGTCAATGTGTTGTTTGGCAAGTCCCTGCTCTAACAATCTACGCACCATTGATGGGCGTTGAAGGGTAATAAAATCCTGTTGTAACAATGTGGCCCAGCTCAGTGTGTTGGCCTGGGCCAAGCCTGATTCGGGGGGGACAACAGCGATAAACTGATCTTCAAAGAGTGGCGTAAACGTTAAGCTGCCGGTTCCTTCGGGTAAAAAGGCAATGCCGATTTCCACTTGGCGAGAGCGCACCATGTCGATGACTTCTTCGTTGATAACATCATGGACAGTAATATTAATTTTAGGATATTGCCGACGAAAGGTAACCAGAGCGCTGGGAAGCAAATTACACGCAAAAGAGGGCATGGCTGCTACGCTTAAACGGCCAAGTTGGAGAGTGAAGCGTTGGCGTAGTCGCTCTTCAGTATTATCCCATTGAGCAAGTAAGTGCTTCGCCAGTGGGATAAGGGTTTCACCTTCAGGTGTGAGTCGAACGCTACGGGTACTGCGTATCAGCAGTTTTCCCCCCAGCGAATCTTCAAGCCCTTTGATGGCCAAGCTGAGTGCTGGCTGAGACAAGTGCAGGCGCTCACAGGCTTGGGTAAAGCTCAGAGTTTGGGCTACCGCCAGAAAAGCGCGAAGTTGCTTAACGGTCATACAGACCCTTTAATAAGTTTTTTATATAAATTGATAAGAAAAACAAACTTAACAAATATATCATCTGGTACAACACTGGCTATACAGATCCAACCGCATCATAACGACGCGTGCAACGTACCACCGATAATAATGCGAGGCATAACAATGGCAGGATTTGATAAGCGTGTATCTTCCTATGAGGAAGCGATGGAAGGTATCGAAAGCGGCATGACCGTTATTGCTGGCGGTTTTGGCCTTTGCGGCATTCCTGAGAATTTGATCGCTGAGATTAAACGTCGGGCTGTCACTGACCTCACGGTAGTATCTAATAATTGCGGTGTTGATGGTTTCGGGCTAGGTGTGCTGCTCGAAGATCGTCAGATTCGTAAAATTCTCGCTTCTTATGTTGGCGAGAACGCAATGTTTGAACAGCAAATGCTTAACGACGAAATTGAAGTTGTGCTAACACCCCAAGGCACGCTGGCCGAGAAAATGCGCGCCGGTGGTGCGGGTATCCCCGCATTTTATACCGCCACAGGTTACGGAACACCTATTGGTGAAGGTAAAGAGGTGCGTGAATTTAACGGCCGCCACTATATTTTAGAAGAAGCCATTACCGGTGATTTCGCGATTGTTAAAGGCTGGAAAGCGGATCGCTACGGCAACGTCATGTATCGGCATACGGCACAGAACTTCAATCCCATGGCAGCCACCGCTGGAAAAATAACGGTTGTAGAAGTTGAGGAAATTGTTGAACCAGGCGAATTGGAGCCAAGCCAGATCCATACCCCCGGTATCTATGTGGATCGCATTATTCAAGGCTCATTCGAGAAGCGCATCGAAAAACGCACGGTACGTAGCTGATCGCTCTCTGGTTTAGACATTTTCACTCAATAAGAGGTATACACCATGGCTTTAACACGTGAGCAAATGGCACAGCGCGTTGCGCGTGAACTTGAAGATGGCTTTTACGTCAATTTAGGCATCGGCATACCCACGTTGGTTGCCAACTATGTGCCTGACGGCATTGATGTCATGCTGCAGTCCGAAAATGGTCTGCTGGGTATGGGGCGTTTTCCCACTGAGGAAGAAGTTGATGCTGATATGATCAACGCCGGTAAGCAGACGGTCACCGCTCGTCCTGGGGCTGCTATTTTCTCTTCAGCAGAATCATTTGCTATGATTCGTGGCGGTCATGTGGATCTGACCGTGCTGGGTGCTTTTGAAGTGGACCAAGAGGGAAATATTGCGTCATGGATGGTGCCAGGCAAGCTCATCAAAGGGATGGGCGGCGCGATGGATTTGGTTGCTGGCGCAGAAAACATTATCTGTACCATGACGCACGCCTCGAAACACGGTGAGTCCAAGTTACTAGAAAAGTGCACGCTTCCTCTAACAGGGGCAGGTTGCATTAATCGTGTATTGACCGACCTCGCTTATTTGGAAATTAAAGACGGTGCTTTTATTCTCAAAGAGCGTGCACCGGGTGTCAGTGTTGAAGAAATTATTGAAAAAACAGCTGGCAAACTGATTGTGCCCGACCACGTTCCTGAAATGACGTTTGACGCGGAATAACCCTTAGTCGACTACTTTTAGCAGGCGTGAGCTGATCAGCTCACGCCATTTCACAGCGGGTGTGGAAAGGTAGCAGGATTTCAGCAATACGCTCATGGTCGTCGCCGACATGTTTTTGCACGAGTGCTAGTCCCCCCAGACAAAGGCGATGCTCATCGCCTGAGCTGAAAACGGTCTTTAATGGCATTGCAGGATAAAATCGATGCTCAATTAGCGGTGACACGGCAAATACGCCGTTTTGTTGCCCCTCAAAACTGGGCATGCCGCATGCTTCAAGCTGACTATGCAAGGTGTCTAGGGGCTCGCCAATCGTTGAGCAGTCGAAACCTGCGTGATGCAGTCTAGGGCCCATGATCGCTAGCCAGGCAGCGAGGGGGTGTGCCTGTTGTAATTGCTGATAAAGTGCCCAAGAGGGCATTGGCCATGGG
This sequence comes from Vreelandella alkaliphila, assembly GCF_016107625.1. GTDB lineage: Bacteria > Pseudomonadota > Gammaproteobacteria > Pseudomonadales > Halomonadaceae > Vreelandella > Vreelandella alkaliphila. The sequence goes on from NZ_JABASV010000008.1 coordinate 22,706, forward strand.
CGTCCTCGGCATAGTAAATTTTGCCCTTGGCAATCGGCCGGATGACTTTGTAGCACGAGCTGCGTTAGTGCTTCGCGGGGTGCTTTTGAAAGCGCACCCAGCTGCAATTCTGCTAATACCAGCCAACTGCTACTGTCATTAGGTGCAAGTAAATGCACCAAAAGGCCCTTATCAGCCATAGCGTAATGGCCAACTGATCGGTAGCCCATATGTGCAAGGCTGGTGTTGAGCTCGCTAGCAGCAAAGGGGCCATAATTTAGCGTCACCAAGGTCAAATACTCGGCTGACGTACTTAGCGGCCACAATCTTAGTCCGCCAAGGTCTGGGTGTGTATGCACGTAGTCCAGCCAAAGCTGTTGAACAAACTCCTCTCGCTGCATTGGGATACCCTCGCCGCCTAATCGAACGCCACATGAACTGTCATATAAACTGTGATACTTCAGTATAGGCAAGCGAAGATTTGGTTGTTCAACGGGTGTAAACGTCAGTTTTAACGCCTGGGTTAAGAAGCCAGCAGCTGCTGTTGGCGCACAAAATGGTCGAACTCAGTAAAACCACCGATGTGCTGTTGGTCAACAAACACTTGGGGAACGGTATGAATAGGTTTGCCAGCCGTTTTTGCAATATCTTCCTTGGTAACGCCTTCTGAAGGCATATCAACGTAGCGGTAGCCTTCTATCTTTCCGTTACTTTCTAAATGCTCTGCGAGATGCTTTGCGCGTACGCAGAAAGGGCATGACATGCGGCCAAAAATTACCACAAACATCGTAGAAACTCCTTTAGGATAAAGATCTATTAGAAATGGGTTGCCTATTGTGGCGTAGCTCATGCAGTTTGGCTAATAGCGCTACACTACACGCTTCATTAAGCTGTGTTATGGGCGAATGTTTAATAATTTGGAAGAACGTATGCGAACCTTAGCTGCCCAAGAATACGCGCGCTTAGCTGAATTAGCGTTGCATTATCGAGATGCGCATCTGCGCTCAATGAAGCAGGCGGATCATTATAACCCTCGTCTTGGAGTTGATGCACTGTGCTTCCAGCCTTGGGAAGAGGAGCATGCGTCACTACTGGTCGGTGCGTTAATAACACCTTGTGCGATGTGGCTAGTTGCTGTGCCATGCCTGAATCAGCATGGTCCCCTGGGAAATGCATTGCGTCTCAACCTTCCTTCTGGCCACTATTCGCTCTCATGTGAACAGTTACCCAACGGCAGCGAGCTTTATAAGCGCGTCATTCTGGAGGATCTAAGTGATCTGGAAAGTATGCAGGAAGCTGCGCGACTAGCCCAACGCATGATGATGCAGCTAATGGTGTCTGATAAATCTTCTTCAGAGGTTGGTTAGGCAGAAACGTCTACCTCTATCTACACTGTTGTTTTTACATTTTTACTCTGAATAATCTCAGCAAAAGGAACGTTTATGTCCTCTGAAAAAGCTGTCACACCCCGTGTTGCTGTGGTCACTGGCACTAGCAGCGGTATTGGTGAAGCGGTGGTGAAACATTTCTGTGAGCAGGGTTTTCAAGTGTTAGCAGTAGACTTTAACCCGGCTGGAAAAGAAGTGGCTGACGCGGCTGGCGCAGCGTTTTATCAGGGGGATTTAACCGACCCCGACGCGTGCCGTGGAGCGATTGCTGATGCGGTTAAACGCTTTGGTGGCGTCGATATTTTGGTTAATAATGCAGGTATTCAGCACGTCGCTTCTATTGAGACGTTCCCTGAAGAGAAGTGGCGTCAAATCATTGATTTAATGCTGACAGCGCCGTTTTTGCTTACCCAGGCAGCATGGCCACATATGCGTAAAAAAGGCTGGGGACGTGTGATTAATATTGCGTCTGTTCATGCGCAGGTGGCTTCGCCTGGCAAAGCCGCTTATATCAGTGCCAAGCACGGCATGATCGGGCTAACGAAAACCGCCGCTTTAGAAGGTGGCGAGCAGGGGATTACCGCCAATACTATTTGCCCTGCCTATGTGAAAACACCGCTGGTAGATAATCAGATCGCCGACCAAGCCAAGCTACATGGGATGGATGAGCAAGAGGTGATTGAAAAAATCATGCTGAAAAACGCAGCGGTTAAGCGCTTGATCGAGCCTTCCGAGGTTGCTCAACTAGTTGCTTACTTAGCTTCCGATGCGGCAGGCGCTGTAACGGGCGCAAGTTGGAACATTGATCTAGGATGGACCGCCCAATAACATTAAGTTGACGCCCACTCTTTGCGTCGTTGTTGCGCAAAGAGTGGGGGGATTACCGACGTACCGGGCGCTTCTGTAATTTGCGTTGTAATGTGCGCCGATGCATGCCGAGTGCCCTAGCCGTGGCTGAAATGTTGCCATCATGCTCTTGCAACACCTTTTGAATGTGCTCCCACGTTATACGGTTGATAGAGGGAGGATTGTCGGCTAGTTCAATATTTGGATCGCCATCCTGATGGTCAAAAGCTGCAATAACATCGTCGGCATCTGCTGGTTTACACAGATAGTTAACGGCGCCAAGTTTGATGGCTTCTACCGCTGTGGCGATGCTGGAATACCCCGTTAATACCACAATGCGGCAATTCGGTGCGCTTGCCAGCATGTCGGGCAGTAGCTTAAGTCCGGAGCTATGCTCAAGTTTTAGATCTAGTGTTGCCATCGTTGGCATGAACTGCGTGATCAGTGTCATTGCTTGATCAGCATCGTGGGCAACTTGCACTTCAAAACCACGACGCGAAAGCGCTCTGCTTAGTACGTGACAAAACATTTCATCATCGTCGACGATTAAAAGGCGTTGGTCTTGCGTCTGCATGATGTCCTCGATTTTCTGGCGAATGCTCTGCGTCGCTGTTACTTATCAGGGGCGGAACAAAGCGGCAGAGTCACTTCCGTTAACGTACCGCCTTCAGGATGATTGTACAGGCTTACTCCACCACCGAAACGATTAATGGTGGCATGGGTTAAAAACAGCCCGATCCCCATGCCTTTGCTTTTGGTGGAAATAAACGTATCGCCTAGCTGGTCAGCAATCGACATGGCGATGCCGGGGCCGTGGTCGCGTATATCAATAACAACGCTTTCATCTTGCCAATCCAAGCGAATAGCAATGTGCTCTGGATTAGCGTCGGCAGCGTTATTCAGCAAATTGGTTAGCGCTTGATCTAATGTGGCATCGACGGCCAACCAGGGACGGCCGCGTTTCTCGGCAACATCAAAAAAGTGGCTAACATCTGGCCTGATAACGAGCCAACGTTGCACAACGGTGGCTAACCACAGTTCAGCATCTAGTATCTCTGGTTCTGCCATGCGCCGACGATCAGCCGTCGTGACAAGGTGTTGTAAGCGTGATTTGCACACGTCTACCTGCTGGCGAAGAATGGCTATATCTTGTTGCAAGGGGGAGTCATTAGGCGCGTCTTGGTACATTTCATTTAGCAGTACGGCCATGGTTGAAAGCGGCGTGCCAAGCTCATGAGCCGTACCAGCGGCCTGAGTAGCAACGGCTAATACCTGTTCATTGCGCAGGGCCGCTTCTCGCGTGCGAGATAGTGCTTTATCTCGATTACGCAGTGCGTGGGCCATTTTGTAGATAAAGAACGTGACAAGCCCGGCTGATAAGCCGAAATTAAGCCACATACCCAATACGTGCAGGCTTAGTGGGCCGTCGCTGTTAATGTGGCCCAGCTGAGGTATCGGGTGATAAAAGAACATCAGGTAGGTGTAACCTGCCATTGAACACGCGGCGATGATCCAAGCATGCCGCCAGGGAAGAGTTGCGGCGGCAATAGTGACAGGCACTAAATAGTAAGTAATAAAGGGATTTGTTGAGCCGCCTGAAAAATAAAATAGCAGCGTTAAGCCTGCAATATCGGCCAATAAGTGGGCAAGATATTCGAAATGATTAACCGCTTTTGGTCTGCCTAAGCGCCACCATGTGACGATATTCAGTATCCCCATGGCAATCACAACACTGACGACTGCGGTCACTGGCAAGTCGAAAGCGAGTAGCTCTATGCCAACAATAATGGCCAGTAAAAAACCGGTCCAGGTGATACCTCTGACGATCGTTAATCGAACGAGGTTACGGTTTGGCGTCGAAAGCGGGAGAGGTAGGGCGGTAGGCATAGCGTGCTTATTTGCTCGATGCTTTCACGTTGTGAATAACATATTTTATAAATAACGTCATAACGAACGTCAGCCATCCCGCCGAAGCAAGCAAGTTGAATAGCAGCATTTTAGGAGGTAGCCAGGCACTGCCCAGTACAGCCTCTAACATGATATGGAAAAACATAGCGAGCAAGAGTGGCAGTGCTAGCGTATGAATCCACATGTCAGTACGGCGCTTACGTACGTGATAGCGTTTCAACAGGTAGCGCAATGGACGGTGCGCCCAACCGAATAGCACGAGTGCACCAACAACGAATAGGACAGCCAGCGTCGGTTCGGTACTCCCAAAATACATTGAAAAGGATATCGACCAGGCAAGACCAAGCCATAATAATCCTTCAATACTGGCGATAATGTCCGCATAGCGACGCACATTCTGCATAAAAAACTGAGTCCTTGATCTTACAAAGTGTCGCCATGATACGACACTTGGGAACGACTGTGGGATGGATAGGGGAGATTTATCCCTTACCCGTATTGGGTATACTGTTCTGACCCTTTTACTTAATTCATTTCTGCACAGGACTTGCCGTGGACGCTATTACGTTGACTCGCCCCGATGATTGGCATCTTCATTTACGTGATGATGAGGCGCTAAGCGCTGTGGTAGGTCATACCGCCGCCCAAATGGGGCGTGCGATTATAATGCCTAATCTAAAGCCGCCGATAACCACTACCGCACAAGCACTAGCGTATCGGCAGAGAATTTTAGCAGCGTTGCCCGAAGGGAGTTCTTTTGAACCTTTGATGACGCTCTATTTAACAGACACGACGCCCCCTGAAGAAATTGAGCGTGCTGCTGAAAGTGGTGTCGTGAAAGCCGTGAAGCTCTATCCCGCGGGCGCTACCACTAACTCTGCATCGGGCGTCACCGACATTGCGCACTGCGATGACACTATTGCGATGCTAGCAAACGTTGGTATGCCGCTGTTGGTGCATGGTGAAGTTACCGATCATGAAATTGATATTTTTGATCGAGAAGCGGTGTTTATTGAGCAGGTTATGAAACCGCTTTTGGCTAGACACCCTAATCTTAAGGTAGTGTTTGAGCATATTACGACCCAGCAGGCTGCCGAGTTTGTCGCTGCTGCGCCTGATAATATTGCTGCCACGATCACAGCCCATCATCTGCTGTTTAACCGCAACAAAATGCTGGCAGGTGGTATTCGTCCGCATTATTACTGCTTGCCCATACTAAAGCGTGAGCAGCACCGTCAGGCGTTGTTAAAAGCGGCGACCAGCGGCAGCCCTAAATTCTTTTTGGGCACCGATAGTGCGCCTCATGCCCAGGGTGACAAAGAGTCTAGCTGCGGCTGTGCAGGGGCATATACAGCGCCTGCTGCCATTGAGCTCTATGCAGCTGCCTTCGAGGAAATGGGTGCCTTGGACAAGTTAGAAGCGTTTGCCAGCCTCAATGGACCACGTTTTTATGGATTACCGGCTAATGCTGATAGCGTGACGTTGGAGCGTCGTTCATGGAGTCTGCCAGCGCATTATCCCTATACGGCTGGTCAGCATATTATTCCATTAATGGCGGGTGAGAGCTTGGCATGGAAGCTGAAAGCGTAGTTCGTATAGCTGGATAGCAAATCATAAAAACGGAGCCAACTGGCTCCGTTTCTTTAACGCTTTAAGCACTCTTTTTTAACGTCTATTTCTTGTTCTTACCAAGCTCGATCAGCATCTGATCCACCATCCGTGATGAATGGTCAGCCGCGATGTCTAAAAATTGCTCGAATGACAGGTGGTTGTCACCGCCGCCGGGTATATCAGACAGCGCGCGAATGACCACAAATGGGCAGCCATAAAGATGACATGTTTGTGCAATAGCGGCGCCTTCCATCTCGACGGCTAGCATGGTTGGAAACTGTTCACGGGTAGTCGCGACACGAACAGGATCGGCCATAAAGGCATCGCCTGTGGCGATGAGCCCCTCACGTACATTGACTTCACCTAATGAGGCAATGGCGTTGCGGGCAATATCACGAAGTTGTTTGTCTGCTTGGTAGGCTGCCGGCATTCCAGGTACCTGACCAAGCTCATAGCCAAAGACCACTGCGTCAACATCATGATGGCGAACTTCATCCGAAATAATCACATCACCAATAGCAAGGTCGCTTGCAAAGCCGCCTGCGGAACCGGTGTTAATGATCGCATCAGGCTGGTGTCGCTCAAGTAAAATCGCGGTGCCTACCGCCGCATTGACCTTGCCTATCCCCGACTGCAGCACAATAATTTCCAAGCCGTGACGTGTGCCCGTATAAAAAACGAAGCCAGCATGCTCGTAGCGTTCAGCGCCTTCTAGCTGTCCTGCCAGTATGTTCACTTCCTGCGCCATCGCGCCGATGATTCCAATACGTTGCACTCGTGATTACTCCTTAAGAAATCGTTAACGGCAGTGGTGTGTGTAACACTACTGCTCTAGGCCTTTGTCGTGCCGTTCAGCGGCTTCTAGCGTGTTTTCAAGTAGCGTGGCAACGGTCATCGGCCCAACGCCGCCAGGCACGGGTGTAATGAAACTGGCACGCTCTGCCGCGGCTTTAAAATCAACGTCACCAGTGAGCGTGCCGTCGTCTTGGCGATTAATGCCAACATCAATCACGATGGCGCCTGGCTTGATCCATTCCCCTTTGACAATACCGGGTTTGCCGACAGCGACAACAAGCAAGTCAGCGCGGCGCACATGAGACTCAAGCTGTAGCGTGAAGCGGTGGCATACCGTGGTGGTGCAACCTGCCAGCATCAACTCCAACGCCATCGGCCGACCGACAATGTTGGACGCGCCGACTACAGTGGCATCTAACCCTCGTACGGAAATGCCGCTATGGGCAAGCATGGTCATAATACCTTTAGGTGTGCAGGGCCTGAGCGAGGGCATACGTTGCGCCAGACGACCAATATTGTATGGGTGAAAGCCGTCGACATCCTTGTCTGGGCGAATGCGCTCAAGAATAGGACGAGAGTCTAAATGCTCTGGCAATGGCAGTTGAACAAGAATGCCGTCAACCGTTGCATCGTTGTTTAACTGATCGACCAGTGCTTCAAGTTCATGCTGCTGCGTATCAGCGGGTAGCGCATGTTGGAAAGAGTGGATGCCTGCCTGCTCACAGGCGCGGTGTTTGTTGCTGACATAAACATGGGAGGCTGGGTCTTCCCCGACCACAACAACAGCTAGTCCAGGTGCCCGCGCGCCAGCTTGCTGGCGCGCGCTGATTTTCTCGGCAACTTGCTGGCGGACATTAGCGGCGATGGCCTTGCCATCGATAAGTTGGGCGGTCATGTAATAGAATCCCTGTGAAGGTTAGAAACGAAGCTGAGTGACTATGTCTAGGCCGTGGCGTTTAAAGTATGGGAGGGCGGCGCGTGAGCATCGTACCCGAACCTCTGTTGAACACCGATACTTAAACCTCGCTATCTATAACTCAGCACCTAGAATTGTGTGGCTGAGCGCAGGAGGTCACTGGCTTTCGAGAAGGGCTGATTTTCGCATGCTAGGGCGACAAGGCAAAGCTTCTAACGAATCAATCACTTTAGGTGTTGACTTTAAACTCAGAAATAGTAATATATGCCTCGCTTGAGACGGGACATGCAGCAGCGTCTAAGGTAAGAAATCGGGATGTAGCGCAGTCTGGTAGCGCGCCTGCTTTGGGAGCAGGATGTCGGGGGTTCGAATCCCTCCATCCCGACCACATACCTAGCGCGGAAGGTGGTAACTTGCTTTTCCGAACATTGGTTGTGGTCAAGTGCTCATCAGTATTCAGTCTCTTAGAATGCTTTATGTGCGCCCATAGCTCAACCGGATAGAGCAACGGCCTTCTAAGCCGTAGGTTGCGGGTTCGAGTCCTGCTGGGCGTGCCATTAAAGCTTTTTAGTGGACGCATTCGGTAAGACATGTAAGTCAGTACTTCATCAATGGTGGATGTAGCTCAGTGGTAGAGCCCCGGATTGTGGCTCCGGTGGTCGTGGGTTCGATCCCCATCATCCACCCCATTTGATGACACGTATTAATTATATGCAATTCTAGTTTTAGGTTGTGGTGGATGTAGCTCAGTGGTAGAGCCCCGGATTGTGGCTCCGGTGGTCGTGGGTTCGATCCCCATCATCCACCCCATTAACCTTGATATTTATCCTCAAAAAATCCTCTCCCATTGTCATTGCTTTTCCCCTTTATTAATTATTTTGTTTGAAACCAAGCTGACCTATGTTCGGTTTTTTTGCGTTTTTGGTCGCTCGTGTTTTAAGCCTCTTTACCTTATTTGCTACGCAATGCCTTTCCTAGGTTTTGTCCTTTGATTCATTTCTGGCCCGAAAAATTACTCTCTATCTGAAATTGCTGCGAAATTTCCCTAGGCTTCTTATCGCGATGCCGCCTTAGTAGAGGAGCAGGCCTGCGCTTGATGAACCGCTTAAAAAGGTCTTTAGTAAGAAGCGCTGGTGCATTTTGATGGCTTTGGCGATACGTGTAGTGAAGTCATCTATATTATTTTTTGATGCGATATTTGTTGCTGCTTTTTGGTCTAAAAACAGTTTTTTAAGCTATGTTAATGCTGTTTGGTTAGTGATATTTTTTAATGAGTTGTTTGTTGAAAATAATCATTTGAACTGTAGGCAGTATTTTCTTTTACGGAGTGCAACGCAATGGCGCGTCAAACGGTGGTGTTAGGGGCAGGTATGGTCGGTGTCAGCATTGCATGGCACCTGCAGCAGCGTGGTCATCAAGTAACGCTGGTTGATCGTCGCCAACCTGGTCGTGAAACCTCTTTCGGCAATGCTGGCATTATCCAGCGCGAAGCGGTTCGTCCTTATGCTTTCCCGCGGGATATGAAAACCATCCTGAGCGTGCTGCCAAACAAGCGTGTTGATATTCGTTATCGGCCTGCAGGCATGATTAATGCTGCTTCGCCGCTGTTGAGCTACTGGCATAACTCTTCTAGCCGACACTATAAAAAAATAGTGCCTGAGTATGCGTCATTAATACAGCTCTGCTTGAAGACTCACGGCCCCATGATTGAAGCGGCAAATGCTGATCATTTGGTTCGCCGGGAAGGCTGGTTGGAAATTTATCGCACGCCTGAAGAGCTAGCAAAACGCGTAAAAGAAGCGCAAGACGCCCGTGACAATTTTGGTGTTCAGTTTGACGTTTTGGACCGCGCTGCATTAGAGGCTAAAGAGCCAGATTTAGGTAGCGATATTATTGGTGCTATTCACTGGCTTGACCCTTGGACAGTTGCCGACCCAGGTGGGCTGGTTGCCGCTTATGCCGATGCTTTTGTCCAGCAGGGCGGACGTATCTTGCAAACTGATATTGAGGGGTTGAAGCAACAAGGAGAGCGCTGGCAAGTCGATACGGCTGCTGAGTGCTTAGAAGCAGATGAGGTTGTCGTTGCACTAGGTCCATGGGCAGGTAGCTGGCTGAAAGGCTTAGGCTATCATTTCCCGACCTTTGTTAAGCGTGGCTATCACATGCACTACGCCACACAGCCCTCTAAAAAGCTTCATTACTGGTTAATGGATGCGGAGGTGGGTTACTTGCTTGCGCCTATGAATGCAGGCGTCCGGTTAACCACCGGGGCTGAGCTTGACCGGCTTGAGTCGCCAGCAGATGAGCAGCAGTTAGCTGCTGCAGAAAAAGTTGCACGCACGATATTTCCCCTCGCTGAGCGTCGCGACGCCTCTGCTTGGAAAGGCGCGCGACCATGTTTGCCTGACATGAAGCCTGTTATAGGGCCGGCTCCCAAGCATCGTGGTCTGTGGTTAGCTTTTGGACATGGGCATCAGGGATTTACCCTAGGTCCTGCTACCGGGCAATTACTGGCGGATATGATAGAAGGTAAGCCGACAGAGATTGATATGGCGCCTTTCAGAGCTGACCGTTTCTAAATCAGTGGGTAGCTGTTGGCTTAGTACTGTTGGATAAGTACTGTTGGATAAGTACTGTTGGATAAGTACTTAATGGGAAAGGCTGCTTGGTAGTAAAGCATGATGTTTGCTATCTTGGTGCAACATATCGCAATCGTGAGGTGAAAGATGGATGTTGCCGTAAGCAACGCAGTGAGCACCGCACTCTATATGAATCAAGCACAATCTGCTGAACAAGCACAGATGCAGCTTTTTAAGCAGTCTCTTGATATGCAAGCACAGCAAGTGTCGGAAGTACTTGCCTCTGCCAACATGGGGGCTCAGCCAGACCTTGCCCAAGATGGCAACGTGGGGACTCAGGTCAATACTTACGCCTAGCCAAATAAACGTCAGTACGAAAAAAGCGCCGACAAGTTCGGCGCTTTTTTTCAATTTCCCTTTACTACCCTTTTAGCGGTTGCTCTAGCTCCTCTTTTTACGACGCTAGTGCCTATATTCTTGATTCCCCCTTTGCTATCCATGGTATGCCGCAGCCGCCTAGTTGCGTTACCATATATCCATGTAAACGCCGATATTTAAGGCGCCATCCCAGTCATAACGTTGCACCATTTTTAGAGAACTCCATGTCTGACGCCAAATTAGCGCGCGAAGCAGAACTACGCCGTACGTTTGCGATTATTTCGCACCCCGACGCTGGTAAAACAACTATCACCGAAAAAATGCTGTTATTCGGAAATGCTATTCAGTTAGCTGGCTCTGTTAAGAGCAAGCGTAATGATCGCCATGCCACATCAGACTGGATGAAGATGGAGCAAGAGCGCGGGATCTCGGTCACGACGTCGGTGATGCAGTTCCCTTATGGTGGGCGTATCGTGAACTTGCTGGATACGCCGGGGCACGAAGACTTTTCTGAAGATACTTACCGTACATTAACCGCGGTGGATTCCGCGTTAATGGTGATTGATGGTGCGAAAGGTGTTGAGGATCGTACTATCAAGCTGATGGAAGTCTGCCGTTTGCGCACCACGCCTATTTTAACGTTCATCAACAAGATGGACCGCGATATCCGCGACCCCATCGAAGTCATGGATGAGGTAGAGACCGTACTGAATATCCAGTGTGCGCCGATGACATGGCCGATTGGCATGGGGCGGCACTTTAAGGGCGTGTATCACCTCTATAATGACGTTATTCATCTGTATACCCAGGGGCAAGGCAGCCGTATTCCAGATGACAAGCGAATTGAGGGTTTAGATAACCCGGAAGTTGACGCTGTACTTGGCGAAGAGCAGGCCGAAGAGTTGCGCATGGAAGTCGAGTTGGTGCGCGGTGCTTCCCATGAGTTTGATCTTGATGCCTATCGCCGTGGTGAGCTGTCGCCCGTGTACTTTGGTACCGCAATGGGTAACTTCGGCGTACGAGAGATGATGGATGGGTTTGTTGAGTACGCGCCTCCGCCCCAGCCACGCGAGACAGACATCCGCGAAGTAACCGCTCAAGATGATCGCTTTACTGGATTCGTGTTTAAAATTCAGGCGAATATGGATCCGAACCATCGTGACCGTATTGCCTTTTTACGCGTCTGTTCCGGTAAGTACGAAAAGAATATGAAGATGCGCCACGTGCGGATAGGCAAGGATGTGAAAATTGCCGACGCTCTAACGTTTATGGCGTCAGACCGTTCTCAGGTAGAAGAGGCTTGGCCAGGCGATATTATCGGCTTGCACAATCACGGCACGATTCAGATTGGTGATACCTTCACCGTTGGTGAAGATATGCGCTTTACCGGCATTCCTCACTTTGCGCCAGAGTTGTTTAAGCGTGTTCGTTTAAAAGACCCGTTGAAAATGAAAGCGCTGCAAAAAGGGCTCCAGCAGCTCTCTGAGGAAGGCGCTACGCAAGTCTTTATTCCGATGGATAACAACGACCTGATTCTTGGTGCTGTCGGTACGCTGCAGTTTGACGTTGTTGCTCACCGTTTGAAGGAAGAGTACAAAGTTGACTGTCTATATGAAGGGGTCAATGTACAAACCGCACGTTGGGTCTATTGCGAAGACGCCAAGATGTTGGAAGAGTTTAAGCGTAAAGCGAGCTCCAACCTTGCTATCGATGGTGGCGGCTACCTGACATATATCGCACCAACGCGGGTCAACCTGCAGATGACCCAAGAGCGCTGGCCGGATATTCGCTTCCAGCCCACTCGCGAGCACTGATCGAGCCATCCTTGCTATGTTGATTGATGCCCACTGCCACCTGGATTTTGAGGCGTTTGACGATGATCGCGATGCGGTCATCGAAAATGCCAAGGCGGTGGGTGTCGAACACTTTGTAGTGCCAGCAACGACGCGTTCCCTATGGCCTAATGTGCTGGTGCTTAGTGCGCGTAAGGAGATAAGTATTTGTGTTGGCCTTCACCCTTACTTCATCGATCAACACGCTAACCACGATTTAGTCTCCTTGGAGCAGCTTTTAGCTGAGCAGAAAGTCGAAGCCGAAAAACGCGTTGTAGCAATAGGTGAGTGCGGTATCGATGGCCGTTTTACTGAGTCGCTAGATAAACAGTGGGCCTTTTTCGATGCGCAGCTAAGTTTAGCAAAACAGTTCGCTTTACCTGTTGTGGTGCACTGCGTAAAAGCGAATGATCAGATAAGCAAACGTCTACGCCAGCTGGCGCTTCCCAGTGGTGGGCTTATCCATGCGTTCTCAGGCTCTTATGAGCAGGCCGCTAAGTTTCTCGATCTAGGCTATACCCTGGGGTTGGGTGGAGCGATTACCTACGAGCGCGCACAACGACTTCGTAACGTGGTGTCACGCTTACCTGACGATGGCTTTGTGTTAGAGACTGACAGCCCCGATATGCCGCTTAGCGGCTATCAGGGGCAACGTAATGAACCATGCAGGGTAGCAAAGGTAGCTGGCGTGGTGGCAGCACTCCGGCATCAGTCATTTGAAACAATAGCGGCACTAAGCAGTGCAAATGCTATTCGGTTATTTCAGCTGCCACATTTCAACGCCCGTTAGCCATTTAGGCTGCTGGACAGCTGTTCAGGATCCAGGCGCTCAACGGTATAGGGCAGGTCGCAGAGAGCTATCGGATGTCCTTGCCAATAAAGGGGCGAGAGCGCTTCAATCGCTTTAGTATTTGCAACGGCGAGCATCTCAATTTGCTGGTCGCCACTAAATGCGCTGCTAACGATTTCACCTACGGTTTTATCCTGCCCATCCACTAGCGTGTCACCGACCTGGGGTAAGCTGTTAACACTGGCAGTAATGCGCACTAAGCGTTTTTTCACTTGGCCCCGGAAATGCGCCCGTGCGACGACTTCTTGTCCTGTATAGCAACCTTTTTTAAAGCTAATTCCCCCCAGCGCTTCCCAGTTCAACATTTGTGGGAGGAAGTGATCTTGCTGTGGGGCTGTTAACCACGCCAAACCACTGCGGATATCTGCTAATTGCCACGTATTAAACGCCTCTTCATCATCATTTATTTCAATGGCATTCTGTTCAGCAGAATTTTCTATACTGATTAGCCAACGCCCGTGATCTGGCTGGCATAGGGCTGTCGCTTGGTTATTGCTGTGATGGGTATAAGGTTGATCAGGAAGCGCTAAACCAAACGCTTGAGCAATCTTGTTGGCACTTTCGCTGGCGCCTACGATAAGCATCGATGTCTGAGCCTGCAATTCGACGCGATAAAAAGCGGCAAATTTGGCTAAATGACTGGCGAGCATATCGATCAATGAGGTGCTCAACAGTAGCCTATAATGGTCGTTGCTGATTTTCAGTAATTGAGCATTGGCCAGCATTCTTCCCTTTGGTGTGCAAAAGCAGGTAAGAGGCGCAAAAAAACCATTGGCTAAACTAACTTGTGCGCTTGTTTGCCCTTGTAGGAATTTCTCAGCATCTGGACCTTTGACATCTAAGGCGGCGAGGTGAGGCAAACGGACGCAGCCATTCATCTTGAGTAACGAAGAGACAGTCGCCATATAGACTCCATAAGGGAAGATAGGGTAAACGTAACGTAATCGCATTTGTATCAAAGGTGCGGGCACTGCGGGTAGATTGCAAGGGCTCTGGCGCGTGCTAGACTTCTTTGCCTGTATCAGTTTTGCATAGTTTTCAATAGCGTACTCACTTCAATTCAGCGTAGAAAAGGGCAAGGAATGGCATATCAATCATTAACGTTCCAAGGTGTCACAACAGTAGATCAGGTGAATAAGATTACCACGGCGCTGATGATGCTGGATGGCGTCGATAGTGCTGAGGTAGGGCGCCACGGAGCAGAAGTAGAAGGGCGAGCTAAGCGTGAAGCGCTTATAAAAGCGGTCGAGAAGTTAAACCTCGGTATAAAGGTTTCCTGATGCATAAGCCAATCACGATTATTAGTGAGCGTAACCATACATTTCGTCAGCGTATTGAAGTCGATGGTTTGGAAGACCTCTATGGGGACGTACCGCCGGTAGTCGGAGGAGACGGTAGTGCACCAGACCCGCATGACTACTTCGATATTGCCCTAGGTACCTGTAAAGCCATTACTGTGCAAATGTATGCTAGGCGCAAAGAGTGGCCGCTGGAAGGCATCACCGTTAAGGTCCAGCGCGATGATAGTGAGGAACGAAAAGGTGTCTATAAGTTAGCTGTGACGATGACTTTCCACGGCATTGATGATCCTGAACAGCGGGCAAAGCTAGAAGACATTAGCCATCGCTGCCCGATACAGCGGTTGATGACCCAGGCGACGGTAGAAATTTCCACGTTTACCGAGTAGTACACTGCCTTTTTAAGGAGTAATGATGAGCAAGGAATTCCGGCTGCAGTCCAAATTTAAGCCCGCTGGTGATCAGCCCGCCGCGATACGCAGTCTGATTAGTGGGCTTGAGTCGGGGCTTGCCCATCAGACCTTGTTAGGGGTGACTGGCTCGGGTAAAACGTTCACTATGGCAAATGTTGTGCAGCAGCAGCAGCGCCCAACGATTGTAATGGCGCCCAATAAGACGCTAGCTGCCCAGCTATATGGTGAGTTCAAATCGTTTTTTCCGGATAACGCTGTCGAGTATTTTGTCTCTTACTACGATTATTATCAGCCGGAAGCCTATGTCCCTTCCTCAGATACCTTTATTGAGAAAGATGCCTCGATAAATGACCATATCGAGCAAATGCGCTTATCTGCTACGAAAGCGCTGCTGGAACGCCGTGATGCGCTTATCGTTGTCTCGGTATCGGCAATCTATGGTCTCGGTGATCCGGATCAGTATCTCAAGATGCGGCTGCACTTTACCCGTGGTGAGCTAATTGACCAGCGTGCCTTTTTACGCCGCTTAGCCGAGCTGCAATATACCCGCAACGATATGGATTTTCGTCGAGGCACCTACCGGGTACGGGGCGATGTGATCGATATTTTCCCTGCGGACTCTGACGAGGAAGCGGTGAGGGTCGAGTTGTTTGACAACGAAGTTGATTCTATTCGCCTATTTGACCCATTAACTGGCGAGGTGCGTACCCATGTGCCTCGCATGACCATCTATCCTAAATCTCACTATGTTACTCCGCGAGAAACTATTTTAGGTGCTATTGATGCGATCAAGGCAGAGCTTAAGGAGCGTCTTGAGTGGATGCGTAAGCACGAGCGTTTAGTTGAAGCGCAGCGCTTAGAACAACGAACCCTTTACGATATTGAAATGATGCTAGAGCTTGGCTACTGCAACGGCATTGAGAACTACTCGCGCTATCTTTCAGGCCGCGCGCCTGGCGAGCCACCCCCGACGTTCTTCGACTATCTGCCGGATGACGCGTTACTGTTTATTGATGAATCTCATGTGAGCGTACCCCAGGTTGGCGGTATGTATAAGGGCGACCGTTCTAGAAAAGAGACCCTGGTTGAATATGGCTTTCGGCTACCCTCAGCGCTAGATAACCGCCCAATGAAATTTGAAGAGTGGGAGTCTATTTCGCCACAAACCATCTTTGTGTCGGCAACGCCAGGCAAGTATGAAGCAGAGCATGCCAGTCAAATTGTCGAACAGGTGGTGCGCCCAACGGGATTGTTAGACCCAGAAATAGAGGTTCGCCCCGCCAGCACTCAGGTTGATGACCTGCTCTCAGAAATTGGCTTACGCACCGCCGTAGGTGAGCGTGTTCTGGTGACGACGTTGACTAAACGCATGGCGGAAGATCTGACCGAATACTTTGATGAGCACGGTATCCGCGTGCGCTATTTACATTCGGATATTGATACCGTTGAGCGGGTTGAAATTATTCGCGACCTGCGTCTTGGTAAGTTCGATGTTTTAGTCGGTATCAACTTACTTCGAGAAGGCTTAGATATTCCCGAAGTGTCGCTTGTTGCTATCCTGGACGCGGATAAAGAGGGCTTTTTACGCGCTGAACGCTCACTGATTCAAACCATTGGCCGTGCAGCCCGTAACGCCCATGGTAAAGCTATTTTATACGGTGACAAAATCACCGATTCAATGCGCAAAGCCATCGATGAAACCGAACGTCGCCGCGCCAAGCAGACCGCTCATAACGAAGAGCATGGCATCACGCCAACCACCGTGACGCGCTCCGTGGCGGATATTCTTGAAGCCGCCCAGGCACCAGGCAAGAAGAGCAGTCGTCGGCGTGGCAACGAGCGCAAAGTGGCAGAGAGTGCTGCTGAATATGATGTGGCCACGATGAGCAAACACGATCTGCTCGAGGCTATTAGTAAGCTAGAGGACGCCATGTTTGAAGCCGCGCAGAACCTGGAGTTTGAAGAGGCGGCAAGGCTTCGTGATCAACTTCATCAAATGCAAGAAAAACAGCTGGCGCTGGGGTAAACGATGCCTGAAGGCCCTGAAATCCGCCGTGCAGCAGATAAAATTGAGAAGCAGATAGGTGGCAAACATCTTGATGATGTGTGGTTTGCATTTCCTGAACTCGCCGTGCAAGCGGATTCATTGATTGGTCAACGGGTTCAGGCAGTTGATACGTGGGGCAAGGCCATGCTAATCCGTTTTGCAGACCATCGTGTGCTGTATTCCCACAATCAGCTTTATGGCGTATGGAAGCTACATAGCGAGAGTAGGCCGCCAAGCACGAAAAGGTCATTACGAGTTCGGCTGGTTGCTGAGGGCAAGGTGGCTAGTCTTTATAGCGCGTCTGATATTTCGCTCTGGCATGAGAGTGAGTTGAGCCATCACCCTTTCTTGTCTCGCTTGGGGCCTGATTTATTAAGTCAAAACGTATCGGCTGATGATGTGAAACAACGCCTGACTGATCCAGCGTTTATGCGCAGAAGCCTGGGTGCATTGTTACTTGATCAAGGGCTTGTCGCTGGGTTAGGAAATTACTTGCGCTCTGAAATTCTTTTTTTATCTAACGTTCACCCTAAGAAGCGCCCATGTGACTTAACTGAAAATCAGTTAGACCTGCTCGCCACTATGATTGTGGAAACGACGCGTCAGGCGTATTTGGAAGCGGGTGTTACTAATCGTGAGGGATGGATTAAACAGGCCATTGCCTCCGGTGAGCCACGCCGACAATGGCGTTTTAGTGTGTTTGAACGCGCTGGCCTTTCCTGTCATCGCTGTGGCTCAGTTATCGAACGCATAATGGTTGGCTCTCGCCGTTTATATTTATGTCCAACGTGCCAGCACCTATAATTTTATACCGTTATCTTGTATGTTCTAATGAACGTCAAACTAATGCCCTAGTTATCATACGTAGGTTAACCGTAGTTGTGGCTGCCGCATAAAGGTCAATACGGTATACTTACCGATACATCTAGACGGCCATTAAAAAGGCCGCAGCCAAGACGATAACCGAGGAGCTGTTAGTCCATGACCGTGATTCGCCAGGACGACGTCATTCAGAGCGTTGCCGATGCTCTACAGTACATCTCTTACTACCATCCTAAAGATTTCATTGATGCAATGTCAGCTGCTTACGAGCGTGAAGAGAACCCCGCTGCGAAAGATGCGATTGCACAAATCTTAATTAACTCAAGAATGTGTGCTACGGGACATCGTCCAATTTGCCAGGATACGGGCATTGTGACGGTATTCGTTCACGTGGGTATGAACGTCACTTGGGACGCCGAGCTAAGCCTCGATGACATGATTAACGAAGGCGTGCGCCGTGCGTATCAATTGCCTGATAACGTGCTGCGTGCTTCTGTTCTCGCTGATCCCGACGGTAAGCGAGCCAATACCAAAGACAATACACCCGCGATTATTCACCATTCGATTGTGCCGGGTGATAAGGTCGATATCCACGTCGCCGCGAAGGGCGGTGGCAGCGAAGCCAAATCTAAGTTTGCGATGCTAAACCCATCCGATAGCGTTGTGGACTGGGTGATGGAGCAGTTGCCTAAAATGGGCGCAGGCTGGTGTCCGCCGGGTATGTTGGGAATTGGTATTGGCGGCACCGCTGAAAAGGCGATGATGATTGCCAAAGAAGCGCTGCTCGACCCTATCGATATTCAAGATTTGCAGGCCCGTGGGCCTAGCAACCGCGCTGAAGAGCTGCGTCTGGAACTGTTCGACAAAGTGAATAAGAGCGGTATCGGTGCTCAAGGCTTAGGTGGTTTAACCACCGTGCTGGATATTAAAGTTAAAGACTATCCAACCCATGCGGCCAATAAGCCTGTGGCAATCATCCCCAACTGCGCAGCCACGCGTCATGCGCATTTCACGCTTGATGGCAGTGGCCCAGTAGCGCTTCCTGCTCCTAAACTTGAAGACTGGCCAGAAATTACCCGCGAAGCAGGCGATAACGTCAAGCGCGTTAATCTGGATAGCGTCACTCCTGAAGAAGTCAAAACGTGGCAGCCGGGTGATACGCTGCTGTTGAATGGTAAGCTATTAACTGGCCGTGATGCGGCGCATAAACGCATGGTCGATATGATTGCCAAAGGCGAGCCATTACCGGTTGATATGAAAGGCCGCTTTATTTACTACGTGGGTCCTGTTGATCCGGTAGGTGACGAAGTCGTTGGCCCCGCTGGTCCGACCACCGCTACTCGAATGGACAAGTTCACCCGCACCATGCTTGAAGAGACCGGCCTGCTTGGCATGGTTGGTAAAGCGGAACGCGGTCAGACCGCCATTGATGCCATTCGCGATAACCAGGCGGTTTATTTGATGGCTGTTGGCGGCTCTGCTTACCTTGTTGCCCAAGCAATTAAAAAGTCACGCGTTGTTGGTTTTGAAGATCTAGGAATGGAAGCCATCTACGAATTTGAAGTTGAAGATATGCCGGTCACGGTTGCTGTCGACAGCCAAGGAACTTCCGTCCACCAGACAGGCCCGGCCAAATGGAAGGAGATCATCGCCCAAAAGGCGTAGCATACTGATGGCGTAGAACTGCAATCAGTGACAAATAAGCCCCGTCTCACGCGGGGCTTTTGTGCATTAGCAGTGAAATAATCTGATAAACAGCTCACTTCATAGCGAGGAATAGGCAATGACCTCATGGTTGCTAGGGACCGGCATTATGTTGATACATCTATTAGGTATCGTGTCAGCGGTCATGGCGCTTATGTCGAGCAGAACGTCTCAGGGGGCTATCGCCTGGATTATTTCACTATTAACGTTTCCTTATGTTGCGCTGCCTGCGTATTGGTTTTTCGGTCGCCCGCGTTTCTATGGCTATGTAACAGCAAGAGGGGAACGAGATAACGTATTACGTCGAGTGTTGGTACGTTATCGCCATAACATTAAGCCGCACCTTTCATCGCCGACTAGCATCGATATTCAGGCAGTTGAACAGTTGGCAATGATGCCGCTGACTAAAGGTAATAGTGCCGACTTGTTGATCGATGGTGAAGCCACCTTCACAAGCCTTTTTGAGGGTATTGATCAGGCAAAAGAGTATCTTCTGCTGCAGTTTTTCATTGTGCGTAACGATGCTTTAGGCAAACGATTGCAGGATCATTTAATCAAAGCTGCACAGCGGGGGGTGCGTGTTTATTTTCTATACGATGAAGTGGGTAGTCGGAAACTAAACGATGGCTTTTTAAATGAGATGATCAAAGAAGGTATCGAAGTAAAAGCTTTTCGTTCTTCTCGCGGATTCAAACATCGCTTTCAGCTTAATTTTCGCAACCATCGTAAAATAGCAGTCGTGGATGGTAAGCAGGGCTGGGTAGGTGGTTTTAATGTTGGTGTAGAATACCTTGGGCAAAATCCACAGCATGGCCCCTGGCGTGATACCCATTTAGCCCTCGGTGGACCGTGTGTGCTGGGTTTGCAGGAAGCTTTTTGGGAAGATTGGCACTGGGCAACAGGGGAAGTCATTACCTTAAACTGGCATGCCGAGAGTCATCCGCAAGATGATCATCATGTGGTTATTGTGCCATCTGGCCCAGCCGATAAACAGGACACGGCTAGCCTTTTAATTCAACAGTTAATTCATAGTGCTAATGAAAGGCTCTGGGTAACTAGCCCATATTTCGTACCAGATCAAGGAGTACAGGATGCGCTTAGGTTAGCAGCAATGCGAGGCGTAGATGTGCGGGTTATGATTCCCGAGCGCCCCGATCATTTGCTGGTGTTTCTATCTGCATTTTCATTTTTGCCTGATATGTTAAGAGCGGGTGTGAAAATATACCGTTATCTTCCTGGGTTTTTACACCAAAAGGTCATGCTCATTGACAACAACGCAGCGACTGTCGGCACAATAAACCTGGATAATCGGTCTTTTCGGCTCAACTTTGAAATAACAGCTTTTATACCCAGCACAGCGTTTGCCAGTAAAGTACACGCCATGTTAGAGCAAGATTTTGCTCAGTGTCGACGCGTTACAATTGACGAAATTAGCCAGCGCCCAATGTGGAAGAAAGTAGTTTCTCGTGCGGCATATTTAACCGCACCTATTCAGTAATCAATAATAACCCTGCACGCCGCTAACAACGATTAGGCAAAAGGAGTTTTGGGTGAATTTAGAAACAAAATGGCTCGAGGATTTCGTTGCATTAGCCAATACACGAAGTTTTTCGGCATCTGCCAGGCAGCGCCATGTTACTCAGCCTGCTTTCAGTCGCCGTATTCGTGCGCTAGAACAAGCGGTAGGGGTCATCTTAGTAGATCGTTCGACAACACCGATTGGCCTGACCTCAGAGGGCCAATTGTTTTTGATCACCGCACGCAACCTAGTGGAGCAATTGAACGAGTCATTGAGCCATCTCCGGGGAGTTTCTATTGCGAATGAAGCGCTTGATATCGTCGCGGCACACTCACTGGCATTAAGCTTCTTCCCACCTTGGATTTCTCGTTTACAAAAAGGCTTGGGTGAACTGCCTACACGATTAGTCGCTATGAACGTTGGAGAGGCGATCCATGTTCTGCGCGAAGGTAACTGTGATCTGATGCTGGCATATTATGACCCCTTTGCCACTATGCAGCTGGACGCAGAAGTCTTTCCCTCTTTCTCGATTGG
Source organism: Vreelandella alkaliphila (assembly GCF_016107625.1). Taxonomy (GTDB): domain Bacteria; phylum Pseudomonadota; class Gammaproteobacteria; order Pseudomonadales; family Halomonadaceae; genus Vreelandella; species Vreelandella alkaliphila. The sequence continues at coordinate 44,125 of NZ_JABASV010000008.1, forward strand.
CCAAGTGAAAATGTTGCCTGTTTCACTACCAGATGAAGAGGGCAAACCGCTTTTCTCGATTCAAAATGACAGTTCAATTCCCTATTTAGCTTATACGCAGGGCGCATTTCTGGGGCGGAGCGTACGCATGCTGCTCAAAAACGATCCATTACGACTGAAGCTGCGTACGGTTTATGAAACGGCCATGGCAGAAGGATTGAAAGGCATGGTACTTCAGGGAGTGGGAGTTGCTTGGATTCCTGATTTTTGTATTCGTGAAGAGCTCAAAACCGGCAAATTAGTAAGAGCTGGCGATGAAAATTGGGATATCCCTCTAGAAATTAGACTTTACCGCTGTTCGTTAGTCCATAAACCTGGCGTTGAGCGTCTCTGGCGCCAAATGATGAAATTGCCACGTGATTTTCTGCAGGCTTAGCCTGCAGAACGACTAGAAAAATACCTTAGATTTTAAAATGTGCCTAAATCTGCCGGCAATCCAAGAAAATTTTGAATAATGAAGAAGTGATCTTCAAACAAGCTTTCGGGTTCTAGATCAGCAAGGGCGACCCAGCGAGCATGATCGCCGCCCTTGACTGGCTTTAAACGGGGCAACTGCTGATCAGGTCTAAGAGCAAAATAGAAAGCTTCAGCTAACGTTCGTCCACGCCAACTGCGATGAGGTTCATCAAACAAGCGTTGTCCGCGTAGCGAGCCCTTTAAAACGGGTTCGGGCACTTTAAGCCTTAAGCGTTCACGGAGCTCCCTTAAACAGGCATCTAGTAAACGCTCATGGGGATTGATGAAGCCTCCGGGTAATGCAAGAAGTCCTTTACCCGGCGCAGCCATTCGCTTTACCAACAAAATATGGCCTGATTGGACGACAACCGCATTAACAGTCACAAAAATGGGCGGATAGGGGGCTTGTGCCCAGGCTTGTTTGTATTGATCGAGTAGCTGCTGCTCTTCCAGTAGGCCGTGGTAGGCAATACCTTTGCAAAACTTGTCAACGCTTTTGACGACTTCTGGTGGTAAGTCGTGGTATGCACCTGTACTCAAATAGTCATCGGTAGAACCAGGCGAGCGAAACAACCGCTCACGTATTTGACTCGCTGAAATACCTTCAACGAGTGGAACACTGATAGACTCCCATTGAGGAAAAAGCGATAAATAGTAGCTTGATTGTCCTCTGCTTGCGCCAATCAAACCAATACGGGGTAAGCGAGCGTTAGCAGGGGAAGTCAAATCACGCACTTTACGCTGCACATCACGTACCCACACATCATCGTTGTAAAGCGCGTCAAGTAGGGGAGTAATTTCCAGGCGTTGATTGTCTTGTTCATCAAACCCAGAACGAATCATTGCCTGTCGCTCATCGAACGTCCACGGGTTGCGTAAAGAGCGTGCCTGCCAAGCAGAGCCCACTAATACGATGACTTGGCGTGCCTGTTTTAACGCCTCTCGGATAATGGCAAGGTGGCCAAGGTGGGGAGGCTGAAAACGACCAATAAACACCAAGCAATCAAAGTCGTAAGCCGTAGTAGATTTAACAGCATCCGAATTCATAACGCTTCCTTGGTCGTGGGTGAGAAAGTAGCAGAGAAAAGAGAGCCATTATGAAGTGGGCAGTTAAGGTGCGCAATGCGCCTCCGCCTGCGCTCAACGTTTTAGTTCGGTATGATTGTTAGATGTATCTTGCGCTAGTGCTTGATAGGGACACTCTTTTGTTAAGGGAATGAATATGCTGAAAAAAACGATCATTTTTTGGTGGAACGTGGTTCAAGATGCAACGGCGTTATGGCTTGAACGAAATGCCTTCAGCTATGCCGGATCATTAGCGTTCTACACACTTTTCTCCTTAGCGCCTACCGTTATTATCGCGGTAACAGTGATAGGCGTGGTGCTGGGTGAAGATGCTGCCCAAGGTCAAATAGTTGCTCAGCTTCAGGACACGTTAGGCGCTGACGCAGCACTTGCGATTGAGCAGGCCGTTGTCCAATCACGTATAGAAGAGTCAGGTATCTTACCAACAGTGCTTGGCTTTGTGGCCTTGTTAGTAGGGGCCACGACCGTGTTTGCACAGATGCAATTTTCGCTCAATACCATATGGGGCGTTACTGCAAAGCCCACCTCCAACAGCGCTCTTATCTTTATAAAAAATCGTTTACTTTCTTTAACGGTCGTACTGTCTATTGGCTTCATCCTACTAATATCGTTAGTGTTGGCGGTTGCCTTGCGAGGGATGCTCCACGGAGCTGGAAATTTATTGCCCTATGCCAGTTTATTAACGACATCGCTTGAGTCATTAATTTCACTTGCGATGGTGGCATTGTTATTCGCTACTATTTTCAAAGTATTGCCGGATGTTGTTCTCCGTTGGCAGGATGTGTTGATTGGCGCAGTAGTAACCGCCGTACTGTTTACAATTGGACGCAGCGTTATTGCTATTTATTTAACATATACCGCCACAGCGTCTACTTATGGCGCAGCGGGGTCTGTTGTGATGATTCTATTATGGGTATATTACAGTTCATTAATTCTACTGTTTGGCGCCGCTTTTACTCGTTCCTTGCTACTTCGTCGTGGGCGGCCATTGGTGCCACGTAATAGTGCAGTGCTGGTGAAGCGAGAGTTAGTGTAAGACAAGAATTGGTTTAAAAAAGGTGGGTAAAAAGAGCCCTATAGAGAGCTCGTTTGAAAAGAGTGGATATCAACAGACTTCAGCCTGTCGATTTACCAGGCTGAAGTCTATAAATGCTATTGTATAAACACTGAGAGGACAGTTTATGTCTACTTGTTGTGTACGCGCCTATGTAACAGGAAAAGTGCAGGGAGTATGGTTTCGGCGTTCAACACAGGAACAAGCGCTTCAACAAGGGCTAACGGGCTACGCCAAAAACTTACCCGATGGACGGGTAGAGGTAGTGCTATGCGGTAATTCCACTGCCGTGGCTTCTGTTACTGAATGGTTATGGCAGGGACCCAAAGGAGCGCAGGTAACCCATGTCACTATTGAAGTGCTGGATGGCCACCGCGCTCCTGATCATTTCGCAACCTACTAATTGGCGCTTAATCCACTCGCCTCAGTTTGCCATTGCTTAATATTATCAGCAGTGAGCGCCACAATGTTCTGGCGAGCCTCAGGGGTAATCCAGGCATTGTGAGGGGTCACTATCAAATTAAGTGCCTCTCCTTCTGCTAATGCTGTTAATAGAGGATGACCTTCTTTCGGCGGCTCAGTGGGGAGCACATCAACCGCTAACCCTCCAATCTTGCCAGCACGAAGCGCCTCAAGTGCCGCTTCTTCATCGATGATGCCGCCCCGGGCACAGTTGACTAATAGCAGTGATGACTTAGCGTTTGCCAAGCGTGTGCGATTAATAAGGTGCTTGGTTGTTTCGTTAAGCGGGCAATGCAAGCTAATAATATCTGCCGTCGGTAATAAATCGTCGAGAGAGGGCCGCTTGTCGTTTGATTCATTGCCAGGACGAGCAGCAAATGTAACCTTCATCCCAAACGCTTCAGCTAAACGTGCCACTTCTGAGCCAAGCTCACCTTGCCCCACCATCACCAGATGCTTATTGGAAAGCTGCAGCGTCGAGTGAGCTTGTAAGCAAAAGAAATCGCTGCGCTGCCATTCGCCTCGTGCGATGTCAGCTTGGTAACGTGGCAATCGGTTTGCCAGTGTCAGCATTAACATTAATGTGTGCTGAGAAACGCTAGCTGTTCCATAGGCGGTGACGTTCTTTACAATAATGTTTTGGGCTTTAGCTGTGTCGAGATCAATATTGTTAAGCCCAGTAGCCAACACACAAATAAGCTTGAGTTTAGGCAAAGTTGATAGTGTTTCTGCGTTCAGTACAACCTTGTTGACGATCGCTATGTCCGCATCTGACAAGCGCTCACTTGCCTGTTCGGCAGTGCTTTGCTGATACACCTCTAAATGACTAACAAGGTCTCTAATTGCTGTTAGATTGATATCCGCGCCTAAGCTCTCGGCATCCAGCATTACCGCATTGGGCATTTTTCTTTTCTCCATTATCTGCCGAAAGGCACTTGGCCTTGCTCAGCAGGGGGCACAAAAGGGTATAATGTGTCGCTCTATCAACCGCAGTCTTGGAATTTATCCCAGCAGGCCACATATTCTTTGCCTGGCAAGCGTTGGATTTGCCACTAGTTTATACAAACTTAGCCTGTCGGAGTTGAGCTTTTCAGGAGTTATCAACATGCCCATCTATGAGTACGAGTGCAAGGCCTGCGGTCATCGCATGGAAAAATTGCAGAAAATCAGCGCGGATCCGCTTAAGGATTGTCCCGCGTGCCAGCGAGCCAGTCTTGAACGCTTGGTCTCGGCGGCTGGTTTCCGCCTTGCTGGCGGCGGTTGGTATGAAACCGATTTTAAAACAGGAAGTAAGAAAAACTTGGCAGCAGAAGGCCAATCTACTTCTAGCACTGGTGCCACAAGCGATACCAGTAGCGCATCAACGAAAAAGGGCGCCGCGGCTTAGCCGCGGTTGTCAGGGTCAGAACGGCCCACGACAATCTCATTGCCACGCAACAGAACAGGATTAGACATGCGCAGCCATTATTGCGGCCAGCTTAACGAAACTTTGGTGGAACAAACGGTCACTGTCTGCGGTTGGGTTCATCGCCGCCGTGATCATGGTGGGGTCATCTTCCTGGATATGCGCGATCGCGATGGTATCGCTCAGTTCGTAGTCGACCCTGATACCGCCGAGGCATTTGCTAATGCTGACCGTGCTCGCAGTGAGTACGTGCTTCGTATTACTGGCCGTGTCCGGTTGCGCCCTGAAGGAACGCAAAATCCCAACATGCCAACAGGCATGATTGAGGTATTAGCTAAAGAGGTGGAGGTGCTCAACACAGCTGCCACACCACCTTTTCAGTTGGATGAACACAACAAAGTAGGCGAGGAGGTTCGCTTAAAGCATCGCTATATCGACCTTCGACGCCCGGATATGATTGAGAAGCTACGCTTGCGTTCGCGTATTTCTCATAACGTCCGCGCTTACTTGGAAAACCAAGGCTTCCTGGATATCGAGACGCCGGTATTGACTCGCGCAACGCCGGAAGGTGCCCGCGACTACCTCGTTCCTAGCCGGACACATGCAGGCAGCTTCTTTGCATTACCGCAGTCGCCACAGTTGTTTAAGCAGCTGTTAATGGTGGCTGGTTTTGATCGCTACTATCAGATCGCTAAATGCTTCCGTGATGAAGATCTGCGGGCTGATCGCCAGCCTGAATTCACGCAAATCGATATCGAAGCCTCTTTTGTGGAAGAAGACGATATCATGGGCATTACCGAAGCCATGATTCGTCAACTCTTCCAGGAAGTGCTGAGCGTTGAGCTGCCTGAGTTCCCACGGATGACTTGGCAAGAAGCAATGGATCGCTTTGGCTCTGATAAGCCTGACCTGCGCATTCCGCTAGAGTTGACCGATGTTGATGACCTGATGCAGCAGGTTGATTTCAAAGTCTTCTCGGGACCTGCAAGTGCGGAAGACGGCCGCGTAGCGGCATTGAAAGTACCGGGTGGCGCCAAATTGTCTCGTAAAGAGATCGACGAATATACTAAGTTCGTTGGTATTTACGGTGCGAAAGGGCTGGCGTGGATTAAGGTCAATGAGCGTGCCAAAGGGCTTGAAGGTCTTCAATCACCCATTGTTAAGTTCATGGAAAATGTGGTTGAAGAGCTGCTTGATCGCGTAGGCGCTGAAGATGGCGATATCATTTTCTTTGGTGCGGATAAAGCGCGCATCGTCAATGAGGCCATTGGTGCATTACGCGTCAAGTTGGGTGCCGACCTTGAGCTTTACACCCAGGCGTGGGCGCCGTTATGGGTTGTCGATTTCCCGATGTTTGAAGCGGACGACAACGGTCGCCTCAGCCCGTTACATCACCCGTTTACTGCACCTTCTTGCTCGCCAGAAGCGCTTAAAGCTGACCCAGCAAAGGCCTTGTCGCGTGCTTACGATATGGTGCTTAACGGAACCGAGCTCGGTGGTGGTTCTATTCGTATTCACGATCAAACCATGCAAAGCACTGTGTTTGAAATTTTGGGCATTGGCCAAGAGGAAGCGCAAGAAAAATTTGGCTTCCTGCTGGATGCTCTGCAATACGGTGCGCCTCCCCATGGCGGTCTAGCGTTCGGTTTAGATCGTTTAGTGATGCTGATGGCTGGAGCTAAGACAATTCGTGAAGTGATTGCCTTCCCGAAAACCCAAAGCGCCGGCTGTTTAATGACTGATGCACCAGGTGAAGTCAGCGCGGATCAGTTGAAAGACTTGAACATCCGTCTGCGCCAAAAAGCGAAAGCAGAGACCGCCAGCGAGTAATTGCTCAGCTCTGCTTTATAGCTCAGCAACGAGAAGTTCGCCAACTAGTAGTTCAGCACCGACGTTTAGGCGTCGGTGTTTTTGTTTGAACCGCTCGCTACCAATAGGACAGCTGCCATGGATGAAAAACAGCCCGCTCCCGCGATTAGGATTTTGGGTATCGACCCTGGTTCGCGTATCACGGGCTATGGTGTCATCGATTTAATAGGTGTTAAGCCTCATTATGTCGCCAGTGGCTGCATTAGAACGACCGATGGCCCTTTAGAGCAGCGTTTGGCGCAAATTTATGCAGGTTTAAGCGATGTAGTGGGGCTGCATCGGCCCAATGCCGTCGCCGTTGAGCGAGTCTTTATGGCTAAAAATCCCGATTCAGCATTGAAGCTTGGCCAAGCACGGGGCACGGCTCTCGTCTGCATCGCGAATCACGGTCTGAACATTGCAGAATACGCAGCACGGCAGATCAAACAAGCCGTTACTGGCCAAGGCGGGGCGGAGAAAAGCCAGGTGCAACATATGGTCACCGCTATTCTGCAGCTCTCCTCAACGCCACAGGCGGACGCCGCGGATGCGCTAGCTATCGCGCTTACCCATGCGTATGCAGGACATGGCTTACTTGTTGCACCCTCTAAGGGCAGTCGTCGGCGCAGCACAGGGCGGTGGCGGCTTTAGTTGCTTACTGGTCATTTGTACAGAGTGTCTTTATAGTAAATGACTGCTTTTTATTATTGCGAGCATACCTATGATCGGTCGTATTAATGGTTTTTTGTTAGAAAAGCACCCCCCTTGGATTGTGGTTGATGTGCATGGTGTCGGTTACGAGCTTGAAGCCTCTATGAATACCCTAGTGGCACTTCCAGCCGTAGGAGAGAGCGTATCCATGTATACGCATCTTACAATTCGTGATGATGCCCATTTGCTTTACGGCTTTGGCCGTGAACAAGAGCGCGCACTGTTTCGTGCCCTAATCAAAGTCAACGGCGTAGGGCCAAAGCTAGCACTAGCTATCCTTTCTGGAATGGACGAAGCCGCCTTTATGCGCTGCGTCCGTGACGACGATAGCAAAGCACTGACGAAGCTTCCGGGCGTTGGTAAAAAAACCGCCGAGCGGTTAATTATTGAAATGCGTGATCGTTTCCCTGAATGGGAGAACGCGGCGGATGCGCCCCTCGCGTTAGAAGCGGCGAATGGTGAACCTGCTCCCCGTGACTCGTTAGCAGATGCGGAAGCTGCCCTGGTGAGCTTGGGCTATAAGCTTACTGAAGCCTCAAAAATGCTGGCTGACATTAATCCCAAGCAGTCAACCGAGGCGATTATTAAAGCCGCGCTGACAAAACGCATGACTGGGTAACAACGTGGGTTATTTCATGGAACGACTGATAGTGCGCACTTTATGTTAGAACATGACCGATTAATTGCGGCTGAGCCCGAACAAGGGGAAGGGCGTATTGATCATGCTATTCGTCCCAAACACTTAAAGGACTATATTGGGCAACCGCGGGTACGCGAGCAGCTTGAAATTTTCATGGGGGCCGCAAAGCTACGGCAGGAAAGCCTAGATCATACCTTGGTATTTGGGCCCCCTGGGCTGGGTAAAACAACGCTTGCGAATATTATTGCTACCGAGATGGGGGTAGGGCTGAAGTCAACTTCTGGCCCAGTGCTTGAGCGTGCAGGTGATTTAGCCGCCATGCTGACGAACCTTGAGCCAGGTGATGTGCTGTTTATTGATGAAATTCACCGGCTGTCACCCGTGGTAGAAGAGGTGCTTTATCCGGCAATGGAAGATTTCCAACTGGATATTATGATCGGTGAAGGGCCCGCAGCCCGCTCAATCAAACTAGATTTGCCTCGCTTTACCTTAGTAGGTGCGACAACGCGCGCAGGCTTACTAACCTCTCCATTACGTGATCGCTTTGGCATTGTGCAGCGCCTAGAGTTTTACAACCTTGAAGAGCTGACGGAAATTGTAACTCGCTCAGCCCGCTTGCTAGGTGTTGAAACGAGCCATGAAGGCGCAGTGGAAGTTGCCAAGCGTTCCAGAGGCACCCCGCGTATTGCCAATAGGCTGCTGCGTCGCGTACGTGACTATGCAGAAATAAAGGGCAATGGCGTTGTTGATGTTACTCTCGCTGATGCGGCGCTTAATATGCTGAATGTCGATCACCATGGGCTGGATCATATGGACCGGCGGCTCTTGCTGGCAATGATTGATAAGTTTGATGGCGGACCTGTTGGGATTGACTCAATCTCAGCCGCTATTAGTGAAGAACGCGGTACCATTGAAGATGTCATCGAACCTTACTTAATACAGCAGGGGCTGATGATGCGCACGCCAAGGGGGCGCGTAGTGACGCGGCAAGCGTGGCTACACTTCAATAAAACGCCTCACGAACATGCTATTGATCCAGAAGGAGAGCGGCGCCCATGAGCAATGGGTTCACGATGCCGGTGCGCGTATATATGGAAGATACTGACGCCGGTGGAATTGTCTACTACGTTAACTACTTGAAGTTTATGGAGCGCGCTCGCAGCGAATGGTTACGTACGCTAGGTCTTAATCAGCAATCTTTGCTAGACGATGGCACCCAGCTAGTGGTATATCGCTTGGCCTGTCACTACAGCAAGCCGGCACGCTTGGATGACGCACTTATTGTCAGTACAAATATTGAGAATGTTGGTCGATGCCGGATGACTTTTTTGCAGCAAGTGCAGCGAGATGAGGAACTCTTATGCTCTGCTACAGTCGAGATAGCCTGCTTATGCGCGCATAAGATGCGGCCAAAAGCATGGCCAAAAACATTGCAAGCGCTTGGTTGATTAGTACATCGAAACACGCATAAACCTATGACATGTGTAAACCTATGGAGTAGATAGCGCGATGTAGCGTGCGTACTTCATGACCTTTATATACCACCACTGTTCGGAAATTCCGACATTAATAGCTTGATGAGGGTAACTGTGAACGATAACACCATGTCCATCCCCCACTTGATAATGAGTGCCAGCACGGTTGTTCAGCTGGTGATGTTACTGCTGGTGGTGGGGTCAATCCTCTCATGGGTGGTTATTTTCCAACGTAGCATTGCCCTGCGCAGGGCAAAACAGGAATACAACCAATTTGAAGAATCCTTTTGGTCGGGTGTCGATTTAAACGAGTTATACCGAGAAATTCCTGCTGACGACCCACGCTATGGAGCAGAGCATATTTTCCAGGCGGGCTTTCGCGAATTTAATCGTTTAATGCCAAAAACCCGTAACCCCGACACCATCTTAGAAGGAGTGCAGCGGAGTATGCGAGTCGCCTGGTCACGGGAAGAAGATCGCCTAACGCAGCATCTTGTATTTCTCGCAACGGTAGCATCCGCGAGCCCTTACATTGGCTTGTTCGGAACGGTTTGGGGGATTATGGGGTCTTTCCAGTCCCTTTCTATGACACAGCAAGCTACATTGGCAACCGTTGCACCTTGGATTGCTGAAGCATTAATTGCAACAGCCATGGGCCTGTTTGCAGCTATTCCTGCGGTAATTTTCTATAACCGTCTATCGAATGATGCCGCTCGTTTGTTGGGCAAGTACGAAGACTTTGCCGAGGAATTTCACGCTATCTTGCACCGTAATTTGCAAGGTCGTGAAAGTAAGTCCAGCGCTAGCTAAGGGAGTACGCTATGCAAGGCCCGTTTAATCGCAGCGGCAATAAAAAGCCGATGGCTGAAATCAACGTAGTCCCCTTTATTGACGTCATGCTGGTCTTGCTGGTGATCTTTATGATCACCGCACCAATGCTCACTCAAGGGGTGCAAGTCGACCTGCCTCAAGTCACATCAGAGCCTATCGAAAGCCAAGACGAAAGCGATCCGATTATTATCTCTGTCGATCAGGATGGAGGCTATTTCATCACGCTTGGCGAAGACTCAACGGCTGTCTCTCTTGAGCAAATGGCAGAGCGAGTAACAGCGATATTACAGCGAAGACCTGAGACGCCTGTCATGGTTCGCGGCGATCGCAACGTTCCATACGGACAAATAGTCTTATTGATGAGCACACTGCAACGCTCGGGTGTCGCTAATGTAGGTCTGTTATCTGAGCCGCCACAAGATGGTTAAACGTAGCGCGCAAATGGCAATCAAACCACCCCGCGACCCACAGGATGTTGGCTATACGTGGCCTACTGTCCTGGCGGTTGCGGTGCATCTATTAGTTGTGCTTTTTAGTTTGGTTAGTCTGCCAAGCTCTACGGCAGAGCCAGACTCATCCTCTATTGTGCAAGCGACGTTCGTCAGTACTGAAACATTCACTGATCAAGCACAGCAAACGACGGATCAGCAAGCAGCTCTCAATAGTTCAACCGACCCCGATGAGGCTGAGCCAGCACCTGAGCCTGATGCAAGTGAGCAAGAAGCATTGCAGCAGCAGGCAGACGAAGCCGCTGCGAGAGAAGAAGCTCAAGCGCGAGCAGAAGAGCAAGCTCGCGAGCTGCAGGAGGCTCGAGCTCAGGCCGAAGCCGAGGCGCAGCGACGAGAAGAAGAAGCACAGCGTCTAGCCGAACAGCAGGAATTAGAAGCTCAAGCCAGAGAAGAGGCTCAACGGGAAGCCGAGGCAGAAGCCCAGCGCCAGCGGGAAGCCGAGGCAGAAGCCCAGCGCCAGCGGGAAGCCGAGGCAGAAGCTCAGCGCCAACGGGAAGCCGAGGCAGAAGCCCAGCGCCAGCGGGAAGCCGAGGCAGAAGCTCAGCGCCAGCGGGAAGCCGATGCAGAAGCCCAGCGCCAGCGGGAAGCCGAGGCAGAAGCTCAGCGCCAACGGGAAGCCGAGGCAGAAGCCCAGCGCCAGCGGGAAGCCGAGGCAGAAGCTCAGCGCCAGCGGGAAGCCGAAGCAGAAGCACAGCGTCAGCGGGAAGCCGAGGCAGAAGCTCAGCGCCAGCGGGAAGCCGAGGCAGAAGCTCAGCGCCAGCGGGAAGCCGAGGCAGAAGCTCAGCGCCAGCGGGAAGCCGAAGCAGAAGCACAGCGCCAGCGGGAAGCCGAGGCAGAAGCTCAGCGCCAGCGGGAAGCCGAGGCAGAAGCTCAGCGCCAACGGGAAGCCGAGGCGGCCATGCAGCGTCAGCTAGAGGGAGAAGCCCAGGCTGCTGCTAACGCACAGCAGGCGCAGCAAGCTGCGAATGGTTTTATTAATATTGTGCGTCGAGCGGTAGAGCAGGCATGGTTAATTCCAGCAGGTGCCAGTGACGCAATGAGTGCTACGATTCAAGTAAGGCTTGGCCCATCAGGAGAGGTACTTTTAACCACTATCGCTTCATCCAGTGGTGATAGTGCCTTTGATCGGTCTGCAATGCAGGCTGTTGAACACGCTGCTCCGTTCAGCGAGCTGAGGGATTTGCCCGCAGAGCAGCAGCGTAACTTACGTCAATTTAATCTGCGATTTACCCCGGGGGATGTTCGCTGATGCAAACCATAAGCAAAGTGTGGCTGTTTTGTGTGCTGCTATTCGTTAGTAGTTATGCAAATGCAAACCTAACTATCGAAATAACACGTGGGAGCGACCAAGCCTTACCGATTGGTATCGTTCCCTTTGCAGGCGGCGATAACATGCCTGAAGACGTGGCTCAAATCATCCAGGACAATCTCGAACGCAGCGGCTTTTTTGCGCCTTTAGAACGCAGTGCGATGTTTGATAGGCCAAGCCAGGCGGATGACGTTGAGTTTGGCACTTGGCGTTCTCTAGATGTGCGATATTTAGTGGTAGGTAGAGCGCAACAGACAGGTAGTGGTTATCAGATTCAATTTGAGTTAATGGATATCAGTGGACAGCGCCGTATGATTGGCGAAACGGTCACTGCAAGCACGAACGATTTACGTGGTGCTGCTCACTATATTAGCGATCAAATTTTTGAAGAAATTACTGATATCCGGGGTGCTTTCTCAACTCAAATTGCTTATGTAACTGCTCAAGGATTAGGCGATAATATGCAATTTGGTCTGTATGTGGCCGATGCGGATGGTCGCAATAGTCAACAAGTGCTTACCTCCGACCAACCGATCATGTCACCTGCATGGTCTCCCGATGGTCGGAAACTGGCATACGTATCCTTTGAAACAGAGCGTCCGGCTATCTATATTCAAGATGTTTCAACTGGGCAACGGATACAGGCAACTTCTTTCGACGGTATCAATGGTGCTCCTACATGGTCACCTGACGGGCGCAAAATCGCTATGTCACTGTCCAAAGATGGACAACCAGAAATTTATATCCTAGATATCAATAATCGCTCAGTAGAGCGCATAACTCAAAACAGTAGCATTGATACCGAGCCAGCTTGGGCACCTGATGGACGTAGTCTGTTGTTTACCTCTGACCGTAGCGGTGGGCCGCAAATTTATGAATATTCGCTAGGTAGCGGTGAAGCAAATCGCATCACATTCACCGGTAACTACAATGCGCGCGCACGCTATTCACCTGACGGGGAGTATATCTTTTTAATTCACCGCTCCAACCGTGGATACCAAGTTGCACGTCAGGAGCGTGATGGAGGACGCCTTGTTGTCATCAGTGAAACAACAAGAGATGAATCCCCTAGTGTTGCGCCGAACGGGACCATGGTAATCTTCGCTACCCAACAGGGTAGTAATGGGGTGTTAAGTGCCGTTTCAGCGGATGGCCGCTCGTCATTTAGATTACCCGCAGCGCAGGGTGATGTGCGCGATCCCGCGTGGTCACCTTTTTTAAATTGATTGACGAAAAGTTTTATTTTTTTGTTTTCAGGCAAGGAGTCTGATTATGCAACTTAAACCGTTGGCTCGCTCATTGGCAGTAGCGTTATCTATCGTAGTTATCGCTGGCTGTTCCAGCACCGGCGGAACCCAGGACGGTGACTCTTATGGAAGCCAGGATGGCAGCGGTACCGGAACTAGCACCTCAGGTGCCGGCACTGGTGGCCAGTATGGTTCTACATCTGGTTCCGGCGCAGGCGCTGGTCAACAAGCCGATTCTCGCATTCCAGAAGTGCGCACCATTCATTTCGATTTTGACCGCGATACCATCAAGAGTGAGTATGAGTCGGTTGTAATGGCACATGCCCGCTATTTACGCGCCAACCCGAATTCGCGTGTTGTCCTGCATGGACACACCGATGAGCGTGGCACACGTGAATACAACATGGCTCTTGGTGAGCGTCGTGCTAATGCTGTACAGCGTTTCTTGAATATCCAAGGCGTATCACCGTCTCAAATGAGCGTTGTGAGCTATGGTGAAGAGCGTCCGGTGGCTAGCGGTCAAAGCGAAAGCGCTTACGCTCAGAACCGTCGTGTTGTCTTTAATTACTGATGGCATTGGCGCGCGCTGCGCGCCAACCCTTAATGTTCGGAGTCATCATGATCCACAGTCTCAAACGTTATTTTGAGAGGCTGTGCGGTGCGGGAGCCATAGTGCTCCCGCTGTCCGTATTGCCTTTAACAGCCTTTGGTCAGCAGCCATTAGTGCATGACTTATCATCGGGGTCAGGCGGGTTTTATCAGGAAGCTCAGCGCCATGAAGCTTCTGGTGGTAATTTAGTACTATTTAATCAGGTACAAGAACACCAGAAGGAGATTCAACAACTACGTGGTCAAATTGAAGAACTTCGACACCAGTTAGAGCAGCTTCGCCGGCAATCACAGCAGCAATACCTGGATATTGAAGATCGTTTGATGAATAGCGGCCCTAGCCAAATTGAACAATCGACTCCTGCAGTGGAACCCGAGGCGGCAGAGCAAGTTGCCAACGCAGCTTCTACTCGGAACGTCAGCGAAGACGCTCAGGCTGACTACCAAGCAGCGTTTGCCCACGTTCAAGCACGTCAATTCGAAGATGCGATCAATGCATTTAAAGCCTTTGTTACTGATCACCCCGACAGCAGTCTGACCGCGAACGGACATTACTGGCTGGGGGAACTTTATGCTGCTGAAGGTGAACTTGGCGCTGCTGATGAATCATTTAGCCGTGTTATTGAGCAGTACAGCGGCAGCAGTAAAGTACCCGATGCGCTTTATAAGCTAGGGTTAGTAAAAGCGCGGCAGGGCGAGGCTGAACGCAGTCGTGAACTGCTGGAACAAGTACGTGATGATTATCCGCAGAGTAGCGCTGCAGGACTTGCCAATGACTTTTTACGTCAGTCGGCAGGATAACGTCTGTTTACACTTTTGTATCAAGGAAACCTCATGAGCTGCAAAATCGACTATCAACCAGCGTCCAATCTTTTGGAAAACCGCGTCGTGTTGGTAACCGGTGCGGGTGATGGAATTGGACGTGCTGCTGCACTTACCTACGCCCGCCATGGGGCAACTGTGATACTGCTTGGCCGCACGATAGCCAAGCTTGAGCGTGTCTACGACGAAATTGAAGCAGAAGGCGGGCCTCAGCCTGCAATTTTTCCGCTCAACTTTGAGGGTGCAACACTCAAAGATTTTCACGATATGGCTGAAACGCTGGACAAAGAATTTGGCCGTTTAGATGGATTGCTGCATAACGCTGGCTTGCTAGGCAGAATTACTCCTTTTGAGCAGTACAATCCAGCGTTATGGGAACAAGTCATGCAGGTCAATATCAATGGGCCTATTTGGATGACCCAAGCGTTGCTACCACTGCTTCAGCAGTCAGCTGATGCTTCTGTGGTCTTCACCTCATCAAGCGTTGGGCGAAAAGGCCGAGCCTACTGGGGGGCATATTCGGTTTCAAAGTTCGCCACTGAAGGTTTTGTGGAAGTGCTTGCTGACGAACTTGAAAACCAGTCTACTGTGCGGGTCAATACGTTAAACCCAGGGGCAACACGTACCCAAATGCGCCGAACTGCTTATCCAGGCGAAGATCCGTTGACGCTGCGTACCCCTGAGGAAATCATGCCCACTTACTTATGGCTTATGGGGCCAGACAGCACGGGGGTTAGTGGCCAGAAATTTGACGCTCAACCACCACGTGGATAAACGTACCTTGCCCATAGCTTTCTGACGTTCCGCACCGCTTGTCGATGCTCTATGCGTTTTCATTCAATTAACGCTATGAATGAAAAGCAGTCAGAGCATCGACTAAGTCTTTACAGGTTTCAAACCATAAGTCAGCTGGCCATTGCTGATAGTCGTCTTCCTCACTGATATACCCGTAGCCAACGGCAACAGCCGTCATTCCCGCCGCTTTTGCTGCCTCCATATCACGGATATGATCACCGACGTACCAACACGCTTGTGGCGCCACGTTAAGCCTGCGCGCAGCCTCCCAAAGAGGTTCCGGAGCGGGTTTTCTGACCGCTAGATCATCTGCACATAAAAGAGCTCCTGGCGTGAGCGCCAGGGCCTCAAGTAGCGGAAGGGTATAGCGCCTTGGTTTGTTCGTTACGATTCCCCACAAGCGTGATGCTGAATGCCAGCGGTCTAGCCATTGGTCAAGGGGTTCAAATAGCCGACTGTGAACAGCAACTGCTTTTTCATAATTATCTAACAAATACTGTCGCGCCGTATCATGTTCAGTTGAACCACTTTCGATACCAATAGCCAAGGTTACTAAGGCACTGCCTCCGTTAGAAACCTGACCTCGTATTTTCCCATAGGGCAGTGGTGTCAGCCCATGATGCCGCCTCAATGCATTCGTTGCTTCAGCAAGATCAGGGGCAGTGTCAACAAGAGTTCCATCTAGATCAAACAGTATGGCTTCAGGTATTGATGTTGACATTTATTGGCTCGCTTTTCGGCAATACATCATGTAATTGACCGATACATCATTTGCGACCAAGCGGTAGTGACGAGTCAACGGATTATAGGTCAGTCCCGTTTGTTCATTAATCTCAAGGTCTGAGGCTCTTGCCCATGCGGCCATCTCAGAAGGACGTATAAATTTTGCATAATCATGGGTGCCGCGCGGCAATAGCTTAAGCACATACTCAGCACCTAAAATCGCAAAAGCATACGATTTAGGGGTACGATTTAGGGTCGAGAAGAAAACGTAGCCCCCAGGGCGAACCAGCTCACTGCAAGCACGAATGACCGATGCAGGGTCAGGCACATGCTCAAGCATTTCCATGCAGGTTACGATGTCATAATGCCCTGGCTGCTCTGCTGCTAACGCTTCAACACTTATCAGCCGATAGTCCACCGATGCACCGCTTTCTGCCGCATGTAGTCGGGCAACGTTAAGGGGCGCTTCTCCAAGATCAATGCCGGTAACATTAGCACCTCGATGGGCCATCGATTCACTTAAAATCCCACCACCACAGCCGACATCAAGCACCTTTTTACCGGCTAAGCCTGCACGCGCGTCAATAAAGTCAAGCCGCAAGGGATTGATAGCGTGCAGCGGCTTGAATTCCCCCTCTGCGTCCCACCAACGACTAGCAAGTGCTTCAAATTTCGCAACTTCCGCTGCGTCGACATTGTCGTGGTTGCGATGAGTAGTGCTATCCTGAGGTATCGCTTGCATGTTTTAACTCCCATTGTCGGTAAGTTGGCATGAAGGTGGCAACCAACCAGTCGTTCAGTATTATGTCATTCTAACCACTCCTGGAAAGGAACGCATGAAAAGGAACGCGACATGAATCTTAACCCTCTATTTTCGCGACTTTTATTTTCTCAGGGAGCGTGATGAATGCGAGTATTACTCCACGGAAGTGAACTAAGTGCCGCCACCGCCGCCGCAGCGTTAGCCTGGGTAGGCCATCAAGTTGAGTGGCTACTACACGAAAGCGCACCATGGCCACAGCTTTTAAAGGCGGACTGGTTGCGCAGTGAGCCTGAGTTAATGACGCATATTGAACAAGCGTTAGCCAGTGGAACACTGAGAATCATTGAAGCGCCAGAGCAGGCTCACTCTCCTGATGTAGTTTGGTTGGCTCTGTCGCCCAATCAGCGTCAGGCGGCCAAGGCACTGCTTGAAGCCTCTATATTTGAGCGCCATAGTGGTGCTGTATTAATTAATAATTCAACATTTCCAGTAGGCGAAACAGAGCAGTTGCACGCGCTTATGGGGCCCCAGCACAGTAGCGTTGCCTTACCCGACACTTTGGAAGAAGGGCGGGCCTGGCTCTCATTTACGCGTCCTTCACGCTGGCTATTAGGCTGCGATGATGCAACAGGTGAACAGGTGGCGCGCGAGCTTTTACGTGCCTTTAATCGCCGCAATGATGTGTTCCAGCGTATGCCTTGTAGAGCGGCTGAGCTGACTAAGCTCGCTATTAACGGCATGTTGGCAACACGTATCAGCTACATGAACGAGATTGCAGGACTAGCAGACACGCTCGGAGTTGACGTTGAACATGTACGCCAAGGCATGGGGGCTGATACTCGCATTGGTTATGAATATTTATATCCTGGCTGTGGCTTTGGTGGCCCCAATTTCTCTCGCGACCTAATGCGCTTAGCTGATGTTCAGTCAGCCAGTGGTCGTAATTCGGCATTGCTAGAGCAAGTAATGGACATCAATGAACAGAAAAAAGAGACGTTATTTAGGAAGCTATGGACGTTCTTCGAGGGCGATTTAGCCGGCAAAACAATTGCTATTTGGGGGGCTGCCTTTAAACCTGGAACTACCCGAATCGATCATGCGCCAGTGCTGACACTCCTTGCCGCCTTATGGGCACAAGGGGTGAAGGTGAAGCTTCATGATCCAGCGGCAACCCCCGCGCTGCTCAACGCTGTCGGTGACCGAAACGATCTAACTACGTTTACCAGTGACCCTTATCTGGCATGTGAAGGAGCCGACGCACTAATGTTGGTGACTGAATGGAAATCTTATTGGAACCCTGACTGGCATCGTTTAGCCTCCTTATTGAGCGCTAAGTTGGTGTTGGATGGACGAAATATTTATGATCCAGCCTTCGTGGCTAGCTGTGGCTTACGGTATAGAGGAATCGGGCGTCGAGCAGATCCCACAACGTATTGAGGAAAAGTCATGCCCAACAGTACTGCATCTTCTCGCATTGTTCCCGATGTGGATCAAAGCTTGACCGCACAACACTTGCGTCATCGCAGGGGGCCCAAACTGTGGCCATTGTGGTTATTGATGATGCTTATTATCATTTCGCTGGGCGCCGCAGCAGGGGGCCTTTGGTATGAAAGAGAACGCTTATTAGAAGAGGTGCATCGCGTTAGTGGAGAAGTGTCTAATCTTCATGCAAGACTCGACTCAGGTGACACGGATACACAAGATGCGATAGCCTTTTTACAAGCACAGATGAGAACACTGTTCCAAGAGCAAGAGCAATTAGCCGTTGCGGTGACAAGCACACGTGAAGAGCTGTACGGGCTCTTGACGTCAAACGAAGAGCTCATTAATGGTGATGCCCTGAGCAGCATTGCTGACCGTATTAGTTTGTTGGAAGAACAAGCAGCGTTGCGTGACCAGCAGCTTGCCGCAATACGCACATCACTTGATTCACTTGAGCAAGCGGGCATGTCTGGGCGGCAAAATTTAGCAGAAGAAGTAACTTACCTCGAAGAAATGCTGTCACAACGCTTGTCTGCTACTGCAAGCCGGTTAGATGAGGTTGCTCAACTGGAAAATGAGAGCAGCGAATTGGCAACAAAGGTTACAACATGGCAAGAAGAGATCGATCAGCGCTTTACTGAGGTAAACTCTGCTCTCGAAACGCTAAGAAGTACTGATATCCCAGCTACTCAAGAAGCTTTAGAAGCGCTTGAGCAGCAGTGGGTACAACGGTTAAACACCTTAGAAAGTGATATCCGTCAGGTGCGGCAAGCCCAACTGGCATTCAGTGCCCAGATGGAGATGCTCCGCTAGAAATACACCGTTAAAGATTGCCGGTATCATAGGGCAATTAGTAATAAAGCCACCGAGTCGCTGATTTGGTTAGGGATGAATTGCATGGAAAGAAAACGGCGATGGCCTACCGTTAAAAAAGCGACTTGTGGGGTGGTTTTACCACTTCTTGTAACGTGGTCAGCACCTTTGTGGGCACTCAACGCTTCCATCAATGGTGTTAGCAGTGAAGTTGAGGCCAATATTAATGCTTATCTACAAAATATTAATGAAGAGCAATACACCGATGTCAGGTTAGAAGGTGAGATACGGAAACGTGCGCAAGAAGCCATGCGCGTTTTCGGCTACTACGAACCAGACATTACGGTTGAGGTTGGTAGCTCACCCATCACACTCCGTATCGAGCCCGGTTCGCCGGTCAAAATCGATGTGCTTTCTGTCAATATCGCCGGTGAAGCGAGCGATGATCCTCCGTTTCAGGAAGCACTCGATGCATTTCCCTTGAAGGAAGGCGATACATTGCGGCATGCCCCATGGGATCGCCTGCGCAACCAGTTTTCAGGCTTAGCACTGGAACGTGGTTATTTCGACTCGGAGTTTACCGATCGCCGAATGGAAATAAGACCCTACCTTGAAAGCGCTCGTCTCTATATGGATTTCAACAGCGGCCCACGCTATCAATTTGGCAATACGACTATTGCAGGCAGCCATATTGAGCCTGAGCGGTTACTTCAAATGCAGACCTTTACGTCGGGAGAGCCTTATCTAGCGGAATCGGTAGCCCTTTATAATCAACGTTTGGCTGAAACAGGATGGTTCAGCTCTGTGACGGTTCGACCACGTTTAGCGACAGCACGCGAACTGACCTTATCGCCACCAACAGGTGGCTCACCGTGGTGGGATGAAGCAACAGCATCACAGCCCCAACGCCCCAGACTTTCCAGCGTAGCGTTTGCCAGCGCACTTAGCATAACTAAACGAGACGATACCAGCTTGCCTATTGACGTAAGTGTAGAGCCTGCTGATCGCCATCAATTTGAAGTCGGGGTTGGCTTCGCAACTGACGTAGGGCCGCGTATGCGATTTGGCTGGAAACAGCCATGGATCAATCGTTTTGGTCATAGTTTAAATCATGATCTGTATGTTTCAGCACCCGACCAGCGTTTCACCGGTACCTACAATATTCCATTAGAAGACCCTCTACGTGACAGCTATCGCCTTCAATATGGTGTGCGTAACCTGGATGACGGTGATACCCAATCATTAGAGGGCACCGTAGAAATTGCTCGTCGATGGGAATTTGAAAACCGTTGGGTGCAAACACTTTACTTCCGCACCACCTACGAAGACTTCACCCAAGGGGGAGTGTCTGATGAAGTATTACTGTTTTATCCAGGCATTCAGTGGTCTCGTACGAGAACGCGCCCCCAGCGGTTTCCGCTTTGGGGAGATAGACAACAATTATCGATTGAGTACTCAGACACCCTATGGGGCTCAGACGCCCAATTCGCACGTGTAACAGGCGATACTGAATGGATTCGCACCATCGGCGATGACAACCGCTTTTCTGCAAGGCTAAGTATCGGTGCTATCGAAACAGATAATTTCGATAAGCTGCCACCCTCGTTGCGATTCTTTGCAGGCGGCGACCGAAGCGTTCGGGGTTACTCCTATGAAAGCCTATCGCCGCGAAATGAAGAAGGGCTATTACGTGGCGGCCAGCAAATGCTGACCTCGACCCTCGAGTATCAGCGTCGAGTTTCTGGAGACTGGTGGGGAGCCACTTTTGTCGATACTGGAGATGCCTTCGATGACTGGGGGCCAGAAGAATTAAAAACGGGCGCAGGGGTTGGTGTACGTTGGATTTCCCCTGTGGGTCCTATCCGACTTGATGTAGCACACCCATTTGACGATGAAGACGATTGGCGGCTGCATTTTTCCATCGGTCCAGAATTTTAGGAGAGCATTTTGGCTAAGGTTGTAACAGCGGCATCCATTAAGCGTCAACCGCTCTCAGTTAAACATCGTGCCGGGTTGTTTTTGTGGAGTTTTGTACGGTTAGCCATTGTGCTACCACTCTGGCTATTTGGTTTGGTCGCTCTTCTATTAGGCATTGCGCTCTCTCCTTGGGGAACAGGACAACTATTTTCTCAAGGCGAGCAACGGGGGTTCTTTACGTATGAACACCAAGAAGGCGCACTGCTCGACCAGTTTGCATTGCGCGGTTTTCAACTATCGCTCGGTGAGACACGCGTCAACGTCGACAGCCTAGAGCTCGCTTGGGCTGAAGACTGTGTGCTGTCAGGCAAGCTTTGCCTAGATCAATTTCATATAGAAGGTGCAGATATACGTTTGGGGGAAAGCGCTGAACCGGACCCTGAATCACCAGAATCAGAGGGGATGCCTAGCATCCAACTTCCTTTTCCTATTGAGCTACGCTCAGTTGAGTTCAATAACGTTCAACTGCAGCTAGCTGATGGAACTCGCATCGGTTGGGAATCGTTTTCAACCGCGATCACTGCACAACAGCATCTTGTCAGTATCGCGCCTACTACGCTCATGCAGCCAACCGTGTACTTACCTCCCTCGGCAGGCACTCAACTGACCGAAGGTATTCAGACGCCGTTACATGCATCTGGCATTGATGGTGCTGTTATGGCTACCCAACCCCTCATAGAAGAACCTGATCAAGCAGTAGAGGCCTTAACAGCACGGGAGCGAATTGAGCTACCTGAAGTAATGCTTCCCATTGATATCGACTTAGCATCCCTCACCGTGACTGACGTCACTGTCAGCGGAGCCGTTGATTACCAAGTCGAACGATTAGCCGTGGTTGCGAGTGCCGAAGGCAACCAAATAGCTCTCCGGTCATTAGAGTTGCTCACGCCAGATGCCGAGGCAAACTTAACAGCCAACGCTACATTATCAGGCAGTTATCCGATAGATGCTCGATTAACGTCAACTTTGTTTTTACCCGAGATATTTCCCGAGCTAAGTGGGGAAGAGCTTGTTTTGGAGCTGTCGGGATCCCTAGATGAGCTTACAGCCAGTTTAGGGGCATCCGGTGTCGTTAATGCAACACTGGAGGCTCAAGTCGATGCACTAGCACCGACGCTACCCTTTGATATGCGACTACAGAGTAACCGAGTACAGTGGCCACTCACACAGCCCAGTAGTGATGAGTCAACGGCAGAACCTTATGTTGTTGAAGATATAGACATCGTTGCTAGCGGCAATTTGGAAGCGTACCAGACAACGCTTTCCTTAAACGCTCAAGGCCCGCAAGTGCCAGCCACCAACATTCGCCTCAGTGGCGACGGAGATCTTTCATCGTTCCGCTGGGCGCCACTAACCCTAACGATAGATGACAGTTCGCTTAGCAGTGAAGGGGAAGTTAACTGGGCTTCGTCACTGCGAGTTGATACCACCATCAGGCTGGATCAATTCGATCCTTCTCACTTTGTCGAACAGCTCAACGGCAATCTCAATGGCGATATTACCGCTAGTGTGAGCCAAACGGGCGACCTCTGGGAAGTCAGTCTGCCAGTCCTCGATATTAATGGGGAGCTCCAGGAGTATCCTCTGACGCTACAAGCCTCCCTAGAGGCTAACAGTGCGCTTGAAGTTGATATCCAAGAACTACTTTTCACTCAGGGAGACAACCGATTAACGGCCTCTGGCCAGGTTAGTGAACAAGCAATGTCGCTAGATACTGAGATTGCATTACGTCAATTACAGACGCTGCATCCAGACTTAGCGGGTACATTAACAGGCAATATTCTTGCCAGAGGTAGCATTAGCCAACCGAGAGTAGAGGCCGAAGTAACTGGTCGCGATTTGCGTTTTGCCGAGAACCGTATTGAAACGTTATCACTGACCAGTAATATCGAGGGTATCGACGATCCATCGCTAGACATTAACCTTGGATTGCAGCAAGTCAATGCAGGTGGGCAGGCATTTTCAAGTATTACCCTTGAGCTTAACGGCCGCCTATCTCAACATGCGCTCGCTGTTAGTATCGATGGCCAGGCCGATAACATGCTAAGCCGTGCGCTTTTAACGCTAAATGGTCGTTTTGATCAGCAAGCGCAGCAGTATCAGGGCCAACTAACCCCACTGGAAGTTGACTCCGAGTTTGGCAACCTACGTTTAGAAGCCCCTCTTGATATTCGTTACAACCTTGCTAACGGCCAAGCACAACTCTCACCTTTCTGTTTGCGGCGCGAAGAAGGAGGGCTTGTTTGTTCAGAAGAACCGGTTACTGCATCAGCTGATCAAGGGCGCACAGTGCTAAGCATCAGAGAAGTGCCGATGGAAGCACTGGAGCCTTTATTGCCTAAAGAGTGGAGCTTTGAAGGCGACACGACGGCAGACCTTGTTGCAGCTTGGCGCCAAGGGGGAGCTCAGTGGCAAGCCGACGTTCAGGTATTAAGTGAGTTAGCGATTACTGCAGTCAATGATTACGGCCAGCCCGTACAGCTTCCTGTGATTAGTTTAAACACGCAGTTAGAAGCCAGCCAAGCTCAAGCTGATGCCGATATTGTACTGTCGCTTGAAGATGCTGGTGAGCTGACACTCGATCTCACCATTAGTGATCCACTTGGTCGTGGTGGTCTTAGTGGAGAGCTAAGGGCCCAAGAGCTTTCTTTAACGCCTTACCGCCCATTAGTGGTGGGTATGGATCGTTTAGAGGGCGACTTAAATGGTAGTATACAAATTACTGGAACAACCAGTCAGCCAGATTTACAGGGGCAGCTTGCACTTCGCAATCTAAGCGCTAATGGCCCAGATATTCCTCTTGATATTAAAAATGGCGAGCTAGTCGTTGCGTTTGACGGCGAGCAAGGGGACATAAATGGTTTTATTGCGGCTGAACGTGGCCGCTTAAATATTACCGGGGATGCGTTTTGGCCCGCAGGTGACGACTGGCGTATTGGTGTCGATGTAAACGCTACCCAGGAGCCACTATTAATCGTTTTACCACAGTTTGGGCGTTTAGAAGCAGCCCCTGATATCCGCATTCGCGTAACGCCGGATCGCTTGCAAGTGCGTGGCAATGTCGATCTACCTTGGGCGCGCTTAGAGATTGGCGATCTTCCTGCCTCGGCTGTTAGCCCAAGCTCTGACGAAGTCATTATCACCGAGCGTGACGACCGAAAAGCGGAACGGCTGGCTCAGCAACGAGCTGCCAATAACGATTCAAGCGCGGCTGACGAGCTCTCACAATCAGGCATGGCCCTTGATGTGCTCATCACACTAACCTTGGGTCGTGATATGCAAATATCAGCATATGGGCTTAATTCTGGCTTGGGTGGCACATTAGAAATTCGTCAAAACCGTGGTGCACTACAGCTGTTTGGTGATGTCAATTTAGTCGATGGCCGCTTTCAAGCCTTTGGTCAAGATCTCCTGATTCGCCGTGGACAGCTAATATTCAGTGGTCCTCCGGGGCTTCCAATCCTCGATTTCGAAGCCATTCGAAATCCAGACATCACAGAAGATGAGGTTATTGCCGGCCTTCGCGTCAGAGGCAATGCCGAAGAACCTAACGTACTTATTTTTTCAGAACCAGGAATGAGTGAAACCCGTGCACTGTCATATTTATTAAGAGGGCGGGCGCCAGATGCTGCTGGTGGTGGAATTGGCAGCGAGCTAACTACCGCCTTGATTGGAATGTCTCTTGGACGGACAGGCCAAGCCGTTGGTTCAATTGGAGAAGCCTTTGGTATTAGCGATTTAACCTTGGATACCACTGGGGCAGGTGACAACAGTCAAGTAGCGCTGACTGGGCAGCTAACCGATGACATCCGTATTAGCTACGGTGTTGGCATTTTCTCGCCCATTGCAGAACTGACGTTACGCTACACACTTTGGCGTAATCTATACGTGCAGGCAGTATCGGGCGCCAATCAAGCCGTCGACTTAATTTATACCTTCACCCGGCCCGGTGACCCTACGATTTATCCACGGCAATAAGAGGGCGTTATGACGCTATTTTCTAAAGCAAATTCAACACCACTTGGCCGCGTGACGCCGATTGAAACGAGTAGCGTACATACCGTTACTGGCCACTCACTTCACCCTCCTTTTCCAGAAGGGTATGAAGAAATTGTGTTAGGTATGGGGTGTTTTTGGGGCGTTGAGCGCCTGTTTTGGCAAGTACCGGGGGTTTACGTCACTGCCGCAGGTTATGCTGGGGGAGAAACACAAAACCCAACTTATCAAGAAACGTGTACGGGACAAACAGGCCATACCGAAGTGGTTAGAGTGGTATACGACCCCAGTGCCACATCCTTAGATACGCTGTTGCAAATTTTTTGGGAACAGCACGACCCTACACAAGGAAACCGTCAAGGCAACGATGTAGGTAGCCAGTACCGTTCTGCTATTTTCACAACAACGGATGAGCAGTTGATTGCAGCAGAAAAGAGTGCCGATACCTACCAAAAGGCTCTCGATAAGGCTGGCCGTGGTGCTATTACTACCGAGATCAAGTCGCTGAATACCTTTTATTACGCAGAGGCTTATCATCAGCAATACCTGAACAAGAACCCCGGTGGTTACTGCGGACTGAAAGGTACCGGTGTGACTTGTCCCATCGGTTAGTCGTGGTGAGGGCCAAATCATTCATCATAAGGTCAGTAAAATGCCACACACTTTAAAACGTTCATGGCTCATGCCTTCGGTTTGGGCTCTGGCTATCTCTAGTGTAATTGCTACACCGGTCATGGCTGAGGAAGTCACTGAAGACACCGTTCCAGCGATGCCTCAAACGGTTGAAGAAAGCCCGTTTGCCAGTGAACGAGAAGCAGTCATATGGCGTCAGGATGAATTGAAAGAGCTAGAAAGTCTTCTGCGTCAGCTGCGTTTTGACTTGGTGAATAACCAGGATGCCCGCGGAGCCGCTCCACGGTTAGCAACACTTCAGAAACAAGCTACTCAAGCTCATTTTTTGCCCGCGTTTATTGTCGGCACCCATGGACGCGGGTCTGACGCTCGCCCAGAAATATGGGAGGAATGGGAAGACTTCGCAGCGGGATTTACAGATCTTGAACAAAAGGTGGCAGTGCTGATTGATGCTGCCGAGCAAGAGGATTATCGCGCGGCTACGCGAGCATTTTCTGATGTTGGCTTAAGCTGTAAAAGCTGTCATCGCGCCTACCGCTATAACTAACTGGGATCGATGTCATTAGAGCGATAGGCACAGATAGTGTCAGTCGCTTTGTTGAAGGCGGTCGATACGATAAAGGGTCTCAACCTGCTCCAGGCCGGTTATGGTGCAATTTAGATCTTTTACACGGCCGTCGCTCAACCCATAGACCCAACCATGCACTGAAATATCCTGGCCTCTCTGCCAGGCACGTTGCAGAATTTTAGTTCGGCACAAGCTATTAACTTGAGCCTTTACGTTCAATTCACACATGCGGTCAATTTGCTCTTCCAATGGCAAGTGTTCAAGCGTATCACGGTGGCGGTTATACTGTTCGCGCACCGAATGCAGCCAGTAATCGACGACTCCGCATTCACCGCCGGTTACTGCCGCCTTAATGCCACCACAACCGTAGTGCCCCACAATCATGATATGACTGACCTTGAGTACATCCACCGCAAACTGCACAACTGATAGTGCGTTCATATCGGTATGGTGGAGAAGGTTAGCGACATTACGATGGACAAAGACTTCGCCTGGCGGAAGGGCAATAATCTGGTTAGCGGGCACACGACTGTCAGAACAACCAATCCAGAGGTAATCAGGGTTTTGCTGATTGGAAAGGCGTTTAAAGTAGTCAGGATCTTCCTCACACATACGCTCTGCCCAGGCGCGATTATTATCAAGCAGTGTTTCAATAGCGTTAGACATTGGATCTCCGTCACAGGTTAGGAGCTGTTAGGTTCAAGATAGAGCAAACTAGGATACAGAGAGAGGGTTTTTAACCTTCTCGGAATCTAAGGTCAATCTTTGTGCTTAGCGACCGTTGTCGGCAAGTGCATGACCGATAAGTACATGCAATGGTTCAGGATAGGAGTAGCACATGGCAGATAACGCGGAATATGAATACGATTTACTGGTAATTGGAGCAGGGTCAGGGGGGGTTCGCGCCGCACGAATGGCGGCGGCAACCGGTGCCAGAGTTGCTATAGCAGAAGATCGTTACTTGGGCGGTACCTGTGTCAATGTCGGCTGCGTGCCTAAAAAATTGTACTCCTATGCGGCCCACTTTCACGACAGCTTCGATGATGCCGCGGGCTTTGGGTGGCAGTTGCCTGGGCCTGCTGTCTTTGATTGGTCAGTGCTACGCGACAATAAAACCAGTGAAATAAAACGCCTAAATGGCATTTATCAGCGGATGTTGGAGGGCGCGGGGGTCGTATTGCTTCACGCTAGAGCAACCGTGACAGATGCACACACCGTTTCATTGACCTCTGAAGAGGGTGTTACCCAAGTAACAGCACAAAAGATACTGCTGGCTACAGGTGGCTGGCCATGGGTACCTGATTTTCCTGGCAGTGAATATACAGTCACTTCAAATCAAATATTTGACCTTGACGCTTTTCCAGAGCGGTTTCTCGTTTTGGGGGGCGGCTATATTGCAGTCGAGTTCGCGAGCATTTTTAACGGCCTCGGTAGTGAAACGCATTTGATTTATCGTGGAGAGCTGTTTCTAAAAGGGTTTGATGAAGAAGTTCGAGCTTTTACCCGCGATGAAATGAGCAAAAAAGGCGTCAATCTGCATTTCAATACCAATATTGAACGGATTGAACCCAATGGCTCTGCGTTTAACGTGTATTTAACTAACGGTGATGTTCAAGAGGTAGATGCCGTCTTAGCAGCGACAGGACGTAATGCCAATACGCAGGGGCTAGGGCTTGAAGCATTGGGCATTCATCTTGATAGCAAGGGAAAAATCCCAGTGAATGCGCGCTACGAAACGTCAGTCCCTTCGATTTTGGCGCTTGGCGATTTGACCCAGGGGCCTGAATTGACGCCCGTGGCATTGGCTGAGGCGATGCAGCTAGTCGATATCCACTTCAATGAAACACTGCCTAAACCGCTGGACTACACCACGATTCCTACGGCTGTTTTTTGTCATCCCAATATTGGGACGGTAGGGCTATCTGAAGAGGCTGCCAGAGAAAACATTGGCAAGATTCGCGTTTATAGCGCGGACTTTAAAGCAATGAAACACACATTGTCAGGTAGCCAAGAACGCACCTTAATGAAGCTAATCGTTGATGATGCGACAGATGTTGTCGTAGGGGCTCACATGGTAGGTGAAGAGGCCGGTGAATTAATACAAGGGATCGCCATTGCGGTCAGAGCTGGGCTTACAAAAGAAGATTTTGATCGTACCATCGGTATCCACCCCACAGGTGCGGAAGAGTTTGTGACAATGAGAACAGCTACTCGCAATTGATTACATAAAATTCACATTTTTAAGGCGAGCATCAGCTCGCCTTTTTTGTCTCGCAGCTATGTGAGGTTGATCTAAACTCTTCCAATACAGCGGTTCTTTCAGCTGTTTTTTTGCAGGTAGAGACGCTTTTGATAACCAAAATTTATGGAAAAGGACAGGATGAATAATATGATTTTTGAATTGCTCATAATCAGCTGTTATAATGGCGCTCAAATTCGCTACAGCGAAGCATAACCATGAGCACGCCAATAACACCTTTTACCCCTTCTGCAGATCTTGCCCGCCCGACAGTCGCTGATGCTGTGGTTGGGCATGCGTCTACTCCGTTATTTATTCGCAAGCCGAATGCAGATGATGGTTGGGGCGTCTACGAGTTGATAAAAGCTTGTCCGCCGCTTGATGTTAATTCTGCTTATGCTTATCTACTGTTGGCAACTCAGTTTCGTGACACTTGTGCGGTTGCAACAAATGAAGAGGGCGAGATAGTAGGGTTTGTATCTGGTTATGTGAAAGACAACGCGCCGGACACCTACTTTTTATGGCAGGTTGCCGTCGGTGAAAAAGCACGTGGCACAGGCTTGGCACGCCGCTTAGTCGAAGCCATTATGTCGCGTCCAGAACTTGATAATGTGCATCATCTGGAAACGACGATCACTCCAGACAATCAGGCCTCTTGGGGCTTATTTCGCCGCCTAGCGGCACGTTGGCAAGCCCCTTTAAATAGCCGTGAATATTTCTCTACCGAACAACTCGGTGGAGAGCATGATCCTGAAAACCTAGTTCGCATAGGTCCATTTCAAACAGACAGTATGTAACGGAACGGACCAGCTATTGCCCAGTACGCGGCTCTCCATAGCTGGTTACGTTTTTAAATTTGTTACCGCTGCTTCCGCCAGTTTGCCCTACGCTTGGCTCAATGATTTAAAAAGGAGGTCGTTAATGCAGACCCAGACGCTTGAACGCATGGAATCTAACGTACGTACTTATTCGCGCTCATTCCCCGTTGTGTTTACGAAAGCCCAGAATGCTCGTTTAACAGACGAGAATGGTCGTGAGTACATTGATTTCCTGGCCGGTGCCGGGACTCTCAATTACGGTCACAATAACCCACATCTCAAACAAGCGATGATCGACTACCTGTCAACAGATGGCGTTGTTCATGGCCTGGATATGTGGACCGCTGCAAAGCGTGATTACCTAGAAACCCTTGAAGAGGTTATTTTCAAACCTCGCGGCTTAGACTACAAGGTACATTTGCCTGGTCCGACAGGAACTAACGCAGTAGAAGCGGCCATCCGTTTGGCCCGTGTTGCTAAAGGTCGCCATAACATTGTGACCTTCACCAACGGCTTCCACGGCGTCACTATGGGGGCATTGGCAACCACGGGTAACCGCAAATTCCGCGAGGCGACCGGTGGCATTCCTACACAAGGCGCAAGCTTTTTACCCTTCGATGGTTATATGGGAGAGCATGCGGATACGCTGGA
Organism: Vreelandella alkaliphila; assembly: GCF_016107625.1. Classification (GTDB taxonomy): domain Bacteria; phylum Pseudomonadota; class Gammaproteobacteria; order Pseudomonadales; family Halomonadaceae; genus Vreelandella; species Vreelandella alkaliphila. Next base: position 74,086 of record NZ_JABASV010000008.1, read on the forward strand.
TTACTTCGAGAAATTACTTAACGACAAATCTGGCGGCCTCGATATTCCGGCGGGTGTTATTGTCGAAACTGTGCAAGGCGAGGGCGGTATTAACGTGGCAGGCCTTGAATGGCTCAAGCGTTTAGAGAGCATCTGTCACGCCCATGATATTCTGTTGATCATCGACGACATCCAAGCTGGCTGTGGCCGCACGGGTAAGTTCTTTAGCTTTGAACACGCGGGCATCACGCCTGATATCGTAACTAACTCAAAATCACTCTCTGGATTCGGGCTGCCCTTTGCCCATGTGTTGATGCGCCCAGAGCTTGATAAATGGAAGCCTGGACAGTACAACGGTACGTTCCGCGGCTTCAGTCTGGCAATGGTAACCGCTACGGCTGCGCTTAAAAAATATTGGTCAAATGATGTTTTTGAGCGTGATGTTCAGCGCAAAGCGCGTATTGTTGAAGAACGTTTCCAAAAGCTGGCGGCCTTACTCAGTGAGAACGGCATGCCTGCCACTGAACGTGGACGTGGCCTCATGCGTGGTATTGATGTTGTCTCTGGTGATATTGCCGATAAGATCACCAGTAAAGCATTTGAGCACGGCCTTATTATTGAGACCAGCGGCCAAGACGGCGAAGTAGTGAAATGCCTATGCCCGCTGACCATCAGTGATGAGGACTTGCTGGAAGCGCTGGATATTCTAGAAGCCTCAGTCAATGCTGTTATCCAAGCGTGATGTAGAAGTTGGGCTAATTTTGCAGCATCGATTCAGCACTGGGCTGCTTCGGTTAATACCAAGTGCCTCATAACGGAGCAATTCTATGATCGTTCGTAATCTTGAAGAAGCACGTAAAACAGATCGTCTTGTCACTGCCGAAAATGGCAACTGGGACAGCACGCGTCTTGTTCTAGCCAATGATAATGCGGGTTTTTCATTTCATATTACCCGTATTTTCCCAGGTACTGAGACGCATATTCATTACAAAAACCACTATGAAGCTGTGTTTTGCTATGAAGGCGAAGGCGAAGTAGAAACCCTAGCCGATGGCAAAATCTGGCCGATCAAAGCAGGCGATATTTATCTGCTGGATCAGCACGACGAACATCTGTTACGCGGTAAAGAAAAAGGCATGACCGTCGCATGCGTCTTCACGCCAGCAATTACTGGTAATGAAGTACACCAGGAAGACGGCTCATACGCTGCACCTGCTAGTGAGTGATAAGGTCAACGTTAGCTTTCTAATTGGCTAATGACAAAACAAAACAGCCTGCTTTATTAAGCAGGCTGTTTTTAATGGAAGATTGGCATAGGTGATATGGAATTAGTTGCTAAGAAATTAGGTGTTAAGAAATCAGGCTCACGAATCGACTTGCTCGAAAACCAAGGTGATTTCTCCTAAGGTAAAGCCAAATTTCTTCATCGCGGTGCGGTTTATCAAACGCCCATCGGGCTGCAGATACATCCAATCATCCATTAAGAAACGGATAGTGCGACCGCTAACCTCGATATCAAGCGGGTAGCGCATATGGAAGGCGTGACCATACTGACGCGCATCTACTTGGCCTTCAACATCATTCGCAGTGCCAACCCAGTGATGATCGTCTACTCGCTCAAACTCCCACACCCGTCGATCCGTCTCACCATCAGCAAACAAAAAAGCTTCATCAAGAGTCAGCTTGTTGCCGTCATAAGTTCCCGTGATATCGACTGTGAAACGGCGCTGTACTTCACCAGAGTAGTCTTGCACCATACCCCAAGCTTGGGTGTTGCCAGTGAAGTACTCAGCGATATCTAAGCGAGGAGTTGTGCTGGCATAATCTTCAACCTCGACATTGGCACAGCCAGCAAGCACAAATAGGGTAGTGGCAATTATGAGTTTGCGTATCATTAGAATATTCCTACACGAAGGATGTTAATCGTATAGCTATTGTAGGAGGAATTGGTGCGTTACAGTAGCATTAACAGGTGTTTCTACATAATCTATAGGTTCGTATAATATATATTATGTTAAATCAGATAGATAAAGGTTCCAAAACCAGCTGATCAAGTTGGACAATCCAGTGTCCTTCTCCTTATCATTCATGCTCTTCTTGTTTAAGGATATCTCACGTTATGCGCTCAGGTGTATTGTGTCTAATGGCTGGTTTGTCGCTTTCGGTTGCAGGCTGTGCTGTGACACCGCCAGAAACGAATGAGCCACCGCCATTAAGCGAAGCGTCTTTTAACACCCGCATCCTTGAACTTGAAACCTCTCTTGCCCAGCAGTGTGCATCCGCGTCTGCACTACTACACGAGCAGCAGCTTAACCAGCAGCAAGCGTTGACAGCTGATGTTCGCGAAGTCGGCAGTCTGTTGCGCTATTTGCGTCAAGATGTGGCTGGTATACAAGCTCGCGGTGAAGATCCCGTTATTGTTCGTGAAGAGTGCGATGTTGAGGCCACTCAAGACAACAAAACGCTGCTAGGCCGCAGTGAATGGATTGGTTTACCCAGCGTTGGCACTTATTTGAAGGCGCGCGTTGATTCAGGAGCCAACACGTCATCACTATCAGCATCTGAAATTACCCGCTTTGAACGTGATGGCGAAAATTGGGTGCGCTTTAAGTTGGCACTAAATGACGATGACGTGGTCGTAGATCGCGTGCGTGATGAATGGATCGAAGCGCCAATTGTACGTAGGGTGCGTATTGTTCAGGCATCTGGTGAAGAGTCTCGCCCAGTGATCTCACTGTTAATGACCCTGGGCCCAATCCGCGAAAACGTTGAGTTCACGCTTAATAATCGCACCCATCTGGACTACCCAGTGCTGTTAGGACGGCGATTCATGATGGATATTGCCACCATTGATGTTGCTCAAACCTATCTTTACGAACGCCCAGAATTCCCGGGTGGTGAACCCGCCGATCAAGCCGCTGAAGATGAAGCAGCAGATCAAGACGATACTGAAGAGTAACAGCTCTCCCCCGCCGTTTTTCGCTGAAAGGAATCATGATGTCACGGTTGCCATTTTATTTAATCGTTGGATTACTGCTGTTAGTTGGCATCGCCGCCAGTGTACATCGACATGTTCAGTTTGAAATCCCCTGGCTACCCGGTGAGCAGCGCCAAGTGTGGGAAATCGAAGCGGTTATCAATTTTAATGCCCAGGACGGCCCTGTGCAGGTTGATCTAGCGCTGCCTTCTCATCAGGCCGGATACCGGGTTTTGACGGAAAACACCGCGTCTTCCGGCTATGGGCTTGCCTATAAAGCAGATGAACTAGGTCGTCAGGCTGAGTGGACTATTCGCAATGCCGCCGGTAGCCAGCAGCTTTACTATTCAGTGCAGATGCTTGTTTCGCCAGATGCGCGCTCACCCGTGCAAACGCCACCAGAATTATCGACCGTTCCGCCCTGGGAAAGCCCGTACGATACTGCCGCTAGCCAATTAATTGATCGCGCTTGGGCGCGTAGCGCCAATAACGCCACCTTTGCGAGAGAATTGATTTTAGATATTAATGGCGAACGCCAAGGGGAAAATGCACGACTACTCTTAACCCAGGAACAGCCATCGCCACTTATTGTGCGTTTGTTGAACCAAGCGGATGTTCATGCAAGGGAAGTCAGTGGCCTATTGATGGAAGATGGTCGTCGTCGACAAACCCTCAGCAGTTGGATCCAAGTGTTCGACGAATCTGCCGAAACGTGGACGCTATTTAACCCGACTACCGGCGAGCAAGGAAAACCCGACAACCTTCTGCTCTGGGAAACAGGTGGTCGCGCGGTGCTAGAGGTCCAGGGCGGAACCAATTCGCGGGTCACCTTTTCAATGTTGACACATTACCAACCGGCTTCTGCGGCGGTTCGCAATCACTACTCTGATGACACACTACTCAACTTTTCTATCCATAGCCTTCCTTTGGAAGAGCAGGCACTTTTCCAAACGATTCTGCTGATTCCCATTGGCGCGCTGGTAGTGGTGTTTTTGCGCGTGCTGGTTGGGGTAAAAACGTCGGGCACGTTTATGCCGGTGCTGATTGCATTAGCGTTTATTCAAACTACCCTGCTAACAGGCTTAATTGGCTTCCTGCTGATTGTGGCCATGGGCTTGATCATTCGTAATTATCTTTCATACCTCAATCTATTGCTGGTAGCGAGGGTTTCGGCGGTCATCATCACGGTCATAGCAATCATCTCAATTTTCACTGTCATTGCTTATCGTATGGGCCTAAGTTCGGGGTTAACCGTCACATTTTTCCCAATGATCATTCTGGCGTGGACGATTGAGCGGATGTCGATTCTTTGGGAAGAGGAAGGGCCAAAGCAGGTACTGGTTCAAGGCGGAGGCAGCCTCTTAACCGCTGTATTAGCGTTCCTTGCCATGAACAACCCCTGGGTTCGCCACATTACTTTCAACTTCCTTGGCGTTCAGTTCATTCTGATGGCGCTCATCTTGTTGCTTGGTAATTACACGGGCTACCGTTTATTGGAGCTACGCCGTTTTAAGCCAATTACAGATGAAGAGAAATCATCATGAGCTGGCTAAAGAACTGGACGTGGCCGACACGACTTAGAGACAAGGGAATTATCGGCATGAATCGGCGAAATATTCGCTACATTGGCCGCTATAATTCCCGACGCTTATATCCGCTTGTTGACGACAAGCTGAAAACCAAGCTTCTTGCGCAGCGTTACGGCATTACAACGCCAGAACTCATTGGTACGGTAACGACTCAGTTTGGTGTCAAGCATATCAGTGAGATGCTGAGCGGCCATTCAGGCTTTGTGATCAAGCCAGCCAAAGGCAGTGGCGGAAAAGGCATACTTGTTATTGAAAAGGTACAAGAGGGTATCTTTATCAAGCCAAGCGGTGTCAGTTTGTCGATTGAAGATATTGAGCGCCATGTTTCGAACATACTTTCTGGTCTCTATTCGCTAGGCGGCTCACCGGATGTCGCCGTCATCGAAACGCTGATCAATTTCGATGAAAGCCTGATGGCTTATACCTATGAAGGCGTACCGGACATTCGAGTCATCGTGTTTAAAGGGTATCCTGTCATGGCCATGATGCGGCTCTCTACCGCGGCATCAGATGGGAAAGCCAATCTTCATCAGGGGGCTGTGGGTGTTGGGTTGAACATTGCCACAGGCGCGGCTCTGCGCGGGGTGCAGTTCGACCGCCCATGCTTCAGCCACCCCGATACAGGTCACGACTTGGCAAGTCTGGTTGTCCCACAGTGGGATACTCTGCTCCACTTGGCAGCAGGCTGCTACGAGATGACCGGGCTTGGCTATCTTGGCACCGATATGGTACTGGATAGAAAGCATGGCCCCATGCTGCTTGAGCTTAATGCGCGCCCCGGGCTTGCTATCCAAATGACCAACGGAGAAGGGCTTCGTCGCCGGCTTGACCTGATTGAACACCAGCCTGACGGTGTTCCCGTCGCTGAGCGGGTAGCGTTTGCACAGCACCACTTTGCCCGCCAAAGCGAACTCGTAGAAACGCCTGACACTTCTTCGGCGACGGCGTAGACTACGCATATACCGTTCAACGAGTGCCCTAATGACAGAAGCTAATACGCTATTACAACAAGCGGAATCCCAGTGCCATACCCGAGGCGTGAGATTTACTCCTATTCGCCGCCGAGTATTGGAACTGATTGCTGAGAATGGTGGCGGCCTAAAAGCGTATGACTTGTTAGACCAGCTATCCACTGAGCATGCCGCAGCAAGACCTCCCACGGTTTACCGTGCTCTAGACTTTCTTATCGAGCAAGGTCTCGTTCATCGTATAGAGTCACAAAATGCTTACGTTGCCTGTGCTTGTCCCGAGCATGCCCATGGCTTTCAGCTGTTGATTTGTCGTCACTGTGGCTACGTTGAAGAGCTTCACTTAGATGAAATAAGCGCCCAATTGGCTGAATTAGCCAAACGCCAAGGGTTTAACGTTGAGCGCCAAACGATAGAACTTCAAGGCTTGTGCCAAAATTGCCGATCTGCGAGTAATGAGTAATGTCACGTTTTGACCAATTAGCCCCGAGCGACCTATTCAAAGCTTTAGAGTCTGCCAGCCCTTCCGACACGTTGCCCGGGACGGAAACCCTTCTTGATGCAGTGCGCTTCAACGAACAAGGCTTGCTGCCTGCCATTGCCCAGCAGTTTGATTCGGGTGAAGTGTTAATGATGGCATGGATGAACCGCGAGGCACTCGAAGAAACGCTAGCAACGCAGCGTGTTTGCTACTACTCACGCTCGCGTAAAAAGCTCTGGCGTAAAGGTGAAACCTCGGGTCAACAACAGCAGCTGAAATCTGCGGCTCTCGACTGCGATGGTGACACGCTATTACTGCAAGTCGATCAAACTGGACCCGCTTGCCACACCGGTCGACGCAGCTGTTTTTACTTATCGGTAAGTGAAGAGCGTGCGACGATTACCAGCGAACCGCTTATCGACCCAGCGGCACTTTACGGCAAGAAATAGTGGTAAAAGAAAAGTGGTAAAGCTGCTATCCCAAGCAAAGCACGGGGCCTTGAAGGCACTCGCCATCGTCATGATTGGCTGTATCAAGGTCTATCAATACACCATTAGCCCCCTACTGGGGCCGCGCTGCCGCTTCTGGCCAAGCTGCTCCTCCTATACCGTTGAAGCCATTCAAGTGCATGGCCCTTTCAAAGGCGGCTGGATGGCGATAAAGCGTATTATGCGATGCCACCCAGGCAGCGCCGGTGGCATCGATCCCGTGCCTGGTGGCAGAAGCGAGCAACTGTGTCGTGAAGACCCCGACTTAACAGCGTCGCCGCATTCAAAGTGCGACCATCATCACTGATAAAGCTTTCCAATGCGCGTTTACAATTAAGACTGTTTTGCCACCTGGTAAATACGCTCCAACATGGCATGCAAGCCATTACTGCGGGTAGGTGATAGGTGCTTATCCAAACCTAAATCTTTCAAAAAGTGAGGCTCGGTTTGGCTAATCTCATCAGGTGTGCGATCACTATAGATTCTTAGCAGCAACGCAATCAGTCCTGAAACGATGGCCGCATCCGACGTTGCCTTGAAGATAAGCTTGTCGCCCTGCCCTTCGTGACACATCCACACGTTAGATTGGCAGCCCTGAATCTTAAACTCTTCAGTTCGCTGCTCCTCCGGAAAGTCAGGCAGTTGCTTCCCCATATCGATAATGTATTGATAACGATCCATCCAGTTATCAAATATTTCAAACTCTTCGACCAGTTCTTGCTGGGCCAGCTCAGCGCCTGAAGTTGCCATGGCGTTTCCTTTGGGTTGGTGTCTCAATATCATGCCTATTATAACGGGTCAGAAGGCGTTTTTGGGGCTGTTTTCAAGCGATGACGCTGCTGCTCTTGGTGCCATTCATTATCTTCGGTGTGTAAGTAGCGACTCGTCGTATCCAGTTTAGAATGACGGGCACTCTCGGCTAAATGGCGCAGGCTTACCCCCGATTGCGCTTGATGTGTAATCGCCGTATGTCGCAGCCAGTGGGGTGTTGCACGACGCAGCGCGTTCACATAGGCAGGCTTGCCATTTTGCGCTTCTAACGCGTCAGCCGCATCGCTAAATACACCTTTAATCAGCCGGTAAAGTTGGTTATCGCTAATGCCGCGACGTTTATCTAGCGCACGGATAAGAGGGTCGGGTTCGTGATAACTGGGCAGACCTGATAATCCAAGCGCTTCCCGCCATTCGAGCACGCACTCAAGCATGTCATCGGGCACCGGAATACGTGCAAGCTTACTCCCCTTACCGACCACCACCCACCACCATCGCCCCTCGCTTTCCTGAAAGTCACCCATCCGAGCGTTAGCCATTTCACTAATACGAGGCGCTAGTAGATAAGCGAAGCAGAATATAAATCGTCGTCGCGCTTGCTCATACGCTTCTCGCTCACTAGCGTGCCCGACTGGCGCATTCAGCCACTGCCAAAACCATGCCCAAAGATCTCGTTCTAGATAACGCTCAATGGTTTGAGCCTGGTTATTCAGCCGCCTAGCCTTGTCGCGCATTAGCACAAATGGATTATGGCGTACCCACCCAGCTTCCACTAGCCAGCTAAACAAGCCCTGCAGAATAATCAGACTTTGCCGCCGACTTGCAGGCGAGAGCCCACCACGAAAAGGTCGCCATTGCGCATGATAGCGAGGCTTACTTGCCCCCACCCACTGCTCAGCTGGCTGAGGATCTGCCAAAAAAGCCTCGTACTGGCGCAACATTTCACGATTCATATCGCATAACGACGTGTTATGGCTGGACAGCCAAAGCAGCAGGCGCTCCGCCTCTCGGCGATAACTTTTCAATGTCTGAGGGCTGTCTTGATACTCCCTAAGCCACGCAGCAACAGCCTCAACGTCGTTTTGAGCATCAATTAACTGCGTGTCAGTTCCCGGGGGGGCAGGCACGGAAGACTTAGCCAGCAAATCAGGCCAACCGCCCTTTTCTAGGCCTTTATATGCTTGTTCTTGCTGTTTCGCGACCTCTCCGGGCATCTCTGCGTTTCCCCATGTCCACTGCATGATTTTTCAATGGGTTAAGTGTGCTGTTATCAGCGTTAAAATTCAAGATTATGGCAGTAATCTTGAATTTATAGCGATGAATGTAAATAATATTACGTTTTATGTATTACGTAATTATTGTAATTTTAACCAAACCCTACGAAAATAGCGCTACCAATCTGACAGGGATAAGCACCATGGCTCGCAGCGGGATTCAATACAGTGATGTTCAGCAAGCAATCGATACCCTGCTCGCTCGCGGCGACACCCCTAGCGTGCAACGCATTCGCGAAGTACTGGGAACTGGCAGCTTCACAACAATCAGTGAGCATTTCCGTAATTGGCGTATTGAACGAGAGCAAAATCGCGATGTTCCGCCACCTAAGGGCGTTCCAGAAGTCATCGTTAACGTCGCAACCGAGCTATGGCGCGAGGCGCAAGAGGTCGCCAATCAAGCGCTCATCCACTATCGCGAAGATGCTAAACGGCAGGTAGAGAGCGCCCAGCAGGAAGCCGCCGAAGCGGTTCAGCAGACAGCCAATGCGGAACAACGCGAAAGCGCCCTTGCAGAGCATTTGCGACATACAGAACAGCGCTTGGAGACACTTAATCGTGAGCTGGCCGCTAGCCAAGCGAGCGAGCATCAGTGGCAGCAACAGGCAGAGCAAGCCACCCAAGATGCTAAGCGATACCAGCAGTTGCTTACCCAGTCTGAGCATGACGTAGCTTCGCTGAAAGAGCGCTTCACTGAGGAGCTGCAACAACGCCAAGCCGCTTGGGAACAGCGCATTGCTCAGGAAGAGCAGCGTAACGAAGCAGCAGAAGGAAAACTGATGGCGTTGCTAGACACGCTAAGACAAGAGCGTGCCCAAGAAGAAAAAGCACTACAAAAGCGCCTACTCCAGTTCGAGCAGCGCTCAGACAGCTTGGCGAAAGAGCTTCAGCTCAAAAAAGACACATTGCAGCACTACCAGTTAGACAACAGCAGCTTGCAACAACGAATTGACGAGCTTGAGCGCAACAATATATCGCTAAAAGAGCTGCACTCCAGCCTGCAGAGCGAGCTCGATAAGGCCCACCAAGCACTAGAACAGCAGCACAAAACGGCGCTTCAGGACGAAAACTGGCAGCAACAGCTTTGGCAACGAATGGAAGCCCTTCAGGCACAATTAACAGCGCTGCCCGAGACGCTCTCCTCGCAAGAAAAAGAAGATAATCCACCCAACGAATGATCTAGCACTTATAACCTATTACTCACAACCTACCACTCATAAAAAAAGCCCAGCAGATTTCTGCTGAGCTTTTCGAAGCGAACACGGTGCCACCAACAGTGCGTTAGCGGTAGTAAGCGTTCGTTGTATCCGTGTGATCGGTCACGTCACGGATACCCGCTAACTCAGGAATCCGCTCCATCAGCGTTTTCTCAACGCCATCTTTAAGCGTTAAATCTACCGCTGCACAACCTTGGCAGCCGCCACCAAAAGCAAGGATCGCCACCTTGTCTTCGGTCAGCTCTACCAGTTTGATTTCACCACCGTGGGCCGCCAGTCCTGGGTTAATCTCACTGTAAAGCGTGTAGTTGATGCGGTCTTCCAGCGGGCTGTCCGCGTTAACTTTAGGCATTTTCGCGTTAGGAGCCTTGATGGTTAACTGGCCGCCCATACGATCCGCGTTAAAATCAACAACCGCCTCGTCTAAAAACGCCAAACTGTTTTTATCGAGAAATACGTTAATTTTTTCAAGCTCAAGCTTAACGTCAGTGGGTTCTTCTTCACCTGGACGGCAATAGGCTAAACATGTTTCCGCGTAAGGCGTGCCGGGTTGGGTGATAAAAATACGCACAGCAATGCCTTCAACATTCTGCTTTTCCAACAGTTCAGCAAGATATTCCTGAGCACTGTCAGTAATATCAATACCTTGGGTATCAGTTTCGATAGTCGCGGTCATAAGGGATGTTATCCTCCCGTGGTTGTGGCTTGGCCACATCACATGTCATTTATAACTATTTCATTAACGCCTATGGTAAGCAAAACTGCTCGCCAGCACAATCCCGACTATTTTAGTAGGCTATTGCCTATGTATATGAGCGCGACTCATTAAGATACTGCAATAACTTCACGCCCTTACTTGCTGCCCTATGGTGTGCCCTTTGTTATGATAGGCGCCGCTCACACTATGACGACGACTATAAAAAATATCCTTTCGACTGAGACGCTGGAGATTCCCCCCTGCCATGGCTGCTAGTGATTTGACTGCTTCCCTCACCCAACGCCTTTCCCAACGTATCCTGATTTTGGACGGCGGCATGGGCACCATGTTGCAGAACGCCGAACTCAGCGAGGACGATTTCCGTAGTGACCGCTTTCGTGACTGGCCCTCGGATCTTAAAGGTAATAATGACCTATTAGCACTTACCTGTCCGGACTTAGTGGCACGTATTCACCGCGACTATCTAGAAGCTGGCGCGGATATTATCGAAACCAATACGTTTAATAGCACACGTCTTTCTCAGTCAGACTATGGCATGGAAGATTTGGTGCCTGAGCTAAATCGTGAGTCGGCACGTTTGGCGCGTAATGTCTGTGACGCCGTGGCTGCTGAAACGAATATCCCGCGGTATGTCGCCGGGGTACTTGGGCCAACCTCACGCACCGCATCTCTGTCGCCAGATGTCAACGACCCTTCTAAGCGCAATGTCACCTTCGACGAGCTTCGCGAGAACTATTACGAAGCTGCTAGTGCGTTAATCGAAGGCGGTGCCGATCTTATTATGATCGAGACTATCTTTGACACACTTAATGCCAAAGCCGCTATTTATGCGCTTGAAGAGTTGTTTGATGACCTGAACACGCGGCTGCCGGTGATGATTTCCGGCACCATTACCGATGCGTCAGGTCGCACGCTTTCTGGTCAAACCACCGAGGCATTCTGGAACTCTGTTCGCCACGCCCAGCCGCTCTCGGTTGGCTTGAACTGTGCTCTAGGTGCGGAAGAGCTGCGCCCTTACATCGAAGAGCTTTCCACTAAAGCCGATACCTTTGTTTCTGCGCACCCCAATGCGGGTCTACCCAATGAGTTTGGTGAGTATGACCAAACCCCAGAGGAAATGGCGGCCATTGTCAGCGAGTTCGCAGAAAGTGGACTGGTCAATATTATTGGGGGTTGCTGTGGCTCAACCCCTGAGCATATTCGTGCCATCGCTGAGGCAGTCAGCTCGATGGCGCCCCGCAAGGTTGCAAAGCGTAGTCATGCGTGCCGTCTGTCTGGCTTAGAGCCCTTCAACATTGAAGCCGACGCGCTGTTTGTCAATGTCGGTGAGCGCACTAACGTGACCGGCTCGGCACGCTTTAAGCGGCTGATCGTCGAAGAAGACTTCACCACCGCGCTTGAAGTCGCCTTGGAGCAGGTCGAGAACGGCGCGCAAATTATCGACATCAACATGGACGAAGGCATGTTGGAGTCCCAGGAAGCGATGGTTCGTTTCCTGAATTTAATCGCTGGTGAACCCGACATCGCTCGCGTTCCGATCATGATCGACTCCTCCAAATGGGACATCATCGAAGCGGGCCTTAAGTGCGTTCAAGGCAAGGCGGTGGTTAACTCTATCTCGCTGAAAGAAGGCGAAGCCGCGTTTCGCGAGCAAGCCACCAAGTGTCGCCGCTTTGGCGCCGCCATTGTGGTCATGGCGTTTGATGAAGAAGGCCAAGCAGATACCTTTGCGCGTAAAACCGAGATTTGTGAACGCGCCTACCGCTTACTAGTCGATGACATTGGTTTCCCGGCGGAAGATATTATTTTCGACCCTAATATCTTTGCTATCGCGACCGGCATAGATGAACACAATAACTACGCCGTCGATTTCATTGAGGCTACCCAGTGGATCCGTGAGCACCTGCCTCACGCGATGATCTCCGGTGGCGTATCGAACGTCTCGTTTTCATTTCGAGGCAATAACCCCGTTCGTGAAGCTATTCACTCGGTATTCCTTTATCACGCCATTCGTGCAGGCCTCAGCATGGGTATCGTCAATGCGGGCCAATTGGCGGTTTATGATGACTTACCCGCCGAGCTGCGTGATGCGGTAGAAGACGTCGTACTCAACCGCCGTAGCGATGGTACCGAGCGACTGCTTGACCTTGCCGACAAGTACAAAGGCGATGGCAGCGGTGCGGCCAAAAAAGAAGACCTGGAGTGGCGCAGTTGGCCGGTTAATAAGCGTATCGAGCATGCGTTGGTTAAAGGCGTAACTGCATATATAGAAGAGGACACCGAACAGGCTCGCGCCGAGGCCGCCAGGCCCATCGAGGTGATCGAAGGCCCGTTAATGGATGGTATGAACGTGGTTGGCGACCTGTTTGGTGCCGGCAAAATGTTCCTACCCCAGGTGGTTAAGTCGGCTCGCGTCATGAAGCAGGCGGTTGCCTACCTGATTCCCTATATCGAAGCGGAAAAAAGCGAAGAGACCAAGGCTAAAGGTAAGATCGTAATGGCCACGGTTAAAGGCGATGTTCACGATATCGGCAAAAACATTGTTGGCGTGGTGCTGCAGTGTAATAACTATGAAGTTATCGACCTTGGCGTGATGGTGCCCACCGAAAAAATTCTTCAAGCCGCTCAAGACCATAATGCTGACATCATTGGGCTTTCAGGACTGATTACCCCATCGCTTGATGAGATGGTGCATGTTGCTAAAGAAATGAAGCGTCGGGGCATGGATCTGCCGCTGCTCATTGGTGGTGCCACTACCTCCAAAGCCCATACAGCCGTAAAAATTGAGCCACAATACGATCACCCCGTGATTTATGTAACCGATGCCTCCCGAGCGGTTGGCGTTGCAGGCCGTTTACTGGCGCCGAACCTTAAAGCCGCCTACGTTGCAGAGATTCGCGAAGAGTACGAAAAAGTGCGCGAGCGTAACGCCAAACGTCGCCCTAAAGCCGCAGACCTGGACTATACCCAAGCCCGTAAACGGCGCTTTCGCACGGATTGGAACAGCTTTACTCCAGTAAAACCTCAGGTGTTGGGTCTAAAAACTTTCGATAACTACGACCTTGAAGAGCTGGTTGAACGCATCGATTGGACACCGTTCTTTATGAGCTGGCAGCTCGCTGGCAAGTACCCCAAAATCCTTGAAGATAAGGTAGTCGGCGAAGCTGCACGCAATTTGTTTGCAGATGCCAAAGTGATGCTGCGCAAGCTAATCGACGAAAAGCGTGTTCAAGCGCGCGGCGTCATTGGTCTGTGGCCCGCCAACAGCGTCGATGACGATGTCATTGAAGTGTATGCCGATGAAAGTCGCACCGAAGTAGTTGAGCGTTTGCACCACATTCGCCAGCAGACCACCAAAGGGCGTGACGGTATTTGCTACAGCCTTGCGGATTTTATTGCGCCTAAAGAGAGCGGCAAAGCCGACTGGATTGGTGGCTTTGCGGTTACCACAGGCCATGGGGTTGATGAACTTTCCAAAGCCTATGAAGCAGCTGGTGACGATTACAATGCCATCATGGTGCAAGCATTAACCGACCGTTTGGCAGAAGCGTTTGCCGAGCGCATGCACGAGCGCGTGCGCAAAGAGTTCTGGGGCTATGTGCCGGAAGAGACGCTGGATAATGACGCGCTAATTGCCGAGAAATATCAGGGTATCCGCCCTGCTCCCGGTTACCCAGCCTGCCCTGATCATACCGAAAAGGCCACGCTGTTCCGGCTGCTTGATGCGACAGAAAATACCGGCTTGGCACTGACCGAGAACTTCGCTATGTGGCCTGCGGCGGCGGTCTCTGGCTGGTACTTCGCCCACCCCCAGTCAAAATACTTCTCCACTGGAAAAATCACCCGGGATCAAGTGGAAGCGATTGCGCAACGCAAGCAGATGCCGTTAGTGGAAATGGAACGCTGGCTCTCTCCGGTACTCTCTTACGACCCTAGCTAATGTCAGCAGTGGGCCGCCGCCAAGGTAAGGTCATACGCTTAGCCTTACCTATCATGCTGGGCATGCTCTCACAGAGCATGCTCAACCTTATTGATGCTGCGCTGGTAGGCCATTTAGGCCAAGAGGCATTGGCAGGTGTTGGTATCGGCGCCTATGCCATGTTTATGATGACGGCATTGGTTTTTGGCCTCTCTTCCAGCGTCCAGTCGCAAACCTCTCAAGACCTGGGCTCAGAACACTTCCCGCTAACACGCTCACTTCACTCTGGCTTGCTGATCGCCGTTATGGTCGGTATTCCATTATCGTGTCTCGCGTGGTGGCAGGCTCCCCGGTTAATACAATTAATTAAGCCAGCAGATGATGTGACGACCATTGCCGTGGAGTATTTCCGCTGGCGCGTTGTATCGTTAGCCGCGATTGCCTTAACACTTTGCTTTCGCGGTTACTGGAACGGCCGGCAGCACACGCACCTTTACCTGCGTATTATCGTCATTGTGCATGTGTTCAATGTGATCGCTAGTGCAGGATTAATTTATGGCATTGGTGGCCTTCCAGCGCTGGGTGCCAATGGTGCAGGTATTGGCACGACGCTTTCGCTACTGCTGGGACTGATTATTTGGGCTTACGTGACGTATAACGCCCACGCACTTACCCGACAGAAGCTGACATTGCGTTCATTACAGACCACACTATTTTTGGCTATCCCACACTCACTGCAACAAGTATGGTTTGCCGCCGGCTATGTGGTGCTGTTCTGGCTATTAGGTAGGATGGGCACGCAGAGTGTCGCTGTCGGCCATGTGCTAGTGAATCTATCGTTGCTACTTATTTTACCTGGAGTCGGGGTGGGTGTTGCGGCAATGAGCTTGGTCGGTGAAGCGTTAGGGCGCGATGATCAACAGGCAGCACACCGCTGGGGAATCGACGCATTAAGCGTCGCTGGTTTGCTGCTGACAGTGTTGGCACTCCCTATGCTGTTGTTCCCAGCAACTGTTCTGGCTATTTTTTTTGAAGATCACTCACTCATTCAGTTAGGCACTCTTCCCTTACAAATTACTGGCCTAATGATAGTGCTGGATGCTGCCGCACTGGTGCTGGCCCAAACGTTAATGGGCGCTGGCGCTCAGCGAACAGTGATGTTGCTTACTTTGAGCATGCAGTGGCTAGTGTTTCTGCCACTGGCCTGGTGGGTAGGCATTGAGTTGGAATATGGGCTACTCGGTGTATGGCTAGTGCAGCTTTTCTACCGTGCGCTCAATTCCAGCAGCTTCTTATGGGTGTGGCAGCGTCGACGCTGGCTAGCTCAAGAGCTATGACTTATAAATCCCAAATACCATTTAGCGATAAAAAGATAATTATATATTCTTTTGTAGAATATGACGCCCGCGTTAAGGTGACGGCACATTACCGTCCGTCTCGACGTGACCATTTCGCTTTTAGCAGGATCGTGCCACATGTACCGTTATGATATTCACGACCAAACGTTGGTTGACGAGCGCGTCGCTCAGTTTCGTGACCAAATGGACCGCTACCGCGCCGGGCGTTTGGGAGAAGAAGAGTTTCGCCCGCTGCGGCTCCAAAACGGCCTGTATATTCAGAAGCATGCGCCAATGCTGCGAATCGCCATCCCCTACGGCATGCTGGCAGGCAAGCAGCTTCGCGCGTTAGCGGACATTACCCGCCGCTATGACCGTGGCTATGGCCACTTCACGACTCGGCAAAACTTGCAGCTGAACTGGCCCGCATTGGAAGACGTGCCCGATATTTTGGCTGACCTCGCCAAAGTACAAATGCACGCTATTCAAACCAGCGGCAACTGCATCCGCAATACCACCAGTGATCAGTTTGCCGGTATCGCGGGGGATGAAGTGGAAGACCCACGCCCTTGGTGTGAGCTAATTCGTCAGTGGTCAACCTTACATCCAGAGTTCGCCTACCTGCCGCGCAAATTTAAAATTGCTGTCAGCGGTGCCGCCCAAGATCGCGCAGCTATTCAAGTGCATGACATCGGCCTGCGGCTATGGCGTAACGAGGACGGCGACGTACGCATTAAAGTGCTAGCAGGTGGCGGCCTTGGCCGCACACCGATGATTGGCGACGTGGTGCGCGAAGACCTTCCCTGGCAGCATCTGTTAACGTATTTGGAAGCGTGTGTTCGCGTGTACAACCAATTTGGTCGCCGCGATAACAAGTTTAAAGCACGTATTAAAATACTCGTCAAAGCGCTCGGTATTGAAGAGTTTCGCCGCCGCGTTGACGAAGAGTGGGCGCATCTTAAAGATGGCCCACAAACACTCAACCAAGCAGCGGTTGATGCGGCCAAGATTCACTTCCCTGAACCAGAGCGTCGTCCGGTTGCTGAGAGCGCCATTGCCGATTTCGAACAGTTACGCAGCGAAAATCGTAGTTTGGCCCGCTTTGTGACGAATAACGTCACCGACCACAAAGTCCCTGGTTATAAAGCAGTGACTCTTTCACTTAAGCGCCGCGAACACGCGCCTGGTGATGTCACCGCGGATCAGATGGAAGCCGTCGCCGACCTGGCCGATCGCTATAGCTTCGGTGAAGTGCGCGTGACCCACGAGCAAAACTTAGTGCTGTCTGACGTTCCCGTCGATGAGCTGGAAGCACTCTGGAAAGAGCTTGATGCACTGGGCATGGCCAATCCGACTGTAGGTACGCTGAACGATATTATCTGCTGCCCTGGCGGCGACTACTGTGGCTTGGCCAACGCGGTCTCGATTCCCATCGCTCAAGCACTACAGGAGCGGTTTGAAGACCTGGACTTCCTCTATGACCTTGGCCCACTGGATCTGAATATTTCAGGCTGCATGAACGCCTGTGGGCATCACCACGTTGGTCACATCGGCATACTTGGCGTCGACAAAAAAGGCGAAGAGTATTACCAAATCTCGATTGGTGGTAACTCAACTGACGATGCCTCGTTAGGTAAAATCCTAGGGCCCTCTTTCTACCGCGAAGACGTGCCGGACGTTGTCGATAAGGTACTTCAAGTCTATGTGGCCGAACGTCACGCAGACGAGCGGTTCCTCGACACCTATCGCCGTATTGGCTTAAAACCCTTTAAGGAGCGTGTTTATGCCCAGCAATGACACTCAGACTGACGCGGTTGAGCTCACGCCGGTACATGTCGACCATCTGATCGCTGATGGTGAACTGGCAGCAGAGAATGCCTGGTGTGTGTCCTATGACGCTGACACGCTCCCTGAACAGCGTCCCGCCTTTGTGCCGCTGGCACTCTGGCAAGCGAATCAGGACGATGCCGAGCTAGCACCGCTGCTTTCAAGTGATACCGAGTTAACCACGGAGCTTGGCCAGCAGCTAAGCAGTACCAGTGCGGTTGCCATTGATTTCCCGGCATTTACGGATGGACGTGGCTACACGCTTGCTCGTTTGCTTCGCGAACGCTACGGCTATACCGGTGAGATACGTGCAGTCGGTGATGTGTTGGTCGACCAGTTGGATTACATGCGCCGCTGTGGCTTTACCGCCATGGCTCTGCGTGATGATCAGCATCCAGACGACGCTATCCGTGCGTTAAACATGTTTAGCGTTCGCTACCAAACCGATGTTGAGCAGCGCCAAGCATTGTTCGAACGCCGCCTGGCGGACACCAAGCAGTAACCGCAAACGGTATCGAGATAGAATTAGAGATAGAAAGGGCAGTTCCTCGGCTGCCCTTTTGCTTGATAAACAATTACTTGATAAACAATTACTTGATAAACAATGGCAGGCTATCCGCGGCGTTTTTGCTGGCGCTCACGGTTGTTAGCTTTGGCACGGTCACTTTTACGTAGCATGACCCAGGTGGCGCCAAGGCCGCCTTCGGAAGGCTGCGCAGAAACATAAGCTTGCACTTCGTCGAACTGAGCAAGCCATTTAGCCAGATAGGAACGCAGGACATTCGCAGGACTATCTATTTCTCGACCTCTCCCATGCACAATGAGCACAGAGCGAAGGTCGTGGAGGTAAGCTTCTTGAATAAACGGGAACAGCATTCTACGGCACTCTGCCAACGGCCGTCGTAGCAGATGTAGTTGGGCCTGAACACTGTAACCACCATGCTTCAGTTTATCGACCACACCTTGCTGAATACCCTCACGGCGGTATTCAATCGGATCAAAGGGCGGCAACAAGTCGACAAAATCATCAGATAAGAAATTACGCTCTTCCAGACGCTGCTCAGCACTTTCACGACGAGCAAGCTGGGCCTCTGTAGGCCGCTGGCGCTGGGTACCTGTATCTGCGCGGTTATGCTTGGGTAACGGCTTTACATCGCCGACCAACGCACTGAAATCCATCTCATCACGAAGTGATTGATTCATAACAGGCTCCTCTGACAGGGTCTAATGCCCTTATCCTAGCAAACCCGCCGACATTGCTTAAGACTTGTTTTCATTAACATCTAACGCCACGCTGATAGCCAACATTATCAAAGGAGTGGGCATGGTTTGGTTAAAACGTTTGATCGCGTGTAGCGCAGCACTACTAATCGGTGCTGCAGGTTGGCTTTGGCTGACAATGCTGAGCCCGTGGTTTTACGAGCGCCCCTCCCACTTGCCAGTCATTGAAGAACGCACCCACAGTGTCTTCGTCTATGGCACGCTGCGCTATCTCCCTGTGCGCTGGGTGGTGATGGGAAGTTCAGGCAACCCACAACCAGCACGTCTTGAAGGCTTTAAAAAAGAAGGCCTGGACTTGACTCCCGATACCCATAGCCATGTAGAAGGGTTACGGTTAGAAGTCACTGCGGATCAGCTACTGCGCTTGGATCGTTATGAGCGCCTAGGTATTCGCTATGAGCGGGTCAAACAAACGCTAACGGACGGTTCAACCGCATGGGTTTATCTACGTCTGCCCACGCTTAGCCAATTGCTTAACTCATCTCCTGTACAATCGGTAGCTCTGGTACCATAAGCAGACAACGCAGTGCCCTCTTTACGTCGTTATTTCTAGGATACCTCATGAGTGATTCCACGCCGTTTGTTTTAATTCTTTACTATTCGCGCTCAGGAGCCACTGCGGATATGGCAAGGCAAATTGCAGCAGGTGTCGAAAGCATTACGGGGATTGAAGCGCGGTTGCGCACCGTTCCCCCTGTCTCCACAACCTGTGAAGCCGTTGATCCCGAAATTCCAGCAGAGGGAGCAGTTTATGCAGACCTCGAGGATTTGCGCCACTGCAGCGCGTTGGCATTGGGTAGCCCTACGCGTTTTGGCAATATGGCTGCGCCGCTTAAGTATTTTCTAGATACGACCAGTAGCCTATGGATGAATGGCGCGTTGATTGATAAACCTGCCTGTGCGTTCACATCCACTTCCAGCCTCCACGGTGGCCAGGAAAGCACGCTTCTCAGCATGCTAATTCCGTTACTGCATCACGGCATGGTCTACGCCGGCATCCCCTATAATGAAACCGCCCTGCTTAGCACCCAAACCGGTGGCACCCCCTACGGGGCTAGTCATGTTGCCGGTGTGCGAAGTGACCGTTCTGTCGACGAGCACGAGCGTGCACTGTGTCTTGCTCAAGGCAAGCGGTTGGCTAGGCTTGCGCGAGCGCTGCATAAAATGCGCCAGGAGGAAGCGGCATGAGGCAGTGGTTAGAAGGTCTCGAGACTCGCCATGGACTCGATAAGCTCACACAGCAAGCAAGGCAGTTAGTACTCGTCAGCTTTGTCATTCTGCTGCTGCTAGTTATCTATCGTGGCTTTTTTATTCAGGGTGATACCTTTAACTGGCGTCCTGTTGTCGCATTTGTACTGCCACTCTTACTATTCCTACCCTCTATCATTGGTCAGCGAGCCAGAGGCCATGCTTGGTTAGCATTTGTCAGCCTACTGTACTTTACTCAAGGCACTATGCTGGCAACCCTACCCGGCCAAGGGGTTCGCGGTGTGCTGGAAGCTGTTACATCACTGGCACTATTTACTGGCTGTATGGCGTACGCACGTTTTCGCAGTCGTCAACAGCGCCAGGAGTAAGCTTAGATAACGCTCTGTTTGCTATAAATATCAGTAAGGATAAAACCACAACCAGCCACAAACGCCCGCCGCAACTAAAAAAGCACCTAGCGCAAACAGGCGATGCTTAGTTCGGTGGGCAGGTTTTATATCAATCGGTTCACTGTTGAAATGTTTGATTCCCGTCACCATCGCAGCGACTAAATTTTCTCCCTGCAGAGCATGCACAATGATGCCCGCAACATGGATGCCTATCAGGATAAGCAGCACATCACTATTGAGTGAATGCAAACTGGCTAGCTCGCCACTTATGTCTCGGCCCAGCAAACCGTAAAGTGGACCCTGGAAGAAGATATCGTCACTCAAAAACAGTCCACTCACTGCCTGAAAACTCAGTGAGAGTAACAAAAGGACCACCATCCACCCCCCCAGGGGGTTGTGGCTCGCGTAGCGGGGGGCACGTCGCTTCAGCAGCGCATTTGCATAAATTGCCGTATCTTTTGGACCATAGATAAACGCACTAAAGCGAGCATAGGCAGGACCTGAGACGCCCCATATCACGCGAAATATCAATAAACCAATAATGAGGTAGCCTGCTTGGGCATGAGCCTCAATCGGAAACAAAAACGGTGCGCCATTGGTTTTTGCGGTGTAAAACGAAATGATCACCGCTGCCAGCAGACACCAATGGAATAAGCGTACAAAGACGTCCCAAACGGCCAGCTGTTTTCTTTCATCCTGCATTACGTTGCCCTTTATCTTCTATTCATACATTTTCTCATTTCTTCAATGTTTCTGATATAACGCATTACAGAGCACAGTCGACGCGTTATACAATCAAGCAACTTTGCATTACCCGTAACGCCATCAACTTCTCGGCTGGGCTTCTAAATAGAGCTTGTCAGCAAAGCTTAGAGACAGGGCTTGAGCTTTACCGAAAGACCAGCGACCATGAACAAAATTTAAAGGGAGCAGTATTCAATGACACGCAATATAGCTGATATTAGGCGCGATTATGAAGGTGGCCGCCTTGATGAAGCCCAAGCCCCCGACAATCCCTTTGTGCTGTTTGATGAGTGGTTTAGCCTAGCGCTGGAAACAGAAGGACAAGACGGTAACGCAATGACCCTTGCTACGGTAGACAGTCAGGGGCGCCCCCATGCCCGTGTCGTTCTGCTCAAGGGGTTTGACGAGCAAGGTATGGTGTTCTTTACCAACTACCATAGCCACAAAGGTAGCGAGCTGAGCAACGTACCTTTTGCCGCCATCACCTTTTGGTGGCCCTCGCTGTCACGGCAAGTTCGCATCGAAGGTCCCGTAGAACAAGTGGCACAAGAAGAGTCTGATGAATACTTCTCAAGCCGGCCTCGTGGTAGCCAGCTGGGTGCCTGGATTGCTACCCAAAGCGTTGTGATCCCTGATCGTAATTGGATTGAAGAGCGGCAAAAACGCTTTGAACAAGCCTACGAAGGACAAGATATTCCGCGTCCGAATCACTGGGGCGGCTATCGAGTTAATCCTGAAATGATTGAGTTCTGGCAGGGGCAACCCAGTCGTCTTCACGACCGCCTACGCTTTGAACGGCGTGACGGCGGCGATTGGAGTCGCTTCCGCTTAGCTCCTTAATTAAGAAATCTATTAATTTAGTGGTTTCTTAATTTAGACACTGTTTTCACTCGATTTACCCATCCCATGAATAAGCCTGCCTCTTTTGAGGCAGGCTTATTTGGGTCAGCAATAGCTTAGTCAGGCTGGCTCTCCAACCGGTGACGCTGCCATTCGCTTTCAGGCTCGTTCAACCTGAGCACGGCATCAATCACCTGCTCTTCCATGTTGTAGCGACATCTAAAGCCCAAGTGCTTCATCAAGGCGCGCATGGGATGGTTATCTACCATAATTTTGCCGATCATTTCGAGCGTGCCAATGTTGGTGCAGTAATCGATCATCTTTTTCATTAGCAGGCTACCAATACCCAGCCCCTGCAAGTCGTCACGGATAATGACCGAAAATTCCGTGCGAATATTATCGGGATCATTCCATACCCGAACGACACCCAACATCTCCTTACTCCCGTCATCGTGCTGATGTTCGGCAATAAAGGCCATCTGTCGGTCGTAGTTGATATGCGACAGAATCGACAAATCACGCTGGGTTAGGTTGGATTTATTATGGAAATAACGAAAACGAATGCTCTCCTCTGATAACTGTCGGTGGAACGTCGTAATCAGAGGGGCATCTTCCGCGCGGATGGGGCGAACCTCTACCCGCCATCCATTTGTCAGCGTTACCCATTCACGTAGCTCTTCAGGGTAAGGCATGATGGCAAAACGCGCAGGCGGGCCTAAGTCCATGGCAAAATCCACTGCTAACATCCCATCACGGTTCAGCAGCAAAGGATTGAGTTCGAGCCCCCTCAAGTCGCCCAAGTCAGAAGCCATTTGGGATAGCTTGACCAACAGTTGGCAGAGCCGCTGGATATCTCGTTCGGGGTCGGCCGAATGCTCGCGAATCAATGAAGCCGCATGGGTTCTACCCACCACGTCAGCGGCCAAACTCATGTTTAGCGGTGGTAGCGCAATCTGACGATCCGCTAGCACGTTCACTTTATAGCCACCTATCCCGAAAACAATCAGCGGACCGAACACAGGATCACGAGTGATCCCGGCACAGATCTGCATTGAGTGTTTACCACGCTGCATTGGCTGCAAACAGTATTCGCGAATAGCATATTCGGGGAATTTCTCGCGCACCTTATCGCCTAGCTGACGGATCCCTGCGGCCACTTGCTCCGGCGTTTCTAAATCTTGCAGTAGACCCGCGGATATTTTATGGGGGTGTTTACGGTAGCGATAAGGGCGGCAATTGCCCTCGTGAATGACTTTTAGCGCCTTAGGACCTGGAAAATGATCTGCCATCGCTAAGGCATCTTCCGGATTAGCCAAATAGACACTAGGTGCGGCAGGAATGCCATAGGCTTCTAGCACTTGAGCTGTTTCTGAATGGGTCAACGTTTGCCGCCCCTCCGCTTTGGCATTTTTAATCAGCGCGCGACACTCCGCACGAATCTCTGCGCTGGTGGAAAAAGGTAAGCTAGGCGGAATTTCATGCAGCAGCGCCTGAACACGCTGATAGTCCACCATATGCATAAATGCTTTCACTGCCTTTTCCGGCGATGTATAGGTGGGGATACCCGCCAAATTGCACACATGCCTAGCATTCAGGGCTTCTTTCAGCCCCATCCAACTCGTCAGCAAGTTACGTTTAAATGTTTTTCGATGATCAATCAGCGCCTGAGCGGTGGCCAATGAGGGCGCTAAACGAGTAGGCGCGTGAACCACCAGTACGGCATCCACATTTGGATCGGCAGTGACAATTTTTAACGCTTCTACAAAACGCTCTGGCGTCGCGTTGCCGCCTAAATCCACTGGGTTCTCACCGGGTTTGCTCATATCTACCTGGCTTTTATGCAGCACACGCTGGGTCTCTTCGCTAAACTCCGCCAGTTTACCGCCCGCACTTATCAGTTTATCGATCGCCAGCATGGCGGGCCCTAAGCCATTAGACACAATAGCCAATCGGTCGCCGCGAAGCGGCTTCATGCGCGATAAGGTTTCAAGCGCATCCAGCAATTCATCATAATCATTGACACGAACAACGCCCGCTCGAGCGAAAGCCGCGTCAAACACCACATCACGATTAGCAATACCTGGTGTGGGAGCCATACCCGAAATATCAGACTGTGGCGTTCGCCCACTCTTGATGGCGACTACCAAGCGGTTACGCGATGCATCACGTACGGAGGTCATAAAGTGCTGAGCATCCATCACGCGCTCAAGGTGTAGCAGAATCGCTTGCGCTGGAGAAAACTGATTCACATAATCAATCAAATCTGGCAGTAGCACATCAACACTGTCACCTACCGTGATCAAGTGTGAAAAGCCAACATCGCGACCTGCAGCCCAATCGATCATGGCATTTGCCAACATGCCCGATTGCCCTAAATAGGCCACCTTGCCTGCTTGAACTGGCTGACTGGCATAGGAAGCATTCAGTTTCTTCCCAGGCACAATCAGCCCCATGCACTCGGGCCCTAGCACCCGGATACCCGACTCTATCGCCGACTGCAACATACGTTGCCGGATTGAGCCTTTGTTGCCCGTCTCACGATCAAGGTAGGCACCACCGGAAAGCACCAAAGCAGCTTTAACACCAAACTGCCCAAGTTTTTTGATAAGACTAGGAACACCATCGATTGGGGAACAGATAACCGCTAAATCAGGGATTTCTGGCAGTTCATTCACGGTACGGACGCAATCCACGCCGAAGACTGTGTCATATCCTTTCAGATTGACCGCCCATATTTTCCCCCTAAAACCGCCCTCTTGGAGGTTACTGAGCACTAAACCACCCAACGAGGCTGGCTTTTCAGAGGCACCGAACACGGCCACTGTGCGCGGTTCGAAAAAATGATGCAAAAAACGTGTGCTCACGAATGCGTCTCCCCTGAAATTAATAACCACTGTGTACGACTTATTGACACTGTCGCGCAAGCCCCTGAGACGATTAAGGTGGCGATATTGTCTTCGGAGCGCTTGCATGATTACTGCCTACCTTACTCACCCAGACTGCGCATTGCACCATATGGGGCCTGAGCACCCTGAAAGCCCTCAACGGCTTGAAGCGATTCGTGCACGCCTATCTCTAGCAGGCCTTCTTCAACAAACCATGCAGGCGGACGCCAAAGAGGCGTGTGACGAGGCGTTAGCAAGAGTGCACCCAACAAGGCACCTTAATGCGTTAGAGAAGTGCCTGCCGAAAGAAGGCATCGTTACACTCGATAGCGACACAATGATGAACCCCGATAGCCTAAAAGCGGCGAGAGTGGCCGCAGGAGCCGTCATTCGCGGAGTTGATCAAGTCTTTAAGCGCCAAGCTGACAACGTATTTTGCGCAGTACGGCCACCAGGGCATCATGCAGAAGCGGCTGATGCGATGGGGTTTTGTTTCTATAACAACATTGCCGTCGGTGCGGCCCATGCAAAAGCAAAATATGGTGCTAAACGTATCGCAATACTCGATTTTGATGTCCATCAATGCAACGGCACGATTGATATCTTCAAAAATGATCCAGAGGTACTGGTGTGCACGAGTTTCCAGTATCCGTTTTACCCATGGCGTTATTTACGCAGTGAATGGCAGAATGTGGTCAATACGCCGCTGGAAGTAGGCACTGATAGTAAAGAGTTTAGACGCATTATCGAACGACAATGGCTTCCCGCTCTCCATGCGTTCAAACCAGACTTAGTCATGCTTTCTGCAGGCTTTGATGCTCATCGCGACGACCCTATGGGAGACATCTGTTTAGAAGATGAGGACTTTTATTGGATAACCCACTTAGCAATGGAGATTGCAGCCCTCTATGCAGAAAACCGGGTAGTTTCAGTACTTGAGGGGGGATATAACCCGAAAACCCTCGCTAGCGGAGCAGAAGCTCACTTAAAAGCGCTATTGGGTTTGCCCTTTACGGATGTTCCATGACGTATGCCAATCACTATTGAGAAACCGTCATGCGACGGCGACCTTGATACAGAGCGTCTGTGATAACATGCGGTTTTATTGACGTTTACTCACCTGGCTTTTTATGACCGCTACTACTGAAGAGCATGCTGCGCTGCGCATAGCCTCTGGGCGAAAGCCCTTTGTCGAACCTTTACGCCTGGGGGAACGTTTAAAACAGATTCGCCTTGCTAACCAGTGGACATTGGAAGACGTCAGCCAGCGCACAGGCTTAGCACGCTCAACGCTCTCCAAGATCGAAAATGACCAAGTGTCGCCTACGTTCAGTGTGGTTCAAAAACTTATTACCGGCCTGAACATCGACCTGCCCCAGCTATTTACGCCGCCGAAGCGTGAGCGCTATACCATGGGGCGTAGAGATCTTACCCGTAAGGGCAAGGGCCAAGTGCACCCTACCCCTACCTACGAGCATGAGCTGCTAGGGCATCAGCTTGCTCAAAAGCGCATGATTCCCTTCAAGACCATTGTTAGAGCACGCAGTTTTGATGAGTATCATCAGTGGGTTCGACACGACGGTGAAGAATTTCTGATGATTTTAGAAGGCGATATTTTGTTATACACAGAATTTTATGCGCCACTCATGCTCGCCGAAGGCGATAGTATTTATTTTGATAGCGACATGGGGCATGCCCTTGTTTCTACCAGCCCAGAAGATGCGGTCGTGCTTTCTGTTTGCACACGGGGCGACTCGGTCTAACGCCAAGATTTCGTATTGCTCAAAATAACCGCAAAAAATAGCTATAAACAGTTTGTGGGCTTAGGAAGGCCAGCGATGCGAGCAATACGCTTTGGTGGACTCCCCGGAAACAGCGTCATTAAATAAATCGAATTCCCCTTTTCATCACCCAGCGCCTGTTTTGCGGCTTTCACTAAGGGCCGCATTGCGGGTGCCATTTCATATCGACCATAAAAATCGCGCACCAGCTGAATAATTTCCCAGTGTTTTTCTGTGAGAGTTAACCCTTCATCCTCAGCGAGTAACTGAGCAACCTCATCGCTCCACTGATCCTGCTTAACTAGATATCCCTCAGGATCTAGTTGAATCTTTTGTGATAAATCAAGATAACGGTATAAACTTTGATTACTCATATTCAATACCAGGAAATGATCTTTTCATTTTGCTCGGTCAACCTAATAAAGCCATCCATCTCTATCAAAGGCAGCCCATGGCTTGTGGCAACAGAGTGAACCCCTCTCGAAATAGCATCTTCAGCTAGCAAAAAAATCGACGCTGTATTGGCTGCCCAGCCTTGCCATTCAGGATAGAGCGCAGCCTGCACGCCGTCTTCTATCAGCACAACAGAATCGCCATTGCTGAGTGCGTTAAGCATTTGCACAGCAGCATCGCTATGGGGAGGTTTATTCAGAATATGCAGCATAGTTATTGGCTACTCTGCTAAAAATTGAGCGCAAAATTAAAAATTAAGAACATAATTATAACGCTGGAATAGGTCTGGCACGTCTGAAGGCGAGACTAGGGTAACTCCCTCAACCAGCTGATCAGTGGCTATATTGAAGGCTTGTAGAGTCTCGGTAGGGACTAATATGTTTTCTATATCGTACATTTCTAACATATTAATTGTCGGTAGCGTGGCTTTTTGGCCAGGCGCGCCAACCTGTTGCTCTTTGAGTAACGCGAATATCCCCTGCCCTAAAAACAGCAGATCAACAGCTTGCCCAAAGGCAGCAGACACTAGCGCAACATCCAGCCCTTCCCGCAACTCATTTGAGCTATAGGGCGCATGTCGTATAACGATAAGTCGCTCATTTGCTTCAGCCATCTTAGTCCTACCTATCTACTCTGGTCGCCCTGTTTTCAGCCCTGTTCTCACTACTAAGCAAACGTAATCAAACGATCACAGCGCTGCTGTAGCTCAAGCAGTTGTCCTAGCCCCGTTAATTCAAAGGGTGGCTCAAGATTGAAGTTCACTTTCCCGTGCCGCTTTGCCTCTGCTTCACTCACCACGCCACGGCGTAACGCCGCCGCGATGCATACATCTAATGCGACCCCGTGCTGATGATGCAGGTCAACCCAAGCATCTCGCATATTGAGCTCATCCTGTGGAGGAGACATTAGTCGGGAGGCATTATGAACGCCATCTTGATAGAAAAAAACGCCCTTGATGTGGTGTCCTTCATTTAGCACTGCTTGGGCAAATCGCAGCGCGGAATGAGGGGCTGTACTACTATACGGCGCCCCCATGACCAATAAGCCATACTCCATCGGATTATCTCGATACAGTCCGCCCTAAAAAAAACAGACCCTAGCAAGTAGGGTCTGTCGCGATAGTACTGCAGGGGTTGATCAATCGTTGCTCATAATGCCTAAAATCGAGAGCAGACTGATGAACAGGTTATAAATGGAAACATAAAGCGTAATAGTTGCGAGGATGTAGTTGGTCTCTCCCGCCCGGTGAACAATTTCACTGGTTTGGTAGAGGATCGCAGCTGATGCAAACAGCACAAAACCAGCGGAAACCATCAATGAAAGCGCAGGAATATTGAAGATCAGCCCAGCTACCATGGCCAAAATCAACACAATGGCACCAGCCATTAGGAAATTACCTAAAAAGCTGAAGTCTTTCTTGGTGGTTAATGCAACCGCAGAAAGGCCAATAAACGTCAAGCCAGTCATTGCCAATGCATTCATTATCAAAGCGCCACCGTTAGGCAACGTAAGATAGGCGGAAATGATTGGGCCAAGCGTAAAGCCCATAAATCCGGTGAATGCAAAAGTCGCCAGCAGACCAGCTGCTGAATTGGCCGTTTTGTGAACCAGGAACATCAGCCCGTATGCACCGATAAAGAACACAAAAATGTTCATTTGTTGGATGCCCATTGCGACAGAGGCACCAGCGGTGACTGCAGAGAATAGCAATGTCATGGCCAATAGCGCGTAGGTGTTACGCAGAACTTTATTAGCGCTAACACTACTTACTTCGCTGCGCGTTTGCGCTCTCGCCGTGTTCGAATCGTTAAAAGCCATTTATCTATGCTCCCTAATGGTAATACTAACAACGGACAAGAATGCCGTTACCAAGTTCCAGACGCAAGTATTTGTCTTCCACGCAAACAACTGCTTTTTAAGGCACTTGCTCCTCCAGCGTTGACTATGCTTAACATTCCACACCACTTTGGACATAGAAATGCGCTATAAAATTCCCCTGACCGTGCCACATTTGGCGTGATTATCTTCGCCTCTTCTGCTTACAGCTTCACTGCTGGCGGTGAAACGTTATCGTCGTCTTCTTCCTTGTGAGGTAAATGCTGCATTGTCGCTGCTTGACGCGCATCCTGAGCGTTATAGAGACGTGCATCGATCACGTTCAGCACCGCCAACTGTGCAAATAGCACGGCAAAACAAATAATCAGACCTTTTAACATGGCAGTGCTCCTTGGTGGGCTAACAACATCGTCGTTGGTAGCGAATAATAGTCCTAGGCGGAAAGAAAGCAACGGTGTTTGGTAAAATCACCATTTGCCCTATCAATTTACTCTATTAATCCGCAAATTCTTCAGTGTCAATATCGGCTTGTTGCGCATCGCTATAACGAGCGCCAGCGACTTGGCTCGGCAACAGCATACCGTTGAGCTGAGTCACTGTTGCGTCATCCAGTACGACCGTTTCAGCGCGTAAGTTCTCGCGTATATGCGTCACTGAGCAGGAACCAGGAATAGGCACAATATGATGGCCCTGGGCGTTTAACCAAGCTAGCGCCAGCTGTGCGAGTGAGATCTCAAGACGCCTAGCCATTGTTTTAACGTCATCCAACAAAGCTATATTGTGAGGTAAATTGTCTTTACTAAAGCGAGGCATTCCGGCGCGCATATCCCCTGTCGAAAACTGGGTAATTTCTTCCACTGCCCCCGTCAGA
Source organism: Vreelandella alkaliphila (assembly GCF_016107625.1). Taxonomy (GTDB): domain Bacteria; phylum Pseudomonadota; class Gammaproteobacteria; order Pseudomonadales; family Halomonadaceae; genus Vreelandella; species Vreelandella alkaliphila. Next base: position 103,920 of record NZ_JABASV010000008.1, read on the forward strand.
AAACCACGCCCAAGTGGACTGAACGCCACTAAGGCGGCACCGAGCTCCGCACATACATCCTTCAGAGCAATGTCGGGATTACGTGTCCAGAGTGAGTATTCTGACTGTACTGCTGCGACTGGATATTCCGCATTACCTCTACTAAGTGTTTCTGCCGATACCTCAGATAAACCAACCGCACCAATTTTACCCTCTTCCACTAGTCGGCCCAGCGCCCCAACACTCTCTTCAATAGGAACACTGCGATCTAGGCGATGCAGGTAGTAAATATCCAAATAATCCGTTTTCAGTCGTGACAGACTCTCTTCACACTGGCGACGCAATGTGCCGGGGCGACCATCGATAATGCGCTTCCCTGTTTCAGCATCCAATGCCATTCCACACTTGCTGGCGAGAAACAGCTGGTGCCTTTTTGTTTTTAAAGCGAGCCCCAACAACCGCTCATTTGCTGTTCCACCATAGAGCGTCGCCGTATCAAAATGGCGGTATCCCATCTCAAAGGCTTCTTCCAATACCCGAAGCGCCTCTGTTTCTGGCACATACTGCCCATAGCCATGGGAAAGATTCATGCATCCCAAGCCAATACGAGGAGACGAGACACCGTTTAATCGGTCAAAGAACACGGACATAGCAACCTCTGGGTGATTGACGTTAATTGGATAGTAGTGCGCTAGTGTTATGCGTTTTACCCTGGCTACAAACCTGCGACTGTAGCCAGTCAGGCAATCGGTGTTCAAGATAATAACGCGGCCGCCACGGAGGCCCCTCTATAAAGCCCACATGGCCACCCGAGGCATGAAGCTCCAGGGTGACATTGCTTGGCAAAGTTTCCGCATTAGGAACGCTCTGTGGGTAGATAAAAGGGTCATCTAGCGCATGCACAATAAGCGTTGGAATACGAAGGTGCTCCACGAAGAAAGCACTGCTGCAGCGATGGTAATAGTCATCAGCACTTTCAAAGCCATGCAGTGGCGCAGTAACGCGGCCATCGAAGTCCCAAAACGTCTTCATACCTTGTAATGTTTCAAGCGCCGCTAAACGCGCCAGTTCTTCCCTTCGCCCTTGGCGTAAAAACACCTGCTGTTTATGTTCAACATACTGGCGCAAGTCTCGCAGGAAACGGGCCTGGTAAATTCTGGAGAAGCCTTTACTTATTCGGTCTGCGCAGTGGTCTAGCCGAAACGGTACCGATACTGCTACCGCCGCCTGCAACGGAGTATTGCCACCCTCTTCACCCAAATACTTGAGCAACACATTGCCACCCAATGAGTAACCTATCGCGGCAAACAATTTGTATGGATAGCGTAACGTTAGTTGCTGAACCACATCCGCTAAGTCCTCACTCGCGCCAGAGTGATATCCCCTGGCACGATGGTTTGGCTCACCAGAGCAGCCACGCCAATTGACAGCCACGCTCTGCCAACCGCGCGCCGCTAACGCTTGTTGTTGCCCTAGTATATACAGTGAAGAAGAACTGCCAGTTAGGCCATGAAGCAGCAGTACACAATTCGCCGACTCACCCTCAGGCCCATACCAATCCACATCGATAAAATCACCATCTTGAAGCCTCATTCGCTCCCGCCGGCGTTGTAATTGGGGCGATGTCCGCCGTAGCGGGCTATAGAGCGTTTGCAAATGTCCACCTGGCAGCCAGCGCGAAGGTCGAAATGGAGGCAGAGGTGAAGACGGTAGTGAAGACCGTATTGAAGACATGGAGGAAAAGCGCCAGCAAAAAAACAGCTGAATAGCTTAGCAAAATTTGTAAGCAGATTTGATTATGGCAGAAATATCGCCTGGGGCTCGCCTAAAGCAGAAGCCACTTGTGTGCAGCGTTCTCATAGATGCGACAATACGCCATGCATCATTAGATACTTTCAACTTACGTCGCAGAGTGGTTTCAACTACTATTATTAATGATTAAAGAAATATAGCCATAGCCTTTAAGAATATAGCTCCTGCGACAACTACTGATTTTCAATACTTTCATGCCACACGATCTAGGAGGTCGCCATGGAATTAGATCCTCTGTTGCTTTCAAGGCTGCAGTTCGCTTTTGTTGTCTCTTTTCATGCCATTTTTCCGGTGTTTACTATCGGTCTGGCTTCCTACATCGCGCTACTGCATGGCCTGTTTTACAAAACGGAAAACCCCGCTTGGGATCGCTTGGCGCTCTTCTGGACAAAAGTGTTTGCCGTTGTGTTTGGCATGGGCGTCGTATCAGGCATTGTTATGTCGTTTCAGTTTGGTACTAACTGGAGCAACTTTGCCTACGCCACATCTAACTTCTTAGGTCCTGTCCTCAGCTATGAGGTAGTAACGGCCTTTTTCCTAGAAGCTGCTTTTCTAGGCGTACTGTTATTTGGCCGCAATAAAGTACCTGAAGGTGTGCATTTATTTGCTGCCATCATGGTTGCTGTAGGCACGTTTATATCTTCTTTCTGGATACTTTCTGCCAACAGTTGGATGCAAACTCCTGCAGGTTTTGAGCTGATCGACGGTCGGTTTCATATCACTTCTTGGATGGAAGCACTCTTTAACCCCTCCTTCTGGTATCGCTTTGTTCACATGGGCATGGCTTCTTTCCTAACCGGCGGGTTCGTCGTTGCAGGTGTTAGCGCCTGGTTCTTACTGCGCAAGCGTGATGTTGAAGCTAACAAAAAAGCGCTATCCATGTGTTTGTGGTTACTGCTGATCTTAGCGCCAGCACAAGCGGTAGTCGGCGATTTTCACGGTCTGAACACCTTGGAGCACCAGCCAACGAAAGTAGCCGCCATGGAGGGTAACTGGGAAACGCAAACCAATGTGCCACTTCTGCTTTTTGCTATTCCTGATAAAGAAGCCCAGACCAATCATTTTGAAATTGGCATCCCCAACCTTGCCAGCTTGATTCTGACGCACCATGTCGATGGTGAAGTTCCGGGGCTTAACGCAGTACCGATAGAAGAGCAGCCTCCTGTCATCATTGTATTCTGGGCTTTCCGCGTCATGGTAGGCATTGGCTTGCTGATGATTGCTGTTGCGCTGACTGGATTGTTTCTGCGTCGTAAGGGGCGTGTCTATGAAAACCCGCTTTTCTTAAAAACGCTTACCGTCATGATTGCATCCCCTTTCCTTGCGGTTCTGGGTGGTTGGATTGTTACCGAATCAGGACGTGCGCCTTGGTTAGTGTATGGCGTCATGACTCACGCGGAAGGGTTAACGCCTTCCCTTACTGGCGGTATGGCGCTGTTTACCTTGATTGGCTATATCGCTGTTTACAGCGTGGTGTTTTTTACCGGTATTTATTATCTAACGCGCGTTGTGCGCAATGGCATGAAAGAAGAAACACAGGCTGAAGTTGAAGGCGAGGTTGAACGCCCGAAACGCCCCCTATCAGCAGCACACACCCCCTTTGATGATGATTTGGAAGGAGCCAACACATGAGTATTGATCTTTCACTCATCTGGGCTGCCATTATTGGCTTTGGCGTCATTATGTATGTCTTGATGGATGGCTTCGATCTAGGGCTTGGGATTTTGTTTCCCTTCGCGCCTGATGAAGAGTCACGCGATGTGATGATGAACTCTGTTGCTCCCGTGTGGGATGGCAATGAGACTTGGTTAGTACTAGGTGGTGCAGGGCTGCTCGGCGCCTTTCCTTTAGTTTATTCCGTGTTTTTGCCCGCGCTCTATATCGGTGTTTTCCTAATGCTGGCTGGCTTGATTTTTCGCGGCATCTCGTTCGAGTTTCGCTTCAAGTCTAAGAAAAACCGCCGTTGGTGGAACCGCGCATTTTGTTGGGGCTCTGCCATTGCGACCTTCGCTCAAGGCGCGGTCGTCGGCGCTTACATCCAAGGGTTTGCTGTCGAAGACTTTCGCTATGTCGGTGGCGCACTGGATTGGTTGACGCCCTTTACTGTATTGACGGGGCTTGGACTAATGGCGGGCTACGCACTGCTTGGTTCTACGTGGCTGATCCTGAAGTCAGAAGGCCATGTCCAGCAGTGGGCCTATCGCATCACACCAAAATTACTCTTAGCGGTATTGGTGGTATTTGGCATTGTTAGCCTGTGGACACCGCTGGTTAGTCCAGAAGTGCGTGACCGCTGGATGAACCAGATCCACCTAATTTGGCTGTTCCCCATTCTTGCCATGGTCTGCGCTGGCGCTCTTTATCGTGCCGTCAAACGCCAGCAGGAAGGCTTACCGTTTGTCTCAACATTGGGCCTATTTATCTTTACTTACCTTGGTCTCATCGCCAGTAAATGGCCGGTTATCGTACCGCCAAACTATACAATTTGGGATGCCGCTTCAGCACCTGAGTCGCAATTGTTTTTGCTGATCGGCGTGCTGTTTGTAATCCCTATCGTATTGGCCTACACCGCCTGGTCTTACTGGGTATTCCGCGGCAAGGTCAAAGTGGGCGAAGGGTACCACTGAGGCTCTACCAGTTAATCTGTTGATTGCTTGTCACAAATTGCTTGTCACAAAAAAGAAGGGTGCCATTTGGGCACCCTTCTTTTATTACTTTGGGTGTAACGTAGGCCTCACTGAGTGCCATCTAAAGCTTGACCGTAGGATCAGCAAAACCATGCGGCACATAAAGATTATGAGGGCCTAAGCGGCTAACATCTGTTTCTCCACATAGCGCCATTGTGGTATCAAGCTCTTTATGAATAATCTGTAGCGCCCTGGTGACGCCCTCTTCACCGGCAGCCCCTAAACCATAGGTAAAAGCACGCCCAATGTAGGTTCCCTTAGCCCCCAGCGCCAACGCTTTCAGCACGTCCTGGCCCGAACGGATACCAGAATCGAGATGGACTTCTATCTCGTCACCCACTTCATCGATAATACTTGTCAGCATTCGGATCGAGCTCATTGCTCCATCAAGCTGACGTCCGCCATGATTAGAAACAATAATGGCATCAGCGCCTATCTCTACGGCACAGCGCGCATCCTCAGGGGTCATAATGCCCTTCACAATCAGCTTACCGCCCCACCACTCTTTGAATTGCGCAATACGCTTCCAGTCCAGCGATACATCGAAGGCTTCTGCTGTCCACGCTGACAATGAGGAAGGGTCAGTAACCCCTTTGGCATGCCCCACAATATTGCCAAATGAGCGACGCTTGGTTTTCAGCATCTCCAGACCCCAAGGAATTTTCGTCGCCATGTTGGCAATCGATTTTGCGGTCAATTTAGGGGGTGCAGAGAGTCCGTTTTTGAGATCTTTGTGGCGCTGCCCCAGTACTTGCAAATCGACAGTGACCACCACAGCTGAGCAGTTAGCCGCCTTGGCACGCTCAAACAAGCGGCGCATAAAATCATCATCTTTTAAGGTATACACCTGGAACCAGAACGGCTGCGAAGTGTGTTCTGCGACGTCCTCAATCGAGCAAATCGACATGGTCGACAGCGTAAACAGCACACCAAATTTTTCAGCCGCCCGTGCTGCTTTAATTTCGCCATCTGCCGATTGCATTCCCGTTAGCCCTACGGGTGCAAGCGCAACCGGCATAGCCACATCTTCGCCCAGCATAGAACTTCGCGTAGAACGCCCGGACATATCGACCGCAACACGCTGTTTTAAATGAATATGCTGGAAGTCGCTGGTATTTTCACGAAAGGTTTGCTCTGTCCAACTGCCCGACTCGGCGTAGTCATAAAACATTTTTGGTGTACGGCGGGCGTAATGGCGACGAAGGTCTTCAATGTTGGTATAGATCGGCATAACACATCCTTAATAAATATTGTTCTCATTAGTATCTAGAACAGACGGCCTATATTGTTCTCCAATACTGCACAAGTAAACGCCCTGTTTCGCTCTCTTTACTCAGCAAACTATTTCAGCATAACCAGTAGAGATTTGAGGAAATGGCAGGGCATTAAAAGGAAACAAGTTACTCGGTGAACGCCAAAACTTGCTCCAACAGAGCACGCTTACGCGGCAGCAAGCTCACTTCTAACCCTAGCGGCCGGAATACACGATTCTTAACCTCTAGGGTGACATTGTTCTTGTCGCCTTCCAGATCCGATAACGTTCGTCGACTGATACCCACCAAAGCGGCATAACGTGTTTGGTTCAACCCCAGCACATCGCGGCGTAACGCACGCAATAACGCACCATCGGTGATTTCCCCCGCATAGAAACGTTTCAACAGAGCAACCAGGGCCTCTTCGCGATCATCAGAATAACGCTTCATAACAACCCCCAGCGCTTGAATCGAGTGTTGATAGTGCGTAGGCCGACTGCAGGCATGTCAAGGATTCGGGGTGGAACTCCACGGGCAGCCAAGCGTTCATCGACGCCCTCTAGCTTCAATGCAAGCGCACGGAGCTCTTCCATCACTCGTTCTGGATCGACAACGTCTGCCAGGGTGTCGGCAATTCCTCGCCAATCGTACTCCCCGCCAACTTCCAGGGGCGTTCCCCATTGCGTTGTTCGTGTCACACCCTCGGGGTCAGCCTTCATGGGCGCGAAGTCATATACGGGGGCAAGTTCAATGCCTTCGGGGCGCTTCAATAACGCCGTATTCCGGCCATGATTGTCAGAGTTGCCGAAAGCGATATTCAACAAATCACGCTTAATCCACTCCAAAGCAAAGCGCTCGCCCTCGAAAACAGCGCCTTGTTCTTGCACGCGATATTGAGCGCTCAGCAAACTAATCAGTTGGCGGATTGTTTCGCCATGATGCAGAAAGGTGCCCGGCGCGGCGCCTACCAAGGAGTAGACTGACTCCAGGCCATAGCGAACCCAAGTGCCGTCGAGGTACTGCATGTCGAAACGGGGTAACCACAGAGACGGGTAACGCTCTCCCTCCACCAAACGCATCTGTTCGGTATCTATCGTGGCCACCCCTAACGATGCAAGCTCCTGATAGTAGTGATATTCAGCTCTCAAGATGTCGCAATCGTCAGCTGAACGTCTACCGCGCGGGAATTTCACCAGCATGGGTAGGTCAGATCGGTGGTTTTCATCCTGCCAAGTATCAATCCAGACGTGGTCGTCGTTCGTCAATCTAAGCAGCAATTTTGGCGCTTCACCGCCAGCCCCAGTGGCACCACCACTGGCCGCCCCCATCTGCTGGGCATACTCTAAAAAGTCCACCTGACGCTCTACAACGCTTTGCAGCGGAAACCGTCGCTCCTCTAAGGCTTTCTTTACGGTGAGGTCAGGCACTGATTCTTTGATTCGTAAGTTGCCGACCGGCGCGATAGTGCCACGTGCCAGTAATTCAGCATCCTGTTGCCCGACGGGTAAATCGTGAAGCCCTAAATAATTCACCCAAAAACGTCGGCTAGCGCCCGCCGGCATAATGTCTTCCAAGAAACCGAACCAGTGTGGAGATTCATGGGTCAGCATTAACTCGATAGGCAACCGCATACTGCAAGCGTGCAGGTCATCTTGAAATAGCCACTCAACGGCATAGTCAGTCGCATAGCGCAGCCGAGACTCCCCACGAGTACCCTGCTCAGGGTTAGGCAACGACAATTCAGCCGCATCATGCCACGCTTGTTCAAAATGAACCTGTATCGTTAACTTCACGAATCACCCATGTCGAAAGCCGCTCATGTCCGAAATTATTGATGCGCAGTAAAGTGCTCAAAAATTCTTCCAAGGATTACTTATGAGCAGTTTAGCGCACATAATTACCACAACAAAGAATTAATGAGCATTATAGTGCACACTGAATTATCCACACGAACGCCATATTGGAGCCTAATGTGAATATTACCCATTTAGAGCATGCGTTTGTCGCGCTGCTGATTCAAATGGCTCTACTTCCTTTTGCAAACGCAAGAGTCACTGGTGCCATCGCGGTAGCACTGTTGCTTGGACGTGAGATTGCACAACATGAATACAGGTTAGCCGTTCAACGTGGTTGGGAATGGGGGCAAACATTACCGGTGGGCATATTTGAAGGTGTTTGGCGTGGCTGGACGCTGGATTCGGTATTAGACGTTGTTTTACCTGCCCTGGCATGCACAGTAGTGGCCATTACGATCAAAATCATAAAGCCAAACGGCTAAATCGCGAAAGCTAAGTGTTTAGGAACGACAAAAGGCCCTGACTCCTTAGAAGCTTTTAACAAGCCTTTATAAAGCACTTTACCTATTACGCGAATCATGCAAAATTGCTTAATCAACACCTTATATAAAAACGAAAAAAGGAAAGTCTATGCTCCGCAGTCACATAGGAATAGCAACGGCGCTTACATCACTGCTATTTGCCGTTCCAGCCTACTCCGACGATCCACTTCGCCTCGCTGTTGATGTTCCCTTCGAGCCTTTTGAGTATCGCTTGCCCGACGGCACCCTAACAGGCTTTGAGGTGGAGCTGGGTGAAGAAGTATGTCGACGCATCGAGCGTGAGTGCGAATGGGTAGAGCAAGGCTGGGACGGCATCATCCCCGGCTTATTAGCACGCAAATACGACGCCATCATGTCCTCAATGGCAATCACCGATGCGCGCCGCGAGCAAGTGCTGTTCTCAGAACCCTACTACAGCAACCCTAGTGTCTGGGTGACTCAGGAAGGCAAAGAGATCGATATTGAGGATCACGACGCCCTTGAAGGCATATCGGTAGGCGTTCAGCGTGGCACCATCCGCGATGAGTACATCACCGACACCTATGGCGATCTCGTTGACGTACGGCGCTATGCAACAGGCGAAGATCTCGCGGTAGACATTAGAACAGGTCGTTTAGACGCAGCTTTTATGTATTACCCATTAGCGCTGTCATCACTTGAAGTTAACGCTGAAGGCAGTGGGATTGTTACCAGCTCGCCGCTGATCCGCGAGCCCAAGCACTATTTCGGACATGGCGTGGCGGCAGCCTTCCATCCTCGCAATGAAGCCCTGGCGGAGCAGTTCAATGAGGCACTGCGAGAAATCAAGCAAGACGGTACCTACGACGAGCTAATGAACAAATACGTCGACTACGACATCAAGATCTAAGATCTAAGATCTGTCACTATCTCAACAACTATAACCCCAGGGATAACACGCTACGCTTACCCCTGGGGTTGTTGTATTAAGTAGAGAACAATCTAAATCTAATTCCGAGACAGTGCTTCATTAAGAATGGGTACTTGTACTCTACTTAGCCCAGCTAATCTCCACGTCTCAACGGGCTCGCTGCCTTCTGCCCCCTGGATTGAGCCCCAAGCCACTCGAATCGACGTTGTGTAAACAGCTCCGTCTCCCATCACAATATTCGCGTCAATTAAATACCGTCGCTTCTGCTCTTGCATGACGTCATCATCAAAATCCGAGGTTACTTCCATCTCCGCAATACCCGCATCGTTACATGCTTCATGGAAGATAGAAAATTTCTCTTCATAATAGGGATCTGGTTCAATTTTCCGTTGATGCATCCCAAGGTGCCTTTCTATATCGCCATCACAGATTGCTTGAACAACGAGCTCAACCATCCCTGTTGCCGTCTCGCTATACACTCCCTCACTGGCCTCACTGGCCTCACTGGCCTCACTGGCCTCACTGGCCTCACTGGCCTCACTGGCCTCACTGGCCTCACTGGCCTCACTGGCCAGCGTAGAGGAAACTAGCAGCAGAGAAAGCGCTACAGCGGTCGAAATAGAGAATAAATTGGTTTTTTTAAACATGCTTACTTCCCTTTTTTAGCGCTACTCAACGTAACTTAAGGTCGAAACCAGCCCATCGCAATCACTCACAATCCTTAAGATGACAGTAGCTTAGGAAGCGAAACCTGTCACAAAAAATCACCCCACATCTCACTCAACTAAAAAAGCGCTTGAGAGCGCTTCGATGGAACGTTATGAGTGAATAGGCCGTGGGGAGTAGTGAGCGAAGCGAACGGTTTGAACCACTTATTAGCCGATAAGTTTGCACATGATGTGGGAGTGATCTTTAAAACCTAGCTTCTGATAAAACTTTTGTGCTGATTGGTTAAAGGCCATAACCTCTAGCCTGATTTGCTCCGCGCCTTGCGAGGCAGCCCACTTGCTACATGCCGACATAAGTTTTGTGCCAACGCCTGAAGCACGATACTTTTCATCAACGACTATCGTCCCTACACGACAAACCGGACAGCTAACTAGAAACGGTATTGTCTCGTTTTTAGTGATTATTGCCGTTAGAAATCCGACAACTCTACTTTCTACTTCTGCTACCAAAAACAGCCTTGACTTATCACTCAGAGCATTTTTTAAAAACTCTTTGTCAGCGGCGGAAGGCTTTGTAAATGCTTCTGGTGCATTTTCGAAATGTAAAGTACCTATTTGCTCATTCAGTACCAATAATGCTTCTAGGTCCGTTGCTTCCGCTTCTCTGGTTCTCATAGATCCCTTTGATGCCACTGCTTCCGGCTAATGCCCACCATAAACGGCGCGAGGAACGAGCGTTCTACGACCGAAGGGAGCGTAATTGATGGTTTGGTTATGCATTAACTGCTCGTTCTACCTCAGAGAAACTGCTGCAAACTACTATTTTATGAGCTTGAGCTTTGGAAAATGCATAAAACCGTACCAGATTGTCCCGGTCGTACTTTTGGTTCCAAGATATCAGTTCAATAAGGTTTGCAAACGTTTCGTCTTTTTCGTGGCTACGTGAAAGTTTGTAGCCCAAATAGCGCCGCAGAACTCTCCATTGCCTCAGCAACACTGGCGTATTGAGAACAATTATCTTATCGGCGCCCTCAAAGGACTTCTCTAGCCATTTATAATAGACCCCTTCAATTATCCAGGTGTCATTCGACAGGATTGACTCTAAGTTTCTTTGCCGTGCCTCGTCGCTAGACCTGATGTAATCCGTATGGTTTCGGTCCCAAAATATGTCATCTAAATCGTGCTGGGGCAGACCATATTTCTCTGAAAGCCTTCTAGCAATATATGACTTTCCGCTTCCCGGACCACCAATTATGTGCAGTTTTTGATATTTCATAGCTTCGTGCGCTTCGATACACTTCTTTTAAGTGGTTTTAGTTTGCTGGCGCTTGATGAGTAAGATCGCGGAAGTTAACGCCTGTGGCTTTAATCACCGCGGTCATAGTTCGAAGTGTTGGGTTGCCCTTGGGGGACAAGGCGCGATAAAGGCTTTCGCGTGATACTTTGGCACGTTCTGCTACCAGCGCCATTCCACCTTGAGCTTCAACGACATGACGCAGCGCCATCAGGAAGGCTGACTCTCCCCCCTCTTCGTCCAGCTCATCAAACGCTGTTCGCAGGTAGTCCAGAACTATACCGGGGTCAGTGCGCAGCATCTCAATAACTGCTTCATCATGACGTTTCATGACGTATTCTCCTTTTGTGGTCGGCCAAAAACGCTTTTGCCTATTCGATGTCAGACTGCTGGCGCTGTTTGGTACCACCTATTAACAACATTACTAAGCGCGCCCCTACCTTGGCGTAGTAAACGCGGTAGCCAGGGCCATGGTAATGCACAGCTCTCACACCCCATCGCCTACTGTCTTGGTACCACCTGCCGCTAGCCTGTTAAGGCGTGTTAGCACCCGCATGGCGGCTTGACGATCTTTAGCCTTAGTGGCAACCAGCCAGGCTTGAAAAGGGTCATAGCCATCAGCGGTAAGGTAGTGGGCAAGTTCAGTCATAATGCATTGTAGCTTTTAAGCTACAAATTAAAAGAGATAGCTTGACTTTAAGCGATTGAAAAAAACTCAAACGGCAATGGCTTTTTTTACCAACGAATTCTTAGTAGCTGAATTTTCAATGAGGCATACTCGTTGACCTGGTTACGGGCGCGGTTGATATTCACTAACAGCTTGCTTAGGTCAGCTCTCTCAACATGACCGAGTGAAATACGCACCTTACGCCATACCGGGCAAGAGACGCGGTAGCCAAGTTCGATCACGTTCTCATCACGTTAAATAACCGATGGAGAGTATCGAGGCGCTGCTAGGAAGGAAAAAGAAAGCCTAGAAACGAAAAAAGCCCCGTAAAAACGGGGCTTTATAATCGAGGTGGCGGAGGGACAGTCTCTCACAAAGCCACCTAAAACCCCCACCAATAGCGGAATTCCGCTATCGCTTATCGAAACATGCCCCCAGATATGCCCCCTTAGCGAGCGTGTCACTTCAAAGTGATTCAGAGTCACTTTGGAGCGATGTCGGATAATCGGACATCGCCCACGCGGGCGCGGGCTTAATCGAACGTCTGCACAAAATTGCGCAGACGAAAACACATCGCCCACGCGGGCGCAGGCTTAATTGTGTCTCAGAGACAGAATTACGCTTTTTCAATGGGTTAGATAAAAGGTGCGGATCCCCACCTTTTAAGCGATGCGAAAAAAAGCGCATCGGTAGCCTTACCACTTGCCGCGGTAGCGCTCAAACTTATTGGGCGGGCAGCCTGGGGCCAAGTCATCGTCGATTGCCTCCTCTAACGCTTCAAGGCGCTGGTGCAATCTCTCAATAGCCTGGGCATCCTGCTTACGCATGGCCCACACCAAACGGCGGTTTAGTCGCTCGCGCTCCTCCTCTAGCCGGTCGGTGCGATATTCGCCGGCGGGGCGCTCGTTCCATGCAAACTCGCTTTTCAGGTCGCCCATCAGAAAACCTCGTTAGACCGGTAAGGGTTTAGCAAAAGTTGGAAGGTGGGGTTTTGCTGGTAGCTACCTACTCCCACGCTTTGGCGCTCTCTGTTCTCGAATAGATCGGCCACCAGAAGCAGCACAGCAGCACGCACAGGCGCGGGCATCTGTTCAGGTAAGTCATCGCCTAGGTACTCGCTCACGTAGCCCACAGCGGCCTCAATTAAGCCGGTAATCAAGCCGTCTTCGGCGTCGTCTTCATCTATCAAGCGAAGATGGGCCTTTGCTTCTTCAAGTGAAACGCTCATACGAATAACACCTCTGTTTCAATGGTGGCGGGTTCTTCGGCTGATTGGGCGGCCCCCATCGCCATCGCCAAGGCTTGAATGCCGTCAATGCGTCCAGTACGGCGGGATTTGTCTAGCTTGCGAGCGCCAGCGGGATCGGTCACGGCGACCGCGTTGGCGGCGCACATCGTCAAAACGGGGTGATTGCCGTGGGCTATGCGTCCGTTCAGCAACTCGGCTTCAAGTGCGTCCAGTGCGGGGGCCATATCGCGGAAGCCTTGCCCGTGGGGTACCAGCGGCAACTCTATGCCAAGGCGGTCTAGCTCTTTCTTGAAGATGTCGATGCGCCAGCGGTCAAAGGCCAGGGCGTGAAGGTCTACGTCTTGCAGTATGTCGCCTAGGTCAGCGGCTACCGCCTCATAGTCCACGGTTGCGCCTGGGGTAGTTCGCAGGAAGCCATCACGCGCCCACACGTCATAGGGGGCGCGGTCTTTTTTAGCTCGGTCGAAAATGCCTTGCTCTGGCGTCCAAAAGTAGATTTGAACCTGCCATACGCCCTCGACCTTGCCCACTAGCGCCAGGGCGGTTAAGTCGGTACGGGCTGACAGATCAAGCCCACCAAACACCGGCCCATCAAACGGCAGCGGCGCGGCTGCACAGTCTGCCCATACGTCTGGGCTAATGAAGGGGCTGTCTAGGCTGACACGCTGGTTAAGTAGCAGGTTGCGGGCACTGTTAGACATGCTCGGCATTCGCTCGGCCTGGGCCATCTGCTCGCGCATATCGTCTTCACTCCGGAAGATGCCCAACGCAGGGTTAGCGGCGCGCCATGCTTCAACGTCCATCAGATCGCAGTCAGCGGGCGCGGTGTACAAGTGGCAAACAGTACGCGGGTCTTTCGATCTTAGGGCGTCGTCTATCCACTCGCTTAGCAAGTCGGCATCGTTGGCGGCCTGGGTGCTGATCGTGATTAGCAGCGGGTGTTCGTGTGCGCCTTGGCTGGTGGTGATCGCGTCCACAAAGTCAGATTGCGGCCCGCGTACCTGCCCCACTTCGTCCAGTATGGCCAGCACGGGGCTAAGACCGTGGGCGGTTTTTCCATCGGCTGCCAGCGCCTTAAACTCAGTGTTCATTGTCAGGCCAATAAGTCGCTTACTGCTGGGCACGATGCGCACGATCTTGGAAAGCTCGGGCGACATCTGCACCATTTTTGACGCCAGGTTAAACACCAGCGCGGCTTGATCGCGGCTCATAGCACCGCTAACTAGCTGGCTGTTTTGCTTCACCTCTGGGCCTACCAAATGCGCCAGCAGTAGCGCGGCGATAAGGCCGGTTTTGCCGTTCTTGCGGCCAACGGACAGAATAGCGCGGCGGGTACCGGCGGGGTTGTCGTAAACGTCGATGATGAATTGCTTCTGAAACTTGGCCAGCGCCAGCGGCTTACCAACGTCTTTACCCTCAGGCGTTACACAATAGCGCTCGATGAATTTGATAATCCGCTCGGCTCGGGTCATTGCAGTGTTCTCGGTATCAAGCCGTCGTCATCGTCAACGCCTTGGCGCGCATCGCGTTCTAGTGCGGCGCTCTTGTTAATGTCTTGCGACTTGCCCACCACGCTGATCGTGTCGATCTTTAGTTGTCGCGCCATGGCCAGGGCGCGGCGGCTCATCTTATCCAGCAGCGTACAAGCGGGGTTGACCTGATCGCCTAAGATCATGCCTTGCTGGTCGATCAACTCCTCTAGCTGGGCTATGTCGCCATAGGTGCGGGCAAGCTGGCCAGCCAAGATAAGGTCGGCATCCGTCCACGTATCACGCGCTCTAGCGGTCACTATGGCAGCCCACACGGGCCGGTCACTTTCACGCAAGCGAACGCAAGCCGGTGGCGCTATTGGCTCCATGGCGGCGGCCTGTGCGGCGGCTATGGCCGCTTTGGCGCTGTCAGATCGTTGGCGGCGGGCGGTTGTTTTCATGGCAGTTAGCGATAAAAAAGAGGGATGATGGCGGTGTCTGCCGCCACGGTTCCTCGTGATTTTTCAGCGGTTCCAATGGTGGTTTGGGTCAATGGGTCGGCCACTGGTGTCGCATCCCACCTGCACCAACTCCCCGCCGTTCATCTCGGCGCGGGTCTTCTGGCTGTGGCACGGGTGGCACAATGGCTGCAAGTTCTCGCGGCGGTTGTCGTCTGAATAGTCGCCCTCACCGTTGACGATATGGTCAACATCGGTGGCGGGCTCCACCAGCCCAAGCGCTGCGCAGTGCCTACAAAGCGGCTCCTCGGCTAGCACCTGGGCACGCAGACGCGCCCAAGCGGCGCTATTAAGTGGTAGGTGCCTTAGCTTCTTCATCGTCTATGCCTTCGATGCTGGGCAGGTTCTCCAGGCGGCGCACTTCACTACGTCGCATCCATCCATCACTGATAGAGCGCCCGTAGAACTGGGCCCGCTTCAAGCTATCGCCACGCAATAGCCCTTCAACGTTATGCTCTGCGTAGAAGGTGGCGGGGTCGTTGATTAGGGCGCGGTTGATTGCCTGCTCCCACATCACCAAGTGACGGCGTAAGGTATGGGTCACAAAGTACCGGCCAAGCTCTACCGCGTTGGAGTAGTTGGCCTCTCTCAGATCGCCAATAAGCACGGGCGGGACACGGAATAGGCGGGCCACCTCCTCCACGCTCATACGGCGGGCTTCTATCCACTCGGCGTCTTCAAGCGTCATGCTGACCGTCTTGAACTCGGCACCGGCAGGTAGAACGGCAGTCTTACCGTGGTTACTCACACCACTCTGACCAGCGGCCCAACTGTCGCGTATTTGCGCGGCCTGCTCTTTGGTGGTGGTGGGCTGCGTCTGAATAACGCCTGATAGCTTGGTACCCTGGGCAAACATACGTTCCCCGTGGGTGCGCTCTGCTAGCGCTAGCCCTACAGTGTCGCGGCACACCTCAATAGGCGTTCGCCCCATCAGTCCATCGTCACTGTGGTAACGCAGGTGAAGCACCTCAGACGCCAGCAGGCGGCGGCGTTTACCGTGCCGGTCTGTCACCTCATACACCAGCTTATCGTCTAGGGTGATAAGCACGTTCACACTGTCAGGGTGAAGCGCCTTCAAGCTGTCGATGCGTCCGGCCGCGTTCCACTTGATCTCGGCATAAGCATTGCCACGTAACAGAACGTGCCGTTGCAGCATTTCCCGAAACTCTAGCGCGGTCTGCTGTTCGTTTGGCTCTGAGTGCAAAAGCTTGAACAGCGGATGGGTTCGGGCCTTCTCGCGCCCATCCTCAGTGCGGCGGTAGATGTCTAGCGGTAGGCTGGCCACACTCTCAGAAATAGCCGCCACGGCAGCATAAACGGCGCTTATACCTTCGGCACTCTTGGGATTTACCGCCACACCTGCCACGTCTTGCGCAGCGGTGAAGCGGTTCCAATAGGTGTCGTAGGCATCGGCGGCGCGCTTCTCAAATAGGCGCTTGATTAGCTTCACTGGCAAGCCTCCACGTATAGGCGGGCAAGTCGGATGCCTAAGGGCTGGCTGGCGCGAACCTGTACGCTGGTGGTGTCGTAGGCGGGTGACGCGGTTATGGTGACTTCAATCAAGTCCACGTCTGTCAGCTCACGCACGGCGCGGCCTTCACGCTCTGACCACACATCACGCACCGGCAGGAAGCCAAACGAACAGCCAGCCACGTCGCCACGCTCCACCAAGTGGGCCAAGTCATGGCCCAAGGTGGTGTCGGGTAGGTCGATCTCGAAGGCCAGCCCCACGGCATCCTCAGTTAGCCGCAACGTACCAGCGCCCAACCGTCCCAGCAGTGCGCGGCCATCATGTTCGTAAATAGCGCGGATGTTTTGGGCACCGGTACCGGCTAGCGTGCGGGTAAACGCGCCAGCGCGTACCACCTCGATGAACTCCCCTAGGTCAGTGGGCTCATCGAAGCGTGCAACGTAGCCGGTCAGCTTGCGGCCCTTGGGCTTCAATTCACTGCTAGCACGGCGCTCCATGGTTATGCGCCTGGGGTTGCGACGACAAATCCTTGCGGATAGCGAAGCGCCACATCACAAGTGGCCATAGCGCGAACCTGAACACCGCCACGGCTATAAGCCGGTTCAGCGTAGGGGTTCACCAGGATGTCGATCTCTGACCAGATACCTAGCAGCACTTGCGAGAAGTCGCCAAACAGCAGCGTACTAGCGGGCATCTGATTAGTAGACCAGTAGGGCTTATCATCCATCATGCCGTTTTGCAGCAGGAAGCCAGAACCGGAACCGGCGACCTTCTCAGTGCTGCCAAGGGTGGTCTTCACGCCTGGGGCTGATAGCCAAGCCGCGCCTTCCAGGTTCTCAAGCTCTAACTTTTCAGATAGGCCAAGCACACCGGCCCACGTGGTGGGGATGTCGGCGGTTTGGATGCCAGCAGCACCGATAATGCCTTGCGGCTCACCGGCAGCACCGGAACCTTGCAAAATGGCGCGGTCAATTTGCTGGGCAATCAAGGCGGAAAGGTCGCCGCGCACCAGCATTTCGATGTCTGGGCTAGATTGCTGGATAAGCTGGCGGCTCATTTCGGTCTTGCCGCCTACGTGCTTAGGTGACAGCTTCACCTCGCCAAAGCTCATTTCGCCTTCTGGCACGGCTCCACCTTCTGTCACCCAACCGGTAGCAAGGCCGCTGCCGTGCTTCGGAATGCTCACATCACCCGATAAGCCAGACAGAATGCGGATACCAAGACGGCGAGCCAGCAAGCGGTTGCGCAGCGCGTCAATGTACTGGTCTTGGCGGTGGTCAATTGGGGTGATCTCGCCAGCGGTGCCGGTTGTATTGGCCCGTGTCTCTAGCGCAGCCATTGGCACGAATGCGCCTTGTGCCTTGCGACCACTGCGGCGCTCGGCCTCCTGGGCGTATTCAGCTTCTACACCGTCCAGGCTGCGGCCTTCCATCTGAGTGCGCATTACCTTCATCACGCTTACCTGACGCGCCAGCTTGTCGAAGTCTGCGCCAGCATCACCGGTTACGGGTGCGGCAACGCTGCGGCGTTCGGCTTCGGCTAGGTACTCGGCACGCTCTACCTGAGTGGCCAGGGCGCGCTCCTCTGCTTTGAGCGTCTCAAACTGCTTAGCTTCATCGGCTGACAGATCGCGGCCTTCATCGGCGGCTTTGTCGATCATGCCCTTCATTTGCGCAACTTTGGCGCTGCGCTGCTCACGTAGTGCTGACACTTTCATGGTCGTTACCTTGTCGGTTGGTCGTCTGGTAATGTCGCTATAACACCTAGCCCATAAATGCAATGTTATAACATAACTGCTTATATCACCATTACTGTGGTTGCTTACAAGGTGTGCGCTTATTACTCACGCCATGGCTTCTCTCTCTGCACCGCTCTCTGTGTTGTGTTCCCCGCCAAAAGCCCCCTAACGTGGTAACTCTAGAAGGGTGTTCAATTATTGAACCCGGTAAAAATCGAAATTACGGGGTAAGGGTTCAATTTTTAGCCCCTTATTTGGAGCAAAACGACCGCTATATGAATAAGGGTTCAATTTTTAGCCCTATAGGGTTCAATTTTTGAACGCGGTTAAAATCGAATAGCTGTTCAATAACCACGGCTAAAGCAAAAAAAATCCCACCGCGTGGTGGGATTCCTTAGCCTCTAGACAGCTTGCGCCTGGGAATAATGCTAGGCGGCATTTCCAGGTCTTTACCGGGGCAGTCGTCAATGGTCTGCCAAGTCAGGGCGAATAATGCGCAGCGCGCGCCCTCTCTGCCGTGCCGGTTCTCTCTGGTCTTAATGATCAACTCGCGGTCTTGCAGCTCACGCAACGCCTTGGCTAACGTCGCCTTGGCCATCCCTCCCCAGTCTTCCATCATTGAATGGGTGGCGGACAGATCGCCATTGTTGCGCCCGTTGTATTGGCTTCCCAGCACCATCAGAACCTTCAAGGCTGACGGTGAAAGCTCTCTAAAGTCGCGCTGTTCCATCAGCAGTTTGGGCAGTGCGAGAAAGCCGCCAGGTGTTGCCACGCTGTCGCGCTTTTTCCTGGGCATAGCGTCCTCCAGAAGCGGGCCTCAATGCGAGGCCCGCTGATTAATCACTGCGCTTCGATTAGGCGGTAACGCTTGATCGTTTTACAGCGAGCATTCTGGTTTGGGTTGGGCGCTTCTATCGTGTCGATCGGAAAGCCTTTCTTTTTCAGATCGCGCACCACGGCGCGGGCATCTGCCAGGGGTAGCAAGTGTTGCAACTCAAAGGCGCTGGCGGGGTGCTGGCGCAAAACCTCTAGCACCATGCCTTGCTGGGTGTTAGGATTGATCTTGCAAGACGGCTTCGAAAGATCGGCGCGGCTCCCCTCAGGGCCGCGCTTTTTATTGAACGGCGCGGCCATGGTTACTCCTCCCCTTCTACGACAAAAATTACTTTTTCCTTTTCTTCTTCAACTTCAACTTCTAGCTGTGAAATTGTCGCCTCAAGGCAGTTTGCCGCATCCATAAAGTATTCAGCTCGATATTTAGCAAGCTCGTGCCCAACGCAGGCTAGCCGCTCGGCATCCTGGGCTAAATCGAACGCATCCTTATCCAGCAAGGCCACAATAGCTTTGAGCAAAGACTCCAGCTTCAAAAGGTCTTCACCGGCAAGCGTCATTTGCTCTAGCTGTTGGGTGTAGTCGCTAATGGTGTTCTCTAGCTGGCGAGCATAATCGTTAGTGGTTGTACGGGTCATGGCGGCGGCACCTTTGTAAACTGAGTCTTCAATCATCTGGGCATACTGAACTAGCGCGGCGGGCCTTATGTCTTCTTCGCGGCGCTCGGATGTCTCGGCTTCTTCTCGCATCGTGCGGAGAATGCCGGTCAAGTAGAGTTCATTTAGCATCGGTGCCTCCTGCCGCTAAGCCGTCATCTATAAAGCTGGCAATGGCTTCACGGCCAGCGTTGGCGCTGGTTTCTTGCTCCCCGATGATGTCAACTAGCGAACTTGCGCGGTTAGCCAAGTGCTTTATAGCCGTGGTCATACAGCCACGATGAAGGCGGCTAAGGGCTGGCGCTTCGTCTTCGCTGCCTTCATGGCTTCCGCTTTGCTCCAGCATGTCGGCTAGGCCATATACAGCGCCCAAGATGTCCTCAAGGTCGTGTAGGTGCGTTTGGTTGGTGTTCACGCTTCACCCCCTACACTGCGCTTGGCAGTATTCAGGGCGCGGGCTTCTAGTTGCTCGGCTTTCGCTATGTGGTGGTTGTAACGCTTTAGGCGGGTGCTGGCGCTGCTATCGGCAAACAAGGCACTTTTGGCCATGGCACGATGGGCAGCGGCGCGGCTGGATAGGCTGCGGGTAATAAGATTAGATAGGCGGATGGATGCCGTCATTAGTGACACTCCTAGAGTTAAGGAGTCGCCACGATCCTTCCTACGGGATTGGGTGGCGACTGTACGCAGGGTAGGAAACCGGCACTCTAGGAAACCGGCCAAGCCGAAGCTTGCCCACGCACAGCCGCCATAACATTCAGCGGGCACAAAAAAAGCGCCTGCTAATATGGGGGCGCTATTGCGCCTAGAGGTAAACGGGTTCCTACGCCCGACTGACGATTTTGCGCCAGCAAGTGAAGCATAGCGGGAAGCGCTGGGAATAGTCAACATCACGCGGCCCCCTTTTCTTGGCGGGCGGCTTCAATGCGCTGTTCAATCCACTGCTCGACTTCGGATTCTACCCAAGCGACGGCGCGACCGTGCGGGTTAAGCTGAATAGGCCGTGGAAATTGGCCCCTTTCCATAAGCCGGTAAAGGGCGGAATCGCTTAGTGTGGTGCGCTTGCGAACTTCGGGGCGCTTAAGAAGTGTTGCCATGTTATCACCTTGGTTGCTCTTGGGATTACATGGCTAATGCTGGCTAAATAGCTCTTTTGGGTATAACTCACGACAAGCTCACCTTGAGGAGTAAATCTTTTTAATTTTCCTTATTGATGGCTTTTTTTAGCATTTTCTTTCTATAATTCAGAAGGTTATCTAAGGTGGCTAGCATCACATTCCCATCAACAGAATATACCATTTTCTCTTGACGGCGGTCTTTTACCTCTCTCTGCAGGGTAGATCGGCTCATATCATATTTTTTCGCTACAGCCTCATATGTTTCATTATCAAGCTTGCTGTTTTCGCCACCTTTCATCCTGACTTTTATCAACTCCTGAATAGCCATTTCTCTTTTGAATTTATCTGCGGTTCCAATTCTTGCCTGTATTAGACCAGCATGCTCTCCTAAATAACGATCACGACCACCAATAAAGCGCCTTGCCGCTTCTGCAAGCGCACGAACATCCTCAGCGCTTAACTGAGTGCCTTCGTCTTCTGCTAAGATCGCCTCCTCTAAGGCGAACAAAAGACGCCCTTTTTCCTCGCCATGTTGGCGAATAGAGCGCTTGCGGTCAGAACTTTTAATAAACTCTAGGGCCGTTTTTTCCCATTCTTTATCCATGACTAGCACCTTTGAATGGCACCACGTTTTGACTGCCTTCGCGTAGCGCGTCCAGGTAGTCGGCCCACGCCTGCAGCATTTCGCGGCGCTGCTCTAGGAAAGCCGTCCGGTTGTAGGCGCGCCCATTGGCGTCTCTTACTACGTGGGCCAATTGCTGCTCAATATGAGCGGGTGGGAAGTTTAAGCGCTCCTCTAGCACCGTGCGGGCCATGGCCCTAAAGCCGTGGGCAGTCATTCGGCCTTTATAGCCCATGCCAGCCATAGCGGCAGTAATAGCGTTCTCACTCATTGGGCGGTCACGGCTTCTAGCACCTGGGAACACATAACGGCTTCGTCCGGTTAGGTCGTGTAGATCGGTCAGCACCTCGATTGCTTGCGAAGCCAGCGGCACGATTAGCGGCGGGCCGTTTTTGCTCGGGGTGAACTTCCAGGTTGCTTCTTCCAGGTTGATCGCGTCCCATTCAGCGCGGCGAAGCTCGCCAGGGCGAACGAACACCAACGCGGACAACTTGAGCGCGGCCAGCGTTACCGGCTCGCCAGAATAAGCGTAAATGGCGCGCATCAGCTTGGCGATTTCATCAGGTTCAGTAATGGCGGGATGGTGCTTTATCTGCGGCGATTTAAGGGCACCTTTCAGATCGGCGGCGGGGTCACGGTCGGCGCGCTCTGTCGCTATGGCATAACGAAAAATCATACTCGCCAGGGTGCGCACTCGCTTAGCTGTCTCTAGCTTGCCTTGCTTCTCAATCTTACGCAGGCAATCAAGCAATTCTGGGGCCGTGATCTCAGAAAGCACACGGTTACCCAAAACCGGCAGCAAGTGAAGTTCTAGGCGGCGCTTGTCGTGCCGATAATGGTCGTGAACCACCTTATCTTTATGAACGGCTAGCCATTCGGTGGCCACTGCGTTCAGTGTATTGGCAGCCGCCACCTTGCTTGCACGTCGCTCGGCTTGCTTCGCTGCGCTCGGGTCAATCCCCTGAGCAAGCTGACGGCGGGCATCCTCTCGCTTTTCACGGGCCTGGGCTAGTGTGGTCTCTGGATAGATGCCAAGCGCCAGCCGCTTCTCTTTGCCGTTGAAGCGATATTTCAGCCGCCAGTAAGTGCCACCGCTGGGGGTGATCTCCAAATACATACCGCCACCATCGGACAGCTTATAGGCTTTTTCCTTCGGCTTGGCATTGCGCACAGCGGTAGCGGTCAGCTTGTTGGTGGCTCGGGTCATTGGGGGCACCTAAAAACGTAGTTTTGGCATATGCCCCCACATATGCCCCCTTAGATGGTGCGAAGTCAAGGGGTGTTCTGGGAATTACAGGCAACAAAAAAGCGCCCTAAGGCGCTTCGTTGCTGGGTTTCAGGTGCTTTATGGGAACATCTGAAACCATGTTGTGGCGGAGGGACAGGGATTCGAACCCTGGATAGGCTATTAACCTATGCCGGTTTTCAAGACCGGTGCATTCAACCGCTCTGCCATCCCTCCGGCTTATGGGTGCGTATAATAACAGCTTTCCCTTGGAAGTCAACGCCTTTCCGGTTAATTAGTAGAGCCTTAAGCCAACACGGGTAATGTTCCCGCCTTCCATTTCACTAACCACCCAGTGAATGCCATGCCAGTCGACATCGTCGCCGACTACTGGGTGGCCGCCGACGCGTAGCGAGATAAACTCCGCAAGCGTCATATCCTGCTCACCGGGGCTTAAGGTTAAACCATAGGCTTGGGCAATATCCTGCATTTGCGCTTCGCCATCCAAGGTAAAGGTACCAAAGAAGGCCCGCTCTTGTTTAAGCTTTGCATCGCCGTTGAATAGGCGATTGAGCGCGACTAGGTCTTCGGTGCGGCCAATGACACAAATGACATCATCAAGCTTAAGCCGCGTACTCCCTTTGGGGTGAAGCATAACGTGGTTGCGAAATAGCGCCGAAATCAATGCGCCCGAAGGGAAACGCAGCAGCCGGATAGGAACATCTTCTAAGTCTTCGTTTTCGACCACGTAAACAAACATCTCAAAATCATTATCCGGCATTATGCCCAGCGGCCCTCGGCGGTTCGGCGTGGTACCTACAGGCACTTCTACTTTCAGCCATCGCGCCATAAATGTTAGCGAACCGCCCTGAATAAGCAGCGACATCAGTACCACCGCAAACGCTACGTTAAAGTATAACGAGGCGTTTTCTACCCCGCCGATTAACGGGAAGATAGCCAATACAATAGGTACCGCGCCCCGCAAGCCAACCCAAGCAATAAAGAAGGTTTCTCGCCAGCGGAATTTGAAAAATGGCTTAATGGTGATCAACACCGCCAGGGGGCGTGCAACAAAAATCAGTGCTAGCGCAACTAGCCCTGCTGGCAATGCCACGTCCCAGAGCTGGCTTGGAGTGACGAGTAAGCCCAGCACCAGGAACAAACCAATTTGGCTCAGCCAAGCCAACCCGTCGTGTACCGGAAGAATAAAGTTAAGGTGGCGCCCAGGCTGATTACCAATCATCAACCCTGCTAAATAAATGGCCAGGAAGCCGCTGCCGCCTAGCACGCTGGTTAATCCAAACACGCTAAACCCAAGCGCCAGCGCTAGCATGGCATAAAGGCCCGGGGCTAGATCTAACCAACGCAGCAGCTTAGCGCTTAGCCAACCACCACCAATACCAACAACTAAACCAATCCCAAACTGGGAAATGAAGAACAGCAGTGTTTCGCCAATGCCGCCAATATCACCAACCAACAGCTCGACCAACATCAACGTGAGGAAAATGGCCATCGGGTCGTTGGTACCCGATTCAATTTCCAGCGTGGCCCCTACCCGCTCGTTGAGGTTAACCCCACGGCCGCTAAGCATCGAGAACACGGCTGCGGCATCGGTGGAGCCAACAATTGCCCCAACAAGCAATCCCTGTACTAGGGAAAGGTCAAACACCCACATGGAAATGACACCAACAATAGCGCTGGTGATAAAGACGCCAAAGGTGGCTAACGAGAGCGCAGGCCTAAAGCCGACACGGAACGTTTTTAATCGAGTGCGAAGGCCGCCATCCAGCAGAATCATTGCGAGCGCTAGATGGCCAATCGTGAACGCCATGGTGTAATCGTCAAACTCAACCCCTAGCAGGCCCTCTTCCCCCGCAAGCATGCCAAGTCCTAAGAAAATCAGTAGCAGCGGCACTCCCATCATTGAAGAAAGACGGCTCGCTAAAATGCTGAGCGCCATCAGGGAACCGCCTACTAAGAAGAACGTGTAAATTGCGTCCATGTCTCTCCGTCTCACCATCAATGCCGTTCTATTATTACATGCCACCGTACAATTTACTGAGCTTGTTAGGCTTGTCGCTTACAGGGGCTAGCCAGATCCTTCACCTCACAGCTAAACTCCGGCGTCATACCATCGGGAGTTAAGGTTATGTTGAACGCTTTTTGGCGTGTCGGTTCACTTGTATTCTTCACATTAAGCATTTTTTTATTATTTTCAATTTCAGCCACTTACGCAAATGAAGACAGCGAAACAGTTAGTAGCAGTGAGCCGCTTACGCTTGAGAGCGAGGTATCATTGCCCATTGGGCTATGGCCACCTACAGGCAATGACGCAGCAGAAGATGACCCGGAAGAAGCGCCCAGCATGGCGCTTGCACCACCACCGCCATTAGAGCCGCCTCCCTTAAAGCAGCTTCGTCTAATGCTAGACTGGTATGTCAGCCCTCAGCACGCAGCCTTAATTGTGGCGAAGCAGCGTGGCCTGTTTGCTGCCCATGGACTTGAACTTGAATTATTAACCCCCGCAGACCCATCTATCGCGATCAAACTGTTGACGGCGGGAGAAGTTGATCTGGCGTTAACGCGTCAGCCGTTGTTGCATTTACACGTTCACGATGGTGCCGCTATTACCCGTATTGGCACGCTGATTGAGACACCACTAAATGCTGTCATCGTGGCGGGAGACGTCCCTACAGGCGAAACTACCGATCAACTTGCAGGGTTGCACTATGGCTTTTCCACCCGCGAAGGGCGTGATGTGCTGGCAGATCAGCTGGTGCCTACCTCATTTCGCCAAATCGACGATTTCGCCCCGCCGGAAAGCGTCCACTTTGATGCTGCCAGTGCCCTGCGAGAAGGCCGAGTTGATGCAATCGCCGATGGCTTTTATCACACTCTGCCACAACAGCTGGCGTCAGATGGCATTATCACCCACACCGTACGTTACAACGACGTTGACGTGCCGCGTCATGACGGTTTGATACTACTGGCAAATAGCGACACAGTAACAAGACGATCAGCCACTTGGTCACGTGTCCTTATTGCTTTGGAAGAGGCGAGCAATTGGATTATCGAAAACCCGGAAGCAGCGTGGTCACTGCTGATTAGCAGCCATCCTGTACTGGATAATGCGATTAACGAAGCCGCCTGGGACGACCTATTACGCCGCATTGCCATTAGTCCGGCGGCTCTTGATGCCCGACGCTATGCATCATTCGAACACTATCTTGAGCAAGCAGGTATTATCGAAACAGCATTGCCGGTTGCCCGGCTAGCCGTCAATCCTCATACGTTGGCCGATGTACGCTGAAATAAGGTAGTAATGACGCAAGCACCATGAGTAACACACCACTGATATTTATTGATGTTGAGACGACAGGCACCCGTGCGACGCGTGACCGCATTACCGAAATTGCTGCCTTAAAGGTAGTCAATGATCACATAGTGGATCGCTGGGTCAGCCTGATTAATCCTGGCACCAGCGTGCCTTCTCACATTAGCCAGCTCACCGGCATTTATGATGAAATGCTGATTGATGCGCCCTCTTTTCAGACCATTGCGCACAGCTTGCGCGAATGGCTCGGTGAAGACTGCCTTGTAGCCCACAATGCACGCTTTGATGCCAGCTTTCTGCGCAACGAGTTCAAGCGTGCCGATATTACCTATCAGCCGCTACTCCGCTGCACACTGCGCATTTCCCGCCGCTTAATACCTGAACTGCCCAAGCACAATCTCCGCGCCTTATTGGCGCATTTCAACATTCCACAAGCCCGCCAGCATCGGGCAGAGGATGATGCCACTGCGCTTTGGAAGCTGTGGGAAACCTGGCAGCAGCAGTATGACGCTGGCAGTTGGCAAGCCGCTCTAGCCGATGAGCAGCGCCACCGAAGCCTGCCCGCACATTTACCCAGTGAGCAACTAACCGGGCTTCCTGCTTCTCCAGGGGTTTATTTGTTTTATGGTCACAACCGCCTTCCCTTGTACGTTGGCAAAAGCATTAATTTACGCAGCCGCGTGCTTGGCCATTTCCAGCGCGACCACCAGGACGACAAAGAAATGCGCCTTGCCCAGCAAATACAGCACATTGAGTGGGAAGAAACCGCTGGCGATTTAAGCGCCCAGCTAAGAGAGGCTCAACTAGTCAAAGAGCTGATGCCGATTATGAACCGACAGTTACGCCGTCAGGGGCATTTAAAAACGTGGTATTGGCCAACCGATCAACCTTGCCCAACGCTGGTCAGCGGCAAAGCCATCAGCCAGCCTCAGCCGGGAAAGCTCTTTGGGCTGTTTCGCAGTGCCAAAGAAGCTAAAGATGCGCTGCGTAATATTGCCGAAACACATCAGCTTTGCCCGCAAGTGCTCGGAATAGATAAGGGAACAGGACGGTGTTTTGCTAATCAGTTAGGCAAGTGTCGAGGCGCCTGCTGCGGGCAGGAGCCACTTGAAAGCCACACGCAGCGCGCCCAAGTAGCATTAGCAGCTTTTCAAGTAAAAACATGGCCCTGGCCGGGGCGAATTATTATTCGCGAGAAAAGCCGTAAAAATGGCCCAACTAGCCATCATGTGGTCGATCACTGGTGCTATTTAGGCAGCGCCACGACCAAACAGCGTGCCTTGGGGCTAAAGGGAGTCGCTGCCAAATTTGATGTGGATACCTATCGCATCCTAAACCGTTTTTTACGCGAACCAGAGCGGCACAACCTGACGGTTCTGCCGCTCTAGCTCTACGCTACTTAGCGTTGCCTGCAGGGCTACGCGTTGGCGGCCATAAATGTATCAACGGCTTGCTGGAATGCTTCTGGCTGATCGGCGTGAAGCCAATGCCCGGCGTTTTTAAGTGTTACTACTCTTGCGCGTGGCAGTACTTCGCGTAGCGCTGGTAGCATGTCATCTGCGACGTAGTGCGAATCAGCGCCTTTAAGCACCAGTGTCGGCCCTTCGAAAGCGCGGTCACCATCAGGTTTGCCGATAATCGCTTCATAACCACGTTGAATTTCATCCAACCCAACGCGCACCTCCATCTCACCCTGCTCATTGCGCACTAAATTGGTGGCAAGAAATAGCCGAGTTGGACGGGAGTCAACATGCTCGGCCAATAAGGCATCGGCTTCACGGCGGTTAGTGGGTTTACCCGCTTTTACCCGTTCGAGTGCAGCAAATACATCGTCGTGGCCATGCTGATAAGCTACCGGGGCGATATCTGCCACCATCAGTGACGCACAGCGTTCAGGGTTCATACGCGCCAGCGTAATAGCCACCTTCCCGCCCATGGAGTGACCCAATACATGTGCGCGTTCGATCCCAAGCTTATCGAGCGCCGCCAACACATCTTGGCTCATAGCGGTATAGCTCATACCTTCTGCATGAGGTGAACGGCCGTGGTTACGAAGATCCACAGCAATGACCCGCCTACTGCGCTGCCAAACCTTTAAATGCGAACGCCAGTTATCGGCGCTACCCAACAAACCGTGGATCACCACAAGAGGTAGTTGATCGTCGCTACCTGATTCGTCGGGCAAATCGATCACATAAAGATCAACACGGGAATCATCAGTCATGCGGGCTCCTCAGTCGTTACGCTTGGATTTATGCTTGGTCGTTAAGCCTAGCCGTTTGCGGTTTGGGGGGATGCGTCAGTTTGCCCTGTCCACACGACTAGCCGACGCGTTAGCCACGCTAACAACAGGCCATATAAAGGCAGGAAGAATAATAGACTAATGCCTAGCTTAATGGCGTAGTCGACCACGGCTATTTCTACCCAATGTTCGGCCATAAAAGGGTCTGGGCTGTTATAAAATGCGGTCGCAAAGAAAGCAAACGTATCCGCTAGATTGCCCAATACGGTAGAGCAAACAGGAGCTACCCACCACGCCCACTGACGAAGACGATCAAACACTTGAACATCGAGCAACTGGCCTAGCACGTAAGCAAGGAAACTAGCCAACGCGATACGGGCAACAAATAAATTCCATTCACCCAAGGCTTCGATACCGGCAAAGCTTCCCCGTGGAAAAATTACCGAAACAACGTAGGAAATCACCAGCGCCGGAAACATGACCCGCAGTATGATTGAGCGAGCAGGCCCTTTCCCGAACAAACGAACCGTTAAGTCCGTTGCAAGAAAGATAAAGGGGAAACTGAACGCGCCCCAGGTGGTATGAAAACCAAACAGGGTAAATGGCAATTGAACCAAGTAGTTACTGGCGGCAATGATACCAATATGAAACGCGACCATTACCAGAAGGCAACGGCGGTGCTGGGTGTCGGTTAATGCAAACATGCAGGTTGGCCTTTTTTTGCAAGTCCGAGGGGTTAGGGAACCCTCATTTAAGCGCGGTTAACGCCACTGGGGCGCGCATTATACGCCTTCCGTTAGGTAATTAAAGTCGCCCACCTGCCGGGGCGACTCTATTCATCACGCTATTAGCAACGTTTTAACCTAAACGTCTAGCGACTTAGCTTGACCCGACGCGCCGACAGAACGCTCGCACATCGCCGCATGCACATCTTCTAAGCTAGTCGGATCATCAATGGTTGAGGGAATGCCGAACGACTTACCGTCGGCAATATTACGCAGCAACTTGCGCAAGATTTTACCCGAGCGGGTTTTAGGCAATCGATTGACGACCAACACCTGCTTAAAGCAAGCAATCGGCCCAATGTGCTCGCGCACTCGACTAATCAGCTCTGCTTCAAGCGTTGCTTCATCGCCATCAAAACCATCTTTAGTGATCACTAGCCCGATGGGTAGTTGGCCCTTTAGCTCGTCGTGAATACCAATCACGGCACACTCAGCCACCGCAGGGTGCGCACCGACGATTTCTTCCATTTCGCCGGTAGAAAGACGATGTCCGGCAACGTTGATCACGTCATCGGTTCTACCCATGATGAATAAGTATCCCTCTTCATCGAAGTAGCCACCATCGCCAGTCAGGTAATAACCCGGGTAGGCTGCCATGTAGGCACTATGAAAACGTTGGGGATCACGCCAGATACCGATAAGGCAGCCAGGTGGAAGTGGTTGCTTAATGACCACGCTGCCCTGCTGCATTGGGTCTGTTTGCTCACCGTCACGATCCAAAATTTGCACGTTAAATCCAGGCACCGGGAAGGTTGCCGAGCCTGCTTTGGTGGGCGCAGATTCAATGCCCGGCAAGTTTGCTGCGATAGGCCAGCCGGTTTCAGTTTGCCACCAATGATCGATTACCGGTACATCCAGCAGGTCATCAAGCCAATGAAACGTCGGAGGGTCTAAACGCTCACCGGCTACATATAAGTGTTCAAGGCTGCTGATATCATAATTAGCTAGCAGCTTGGCATCAGGATCTTCTTTTTTGATGGCGCGGAAGGCTGTCGGCGCAGTGAAAAAGCTTTTAACCTTGTACTCGTCAATTAACCGCCAAAAGCCGCCTGCATCAGGTGTTTTAACGGGTTTCCCCTCATACACTATTGTGGTACATCCTCTTAGCAGCGGCGCATACACAATATAAGAGTGTCCTACTACCCACCCTACATCCGACGCCGTGAACATCACATCGCCAGGGTTCAGGGCATAGATTGCTTCCATCGAATAGGCTAACGCTACCGCATACCCGCCTGTATCTCGCATAACCCCCTTGGGCTTACCTGTCGTGCCAGAGGTATAAAGAACATAGAGTGGATCGGTCGCTTTTACGGGAACACAATCAGCAAACGGTGCATCCGCTACCAATGTTTGCCAGTCATGGTCGCCTTCGTGAAGTTCTGCACGGTGGGCTTCACGTTGAAAAACGACGCAGGCATCCGGCTTGAAACTGCTGAGTGAAATGGCCTGATCAACAATAGGTTTGTAAGGAAGCACTTTATCTACTTCTATGCCACAGGAAGCAGCAATCACTACTTTTGGCTCAGCATCTTCGATGCGCACCGCCAGTTCGTGGGGTGCAAAGCCACCAAATACCACCGAGTGAACCGCCCCTAATCGAGCGCAGGCATACATTGCGATAAGCGCTTCTGGCACCATCGGCATGTAAATAACCACTCGATCCCCTTTCGTCACACCAAGGCGAGCAAGTCCTCCGGCAAACTGCGCGACACGATCACGCAACGCTTGATAGGTAATGGCTTGCTTTGTTTGGGTAACGGGAGAATCCCATAGAATAGCAGGCTGGTCACCCCTGCCTTGCTCAACGTGATAATCGATCGCCGCGTAGCAAATATTCAGTTCGCCATCGTCAAACCAGCGAGCATGTTGATGATCGTCATAGCTAAGAATTGTGGAAGGAAATTTGAACCAAGGCAGTCGCTTGGCCTGCTCAGCCCAGAATGTTTCGGGGTTTTCGACAGATTGCTGATAAGTTTGCTGATAGAGGCTCATGATGGGCTTGCCTTTATTGTGTCAATGAAAGCGATCGATTGTTGACACTTTATAAAGAAAATAGCCGCCACACCCTCATACTATGGGATAAATCGCGACTAAAGCGCTACACGCCCAACATTATTGTCGACAAAACACTACTTCACTACCATTGATAGATCGTTAAACCAGTGTTTGGACAAACACCGCTAAATTACTGATCATTCAACAACTGATCCTCGCGACGCGACGATGCCTAAATAACCTATAACAACGCTGTCACAACAGTGTAGGCAAGGAGATCCTCATGTCTGCTTCTACTAGCGCCGCTGCCCGTTTGCTTGAACATGATTGCCACGCCATTGAGGCGGGCACTAATCTACTTAAAGCATTGGCAAACGAAAAACGTCTCCAAATACTCTGCCTTCTGGCAGAAAAAGAGCTCTCAGTCACTCAAATCAACCAGCAATTGGAGCTGAGCCAGTCCGCGTTAAGCCAACACTTGGCAATTTTGCGTCGCGATCAACTGGTCGACACTCGCCGCGAATCGCAAACCATTTACTACTCACTAAGTAGTGAAAGCGCCAAGGCGATTATTGACACCCTGGCGCACCACTACGCCACCTAACTGAAAAGCAGCTATTAACAGTAGCTATCGACTATCGACGTTGCCAACCAGCCGCATCGATTAAACCAAGCCCTTTAACAATGGCTTGCTCGACGCCCGCCGACACAGCCAAGCCTACCTTACGGCTGAGGGTTTTCGGCGGTTCAAGCTTCACGCTGTACACCTGAGCCTGCGCCATACGCTCTACCAAATACGCCTCACTGGTACCAATGCTGTCGGTCAGTTTCTGTTCTAACGCTTCACTGCCGTACCAAATTTCACCCGTCGCTAGTGCATCAATGTCCATGTCAGGACGATGCTGAGAGACATACTCTTTAAACAACCGATGGGTATTTTCTAAATCATCAATAAACTTCTCACGACCCTCTTCGGTATTTTCCCCCAGCACGGTCAAGGTTCGTTTGTATTTGCCCGCCGTCAGCAGTTCGACATCAATATCATTGCGCTTTAGCAAGCGATGAATATTAGGCACCTGAGCCACAACGCCAATAGAGCCAATCACCGCAAACGGCGCAGCTTTAATATGGTTGGCCGTACACGCCATCATATAGCCGCCGCTGGCGGCCACTTTGTCGATACATACCGTCGTGGTTAAACCTGCTGCTTGAAGACGGTCAAGCTGCGCTGCCGCTAAGCCATAGGCATGTACGAGCCCGCCCGCCGACTCTAACCGCACGACAACTTCATCCTCGGCTGCGGCAACATCAATAATCGCGGAAACTTCTTGAGCAAACTGCTCAGTTTGCGAAGCCTTGAGATCACCATGAAAGTCCAACACCCATACCTTCTGAGCGCTCTGAGCCTCTCCTTTACCTTGCTTGGCGGCCTTGTGTTTTGCTTTCTCTTCTTGGCGAAACGCTTTTACCAGTTTTTTCCGTGCACCTTGTTCTGTCGTGGTAACGCGCAGCCTGCGGCCACGAGAGCGCCGCTGGTCATTAAGCGACTCTACGCTTAGCTTAAGGCTATTATCCCCACTCTCCTTATTACGCAACACTAACGCCAGCACGATGCCCACCATCGCCATCAGCAAGGTGGCTTGAATCAAAAACGTGCCCATCTCTACCATCCAGTCACTCATGCCTTCTCTCCTACTCGACAATCCAGCTTGATTAAAACACTTGTTTAAAATAACCTCGTTGATAGCGTCGTGAGAAACTAACTCACCTAACGCCTTACATCTGCTTGGTTAACGACCAAATAACTTTTGGGAATTTATAATGTCATCGAACACGTTAGATAAACTTCAGTCGCGCTTTAACCCAGAAGCTGCCAAAGGAATGGATGAGGTATTTCAATTTCATTTCTCTGACGCGGGCAGCCATTACATGGTTATCCAAGATGGAACTCTGAACGCACACGAAGGCGAGCACGACGATCCTTCTGTAAGCCTAAGCATGAGTTCAGATACGCTTAAAGGCATCATGAGCGGCGACATCAACGGCATGACGGCTTTTATGACGGGTAAGCTGAAAGCTACCGGCAATGTCATGCTGGCCACTAAGCTGACCAGCCTGTTTCCCAGTAAATAACGCCCGTTCTCGCCCGCGAGCATTCAACGCCAGCGGGCGAGATGCGCTTCGATAAGTTCACGTGAAATTGAGTACGGTGGTGGCAATGAAGGTAACTGCCTTGGCGAAAACCAAGCGGCATCACTAATCTCCACACCATCGATATGAATGCGCCGCGTCGTCGCTTCTGCAAAAAAACCAAACATTAGTGAGTGCGGAAATGGCCACGCTTGGCTTTGGTGATAACGAAGATTTTCTACATGTACGCCTACCTCTTCGTATATCTCACGATGTACCGCTTCTTCAGCAGACTCCCCAGGCTCAATGAAGCCCGCAAGTGTTGAGTAACGTCCAGGAGGGAATCTTGGGCTTCGTGCTAACAGCATCGCCTCCCCACTGGTGACTAGCGTGATAATGCAGGGTGAAATGCGCGGATAGTTACGATGCCCACAGGCATGACAGTGCATCGCAAACTCAGCTTCCAACTTGGTTGCCTTCTCACCGCAACGCCCACAAAAACGATGGTTCTCTAACCAAGCACCGACCTGAAGCGCCGTCGATAACAGGCTGAACCAGGAAGCAGTCAACTCCCCTAGCCACTGCCGTCCATCTATCCAGTCCTCACCCGGCTTACTTTCCACTAACAGCGCCACCGGCTCATCGTGCCAGTAGCACAGCGGCTGCATCCGCTCGTCCCACGGTTGAGTCGGCTGTAACGGCGTCAACTCACCACCTTCAGCCAACGGTGCTGGCGCTAGATGACTACGGGACACGCGGATAACACGACCTTCTCGCGCATAATGGGGAATTTCTCGTCTAAGCATCGGCACTATTACCTTCAGACCAACCACCCTCGAACCAACGTAATTGATGCGCCTGACATTTAGCTTGGTGAGCGGCGCGCTCTTCCTCACTAGGCCGGACGACCCTTAACTGCCCTGGCGTCAACGCTAAACGCTGCACCGACAGCCCTTCATTGGCTTGATTATTTTGCTGCTCACCTGACGATGCTTCTGAATCAAGCGTCAGCGCCGTTTGCCCGCCGGTCATCGCCAAATAGACGTCGGCTAGGATCTCGGCATCAAGCAATGCGCCGTGCAACACACGATGACCGTTATCAATGTCGTAACGCTTGCATAACGCATCGAGACTATTACGCTGGCCTGGGTGCATCTGACGAGCCATCACCAACGTATCAAGAATGCGGCAATGTTCACTAACAGGACCTAACGCGGGGGACCGTCGCCGCTGGTTTAACATGGTCAGCTCGTGATCAATAAACCCCACATCGAAGGGGGCGTTATGAATCACCAGCTCGGCTCCTGCTATAAATGCCCAGAAGTCATCGGCTATTTCGGCAAACACCGGTTCATTCGCCACCTTGGCGTCATCAATACCGTGAACCGCCACGACTTCAGCATCAATATGCCGTTCAGGATTTATATACTGATGATAGGAGCGCCCTGTAAACCGCCGGTTAATCATTTCAACGGCACCAATTTCCACTAATCGGTGACCATCTTTTGGGTCAATGCCGGTTGTTTCCGTATCCAAGATCACTTGGCGCATGCTGCTCTCCTGTTATGCT
This sequence comes from Vreelandella alkaliphila, assembly GCF_016107625.1. GTDB lineage: Bacteria > Pseudomonadota > Gammaproteobacteria > Pseudomonadales > Halomonadaceae > Vreelandella > Vreelandella alkaliphila. The sequence continues at coordinate 138,463 of NZ_JABASV010000008.1, forward strand.
CATCAATGGCTTCGTTAGCCAACGCATCGGCGCGCTCATTACCGGGGTGCCCGCTATGCCCTTTTACCCAGTGCCACTCGACACGATGCCGCTGTGTCTCCTCGTGAAGGGTCTTCCAAAGCTCAGCGTTTTTAACCGGTTGCTTGGCCGCTGTCTTCCAGCCTCGCTTAATCCAATTGTGAATCCATTGAGTAATTCCTTGGCGCACATACTGGGAATCGGTCCAGAGAGCCACTTCACACGGCTTGTTTAGCGTTCTCAACGCCATAATGGCCGCCATTAATTCCATTCGGTTGTTAGTGGTATCTGCTTCGAAGCCTTTTAACGTCTTTTCATGCTGCCCGCTTGACAGCACTACACCCCAGCCGCCTGGGCCCGGATTTCCTCGACAGGCCCCATCGGTATACACCGTAACGCGAGGCAACCCATCGGTTGCTTGCTTACTCACTTTCACTATCCTTTTCTAGACGACGTTGACCCGAGTGGTATCGCGCAGAAACACCGGTTCGCGTAGCTCCCAGAGAAGTGGGAGTGATCGGTGCACGCAACCCGAATTTAAGACGCTCTACCGGCGCATGGCGTTGTCGCCGCTGCGCTTGAATCATGTAACTTTCACCCAATGGTAAATTATGCCTGCGTCCCAACGCTTCCCAGCGCTCTCCACAGGTGGTGCTCATCGGCCCCCGAAAACAGCAGTAGTCTACGCGTTCTACGTCAAAATCGACAAACGCCAGCCAATCGCGCAAACGGCTAGCCGTACGCCACTGCCCGCTCCAAGGGAAATTCCCTTGCTGCTTACGCCAACGCTGCGTTAACCCGTTCAATCCTAGCGGATTGAAACCAAACAGAACTAGCACACCGCTATCGGAAGTTACCCGGGCAGCCTCTTGTAACGTGTGATGGGCATCTGGCAAATGCTCTAGCCAGTGATGAATAATCACCACCTCTAAACTGCGGTCTGGTAAGGCAAGGTGATCAGGCGGACAGACTAACGTGGACGAAGCCTCCGCCGTTGCTCTCGTCGGTGACCAGCGAATGACATGAGGAATAGCCGACATCGTCATCAACGTCGGCCCCATACTCATCTCTAAACTGTGGCCACCTTTGCGTCCTTCAACCAGCGGCCCCAAACACGCTCGCTGCGTTTCCCATAGCGAACGGCCAGCCTCTGTTTGCCAGTACGCTTGGCTTTCCGCCATCTGCTGGGCGAGCCGAGTTGCCGTTGACGAAGTTGACATGAACAACGCTTCCCTCCACAGTAAATGCTTTTTAACGTTTTGAACGCCAGCGTTAGCGCATTCGAAAGCGTCTAATTGAGCGTCTATTTTTTTGAACTAAAGGATCTCGCCCATGATGAGCGTGACACCGATTCCCGCACTTAGCGATAACTACATTTGGCTATTAAGACAGGATACCAGTCAAAGCGTTTGCGTGGTGGATCCCGGTGAAGCAGCACCTGTCATCGAGTTTCTTGAGCGTGAATCCTTAACGCTTGATACGATTTTAATCACTCATCACCATCATGATCATACGGGTGGCCTTACAGAGTTGATTAAACGCTTCTCGCCCCGGGTTATTGGCCCCTCCAATCCTACTATTGAAGGTATTAAGGAACAGGTAGGGCATGGCGATGAAGTACGTATTATGGGGCGTCTTTTTGAAGTCATGGCCACGCCAGGGCATACGTTAGATCACGTGAGTTACTTCACTCCAGGAATTCCTGCGCTACTTTTCTGCGGCGACACCCTGTTTTGTGGTGGATGTGGCCGCTTGTTTGAAGGGTCGCCAGAGCAAATGTTTGCATCTCTTCAAACCTTAGCGGAACTCCCAGAGGATACGCTGGTCTTTGCAGCGCATGAATATACGCAAGCGAATCTAACATTTGCTCGTGCTGCAGATCCTGATAACGAAGACGTTAAATACGCACTGCAGGAGTGTGAGAAGGCTCGGGCATTAGACCGACCTACCTTACCCAGCACGATAGGACGCGAGCTGAAGATCAACCCCTATTTGCGCGTGAGCACCGATAGTGTGCGTCAAGCAGTAGGTACACATGGGGTCAATGATGATGATCTCGCCACGTTCACCACTTTACGCGAGTGGAAGAACCGTTTTTAAGAACGCTATCGAGTAAAAACGAACCGACTATGACTTATCGAACGATTCGCCAGCGCTTATTACTAAGCGCTGGAAGCACTGTTATTGTGAGCCTATTTTTAGCCGCAGCGGCCAGCTCCCAAGCCTCTACTACCGAAGCATATCAACCTAACAGCGCCCTCAATGACGCGCCGGCTTCACCCGATTCCCGCCCCAATGCCTTTCAGCATCACTTCTGGGAAGCACTTGAGCTACAACCCCAAGATGCCTGGAGCACACTTCGTGACAGCTTCCAGTGGCAGGAAAAAAGTCTCCCCGCCGATGCTCAAGCACGCGTTGACAAGTGGATAGAGTACTACCGTTCAAGCCCGCAAAATATTGCCGCCATCACGGAACGAGCAACCCCCTGGCTTGCCTGGATCACCCAGCAAGTGAGCGAGCGTGGCCTTCCTGGTGAGATCGCGCTGATTCCGTTTGTTGAAAGTTCTTTCGACCCCAGCGCCCGAAGCCATCGAGGAGCCGCTGGGCTTTGGCAGTTTATGCCGGGTACCGGAGATGCATTAGGCCTGGTTCGCAACGGCAACTACGATGGACGTTTAGACGTCGTGACGTCTACCGCAGCAGCGCTTGATTACCTGGAAATGCAGGCAGATGAGTGGTACGAGGGTGACCTAATGCTCTCGCTGGCCGCTTACAACGCCGGTGCTGGCACTGTTAACCGTGCGCAACGCCAAGCTCAGGGCCAAGGCCTTGCAGGCGACTACTGGGAACTATCACTGCCCCACGAAACGATGCAGTACGTCCCCAAACTTAAAGCCATTGCGACGATCATCAATAATCCAGAACAGTACGGGGTCTCACTCCCTGACATTCATCCTGATCCCGCTTTTGCCAAAGTTCAGTTGGAGCAGCCAGTTAGCCTGGCACAGGCCTCTCAACTTCTGGATGTTAGTCAATCCGCGCTGGCCGAGCTAAACCCTGGCTTGCTGAATGGCAGCCTTGACCCACGTAGTGCACAGACGTTACTTGTGCCTGAAGAAGTCGACACTCAGGTGTTAGCTCAGCTTTCGCAATCAAACAGTACTTCGTTAGCATCGACCAGCACGCCAAGCGTTCACCGCGTTGAAAGTGGCGATAACCTATCAGTGATTGCGTCACGCTATAATGTCACTCAACAAGATTTGATCAGGTGGAATGCTATTGAACGCCCAGAGGCACTGAAGCCAGGTCAACTGCTGACGCTTTCAGGACGGTAATTTGGGGAATCTAACCAGGCTTTGTTAACTAGGTTTAAAACGCAGTCTTTATTAATCTTTCTTGGCCATATCTCAGTTACTATTAGCGCCGCTACTGTGACTCAGCAGTTGTGTCTAAGGTTCTAAGCTCGGTTTCTAAGCCTTCGTTGCTACAGGAAGTTACCAATGCCAAGCGGTATGTTGTTTACCAAAGCACTTTTGTTAACCAGCGGCTTGCTGTTGAGCCTGTCGCTGTTGGCTTCTGAAAACGACGTCGAAAACAACACCTCTACCCCCGTTGAGACCGTGCACGGGCTATCTCTCTACAATAGCCCAGAGCTACCTCCCGATTTTGCCTACTTCCCCCATGTTAATCCGTCCGCCCCCAAGGGCGGAACGATTACCCATACTGCCGTGGGGGGCAGTTTCGACTCTACCAACCCGTTTATTATTCGTGGCACGCCTGTTACCGGTATTTCTAAAATTTATGACTCGCTGATGGCCAGCAATCCTGGCGAGCCCTTCAGTTTGTACGGACTGCTGGCAGAAGGCGTCCGCCTGGATCCGGAACGTCGGTGGATAGAGTTCGATTTGCGCCCAGGGGCTCGCTTTCAGGATGGGGAGCCGGTAACGGCCTATGATGTGGTGTTCTCACTGAACCTGCTGCGTGAACAAGGCAACCCCTTCTACAGCAGCTATTACGCCGGTGTCGAACGCGTTATCGCCTTAAACGATCATCAAGTGCGCTTTGAATTTAATGACACTGAGTCACGCGAGCTGCCACTGATTGTGGCCCAGTTACCCATCTTGCCTCGTCACTACTGGGAACCCCGCGACTTTACCTCTCCGACCCTGGATGCACACACTGGGTCAGGTCCCTATCGCATTAGCGAGGTAGACCCTGGGCGGCGAATTGTCTATCAACGAGATGACAACTATTGGGGTAAGAACTTGCCCGTCAATGTGGGTCGTTACAACATCGACCGTGTTGTTTATGAGTACTACCGCGACCGCGATATTGCCTGGGAAGCCTTCAAAGCAGGCCTTACCGACTTCAGGACTGATGCACGTGCTGCCACTTGGGCGATTGGCTATGATAATTTTCCTGCCTACCAAGACGGCTTAATTAAGCGGATTACCGTGCCTGATGTTAACCCCTCCATGATGCAGGCGTTTGTCTTCAACTTACGCGAAGAAAAGTTTCAGGACCCAAGGGTTCGAGAAGCACTGAGCCTCACGTTTGATTTCCCCTGGCTCAACACTAATATTTTCTATGGCACCTATCGGCGCACGGAAAGCTTTTTTCAAAATTCCGAAATGGAAGCTACTGGAACGCCATCAGAAGAAGAACTTGCGCTACTCGAACCTTTTCGTGAGGCGTTGATGGACTCCCATCATTCAGAACGACTGTTCACTGACCCGCTGCCCATTGAACACCCCACAGAGCTGCGTGAACGCCTGCGGCTTGCGCTTGATCTGCTGCGCGACGCTGGCTACCGCGTAGAAGATGGTGTGTTGGTGCACGGTGAAACAGGCCGACCGCTTACCTTGGAAGTACTGCTCTACGACTCGGGCCTGGAGCGTGTTGTGCAACCCATGCTACGCAATATGGCACGTCTTGGGGTTCAAACGTCGCTACGCATTGTCGATATCAATCAATACCTTAATCGAGTTCGCAGCTACGATTACGACATGGTCATCAGCCACTTCCCCCAGTCTAACAATCCTGGCAATGAACAACGCGATTTTTGGACCAGTGCTGCCGCAGAGGCACCACAAAGTCGCAATCGCATGGCCCTTGCCCACCCAGCTGTCGATGCGCTAGTGGAGCAGCTGATTCGTGCTGATGACCGTGAAACGCTAGATATCATTACACAAGCGCTTGATCGCGTGCTGCGTTGGGGCTTTTATGTCATCCCTCACTATCATTCAGGCGAAACGCGGATTGCTGTGTGGGATAAATTTGGCTACCCAGAACCGTTTCCAGCTTATGCCATGGATTTAGACGCTTGGTGGGTAAACACCGATCGAGAAGCAGAACTACAACGCCGTCATCGACGCCGCTGATTTAGCCAACATAGATTCATTCGAACAGCTTACCGGCAATAACTTTTGGCCCCCAATTACTCATGGAGCGCGCTGTGGCACGTTATACCTTACGCCGACTGCTACTGATGATCCCGACCCTGTTCGGCATCATGCTGCTTAACTTCATGATTGTTCAGGCTGCCCCTGGGGGCCCCATTGACCAAATGTTGGCCCGCTTTGAGGGGGCCGACGCCATGGCAAGCACACGCCTGGATATGGGGGGGGCCGATGTTCAAATTAATGATGACTCTAGGGGGGCACGTGGAATCGATCCACGCTTTATTGAGCAGTTAGAGCAGCAATTTGGCTTTGATAAACCCGCTCATGAACGGTTTATCGGCATGATGGTGGATTATCTCACCTTCGATTTCGGCACCAGCTTTTTTCGTGATCGACCGGTTATTGAACTGATGATCGAGCGCTTACCCGTGTCTATTTCATTAGGCTTATGGACAACACTGCTGGTCTATCTCATTTCTATTCCTTTAGGCATCAGCAAAGCGTTACGGCACGGATCTCGCTTTGATGTCTGGACCTCAGGTTTAGTGATCGTAGGCTATGCCATCCCAGGCTTTTTGTTCGCCATTCTTCTTATTGTCGTGTTTGCTGGTGGCACTTACCTGGATTGGTTTCCTCTACGCGGCTTAACATCACCCGATTTCTCTGAGCTATCCGCCTGGGGCAAAATTAAAGACTACTTTTGGCATATCACCCTGCCGGTACTGGCTGCCGCGATTGGCAGTTTTGCCACCCTCACCATGCTGACCAAAAACAGCTTTTTGGATGAAATTCATAAGCAGTACGTACTGACAGCTCGGGCCAAAGGTGCCGACGAGCAGCGTATTTTGTATGGCCATGTTTTCCGTAACGCCATGCTGATCATCATTGCTGGGTTGCCCTCTGCAATGATTGGCATTTTCTTTACCGGCGCACTGCTCATCGAGGTAATTTTCTCCTTGGATGGCCTCGGCTTATTAGGCTTTGAGGCAGTCATGCAGCGAGACTACCCCGTTATTTTCGGAACGCTATTTCTGTATACGGTAATCGGGCTGCTGCTAAAGCTAGTATCCGACTTGACCTATGTGTGGGTAGACCCACGCATTGATTTTGCGTCGAGGGAGTCATAAACATGATATTTATCAGCTCGCGTCTTTCGCCGATTACGCTGCGTCGCCTAGCAGCATTTAAAGCCAATCGCCGCGCCCGAGCATCGCTGTGGCTCTTTGGTGTTTTGTTTATTGTCAGCCTATTTGCTGAACTCATCGCCAACGACAAACCTCTCGTAATGAAATATGACGGACAGTGGTATATACCGCTACTGGTCGATTATCCGGAAACCGAATTCGGTGGTTTCTTACCCACCCGTACCGACTACTTAGACCCCTTTGTCCAACAGCAAATTAGCGACCACGGTTGGGCGCTATGGCCGATTATTCCCTACTCCTACCAAACCCTCGATATGCTGATGACACGACCTTCGCCTGCACCACCAGATAGGCGCCATTGGCTGGGTACCGATGATCAAGGGCGTGATGTATTAGCGCGAGTCATTTACGGGTTTCGACTATCGGTTGCCTTTGCTCTGGCGCTCACCGCAGGCTCCTTGGTCCTGGGCGTGGTGGCGGGCGGTGTGCAGGGTTATTTTGGCGGCAAAGTAGACCTCATCGGACAGCGCATCACAGAAATCTGGTCTGGATTACCGGTGCTATTTCTGCTGATTATATTGGCCAGTTTTGTGCAGCCCGGTTTCTGGTGGTTACTGGGCATCATGCTGTTGTTTTCGTGGCTGGGACTGGTTGATATCGTACGCGCCGAGTTTTTGCGTGCACGCAATCTTGAGTACGTGCGTGCAGCCAAGGCCATGGGACTCCCTTCTCGGCTGATTATGTGGCGCCACGTGCTACCTAACGCGATGGTAGCCACGCTGACGTTTATCCCCTTCCTGTTCACTGGTGCCATTGGCACGCTCACCGCGCTGGACTTTTTAGGCTTTGGCCTGCCACCCGGCGCACCTTCACTTGGCGAACTAGCGGCACAGGGCAAAAACAACCTACATGCTCCATGGCTTGGCATCACCGCGTTTATGACGCTTGCCATTATGCTCTCACTACTGGTGTTTATTGGTGAAGGGCTTCGCGATGCCTTCGACCCACGACATGTGAAGCAGCAACAGCCACCCGCCCAGGAAACCAAGCATGCCTAGTCACGCAAACAATGCCCAACCACTACTGCGCTTAAGCGAGTTTTGTGTTTCCTTCGATGGCAATGTCGTTGTCGATTCCCTCTCTCTCACTGTCAATGCGGGCGAAACGCTCGCTATCGTGGGGGAATCTGGCTCGGGCAAGTCGGTCTCTGCCCTGGGCGCGATTAATTTACTGCCTGACAACGCTAAGGTAAGTGGTCAGCGCTGGTTAGAAGAGACCGATCTTAATCAACTAGGCAAACGTGATTGGAATGATATACGCGGTAATCAGGTGGGATTTATTTTCCAAGAGCCGATGACGTCGCTCAACCCGCTTCACCGCATTGGCAAGCAAATAGGCGAAACCCTTCGTTTACACCAGGGCCTTAGCGGGCAGGCTGCACGTACACGGGCCAAGGCACTGTTAGAACAAGTCAAACTACCGCGTCCTGACGAACTGCTTGACGCCTGGCCACATCAGCTTTCTGGCGGTCAGCGCCAGCGGGTAATGATCGCCATGGCCATTGCCAATAATCCGGCACTGTTGATTGCGGATGAGCCAACGACGGCGCTCGATGTGACCGTTCAGCAAGAGATTTTAGCCCTGCTGAAAGAACTCCGCGATCATCACGGTATGGGTGTGCTGTTTATCAGTCACGACTTAAATTTGGTACGCCGCCATGCAGACCGGATATGTGTCATGTATCAAGGGAAAATCCAGGAAACCGGTAGCGTTGCCGATGTATTTAATAATCCCCAAAGCGACTACACCAAAGCCCTCATTGCCGCCGAACCAGAAGGCCGGCCTGCTGAGCCTGCCGATACCACGCCGCTTTTGACCACACGCCAGCTTAGCGTGAGTTTCAAGCGCCCGAGGACAGGACTTTTTCAGCGCCAGCCACCCGCTTTTGAAGCCCTGAAAGCCACCGACCTAACCATCGCTCCTGGCGAAACGCTGGGCATTGTCGGCGAATCAGGCTCTGGAAAAACGACGCTGGCGTCAGCGGTTATGCGATTAGTCGCTAGCCAAGGTGAGGTGATACTGGGCAATGCCACGTTGAGTCAGCTCTCTGGCGACACGCTTCGACGCCAGCGCCATCGGCTACAAATGGTGTTTCAAGATCCTTACGGAGCGCTTTCTCCGCGCATGCCGGTATTTGATATTGTCAGTGAAGGCCTGCAGTTTCATTACCCTAACTTGACCAATGCAGAAGTCACCGAACGCGTGCATCGTACGCTGCGAGAAGTGGGTCTGCCGGAAAGCTGTGCTGCCCGTTACCCTCATGAGTTTTCGGGGGGACAGCGCCAGCGCATAGCGGTGGCACGGGCAATTATCCTAGAACCTGAGCTACTGGTACTGGACGAACCAACCTCAGCGTTAGATCGAACAGTACAAAAACAGCTGGTCACGCTGCTGCGCGAACTTCAGGCACGCCGCCAACTAAGCTACCTGTTTATCAGCCACGATCTCGCCGTGGTTCGTGCTATGGCCCACCGCATTATGGTGCTAAAAGATGGCGACGTGATTGAACAAGGGGATTGCCTGGAAGTGCTCGCCGCGCCGCAGCATCCCTATACCAAAGCGTTGATAGAAGCTGCCCACTTGCACTAGCTACCTGGTTAACATAAACGGTTATCTCGGCAATTTTTCAAGTTGGTTATGCATGAACGCAGAAACAAGATAACGGTATAAAAATTAATTACTCATAATAAAAACGCCCCGGCCTTGGCACGGGTGTGCTGACCGGGGCGTTTTATCCACTAGCAGTGACGCTAAGTGTATTTAGAAGCTGGCAATTTCTTCAGGCGTTAGCTCCCGCCATTCACCAGGTGCTAGGTCATCTGGCAAGACCACATCACCAATCGAACGGCGATGAAGCGCATTGACGTGATTACCTAGGGCTGCAAACATACGCTTCACTTGGTGATAGCGCCCTTCTGTAATGGTCAATTCCGCTTGCTGAGGAGTAATAAACCTCAACACAGCAGGTTGCGTTGGCGTTTCTTCACCATCCAGTAGAAGTCCTTCCTCTACTTGGTTAATTGCCCACTCAGCGGCGCTACCTTCCATAGGCTCTGCCAACTCTGCAATGTATACCTTGGCACAGCGATGGCGCGGCGAGGTGACACGATGGGACCATTGGCCATCATCAGTGAGCAATAACAAGCCGGTGGTATCTACATCCAACCGCCCTACCGGCTGCAGTCGCTCTACTTTGGGTAGATCAATGAGGTCAATCACCCTTGGGTAGAGCCCACGGCGTGCAGTGCACTCTACTTCCAGCGGCTTATGCATCATCAGGTAACGCAACCCAACCAGCGCTAGCGTCTCACCGTTGAGCTTTACTTCGTCGTTCTGGGTGTCAACTTGGGTCGCCGACTGCTTGATGGGCTCGCCATTCAGGGTCACCTCGCCATTTTTCAACACACGCTTTGCTAGGCTGCGCGTCAACGGGGTTGTTTCACTCAAAAAGCGATCAAGGCGCATTATTGACCCACTCCTGGCAGAAGCGAAAAGCGGTCGGCATCTTGCCAGGCAGGAAATTTTTCTCGAAAAGCATCTAGGTCCGTTTTATTTAGCGTCCCCGTTTCAATAAACGGAGAGTTTGCAGGGTGGTCGATCAGCGGTTCCCCTTTGAAATCGACCAGCATGGAATCGCCGCTATAGGCGAGTCCTTTGGCATCTTCACCGACGCGGTTGACACCCACTACGTAAACTAAGTTTTCAACTGCACGCGCTTGTAAAAGCGTGCGCCATGGGTGACGCCGGGGTGCAGGCCAGTTCGCCACACACAGCGCGGCATCATACTCGAAATGTTCGCCCCCTGCTGGCTGCTGGCGCATCCAAACGGGAAACCTCAGGTCATAGCATACGCTCAATAGCAGCCTGAAACCTTTCAGTTCCACTATTTTCCGGCTGTTGCCCATACCATAGCGTTCATGCTCTCCGGCCATACGAAATAAATGGCGCTTATCGTAGTACTGCAAGTCGCCGCTGGGGGTAGCCCATACCATACGGTTGAAGTATTGCCCTTCATCGACAATTGCCACGCTGCCGGTCATTACACAGCCTCTCGCCTTGGCCTGCGTCTGTAACCAGGCAACGCTCTGACTCGAGTTCATGGGCTGGGCCATTTCCCGTGAGTTCATGGTGAAGCCAGTCGCAAACATCTCTGGCAACACAATTAAATCGGTATCGCGGCTATCTAATTCGCCTAATAGCCGCTCAAGATGCGCATGGTTGGCCTGAGGATCTTCCCAGCGCAAATCGCACTGCACTAAGCTCGTTTTCAGTTGACTCATGCCATGTCTCCTTTGCATCAGTGTGTTCGTCAATTATGTGCTAGATTAGCATTTTTAATTAATGAGGCTGCTATGTTTCCACCCGCATCAAGGGACCCTGAAGCGGTCAAGGGCGTTATGTTCGGCTTAACGGCCTACACTATGTGGGGCTGCTTCCCACTATTTTTCGCTCTGTTTGATGGCATTCCCGCATTTGAAATCCTGATACATCGGATTTTGTGGTCGTGCCTTTTCCTGGTCGGGTTAATCAGCATACTGCGCCGATGGACGCCAGTGGTTAGCGCACTTGTTGAGCCCAAGCGCTTGGGGCGCGTACTCGCTTGCGCGTTACTGATTGCCTTTAATTGGGGTCTCTATATCTATGCTGTTGAAAGCAAGCAGGTGTTACAAGCCAGTTTAGGCTACTTTCTAACGCCTTTGGTAAACATTGCCTTGGGCGTGCTAGTGCTACGCGAAGTAATGGCTCGCCTCCAGCTGGTTGCTCTTGGTTTGGCAAGTTTAGCGATTGCAATCCAGTTCGTGATGCTGGGTGAACTGCCCTGGATCAGCCTGTTGCTAGCACTCAGCTTTGGTAGCTACGGATTATTTCGCAAGCAAGTGCCTCTTGATGGGCTTTCAGGCCTGTTTGTAGAGACGCTGTTGCTATTCCCACTAGCACTGATAGCGCTCACTTGGCTCAGTTGGCAGGGGGAGTCTCACTTTATCCATAATGTGCCGATGAGCACCCTGCTAATAATTAGCGGCGTATTAACTGCCCTGCCCTTGATGGCCTTTGCTGGAGCTGCACGACGCTTACGGCTGGCAACGCTAGGGTTTCTGATGTATATCAATCCCAGCATTCAGTTTTTGATTGCAATCATTATCTTTGGCGAGCCTCTAGGGCTCATCCAGTTAGCGACCTTTGTGATGATCTGGGCGAGCTTAGCGCTATATTCCTGGTCCTCTTGGCAATCACGTCCGCGCCAGAAGGTGGCTACCTGAGGCTAGTTCTTCCACTGGTTTTTCAATCACCACTGCACTGGTGTCATTTGTCTTTTCAGGCTGGTAGCCCACGCGAAAGCCTCCCCAGTGCTTACCATTAATGTAAATGGGAACCGAAAGATCGTGCATGATTTCGCCAGTGTCACGCTTATAGGTTTGTAGCAGCAACGGTTTCTCATGGGCGCCGCAACGACTGCCCGTCGGATCATCAAAAATGCGTTTGCTGCGGCAATACTTGAGATCGTGATCGTAATCACCGATGGGCTCGCGGCTAACGGCTGAGTTATGGGTAGGCACATAGCCGTTGCGGTCACATGCAATGGCGTAACTCAACCCGTGCTCAGTAAGCAACGGTTCTTGCAAGCTGGGTAACTGTAAGTCCGTGAATGCATCAAAGCCTGTGTGGTAAAGCGGTGGCTGTGTCCCTGGCATGACCCTGTAATCAGGCTGGAACAGCGACGCTTCTGATAACTCACCGGAGGCAATGGCCTTTTCAAACAATTTACCAATACGGTTCGCCGCTTGACGAGCAACACTAAACACATGCTGATGACGCCCCTGTAAACGCTGCTGCGCCAGCTCGCCATCAACGCCTTCTGCAGCTTCCATTAACGCCCGAGCTTGCTGAGCTAAATCGCGCATATCGCGATTGCCCTCATCTACATCGTCTTCAAGCTGACGTAAGCTATCAGCAACTGTTTGGCTATGGACTTTAGTGCTTTCCATTGCTTCTGCGACGCTGGTGATTTCCTGCTCAACTTGATCGAACTGTTCTGTGATAGTGGCAAGACTACCGCCCACCTGCTGCATCCCTTGGGAACGCTCTCTGATACGGTTCATCAGCACTCCCATGGTACCAACAACACTTTGGCCACTCTGGTGCATATCTTTAACAAGCTCATCGACGCTTTGTGTCGCCGTTGACGTCTTCAGTGCTAGGTTGCGCACTTCGCCCGCGACAACCGCAAATCCTCGTCCATGCTCTCCCGCTCGAGCTGCCTCAATAGAAGCATTGAGTGATAGCAGGTGCGTTTGTTCTGCTATTCCCTCAATCATCGACGTCACATTGCGGACGCGCTCAATTTTGTCGTTTAGCGCCGATAGCATTTCCAGCGCCTGATCAGAGCGCTCGGAAACATCACTCATATCGCCAATAATATCAGCCAGCTCATCATGATTATGATGACTTGCCTGACGAGCGCTCTCGGCAAGCGAAGCGACATGGGTAGCACTGGCACTCACTTGCATAATGGCAGCATTAATAGCGTTCATACTCGATGACGCGTCACTGGCCATGGCTTCCTGCTTAGTAAGGCGTTGCGCCATAAGATCAGCGTAATGAGAAACTTCTGCCGAGGCGATAGCAGTGCTACTTGCTCGGTTCATCAACCGATAGGCCATCGCGCGAAGCGCACCATAGTCGCGAATGGGCTTGAAACCGTGAATGGGTTTTGTCAAACGCGCTTGATCAGCTGAGTAAACCGACGTAATCGTTACGAGCATTAAACCTGCACCAGCCCCCGTTGCCAACAGCAGCGCGACATAGGGAAAAGCACCAGATTCAGTCATCATCCAAACAGAAACACCTAGCACTGCCAAGGGCACTAATAGCCAAAGTAGTCGCATGTGGGGTACTCTTTTTTATTTGACGTTATTGAGCAGTCAATCAATAAAGAAGGAGCGATTAGCCACTTTTCAGTCAGCTTAACGGGTTATGCTAATGAATGAAGTAGCACTTTCGGGTCAGAACATGCTTTTGTTTGAAAGCAAAGGCCATCATTGCCCACACAACACGTTAAACTGACGGACTCACCAGTGGTTGGGGTTTAAAAAACAAAGCTGACGCCAGGAGCTTATGTTAAAGCGCTATTTTCCTATTCTTACATGGCTGCCCCACTACCATAAGCGCCTGCTAGGTGCCGATATATTAGCGGGACTCATCGTAACCGTGATGGTGATTCCGCAGTCATTAGCCTATGCCCTACTTGCTGGCCTGCCTGCGGTAGTGGGCCTATATGCCAGTATTTTGCCGCAACTTCTATATACCTTTTTAGGCACCAGCCGCACCCTGGCCGTAGGGCCGGTGGCCATCATTGCATTAATGACGGGCGCTGCACTCTCCTCTGTTGCAACGCCCGGCAGCCCCGACTATTTGCAAGCTGCACTGGTACTTTCATTACTTTCTGGCGGCATATTGGTGGCAATGGGTGCCCTTAAAATGGGCTTTTTTAGCAATTTTTTAAGCCATCCGGTTATCTCGGGCTTTTTAACCGCATCGGGCATTCTGATTGCCGTCAGTCAACTGGGAAGCCTAATGGGTATCTCCAGCAGTGGCTTTACGCTGGTAGAGCGTGTGGTAACGCTCTTGCCTAATCTCCCCACCTTAAACCCCTATACGCTTGTAATCGGTGCTGGCACGCTGTTGTTTCTCGTTATGATGCGGCGTTTTGGTAAGCAGAGCCTTAGTGCTATTGGTTTGCCTAGAGCGCTCGCCGAGTTAATCACCAAGGCGGGTCCTGTCTTTGCGGTGGTTATTACCACGCTGGCTACTTGGCATTGGCAGTTGGCTGACCAAGGCGTTGCCATTGTCGGCGCTATTCCCAGTGGGCTACCTGCGCTAAGCTTTCTCTGGGGAGATACGTCACTATGGCGCGCCCTGTTTATTCCGGCGTTACTGATTAGTTTGGTGGGGTTTGTCGAGTCTGTTTCCATGGGGCAAATGTTGGCAGCGAAACGGCGCCAACGTATCTCTCCTAACCAGGAACTGATTGGCTTAGGTGCCGCTAATCTAGCCGCTGGGTTTACCAGCGGCATGCCGGTCACCGGTGGCCTTTCGCGCACGGTCATCAACTATGATGCTGGGGCACAAACACCCGCGGCCGGAGCCTTTGCAGCCCTGGGAATAGCCTTGGTAACGATGGCGTTTACTGGCTGGCTCTACTACCTGCCGATTGCTACGTTGGCCGCGACAATTACTGTGTCTATTTTAACCCTGGTCGATATCCCCATGTTGCGCCAAACGTGGCGCTATTCTCGCAGCGATTTCGCTGCGATGGCCGTCACCATTCTGCTAACCCTAATTGAAGGTATCGAAGCAGGCATCATCGGTGGCGTGAGTCTCTCTATCGCGTTATTTTTGTATCGCACCAGCCGCCCCCATAGCGCGCTGGTGGGCCGGGTTCCGGACACCGAGCATTTCCGCAATACCGAACGCCACGATGTTGAAACCGTCAGTAATGTGGCGCTACTGCGAATCGACGAAAGCCTCTATTTTGCGAATGCCCGTTACCTTGAGGATACCGTTTATAATTTAGTTGCCAGCTATCCTGAGCTGGAGCACGTCGTTCTGATCTGTTCCGCCGTTAATTTAATTGATGCATCAGCACTCGAGAGCCTGGATGCCATCAACGCCCGTTTAAAAGACTCCGATGTAAAACTTCACCTGTCAGAGGTGAAGGGCCCCGTTATGGATCAGCTCAAAAAGAGTGATTTTTTAGAAGCTCTGACTGGGCGCGTTTTTCTTAGCACTTATGCTGCATGGCGTGAATTTTCATAAGCATTATTTTTATAAGCTTAACGAAGCAGCTTTAACTAAGATTTGTTTGAATGCATCATAGACTTCTAAACAAGCGTATCAATACCAAGAGCGCAAAGGAGTGGGGATGCCAAGCGAGTGGATAGCGCGTGATGATCAAACAGTAACCCTTAAAGGCGAGTGGACGCTTGCCAATTATCGCCTTATCAAAGCGGCGCTTCAGCAAAGTGAAACTCAAACTGAGCCTGGCAAGCCAACAGATGCGACGGTTTCACTAGACGCAATAACTCGCCTTGATACCGCTGGCGCCATACTCATTGCGGAGTTGATTGGCGTTGAGAAAGCGCAGGCGGTGGCGGATTGGGCAGCAGAACTGCCGAAAGAGCAGCAGGCGTTGCTGGTGCGTATTGCCGAAGCCATGGAAGCGCCGCTGGACGTTGATCCTCCTTCCTATTCGCGCATTAGCCAAGCGCTTGCCAGCGTGGGTCAACACATGGTGGGACTTTGGTCCCAGCAGCGCCAGCTTTTGGCCTTTATTGGTCTCGTCGTGGCCACCCTCTTCCATCTAACATTGCGGCCACGCCACTGGCGCTTAACGGCCACCGTGGCCCATATCCAGCAGAGTGGTCTTAATGCCGTCCCCATCGTCGCGCTACTCACCTTTATGGTAGGCGCCGTGGTGGCTTTCCTTGGCGCTACCGTTTTGCAGGATTTTGGCGCCACAATTTATACCATCGATCTTGTGGCGTTCTCATTTTTGAGAGAGTTCGGCGTTCTACTTGCTGCGATCCTACTCGCGGGACGAACCGCCAGTGCCTTTACTGCCCAAATTGGCGCCATGAAATCCAATGAAGAGATAGATGCCCTGCAGGCTCAGGGGCTTGATCCTATCGAGCTTTTGGTGCTCCCACGGGTAATGGCGATGTTAATTAGCCTGCCCATGCTCGCCTTTGTAGGTATGCTCAGCGGCTTAGCGGGCGGCGCCATGGTCACCTCTCTGTCACTGGATATTTCACTTACCCAGTTTATGGCCACGCTGCAAAAAGATGTATCGGTGACACACTTTTTGGTAGGACTAAGCAAAGCCCCGGTGTTTGCCTTCGTGATCGCCGTGATCGGCTGCCTGGAAGGCTTTAAGGTCAGCGGTAGCGCGCAGTCGGTGGGAGAACACACCACCTCAAGTGTCGTTCAATCGATTTTTATGGTGATTCTAATTGATGCCGTCGCCGCGCTATTCTTTATGGAGATGGGCTGGTGATCAATTCAGATAAACCGACAGAGCAAAACGACTTACCGGTCATTAAGGTTCGAGGCTTGGTGAACCGCTTTGGTACTCATGTGGTGCACGAAAATTTAGATCTGACCCTTGAACGCGGGGAAATCCTCGGCGTTGTAGGTGGTTCTGGTACCGGCAAATCAGTGCTGTTACGCAGCATCGTCGGTTTGAAGCGCCCCAATGACGGCATGATTGAAGTCCTAGGCACAACGCTTAACGAGCTTAACGAGGCTCAGCGCAGTCAAATAGAGCGACGCTTTGGCGTGCTGTTTCAGCGCGGTGCGCTGTTCAGCTCGTTGAACCTGCAAGAGAATATTGCCCTACCGCTAATTGAACATGCCAGGCTACCCCGTGAAGACGCCGAGCATCTTGCCAGGGTCAAGTTATCGTTGGTCGGGCTTCCGCCACAGGCCGCGCTGCAGTTTCCTGAGTCGCTGTCTGGCGGCATGGTCAAGCGCGCCGCCCTTGCCCGTGCCTTAGCGCTTGATCCTGACATCCTGTTTCTTGACGAGCCCACGGCAGGGCTTGACCCTATTGGTGCAGCAGCCTTCGATCAGTTGCTGGTCACCCTTCGCGATGCGCTGGGATTCAGCGTATTTCTGGTTACCCATGACCTGGATACGCTCTACGCTGCCTGCGATCGGGTCGCGGTACTCTCACAGAAACGTGTGCTGGTGGTGGATACCATCGATAAAGTGGCAGATACCGACGATGAATGGATTCAAGACTACTTTCACGGCCCGCGTGGTCGAGCCGCTCAGCGTGCTCATACCGCCTTTTCAAATAACGCAAACGTCCAGGAGTGACTGCACATGGAAACCCGCGCGCATCACGTTTTGATAGGTTTGTTCACACTGGGAACCGCCGTCGCAGCACTGCTGTTTGCGCTATGGATGAGCTATGCCGCTGGAGAGCGTAACTATCAACCCTACCGGATTCTGTTTGAGCGCAGTGTTAGTGGTTTATCAATTGGCAGTAAGGTGCAGTACAACGGCATTGAAGTTGGCGATGTTACCGAGCTGACACTGAACCCTGACGACCCACGCCAAGTTATTGCTAGTGTGCGAGTCTATGAAGACACCCCCGTCAAAACAGATACTCGAGCAAAGTTAGCCTTTGCCAGCATTACCGGCAGCATGTCGGTTCAGCTGTATGGAGGCACCCCAGAAAGCCCCCGCCTAGTAAACCAAACGGACAGTATGGCACCGTTTATCAACGCAGACCCTTCACCGATTGCCACGCTATTTGATGAAGGCGAAACAATGATTCAAAACATTAATTCTATTCTGATAAACGTTAATGAACTATTTAATGACGGCAATCGTGAACAAGCCGGCACTATTTTGACGAGTATTGCGCAGATCACAGAGATGATCGCCTCACAACAAGCAGCGCTTGATCAAAATATGGCACTGTTCGGCGAAGTATCACGCCAAGCCACAGCGACCCTTGAAAGCATCGATACGCTTAGCCTCGAGGCGACACAGCTATTGCGACAAGATGGTCAGCAAATGATGCGAAGCGCTGAAAGCGCCAGTCGTGATGTGGCCAGCGCCGCACAACGAATTGAACAGCTCGTTAACGACAATGCCGGTGCTGTCGATAGTACGCTGCAGGGGGCACAAGACATTGCTCCCGCACTTTCAGCCCTACGTTCTACACTAACTAATCTTGATCGTATTACTCGCCAGCTTGAAGAGAGTCCCGCAGACTTTTTCCTGGGCCGGGATCAGGTAGAGGAGTTTCGTCCATGAGCTTGCGCTCTACGTTTAGCATCGTCACATTAGCGGCGCTTGTATTAAGCGCCGGTTGTTCAATACTGCCCGAAAGTAATCCCGCAACGCTCTATCGGCTGCCATCGTCTGCCACGCAGTCTGAACACACGGCTGCCACCCTCCCCGTAAGACTAGGCATTGCTACCCCGGGGGCAGGCCACTTGCTGAACAGCAATCGTATTGTGGTATACCCAGAAGGCAATGTAGTCAATGTCTATGAGGGGGTACGCTGGCATGAGGACGCCCCAGAAATGCTTCAAGCGCGCTTAATTTCTGATCTGCAGCAGCGCCAGCTATTCACTGGCGTAAGTAGCGACCGATTGCCTCACGATATACTGCTACTGAGCGAACTGCGCCATTTCCAAAGTGAGTACGACACTTCCCCACCCAGTATTCATCTTCAATTAGATGTCCAGCTTGTGAATACACAACACCGAAAACCACTGGCTGCGACTAGTTTTGTTATCCGCACCCGCGCGGATAGTCCAGAGATTCCGGACGTCGTGAATGCGTTTGGCGCGGCTAGCGATGCGCTAGCGGAGCAGCTTTCAGCATGGGTTGCGGCGCAATCAAGCAGTCTGAGAACCGCCGATTGACGGCGTCTTTCTTAAAAAATCACGCGGGTCTTTAGGATAAAAATGTTCAGGCTGGCACTCTAAATGGGTAAAAAATCGCGTGTCTTTGTAAGGCATTTTCATAAAGCCGGACACGCCTAACCCCTCGATCTGGCTTACAGACGCCAACATCTGCGCCAGCAAAGCCCGAAACTCGGCCTCCCGGCTAGGGTCCAGAAGCCGATAATAGCTATGAATTTTAAGATGCTTTGGTAGTGACTCAAAGATAATCATGCCGGTGTGATGAATCTCATTCAGCCGTTGCAGTATGTGCATAATGGTGTCCGGTAGGACAAGTAGCTCTTCTGGATCAGGGCCGTCTTCAAAGTAGCTATGCTGGCGAGTGAGGTCTTCCATTTCTGGCACCGCGCTCAGCTCGTAGTCAATCGTGGTGCCAGGATCACAATGAAAAGGCTCTTCCGCACTCGCGCGCTCTAAATGCAGCGTTTGGCGTGCATTAAACAAGCAGCTTTTAAACACCCCTTGGCGATGGATGGCTCGCGCCAAGTGCACCATATTGTTGACGGCTTGAATAAACGCTGGCTTTAATGCGGGATCATGCAGGTTAAGTGAGGAGTCGATATAGACGCCCTCTCGCTCCCAGCGTACTGCTAAACCACCGACAACCGGGTATCTTCCTAAGCGACTCACCGAGGCCAAAAACGCCTTTTCGGTTTCCCCCATGCCCTGCATAAATTGCTTGTAATAGCGGTCTAACTGCACATCATTGACATCATTAAGTGTTTCTTCCGCGTTCGCTTCGCGCAGAAACGCCTTCCGGGAGCTGTAAACGACCGTATCAATCTCTTGGTGCGCCGCACGGCCCCAGACAGGCACTAGCGGTGTTTGTATTGGCGTGGGTAGATCTAACATCACCACTTTGGCCATGCGGGACATCGCCTGTAAATAGTGATCCCCTGCTTTATGGCGTATGTGGGGGTCGGGATCCAACATACCGTCCAAGGTGCGGGCAAACTCCAAGGGTAGCCCCAGCGAGCTAGCGGGAATGGCACGATGACCAAAGCGGCAGGATTGCGCAGAAGCTAATGCATATAGCGTGCCTGCGGCCCCTTGCTCATCAAAACGAGGCGATGATAGCGCTCCATTTAGCTGCTCTTCACCAATAAAGTAGACATCGCCCAGCCGGGCGTTGGTTTGCTGCAGATTGTCGGACATTAATTCCATCACGTTTGCCCCGACAAATTGGAGCTTTTCGTCTAACTGGGCAAATACGGACGATCCCCAGTCAATCAACGCAATGGACTCGGTATCTGGATCAAATACCAAATTTGACGGTTTGATGTCGCCATGCACAACGGGACGTGCATTAGGACCCGTTTCGCGGCGCAATGCGGAAAGAATATCGGCCAACTGGTCGGCAATGCGCACCACTAACCGCGGAGAGAGACGGCCTTCTTTCAGTGACACCTGTTCAAGGTTCCAACCAGGCGCACGCTCCATCACTAGAATTGACTGGCCTCGGGAGCGTTGGTAAGCCACAAGCTTTGGTATGCGGGGATGGGAAACCTGATCAAGCATAAACGCCTCTTCTTCAAGGCGTTCTTGTAAATGAGTCGGTAGCGTAATACGTGAGAATTTAAACACGTAGTGGGCAGGCACATCTTGGTGTTGCGCGCTGCCCGCAAATACAAAGCCATAGGCACCTTTACCCACCAGCTCAATCCCCGTGTAGCCCAGCTGGGCGAGCTGTGCCTGACACAGTGCTACCCAGTCTTTAAGCTTACGGGCATCATGATGGCTAAGTAGATATACCGACTGCTCTTCCGGTATATAAAACTGCTGGAGCGGTGCCTGAGACATTTCTCATTCCTTGCTAACCAACTTCTGGCTATTTAACCTCTTGCTATTCAATGTCTAGCAACCTTAGCCCAAGTGCAGCAGCATGGTTTCAGGCGCTTCCAAATAGCCTTTCCAAGCATTGCAGAACCTAGCGATAGTACCACCATCAATAAAGCGGTGATCGCCTGCCCAGGTGATGGTCATAATGGCTCGCCGCTGAACTTCTCCTTGCTCATCGAAGCGCGGTAACCATTGGGTTTTACCAATCGCCACTATCGCCGCTTCCGGCGCATTGATAATCGGCGCGGCATAGGTTCCGCCCAACGCACCAATGTTAGAAATACTAATGGTGCCACCTTTGAGATCAGCCTGATCGACACGCCCTTCTCGGGCTGCAATGGTTAAACGCCCCACTTCACGAGCAATGTCTAGCAGCGTTAAACGCTCAACACCTTTCACATTGGGCACCAGCAAACCGGCTTTGCTATCCACCGCCATGCCGATATTGCACTGTTCGTAGTAGTGCAGCTCGTTGGCTTCCGCGTTTAGTTGGGCATTGATGATCGGCGCCTCAGTAACCGCCAGTGCCATAGCTTTCATGAAAAAGGGCATAAGTGTTAACCGCTCACCAAGCGCCTCTACCCGTGGCTTTAGACGCTCGCGCAGCGCCAGCAGATCGGTCACATCGATCTCTTCACCATAGTGAAAATGCGGGATGGAGCTGGCTGCCTCAACCATTCTTTTCGCCATCACCGCGCGCACACCGCGAAGCGGTTCGACGCGAGGCAACTGTGTTCCTTGGTTGACTTGCGATGGTGTTTGGCTAGGGGCAGCAGAAGGTTGATTCAGGTGCGCCAGCACGTCTTCTTTTAATACCCGGCCATCTTTACCACTGCCAGCAATGGCAGTTAACTCAAGTTGATGTTCACGAACGAGACGTCGCACGGCTGGGCTAGCAGGTATTTTGCCGCTGCTCGTACTAAGGCTGCAGGTACTGGATGCCACAGCGGCTTGCTCAACTGCCTTGGCTGAGCCACTGTCAGCGTCAGCTACAGGTGATTGAGGCTCGTTAGCCTGTTCCGTCGCGCCGGCTTCTTGGGTGTCATTTTCTGCTTGGTAGGCATAAAGCGGTGCGTGTACTTTGGCAATTTTTCCTTGGGCAACATAAAGTTTGGTGACCACGCCTGCTTCGGGAGCAGTAATTTCCACTAGCGCTTTATCGGTCATCACCTCGACAATTGGCTGATCTTCCTCAATCCGATCACCCTCTGCAACGCGCCACTCCACCACTTCACATTCAACAATGCCTTCGCCGATATCCGGCAGCATGAAATCGCTCATTATTTTTCTCCCTGGCGCTAAAAGTTAACGCTTTCGCGAATCGCTTCAAAAATTTTCAGATGGTCGGGCAAGTACTCTTTTTCCAGCACTAGCGGGAAAGGCGTATCTAGCCCCGTTACCCGAGTAATCGGCGATTCAAGATAGAGAAAACAGCGCTCTTGGATCGTCGCGGCGATTTCACCCGCAAAGCCACCTGTTAACGGCGCTTCATGGCTGACGATCAAACGTCCTGTTTTTAGAACAGACTCAACGACAGTATCCGCGTCCCATGGCAGCAACGTGCGCAAATCAATCACTTCACAGGCAATGCCCTGCTCTTCAGCAAGCTCAACGGCTTTGCCGATGACTTCCATTTGTGCGCCCCAGCCCACCAGCGTTATATCAGTCCCCTCTTTAATGACCTCCGCTTCACCAATAGGAAGCTGATAATCCTCTTGGGGCACCTCACCCACCGATGCACGATAGAGACGCTTGGGTTCTAAAAAAAGCACCGGATCTGGATCGCGAATGGAAGCGAGCAGTAGCCCTTTTGCTTGGTAGGGATTGCGCGGCACAACGACTTTTAAACCGGGCGTATGTGTAAAGTAAGCTTCTGGTGACTGCGAATGATAGAGCCCCCCCGCGATACCACCGCCATAGGGCGTGCGGATGGTTAATCCACCCACATTGAACAAATCCCCCGAACGGTAGCGGAATTTCGCAGACTCATTAACGATTTGGTCAAAGGCGGGAAAGATGTAGTCGGCAAACTGTATTTCAGCAACGGGCACTGAGCCTTGAGCAGCCAGCCCATTGGCAAAACCAATGATGCCTTGTTCTACCAACGGCGTGTTAAAGCAGCGCGATTTACCATACTTTTCCTGTAAATGGCTGGTAGCACGGAATACGCCGCCAAAAACGCCAACATCTTCACCAAAACAGATAACTTTGTCATCTTCAGCCATGGCGATATCAAGCGCATTGTTGATCGCCTGGAGCATGTTCATTGTGGGCATGTTATGCCTCCCCCTGGGAATCTGTGGACGTATTCACCTCAAGGTCTAGCGACCGCGCTCCACGCGGGTAGGCCTCTGGATAGCGGCGAATATGGCGCTTAAGCTGGTCAAATTGACGCTGTAGCTCAGGGGTTATGTCGGCATAGACATCAGTAATCAGCGACTCCAGCGGTGGGGGTGAACGCTTTTCTGCCCGTTTCATGGTATCTAGAACTTCGCGGCGCAACGTTTCCTGCTGGCTGGTTTCCTCCTCCTCGCTCCACCAGCCTTTTTTCAACAGCCATTTCTGCATGCGCAGTATGGGGTCTTTTAACCGCCACGCTTCTTCTTCACTTTTGGCACGATAGCCGGAAGGGTCATCCGAAGAGGAGTGAGCAGCAAGACGGTAAGACATGGCTTCAATCAGCACGGGCTTGTTTTGTTCAACAGCAATCTGACGCGCTTGGCGTGTCGCTTCATAAACTGCCAGTGCATCGTTCCCGTCAACGCGTATCACATGCATATGATAGCCAAACGCCCTTGGGGCAATGCCATCCGCTGCAAACTGCTCGGTTGATGGCGTCGAAATGGCATAGCCATTGTTGCGGCAGAAAAAAATCACCGGTACTTGATGGACTGATGCCATATTCAGCGCGGCGTGGAAATCACCTTCTGATGCAGCACCCTCACCGAAGAACGTTAAGGTGCAATGCCCATCACCCGCTAATTTCTGACCGTATGCGTAGCCTGTCGCCTGGGGGATTTGCGTTGCAAGCGGAGAAGAAATGGTCATGTAGTGCAGCTTGCGTGATCCATAATGAATCGGCATTTGGCGGCCTTTACCGTAGTCAAGCTCGTTGCCAAACAGCTGATTCATAAACTCGTCAATGGAGAACCCGCGGTACATTAATGCGCCTTGCTCGCGGTATTGCGCCATGATCATATCGGCATCGTCTAGTGCAGCAGCAGCACCAACAACGGCGGCCTCTTCACCCGTGCTTTGCATATAGAAACTAAGCCGCCCCTGGCGTTGGGCAGCCATCATGCGCTCATCTAGGATACGGGTGGCCAGCATGGCTTGATAGAGCCGTCTGGCATGATCACGCGGTAGGTCTGGCTCTCTCGCCCCTTCGTAAAGCTCGCCCTCTGGGTCGAGCAGGCTGAAGGTAGCCATTGAGAATTCGTCGCCGGTCATAAAGAGCGGCTGATGTACGTAGTTTGTCATGCTTATTATCCTTGTATTACCCCTTTTGAGGGCAGTGTTGTTGGTGTTGACCGTTTTTGCCAGTGGATTTATCTAGCATAGGTCAAGCTTGTCGAGGTTAGTGTCACCTCGATCAACGCAACACAAGGACAGTAACGCAGTCTGCTACTTTTAGGGATACAACTTAAGACGCAGATAGACGAGTGCGCAGCTGTTGTTGCAACGCATCAAATAGACTATCGACGGTCAACGCGAGTAACGCGATCAACAGCGCACCTTGTAAAACATACGCCATATTGCCATTCACGATACCTGCGATGATCGGGTCACCTAAGTTACTGGCGCCTACCGTCGCCCCTATAGCCGCTGTGGCAATATTAATGGTTACCGATGTTCGGATACCGGCCAGAATTACTGGTGTGGCTAATGGAAGCTCAACGCGAGTTAATACCTGCCAAGGGGTCATCCCCATGGCAAACGCCGCCTGTTTAAGACTCGCATCTACATCCTGGAGCCCAGCAAGCGTGTTTCGCACAATCGGTAATAAGCCATAGAGCATTAGCGCCACGATAATCGGCAATGTTCCAAAACCCAATACAGGAACCGCCAGGGCAAGCACTGCCACAGGAGGAAATGTCTGACCCAGTGAAGCCAACTGCCCGGCAAGGGGTAAGAAGTCTCTCCCCCACTGCCGAGTGACTGCAATGCCGGCCAATACTCCTACGCTTATCGTGACGACAGCCGCTACTCCAACAACGAACACGTGCCTTGCCAGCAGAGAAGCAAAATCAGCGCGGGCATAAATCACCTGACGGGCGTCGGGCTCCAGCCAACGAAATACAGGCTCTAACGCCGGGATACCCAATACCCCTATCAGCAGCAAGAGTGCCCAACCAATAGGCCATAGCCAGCGCGGGCCGACTGTAATCGATGATTCACCACGGTTACGATCACCCGTCACGGTGACTCACCTTGTCTAACTGGGCCTCTTTCACCACTTTGCGCAGCGATAACTCACCAATCGGCATATCATGCTGGTCGACAACCGTCAGCCTATCGCAGTGGTCACGCAGCATCATTGAAAGCGCTTGGCGCAGTGAAAACTCCCCCGGAATACGCGACTGGGCAGGCAGTGTCTGCCCAAGCGATGACATGTGATCTTTGACGCGTGTTAAGGCAGCCTGCTTTAAACCACGCTCCAACCCTCCCAATAGCGACTCAACAAACGGATCGGCGGGGGTTTGAAGCAGCGCTAG
Organism: Vreelandella alkaliphila; assembly: GCF_016107625.1. Taxonomy (GTDB): domain Bacteria; phylum Pseudomonadota; class Gammaproteobacteria; order Pseudomonadales; family Halomonadaceae; genus Vreelandella; species Vreelandella alkaliphila. The sequence goes on from NZ_JABASV010000008.1 coordinate 164,124, forward strand.
CGGTGACCCCTGCTGAACAATACGCCCTTCGCGCATAACGACTAAATGATCTGCCAGTTTGAGCGCTTCATCCATATCGTGAGTCACGAACACCACGGTTTTATGCAGCCGCGCCTGAAGCTTTGCCAGCTCGTCTTGAAGCTTTTCTCGAGTAATAGGGTCTAGCGCTCCAAAAGGCTCATCCATCAGCAAAATATCAGGATCTGCCGCCAATGCGCGCGCAACGCCTACCCGCTGCGCCTGGCCGCCAGAGAGCTGGTGAGGATACTTATGGGCAAACTCTTCCGTGGGAAGGCCTAACAGGCGCATTAACTCTTCGACGCGTGCTTTAACATCAGCGGCAGGCCATTTTAACAAACGTGGCACCAGCCCAATGTTGTGCGCTACCGTCCAATGGGGAAACAGGCCCGTACTCTGGATCGCATAGCCGATACGGCGGCGAAGCTTAACCGGGTCATAGTGGCCTATTGCCTGTCCGTCGATGATAATGTCGCCGCTACTATGCTCAATCAAACGATTTATCATACGTAGCGTCGTCGATTTTCCGCAGCCTGATGATCCTACCAGCGCACAGAACTTTCCTTTCGCGACGTGTAAGGATATGTCGTCAACCGCTGTGTCTTCGCCAAAGTGCTTCGACACATGGGAAAGCTCTATCATTTATGTCCTCCGGGGCGAAGCGCGTCGGCTAATGCCCCCAAACTAGCATCTACAATTAGTGCCAAGACCAAAATAGGGAGCGCGCCAAGTAGCACCATGTCCATAGCCGCTTGGCCTAACCCCTGAAAAATAAACGTGCCAAGCCCACCTGCCCCAATCAACGCAGCAACGGCCGTTAATCCAATCGCTTGAACAGCGGTGATTCGCACGCCTTCTAATAGTATTGGCAGCGCCAAAGGAAATCTTACCTGCCAGAAGCGCTGATACGGACGCATACCCATCGCCTTAGCAGCATCTAAGGTTTCAGGGTCGACTTCATCAAGCGCAATATAAGTATTGCGCACCATGGGTAACAGGCTATAGGCAATGAGCGCCATCAATGCGGGGGTGGCGCCGATACCGCTAACCCCCAACTGGGCTAAAACAGGTACGTTAGCAGCTAGCCAAGCAAGCGGAGCCAGCAGTAGCCCAAACAGAGCCAAGCTCGGAATCGTTTGCAGGAAGTTCAGCCATGCAAACGCTATTCGTTGTAGACGTTGGTAACGTCGCATTAGCATAGCGAGCACTAAACCAACTACGATACTAACGCTCACCGCTATGCCGACCAGTACCACATGTTGCAGCATGGCACGATAAAATTGCTGGTCGCGCGCTTGAAACTCCTGAACAAGGGCTAAATTTTCAAGCCATAAGGCGGCACAAAGCAGCCACGCTCCCCCCACGCTGCTGAGCAATAGGGTGGTCCATAAGCGCGACAACCCCAAACGTAAACGCACTTCCACTAGGCACAATAAAAGTAAAAAAAGCACGACCCAATAGGCAGCACCAATACCTAAACGCGCTTGCGGCAGAGTGGGATCAATCAGCCAGTGGCCTGCTACCATAAGCCCGAATGGCATCAATAAGAGTGTCAGGGTAACGATACACAGTTGAGCATAGCTATGAAGACGGCTTGGCTTAATAGCCAAGCCGCCCATAGCGATAAATAGCAAGGAAACAAGCAGCGCACCGGGCCAACCAATCGCAGCTACTAAGCCATAAGATGTACCCGCTACAATTCTATTAGGCGCGACGCTAACAAGACCCAGTAGCCAAGAGGCTCCTAACATAGCGGCACTTAAACATATCAGTACTGAGTTTAAATGCCCATATTGACTGGATGGCGATGGCAAAGCGTCTATCTGCGACATTCATTAGTCATCCAGGCTATCAAGATAGTCGCTTGCGACTTGATCAGGCGAGAAACCATTCACCGCGACATCTGCGTTGAGCGTTTGCAACGTCACAAGGTCAAGGGTTGCAAATACGTCGTTGAGTAGCGTCTCAATTTCAGGGTAGGCATCCAGCACTTCGGCACGCACCACTGGCGACGGCTGATATACCGGCTGAACCCCCTTAATATCTTCTAAAACAACCAGCCCCAGCGCACTTAAGCCACCATCGGTGCCATAGGTCATGGCACCATTAACACCGCTTGTTTGTTGGGCTGCGGCTCGCATAGTAGCTGCCGTATTACCACCGGACAGCACAAGCAGTTGATCATCGCTAAGTTCGAACCCATAAGCATCCTGGAATGCAGGCAATGCCTGAGCGGACTCTACAAATTCTGCACTCGCTGCGAATTTAAACTCGCCGCCTTGGTTAACATAGTCGGCAAGGTCATCAAGGGTCGTTAAGCCGTTGGCCGTAGCCACGTCTTCACGAATACTCATGGCCCAGGTGTTATTAGCGCTAGCAGGCTTCAGCCATATTAGCCCCTGCGCCGCATCGCGCTCTTTAACAGTCTGGTAGGCATCCTCTGCACTATTCCAGACAGGGCTGTCAGTCATATCAAAGAAAAAAGCGCCGTTACCGGTATATTCGGGATAAAGGTCGATTTCTCCCGCTTCAAGCGCACTACGCACAACGCTGGTGCCACCTAGCTGTAGGCGATCTTCTGTAGGCACACCGCCACGCTCTAGCGTTTGAATAATCAGCTCACCCAGCACGGACCCTTCTGTGTCGATTTTGGAGGACACGACAACAGGGTCGCTGGCGTAAGCAGTCGAAAAAGTAATGGCTGATAAGCAAGCGACGATGGTCGGTTTTAGAGTAAAGCGCATAGTGGTCATCCTATTATTTAGCGTCTTGAAGGTATCATCTCAGTATAAGAGCCAACGACATTGACGTCAGACGCCATATCAACGGCGCCTGACATCTACAACGTTTCTATTCAATGCCCTCACTGTCATCACGCTCAACATCGATAACGCTTAAGGCGCTTCAATCACCCAGGTTGTTCCCTCACGGGAATCCTTCAGGATAATACCCAAACTCGCTAGTTCATCTCGAATAGCATCTGCCTGAGCAAAATCTTTATTGGCTTTTGCTTCTTTACGCTGTGCTATTTTGGCCTCAATCTCAGTCTCACTCAGCGCTACCTGCTGCTGATTACCTTTCAAAAAAGTCTGAGGATCTTGCTGCAAAAGCCCTAGCACACCCGCTAGACGTGTTAATTCCGATGCTAAACGCTGCGCTTTTTCTGGCGACTCGCTCTTAGCGCGATTGAGATCCCGCGCCAGATCGAATAATACCGCTAACGCCTCAGGCGAATTGAAGTCGTCATCCATCGCCGTGGTGAAACGCTCAGCATAGCCTGCCTCATCACCGTCACCGCTAGATGACACTTCCACACCCTCTAATGCTGTGTAAAAGCGCGTCAGCGATTTGCGAGCCTCATGGAGAGAGTCTACCGAGTAGTTAATTGGGCTACGGTAGTGGCTAGCCACTAGCAAGAAACGCACGACTTCCGGATCATGCTCTGCCAGCACATCGCGGATGGTAAAAAAGTTACCCAACGATTTTGACATCTTTTCCTGGTTAACCCGCACGGCCCCGGCATGCATCCAGGTGTTGACGTAGGTTTTACCAGTCGCCGCCTCTGATTGGGCAATTTCGTTTTCATGATGAGGAAACGTAAGGTCAGGACCACCACCATGAATATCGAAGGTGTCGCCTAAGCAGCACGTCGACATTGCTGAGCACTCAATGTGCCATCCTGGGCGGCCATTGCCCCAAGGAGAGTGCCAGTGTGCTTCGCCCGGTTTAGCGGCTTTCCAAAGCACAAAATCAAGCGGGTCCTCTTTATGAACATCAACCTCAACCCGAGCACCAGAACGCATATCATCAAGTTGACGATTATTTAGCTTGCCGTAATCAGCGAACTTGCGTACCCGGTAATACACATCCCCATTGGCAGCAGCATAAGCAAAGTCTTTCTTAATCAGCGTCTCAATCATGGCAACAATGTCATCAATATGACCTGTCGCCCGAGGCTCATGGCTTGGGGGCAATACACCAAGACGTGCTTCGTCTTCGTGCATTGCCTGAATCATGCGCTCGGTGAGTGTGCTAATCGATTCGTTATTCTCTTCGGCACGCTTGAGAATTTTATCGTCAATGTCGGTGATGTTACGGACATAAGTAACATCATAACCGCGATAACGCAGGTAGCGGGTTATCACATCGAAGGCCACCATGACCCGCGCGTGGCCAAGGTGGCAGTAGTCATACACCGTCATGCCGCAGACATACATGCTGACTTTACCCGCCACCAGCGGGGTAAACGGTTCTTTGCGGCGTGTCAGCGTATTATAAATGTGCATATGACGATTCCTTAGCCCTTCTGTTTGATTTTCGCCCAGCTATCTTTCAACCCAACGGTACGATTAAACACCAACTGCCCTGGCTTGGAAGCATGACGGTCAGCGCAGAAATAGCCCACCCGCTCAAACTGGAAACGATCTTCTGGAACAGCATCCGCCAAACTGGGCTCGCCAATGGCGTGGCACACCGCCAAGGAGTCGGGGTTCAGGTGTTCGAGGAAGTCGACATCTTTGTCACGATCCGGCTGTTCAACCGTGAACAAATTGTCATACAAGCGCACTTCCATCGGTACACCATGAGCGGCACTCACCCAGTGAATCACGCCTTTCACCTTGCGGCCTTCAGGATTTTTTCCTAGCGTATCGAAATCCACCGAACAGTGCAGTTCCGTCACGTCACCGGCTTCGTTCTTAACAACGTCATCACAACGAATCACGTAGCTGTTACGCAGGCGGACTTCTTTGCCAGGCGCTAAACGGAAAAACTTTTTGGGCGCGTCTTCCATGAAGTCGTCTTGGTCAATATACAGCTCGCGACTAAACGGCACCTTACGCACCGCCATATCTTCTCGCGCGGGGTGCCCAGGCACGTCATACACTTCTTCATGGTCTTCAGGAACGTTGGTCAGTACCACCTTAAGGGGTTTCAATACGCACATTGCCCGCGGCGCATTGTCCTCAAGATCAGAGCGAATCGCATGCGTTAGCATGGCAATATCCACCAAACCGCCATCGGCGCGCGTAACACCAATCATCTCACAGAACTTGCGAATGGATGCCGGCGTATAACCGCGACGACGCATACCTGAAATAGTTGGCATACGCGGGTCGTCCCAGCCATCAACAATCTGCTCGTCAACCAGCAGTTTCAGCTTGCGCTTCGAAGTGAGGGTGTAATCCAAATTAAGTCGAGCAAACTCGATTTGGCGCGGCTTGGCGGGAACCGGCAAGTTATTCAAAAACCACTCGTAAAGCGGGCGATGGTCTTCAAACTCTAGCGTACAGATTGAATGGGTAATGCCTTCGATGGCGTCAGACTGACCATGGGTAAAATCGTACGACGGGTAGATTTTCCACTTGTCACCTGTTTGATGGTGGCTGGCATGGCGAATACGGTAAAGGATCGGGTCGCGAAGATTGATATTGGGCGACGCCATATCAATTTTTGCACGCAGTACTTTTTCGCCTTCGCCAAACTCGCCGTTACGCATGCGTTCCAGCAAATCTAGGCTTTCGTCAACGCTGCGCTCGCGGTAAGGACTTGGCTTACCCGGTGCCGTGAGTGTGCCACGGTATTCGCGAATTTCATCTGGCGAAAGATCATCAACGTAAGCTTTGCCCTCGCGAATAAGATGTTGCGCCCACGCATAAAGCTGGTCGAAATAATCAGAAGCAAAGCGAACTGGGCCTGCCCAGTTAAAGCCTAACCAGCTGACGTCCTCTTTGATAGCGTCGATATACGCCTGTTCTTCCTTCGCGGGGTTGGTGTCGTCAAAGCGCAGATGACACTCACCACCTAGCTGCTCTGCCAACCCGAAGTTTAAACAGATCGACTTTGCATGACCGATATGTAAAAAGCCATTAGGTTCGGGAGGAAAGCGCGTCACGATTTTGGTGACCTGGCCGCCCTCTATTTCGTCGCGTACTTGGTTGCGAATGAAGTTCGGCGCTGGGGTGGTCTCGTTGGTCATGGTGGTGTTGATAACCTCATGGTGGATGGCGGGCTAGGCAACCAATGCCTAAGCTATTAGGGTTTGCGCTTCGCGGTGCCAAGCAAAACCGCTATTATAACGTGACGCCGATGCACAGCGCCAAGGCGAACGCCTTTATTGAACAGGAATTTATCTATGATCGTATTACAGACCAACCACGGTGACATCACTATTGCGCTTAATCATGAAAAAGCGCCAAAAACTGCCGCTAATTTTGAGCAATATGTCCGCGATGGTTTTTATGATGGCACTTTGTTTCACCGTGTTATCGATGGCTTTATGGTTCAGGGCGGTGGCTTCGATCAAGATTTTAACCAAAAGCCAACGCGTGATCCGATCGAGAACGAAGCCGACAATGGTTTACAAAACACGGTTGGCACACTGGCAATGGCACGCACTCAAGACCCTCACTCTGCCACAGCGCAGTTCTTTATCAACGTTGGTAACAATAGTTTCTTGAATCATAGTGGTAAAAGTCTTCAAGGCTGGGGCTACGCAGTGTTTGGCGAGGTTGTCGACGGCATGGACGTGGTAGACGCCATCCGCGGTGTAAGCACCACACGTCGTGGTATGCATGCTGACGTGCCCGCAGACGATGTCATCATTGAGCGCGCCTATGTAAAAGAAGCCGACTAATTACGGGAGTTCTATGCGCACTCTGCTGATAGCTGATATGCATCTAAGCAGTGATACCCCTGAGATTAATCAGGGGTTTTATCATTACTTAGAGCACACCGCTACTGGGGCTGACGCCCTGTATATTCTAGGCGACCTGTTTGACGCCTGGATCGGAGATGATCTCCTTGACACACCACATCCTCTTAGCGACATTGCCTGGGAAGTGATCAGACGGTTACGCAAATTAAGCAGCAACGGAACTGCGATTTATTTCCTGCACGGCAATCGCGACTTTCTGATTGGCGAGCGCTTTATCAGTGAGTGCCAAGCCTCTCTGCTACCCGAAAGCCAAACGGTGGAACTCCAAGGAGTGCCTGTCGTTATTCTACATGGCGACAGTCTTTGCACTAAAGATGATGCTTACATGGCGTTCCGCCAACAGTCCAGAGATCCTCAGTGGCAAACGCAAATCCTATCCTTACCCCTTGATCAGCGACTGGAGCTTGCCAAGAGTCTGCGTATGCAGTCGGGCGATGCCAACGCGAGTAAAGCGGAAGCGATCATGGACGTGACACACGAAGAAGTGGTGGCGCTGATGGCGCACTCTGGTGTCACCACCATGATTCATGGTCACACCCACCGGCCAAAGGTACATGACCTGACAGTTGAGGACGTACCTGCAAAACGTTTTGTTCTTGGTGACTGGGATGTTCACCATGGCTGGGACATTGTCGTTGAACGCACGGCAGAGCATGACGCCATGCCTATTCTGCGTCAATTCACCTTAGCCAACCCACCCTAATACTTAACGTTGCACATCAGCAAAAAACCATCAAAAAAGCCGGCCAAATCAATTTTTGGCCGGCTTTTTGGGTTAATAAAAACGCGTTAATTAACGCTCAATCTTCGCGTCACTACGCAGATCGTCTACCAAGCCCTGAATGATAGACTGGGCGCGGAGTTGTTCAGCCATTTGAGCTACAAAAGAAGTAAGCTGCTCGTCAACTTCGCCTACGGATACGCTATCCAACGCTATGATGGCAACGCCTTCCGGAAGTGACACAGAACGGTAAACGCTATCACCCTCCTGCGGACGCGGCATACGAAACACCTGTTGCACTACCGCCTGGGGAAGCACAGTGTCAGACTGGCGCGAGATATTGCTAGCCTCAAGCCAATCAATGTTGCTGGCCTCGCCCGCTTCCACCGCCTCGATCATACGAGCCGCTTCTTGCTCAAGTGCTTCTTGGCGTTGTTGAGCAACAACAGCGTTAGCGACTTCGTCACGCACATCGTCTAGCGTGAGTTGAGTCGTTTCGCGATGCTCCGCAACACGCAGCACAAGGCGACGATCATCATCCAGCTCGATCACTTCGCTGTTATAGCCTTCTTCTAGCACATCAGCACTAAAGGCCTCATCTAGCACCCCCGGCTCTGAAAGCACGCCCTCACCTTCACCGCGTGCTAACCAGTCAGTCTGGTTTAGCGTTAGACCGAGGTCATCCGCTACGCTTTGCAGATCATCGGCAGCAAAACTCTCATCAATTAAGCGCTGAACTTGCTGATTGAACTCATCATTGACTTCACGCAGAGCAACATCTTGCTGAAGTGCCTCACGCTGCTCTTCAAAGGCGGGTGCTACCAGCTCGGTTACCTGAAGGATATGAAATGCACCATCCATTTCCACCAGTTGAGATGTTTCACCTTCATCGAGAGCAAAAGCAGCTTCATCAAAGGCATCACCAAAGAAACCACGACTAATAACCCCTAAGTCGCCGCCTTCCTCAGCACTCGCCGTATCATCTGAATAACGCAGTGCCGTATCGGTGAAAGTTTCACCGCTGTTCAAGGCTTCTAAAGCCTCATTAGCGTGTGCTTGCGCTTCTTGGCGACTGCGCTCTTCGCCAAACGTCACCATAATATGAGAGACACGTCGATCGGCATTGCGATTCTGCTCACGCCACGCAGCGCGCAAGCTCTGCTCGTTAACCTCAACGTTTTCCGCCATCGCTTGACGGTCAACTAACACATACTCAACGCGCACCTGCTCAGGACGCTCGAAACGTGCCTGGTTTGCATCGAAATATTCCTGCATTTGCGCTTCAGTAACATTCGCCTCTACGCTTACATCATCGGCATCTAATAAAACATAGCGAAAACTGCGCTGCTGGCGCTGCAATTCAGCTAAGCGTTCCTGCTCGCTTTCCAAGCTAAAGTCGCTAAACGCAAGGCCTTGCTGCAAGTGCTGGCGCTTGATATCGGCACGCAGCTCTTCACGAAACGCCACTGGGGTATATCCTGCACCAGCAAGACGGTTGCGGAATATTTCAGCCGAGAACCGACCATCTTGATCATGAAACTCTGGCAGACCAACAATCATTTGGTCTAGTTGGGCATCGGAGACGAACACACCACCGTCTTCAGCATATTGTGTTAGCAGTTGCTGAGTTATCAACTGGTCAAGGACATCATTACGAAGCGCCCGCTCTTGCTCTGGTGGCACCTGTCCAGAGCGAAGCGCACGTTGTACCTCAAGCTCAACCTGCTGACGCATGATTGGTTCGCCGTTAACGCTCGCCACTTCATTAGGGTCATCGCCAAAGACACTAAACAGCGACTCCACGCCAAAAAGCGCCATGGCAGCCACCATGACACCGATAATTATTTTGGCACCCCAGCTTCTGGAGCCATCTCGAATACTTTGCAGCATGCTAGCCTCAGATCATCACAGCTATCTATCGCCCTAACTATCGGGCCAGAAAAAAACATGGGCGCATCGCGAATGCGATGCGCCCATTAGCTTACAGCAAACGCGAGCCAATTAGTTGACGGCGTCTTTCAGCGCTTTACCGGCTTTGAAGCTGGGGACTTTTGCAGCGCTAATTTCAATCGGCTGGCCGGTCTGCGGGTTACGACCAGTACGAGCAGCACGCTCTTTAATTGCGAAAGTACCAAAACCTACCAGTGAAACACTTTCGCCTTTTTTGAGGCTATCGGTGACAGACTCCACCATGGCATCCAATGCGCGGGTTGCCGCTGCTTTAGGAATATCAGCAGACGCGGCAATAGCTTCAATCAGCTCGGACTTATTCACACTTCACCCCTTAACTGTTTCAAAAAAATGGCTCTGAACGGCACTGCCACCGTTAGATACAACTTCAAAGCGTAGCTGTGTTTTATAGCAATGCCTTGAAACTCCTGTCAAGCGACAGTGCCGAGAAATGCCCGCAACTCAAGGTCTTGGGCAAAACTATTAAGTAATGTTAAAACTCAATGGAGTATTAACGCTTAATGGGTACTCGTTACGACGGTTGAATTAAAAGCCGGATCAGAACCTTTCAACGAGACGCTCTCGTCAATTGGATCGTTATGTAGCGCTACGGCCAGTACTTCATCTATCCACTGTACGGGACGGATATCAAGTGCCCCTTTAATATTTTCTGGCACTTCCTTGAGGTCTCGACGATTTTCCTCAGGAATTAAGACCGTCTTTATACCACCGCGACGGGCTGCCAGCAATTTCTCCTTTAACCCCCCAATGGGCATCACTTCGCCACGTAGGTTCACTTCTCCTGTCATGGCCACATCACAACGCACAGGGCGTTGAGTATAGGCAGAGACAATCGCGGTTACCATGGCAATGCCTGCACTTGGGCCATCTTTAGGCGTAGCACCTTCCGGAACGTGAATGTGCAAGTCTTCATTCTCAAACCGTTGCGGATCAATACCATACTCTTTTGCACGCGCCTTAACGACCGTTTGCGCCGCACTCACCGACTCTTTCATAACATCGCCCAGCGAGCCGGTTTTGTTGATACGTCCTTTGCCGGGCGTAACAACAGATTCGATATTCAGCAATTCGCCGCCAACCGATGTCCACGCTAGCCCTGTCACACGACCAACTTGATCTTCCTGCTCAGCCAACCCGTAGCTATAACGGCGCACGCCGGCATAGGCTTCAATATCTTCAGCTGCCAGTACTTGTTGAGCCTGCAGATGGCTACCCTGCTTACCACTCGCTGCCTGCTCGGCTTCTAAACGCTCGCGCAACACCTTACGGCAGACTTTGGCGATCTGACGCTCCAGCTCTCGCACCCCAGCTTCACGGGTGTAATAACGCACTAGTTCTAGCAGAGCATCATCATTGAGCGCCAGCTCTTCTGTTTTGAGGCCATTCGCTTCTTGCTGCTTCGGCAACAAATAACGCCTAGCGATCGCTAACTTTTCATCTTCGGTGTAACCCGGCAAACGAATGATTTCCATACGATCCAACAGCGGACCAGGAATATTCATTGAGTTAGCAGTACAGATAAATAGCGTTTCTGATAGATCGTAGTCCAACTCAAGGTAGTGATCACTAAAACTATTGTTTTGCTCAGGATCAAGCACCTCTAGCAGCGCCGACGCAGGGTCACCGCGGTGATCCATACCGAGTTTATCGACTTCATCCAATAAAAACAGTGGGTTCTTAACGCCAGCACGACTCATCCGCTGCATTAACTTACCTGGCAACGAACCAATGTAAGTGCGGCGATGACCGCGAATTTCAGACTCATCACGTACGCCGCCTAACGCCAGACGAACATATTTACGATTCGTGGCCCGCGCGATAGATTGACCAAGAGAGGTTTTACCCACACCAGGGGGACCCACCAAGCATAATACAGGCCCTTTCATCTTGCGCACGCGCTTTTGTACCGCAAGATATTCAAGGATACGAGCCTTGACTTCTTCTAAGCCGTAATGGTCCTGATCCAGCACTTCCTGCGCTTTCACTAAGTCGTGCTTGACGCGGGTACGCTTCTTCCAGGGGACAGCTATTAGCCAGTCTAGGTAAGAGCGAACCACCGTAGCTTCGGCCGAGTTAGCAGCCATCATTTTTAGCTTACTAAGCTCTTGAGTAGCCTTTTCTGCCGCTTCTTTGGGCATTCCAGATGAAGCGATGGCTTGCTCGTATTTTTCGGCCTCATTTGGCACATTATCCAGCTCACCCATCTCTTTCTGGATGGCCTTCATCTGCTCATTGAGGTAATACTCGCGCTGGGTCTTTTCCATCTGCTCTTTCACACGCGAGCGGATGCGCTTTTCAACCTGCAGCAAATCAATTTCGGACTCAATCAGCGCCATTAAGTGCTCAATGCGATCACGCACGCGATCCATTTCGAGCAGCTCTTGCTTGTCGCCTATTTTTAATGACAAGTGCGCACAGATGGTATCGACCAAGCGGCTCGGATCCTCAATTCCAGAAAGCGAATTGAGCACCTCGTTAGGCACTTTTTTGGACAGCTTGACGTATTGCTCAAATTGGTTGAGCAGCACACGTACCAGTGCTTCTTGCTCACGACTGGTTAGCGGCTCGCTCTCACGAGGCACCAAGTAAGCTTGGGTGTAGCCCGTTTCGTGCTCTTCAATATCAATAACATCAGCGCGAAAATTACCTTCAATCAGCACTTTTACAGTGCCATCAGGCAATTTTAGCAGTTGCATGATATCGGCCACGGTGCCCATGGCATAAAGATCAGCGTTATCGGGCTCATCCTGGGAGGCCTCACGCTGAGCCACCAGCAGCACACGCTTGTCGGCCTCCATCGCCGCTTCCAACGCTTGGATGGACTTCTCACGACCAACAAAAAGTGGAATAACCATTTGCGGGTACACAACCACATCCCGCAAAGGCAACAGGGGTAAACATTGTGTCTGATCGGCGTTCTGCTGCATCGCAGACGTTCCTCAAAATCGGATGAGTACTTGAAAGGGTACTTAGCCAAGTACCTCACAGTATGAAAAGCATGGCGCTAGGGCGCTGAGCAGCTAGGCAAACATTTCATGAATAACTTATGAATAACAAGGGGCCGCCTAGGCGACCCCTTGGTTTGGCGCAAGCGGTAAAAGCTAGGCCGTGGAATGCACGTCGGGACTAACCGTCGGTGCCATCAACACGAGCATCTTCCTGCTGCGAATAGATCAGTAGTGGCTCACTTTCGCCTGCAATCACTGAACTATCAATCACCACTTTGCTAACACCTTCAAGCGAAGGAATCTCGTACATGGTGTCTAGCAGCACAGACTCAAGGATAGATCGCAAACCCCGCGCGCCAGTTTTACGCTCCATTGCCTTGGTTGCGACAGCACGCAGCGCTTCGTCTCTAAACTCGAGCGTCACATCTTCCATTTCAAAGAGCTTGGCATACTGCTTAACCAGCGAGTTTTTCGGCTCAGTTAAGATCTGTACCAACGCATCTTCATTTAGCTCAGTGAGCGTCGCAATCACGGGCAGACGTCCAACAAACTCAGGAATTAAACCAAATTTCACTAAATCATCTGGTTCTACGTCGGCCAGTAACTCACCCACACCACGCGAAGACTCTTTGCTCTTCACGCTAGCATTGAAACCAATGCCACCTTTCTCAGCACGGTCACGGATAACTTTATCAAGACCCGCAAAAGCGCCACCCACAATAAACAGCATGTTGGCCGTATTGACCTGAACAAACTCTTGCTGGGGATGTTTACGACCACCCTGCGGCGGCACGGATGCTGTTGTGCCTTCAATCAACTTGAGTAGTGCCTGCTGGACACCCTCGCCCGACACATCACGTGTGATGGAAGGGTTATCAGACTTGCGCGAAATCTTATCGATTTCATCGATATAAACAATGCCTCGCTCAGCCTTTTCGACGTCGTAATCACACTTCTGCAGAAGCTTTTGGATGATGTTTTCAACATCTTCACCCACATAACCCGCTTCTGTCAGTGTAGTGGCATCGGCAATGGTAAAAGGTACATTCAATAACCGCGCCATGGTTTCCGCCAACAGTGTTTTACCACTACCGGTAGGACCAATAAGCAGAATATTTGATTTACCTAGCTCTACATCGCCTTCGCGCACTTCCGTCTTAAGACGCTTGTAGTGGTTATAAACCGCTACAGATAGCACCATTTTGGCGCGATCTTGTCCGATGACATAGTCGTCTAACGTATGACGTATTTCGCGAGGCGTAGGTAAACGCTCTTCATCGCTCTCGGCATCGGCTTCGAGAACTTCTTCGCGAATGATGTCATTACACAAGTCGACACACTCATCGCAGATATATACGGACGGGCCTGCAATTAGCTTACGTACTTCGTTTTGATTCTTACCACAAAACGAGCAGTATAAAAGCTTGCCACCTTCGTCCTTGCCTTTGCCGTCGGCCATTCGCGTACCTCTATCACTGCGGCGGCTTACGCCGCCGGAAAAGCTCGTTAGAAAAGCAGAATCCTACCACGCTATCAGGATGTAGGCCGCTTATCCAGCACTGCGTCAATCAAGCCATATTCTTGGGCTTTAGTGGCGCTCATAAAGTTGTCACGGTCAGTATCCCGAGCAACAGTATCAAGATCTTGGCCAGTATGATGGGCTAAAATCTGGTTCAGTTTTTCACGAATACCTAAAATCTCACGGGTGTGGATCTCGATATCAGACGCTTGGCCTTGATAGCCACCCAGCGGCTGGTGAATCATCACACGGGAATTAGGCAAACAATAACGTTTACCTGCTGCGCCTGCTGTCAGCAACAGTGCACCCATGCTAGCCGCTTGCCCAATACATACGGTCGACACATCAGGCTTAATAAACTGCATGGTGTCGTAGATAGACATACCTGCCGTAACAGACCCACCAGGCGAATTAATGTAAAGGTGAATATCTTTATCAGGGTTCTCTGACTCAAGAAACAGCAGCTGCGCCACCACTAAGTTCGCCATGTAATCTTCAACTGGTCCAACTAGGAAAATAACACGCTCTTTTAGCAGGCGAGAGTAGATGTCATAGGCTCTTTCCCCTTTGGCGCTCTGCTCAACCACCATGGGCACTAAACCGCCGGCGTTTTGAATATCAAACTCACTCATTCGTGATTCCTTGCGTCCGGTAAGGGAAAGCGCACCCACATAGGGTGCGCCACGCGATGAAGTTAAGCGCTAGCTTGTTCGCTTTCTTCAACACCTTCATCTTGCTCGGCCTGTTGCTGAGCCGCTGCCAATGCCTGCTGGTATGACATTTCAACGTCTTTAACGTTCGTCTGCTCCAGCAGCTTATCAACAGCCTTCTCTTCCAGGATGGCAGACTTCACTTGGGTTTTGAGCTGCTCATTACCCATGTAGTATTCAACCACTTCGGAAGGATCCTGATACTGCTCTGCCAGCTCTTCAACCTTAGCTTTAATTGCATCATCATCAGCGTCTAACTCATTCGCCTTGATAACCTCGGCCAGCAGCAACCCTACCTGGACGCGGCCTTTAGCTTGCGCTTCGAAGAGTTCATTCGGCAGTTGGCTGACATCAAAGTCCTCCCCCAGACCGAACTGCTGTGCTGCCTGACGCTTCATGCCATCAGTTTCTTGCTGAACAAGCGCACTTGGCACAGGAATATCGTTCGCTTTTTTCAGCGCATCCAACACCTGCTGCTTAACACGGTTATCCACCGCTTGGGCCGCTTCGCGGGTCATGTTCTTTTTGATTTCAGCGCGGAATTTCTCTTCATCGCCATCTTCAACACCAAAGCGCGCAATAAACTCAGCGTCTACGGCCGGCAGCGTTTGGCTACTGACTTTATGAACGGTGACTTTAAAGGTGGCTTCCTGGCCTGCAAGATGCTCTGCTTGGTAATCTTCAGGGAAGGTAACAGTGATGGTTTTCTCATCACCCGCCTTCGCACCGATCAACTGCTCTTCAAAGCCTGGGATGAAGCTGTTGGAGCCAATAACTAAAGCATGGCCCTCGGCACTTCCACCTTCAAACGGCTCATCACCCAGGAAGCCCTGGAAGTCGATAGTAACTTGATCGCCATCAGCAGCAGCGGCGTCTACTTCTTCCCATGCAGCATTTTGCTTACGCAGCGTATCGATCATTTCGTCGACATCAGCATCGCTAACCGTCACTACCGGACGCTCAACTTCAGTGCCTTCGATAGACGCAAGCTCAACCTGCGGGTAGATTTCCATAACTGCCACAAACTCTAGGTCTTTGCCAGCTTGGTTTACTTTTGGCTCAATCTGGGGAAAACCGGCAGGATTAAGGCCTTCTTCCGTGATGGCACGCACATAGCGCTCGCGCATCACTTCACCTACCACCTCATTGCGCACGCTGTCGCCATAGCGCTGACGAACTACAGCCATCGGCACTCGGCCTTGGCGAAAACCATTCAGGCGAACGTTTTTCGCGGTGTCTACTAAGCGAGCGCTGACGGCCTCGTCGATTTCGGCGGCCGGCACCTGAATAGTGATACGGCGTTCGATCTGGGAGGTCGTCTCGACGGAAACTTGCATGAATTGTCCTCTAGCGGCTGGGCGTTATGTTGATTGCGTAAAATAAGTACAAGGGGGCAATTTTAAGAACCCTAGCGCATCGTGGCAAGCGCCATGCTCGCAAGATGGGGGCATAACCCGCAAATACAAGGGTAATCACTAGCAAAACGACCATTTTAGGTCGTTTTTTGACCACAATGCAGTCAAAATTATTTTTAAACGTTAGACGAAGCCTTGTAGCCTGACTATCACAGCTAAAATAGTGGTCTTTAATCGCGTTTTGCCCACCACAAAGAAACAGCATGAAATAGCAAACCACAGGTTGCTGCGTGGGAAATAAACACTTGCCAGCTAATCCAGTCAGTGAATAGACCATGCCATGCGCCCATTACCAAGGCACCCACTAGCAGCATCAATAGCAAGCGCTGACATAATTTTGGCAGCGCTTTTCGTGCGTCAACCGACAGCATTTTCCACTGAACAGCGGCAGCACCCACCACAATGGCTAGCGCAATAAGTAACAATGTTTGGCGTGTTTCATGCCCTTCTACCATGTAACGAGGTATCGCAGCCAACATCACAATACAAAGTCCGAGAGCAACGCTGATACGTTCCGGAGAAAAAGGGACTCGCTGCATGGTTAAGCAACCTTCAGTTGCTGAGACTCAATCCACTCTTCTACCCACGGAATAGCGGCGTCATCTGCCATAAAAGTTTCCATAGCATCCACTTCCAGCCGCTCACCTAAACGCGTTGCACCATAATCCGCTAATAACGCATCGAGCGCCCTTCCCGCTCCACAGAACGTGTCTCCGTATGAGCTATCGCCCAACGCTATCAACCCATAGCGCAACGATGTAAGCGAGGGACTTTTTTCCTGCAGCCCGCGCACAAAAGAAACAAAATTCCCTGGGTAATCTCCACTGCCCGTAGTTGATACACAAAACAGCGTAAGATCTTGGCTATTGGTCAAATCGTCAATCGTCGGCTGCTCAGAAATATCAACCTTGTAGCCAGCCTGCTCAAATAACGGCTTTACTTGCTCTGCGACATCTAACGCGCCACCGTACATTGTACCGACTAGAATCGTTAGCGTTGGCATGGCCTACTCCTCTGCAATAGTGTCGCACTGTGCTTTGTTCAGTCGACAAATACCCGATGAATTTGGTCAAATATTAACACGACTCGCAAAAACGACACACGCCTTCTCATGAGGCACTATCAATCATTTAGTAGGAAATCTTATGCAGCAGCTCTTTGAGGCATGGATAACACCGATCATGGTCGGTGGCTTAATCGTGTTTATGTGCTTTATTATTTGGGACTTAGCTAAGAAATCCAACGCAGGCAAGTTTGGCACGATCATGCTTTTTGTCGTTCTGGGTGCTGGCATGCTGGGTTATGTCATTAAGGTAGTGATCACTTGGCTCATTGAAGGACGTGGACTTTAGTCCAAAACTTAAAAAGGAGCACCCGAAGGTACTCCTTTTCATTTGCTACCACTCTGCGCATCAGCTCAGCACAACTGTTCGACACACTCACCCACCAACCAGTGCATTGAAGCTTCCCCCACACGTAAGTTAGCTGCTTGTGTAGCGCTCTACCTGCTGCTTTAGCTTTTGACCGGGACGAAAAGTAACAACGCGCCGTGCAGAAATGGGAATTTCTTCACCCGTCTTGGGGTTACGCCCCGGTCTTTCGCGCTTATCACGCAAATCGAAATTGCCGAAACCCGATAGCTTAACCTGCTCATTTTCGCGCAAGCAGGCACGGATCTCTTCAAAAAAAGCCTCAACCATGGCTTTTGCTTCTCGCTTCGACAGCGCGAGCTCAGTGTGTAAATGTTCTGCTAGCTCTGCTTTGGTCAACGCACCCATAAGGCCCCCTCCATGTAGCAAACGCATTGCCAAGAACGTGATAAGCGTCGTGTCATGGCATTATTTAATTATTCACGTAACTATCCACCAAACCTAGTCGCAAATCCTGTCCACAAATCCTATCCACGTAGCTCAGCATCTAATTCTGTTCGCACTTGCGATACGATAGAATCTACCAACAGGTTGATTTCATCGTCATTTAGCGTGCGTGATCCGTGCTGCCACGTCAAGCCCAATGCAATACTCTTACAACCATCAGCTACGCCCTTACCAGCATAGACATCAAATAGCTTAATGTCTTTTAAGTAATCGCCAGCTTGTGCTTTTGCACAATCAAGTAGTGCCTGAACCGGTATCTCCGCCTTAACAGTGAAAGCCAAGTCACGGCGAACTTCTGGATAACGTGACAGCGGCTCAAAGGCCGGGATGAGACCTTCGCTCAGCGCATCTAAGCGAACCTCAAACATGACGGCATCTACTTTCAGCCCTAGCTTGGCTCGCACTTGAGGGTGCAAGGTGCCAATCCAACCGGCTGGCTTACCATTATGCAACAGCCTTGCAGTTTGCCCAGGGTGTAACGAAGGATGCTCTCCCGGCTCAAAACGCCAAGCATCCAGCGCGCCACCAAGCGCCAACAGGCTTTCTAAATCGCCTTTTAGATCGTAAAAATCGACTTGGGCTTTAGCCCCGCACCAACCTTCAGCTTCACGACCTCCGCATACCAGCGCTCCCATCATCGGGACTTGCGAGAGGTTGTCCAAATGGCCATTAAATACCAAGCCGGTTTCAAACAGTCTGACACGAGTTTGCTGACGATTCAGATTATGCTCAAGCGCACGCACTAAGCCGGGGAACAGGCTAGCCCGCATCACCGACAGATCTGACGAAATCGGATTCGCCAACACTGGTGAAATAGCGTCCGGCAACATCACCGCCTGGAGATCAGGCGCAACAAAGCTGTAAGTTATCGCTTCCTGAAAACCGCGAGCTACCATTTGGTTACGCAGCTGGGCTTGGGTTAGCACCGCCTCGTTAGCCGGACGCAGTGCCAAACGCGCCGCAGGGCGCCGAACAGGTAGGTTGTTGTAACCATGAACCCTAGCAATCTCTTCAATGAGATCTTCTTCGATCGCCACGTCGAAACGCCAACTTGGCGCTGTGACTAACCAGCCATCTGCCTGCTTATCAACCGCAAGCCCTAAACGTTGCAGAATGTCAGTTACATCTTCAACGGGCAGCCGCTTCGAAAGCGCGCTCTCTAAACGCGCCTCGCGCAATACAATGTTACGCGGTGCTGGCAGGTGTTCGCCACTGGACGACTCAGTAACAGGGCCAGCCTGACCACCACATATCTCCATTAGAAGCTGAGTGGCACGCTCAATCGCCACACTGGCAAGCGCCGGATCAACGCCACGCTCAAATCGATGTGATGCATCCGTATGGAGACCGTAAGAACGCGCCTGCCCTGCAATAGCCAACGGCGTAAAATAGGCAGCTTCCAAGAAAATCGTATCGGTTTTCTCACTTACCCCTGAGTTCTCGCCCCCCATAACACCCGCCATTGCTAGAGGCCCTTCATCATCAGCAATAACCAGTGTTTCAGGTCTTAGCGCTACTTCCTGACCGTCCAACAAGGTCAGACGCTCTTCTTTACGCGCTAAGCGAACGGTAATACCGCCGTGAAGATTGTCGCGATCAAACGCATGCAACGGCTGGCCTAGCTCTAGCATCACGTAGTTAGTCACATCAACGGCAGGGTCAATGGAACGAACACCGCTACGCCGGAGACGCTCCACCATCCACAGCGGGGTTTCGACGCTAATATCGACACCCTTAATAATGCGCCCCAGGTAGCGCGGGCACTGCTCCGGCGCTTCAATACGCACTGAAAAAGTATCGTCAATGCTAGCTTCAATAACCGCAATCTCAGGCCCACTCACCGGAAGACGATTGAGCACGCCCACTTCTCGAGCCAGCCCCTTGATACTTAGGCAATCACCACGATTCGGCGTGAGATCAACTTCAATGGTCATGTCATCGAGCTGCATATACTCTCGAAAACTTAGACCTACCGGCGCAGAGGCGGGCAGCACAAAAATACCAGGAGACGTCTCTTCCTCAAGGCCTAGCTCTGAGGCAGAGCAAATCATTCCGCGTGACTCAACACCACGCAATTTGGCTTTTTTGATTTTAAAGTCGCCCGGTAGAATGCCACCCACCTGAGCAAACGGAATTTTTTGACCAACATCGACATTGGCAGCACCACAAACAACCTGCACAGGCTCACCGGTACCATCATTAACAGTACATACGTTGAGCTTATCAGCATCTGGATGCTTCTCTTTAGTCAGCACCTCTGCAACCACTACGCCACTAAACGCGGACGCAACAGCCTCAATAGCATCGACCTCAAGACCTGCCATGGTAATTTGATCGGCAATTGCCTGTGTATCAAGCTGCGGAGCCACCCAGTCACGCAGCCACTGTTCTGAAAATTTCATATTGATTCCCGTCGTTGGCAGCGGTCTTAGGTAAATTGGCGAAGAAAACGCAGATCGTTCTCAAAGAACAAACGCAGGTCATTGACACCGTAGCGCAGCATCGCAAGCCGCTCGGCGCCCATACCAAACGCAAACCCTGTGTAACGCTCAGCATCAATACCCGAATGCCGGAACACCTCAGGATGCACCATCCCACAGCCCATAACCTCCAACCAGCCGCTATGCGAGCAGACCCGACAACCATCACCGCTACACATCACACACTGAATATCGACCTCTGCGGAGGGCTCAGTGAATGGAAAGTAAGAGGGACGGAAGCGCACTGAAAGATCATCGCGTTCAAAAAACGCCTGGAGGAAATCTTCAATAGTCCCCTTAAGATCTGCAAAGCTCACACCTTCGTCAACCAACAGGCCTTCCACTTGGTGGAACATTGGGGTGTGGGTGAGATCTGAATCACTACGGTAGACACGACCGGGGCAAACAATACGGATCGGCGGCTCACTACTTTTCATGGTACGCACTTGAACTGGCGATGTGTGAGTACGTAACAAGCGTGTAGCATCGAAATAGAAGGTGTCAGCCATACCACGCGCTGGGTGATGAGCGGGTATATTTAGCGCCTCGAAATTATGGTAGTCATCTTCAATTTCTGGCCCTACAGCCACATCGTAACCAATCCTGGTAAACAAGCCTTCAATACGCTCAAGCGTGCGGGTGACTGGATGTAGGCCGCCATTCTCCTGACCACGGCCAGGCAGTGTCACGTCAATTTTTTCAGCTGCCAAGCGAGCGTTAAGCGCTTCACTTTCGAGTTGCTGACGCTTTGTATCAATTTCAGCTGCCAGGGTTTGTTTCGCCTGATTAATTTGCTCACCGGCGGCAGGACGCTCTTCTGCTGATAGCTTTCCTAAGCCTTTCAACAAGGCCGTCACTTCGCCCTTTTTACCCAAGTAACGTACGCGCAACTCATCTAGAGCAGGGACACTTTGCGCCGCATGAATAGCATCGCGAGCCTCTGACACCAGAGTAGGAAGATGGTCCATCCGATTCACTCCGAATTAAGCGATTTCCATCTCGAAAGATGGCTGGCATGTTGAAGGTGACAAAAAAACAGGGGAAGAGCGGCTGCTCTTCCCCTGCATGGGTCACACTGAAATGACCTCTGACACGTCACACTGATTTAACTCAGTGCAATGTGCCTTATTGGGCAGCCTTGGCTTTTTCCACGATAGCCGCAAATGCAGCTTTCTCGTGTACTGCCAGGTCGGCCAATACTTTGCGATCAATTTCAATACCGGCTTTCTTCAGACCGCCAACAAAGCGGCTGTAAGACATGCCATTGATGCGCGCACCAGCGTTAATACGCTGAATCCACAGAGCGCGGAATTGACGCTTGCGGTTGCGGCGGTCACGGTAAGCATACTGACCGGCTTTGATAACAGCCTGCTTGGCTACGCGGAAAACACGCGAACGGGCTCCGTAGTAACCTTTAGCCTGCTTCAATACTTTTTTATGGCGACGACGGGCAACTACGCCACGCTTAACACGAGTCATAACACACTCCTGACTTTATGACTGAGGCTAAATGCACTCAGATAAGAAAATTCGACCTTACAGATTCGGCAGCATGCGCTGAATCAGCGCTTTGTCAGAAGCATGGATCTGCTTCATACCACGTAGCTGACGCTTACGCTTGGTCGACTTCTTGGTCAAGATGTGGCTACGGAAAGACTGCTTGTGCTTGAAGCCATTGGCGGTCTTTTTAAAGCGCTTAGCAGCGCCGCTGTTGCTTTTGATTTTCGGCATGAGAAAACTCCGCTCGATATTTTTTAGAAAACCCAGGGCCGATCAGCGCTTTCACGCTGACCCGTTAGCTTCGCCGTTGGATCACTTCTTCTTCGGGGCAATAATCATGATCATCTGGCGTCCTTCCATTTTCGGGAAAGACTCTACCGCTCCGATCTCTTCCAGGTCTGCCGCGATCCGTTCCATTAGCTTACGACCAATGTCCTGGTGCGCCATTTCACGACCACGGAAGCGCAATGTGACTTTGCCCTTATCACCACCTTCTAGAAAGCGCGTCAGGTTTTTAAGCTTGACCTGATAATCGCCTTCGTCAGTGCCAGGACGGAATTTGACTTCCTTGACCTGAATTTGCTTCTGCTTTTTCTTTTGAGCCGCTTTCTGCTTCTTCGTCTCAAAAACAAATTTGCCATAATCCATAATCTTACAAACGATTGGATCGGCATTCGAAATTTGCACGAGGTCTAAACCGGCAGCTTCTGCACGCTCAAGCGCTTCGGTGGTGGGCACAACGCCCAACTGTTCACCTTCAGCATCGATCAAACGTACTTCTTCTTCGGTAATTCTCTCGTTCATTGGTGGGCGTTTGTCTTGTGGACGCCCGCGCTGATTGCTTCGCTTGATTGCTCCGTCTCCTTAGGCAATTGACGATGTCGCCAGGGCTGCTCGCTCTGCACTGCAACGTTCGATGAATTCATCGACTGTCATTGTGCCGAGGTTTTCGCCGCTGCGAGTTCGCACGGCCACTGAGTCAGCTTCGACTTCCTTATCTCCCACCACAAGGAGATAGGGAACTTTCTGTAACGTATGCTCACGGATTTTAAAGCCGATCTTCTCGTTCCTCAAGTCCGCTTTAACTCGTAAGCCATTTTTTTGCAGCCGTTGCTCCAACTCAAGCGCATAATCACGCTGCGCATCAGTAATGGTCATCAACACAGCTTGCTGAGGTGCCAACCATAGCGGCATCGCACCAGCATAGTGCTCAATTAAGATTCCCAAGAACCGCTCAAAAGAACCTAAGATAGCACGATGAAGCATCACTGGGGTCTTTCGTGTCCCATCTTCATCAACGTATTGCGCGCCTAAGCGCCCTGGCAAATTAAAATCTAACTGTAGAGTACCACATTGCCAAACACGATTCAGGCAATCACGCAGAGCGAATTCAATTTTCGGGCCATAAAAAGCCCCCTCTCCTGGCTGAAGCTCCCAATCAAGCCCTGTCGCATTGAGCGCAGCTTCAAGCCCCTGCTCTGCTCGATCCCACATCTCTGCTTCACCAAGAAAGTCCTCAGGTCGAGTTGACAGCTTGAGTTCAACATCCTCGAAACCAAGCGTTTTATAAACTTGCAGGGTAAGCGCAATGAATGCTTCTGCTTCTGCCTGAATTTGACCTTCGGTACAAAAAATATGCGCATCATCTTGAGTAAAGCCACGAACGCGCATCAGACCATGCAATGAGCCCGACGGTTCATTCCGGTGGCAGCTACCAAACTCTGCTAAACGTAACGGTAAATCGCGGTAGCTTTTCAGTCCCTGATTAAATACCTGTACATGACAGGGACAATTCATAGGCTTAACAGCATACTCACGTTTTTCTGACTCAGTGGTAAACATGAGCTCACTGTAGTGCCCCCAGTGGCCCGATTTCTTCCACAACGAAAGATCTACTACTTGCGGCGTTTTAATCTCTTGATAACCATGCGCTCGCTGAATTTTCCGCATGTAATCTTCCAATGCCTGGTACATCGTCCAGCCATTGGGGTGCCAAAAAACCATGCCTGGCGCTTCTTCTTGCAAATGGAAAAGATCCATCTTGCGTGCCAATTTGCGATGATCTCGCTTTTCGGCCTCTTCTAGGCGCTTCAAATAAGCTTTGAGCTGCTTCTTATCGCCCCATGCTGTACCGTAAATACGTGTCAGCATGGGGTTTGAGGCATCTCCACGCCAATATGCGCCAGCTAACTTTGTTAGCTTGAAAGCTTTCAGGTGACGCGTATTCGGCACGTGCGGCCCACGGCACATGTCGGTGTATTCTTCGTGATGATACAAACGTATTGTTGCACCCTCAGGTATATCGCGAACAATTTCCTGTTTGAACGTTTCGCCACGCTCAATAAACGTTTTCATCGCCTCGTCGCGATCAACGTACTCACGCACGACATCGTAATCACGCTCAATAAGTGCTTGCATGCGTTTTTCGATAGCTTCCAAGTCGTCAGGCGTTACCGACTTGCCGAAATCAATATCGTAATAAAAACCATCGTCAATTACTGGCCCAATGGCCATTTTGGCATCAGGATATAGCTGCTTAACCGCATGTCCAATCAAGTGGGCACAGGAATGGCGGATAATCTCAAGCCCTTCGGGGTCACGGGCGGTAATTATCGCCACTTCAGCATCTTGCTCGATCAAATCAGCAGCATCGACCAATACACCACCAATCTTGCCAGCCACACAGGCCTTGGCCAAACCAGGGCCAATGGATTCTGCAAGCTGCATGATAGAAAGTGGTGCTTCGAACGTTCTTTGGCTGCCATCCGGCAATGTTACTATGGGCATTAAGTATTCCTTGAGCGCAGTGGTGATCCATACCAAGGATCACATTTCGCTATCAATGATCGAGAGTATTAGGTGCTTTTTGAGGGTTGCCCAGCCTACCAGAATTTAGCAAGCCGTAAAATAAAACGGGAGGCATAAGCCTCCCGTTCCGTACTTAAAGGGCATTAATCACTGGCACAATGGCCCACCCCTTTAATGAAAAGCGATGCGTGACTTAGTTCCACTCATCCATTTCTACACGACGGTTTTGTGCACGACCCGCATCGGTATCATTGCTAGCAACCGGACGCTCTTCGCCGTAGCCAACAGCACGCATACGGTTGACACCTACGCCACGCTGGGCAAGGTAAGCAGCAACGGATTCCGCACGACGCTGCGACAGGTTTTTGTTGTACTGAGCAGAACCGCGAGAGTCAGTGTGGCCTTCAATACTCACACGCACATCAGGATTATTGACCAGGCGCTCTGCAACACCGTCCAGAACACTTCGTGCTTGGGCAGTTAACTGTGCAGAGTCAAACTCAAAGTTTACGTCCTGCAATACAACGCTGTCAGGGCAACCCAGTGAGTTAACTGCAACACCTGCAGGAGTATTGGGGCACTGATCGCGATAATCCGGCACGCCGTCGTTATCAGAATCGAGTGGGCAGCCATTTGCATTAACAGCTACACCAGCAGGAGTTCCCGGGCACTGGTCACGGTAATCTGGCACACCGTCACCATCGGAGTCCAGCGGGCAGCCTTCAGCATCAACTGCAACACCTGCGGGCACTTCCCCATAGCTTGGGCACTGCGGTGCTACTGGCTCAGGCGTACGGTCTGCACATAGCAGGCCACCGATCGCTGCACCAGCAGTTGCGCCAATAGCGGTATTTTCATCTTCGTCAGAATTGCCGCTAGTAGCGTAAGCAATACTGCCGCCGATAACACTGCCTGCCAATCCGCAAACGAAGGGATGTTGATACCAATCGCGGTCGCTACTTGCGCTGGTTTGACCAGATGATTGTGATGCTGAGCTGGCACAGCCTGATAAACCTACTACCAGTGCAGAACCGATTAGCAAGCCAGTCGTTGATTTTTTCATGCAAGACTCCTTCTTGATCCAATGCTGACATGGTCATAAGACCAAATCTATCCCAATGCTTCTAATTTGCGAGAGCATCCATTTTTCGCTGCTCAGCATCATGGCAATATTGTACTTTCACCATAAGGCTGAACGTTTGCCTATGATTAACGTTTAATCACCAGAAGGCAACAATGCCGAGATATCAACTTCTTGCCAATACCGACATTTTCAGCATAGCAAAATTGACGCAATAAGCGTCAAAAAACATAGGTTATCGTACTTATAGCCCCCTATGCTCGTTAAACAAGGTTAATGAAGGCCAGCAGATCCTTTAGACCTCCAGTCAATTACCTTTTTCGCTGCCTCAAGTACGGCAGGACGCATTTCATTCTCAACCGCAAGGCGCTCTTTATCTTCTTGCATTCGCTCTCGTGGCGTCAATTGCTTACGTGCAGAATGAGTTTTTAAATGCCGAGTACGATTGTATACCTCTGCAAACGCTTGAAAGTCTGGACGCTCTGTTAGGCTGGAATCAATAATCTCAAGCAAAACTTTGCATCGCCAAGACCCTTCTGTAATGTCAACTTGCTCTTGCACAAGCGCGCTAACGACAAAATCAAGATTTTCCAGGCTGTTTTGATGGGCACGACGCTCTTCATCCAGCCGAAATGCTTCTCGACGTTTAACCTCTTGGCGAAGTTTATAAGCATAAAAACCAAGCGCTGCAATGACAATAATTGCAACGATGAATAACAACAACGCTCCTGTGGAACTCATAACGCTCCTTTCACAACGGAGAGGTAGAAAGCTTGACGACAATTGTACTCCCTATTACCCCAATGAGACCACTCTCACTATTTCTTCACCTCTGCTTCCGCATAAAACTAAGGATTACACAGCAACGTTTTTCATTATCCACTCCGTAATAACCATTATTATTTTTGACGAAGCAAAACCTCTAGTTACCATCGTACGTCGAGAAAACCTGAGATGACTTTAGATAATTCACTTCATTAAGATGCTGATTAGAAGGATATTTCCAGCACCAGACAGCCCACCCCATACTCAAGGTCAAGGCAACCGCTCCAGCGGTATGTAACAAAGCCAGCCATAGAGGAAGCCACAACAACACATTAGCAATGCCAAGCGCGACTTGGGCAAAATAAGCAATTACCACCAAGGTGAGCGCTCGCCCAACAGACGCAGCCGCACGATATCGCCACCATAGCGCTAACAAGACAATTCCGAGTAGAAGCGCTCCAATACGATGTATAACGTGAATTGCAGTACGTGCATCGGCATGTAGCTGCCCGTGTAAATAATTAGGACCGACCGTTTGTGTTAGGTGGAAGCCTTCACTTATATCCATTTCTGGCCACCACTGCGTATTACAGGTCGGGAATCCTTGGCAGGCAATACCTGCATAGTTGCTGGTTACCCAGCCCCCTAAAGCAAGCTGCAAAACTAATATCAACACGCCTATTACCCAGAGCGCATTAGCATTCTTAAATAGAGAGGTATAACGTGTGGGAGAAGAAGTATGGTCGGTAGAGGTAGGTACAGGCCTTGTCAAGCTGAGCCGAATTCGCAAATGCACCCAAAAAAACAGCATCAGTACACTTAGCCCACCCAACAAATGTAAAGTAACCACTTGTGGCCAAAGCTTTAGCGTCACTGTAAAAGCGCCAAACGCGCCTTGAAGCAGAATAACAACGAGCAAGGCAATACTTACTTTCCATGGAAACCCTGGACGCTTGCGCAATGAAAAACCTAGCGCCACTACGCTTAGAACAATAAGCCCTAAAAAACTTGCTACATACCGATGAGCCATCTCTACCCATGCTTTAAAAGGCACAAGAGGTACATCAGGATGTCGTAGAGCAGCATGTTCGGCATCAGGGACTAACAGCCGCCCATAACAGCCTGGCCAGTCTGGGCACCCCAAACCAGCGTCAACTAAGCGCGTCCATGCGCCAACTAGAATCACTAACGCTGTAAGCACAGTGCCGACCAAGGTTAAACGTTTCAGCCATTGTAAGCGCCGCTCAGTAGAATATGGCACGTTGCTTCCTTACGACCTGCGAGGTCGAGCATGCAGAGTAACGGTATATTGTTCGCTATCGCGGATTAACCTTAAACAAATGACGTATATCATCGAGAATATCAGCTGCGGGCACTGCATTATTAAATGACAACGCTGGCCTGCCGAAAGGATCCATTAGCCAGACGCTATTTTCTTCTCGCCATGCAGGTTCCACTCGCCAACGACTAACCTTTTCACCTGGAAGCTCTTGCGCACTCCCGCCTATTCGCAGCCGCTCTAACCGAGGGGCTTCTCGACCTAACGCTCGATGCAGACGCCACAATTCATCCATGCGCTCATCACAAAGAGAAGTACAGTCAAACACTAGTGTCCATGCATCATTTTTTTCGGGTTGAGTACTCAGAGGCCAATCATCTAGTGCGGGTACGCTGACATGCACTTGACCATGGGCAGTATCTTCACTAGGTATGCCTATTTGCCACGTCAACATCATCCACGCAGTAACAATAGGCGCCGCGAATGCTGCAAATATAAGCAACAATTTAACTCGCGGATAACGAACTGGCTGGCGTTGCTCCATGCTTTCCCCTCAGTAACCTGTAAGACTATCTTTTGTAAGACTATCTTTGCGCAGGCGACGCCCCCCCAACACCATGACTACTGTCGCAGCAAGCGCCAACCCCCACCATTGAAAAGCATAGCCAAGATGGCGACTAGGAGGCATCACGTTAGCTTCCCACCAGGGTGCAAACACCCCCTCACCCTGGTCAGCATGTAGCCAGCCGGTGTAAGTGAAGGCTGGCAGTGTTGACTCCCACGGGGTTAAGCTGATCTGCTGCAGTCTTAGCCCTTCCTTGTTTTTGCCATATAGCGGTCCGCCGGAGCGCGCAACCTGCCACTCGCCTGAAACGGTTACGCTGCCCTCTGGAGTGTCCGCTTGTGGCGCCGCCCTACTTGGCCCTGTCTCAATAAACCCTCGCTGAATAAGCCACAACTGATCAGAACTGTCTCGGAAAGGCGTTAACACAGCCACGCCCAGGCGCCCGTCCACAATGCGGTTATCCAGATAAAGCGTGTGATTAGCAAGGTACTCTCCTTGTAAATGCAGCTCAGATCCCTCTTCTGGCATAGCAGTAGGCGATTTAACCAAAGGCGCTGCCTCCCGAGCGGCTAACAAAACTCGCTTGTCAGCGGCACGCTCCCACTGCCATAGTCCTAGGAAGATACCTAGCGAAACTAATACGCCCCAAAACACACACCAGACGTATAGACGTTGCGACCCAAAAGAGGTTTTCGTCATGTGGTTAAAGCTGCTCATTGGCCTAGTTTTTATTGGAATAGTCGCTAGCTTAGCGGCCGGCGCAGGTTTTTTATTAAAGGATGACAGCAGCTCGCGACGGCTACTAGCATCCCTTAAATGGCGCATTGGGTTAACATGTCTACTCATGGCCTTGTTAGTGTTTGGCTTCTGGTCGGGAGATTTAGGCTAATTGATTAGAAAACGTATACAAAAATAAATAACCCAACCCATACAACATCTACAAAATGCCAATACCAACAAGATGCTTCAAAACCAAAATGATGATCTTGGGCAAAGTGCCCTTTATGTATACGTATCAGCATGCTGGTTAAAATTAACGTACCTATAATGACATGAACGCCGTGAAAGCCCGTTAGAATAAAGAAAGTAGCGCCGAAGATCCCTGCTTCAAGCGTAATACCATAATGGTTGTAGGCTTCATAATATTCGACGCCCTGAATCATAATAAAACAGCAACCCAGCAATACAGTACCTGCCAGCCAGTTTCTGCACGTCTTACGTTCGCCTAATTTCAAAGCTTCATGTGCAACCGTCAATGTAATGCTCGACGTTACCAAAATTAGTGTATTGACGAGCGGCAATTGCCATGGACTTAAGACACTATCCGGGCCAGCCACCGACGAATCAGGAGGGTTTAACACCGGCCACTGAGCGACAAAATCAGGCCAAAGCAACGCAGAAACACCTTTTGCTCCTTCACCACCTAACCAGGGTATAGCGAACGTTCTTACGTAGAACAGGGCACCAAAGAAAGCCGCAAAAAACATCACTTCAGAAAAAATAAACCAGCCCATCCCCCATCGGAACGAGCGATCCATCTGGGCATCGTACAATCCGCTCATTGACTCGTGAATAACATCTCTGAACCAAAACCCCATAACTGTAATGACACAAGCCATACCGATTAGCATGAGCGGGGTACCCGTGTCGTACACAAGTTTAATTCCTGTACCCACCATCATAGCCCCGAGCGCCAGCGAGCCTAGGATAGGCCATCGACTCGTTGCAGGAACATAGTAGCCGCCACTCATATCGAATCCCCTATCGTTTTGTTGTCATTCTTCGAGATGTCTTTTACTAAGTGATGAACCGGATACAAGGTATATACCAGCGTTATCGTATTAATATCCTCTGGAAGGTCACGCGCCAGCTGGAATATCAGAGGAATCGTCAAACGCTCATCCCCTTGAAGCTGCTGCTCCTGGAAACAGAAACAGCTTACTTTTCTTAAATGCGTCGTAGCGCTTGAAGGAGAAACGCTAGGTACAGCCCGCCCCCAACTTTCGACATGACTGTTGTTAGTAAACGTAAAATCAACTTCAGCTGTTTGGCCCGGATGCACGCGCATTTGGCGAGTTTCGACGCTCATTCGCCATGGCAACCCCGCGCTACCTCGGGTAATGAACTGCACGGTAATATAGCGGGACTGATCAACTTCTTCATGAATAATGGCTTTAGCCGTTGTATCCACTTTGCCATTAAGGCCAGTCACACTACAAAACACGTCGTAAAGAGGAACCAGTGCGAATGCAAAGGCAAACATCCCAATTAGCGCCGCCACTGTACGAATGACTGTCCGTTTAACCCCAAGTGATTGCACCGTATCGTTGACTGCCATATATCCCCCTAGACCATTTTGCTGATGGGCAGCTAATTAGTCATGGTGATGAGTACGGTTAAATACTGGCGGTGTTTCAAAGGTGTGCAACGGTGCCGGACTGGGGACGCTCCACTCTAGGTCTTCTGCACCTTCCCAAGCTTTTGCAGGTGCTTTTTTACCTCCTCTCACACACATCACCACAACCAATACAAACATCAGCTGTGACGCACCAAAAAAGAAGGCACCAATGCTGGAGAGCATATTGAAATCCGCAAATTGTAATGCATAGTCGGGGATGCGCCTTGGCATGCCCGCCAAGCCTGCGAAATGCATAGGGAAAAACGTTAGATTAACGCCAACAATAGAGCACCAGAAATGACATTGAGCAAGTCGCTCGTTAGGATAATAACCTGTCCATTTGGGTAGCCAATAATAGACGCCAGCCATAATGGCAAAAATAGCACCGGGTACTAGCACATAATGAAAATGCGCCACGACAAAGTAGGTATCGTGGTATTGGAAATCCGCAGGCGCAATTGCCAACATTAGTCCTGAGAAACCGCCTATGGTGAACAGAACCACGAAAGCCAAAGCAAACAGCATGGGCGGTTCAAAACTGATCGAGCCGCGAAACAGCGTGGTCACCCAATTAAACACTTTCACGCCTGTGGGCACGGCAATCAGCATGGTCGAGTACATGAAAAACAGCTCCGCTGTTAGCGGAAGACCGACGATAAACATATGGTGTGCCCACACTAAAAATGACAGCAGCGCGATAGCTGCCGTGGCATACACCATAGACGCGTATCCAAACAAAGGCTTACGCGCGAAAGTAGGTATGATGGCTGAGACAATACCAAAAGCTGGCAAAATCATGATGTAAACTTCAGGATGGCCAAAGAACCAAAATAAGTGCTGGAAAAGCACTGGATCACCACCACCCGCGGCGTCAAAGAAACTGGTACCGAAGTTAATATCCATCAGCATCATGGTAATAACGCCCGCTAGCACAGGCATTACCGCAATCAATAGAAAAGCCGTAATTAACCATGTCCATACGAACAGCGGCATATCCATCATGCGCATTCCAGGTGCGCGCATATTCAGAATGGTCGCAATAATATTTATAGCCCCAAGAATCGAGCTAATGCCTGCAATGTGCAGGGCTAAAATAAAAAATGTTGTGGAGGCAGGTGCGTAAGTCGTCGATAACGGCGCATAAAATGTCCAGCCAAAATTAGGCCCACCGCCCGGCATTAAGAGCGTAGAAAGTAGCAATGTAAACGCCACCGGAAGCAACCAGAAACTAAAGTTATTAAGCCTGGGCAGCGCCATATCCGGCGCACCAATCTGAAGCGGAATCATCCAATTGGCTAGCCCAGTAAACGCTGGCATTACCGCAGCAAACACCATGATTAATCCATGCATGGTGGTCATTTGGTTGAAAAATTCTGGCTCTATAAGCTGTAAACCAGGTTGAAATAGCTCGGCTCTCACCACTAGGGCAAATATGCCTCCAACAAAAAACATGGTGAGAGAAAAAATCAGGTAAAGAGAACCAATTTCTTTATGGTTGGTGGTCAGAACCCATCGTAGTATCCCTTTGGGCTGAGCCGCATGGTCGTGATGAGAATGACCGCCAGCCGCTGCAGTAGAGCTGTGTTGCAGCGAGTGTTGAGGAGGTAGTTTGGGCGCCATGAGCATCTCCGCCTGATTTATTGTTAGTACCTTAAATTATTGTGCGATACGTTCGGCCACCGTAGCTGGCTGCACCACATCACCTGTCTCATTGCCCCAAGCATTGCGGGTATAAGTAACAACAGCGGCTATTTCGACAGGGTTTAACGTACTGCGGAATGCCGGCATAGCAGCGCCAGAAACACCGTTAATAACCCGATTCATATGCCAATCTAAATCACTAATCAGTTGATTATTATTGGCTAGTGCAGGAAATGCTGGTGGCGCCCCCTGGCCTTCGCTTTGGTGACAGGAAGAACAGATAGTCTGATAAACGGTCTCTCCACGCGCCATCAAATCCTCCATCTCCCACTCCCGGTCAACCCCCATAGCCTCTTGCTCTGCGGCTTCTTTTCGTTCTGCCAACCATGCTTCGAACTCTTCTTCTTCCATCGCATGCACAACCACTGGCATAAACCCGTGGTTAACGCCACAAAGCTCAGCACACTGGCCACGATAGATGCCCGGTTCATTAATTTTCACCCAATTCTCATTGATAAACCCAGGAATCGTATCCTGCTTAACGGCTAGTTCAGGCACCCACCAAGAGTGAATAACGTCATCCGACGTCATTAAAAAACGCACTTTACGATTAATTGGCAGTACCAATGGCTCATCTACGTCTAATAAATAGTGCTCATCTCTCGCCTCCTCGCCACGAATTTGTGCTCTTGATGTACTCATATTGGAGGTAAACGCAACATCTTCACCAAGGTATTCGTAGCGCCAGCGCCATTGTTGGCCAGTAATCATCACATCTAAATCAGCTTCTGAAGAATCGTACATACTCTTCAACGTCGCCGTCGCAGGCACGGCCATGCCAACCAAAATCAGAATAGGAATAGCGGTCCAAAGAATTTCAACAGAGGTGTGCTCATGAAAATTCGCCGCTTTTTCCCCTTTTGAGTGTCTGTATTTAAATAGTGAGTAAAACATCACCCCAAACACAATCACCCCAATGACCACGCATACCCAAAAAATCGCCATATGCAGACCAAAAATATCTTGGCTGATATCGGTGACCCCAACAGGCATATTCCAGCTATTAGCATGAGCTTGAGTGATACTGAAGGCACTGGTAATGGTTAGCAGCCATTGCCACGATAGATGCATAGAAACCTCCGTTATTATTGTTGTTCTCGCCAATCCGTTTACTTAGGTCAGGATTAACTGATTAACGTCAGTATAGAAAACATGTGGCATTCGTCACGCACAACTATCGTGGGGTGTATCAACGCTTCATCGCGACGCAATCACTGCAATCCCAACCAAGATCAAAACAAATACGAGCGTGATCACAATTCCCACTACAATAAAGGCAGCGGGGTTACCGCTAGAAAAATCCTGTTGCCGCTTGAGGTCATTTTGTACGCCTAGCAGTGCTGACAGTACTGATTTAACGACTGACCACATTGAGCCTCTCCTCGTTATCACGTATCGCGTTGCCTAAATGAGCAACTCTTCTGCAGAGCTTTAGCTATAGTTGAAGATAGGAGAACCTGTGAAGAATGCCTCACAAATTGAAAAACTCGATAGGAACCTACTATGGACCATACAAACAAAAAGCAGCCCTCATCCGTCAACGACACGAACCAAGATATCGCAGCTTGGTGGCAGCATTACTGCCTATTGAGCACCATGCCAATGGTACGTTGTCAGATTGCGTGGCTTGAGAGCGTGACAGAAGCCATGCAGCTGGAGGCCGAGCTTTTCCAAGCTATCGCTAAAAGTAGCGAAAAACTGACGCTATGCCTGACTGATGACAAAGAAAACTGCAGCGCTAAGGAACTCACTGAGCATTACCAAGAAATGGTCAAAACGCTTACCGACGCTAACCTTGAGCGTTTTGCTAAGGTATCCCAGCTTTCCCATGAGTTTCGACGTAGTCTTTGGGAAGAAATCTAACAATTTGGGATTAAGCTTGCGACTTACTGTCGTGCCATTCACACTACGCACGCTTTGCTAAGAGCAGCTTTTGACTGGTGATGGAGCCTAATATGCCCAAATGTCGTGGATTTATTTCGTTGTTCTCATTAATGACCGTGGTCTTAGTATCGTTGACTGGCTGCACAACTTACACTTGGCCGGATGGCTCGCAGGAGACTGTGCTGGGTGTGCCTCCAGAAGAAGAAAACCGGCGTTATGAAGAGCAACGTGCCGACGGAGTACGCTATCGCGTGCCAGGTAAAATACCTGAAGAGCAAACGCAATGACCTTCTTCGATCTGGCTTCTCTTTAAACGGTGTTATTAACTTTACCTTCGTTTCGTAGATGCCGTTGCTTGAGCGGTAATTGGATCTTCTGGCCAGGGGTGTTTAGGGTAGCGGCCACGCATCTCTTTACGCACCTCTGGGTAGCCATTCAACCAAAAACTGCGTAAATCCTGAGTAACTTGAAGCGGCCTTTTTGCCGGTGAAAGCAGATGAATGACAACAGACACATGACCGTCCGCTACGGCGGGAGTATCCTGCCAACCAAACGCTTCCTGTAACTTCAAAGCAAGCACTGGCGGCCTTCCTGCTAGGCAGGACTCATAATCAATTGTTGCTTGATTACCACTAGGAGCCATTAATGCCGATGGCGTTAAACGCTCAAAACGGGTTTGCTCATCCCAGCTGAGTGTTGCCATTAAGTAGTTATGGAACGGCATTTTTTCTAGCTGATTGAAACGTGTAATACCCGTCATGTAGGGTGCCAGCCAAACATCTAAGCTGTCTAATAGCGAGCTTTCTGACCAGTCAGGCCATGCATTAGAATAAATACTCGCCACTAGCGCCATTCGCCCCTGTAATTGCTTAACCTTGCCATTAAAAAGCGCTGCTGGTCGTTGCTTTAGTGCTCGCAGCAACGCCTGTTGGACCGCCTCTCCTGATAACTCCGCTAAAGGCCGACTTGCCAACACAAGTTCACCATGGCGCTGAACAGCTTCACCAAGCAGCTTTCCTTGGGCATCTGACCAAGTAACACGCTCCTCCCACTGTTGAGTTGCCGGGTAAAGGTCATTAAGCGCTGTCTGAGCAATCGGTTCTGCCAGATAAATTGCTGCCTCACTACTGGCACTCTCTACGCTAACGGCGACGATAAATGCTTCATTCGCTAGGGGGTGGCTAACGGAGAGCGTGGCAGTTTTGCCATTGGCAAGCTTGAACCGACCTGGACTGATGAATTGACCAACGCGATCCGGGTAAGCCATCGCCAGCAGATAGCTAAGCGGCTCAAGCGGTAGTTTATGTGGCACCTGAAGGCTAGCCATGTCCATAAGACGCTTGGTTTCTCGTTGCCAGTGAGGAAATCGCCAGGGTTGGCTGAGCCGCTGAGCCAGCGCATCTCTTAGCGAGCCACTGACACGCTCTCTACCCTCTAGCAGAGCTGCTAAAGCACAGGCAAGCGGTAATGCATTCAATGACACTGCCTTTGACAGCATGACCGCTAAACGAGGTTCAAGCGGCCAACGCACACTTTGCTTACCTAGTGGTGTTAATAAACCCGCTGTATCAAGAATGCCAAGCTGACGAAGCAAAGCCTGGCTACTTTGCCATGCACCGCTAGGCGGTGGTGTCATCCAAATTAACTCTTCAGGCGATCGCGCTCCCCATACGGCAACCTCAAGCGCAAGTTTTGATAAATCAGCTTGGGCAATCTCAGGTTCACCGTAAGCAACCAGTGGCTGCTCTTGAGACCACAAGCGATAACATACACCCGGCTGTTGCCGCCCTGCACGACCACGACGTTGATCAGCGCTGGCACGATTGACACGCCGAGTAGTTAGTCGAGTGAGCCCAGTTCGCGGCTGAAACAACGGCACACGCTCCAAGCCAGCGTCAATGACCACATTAACACCATCAACTGTCACGCTGGATTCCGCAATGGCCGTCGATACAATCACCCGCCGGCGAGTTTCGTGTAACTTCAATGCTGCTTGCTGCGCCTCGATAGGCATGCCGCCATGTAATGCGCACACCTCAATATCAAAGGTGCTATTTTCCAGCATTTGCACTAGCCGAGTTATCTCTGCCACCCCAGGTAAAATCACCAGCACGTCGCGGCTATCGGCATTCGCCAAGGCTTCGGTTACCACTCGGTAAGCGGCAGTGTCTAACGCTTCATCACTGCTAAAAGGGCGATAATAGGTTTCAATTGGGAATTCACGTCCCGTACTTTCAATCACGGATGTATCGCTGCCCAATACGCTTTTTAACGCAGCAACATCTAACGTCGCAGACATCACCATCAGTCGTAAGTCATCGCGAATGCTTTGCTGAATATCCAGCGATAGCGCCAGCCCAAGATCTGCTTCTATGCTGCGCTCATGAAACTCATCGAAGATGATACCGGCGACGCCTTCGAGCAACGGATCGTCTTGCAACATACGCGTCAGGACGCCCTGGGTGACCACCTCCAAGCGTGTTTGCGGGCCCGCTTTGCTGTCCCCTCGCATACGATAGCCAACTGTCTTACCGACAGGCTCATCAAGCTGCGCGGCCATAAAGCTTGCCGCCAAACGAGCCGCTACCCGTCGAGGCTCTAACAACACTATCTTCTGGCCCTGCGCCCACTGGCTGTTCAGCAAGGTCAGCGGAACGCGGGTTGTCTTACCCGCTCCCGGCTGGGCGATTAAGATTAGGCGGTTATGTGCAGAGAGAGCCGCCTGAATCGGCTTGAGGTGCTGTTCAATTGGAAGTGTAGACATCGCCAATATGGGCATAGCAGCTAAACTGATGAGTCGTTTGATAAATGCGACGCTGAAATACCGCATCCTTTCAAAATAACATGCTCAAGGAAACGGCAAATAGACTCGAAATCCGTTTCGCTGAGCACTTCAGTCCCTAATATTCCCGTTACCTGCGCACTGTATTCCGTGTAATGTTGGGTAGCCGACCAAATCAAGAATATAAGCCAGCGTGGATCGACATCATCCATTTTCCCTAGCTGAGACCACTGGTGAATAATTTCTGCACGGGAAACTACCCACTCTTTCAACTCACCAGAGAGATAATTACTCAAGAAAGGCGCACCAGCCAAAATTTCGGCGGCAAATAGCTTTGAACCTTCGGGGTAACGCTGGCCCAGCATCATCTTGGTGCGAATAAAATCGCTTAATACCTTAGCTGGATCACTGTCAGGTGTTATGTCTTCAAGTACCGCATTCCAACGGTTCATCATTCGATTAAGCAGTCGTACATAAAGCAGCTGCTTACTGCCCATGTAATAGAGAATATTCGCCTTAGGAAGACCTGCTATATCGGCGATTGCCTGAAGGCTGGCACCACGATAACCATGTTGAGAAAACACCTGCTCCGCAGCGCTCAGTATGGTCTGTTCAATGCGATCTCTGCTGGCATTTTCATGGTTAGCGGTATCCGCTGTCATTGATTAAGCTCCTTTAATAAGCGCTTTTGATAAGCACCAATGGTCAGCCCATGGGACTTATTACATATAATTGGTTTATCTACGCCGGCCGCGTAAGTGCACAGACAGCCGCATTAGCAACAAATTCTTGCAAGGTGCGCTCTTTTGTCTCAAGCTAAACAATATTGACCGATCGGTCAGAACAATCATAACGGAGTTTGGCATGGCTACGATTGAGTTCCTGCTCAACGGCACCCCCAAGCAGTGTCATGTACCCCCTGACACCAGCATTCTAACGCTGTTGCGTGATCATTTGGGCATCACTGGCACAAAAGAAGGCTGCGCATCGGGTGACTGTGGCGCTTGTACAGTCGCAATCAACAATCCAAGCGACACGCAAAACCGCTTTTTAAGCGTCAACGCGTGTATTACCCCGGCTCATCAACTTCACGGTCAGCACGTCATTACCGTTGAAGGGCTTGCGACTGAAGGCAACTTCCACCCAGCTCAACGCGCAATGATCGAGTGCCATGGCAGCCAGTGCGGATTTTGCACGCCAGGAATTGTCATGTCCTTGTTCACCTTGCATGCCAACCAACAGCAGCGCCCCTCGCCTCTTACACCAGAAACACTTGAAGCCACATTAGGTGGAAATTTATGCCGCTGCACGGGATACCGACCGATTCGTGACGCCGCATTGAGTATGCAAGATTTCTCTTGGGAAGCACCGCAGTGGTTCGATGCGTCTCAGCCAGCCAGTCACCCGCTTCATGTACCGGAGTCAACCGCAAAGAGTGAGCCACTCTTTGTACAGCCAACCACCTTGGCTGAGTTGGCCGACGCAAGATATCGCTATCCTGATGCACGCCTTGTGGCTGGCGCAACAGATCTATGGCTGGAAAGCACTCAGCGTCTTACCGCATTGACCCAGCTTATTGATACCACGCGTGTGGCTGAATTGCGCCAAATTGAAGAGGCGACATTCCAAGCTCAACCAGGTTGGTGGGTAGGCGCTGGGGTTACGTACTCGCAGCTTGAGCCCTTATTAAACAGTCACTTTCCTGCGTTTGCACACCTCCTTCACAGGCTCGGCTCTCAACAAGTTCGTAACCGGGGAACGCTCGGCGGAAACATCGCCAACGCTTCGCCAATTGGAGATACGCCACCTGTACTACTGGCGCTCAATGCATGGGTAGAACTTACCAGCCACGTCAATACTCGCCAGCTCTTGCTGAGTGATTTTTTTATCGACTATAAAAAAACAGCGCTGGCGGCTGATGAAGTCATCAGCCGTATTTTTATACCTCAACTGGCTGAAACAGCCACACTAAGGGTTTGGAAGCTTTCTAAACGGCGCGAGGATGACATAACGGCGGTATTAGGTGCGTTTTGCTACCGTGTTAATCAGGGTGTGATGGAGGATGTTCGCATTGCCTTTGGCGGTATGGCTGCAACTCCCAAGCGAGCTAGTCAAACAGAAGCTGCGCTAGAGGGCCAGCCCGTTTCCAAAGCTAGCTTTCAAGCAGCCCAACAAGCCCTTGCTGAAGAGTTTCAGCCAATGAGCGATGTACGGGGCAGCCAATACTACCGAGAACAAGCCGCTCTCAACCTATTGGAACGCCTCTACTTATCGCTTTCGTCACCCAACCAGGAGGTGATGCTCCATGCGTACGCTCACTAAACTTGATGGCGACAGCAGCCGCGCTCGTCGAGAGTTACATAACCACATCCAAGGGTCAGGCCCACTTGCTCGCCATACTGTCGATAGCCACGGTCAGCGCCAAGCAGGCACCGCTAGCTTCCATGAAAGCGCTGAAAAACACGTTACCGGCAAGGCTGCCTACATTGATGACCTCAAAGCACCGGCAGATGCCCTGCATGTAGCTCTGGGGCTTTCTCCTGTCGCACACGGCACATTGACCGCACTTGATCTCGAAGCAGTTAAACAAGCGTCTGGCGTTGTCGATGTCATCACTTTTCACGATGTGCCCGGCCATACAGATATCGGCCCTGTGTTTCCAGGCGACCCCATTTTTGTTGATCAAGAAATTAGCTACGCAGGCCAGTGTATTTTCGCCGTTGCGGCTACCTCGCTTCAGGCTGCTCGCCGAGCGGTAACGCTGGCCAGGTTAAGTATCGATGAACAACCAGCAAGCCTCGACCCTGTTGCTGCTGCCGAACGCAATGATGTGGTTCGCCCTACCCACGTTCAGGAGAGAGGCGATTGGCAAGCGGAACTGCGCCAAGCCGAGCAAACGGTTGAGGGCGAGCTTTTCATCGGCGGACAGGAACATTTTTACCTGGAGGGGCAAGCATGCTTGGTTCTGCCCACCGAAGACGAAGGGGTCATTGTTCATACCTCTAACCAGCACCCTAGTGAGACCCAGAAACTTGTCGCTGAAGTACTGGGCATTCCCTTTCATGCCGTCACCGTTGAAGTGCGCCGAATGGGTGGCGGCTTTGGAGGCAAAGAAACCCAAGCATCCCCATGGGCATGTATGGCAGCCATCATTGCCCGCAGAACCGGAAAAGCCACACGTATACGGCTACCGAGAAGTGATGATATGCGCGCGACCGGTAAGCGTCACCCCTTTCATAATCGCTACCGACTTGCAATTGATTCGCAAGGCATCATCCAAGGCGGAGAGATAACGGTTATTGGTGACTGTGGCTACTCGCCGGATCTTTCGGACGCCATTGTTGATCGGGCAATGTTCCATGCCGACAACGCATACTCAATAGGCAATGCTCGCGTCACCGGTCATCGAGCTAAGACCCACACGGCTTCTAACACGGCTTTTCGGGGCTTCGGCGGCCCTCAGGGCATGATGATTATCGAAGCTGCAATGGATGATATCGCGCGCAAAGTCGGTGAAGACCCTCTCACCATACGCAAACGAAACTTCTATCGCGACGGGCGAGACGTCACCCACTACGGGCAGTCAGTGGATCAAAAGCAGTTGCTGCATACGCTGGTTGATACATTGGAAACCAATAGTGATTACTGGGCACGCCGTGCGGCGATTAAGGCATTTAATAGCAACAGTCCCATTATTAAAAAAGGGCTCGCGCTGACGCCAGTAAAGTTTGGCATCTCATTTACCGCCCAGCACCTCAATCAAGCCGGTGCTCTGCTGCATGTTTATACCGATGGCAGCATCGTGATCAATCACGGCGGCACTGAAATGGGCCAAGGGCTGCACACCAAGATTTGTCAGGTAGTGGCGCGCGAGCTTGGCTTGGATTTAGATAGCGTGCGGATTAGTGCAACTCGCACGGATAAAGTACCCAATACATCCCCTACGGCGGCTTCAAGCGGCGCCGACCTCAATGGCATGGCAGCGCGAGATGCCGCCAGTAAATTGCGCGAAAGGTTGTTCGACTTTGCCGCGATACATTTTGAGGGCGGATTAGACCGAGAAGGTATGCGCCTGGAAGATGGCATGCTGATTGCGGGGATTAATGAGAGCGAGCGTCGCATCCCCTGGGGAGAGCTTGTTCAAACGGCCTACCTCAATCGCATCTCGCTTTCAGAAAAGGGTTTTTATGCGACACCATTGATTCATTACAACCGTGCAACGGGCCAAGGCCGCCCTTTTTATTATTACGCGTTTGGAGCAGCCGTTGCCGAAGTAAGTGTTGACACATTGAGCGGCGAATATTTAGTTAACCGCGTTGACGTGCTGCATGACGTTGGCAATTCGCTAAACCCTGCCATTGATATTGGCCAAGTAGAAGGTGGCTTTATCCAGGGAATGGGCTGGCTAACCAGTGAAGAGCTTAAGTGGAGCGATAAAGGTGTGCTGGTTAGCGACGGGCCTGCGACCTACAAAATACCCACGTTTGGTGATCTTCCCGCTATTTTTAACGTTGAACTATTGGAAGGCCACCCAAATTCCATGGCAAGCCTATATCGTTCTAAAGCCGTTGGCGAGCCACCGTTTATGCTTGGTATCTGTGTTTGGTCTGCACTACGTGATGCACTTTCAAGCTTAACCGATTACCAACAGTCTCCCCATCTCGACACTCCCGCAACCCCTGAGCGAGTGATGTTGGCTGCAAACGCAATTAGAGAAAAAGCGCTATGACACAGCCCTCAGCAGAAACTTGGCACGCGGCACTCGATCGATTGCAGCGTAGCGGTGTTCCCCACGTGTTGGCCTCTCAGATAACCAGCGCGGGCTCAACCCCGCGTGAGCCCGGCGCGCGCATGGTGATCACCCAAGAGGCTGTCTATGACACGCTAGGTGGAGGCACTTTCGAGTGGCAAACTATCCATGCTGCTCGAGACTTTTTACAGCAAGGCCGCGCTGGCTTTCACTTAGAGGCATTCTCGCTAGGTGGCCGCAGCGGCCAGTGCTGTGGCGGTTATGTCAATGTGCTGCTGGAAGTGTTTCCTGGTGCCGCTACCAATATCGCTTTATTTGGTGCTGGCCATGTCGGACGAGAGATCGTAAAGCTTAGCGAACCGCTACCCTGGCAAGTACACTGGTTTGATAGCCGAGCAGATGTATTTAACGAACGCGATCAGCAGCAATCCCGACTCAGCTGCCATACGCTGAGCAGTGCACAAGAGGGAACTTCAGCCCTGCCGCCCTACTGTCATGCATTGGTATTAACCCACAACCATGATGAAGATTACGCCCTTATCACCGCTTTACTACAGCGCCATGACATCGCCTCGATAGGGCTAATCGGCTCTGATAGCAAATGGGCAAGCTTCCGAGGACGACTGCAGCGCGAAGGCTACACCGCTGAAGAAATAGAGCGTGTACGCAGCCCCATTGGCTGTATTCATAACACTAAACTTA
This sequence comes from Vreelandella alkaliphila, assembly GCF_016107625.1. GTDB lineage: Bacteria > Pseudomonadota > Gammaproteobacteria > Pseudomonadales > Halomonadaceae > Vreelandella > Vreelandella alkaliphila. The sequence goes on from NZ_JABASV010000008.1 coordinate 206,713, forward strand.
GCAACAAAACCCCCTATGCGATTGCTTTGACGGTGGTAACCGAACTGCTTTGGCTAACGGACAAGCCAGCCTCACTAGACATGCGCGGCCTTGAGCCGAACGCAATACGTGCACTTGTTGACGATACGAAAACGACTCAGAGTTAATATGAATTCCTCAATCGATACGCTCATCCGCGCTGAAATTGTCAGCTTTGCACGCGACCCAGGTAATGATGACCTACCTCAGCCAGGTAGCCTAGAGCATTATGGCGACGGGCTACTGTGGCTAAAAGGCAGTCATATTCAGGCTGTCGGCCACTATGGTGATCTCGCTGATCAACTGCCAAGTGACGCCCATGTTATTGATTATCGCGGCAAGTTGATTATGCCCGGTTTTATCGATACTCACGTTCACTATGTTCAGCTAGACATCATGGCTTCCTACGGCCGACAGCTGCTTGATTGGCTAAATGACTATACGTTTCCTGAAGAGTGCCGTTTTGCCAATCATGCGCATGCTGAAGCGCTATCGAACGCTTTTCTAGATGAAATGCTTCGCGCGGGAACGACAACAGCCCAAGTATTTGGCTCAAGCCATCCTGGCTCAGTGGATGCGTTCTTCACCGCCTGCCAAAAACGTCAGCTACGCATGCTGGTCGGTAAAGTATTAATGGATCGCAACGCGCCTGACGCCCTAATGGATGGCGTATCTGGAATTGCAGACAGTGAGCGACTTATTCAAGACTGGCATGGCAATGGCCGACTAGGTTATAGCGTCACACCACGCTTTGCGCCCACCTCTACCAAAATGCAAATGGATGCTGCCGGCGCCCTCTTACGCAATGACTCTAGCTTGTGGCTACAAACTCATTTGGCCGAAAACAGTGGGGAATTAGACTGGGTAGCCGAACTATTTCCTGGTAGCCGCGACTACTTAGCCGTTTACGAAGAAGCGGGGTTAGTCGGCCCTCGCAGTACCTTCGCGCACGGTATTCATCTGGATAACGATATGCGTAAACGCTTGGCGGATCGAGGCGCCAATATTGCCTTTTGTCCAAGCTCCAATCTTTTCCTAGGCAGCGGATTATTTGACCGAGAAGCAGCTAAACAGACCGGCATGGCATTTACCTATGCTAGCGATATCGGCGCAGGCACCGATTTATCAGGGTTTGGAACGCTTAAGGCAGCCTACCAAGTGGGCCAATTAGGGGGACAGCCTCTCACCACATGGCAAGGTTTTTACGGTTTAACCCATGGCAATGCAAAAGCGCTTTCCCTAGATACCCATATCGGCCAGCTTGCCCCTTCGTACGAGGCTGATTTTGTAGTCATTGATCCTCATGCGACATCACTGTTGAAGCGCCGTATCCAACACAGCAAAACACTCGGCGAGCGTTTATTTGCGCTGATGATGCTCGCTGATGATCGCGCTATCTATGAAACTTGGGCCGCTGGCGAATGCCAGCACCAACGGGATTAATTTTCAAAGTTAACTCGTCATTCCCGCAGGCTCTTAGCGGGAATCCATGTTGAACTGAGGGGGGTCGGCCTGCTGCAGGTCAAGGTGGATTCCCGATAACCTCACTCGGGAATGACGGTGCGGTGCACGCTTCGGCAGGTGGCCATTTTGTGATAGGGGTAAGGGAGTGCTTTTCTTCCGCGCAAACAAAAAACCCAGCCGGTTGGCTGGGTTTCTTGTTGAATAAGTGCCTGACGATGATCCGGGCGGCGCTCCGCTA
>NZ_JABASV010000009.1 GCF_016107625.1 Vreelandella alkaliphila
TGAAAGGCGTTACTTTAAGAGCCTAACGGGTGTCTAAAATATCCGGGGCGATTCAACTATCAGTGGCATCCATAAGTCTAGAGTTTTGTGTCTTTTCTTCAGTATTGTCGTTTATGAGTGCATCAATGCGCCTCAATTGGGAATATCGAGTAGCATTAGAGAATTTAAGCAACTTTATTAGTATTCAAGAGAATTCGTGACATGAAGTGGTTAGCTTGGCTAAAGGCAACCGTAGGGAGTCCTTGCGCTGTTCTCTGGCTAATAGAGCGGAGGCCTTGAGTTAATTGCTGAGAAGTGCTTTGCTTTAGCTCGATACCAGACCAAGCCTGCGCTGGAATAGTTGGTGTTATCTACTTATGGAGACGTAGTTTGAACATTACAGATTTACCTTTTGGGGTGACAGATTGGTCTGAAGTTAAGCAGACTGAGCATTCTGGAGAAAGTGGCGTTGCTTATTGGAAGACCCGAAATTTTGGGGATATCCGGGTGCGTATGGTTGAATATAGTCCTGGCTATTTGGCGGATCATTGGTGTGCTAAGGGCCACATATTGCTCTGTCTTGAAGGTGAACTTCATACTGAGCTAGACGATGGACGCTGCTTTGTTCTCACGCCTGGTTCGAGCTATCAAGTTGCCGATAATGTCGAACTTCATCGCTCTTCGACAAAGCAAGGAGCTAAATTGTTTGTCGTTGATTAGTAGTATAAGCCTGAAGAGGCACGGCGATGGTTACTTCATGGTCGTGCACCTTCAAGGAGATTTGTCAGGATGAGTTCGAGGCGCTAAGTCATACTGTCTTCAGGTGTCGCTAACGTATCCTAACTTGAATCGCCCATACGACACCAAGCCATCAAATTCGTATTGGTTTGGTGTTTAGTGCCGACTACCGCAGGCTGCCTGCAAGCATAAACCGCCTGCGCGGCTTAGATGAATGTCCAGGCCAATACTCTCGTAATCTTGTTTCCCTGCTTCATCTCTATTTCCCGTATATCAACTGCACCGAGCTTACTAATCAACTTCTTGGCAGGCTTAACATTGTCAGTTTTTGAAACCAGGCTAGTAAACCAGCGGCATTGAGCTGAATACTCCTTGCTTTCTCTTATGAGCTTTTTAAGAAACAGCTGTTCGCCCCCCTTACACCAAAGCTCTGCCCCCAACCCGCCAAAATTCAGTGTGGGGGATTGGTTTTTTACCTTTTGTTCTCCCCGACTACGAGCGAGGTTATTGAGTTTAAGCCGGCTACCTTTAAGAGCTTCATCAAGTGAGGCATGGAAGGGGGGGTTGCATACGCTGACGTCAAAGAATTCCCCAGCTTGAATGATCCCCTCAAAAATGTGGTTTTTATCGTGCTGCGTGCGCAGCGTGAAGCGTTCTTTGAGTGTGGGGTTGTTGGCGATAATCGTGGCTACGTTCTCAAGCGACTGCGGGTTAATATCGCTACCGACACACTGCCACCCATAAATTTGGCAGGCCAGTATTGGGTAAATTCCATTTGCTCCCGTGCCGATATCGAGCAGCTTGATACTGCGCTGTTCTAGCCCAGGCCCAGTCTCCAGCAAGTCAGCCATGTAATGGATATAGTCAGCTCTGCCTGGGATTGGCGGGCAAAGCGCGCCCTCTGGAATATCCCAATCTACAATGTTGTAGTACCGGTTTAATAACGCAGCGTTGAGCGTTTTTACTGCCAATGGGTCTGCGAAATCAATGGAAAGGTCGCCATGCGCGTTCGGTTTTACATGGGAGGCTAGCGCTGGGTGGCTTTTTACGAGAGCCGGGAAGTCATAGCCTTGGTTGTGTCGATTCCTCGGGTGCAGGCCTTTGCGAACAGACCTAGCTTGGCTTTTTTCACTTCGATGGGGGATGCTCACAGTAATAGGCCCGAGGCTTGTAGTTCGATAGTAAAGTGGGTCTGGCTTAGCCAGTGATTATAATCTTAATGGTTATGAAGTGCATGCTTGGCAGTTCGAGGGTAGCGAGAGGCCTCCGGTTCATTACACGTTTGGTTCTTGTCGGGTTCTGGCTTTCTGCTCTGCCTGATCGAGAAGTACGGGGCCGCTACCTGATTCTGCCAGCTTGTCGTCAGGGTTATAGAGCGGGCAACTAGTCATGCTCAGGCAACCACAGCCTATACATCCCGCTAGGTTATCGCGCAGTTTTTGCAGGTAAGCAATTCGGCCATCAAGCATTTGCTGCCAGTTTTTTGAAAGCTGCTGCCAGTCTTCAACCGTTGGCGTGCGGTTATTTGGTAATGATTCAAAGGCCTGCTTTATTTCTTCCAGGCTGACACCAACTCTCTGCGCTGCTTTTATCACCGAAATTCGCCTTAGCACTTCTGGTTTATAACGCCGCTGATTTCCAGCATTACGCCAGCTGTGGATCAGCCCTTGCTGCTCGTAAAAGTGCAAGGTGCTTACTTTAATGCCGCAGCGCTTGGCGACCTTGCCAACACTCCAAATTGCTTCTGCCATTACTCACCTCATATTTTTTTGCCATTTTTTCCACAAACCACTTTACCTCAACTTAAGTTGAGGTTTTACCCTGGCATCTCACTTAACGTAAGGAGTCTCTTATGTACTTAGAACACGTTAATCTGGTGGTTACTGATATGGATGCCATGTTGGATTTTTACCGTGCAGTTTTTCCACACTGGCGGGTGCGGGATGAAGGCCATGGCGAGTGGTATGGCAAACCGCGTAAATGGGTGCACTTTGGTGACGATGAAAATTACTTGGCGTTAAGCGATCACGGCGAAGGGGAGAACCGCGATCTGAAAGGTCACTCCGTTGGGCTGGCTCATTTTGCTTATGTGATCGATAACCTCGATGCCGCTGTCGCTAGGCTCAATAACGCGGGCTATGCCATTGCCAAACCTGGTGCTATAGAGCCGTTTCGGAAAAATGTCTATTTTGTCGATCCGGCGGGTTTTGAAGTGGAGTTTGTCGAGTACCTGAGCGACATCCCAGCCGAGCGAAATTTAAACCGCGATGTTTAGCCAGACCACCCTTGCGGGTGCGTTATGCTTACCACGCAATACAAAGCTGGCTAATTCAATCAGTGGCTAAATCGTAGCTCGGGGTAACGCAGGGTGAGAAATGAGTCATAAGGAACCCACGAATAGCGAATAAAAACAAGCTATTGTATGCTCATCTGACCATCAGTAAGGAATATTTAAATGATTCGTAAATGCCGAGAGACGGATATTGACCAGATTTTGGAGATCTGGCTTTCAGCATCGATTAAAGCGCACGCTTTTGTTGAAGCGGAGTTTTGGGCGTCAAAGGTTAACGAAATGCGCGATGTTTATATCCCTGCCTCGGAAACTTTTGTGTTTGAGTCTGACAATCAGATTGCTGGCTTCTACAGTTTATACGGAAATACACTGGCTGCCGTTTTTGTGTCGCCAAGCTTGCAGGGGCGAGGTGTGGGAGCAGCTATGCTTGATGATGCCAAGAGTAGAAGGGAGTGCTTGCAACTATCGGTCTACCAGGAAAATACTCCAAGTATCAACTTTTATAAAAAGCAGGGGTTTATTTCATTAGGTGAGCAAGTTGATAAACAAACAGGCCATCCTGAGTTAGTCATGGAGTGTTATTGTTAAGTGGTCGCCTGCGGCTGCTTAAACAGGTCATAAGTAAGGTATAGAGATGGATCATGAAGCGCTGATCAAGCAATGGATAATGAGTGATCCTGATCGCATGGCGGCGCTGACTATCGCGGCTGCGCAGAAGTTGCCGGGTTGGTGTCTCGCTGCTGGGTTCGTTAGAAATTTGGTGTGGGACAAGCTGCATGGCTTTGCAGCGAGTACGCCATTGAACGACATTGATTTAATTTACTTCGACGCGAACGACGTAAGTGATTTTCGTGATCGTGAGATTCAGCAAAGGTTAATGGGTGTCTCAACCTTTCCCTGGTCAGTAAAGAACCAAGCAAGAATGCACGAGCGCAATGGCGATTATCCGTATACGTCAACCGAAGATGCCATGAGTTTCTGGGTAGAAGTAGAAACTGCTGTAGGCGCTGCGTTGGATGATAGCGGAGAGGTAATAATTGTGGCTCCTTTTGGCGTTGAGCCACTGTTTGGCTACACCATTACATTAAATCCAAAACGGCCAAAACGAACGGACTTTGAAGCTCGGATATACAACAAGCGGTGGCTTCAAACTTGGCCAAAGTTGGTAGTAAATGTTTAACACCAGCTAATTTAATGAGTGTTGAACTGTGCGCGGTGTAACGCATGGCGAGCAGTGGTGGCTTTACTCTTAACTGTTGGCAAATAGCAGACTTAGATTCTAAGGACGTCCTCAAATGAACATTGGCATCTATATCTATGACCAGGCAGAAGTACTCGATTTCTCGGGCCCTTTTGAAGTTTTTACCACGGCCAGTCGCGTCAGTGATGAAGACGCGCCGTTTTCAGTATTTTTAATTGCTGAAAAAGACGGCCCAGTAACTGCCCGGGCGGGATACCAGGTGTTGCCAAATGCCACCATCGATAATCACCCGCCTATCGATGTATTGATTATTGTCGGTGGTGTGCACACGGGTGAAATGGCAAACGAAAAGGTAAAGGCCTGGATTGCAGATCAAGCAGCCATAGTGCAGCAGGTGGCCACAGTGTGCACCGGTATCTTCCTAGTTGCTAATGCTCAACCTAGCCTGAAAGGCAGAGTAACTACTCACTGGGACGACCAGCGTGATTTGCGAACTCAGTTTCCGCAGCTTGATGTGGTGGAGGACGTGCGCTGGGTAGACGATGGCGGTGTCATTAGTTCAGGTGGCATCTCTGCGGGGATCGATATGTGCTTACACTTGGTCGCCAAGTTACGCAGCCCCGAGCTTGCGGAGAAAACAGCGCGACAAATGGAATATCGCTGGAATCGCTAGGATTACGCTTTCTGCATGCAGGTCACAGTGATTGCCACCCGAATGTTATTGCAACCTGTGGTGGTGCTGTTTTGTGCTCAATCCCGTGCTAGTTGGAGTACAGGGGAAGCTTGCTACCGAATTAGGAATAACTGTAATGGACTATTTTCAAGAGGGAACCGGTGAATACTTAGTACTGGTTCATGGGGCGCTCACCGATGGTGCTATGTGGCTTCCTCATATTGAATACCTGAAAGGTGACTATGAGGTGGTTTCTGTTACTTTGAGGCACTTTGGTAAACCTTGCTCAGGTGGTTTTGGCCTCAATACGCATGCCAATGATTTAGCTGAACTACTGTCGAGCTTGGCGAAAGATAAACCCATTAATATTGTTGGTTGGTCTTACGGGGCGGATGTCATCATTAATATGCTGGTGACACATGACTTAGCGTTGTCCAACGTGTTCCTGTACGAGTCTGGTTATCCAGGCTGTTTACAAGGAGAGAAAATGGATGCTTGGCAGTCGGATGCCAACGCCATGTTTAGTCCGGTTTTTGAAAATTTTCATGCTGGAAATATGCAATTAGCGGTTGAGCACCTAATTGACGGTTCAGGCAATAGAAAAGGTTATTTTTCTACTCAGGACGAAAGTATCCAAGCGTTGCAGATATCTAAAGCGTACACGTTAACCCATCAACTGAATCAACAAGAGCAGCCAGCCATAAACGCTGAGTTGGTCTCCAAAATCAGTGCTCCAATCGTTATAGGTTATGGGGCGGAAACGCGTGATATGTTTAGGCTTGTTGCCCAACAAACCGCTCATTTGTTAGCCAACTCTGTGATTAACGAAGTTGCTGGCGAGGGGCATATGTTGCCCCAAGAAAGTCCCGAAAAGTTCTCTACACACATTAAGTTGGCACTTGGTCATGGTTTGTAAATTACGGGGATGTTTATGAAGTGTTCTGTCTATATAGCAACAAGTGCTGACGGATATATTGCGACCCCAGACGGGGGCGTTGACTGGCTTCATACCGCTGGCAACTTAGAGGCAGATATGCGTGAGAACCCCGACATGGGCTTTCAGAGATTTATTGACTCCGTTGATTGTATGGTGATGGGGCGTAAGTGCATGGACGTTATTTCGAGTATGAATTTAGCGCCTGACCAATGGCCCTATGGTGACCTTCATATTGTCGTGCTTAGCCATTCAATCAGCGAGCCTCCTGAAAACCTGCAAGGCAAGGTAGAAATGTACGCTGGTGAGGTTCAGGACTTAATGTCTGACCTAGAAAGTAAAGGGTTTGAACATGCCTATATAGATGGTGGTTCAACCATAACCTCGTTTCTCAATCTTGGGCTTATTGATGAAATGACCATTACAAAAGCACCTATTCTTTTAGGTGGCGGTATAGCTCTTTTTGGAAGCCTTAACCAACAGATTAGGCTTGAAGAGGCCGAAGCGATCGCATTCCCAAACAATTTTATTCAAACGAAATACAAGGTAAGTTGATTTTCAAGGCTGCCTAAGCAGTACCGCAGCAATAGCGACTTTGGGCATCGTGCACAAGGAGAAAATGGTGCAAATTTGTGAAACGGAGCGTCTGGTTATACGAACGTTGTCCTTAAACGATGTTCCCGAATTGACCAAGATCCTCAGTGATCCTGACGTCATGAAGCACTCGATCCGAGGCGTTTGTGATGAAGCCGCAACGCGGCGATTTATCGACTGGTGTTTGGAGTGCTATGCGTCTCATCGTATTGGGCCGTGGGCTTTGGTTGAGAAGGGAGCCGATAAGCTGGTTGGCTTTTGCGGTGTTAGCCCCGAAGAGGTTAATGGTGTAGAAGAAATTGGGCTAGGTTATCGGCTGGCTAAACAATACTGGGGCATGGGCTTGGCGACTGAAGCAGTGCAAGCGGTACTCAGTGTGGCATTTAGCCAGAAGCAACTCGCTTCCGTGGTGGTTATTATCGAACTTGATAATGGTGCATCACTCAAGGTCGCAGAGAAAGCAGGGTTTAGTCAGTTTGATACTATCGAATTCCACGGTCGCCCAGTGAGGTTGTACCGGTTAGCGCCGCAGCAATGGTATGCATTACAAAGCAATGCTGTGAACGCGGCGAGCGTTTGATGGTTATGCCGAATACTGAGAACTGGAAGTGCTAGCGAGCCATGCATAAGGAGGCTGGCCACATGGCCTTTTTATAAGCCGCTAGGTATCTAAAACCCTAGCGGCTATAGAAGCGTCGGGTGTTGGCTCAACTAGACGTGCTTTTGCCCGTATTTTTAATACTCATTGCGTAAATAATAAACATGATGAGTGAACCCATCACAAAACACCATACGCCTACGGTTGCATAGATAGCGCTGTTGGGTAGGAATAAGAGACTGCCAAAGAAAAAACATAAACTGGATAAGAGACCCAGAAAGTTAGGGAGTTGTTGACGCTGTTTCGTCACACTGTTCATTTCATTTACCCATCTGAAATTTTAGTTTTAAGTGCCTAAGATGGCTTAGATAGTGATATTGGGTGAAAACTGAAAGCCCACCGATATCCGATTCCAGCTGTTGATTTGCACAATAATCGCAGTTAGGTCAATTAGCCCCTGCTCACCAAAGGCAGTTAACGCGTTTTGATAGGTGTCGTCGCTAATGGAGGGCTGTTGGCTGATGAGTGTGAGTGCTTCGGCCCAGGCGAGTGCGGCACGTTCTTGTGTGCTAAAGCAGGAGGCTTCCCGCCAAGCAGGCAATACGTCTAGGCGAACCTGATGCTCGCCGTCGTCTCTGGCCTCTTGGGAATGCATGTGTTGGCAAAAGCAGCAGTGATTTATTTGCGAAACACGCAGGTTGACTAAGTGAACGATGGTGCGGTTAAGCGTTGAATCTACAGCAACATTGCCTAATGCAGTTAGGTGCTTAGCTAGGCGTGGGACAAGGCGATACACTGACTGCTGAGATAGACGAGTAGACATGTGAGTGACCTCGGTGAGTAAGTTGAGAGCTCAGCTTAACGTCGAGGTTTTTTTACGCCTTGTAAATTTGCGACAGTTTACGCTTGCGATAGGCGGCGGGCGTTTCATAGGCGAGTGATTGAAAGGCATGAGTGAAGTGAGCTTGGTCATAGTAGCCGCATTGTAGGGCTATTTCCGCTAGGGGAAGCGCGGTTTCAAGTAGCCTATGACGGGCACGGTCTAGCCGGGCATAGGCGACTAATTGGCCTGGCGTAACGCCCACCTCGCGCTTTAATTTGCGTTCCAGGGTGCGCCTAGTCACCCCTAGTGTGGCGCCTAACTCTTGAGGGGGAAGCTGTAGTTTTCCAATCGCTTGAACAATCGTGGGGGTACGGCTATTGACCAGCGGCTGGCTCTTCAGTCGGTGTAACAACCATGTTTCTAACAGGCGTAAACCCTGTTGTGCATCCAGGTGGTAGAGGTGCTCTACCACGTGCATTAACCCTTGTAACCCCGGTGTTTCAAGTTCGTTATCTAAGCGCTGCGGTTTATCTGCGAATGCTTCGGGTAGCAAGCCTAACAGGCAGTGAACGCCTGCTGCTTTAAAGCGAATCCCCAGGCATGGAGTGTGGGCGTCGAGTGTTTCTATTAACGTGCGCCTGTTAAAACAGAGCGTGATGATGGGGTGAGAGCTATCAAGCTTGATACTGAGACTAGCGCCGGCATCGGGATAGAATTTTTCGGTTCTGGGTTCAGTAACATCCCCTGAGCCACCCATTGACCAAAGGCACTGTACCCACGGGGCTAATCGCTGATCAGGTAGGCGATGCCAAAAATTGAGATAATTAGCGTTGCTTGGCAAGATAAGATCGGTCATGGGGGCAACCAGCGATATGTTTTCCTAATGGTAGCTCGTATTGTCTCAATCCAGCAGCTTTTGAGAACTGGCCCGGCGCCATACACTTGGTGATACTTTCTCGTGGCGAGCCCAGATGCGCCTTAGTTGCCGTTCATCACCGAATCCGGACGCTTCGGCGATGCGTGCTAGCGTCCATGGCGTCTCGGTCATTAATGTTTTAGCGCGTTGCAAGCGCAACCCCATAATGTATTCACCCACCAGCATGCCGGTGAGGCTTTTGAACCGACGTCGAAAATGGCGCTCACTCATGGCTGCTTGAGTCGCTAATGTTTCAATACGCCAGGTTTGCGAGGGGGCGGCACATATTGCATCTTGAACGCGATGCAGCCGTTCATCCACATGATTGCGGCCCTCAAGCCAGGCTCCCAACTGGGGTTCCTGTCCACTGCGGCGAAGATATAGCACCATCTCTCGCGCCACCGCTAGCGCTAATGAATGACCGCAAGCGCGGGTAAGCCAGTAGAGCATGGTATCTATACCGGTTGAAATCCCAGCGCTGGTTAAATAGCGGCCATCTTCAATAAAAATACAATCGCTTTGCACCTTGGCCTTTGGCGCTTTGGTCTGTAACTGCTCGATTAATGTGTGATGCGTGGTGCAGCGTCGCCCCTCCAGCAAGCCTGCGTCAGCTAGTAACAGCGTTCCGGAGCAAACCGTCATCAGCGTTTCCGCATAGCATGCGTTTGCCTTAAGCCAACTAACACACTCTTGCTGAGCCAATGGCTCAACGCTATTGCGATACTGTCCTGGAATTAACAGTAGCTGTTGAGGGAGCAGCTGTTCGGGTAACGGGTCAATGCCACTAAGCGTCAGCGGTCCTAACCACGGCATAGCGGTCTTTGGGCCGACATAGCAAACCTCAACATCGATTGAAAGCCGGTCGGCACACTGCAAGACTTGAAGAGGCCCGACCAAGTCAAGGGGCACTTGGCCAGGCATCATCAATACCGCAATCCGCAGGGTGTTGGCTCTTTGGGAGAGCGGTTGACTGTTTTGTTGCTCTTCACTCACGCGTGTTTTGCCACTCATTGATCAAGTCTTGTGTGCTGATAATACGCGCAAAACGGTCTTCAAGTACCAGTTCAGTACGTGCCTTAATATCATCGGCTGACCATGTAATGCCGTTACGCGTCATAGGAAACGTTAGCGTTGCATCGCTGACAAAATCAACGCTGAAGCCTAAATCTGACGCTACCCGGGTGGTTGTCTCGCAGCATTGTTCTGTGCGAATACCGCTAATCGCAAGTTGCGTAATGTCGCGTTCGCGTAACCAATTTTCAAGCTCAGTATCGCTGAATGCATTATGAACACGCTTATGGAAGGTCACCGCCGCTTCATCGTCAAAACCATCAAGCGGGCGAATTAAGCCATTAGCGGGGTCAAAAGCGCCTTGGCTACCGGGTGCTTCATGAAAAATGCGCACAACAGGTATGTTATTTGCCTGCGCCGCGTCTAACACTGCTCGTTGCTTGGGGCGCCATGCTTGCGCCAGAGATTCTACCCAATAATCGCGGGCGGGGAAGGAGGCTTGAACGTCAATTAATAGCAGAGCGGTTTTAGACTGGGTCATGGCTAATCTCATCGTGTTGAAGTGAGGCTACAGATTAGCTATTCCCATTTCAGCCAACGATACCTTGCGCGGTCTAAAAGCGGTCAATTTCGGCCAAGTATTGGCTGATGGCGGGAAGTGTCGGCAAGAAGCGAAAAGCCACCTTGCCGATATCGAAAGCTGTAAAATGATCACCCGGTGGTGCGCTATCAAAGGCTATAATAGCGTGATTATGGTGGAATACCGCTACCGTGACTTTTATCTATCGGGCTGGCTTTTACAGTTTTTATCGAAAATACCTAGATAAGTCGGCTTGTTGGTTGATTTTGTTGTTTGTTTTAATGAAAGGAAGGTGGTTGGTAATGATTAACACCAAAATATATAAAGCGGTTTATGAACTAGCTGAGCGGCTAATGAAAGCTGCGGCTAAAGATGACAGAGAGGCGTTTGATCCGCTCTATGCCGAGTTGCAGGCGATTTGCACCGATAACGAAAACACCGATAAAGACCACCCAGAGCAGTGGGAAACCTTGGCTGACTTTACCGAAGAGTTAGAGGATGCGCTGCCGATTTACCAAAAGGCGCTTGAGAAAGCCATTGCCAAGAACTCGAAAGACCATATGGCCTCTATCGGTTTTTCCATGGCAACGTTGCAAGTACAGTTAGGTCAAACGGATGACGCCATCGAAAGATTGCAACATGCGAAAGCCAGCGCCGATGGCATTGAAGATGACGAGCTGAAAGCAGAAATCGATCAGCTGCTTGAAACGCTAACGACCAACTAGGAAGCCTATTTTGACGAATAATGATATTTTTCGCCGCATCCGCTACACCTTTGATTTAAAAGACAGCACCATCGTGGATATCTTCTCACTGGCTGACGTCAGTGTGAGTCAAGCGCAGGTCACTGCTTGGCTGAAAAAAGACGAAGATGACGCTTTTGTCACGATGAAAAATAGAGAGCTGGCGGCGTTTCTGAATGGGTTTATCAGCTTTAAACGTGGCAAGCGTGAAGGCCCGCAGCCGGTGCCTGAAGCACAACTAAACAATAATATGGTGTTCCAGAAGCTGCGCATTGCACTGAATTTAAAAGCAGACGATATCTTGGCAGTGTTTGAACAGGTGGGCTTACCGCTGAGCCAGCATGAACTTAGCGCCTTTTTCCGTAAGCCAAGCCATAAAAATTACCGTGAGTGTAAAGATCAAATGCTGCGTAATTTCTTACTCGGTATTCAGCGCCAGCTACGGCCTGGTTCGGCCGATGCAGACGCAACACCTTAAGCCCTGGGCTTCTGCGCACTATCTGCTGTGAGGTAAAAGCAAGAGGGGCAACCTTGGCAGCCTCTCTGCTTTACCGATGCTAACGCTTCACGCAGACGAAAAGCGCATTGCCTGAAAGGTTATTCCAGGGGGTAATAGTCTGGTAGTTGTGCTCAAATACATGCACCTCAAAATAAGGCGCCAGTAGGGCGGTTAATTCCGTAAAGCTGACCGCTACCATCGGATGTTCGTCGTTCCAGACCTGCGTGGCGCCTGCGCTGGTTTTTTCAATACTCAGCCTAAGCGATTGCTTTTCGCCGTGCCCGCCGTAGTGCCAACCCGAGCGGAACGTGAAGACATTGTCATCTTGTCTGGCACTGTGTTTAACGCATAAGTCGTTATTGATTTTGTTTTTATCGACCACGTTAAAATAGAAAACGCCGCCCTGTGTTAGTGCGCGATGGGCGCTGGAAATACACCCTTTTAGCTTTTCAATCCCATCGTTGTAGTGGATCGAGTACAAAAAGCAGGTGATCAAATCGAGGGGTTCGCTGGCTTCGAACGCACTCATATCTTGCCGTGAAAAAAGCGCTTCTGGGCAACGCTTGGCGGCGATATCCAGCATGGGTTGGTTAATATCAAGACCACTGCTGAGATAACCAAAATCAATAAAATGGCGGACATGAGGGCCCGTGCCACAGGCTAAATCAAGGTGCACATGCCCGCCGTTGCCGAAAATCTGATGGAGTCGACGAATGGCGTTGCTTTGCGCTTGATAGTCGATATCGACGCACATCAAATCGTAGTAGCCAGATAGATCGGTATAGAGTGCGTTGGCGGACAGATTGGCGGACATAGTAGCCTAATGGTGGGCGCTAAAATATTGGGGTGGCGCATAGTAAACGAGCGGGCAAAGTTTTAGAAGCGAGGGGAATATTGTTGTTAAAGAAATTCGGTCATTGTCCGATAATCACTTAAGAGTAAAAAGCCAATAAGCCGCCACAAGAGTCAGCCATGTCCAAATCACCTGCTCACCTTATCGCTGCGATACTGCTTAGCCTAGTCACCTATGCTCAGGCGTCTGCTAATACGGCAGAAGCAGCGGCGCTAGCGTGGTTAGAATCAATTGATAATGGTGAGGTTGAACAAGCTTGGGAGAGCTCATCGCCGCTACTAAAAACGCCGCTATCGCCTAGCATGCTTAGACGTATCATTGAGTTAGCACGCAATGAGTTTGGCGCGGTTGAATCACGTCGGAAAGTGCAAGTCTCTCACTACCAATCTATGCCGGGTGCGCCAGATGGCGACTACATGGTTTTTATCTTCCATACTCGGTTTGAAAATAAAGCGAGAGGAATAGAAACCGTAACACCTCATCTTGAAGATGGTGAGTGGCGAGTCAGTGGTTATTATGTGCAATAGCCCTGTGTAATAGCTCTGTGTAGTGCTTCTTTGTAATAGGTTTTTGTAAATGACTGATGCCGTAACCAATACGAATCAAGGTGGTGCTGCTATGCCTAGTATTGCTAATACGCCCGAGCCGCCTTACTACGCGGTTATTTTTACCTCACAACGCACCGAGATCGATAATGGCTATGACGCAATGGCGACAAGAATGGTTGAACTTGCAGCACAGCAGCCGGGATTCTTGGGTGTAGAGTCTGCCCGAAATGAAGTGGGAGTGACGGTGTCATACTGGGCTGATTTGGCCTCAATAAAAGCGTGGAAAGCCCACGCTGAGCATCAGGAAGCTCAGCGACTAGGCCATCAGCAGTGGTACCAGCATTTTAAGGCGCGCATTGCCAAAGTCGAACGAGATTATGGTATTTAAACTATCAACGCAGCCTAGGCAGGCTTTTTGCTGATTAAGTTTAAGAGGCTAACCTTAGGGCAAAGCCAATAATGAGTGTTCCAAATACCCAGCGTTGCAGGGTTTGCCTTTTTTGATGGCTGGCAAACCAGCGTTGCATCCGCGCTCCCAAGCAGGCATATAGCGCATCGTACACAAGCCCCACGCCCACTAGCACAGCCCCCAATAGAGTAAATTGGAGCGCAACGTCACCCTGTTGAGTGTGAACGAATTGGGGTAATAACACCGAACAAAACAGCAGCGATTTTGGGTTCAGTAGGTTCGTTAAAAGACCCCGTCTCCAGGCTAGGTAATAGCTACCGGTGAGCGATGCTTGCGGATGGTTAGTATCGGTGCTCCGTTTGGTACGAATCAGCTGCACACCCACCCAAATCAAGTAGGCAGCACCGAGATAACGAACAGCATCAAAAAGCCACGGAGCGGCGACAAATAGGGCGGCCAGGCCCAAACCGGCTAACGCCACATGCAGCCCTCGGGCGATGGCTAACCCTAGCGCTGTGGCTAATCCATGCCCACGGCCCAGCGTACTGCTGGTATGTAGCACCAACAGCATATCTGGGCCTGGAATCAGGTAAACAATGGCTAATGCACTAATAAAAAGACCGATTTCCATGGCCGCTCCCTCAAAATTGCACGTAGTGACTTCATAAAGGGCATGGTACCGTTAAACTGATGAGTGATTTCTTGCCATTTGCGCTCATGGAACATCAGTTATTGGTATTTTGTGCTAACTAAGAGTGGAGAAATGCTTACTTATGCCAAGTGGTCAGTTAGATGCTACCGACCGGCGCATTCTTGCGTTGCTACAGGGGGATGCTCGCTTAACCAATGTGGAGCTCGCAGAGAAAGTAAATTTGTCGCCGTCTCCCTGTTTACGCCGGGTGCGACGCTTGGAAGCAAGCGGCATTATTCGTGGCTATCACGCGGAGCTTGATCGTCGAAGCGTCGGGCTGGAGTTAACGGTGTTTGTGGGCATTAAGGTAGAACGCCACCATGAAGAGCAAGCTAATGCCTTTCGAGAAGCCGTGGTTAAACTGCCGGAAGTGGTCACTGCGCATTTGGTGTCTGGTGAATCGGATTTTCTGCTACAGGTGGTAGTGCCTAGCTTGGCTGCGTACGAGGCGTTTTTAACGGGGACGTTGCTGCGCTTACCTGGAGTGAGCGATATTCGCAGCAACTTTGCTATTCAGCCGGTGAAAGAGTACGGCACATTACCGCTGGATAATAGCGATAAGGCCTAGTCTGGCAGTTGAGGAATGAAGAAGGCCTACGGTTTAGCGATTAATGCGATATTACTAACCCAGCCAGCGACTGTAATCCGACGACCACCACCAGAACCACCATGCCTAGCGCTAGGCTGGTTTTAAGCGCGTGACGCTTCCACATAAGTTCTACGCGGTTGCCAAAGCGGTGTACCAGCCAAGCAAGGCCGAAATAGCGAAGCCCACGGGCTAGTAGGGCAGCCAGCACAAATAACATAATCGGATAGCCGGAAAGCCCGGCGGTAATCATTGCCACCTGAAACGGGATCGGCAGTATGCCAATAGCCAAAATCGCTGCAAAACCGTACTGCTCGAAGAATGTTTGGAACGACTGATAACTCTGCTCCATACCCATAAATTCGATAAACCATGTGCCTATGGATTGGTACAGCACCATGCCGACGGCATAGCCCACAATGGAAGCTATCAGGCAGCCAAGGGTCGTCGCGGTGGCCATTGCCCAAATGCGCTGCTGGTTAATCGCCATGAGCGGGATCAAGACCAGTTCAATGGGAATTGGCAAAATAATGGTTTCTAAAAAAGACAGGGTGCCGAGTAACCACAGCATGTTTTTCGAGCCATTAATACGCTCAAACCACTGTTTAGTCCGTGTTGTTGAAAGCATCTTATGTCTCTACATTTCAGTATTAATGCGACGATAGACGGCCGCTAAAAGGCTGTAGAGACCAAACGCAAAGAGTCCAAGTGCGACAAAGGCAAGCAACCACTGACCGAAAGGTTGGCTTCGCAGCGTGCTGAACACTTCTCCCATACCACCTGCTTGATTAGGGTTAATTTGGTAGGCTGCGATGATAAAAAAGCTGCCCACGATCACGAAGACGAGACCGCGAATCACTAAGCCGAATCGACAGATGGGGTAGGCCCATTGTTGAGTTTGTGGTGGCATCGCAAAGTGTTTATCGAATTTTGCTTTGTAGCCTTTGATTGCATGGGCAATACCAACACCCATCAAGATTAAACCAACCCCGCCAACTAACCATCGCCCGAAAGGCTGCTGCATCAGCCAGCCTGCTACGCCTTGCGAGCCGCCGCTGGAATCCCCAGAAGAGCCTGCAAATTGAAAGATGAGCGTTGCGGCAAAAAATGCCAGAAGAATATGCGTAATGGCACTCGCTAATAAACCTGCGCGAATAGTTAAGCCTTTAGCACCATTACCATGATGGTCGGCGTCTTTGACAGCTTGGATTGTGCGCCATAGAGCGTAGCCGACCAAACCGACAGCAATAAGACCTAGCATGATTTTACCAAAAGGGGCAGTTAGCACTCTTTCTAGAGCACCGCGGCTGCCTTCCGTTTGGCCGCCTTGTCCAAAGGCTGCCAGGGTGGCTAGGCCTCCCACTAATACATAAACGATGCCGCGAGAAGCGTAGCCCATTCGGGCGAAAAGGGTAATCGCATCACGATGATCTGGGTTATTCATTCGATTGGCCATGGTGTCCTCCTGACGTTTATGGCATTGCGAATTCCTACGCAATCTGGCTTATATAGAGCTTGTCTGGCGGCCCATATTGTGCGTGCGTTGTGCTATTGTCTAGCGTAGGCCAAGCCATCAGGCTATTCGCTATTTTTTGATGATGCGAGCAGAAGATGAGCCATAAGTCTCCAAGTGCTAAGTCTTTACATGCTAAGTCTCTACAGGCTGGGTCTCTACAGGCTGGGTCTCCGCGTACTGGGTCGCCGCCTGTTTTTTGGCGCGACTCACGTCTGCCTTATGTCGAACTGCGTAAAATCAGTGATGCGAGGCAAGTGTGCTACGCCCCTCACAGCCATGTTCACTGGTCGGTAGGGGCTATTACCTCAGGCAGCAGTACGTTTTTCTATCGGGAATCGACTTACCCGATTAGCGCCGGTGACTTGGTTATGATGAACCCCGACTGGGTGCATGCCTGTAACCCCATCGAGAACGAACCTTGGGCATATTTGATGCTCTATGTGGATGCGCAATGGCTAGCGGATTTACGCTATCAAATAGGCACGCTTGGTTCCCCAACCTGGAGTGATATCGATACGGCGGTGGTCTCACAGCCAGCGCTGTATGCCCACTATTGTAAAATGGCGGCTTGTTTATTAGATAAGCAATGCACTCTCTCTATGAAGCACGCGTCGGTTACCGGGTTTCTTACCGCATTGATGCTGGCATTAGCGCATGAGACAACCGTCTCTAGGCCGCAGCCGCCGGATGGCTTGCAGGCTGCGGCTGCCTATTGTGACGTGAATGCGGCTTTTGATGTGTCATTGGAAACGCTATGTCAGTTAACCGGCTATAGCGCTGGTCATCTTATCCGTGCGTTTAAGCAGCACTATGGGCTTACCCCTCATGCTTATCTGATTAATCGCCGTGTTCAGCTTGGCCAGCGGGCGCTTAGGCAGGGGGAGTCGATCGTTAATGCGGCTTTATTAGCCGGCTTTAACGACCAACCCCACTTCCAGAGAACATTCAAGCGGTTAGTGGCGGCAACACCCAATCAGTATCGCTATCCGCTACTCAAACAGCAGGAAAATAGCGCTGGCAGCTAGGCCAGCAGCCAGCGTGCGGTTAATGGTAAGCAGAACGAACGGACGGTGAATATAGCGTCTAAGAAAAGCACCTGCATAAACCCAGCTGGCCAATGACAACCAACAAATGGGTAGGTAGAGAGCAGCGAACAGCCATAACTGGTAGGGGTCATTACTGTTGGTGTAAGCCCCAATGCCAGCGGCAGACGCCAGCCACGCCTTTGGGTTTAACCACTGCATCAGCGCGCCGGTCATAAAGCCCGGTGGCTTATCTGTACTCTGGCCGCGAACAGCGCCATCATGTTGGCAAAGCTGATAGCTTAAGTAAAGTAAGAAAAGTAGCCCCGCCCAGCGTAATATTTCCTCCAGCAGTGGCACTACGTTTAGCAGTGAGTAGAGCCCCGCGCCAATCGCCAGGAAAAGCACTAGAAACCCCAGGGTCGCCCCCGTGACAAAAATAAGCCCTTTGGCAATAGGGTAGTGGGTGCCGCTACTCAGGCAAACAAGGTTGACGGGACCTGGTGAAATAGACGCGGCAAGGGCAAATGTTGACATCGGTAACAGTAGTGAAACGCCCATGGTTGTCCTCCTAAACAGAATCAAGAGCTTGCAAGAGCGTGAGAAAAGAGTATTGAACAAAATTGAGATGCCGCGATATTGCGCAAGATTCGGGTAGGCCGGATGACACGGTCTGGTTAAGCTTGTCCTATGTTCAGAGAGCCCTGTGCTTTTCCTCGTTTAGCTCCGGTGAGAACGTCTTTATGAATGACTATGCCCGTATCGAAAAAGCGATGTCCTACATGGTGGCCAATGCCGCTAGCCAGCCAAGTTTGGAAACGGTGGCGGCTCAGGTGCATTTGAGTGCTTACCATTTCCAGCGGCTGTTTTGTCGTTATGCGGGTATCAGTCCTAAGCGTTTTTTACAGGCGCTGACCTTGGAGCGGGGCAAACAACTGATTGCATCGTCAGAAAGTCTTACCAACACCGTACATGCGCTAGGACTAAGCGGTAGCTCGCGGCTTTATGATCACTTTGTGCAGCTAGAAGCGGTCACGCCGGGTGAATTTAAGCGCCAAGGGGAGGGGGTTGAGATTGCCTATGGCGTGCACCCTACACCTTTCGGCGAGATATTGGTGGCGATGACGCCGAGAGGAATTTGTCGGATGGCCTTTGTGGCATCTACCAGCCAGGAAGCGTTGCTGGCAGAACTCGTAAAACAGTGGCCACGCAGTACGCTATGCCATCGCCCTGATGCCACCCGTTATGCGGTAGAGGCACTGTTTACAACATCTGCAGAAACGACCACAAAAGCGACACCTGCCACGCTATCGCTCCACGTGAGCGGTACTAATTTCCAGATTGCTGTATGGCGCGCGCTGCTCACTATTCCTGAAGGGCAGTTGGCGAGCTACTCGCAAATTGCCCAGGCACTTGGCATGCCGAAATCATCTCGAGCCGTCGGAAATGCGGTGGGTGCTAACCCTATTGCACTGTTGATTCCTTGCCATCGAGTGATTCAGCAAAGTGGTGCGCTAGGCGGCTATCGCTGGGGGATTGAAACCAAGCAACAGCTCCAGGCCTGGGAAGCGGCGCAGCATTCTCCTCAGCTTGAGCCGCATTAGCCCTGACTTAGTGTCCAAATACCGACCAGCCGGTCTCTTGAACAAACATTTCCAAGGCGCGTGTACCCAGTAGGCTATTGCCGTATTTATCCAACCCCGGTGACCATACGGCAAGCGAACCACGCCCAGGTGCAATAGCCAAAATTCCACCGCCAACGCCGCTTTTACCGGGCAGACCAACGCGGAACGCAAACTCACCCGACGCATCGTAGTGGCCGCACATCATCATCAATGAATTAATCCGTCGCGCTCGTTGGGGCGATACCACGCGTAAATCACTTGGCTGATTGACACCGTCCGATGCCAAAAACAGCCCGGCGTGAGCAAGTTGTTCACAGCTCATGGCAATTGCGCACTGGTGAAAGTAGGTGCCGAGTACTTTATCGACATCATGGCGTAGGCGACCAAAGGCTTTCATAAAATGAGCCAGAGAAGCGTTGCGGTCTTTGTGCTGCATTTCGGAAGCCGCTACCTGATGGTCAAAACAGATACTGTTATCGTCGGCGATATAGCGCACAAAGCTAAGAATTTCCGCCAGTGTCTCTTTAGGCTCGTGACCCATCATGATGGCATCAACAACCGCAATCGCCCCGGCATTTATAAACGGATTACGTGGTTTACCGCTTTCATGCTCAAGCTGCACGATAGAGTTGAATGGGTCGCCAGAAGGCTCACGCCCGACCCGCGACCACAATCCATCCCCCCATTTGCCCAACGCAATGGTTAGCGTAAAAACTTTGGAAATGCTCTGGATTGAGAACGGCGTAGTGGCGCAGCCTGCAGAAAAGCGTTGGCCGTCTACCGTAGCTAAGCTGATAGCGAATTGGCTGGGGTCCACATGGGCAAGCTGGGGAATATAGTCAGCGACATTTCCGCGCTCGGTTTCAAGGGCAAGCTCGGCGGCAATTTTATTGAGTAACTCTTGCATGTAATACGAATTCGTTTGGCAGCATGAGGCGCTACCCTAGCGGAAACGAGCAGGCTTGTCTGCTGGCGGTTGATACCGAAATGCCATGGCCTATGCACGTTGTTGAGAGGTCTTGTCCGTTGCTAACTAGCTGTTCGGCGGCTACAGTTCGGCTACTTTCAGCAAGAGCCGACGGGCATGACCACATTAATGATTCAGGGCACCACCTCGGATGCGGGCAAAAGCACGGTGGTTGCTGGGCTTTGTCGCGTGTTAAAGCGCCGTGGTATCTCAGTCGCGCCATTTAAACCGCAAAACATGGCACTCAATAGTGCGGTCACTAGCGACGGCGGTGAAATTGGCCGCTCCACTGCGTTACAAGCGCAGGCGGCGGGTGTGGTTCCCCATAGTGATATGAATCCGGTGCTATTAAAGCCGGAGACGGATCGCGGAGCCCAAGTGATTTTACGCGGTAAAGTGCATGGCCACATGGATGCACTGGATTACCACGCGTTTAAGCGCACGGCGAAAGAGAGCGTCATGGCGGCATGGCAGGCCCTGGAAAGCCGCTTTGATATGATCATTGCCGAAGGCGCGGGCAGTCCGGCGGAAATCAATCTGCGTAAAGGCGATATCGCTAATATGGGCTTTGCCGAAGCTGCCGACTGTCCGGTTTTGTTAGTAGGCGATATTGACCGCGGCGGTGTGTTTGCTCAGCTAGTAGGAACGCTGGCGCTATTAAGCGACAGTGAGCAGGCACGCACGCAAGGATTTATTATTAACCGTTTTCGGGGCGATATTGGCCTTTTAGAACCGGGGCTTGAGTGGTTAGAAGCGCGTACTGGCAAGCCAGTTCTGGGCACCTTGCCTTACTTGCAGGGCCTACTGCTGGATGCTGAAGATAGCATTGGTCGGGTTCACGCTGAGAAAGCCAATCACACCCTTAAGGTGATTGTTCCCGCGCTGCCGCGTATCAGCAATCATACGGATTTTGATCCGCTGCGCTTACACCCTCAGGTATCGCTTACCTTTGTAGGGCCAGACCAACCGATTCCACCTGCTGATGTAATGATACTGCCGGGGAGCAAAAGCACCGCCAGTGATTTAGCCTGGCTAACACGCCAGGGCTGGAGAGACGCGATTGCTCGCCATTTGCGCTACGGTGGCAAGGTGCTGGGGATTTGCGGTGGTTTTCAAATGCTGGGTGAGTGGATAGATGACCCGCACGGCTTGGAAGGCGCGCCCGGGAAGGTAGCAGGTTTGGGGTTGTTGCAGGTATCCACGAGAATGGTCGCGGGCAAGCAGCTGCGCAATGTCAGCGGCGTTATGGTCGGGCAAGAAGCGGCTGTAACGGGCTACGAAATCCACAATGGTGTGAGCAACGGGGATGCACTCAATCGGCCGCTTTTTGATTTAGGTAGCCACGTGGATGGCGCTATCAGTATCGATGGCCAAGTGATGGGCACTTACTTGCATGGGTTGTTTGACCACCCTGAAGCCTGCCAAGCGTTGCTTACTACGTTAGGGCTAGCAAGTGCGGCACCCGTCGATTATCGCGCCCACCGCGAGCAAGCGCTTGATCGACTGGCTGATACGCTGGAAGCGCACTTGGATATTGATGCGGTGTTGGCGATGGTAGGGGCGCATTAAGCGCCCAGAATGCTGAGTGTTTATTCTTGCGGTGGGCGCTTTGCCATCAAAGTAATCTCTACGGTACTGCCCCCGCAAATATTTGGTGACTCGGTGCAGGTGCGTGCTGGGTAGCGGCCCGGTTCAAAAAACTCCGCGTAGATACTGTCTAATGCATTGATCTGCCTTAAGTCTGCGAGATGAATGTCGACTCTAACAATATCCGCCAAGCTGCCTCCCTCTTGTTTTAACATGCGTTCAAGTTCGCGCATGACGAGGCGTGTTTCTTCTTTGACATCTCCACGAGTGGCTTTGCCGTTAGAAAGATCCATAACCGTCAGCCCTGAAATAAACACATAATGATCATCGATAACCATGTGACTACCAGGGAAACTCGGTTTGGGTAACGTGGGATCGTCGATATACTGTGGCATTGGCTCTCCTTAGCGACAAATAAGCGAGTCGCGCTTAGTGCGACTCTGCTACTAGAGTGTAGTTCCTTTGGGAGCAGAGGGTGGTGCTATCGATAGCTTTGCTCTAGGCTGGCCAACTTTTAAGGTTTCCCCGTTGTTGATGTGATTTTAAATTCTCATGAGAGAGCGTAATGAAGGTAGTTCATATTAGTCAGAGCGCCCCGCGTAATGCGTGTTTGGCAACCTTGTGTGCCAAGGTATACGGTCAGCAAGCTGGGTTAACGCCGCTGGTAATTTTTACCGGCACGAAAAACGTGCTGTTTGACCAGGAGGCAGCCCGTCTTTTGGCGGGTGTCGATGGCGATGGTAAACCCCTGGTGCTAGCATTGCTGGTGTTGGATGAGGCTGGCGAGGGGATGACGGTAACCCACGCTTGCGAGTTTGTTGATGGTGCTAAAGCGCGTCTAATCAGCGAGTTAAGCCTCAAAGCCCCGCTGCGCGTTGAGGTAAGTGATGCCACCCAAGAAGCGTTCTATCAGCAGTGCGGGTTTAAGCGTTGGTTTGATGGGGAAAATGGGCAACGTGTTGGTTTAGGCGCACGTCATCCTGCTAAGCATAGCGATGAACTGACGCCCACGTTGAGCCTGGATGAGGCGCTAATACTGCGCCGATTTAAGCATGACCCCACTGCATTTGCTGAGGCTAAAGACGCTTTTTTGTCAGGTTTAAACAGCTTCCCAGCTACCCTGTAAGGCGATAGAACACTCAGTGAGTGGATGGATAACGGTACGGTGACTACCCCTTAGCACCTGCTGCTCCTGATCTTTAGGTGTTATTACGCTACTTCTTATATAGCTAAGACTAAAAGACGACGTTTACGTAAGCGTCGTTTTTTCATTGCTGTGTTGTCGACAGTTTGAATGATTTTTTCGGTTTTTAAGCGTATTTTGCATCCATTTAACCCATAGGGGATTATTTTCCAGTCGGCGTGTCGACAATATTTGGGTCAGCCATAAAGGGGTATGCACGAAAAGTCGAATATTAACTTGGTGGATAGCTGAGTAAAAAGCACGTACCTAACAAAAACAATACTCACAAGGATTCAATAATGAACAATCAGACACCGTGAGGAATCGTCGTGCTGCTCAAAAGAAAGTATGGGGAAGAACATCCCTACTGGCCGGTTGGCCCATTCAAAGTTCGCCTACCTTTTATTCATTTCCGTTGGGAAATACCTGAGACCATCCAAGCGCTGGTAATGTTTGTTATCGGGCTAGGGATGATTCCTCTATTAGAACAATATCTAGGGCTTCCTTATGAAGTGGCGTTGGCCTACGTCGTCGTGTGCGGCATTGGTTTTATTCTTCCCCCGTTGTTGGGTGTTCCGTTTGTGGCCGGTTGGATCACGCCCGCGATACCTGTGGTACTGCTGTTTATTGGCCAGTTTGAACCGGGACCAGAAGCAATCCGCGCGATGGTAGCGCTGCAGCTCATGGTCACCGCGATTTTTCTATTTATGGCGGTAACTCGGTTAGGAACAACGCTGGTTAATAGCGTGCCGGATTCAATTAAAGCAGGCATTTTACTCGGCGCAGGCATTGCGGCAATTAGCGGCGAGATTAGCGTTGGGGGCAGGCTGTACGAAACGCCTATTTCGCTGGGGATTGGCGGTTTAATTACGCTTTATGTGCTGTTTTCACTGTCATTTCGTGACTTGACTGAAAAGTTTCGCTGGGCACGCAATATCGCCGCCTACGGCATGGTGCCGGGGATGCTAATCACCATGGCGATTGGCTGGGGAGTTGCCGAATACCCGATGCCTTCGGTTGAGTGGGGCATTGCGATACCCGATTTTGCCGGTATCTGGGCGTATCTACCGTTTACCATTGGTGCGCCGGGTATCGATCTACTGGTTGCGGCAATCCCAACGGCTATCATCGCGTATATCATCGCATTTGGTGACATTATTGTTGGTCAAAGCCTGATCAAGCGTGTCGACCACTTACGCCCGGATGAAAAAATTGAGGTGAATGTCGATCGCGTTCATCTAATTACCGGTTTGCGTAACCTGATGCACTCCATGTTTGCCCCTTACCCTGGGCTGGCCGGGCCGCTCTTTACCGGGGCGATGGCAACCATTGCAGAACGCTACCGCTATGGTCGCGGGGCGATGGATACCATCTACTCAGGAGCATCAGTGTTTTGGATTGTCGGGTTCCTGGCACTGTTCTTATTGCCGTTGGTAACGCTTTTCCGCCCGGTGTTGCCAATTGCGCTGTCGATTACGTTGCTGATTACCGGTTACCTATGCATTGCAGTAGCGGTTGAGCAGATTAAGAACGCCACCGCCATGGGCGTTGCCGGGATTATGGGTGTAGTGTTGGCCACCCACGGCGCAGCCTGGGGGCTCGGTGTTGGGGTGATTCTGTACTTCATGATTGAACACCGTTCGCGGAGCCACGCCAATGACGAGGCTGAAGAGCCTATCCATGTAGAAGAAGATATGGCGGTCGAAAAGGAGTTGGTGAGTGAAGCAGAAGAAAAACCAGCCCGTTAGTTAACCAGCAGTTAACACAACGCTTGCGTAACTATTGGGCGGTTTGAAAACCGGTGGGTCTTAACAGGCCTGCCGGTTTTCGTTGGAACAGCGCGTTCCGCTATTGGCAACAAAAATCCATGCTCTTGTCATGATGTTGTTCGCTAAGCTCGCTAAAATAGCCTTATTGTTGATGACTTAGGCTGAGGAGCGGTGTATGGCGCTAGCAATGATGGATACTAATAAACGCTATGGGATAGTCAGTCGCCTGCTTCACTGGGGGATGGCACTATTATTTGTATGGCAATTCAGCAGTGCTGCGGCGCGGGTGTTTTTCGAAGACACTCCGCTCGAATCTTTTTTATGGGGCACTCACAGCCAAGTGGGCGTGGTGCTCCTGGCGCTTGTGGTCGTGCGAGGGGCCTGGGCGTTAATCAACGCTTCGCGTCGCCCGACCTCGGTTAGTGTGATGGCAACGTTGGGGCACTTGGCACTGTATGGTTTGATGATCGCAGTGCCTACGATTGCACTAATTCGCCAGTACGGTTCAGGCCGTGCGCTGGATGTATTTGGGTTTAACCTAATGCCAGGCTTTGATGGTGAAAAAATTGCCTGGATGACAGAGCTTGGTGGTTTGTTGCATGGCGAACTTGGTTGGGCACTGCTGGCGCTGATTGTAGGCCATGTGGTGATGGCAATTTTGCACCGCAAATTGACCAACCATGATGTGCTTTCACGCATGGCTTAGTGAGAAGAGCTAGTCGATTAGGTTTGCAAAAACAGCGCGTTCCATCGAACGCGCTGTTTTTTTGATTAAAATTTCAGATAAGATAGTAATACTGTCCTTTTCGACGAATTGCTACTTAGCTAACTCGCGCATCGCTGTTTCCAGTCCTTCCATGGTCATGGGATACATGCGGTCATCGATAACGTCACGAATTAACTGGGTCGAGTAGGTGTACTCCCAGGCACGGGGTGGCATGGGGTTTAACCACGCCAAGCGTGGAAACGTATCAGCCAAGCGTTTTAGCCACACGCCGCCAGGTTCATCATTGAAGTGTTCCACGCTGCCACCCGAGTGAGTGACTTCGTAAGGCGACATGGCGGCATCACCGACAATCACCACCTGATAGTCCTCGCCGTAAGTGTGCAACACATCCATGGTCGGGATGCGCTCGTTACGGCGCCGCATATTGTTACGCCAAACCCCTTCGTAGAGGCAGTTGTGGAAGTAATAATGTTCCAAGTGTTTGAATTCGGAACGTGCCGCTGAGAATAACTCTTCGCAGACGCGAATATGATCATCCATCGATCCGCCGACATCTAAAAACAGCAGCACTTTAACCGCATTATGACGTTCGGGGCGCATTTGAATGTTGAGTAACCCTGCATCCCGTGCGGTTTCGCGGATAGTGCTGTCTACATCAAATTCGTCCAGCGCTCCTTGGCGGGCAAACTTGCGTAGCCGCCGTAAGGCCATTTTGATATTGCGGGTGCCCAGTTCAAGCGAGTCATCGTAATCGCGAAAACGTCGCTCGTCCCAAACTTTGGTAGCGCGACGGTGGCGGGAACCATCCTGGCCAATACGTATGCCTTCGGGGTTGTAACCATACGCTCCAAAAGGGCTGGTGCCACCCGTGCCAATCCACTTGTTACCGCCCGCGTGGCGCTCTTTTTGCTCTTCCAGGCGCTTTTTAAAGGTCTCAATCAGCTCTTCAAGACCACCAAGCGACTCAATTTTGGCTTTCTCTTCGTCGCTGAGCTGCTTTTCAAATTCGCGTCGCAGCCACTCATCGGGAATGAGCGCCTCGATCGCCGAGTCCATGTCTTCAAGGCCTTTAAACCAGGCGGCAAAGGCACGATCAAAGCGGTCAAAGTAGCGCTCGTCTTTGACCATGACCGTACGCGCCACTTGATAAAACGCTTCCATATCGGCAAACACGACGCCATGTTCGACCACCGCGTGCAGGTCGAGCAATTCGCGCAGAGAAACGGGCACACCGGCACGTTTGAGGGCATCAAACAGACCAATAAACATGGCTTAGCGCCCCGTACTCTTTTGGCGACGCATCATAAACGCCAGGCGTTCTAGCAGGTGAGTATCCTGCTCGTTTTTAACCAGCGCGCCCGCCATCGGCGGTAGGGCTTTGGCCGGATCGCGGTTATACAGCGCTTCCTGGGCCAGTTCGTCAGCCATTAGCAGCTTGAGCCAATCCACCAGCTCTGAGGTAGAGGGCTTTTTCTTGAGCCCTGGGGCGTTGCGCAGATCGAAGAACACTTCCAAGGCTTCGCCGACCAGCTTGGGGGCGATATCCGGAAAGTGTACATCCACAATCGCCTGCATGGTTTCGCGGTCGGGGAATTCGATGTAATGGAAAAAGCAGCGACGTAGGAAAGCGTCGGGTAGCTCTTTTTCGTTATTCGAAGTAATCACGATAATTGGGCGTTGTTCGGCGCGAATGGTTTCACCGGTTTCATAAACATGAAACTCCATACGATCCAGCTCTTGCAGCAGGTCGTTGGGAAACTCGATATCCGCTTTGTCGATTTCATCAATTAGCAGCACCACGCGCTCGCCCGCGGTGAAAGCTTCCCACAGCTTGCCGGGCTTGATGTAGTTACCGACATTTTCCACCCCTTCAACGCCCAGCTGGGAATCGCGCAGGCGGCTGACCGCATCGTACTCATAAAGCCCTTGAGCGGCTTTGGTGCTGGACTTGATATGCCAAGTAATCAGCTTAGTGCCCAGGGATTCAGCGAGTTCCTCGGCCAGCAGTGTTTTACCGGTACCGGGTTCACCTTTGATGAGAAGTGGACGCTGTAGCACAACCGCGGCATTGACTGCCTGTTTGAGTGCATCAGTTGCGATGTAAGAAGAGGTTGAATCAAACGCCATGGGGAGTGCCTCGGCTTGTCGAAACGAGTTGTTTAAAAATAGATTCAAACAAGTGTACGTGAGGGTAAACCCCATAGCCAACTAGTGGATAGAGCAATTGGCTATCAGCCCTGCCAGTTGGGGGGCACAATCCCTTGGCGCTGCATTTGCCGATACACCGTGGGACGCGAAACGCCTAGTTCACGGGCAACCGCGCTGATATTCCAGTGATGTTGCTTGAGCAGATCGATAAGTGAACCTGAAAGGGCTTCGCTGGCGTTCGTTTCAAGTTGGGCCGACGCGTTGAGGGTAATTCGCTGGCTAAGGCACTGTTCTGGCAGATCGTGAACGGTGATTTCGTCACTTTCCGAAGTGGCCAGGGCAAAAGCGAGAGCGTTTTTAAGTTGACGGATATTGCCGGGCCATGAATACGCGAGCAGCGCACTGATAGCATCTGCGCGTAGGCGCGGCGATATTTGCGTGGCGCGCTCGGCGGCGACATCTTCAAACACGCGGCGAATAACAAATAGCTTATCGGCGCGTTCGCGTAGCGCGGGTAGTCGCAGCTGAGCACCGTTTAGCCGGTAATAGAGGTCTTCGCGGAATTCTCCTTGCTGGATCATTTCTTCGATATGGCGATGGGTGGCCGTAATAACACGAATATCGATTTTAACTGGCGTGTTAGCCCCCAGCGGCATGACTTCCCGTTCGGCTAGCACGCGCAACAGTCGGGTTTGTAGCGCTAACGGCATATCACCGATTTCGTCTAAAAACAGCGTGCCTCCATGAGCCTGTGGAATAAGCCCGCGCATCCCTTTTGAGCGGCCGCCGGTAAAGGCGCCAGGTTCGTAGCCAAACAGTTCGCTTTCAATCAGTGACTCGGGAATGGCCGCACAGTTGACGGCAATAAACGGTTGTTTGGCGCGGTTGCCGCTTTCGTGCAGCGCCCGTGCAACCACCTCTTTACCGGTGCCGGTTTCGCCGCTAATCAGCACGTTCACGTTAGCTTCATTACGCAAGCGGTCGGCCAGTTTTTGTACTTTGCGCATCGCAGGGTCGTCGGCACCCAGCCGAGCTAAGGGTTCCGGCAGTTCAGAAGTAAGCGGTGTTGCCCGTTGCGCCATGCGGGGGCGGCGGGGCTCCAGCAGGCTTATAAAGTGGATGGTGTTGCTGGCGCGAGCGCGGAAGGCACGCAATTGATCATCAGTACCGCTATTAATACTGAGTATATCGGCGATCTCACACTCGAATAGTTCACCCAGCATTGGGGTGTAATTCGTGGACCAAGGTGGCCAGCGGTGCTGGTGTTCAGCGATTAGCTCGCGGCCTACGGCGTTGGCAGCGATGACCTGTCCATTCTCTTCAATGGCGATTAAACCACGCCCGTTGACGTGCACAAATTCCCGCGAAGTATCTAGACGCACCATCAGGCAGTCGCGGTAGCGCTGCAGAAAATAGGCATCCTCAATCATGCGCGCATAAAGCGTTACCAACGATAGGCTGAAATTCTG
This sequence comes from Vreelandella alkaliphila, assembly GCF_016107625.1. GTDB lineage: Bacteria > Pseudomonadota > Gammaproteobacteria > Pseudomonadales > Halomonadaceae > Vreelandella > Vreelandella alkaliphila. The sequence continues at coordinate 28,683 of NZ_JABASV010000009.1, forward strand.
GCTTTCGTGCTGGGTAGGCGACTGCAGCGCGGAGATATCTAACACGGCCATCACATTACCCTGAGGGTCAGCAATAGGAGCGGCGGTGCAGGTCAGCGAGATATGGGATGCATCGAAGTGTTCTTGGCGGTGGCAGATAATCGCCTGGCGATCATGCAAGCAGGTACCGACAGCGCAGGTGCCTGCAAAGCGTTCATCCCAGTCAGCCCCCAGGTAGAGGCCTGCTTTGCGTAATTGCTGGTCCTGGTTGGGGTCGCCACGAAACTCAACGGTAATGCCGCGGTGGTCGGTGACGAGTAGTACGTAGCCAAGCTGCGCTATTTGCCCATAAAGCTGGTCGACCCCGGCGCGGGCGACATGCAGTAATTCATCAACAGACTCGCGGTGCTCAATCAATGTTTGCTGCGGCACCACCCGCGCTGGGCGTGGATGAGTGGGGTCTAGCTGATACTCGTTCAGGCAGCGCAGCCAGGAGCGACGAATGGGGGCCTGCGCAGGCAAGCTGGGGGTATCGAGTCCTTCACCGAGCTGAAAAATATGCTCGATATGCTGACGTTGTTCAGATTGAAGCCGTGTAGGTGCAAGCGTGGAGTGCAGCATGGCGTTACTCGTTGGGCGCTGTCGTTATTGTTCTTTCAGCCTATGCGCTTTACCCCCAGAGTCAACGTGGTCTGCTTACGCCGTTAGTCGTGCGTTACACCTGTAACGTTTAGCTGTAAACAGCGTGACAAGTGTACATGACTCCCTATTGGTTACTCAGTAGGTGATAAGGCTAGGCGAGGGCGCTGTAAACCCTTCCATGGGCGCTACTTTTGCCATCCATGGCAAAAGACCCTCGCTACGCCTTATCACTGCCTTGTACCTCATTAAGGCTGTATTTTTTGTTTATTTTTCAGCTTGTTGATGTGCTTTTCGGGCTGTTTGGCACGGTAGCTGCTTAGGGTTGGGTGCATCACAGTTAACTCAACAATAACAAATGCACATGGAGTACCCGCTATGTCAAAGATAACGGCACAAGTCCAGCAAACCCCCACGGAGACTGTTCAAGCGTGGCTGCAGGATTTCGATACTGCCCTTCAAACCCAGGATATTGAGCGAGTACTGTCGCTGTTTGGAGACGAGTGCTACTGGCGTGACTTTCTTACGTTTACCTGGAATTTAAAAACCTGTGAAGGCAAAGATGAAATTCAGGCCATGCTCAATGCCACGCTCAATAACGCACAGCCTACGGACTGGCAGTTAGAAGGCGAGGCCACCGAAAACGGCGATATCTACGATGCGTGGTTTACTTTCAATACAGCGGTTGCCCGCGGTAAAGGCTATTTGCGCCTTAAAGAAGGCAAGTGCTGGACGTTGTTAACTACCATGCAAGCACTGAACGACTACCCTGAACAGTGCAATCAACATCGTCCCAAAGGAGCTGAGCACGGTGCCAATAAGCAGCGTGAAACGTGGTTGGAGTCACGGGAGCGTGAAGAAGCAGAGCTGGGCTATACCCAGCAGCCTTACTGCGTGATTATTGGCGGTGGCCAGGGTGGTATTGGTTTAGGCGCACGGCTCAGGCAACTGGGTGTGCCGACGATCATCATTGAGCGCAACGAGCGCGCGGGAGACTCCTGGCGTAAGCGCTATAAGTCACTCTGCTTGCACGATCCAGTGTGGTACGACCACCTTCCCTATATCCCTTTCCCAGATAACTGGCCGGTATTCGCCCCGAAAGACAAAGTGGGTGATTGGCTGGAAATGTACACAAAAGTGATGGAGCTCAATTATTGGAGTTCCACCGAGTGTCAGAATGCTAGCTACGACGAAGCCGCAGGTGAGTGGCTGGTTAAGGTTAAGCGCAACGGCGAAGAGATCACGCTACGGCCCAAGCAGTTGGTAATGGCTACCGGTATGTCTGGGATGCCCAATGTGCCTAAATTCCCAGGGGCAGAAAACTTTGCAGGCGAGCAGCAGCACTCTAGCCAACACCCCGGGCCGGATGCCTATAAAGGTAAGAAATGCGTCATCGTGGGCTCTAATAACTCGGCCCATGACATTGCCGCCGCACTATGGGAGCACGATGCCGATGTCACCATGCTGCAGCGTTCATCTACTCATATTGTGAAGTCAGACTCACTGATGGAAGAGGTGTTAGGACCACTTTATTCGGAAGAGGCTGTGGCGAATGGGTTAACCCATGAAAAAGCCGATCTAGTGTTTGCCTCGATCCCTTATAAGGTGCTGCCGGATTTCCAGCGCCCCGCCTTTGAGGCGATTAAAAAGCGCGATGCTGAGTTTTACCAAAAGCTTGAGAGCGCAGGCTTTATGCTCGATTTCGGTGACGATGAATCCGGGCTGTTTTTGAAATATTTGCGCCGCGGTTCGGGTTATTACATCGATGTAGGTGCATGCGACTTGGTGGCCAGTGGCGATATCAAACTGCGCAGTGGCGTAGGCATTGAGCACATTAATCCGCACTCCATCACGCTGACTGATGGCAGCGAGCTTGATGCTGACTTGATCATCTATGCCACCGGCTATGGCTCGATGAATGGCTGGGCGGCACGGCTTATTTCTCAAGAAGTGGCCGATAAAGTTGGCAAGTGTTGGGGGCTAGGTTCCGACACCACCAAAGACCCCGGCCCATGGGAAGGAGAGCTGCGCAATATGTGGAAGCCCACTCAGCAAGAGGCACTGTGGTTCCATGGTGGCAACCTACACCAGTCGCGGCATTACTCACGCTATTTGGCGCTGCAGTTAAAAGCACGCATGGAAGGGCTAGATACCCCTGTCTATGGCCTGCAGCCAGTTCATCATTTGGGCTGAGCGTTTATACGAGTCGGTATACCGGCTCGGTTCAATTAATTAAAGAGGAGAGACGCTCATGCAATTGAATGGAAAGACTGCATTAGTCACTGGCGGAGGGCGTGGCATAGGCCAGGGTATTGCTATGGCATTGGCAAAAGCTGGTGCGGATGTGGCCGTCGCCGACTTGGATATCGAAATTGCAGAAGAAACGGCTGCTAAGGTCGAAGCGCTTGGCCGTCGTAGTATTGCGCTACAGGTCGATGTTTCGTCCTCCGAATCGGTGCATATGCTGATACAGGCGGTGCAAGAATATTTCGGGCAACTAGATATTGCTGTCAATAACGCAGGAATTATCAGTATTCATTCGGTTGAGGAGCTGTCTGCGCAGGAGTGGGATCGTGTCATGGCGGTCAATGCTAAAGGTACATTTCTGTGTACACAGGCTGAGTTAGAAGTCATGCGGCCACGCCGATATGGGCGGATAGTTAACGTCTCTTCCATCGCTGGCAAGGTTGGGTTTCCTAATCTTTCCCATTATTCCGCTTCTAAGTTTGCGGTCATTGGCTTTACCAATGCTGTCGCTAAGGAAGTCGCATCCGATGGCGTGACAGTGAATGCGCTATGCCCTGGGGTCGTCGGCACTGGTATGTGGCGGGGAGAAGATGGTCTTGCTGGGAGGTGGCGCGAAGAGGGGGAAACTGAGCAGGCCTCCTGGGAGAGGCATCAAAAAACCTTACTGCCTCAGGGCGAAGCACAAACTCCTGAGGATATGGGGCAACTGGTGGTCTATCTGGCTTGCGCCGAACACGTAACTGGTCAAGCCATTGCAGTAGATGGGGGATTTTCTCTGTGACCTATAGCAAAGATGAAAAGAGCACTATGCAGGCAGCGGTTTGGTATGCAGCGAAAGATCTGCGTGTTGAGCAAATGCCGATACCGACGATTAACGACCCTCATGAGGTAAAAGTTAAGGTGGCGGCGTGTGGTATTTGTGGTAGCGATTTGCACGAATACGCCGCTGGGCCGATTTTTATTCCGGTCGATAAGCCGCACCCCATTAGCGGTGAGCAAGCACCAATTATCATGGGGCACGAATTCGCTGGTGAAGTGGTAGAGGTAGGCGACAAAGTAACTCGGGTGAAAGTGGGGGATCGCGTCGCTATCGAGCCGATTCTTTCACCTAACCAGAACGGTGCTTATCAGATGGAGCGCTACAACCTCACGCCACTATTGGGTTTCCATGGCCTTTCTGGCGGCGGCGGTGGCTTCTCGGAGTTCACCGTGATGGGGGAGCACATGGTGCATAAGCTGCCGGATGACCTCAGCTTCGAGCAAGGGGCACTGGTAGAGCCAGCGGCGGTTGCTTTGCATGCCGTTCGTCAAAGTAGTTTGAAGGCAGGGGATAGCGCAGCGGTATTTGGCGCGGGCCCGATTGGCTTAATGACCATCGAGGCACTAAAAGCAGCAGGCGCCGCTCAAATTTACGCCGTCGAGGTAGCTCCTTCACGTAAAGCTAAGGCCGAAGCGCTTGGTGCTATCGTAGTGGACCCGCAGCAAGAAGATGCAGTGGCGAAGCTACAAATGTTGAGCAACGGTGGCGTTGACGTAGCGTTCGAAGTGACCGGGATTCCGGCCGTACTGAATCAGTCTTTGCACAGCACTCACGAAGGCGGTGAAGTAATCGTGGTCAGTATTTGGGAAGGAGAGGCCAGTTTCCATCCCAATGATTTGGTCATTAAAGAGCGTACCATGAAGGGCATTATTGCCTATCGCCATGTTTATCCGGCGGTAATGGCACTAATGCAGCGAGGCTACTTCCGCGCTGAAGATATGGTAACCCAACGCATCCCGCTAGCAGATATTGTTGAAGAGGGATTCGAGGCACTGTTGAGTGATAAAGCGCAGGTGAAAATAATCGTCACGCCCTAGCGCCGTTGCAGGAAACGACCAAAGGCCATCCTATGATGGCCTTTTTTGATTGTAAATTTTGATTTAATAATAAGATTTTTAACTAATTGATAACAAAAAGATAATTTTTATAATTCATGAAACGTAAATGTAAAAATAGTGTAACCGGCGACAAAAGCTGAATTAATGCATACATTTTACTAATCAAAACGATCTAAGCAGCATTGCTGCATGAATGACGCTATCCATTACCTAAGAAGAGGGTGTCGCCATGGTAAAGGGTGAGCAAGCAAGGCTACAGGCACTGCGCCAACTAGCGCTTTTGGATACCCCGCCAGAAGAGCGTTTCGATAGGATTGTTCGGCTGGCAATCCAGTTTTTTGGTGTAGAGGCTGCGCTGGTAACGTTAGTCGATGAAGATCGCCAATGGTTTAAATCCCGACGAGGGATCGCGCTTACCCAAACGTGTCGAGAAGAGTCGTTTTGTGCCCATGCCATTCAGGAAGAAGGAATTTTTGAGATTGAAGATGCCAGCCAAGACAGCCGTTTTAAAGACTTTGTTTTGGTAAAAGTACATAGAGGCATACGCTTCTACGCGGGCATACCAATGACAACGGTGGATGGCTTCAGGATAGGAACGCTTTGTATTATTGACTCCGTGCCACGGCGTTTAAATGAGCAGCAGCGTCAGGTGTTAAAAGATTTAGCAGCATGTGCTGAAGACGAGATCAACCGATCACGCTAGAAGCACTTCTCTGCTCAACGTTAAACGGAGTTTCCAATAGAGCGATTCGTTATGAGGCAAAATCAGCCTGTCATGCTCATAGATGGTGCGCTTTGGCATTGGCAACAACGTCTTGCGATAAATATTTAGTTTTTATTTTTTATAAGATTTTGTTTTAATTCATTAAAAATTAAATTGGCACGCAGTTCGCTATGTATCAGGTAAGAAGCAAATGAACAGAGTTCCCAGCGTTAAATAGGCGTCTCTTCCTTCTTTGCTAAATCGCCCCGACAGAGATTGGTAAGCGATACACTGAGTGAGCTGGCGTGCTCCACCTGGGTCCCCTTCGGGGGACTTTTTTTATATCTGCCCTTTGTGCTTGATTTTTATAACCGATGCTGTCCGCCGACAGAGCTTGATATGTAAAACTTATATTAAAATAACACAACAAGTTTGGAAACGCTGTTTGATTAGTATATATTGTATAGGTAGCTGGAGTTACCGGCACCAATCCCGAGTAAGATGTAAGAGGATGACCCTGATGAGTAAATTAAAATTAGTTTCTGCTGCTGTTCTTACCGCTAGCGCATTGATCGCCAGCCAAGCAGCACTCGCTTACGAAGCAGGTGACGTTTTCGTACGTGGTGGTGTCGCCCAAACGGATACGGGTTCTGGAAATGGCAATGTTGGCGCGGCAGATCTAAACGTACAAAGCGCGCGAGGATTTACGTTTGGCGCGGGTTACCTGTTCACCGATAAGCTTGGCGCTGAACTGAACAGCTCCGAGAAGTTCGAACACGACCTCAACACCAGCCCTGGTGGCAGCGCAGGCAGTGTAGACCGTCTGCCGATTAATCTGTTGGTTAACTACTATCCGATGGGCGGTTTAGACTCTAAGGTTCAGCCTTATGTAGGCGTTGGCTTGAACTATACCCGCTTCTCAGGCGAGCCCACTGGCTTAAGCGTTGATGAAAGCTATGGCGCGATCGGCCAGGCGGGGGTTGATTTAGCGGTTACCGATAACGTCATGCTAAATGGTTACGTTAGCTATGCAGACGTGAATGCTGACATCAATGCAGGTGGTAACAAGGTCGGTAAAGTAAACATGGAACCCGTTACTATCGGTGGTGGCGTTACCTACCGCTTCTAACGAGAAGTGCGCAGGGTGATCTTGCCCTCGATCTGATAGTCGCCCGGCCTGGGGAGTTGATCCTTGGGTCGGGCGTTTTGTTGATCAGGGGGTCAAGTTTTTGAAGCCACTCTCTGTGACAACGACGTTATCTTCAATACGGATGCCGCCACAGTTGGCTAACGAATCAACGACTTTCCAGTTAATCGGTAGTGCCTTGTCGCGCAATGGAGCCAGCAACATAGGGATATAGTAGAACCCAGGCTCTATCGTTACTACCATGCCAGGGCGCAGCGTACGGGTTAAACGTAGCGCTGGGTGCTGTGCAGGAGCGGGTGAGGGCGTTCCATCTGGATGGCGAAGCCCGGCCACATCATGAACCTGCAGCCCTAACGAATGCCCTAAACCGTGTGGGCAAAAAGCTCGCGTGATTCCCTCATCAATTGCCTGTTCTGCGCTGCCCTGAAAAAGGTCATTGGCAATCAGAATATCTGCCAGCAAACGATGCATTTGCTCATGTAACGCAATGAACTCGATGCCTGGAGCAACGCTTTCCACCAGCGTGTCTTTTACATGATGAATGCCGTCAATTAAATCGCGATAGATGCCAGGTGCGTCTGGGCCTGCATAAGTGCGTGTAATATCAGCGCAGTAACCGCGAAAACGGCGACCAGCGTCAACCAATAGGCTATATCGTTGCGTGGGACTGTTTAGGTCATAGTGTTGGTAGTGTAATACGCCCGCATGATCATTTAGCCCAATAATGTTCTGGTAGGGGACATCAGACTCCCGCTGCCTGCTGGCAGCTAGGTAGGCCAGTTGAATATCTAGCTCAGCCGATGCGCCAATAAAAGCAGCCTGCGCGGCTTGATGTCCTGCTATGGCAAGCCGGTTGGCTTCGCTTAAACAAGCTATTTCATAAGCTGTCTTCAACATGCGCAGTTCATCGAGGGCCCTAACCAGAGGTTCGGGCTGATACTGTGCGTCTAGTGCTTGGCGTGTGGTGGCCTCAATATCACCGATCACGGCAGCGCGACCGGCTAACGTTGGTGTGGTCTTTTCGCTACACAGGTGGATATCAAACTCAGTTACCCATGGTTCTTCAGGCAGGCGAGTAGGCAAATGCCAGAAATCTGCTGGCGCATACAGATACAGCTGTGGGCGCTTGCCGGCTTGAATCACCAACCAACTGTGCTGAATATCGGCCATGCCTACCCAGTGCATAAAATGGCCGTAAGTTTGGAAGGTTGGCGTTTGGTCGTCGCCAAAGTGTGCGCTAGCGTGGCCGCTATAGATGGCTAAGCTATCGAGACTGTGACTGGTTAACAGGTCTGCATAAGCTTGCTGTAAATGCGCTAAGTGTTCGCGCTGCAGGTTAAACAAAGAGGCTGACATGCAGGTGGTGTCCTTTTTTTCAATGGCGGCTTGGCTAGTGTCTCAGGGTACGGTATCAAGTCGGGCTATTACTTTAACTACGGGCTTAACTGCGGGGTGGAGCAAGCTCACTCCACAGGCTATCCAGCTCTGCGTGATGCTGGTTTTGGTGCCGATATAGTCGTAGCTCCATCGGAACATCCCAGCGGCTATCGCCGGCTCTGATTAATGTGCCGTTGGAGAGCTCAGCGGCTATGTTGCGTTCGGGTAACCAGCTCATGCCATAGCCGAGAAGCACCAGCTCTTTAATACCTGCCGCATAGAGATTTTCACTTTGCGCCGTGAGGTAGGTGCTTTGCGGTAAGCGAGCGAGATGCGCCTTTACTGCTGAGCCCAATAAGCCGCGCTTTGGATAGGCCAGCCATGGCGCGGGTTGCTGTCGCGAGCCGGGTAGCAACGCGCACGGTGTGCCATTCGCATCTAGTCCTGTGACAGGAATCAAACGCTCGTGGCCAATGACCCGATACGTGCAGGCACTGGTATCGATATCTAAATCGCAACGCCCGATTGGCCAATAGCAGATAGCAAGATCGCACTCTGCCCGACCAAGTGCTTGAAAATAGTCGTTTGCCACCCAGCCAGTTGCACGCAAATAGGGCTGTATGCGCTCTTGCCAGCCCGTAGCAGCAAGCCATTCTGGCAAGAACTGCGGGAGTAAGCTCTGTGGAGCAGCCACCATGATGCGGCGCTGCTGCCCGGCGCTAATTTCGCGCACGCGGTCACGCGTTAAGCGCACGCGATCAGTTACCTGCTCGCACAGCGTCAGGAACTCCTCTCCCGCGGGGGTTAGCGAAAGTGGCAACGTCTGCCGGTTGATCAGCGTCACGCCCATCTCTTCCTCAAGTAATTTAATGCGCCGAGAAAATGTGGGCTGTGTAACGTGCTGCTCATCCGCTGCGCGAGAGAAGTGTCGCGTTCTGGCCAGGGCGATAAAGTCTTCTAGCCAGCGAATTTCCATGTCTTACCTCGTCGTGCTGCCAAACGTGATGCTGTCGTTAAAATTGGCGTCATAGGCGGCCTTCTTCAACAGCGTGGCACGCAACGCGAGTGCCGTCATCCTGCGTTTGCAGGGTAGGGATTTCCTGATGACAGCGGGCGTTGGCATAGGGGCAACGGCCATGGAATACGCAGCCGCTCGGTAAGTTGACCGGCGTAGGCACTTCTCCGGTAAGACGAATATGCTGGGGGCGATCATCTTTTAAGCGTGGAATAGCGGATAGTAGCGCCTGGGTATAGGGATGGCGCGGTTTAGCAAATAGCGTTGCCGTTGTGGCCACTTCACACACCGTGCCTAAATACATCACCGCTACGCGGGTACCAAAGTGCTCAACCACTGCCAAATCGTGGGTGATAAATAGATAGGTCAGGTTACGAGCTTGTTGGGCCTCCATCAGCAGGTTGAGCACTTGCGCCTGAATGGAGACATCCAGTGCCGAAATGGGCTCGTCGGCAACAATAAACTCAGGATCAACGGCTAGGGCGCGTGCTATGGCGATACGCTGGCGCTGACCGCCGGAAAACTCATGCCCAAAACGTTTGCCCCAATCGGGGTCTATCCCCACGGACCCCATAACGTCTTGGACCTTGTCGAGTATCTTCTCTCGGTTCCAGTCTGGGTGGTGCAAACGCAGTGGTTCTTCCAGCGTTTGCTGAATCGTCATCCGTGGATTAAGCGAGGCATAAGGATTTTGGAAAATCATCTGCATGCGCTTGCGATAAGGCAATAGCTGACGAGAGCTCAAATTATCAATGCGCTGCCCGTCATAGCGGATTTCACCCTCTGTGGGGGTGAGTAAGCCCATTACCGTGCGTGCCACGGTGGACTTACCGCAGCCAGATTCACCGACCACGCACAGTGCTTCTCCGCGTTTGATATCAAGGTTAACGCCATTAATCGCGTGTACATGCTCTTGATGACGCACCAGCTTGCCGCCTTTAAAGCGCAGCTGTTCCAAAAAATCCCCTGATAATGAAAAGCGCTTCTTAAGGCCACGAATTTGTAGCAACGATTCGCTGCTCTCTTCATTTTGCGTGGGCGCAGCGTGGCGAGTTTCGACCTGAGCACTCATTGTGTTTCCTCCTTCAGGCGACGATCTTCAAGCATTTCAGCCACCATATGGCAGGCGACACGGCAATTGCCGGATTCGACAAATTCAGGCACTTGCTGGGTGCAGGCCGGCCGTGGTTGACCATCTGCCCTATTGATGAAGTCGCAGCGAGGATGAAACGCGCAGCCGCTAGGTAAGTTAGAGAGTGATGGCATGCTGCCACGGATCTGGTTGAGCTTTTCACCTGGGGTCGCCATTTGTGGTAACGCGTTGATCAGCCCTTGGGTATAGGGGTGCTGTGGATCGTTGATGATTTCCCGTGTGAGGCCTTGCTCAATAACGCGACCGGCGTACATAACCAGCATGCGCTGGGTGACCTGACTCACTACCCCCAGGTCGTGGGTGATAAGAATCAGACCCACGTTGTGCTGTTCGCATAGCTCAAGCAACAGCGCCATGATTTCCGCTTGGATGGTCACGTCCAGGGCGGTAGTCGGTTCATCGGCAATGATAATATCAGGGTCGAGCAGTAGGGCGATGGCGATAATAATACGCTGACGCATACCGCCAGAAAGCTCGTGGGGATATTGATCCAGGCGTGTTTCTGGCGATGGGATTTGTACCTGTTGCAGCTTGTCCAGGGCAATCGCGCGGGCTTCTTTGGTGGAGATCCGTCGATGGGCTTTTAAACACTCGACCATCTGCTCACCAATCGAGAGCACGGGGTTCAGCGTCATCATCGGATCTTGGAAGATCATCGAGATGCGGTTACCGCGTATTTTGCGCAGGCCGCGCTCAGACATGGTGTTAAGCGTCTGGCCTTCAAATTTAATGCTGCCACCCGCTATAAAGCCGGGTTTGGCGATTAGGTTAAGTAGTGAGAAGGCGGCCACGGATTTACCCGCGCCAGATTCGCCTACGATACCTAAGCGCTCGCCGCGCTCCAGGGTGAAGTTGACATCGCGTAGAGCGCGCACTTCACCTTGGCGAAGGGCAAAACGTACATCGAGTTGAGAGACTTCAAGTAGTGCCATGGTGTCCTCAGCCTTTATAGAGTCGTGGGTTCATGACATCACGTAGCCAATCGCCCAATAGATTGATAGACAGCACCAGCACAATGAGTACTGCTCCAGGAATTAGGGTGATCCACCAAGACCCCGATTGGATATAGTCAAAGCCCGATTTGATGAGTGATCCAAGCGATGGGTGGGTTTCGGGCATTCCCAAGCCTAAAAATGACAGCGCAGCCTCTGAAATAATCGCGTTAGCAATTTGCACCGTTGAGATAACAAAAATCGGCGACATGGTATTAGGCAGCACATGGCGGAACATAATGCGTTTGCTACGTAGCCCCATAACGCGTGCAGCATCAACGTACTCTTTGTTTTTCTCAGCCAGTACTGAAGCACGCACCGTACGTGCATACTGAGGCCATTCGGCTAACCCGATAATCAAAATAAGCATGAGTACGGCATATTGGCTGTAGAACGCGCTGCCCATAGTGGCTTTCACTAGCGCGCCCACCACGATAGCGACCATCAAGGTGGAAAATGACAGCTGGATATCGGCTAAGCGCATCAAAAAAGCATCAATGCGGCCGCCTAGGTAGCCTGCCATTAAGCCGAATGTTACGCCGAGCAGTGCTTGAAGTATGACCGCGCCAAAGCCAATCAGTAGCGATACGCGGGTTCCGTAGAGAATAATCGACCATAAATCGCGCCCCTGGGCATCGGTGCCTAGGCTGTAACGCTCATCGGCACCATCAATCCAAAAGGGTGGCAGCTCGGACGACATAATGTCGATTTGAGCCAGATCATAAGGATCGGTAGGGGCTAGCAATGGGGCTGAAAACGCTGCGATCACTAAGCAAATAAATACTGCGAGGCACAGTTGAGCCGTGCGGTCGCGTTTGAAGCTGTACCATAAATAGGAGTCGCGCAGGCGTTCCCAGCGGCTGGGTGCAGTCGTTGTTGTGGGCGTTGTCATGCGGGCTTACCTGTTAGTTTTACGGTGGGGTTAACGAAGCCGTAGATCAAATCCACAATGGTGTTCGTCACCACGAAAATGACGCCGACAATCATCAGGTAGGTAACAATCAGCGGTATATCGGCTCGGTTAATCGCATCAAGGAACATCAGCCCCATGCCCGGCCATTGGAAAACGGTTTCGGTCAAAATGGTGTAAGCCACCATGGTGCCGATCTGTACGCCGCCAACGGTGATAACCGGCAGCATGGTGTTCTTAAGCGCGTGCACAAAGTAAACGCGTCGCATTGAAATGCCTTTGGCTCGGGCATACTTCACGTACTCTGACTGCAGCACTTCCATCATTTCTGCGCGAATCAGGCGGATAAACAGCGGCAACATAATCGATGCTAGTGAAATAGCGGGCAGTACCAAATGCTGTAAACCGTTCCAAGTCGCCAGGTTGGTGTCCCAGTGGCCTACCACATGTACTAAGTCATAGCCACGGCCAAACGATGGCATATTGCCTTCTGTCGACAGCAGGCCATTTAGCCAAGCTCCCCAACTGGTACTTTCAGGAAACAGAGTGATAGTGATACCAATCGCAAAAATCTGAATCAATAAGATGGCGGTCAAAAACACCGGTATCGAAATGCCGATGATCGAAGCGCCCATAAAAAAACGTGATATGGGAGAGCGAGGTTTTATCGCGCTATAAACGCCGATTGGCACTGAGAAAAGCACAATAATCAGCGTAGCCGCAAACACCAGTTCAAGGGTTGCGGGCAAATGCCGGGCGATAACCTCCAGCGCAGGTTCACGATAAAAATAAGAGTCGCCAAAATCGCCTTGAACGGCGTTTTTCGCAAAGCGTGCATACTGAACTATAAACGGATCATTTAAGCCCAAGCGCTCGCGAATGGCTTCACGCTCGCTTTCGGGAACCGACTGACCGACCATCTGTTGTACAGGGTCACCCAGGTTATCCTGGATGGCGAAGGCCAGTACACTGATGACAAACATCACCAATATCGCGTGCATCAGGCGCTTGATTAAAAAAGCAATCATGGCGTACGCCACCTATGTCATAGGTTTAATAGAGAGTTAATTGCAAGTTAGGGCGAAGCCTATGATGAGGCTGTTGACCACATACAACGCTTCGTCCCCCAAAGCTTTGGGGAACGAAGCATCCTTGCACGTGTGAAAGTAAGCGTGGCAATTAGCGACTAATTACCAGATCACCTAGATAGGGGAAGTCTAGGGCGTTAACAACCGGCTCGATATCAACGCCGTTAGCTGCACCATAGGCAAGGTTCTGCCAATGCAGCGTGATGTAGCCCACGTCTTCATAAAGCATGGCTTCGGCTTCACGCAGCATTTCATTGCGTTTTTCGAGATCGGTTTCGCTATCTGCCGCAGTCACAAGTGCGTCGATTTCTTCGTTGCAGTAGCTGCCGTAGTTGTACTGGCCAGCGCCAGTCTCTTCATCAATACAGAAAGAGAGGTATTGGAAGAAGTTGGCGGTGTCTTCGGTGTCAGCGTGCCAGCCAATCATCGCCATGTCGGAAGCGCGCTCGTCATACTCAGGCCAGTACTGGGCAAGCGGCATGGTGCGCAGATTAACGTTAATGTTAATTTGTGCCAGCATGTTTGCCACTGCTTGAGCGATCTGAGCATCGTTCACATAGCGGTTATTGGGTGCGATCATGTCAACGCTGAACCCTTCCTCGTAGCCCGCTTCTGCCATCAGCTCTTTGGCGCGTTCAATGTCATAACGAGGCACTAAGTCAGGGTTGTGGCCGGAATAGCCTGCGGGAGAGAACTGGCTTGCTGGCGTCGCGAAGCCGCGCATTAAGCGGTCGGCAATACCTTCTTGGTTAATCGCCAGATCAACAGCTTGACGCACACGTGCATCCTGGAAGGCTTCAACGCGCTCTTCGTTCATTTGGAAGCCAATGATGCGCGTACCATCCACTTCTACTAGGTTGGCGTTACCGGCTTCGCGAACACGGTCCAGGTCGTTGGGCGGGACGGCATCGATAAAGTCAACGCCGCCTGACAGTAGTGCCGCCACGCGTGAAGCATTCTCAGCAATAGGTGTCAGGACAATTTTAGAAACGTTGCCTTCGCTTTCGGTATCCCAGTAATCCTCAAAGCGTTCAAAATCAACGCGGACACCTTGGCGGCGTTCAGTGATAATAAATGGGCCTGTGCCCGATGCATTACGCGATGCAAATGAGTTGCCCGCTTTGACGATTTCTGCTTTTTCATTGCCGCTTTCCGTTTCACCCGTGTAGAACTCGCTATCCATCGGGAAAATGTAAGTCGCAAGGTTGAGCAGTAGCGGGTAGGGCTCAGTGGTTGTAATTTCGACAGTGTAATCGTCAACTGCTTCGGCGCCTGCGACGGGCTCAAAAATAGCGCGATAATCGGGGCTCTCTTTCAGGCGCTCAATGGTCCATACCACGTCTTTGGCGGTGAAATCGTTACCTGAGTGAAACTTGACGCCTTCACGCAGCGTCATGCGTGTCGTGGTTTCGTCTACCTGTTCCCATTCGGTCGCCAGGCGCGGCTCAAACTCGAAATCTTTTGTCCAACGTACCAACGGGTCAAACGCTAAGTGTGAAAGGCGCAACATGCCGCCAGATAACTGCTCGTGGATATCGAGGGTTTCAGGATCGGCAGAGTAACCAATGCGCAGGGTTTCTGCGCTCGCGGTCATGGGCAGCATCGTCGTGCCTGCAACCACAGCACCAATAACAGAAGCCAGTAGCGTTTTCTTAAACGTCATAATGTTTCCCTTTGTATTGTTTATTGTTCACTTTGCTGGCCAAAGCAAGTGTGTTTAAAAACAGTGTGTTTAAAAGCTAAGTGCTCTTAAAAACCAGCAAAACAGACACGGTCAGCTTGCAAGCTGTTCTAACAATATTCTGTTCTCTTTAAACATAGAGAGTGGGGGGCGCGTCATACAATCGAAATAATGAGAGGTATCATTCATCTGCTGAATGACAGGGCTGGGCACGGCATTAAGAGGAAAGGAGATTAGACGAAGGTGTAGGGAGTGTGAGCCGCTATTTAGGCGCTTCTGCTCAATAGCGGCATCTGTATAAAGGTGTTTTAAGCGAAATGTTGGTGCAACCAGCGGTTAATGGCATCTGACTCGTAGAGCCACTCTTCACGGCCGTCTTCATGATTAATTTTTAAACAAGGAACTTTAACCTTGCCACCGCCTTCTTGAAGGGCTTTTTTATGGGCAGGGTCTAGCTGAGCATCGCGCAATTCGATCTTTAGGCCCAGCCGAGCGATTTCTTTGCGTACTTTGATACAGAAAGGGCATGTCCGGAACTGGTAGAGGGCTAGGTGTTCACAGGCGGCATCGACTTTCGCTTGCTCTTCCTCGGTACGCTCTACCGATTTAGGGGTTGAAAGCTTCTCTGAGATCAACATGACGGGGGCTAGAATAAGGCGAACACCTCTGAAAAAATAGCGAATTAAAACGCGCATCGTAAGCTCCCTCGGTAGCACTGACACTGGTCAGCGATAAGATATGTATGAATGATCGTATTTAAGAGATCATGAGCAAAAAGGTAGCCGCATCCTGCATCAAACTGGGCGTTTTGTCACTTCTGAACGAGCTTAGGCGCTAGCTTTAAAGCCAAGACCTGCCTTGAACTAGATGAGCAAGTTAACGTTGCATGCTAGTCTCAGCAGCTTAGTTAACTGGTTAAGTAAGGAGCGCTTCACCTATGCGTCTGCATATTATGGGTATCTGCGGCACTTTTATGGGGAGCCTGGCTTTGCTAGCGCGGGAGTTAGGGCATCAGGTGAGCGGCTCAGATACGAACGTTTATCCTCCCATGAGTACCCAGTTGGAAGAGGCAGGGATCACCTTGATGGAAGGGTATCGCGCCGAAAACCTTGCTGATCAACCTGCACTTGTCATTGTAGGAAATGCGCTATCGCGGGGTAATCCCGAAGTCGAGGCGCTGCTAAATAGCGGTTTGCCCTATACCTCAGGTGCTCAGTGGTTGGCTGAACATGTACTGCCTGGCAGGCAAGTCATTGCTGTTGCAGGTACTCACGGTAAGACCACCACTGCCAGCCTTTTAGCATGGCTATTGGAAAGCGCTGGCTTAACGCCTGGGTTTTTAATTGGCGGCGTGCCGCGTAATTTTGGCGTGTCGGCACGCTTAGGTCATCACGACAGCCCCTTTATTGTCGAGGCTGACGAGTACGATACGGCGTTTTTTGATAAGCGCTCTAAGTTTGTTCACTACCGCCCCCAGATTGCGGTGATGAATAACTTGGAGTTTGACCATGCCGATATATTCCCTGACCTTGCAGCGATTGAGCGCCAGTTTCACCATTTGGTGCGAACTGTGCCGAGCCAAGGCTGCTTGCTGGTTGCTGATCAACAGCCAGCGCTGGAGCGTGTTCTGGCAATGGGGGCATGGTCGTCGGTCGAGCATTTCGGCACGTTAGAGAGCAGCGAGTGGCAACTGCGTTTGGAACGTGCTGATGGTAGTCGTTTTCAGGTACTCCACATCGGGGCAAACAGCGAAGAGGACGGCGTGGTCGAGTGGGCGTTAACCGGTGAGCACAACGCGCGCAATGCACTCGCGGCACTTGCTGCAGCGAGCCGTTGCGGTGTGAATCTCGCTCGCGCTTGTGCCGCTCTCGCGCGTTTTAAAACACCCCGTCGGCGTCAGGAAATCATCGGTGAAGTGGACGGCGTACAAGTTATTGATGACTTTGCCCACCATCCAACAGCGATTGCAGCGACGTTAAAAGGGTTGCGCGCAGCCACCACCAAAGGGCGACTACTCGCGGTGATTGAGCCACGTTCCAACACCATGCGTTTAGGCGCTCTACGTGCCCGACTAAACGAGAGCGTTGCCGATGCGGATGCAGTGTTCTGGTTTCAACCGGCAGGGCTTGATTGGTCAATGGAGGCGTTAGTGGCTGAACAAGGCGAGAGCGCTGAGCTATATAGCGATATAGATGCACTTGTTAAGGCGGTTGTTGCTCACGCGTCGCCACTCGACCGTATTGTTGTTATGTCAAATGGTGGTTTCGAGGGCGTTCACCAGCGTCTATTGAGTGCGCTATCTGCCAAGGAGCAAACTGAGTGACAGACTTTAAACCTCCGGTGACGGTGGCGCTGACAGGTGCTTCAGGGGCGCAATATGGCCTGCGCTTGATCGACGTACTGGTGGCCTCAGGGCATGAAGTGTGGGTAATGATCTCCAAAGCGGCGCATATGGTTATTGCCACTGAGACGGATGTGTCGTTACCCGCTCAGCCAAAACGCTTAGTAGAGGCGCTTACTGAGCAGAGTGGTGCCAAGCCCGGTCAAATCCGCTGTTTTGGGCGTGAAGACTGGATGGCGCCCGTGGCATCGGGGTCCGGCGCTCCCTCTGCGATGGTAATTTGTCCCTGCTCTACAGGCACGCTGTCAGCAGTCGCAACTGGCGCGAGCAATAACTTAATTGAGCGTGCCGCTGACGTTGCCATCAAAGAGCGGCGGACATTAGTCATGGTGCCGCGTGAAAGTCCATTTTCCCCTATTCACCTAGAGCACATGCTGGCGCTAAGCCGCCTGGGTGTCGTGATTTTGCCTGCGGCCCCCGGCTTTTATCATCGCCCAGAACGGATAGAAGATTTGATCGACTTTGTGGTCGCCCGGATACTCAATCAGTTAGGTATTGCCCACCGCCTTGTACCGCGTTGGGGAGAGGGCCATGAAACCACGTCGAACGATACAGATAACGAAGTAAACAGCACGGAAGAGTAATGATGATGTCATGGGCGACGCTGTCAGTGTTTGTACCCACTTTTTTGTTCGTTTCACTAACGCCGGGAATGTGTATGACGCTGGCCATGGTGCTGGGCATGACCCAGGGAGTGAAGCGAACGCTGTGGATGATGATAGGCGAGTTAGTTGGTGTTGGTATTGTGGCCGCCGCTGCAGGTGCTGGTGTGGCCGCGTTAATGCTACGACAGCCAGAGCTGTTCATTGCGTTTAAGTGGGTAGGCGGCGCTTACTTAGCTTATTTGGGCATTATGATGTGGCGCTCTAGAGGGCGTATGGCTATTCCTGCCGAACTGAATGCCGGACCTGCTGCAGGGAGAGTGCAGTTGGCTACTCAGGGATTAGTCACGGCAGTGGCCAACCCTAAAGGCTGGGCCTTTTTCATGGTGCTGTTGCCGCCGTTTTTAGATGGCAGTCGGCCACTTGCGCCTCAGTTAACCCTGCTGATTGCGGTTATTTTAGTGATCGAGTTTGCCAGCATGCTGGTGTACGCCACTGGGGGGAAAACGCTGCGTAACGTGCTAGGCAAAAGCGGCAATGTACGGTTGCTTAACCGTATTGCAGGGACACTAATGATTGGGGTGGGTGTCTGGCTGGCCCTGGGATAGCACCGAATGGCTAGACAGGTGGCATCAGGATAATTCGCAGGACTACCAGCGCGATGGTGGATGCCATTAGTCTGCCCCACGGGCAATGAGGTAAAGGAGCTCTAACGCGTCGCTGCCAATTCAGCCGAATGAGGGCGCATACCAGCAAGCCCAAGAGCGCGCCGCCGATGAGATCACTTAGCCAATGAACGCCTAATATCAAGCGCGATAACGCCATGGGTGTTGCTAAGATAATGGCCAGCCAATAAACCCAAACTCGTTGTTTGCGGTGCAATTCTGCTGCAATGAAAGCCGCTGCTAGCCCTACAACAACAACCGTCGTGGAGGTGTGTGCACTTGGGTATGAAAATGAGCCAATTAAGTACTCTGGTGTTGCTGGTCGAGCACGCTCAAAAACCATTTTTCCTATTGTGTTGAGCAGCGCAACGCCACCGATGGCAAAGACCCAATGGCAGAGAGCATCGATGCGTTTATGATGGATCAGCCAAACGACCAAAGGCAAAAGTAGTGCGCTAATCCCAAGTGCATCCCCTATTTTAGCTAAAACTAAGCTGATTAACTGAAGTGGTTCATTGGTTAACCAGCTAAACAGTCGCTGTGCTTGTAGGTCTATTGCCAGCGGGTCTTGATGATTGATTACTAGCAGAGTCCAGGCGGAGACACTTGCCAACGTGATCAAAAACAGCAGTAACGAGGCTAGTGGCACTTCATCATTAAGGCTCATTGAGAGCCACGATCGACGCATAAAGGGGATGCGGCGAATAAGGCGTGCTGTTGCCAAGTAGATAAAGCCATGGCGCCCAACCTGAGCTCTTCCCCAGGAAAAAACCACCGCAAGCACGACGATGCTGGCGCCTAATGTAATGATTGCCGTTTCAATGTTTTGGGGGAGGTTGAGGTGCTGTTGCCAGGTTCTTCCTAGTAAGTAGCCAGGCAGCACATAAGCGGGAGCCCACAGGGCTGCGGAGGTGATATTGGCCCACAAAAAAGTGCGCTTTGGCATCCGCATCATACCTGCAATAAGCGGAATAATGGGGCGGACTGGGCCTACGAACCGGCCAATAAATACTGAATGGATACCATAACGGTTAAAAAAACGTGCGCCGCGTTCCAGCCATTCTGGGTGCATGGATAAAGGCCAACGGTTAGTGACCTGTTCACGATGGTGATAGCCAAGCAGGTAGCTAATGCTATCCCCCAAAATTGCGCCTAGTAACGCAGCGCCGATTAGCCATGGTAGGGCAATGGCTTCATGTCCCGCCACGGACGAAGCTGCGGTAATTAACACAACACCAGGCACCAATAAGCCAACCAGCGCAAGGGATTCAAGCAGTGAAATCAGTGCAACCAGCAGTAATAACATGACTGGCGAGAGTGGCAGGGCAAAAAGCGTATCAGCCATGAAAAATACTGCTCCATTTAATCCGCATTAGGCGATAGATAATGCTTTTGCACGAGCTTCCAAGCGATTTATATAGCGTTCAAAGCTCTCATTTCGGCATGGTAGGCAAACAGCAATGCGGGTTTCTAGCTGCCCAGTTTCCACTAGAACACGTTGTGATAGTGCGCGTTGAAGCCGCTCGCGCACCAACATAGCACCGCTCTCACTTGTGTCGGGCAGCACTAGCCAGAACGTGGCGTTGTCTGCCCGGCCTAACAGATCGTGGTCGCGGCAACGGCTATTGACTTCGTTACAGAGAGCGCCCAACAGTGCCGTTTGCGCGCGTGAGCCAAATTGCTCTTCCGCCATATCAAGCTGAGGTAAATGCATCACTAAGACTGCCAAGCGTTTGTTAAGCATTGCAGCGCGCAGAAACTCATTGTGAAGCCGCTCTTTTAGCGTATCAATATGGTAAGCATTGCAATCATTGTCGTTTGGGTCTGTCGCCCTCAGCAATGCTCTTTGTCGTGCGTGCTCCCATGGTGGTAAGGCCATCAGCAGAATGAGAGCGGTATAAGCAATAATTATCTCTGAGGATGCATCGCTGTGACGGGTTAGTAGCCACCACAAGGGGCTGGAAAATACCGTTAGCAAGAAAGCGTTCGATAGCGGTAGTAAAAAAAATGCAGCGGCCGTGGGCAGTCCGATCCAAATTGTCGAGATGCTAGGATGACTGTAGAAGGCAGCCAGGGTAATGATATAACTACTACCCAGCAAAATAGCACGGGGAAGAACCGGGTTTAACGCCTGACTGTGGTGCATTAGCAACGCAGTAAGTAGCAGCAGTGTCACAAACATTGGCACTAAAAGGTCGTGATATTTTCCCATGCCATAAAGCCAGAATGTGTACCCTGCTACTAGGATCACACTGGCAGTGTAGGCAAAAGTCATCAGGTGTCTTTGCCGCGGTTGATCAATCATCGTTACCTTCCCGTTGTTGAGGCGGGGGCTGAACCAGCGTTTCGATGGATAGGCCTGATAGCTCTATATCCATTAGTGGTAGATGGTGGGAGTGCTGTGTTTCTGGGAGGCCTGCACAGAGAAGCTTGCGGCGGTGGGCGGCTTCCTTTGGGTTATGCGACAAGGTCAAGGCGGCAAGCGTCTGATTATTTAAGCGATAAACGTGTTCAAAACTGTATATGAGGTTGCATAATTTTTGCGCCGCCGACCAAAGCTGATGGCGTTTTACTTGGATAATTAACAACTCTGCATAGATGGCTTCACGTTCAGATCGGGTTTGTTCTCGGCTCAGGTCTCTCAGCAGCTGTCCACTTGGCCATAGATTTAATCCGGGGATTAGCCGAAGGCGTTTGCGAATGGAGCCGTTAATATCGATTAACTGGCACGCTTTTGCACTGGACAGCACACCTAGCGTGATCAATGCCGCCAACAGTAGTAGCGCTTCGGGTAAGTTAAGAAGGGGGGCAATGAATGACCAGCTAATCAACGCAGCGCAGGTATTGAACACGGCCACCCAGCGTTTCTGAGGCAGCATAAACATTGCCGCCCAAGCCCATATTAAAAAGCTATGGCGCTCTGGAGCCACGGCAATAAGCCCCAGCAGTAGCGCCCCGGAGAGTGCTTGCCAAGGTAGGCCTTTAGAACGACGATGGCTAAAATCGAGCAATAGTGCAGTAACAAAAAGCCAGCCTACAGATAACCAAAGTACTAGCGCGGCCGCGGGCTGCGCCATATATGTCCAGGACGCTAATGCTAACGCCGCTGCGAACAAGTTGGCTCTTAATAGGCGTATTTTGTACTTGCTTTGCATGGTGGCTTACTATTCACCTTTAATTCAGGATTGCCCATGGAGCACTTTGACTAGGCGTGGGCGTCGAAATGTAATCATTAGTAGCGTCAGTATAACGCCCTAATGGCGTAACATACTGCCAAACACCTAGTACCACTACCATAGAATGCAACTTGCCTTGCATACGCAATAAGACAGGGAGAAAGTATGAGCGGTTCAAACGCACACCAAAACATAGCCCTACAGCAATTAGCTGCGGGGAATGTGCCCGCTTATATCCAGGTGCTCGGTCAAGGCGCTAGGGCAGCCGCCAGAGAGCTGCGTCGTGCTGATACAGGATTGAAAAATCGTGCGCTTGAAGCAATGGCATCGCGCCTGACGGCATCTAAACAATTAATACTAGAAGCTAATGCGCTTGATTTACAGCGTGGCAAAGAAACCGGCCTAGACGCTGCATTGCTTGATCGTCTGGCGCTTAATGATGCGCGAATTGATGCCATGGTCGAAGGTCTTCACCAAGTGGCTGCACTACCTGATCCCGTTGGCGAAATTGACGATATGCGCTATCGCCCAAGCGGAATTCAAGTTGGCAAAATGCGCGTGCCTCTAGGGGTTATTGGCATTATTTATGAATCTCGCCCAAACGTTACCCTTGAGGCAGCAAGCCTGTGCTTAAAATCGGGTAATGCTTGCTTGCTGCGCGGAGGTTCTGAGGCCAGTGCGTCAAATGCGGCGATTAGTAGTTGTATCCAAGAGGGGCTAGCTGACGCTGGCTTGCCAGCTGAATCAGTGCAGGTTGTTGCCACCACCGATCGCGCTGCGGTGGGTGCGATGATTAGTATGCCCGAGTACGTCGACGTCATTATTCCAAGAGGTGGTAAGTCTCTGATCGAACGCATTTCCCGCGAAGCAACGGTGCCGGTCATTAAACATCTTGATGGGGTTTGTCACGTTTACATCGACACTACGGCAGATCCCGCTAAAGCACTGGCCATCGCGGTAAACGCGAAAACGCATCGCTATGGCACCTGCAATACGATGGAAACGCTGCTGGTGGATGCGCCGATTGCCGATATCGTGCTGCCAGAGTTGGCTCGTGCCTACGCCGAGCACCATGTAGAGCTACGTGGTTGCGAGCGTACACGAGCATTGCTGCCCCAAGTGGCGTTGGCCACCGAAGAAGACTGGGGCGCTGAGTACCTTGCGCCTATTTTAGCGATTAAAGTCGTCGATGGTATGGATGAGGCGATTCAGCATATCGAGCAATATGGCTCCCATCATACTGATGCCATTGTGACTCAAGACATCAGTCTAGCGAGACGCTTCATGGCTGAGGTCGACTCAAGCTCAGTCATCGTAAATGCTTCTACGCGCTTTGCTGATGGCTTTGAGTATGGACTGGGCGCAGAAATTGGTATCTCAACCGATAAGCTGCATGCGCGAGGGCCGGTTGGATTAGAAGGGCTTACAACGCAAAAATATGTCGTCTTTGGTGATGGGCAAATCAGGCAATGAGTTCAACACCCATGCGAATAGGCATGCTGGGGGGCACATTTGATCCTGTACATCTGGGGCATTTGCGAAGTGCCGTTGAGGTTCGTGAAGCCCTGGAGCTTGATCGTTTACACATGATTCCCGCACCTCAGCCGCCTCTGCGTGATACGCCTCAGGTGTCACCGGAACAGCGTTTTGAGTTGTTAAGGCTAGGTATTAGCGACACGCCAGGTGTGATGGCTGATGATCGGGAGCTGCGCCGCGAAGGGCCTTCTTATAGCGTGGATACGCTTGCCGAGCTGCGGCAAGCGTATGGCGATAGCGCGAGTCTAGTGATGATTATCGGGTTCGATGCTTTTCTAAGGTTAGCCAAATGGCACAAAGCTAATCAGATATTCTCTTTAGCACATCTCGTTGTGATCGCTCGACCTGGCTATAACGCGCGGTGGCCTGAGGAATTAAGGGAACTGGTGGGTAATCGTGAAGTCGATAGTGTGGATGAACTGATGCGAAGCCCTAATGGTAATGTTCTGACGCTGGCCTTGCCCTCCATGATGGCGATTTCGGCTACTTATATAAGAGAGCGTTTAGAAAAGGGCAAAAGCGTTCGTTATCTACTGCCTGAGGCCGTCGAGGAAGCCATTCTGCGGCATGGTTTCTATCATTCTGGTGAATAGCGCTGGCAGTCAGGAAAGAAGCCGTTACAATGGCCGGCTAATTGACTGAATATCACTGAGCTTGCTTTTGCTGAGCTTACGACAACAAGGGGTTGCCTTTAGGAGCCATGCACATCGATACACTTAAAAATCTAGCGGTTGATGCCCTAGAAGAACTTAAAGCACGAGATATTACGCAGTTAGATGTTTCCAAACTGACTGAAGTTACTGATTTGATGCTGATCGCCAGTGGTACGTCTACTCGCCACGTGGCTGCCTTAGCGCAAAATGTTGTGGAAAAGGCCAAAGCGTCAGGCCTTGCGCCCCGAGGTGTTGAAGGTGGCGATAATGCTGACTGGGTATTGGTCGATTTAGGCGATGTGGTTGTCCATATTATGTTGCCTGAAGCGAGAGCCCTCTATGATCTTGAGCGCTTATGGGCAGACCTACCCAATGACGCTGGGGCTATTAGTGAGTCGCTCAAACGGTTTGAAGAGCGAGCCACGATGTCATGAAGATCCGGCTGTTAGCGGTGGGCACCAAAATGCCTGCGTGGGTTGAGGAGGGCATTGAGACCTACCGCAAACGGCTGCCTCGAGACTTCTCGCTTGAAATTGAAGAGATTCCACTCGGTCAGCGTGGCAAAAATGCTGATATAGCCAAAGCGCGTGCGCAAGAGGCTCAGCGTATACGTGACAAGCTTCGTGGCGACGAGTATATCGTGGCACTTGAGGTTAAGGGTAAGACCTGGAGTACCGAACAACTTGCTGACGAAGCCGACGCTTGGCGCATGTTGGGCAAAGATATTGTGTTGTTGGTGGGAGGACCAGATGGCTTAGAGCCATCCCTTTCAGCAATGGCGGATAAAGCGTGGTCTTTATCGCCTCTCACGTTGCCGCACCCACTGGTACGCATAATGCTGGCTGAGCAACTTTACCGGGCGTGGACACTGTTAGTAGGTCATCCCTATCATCGATAATTGCTTTTTGTCTGATTTGAGAGTCATCGTTACCCATGCCTAAGCGCCGTGACACGCTTAAAAACCCTGAGCAAGAATTGCGTATTTTTCGTGTCAGGGCGCTACTTGCCGTTTTGGTGGTGGTTGTTTTGACGGGATTGCTGACTGGACGATTAGCATACTTGCAGATCGTTCAGCACGATTTATACAGTACTCGCTCCGAAAAAAACCGTGTCCGTGTCGAACCGCTGCCCCCCAATCGGGGGTTGATTTATGACCGCAATGGCGTCCTCCTTGCCGAAAATCGCCCTACCTATAACCTCACGTTGGTGCGCGAACGCGTTGATGATTTAGATGAAACGCTGGCGCTGTTAGTTGAGCTTCTAGACTTGCCCGAAGATGATATTGAAGCGTTCAATGTCCGTTCCCGGCAACGCCAACGCCCGTTTCAGCCTGCGCTTTTAATGAGTGATTTGAGCGAAGACCAAATCGCACGGTTAGCGGTGAATCGGCATCGTCTACCAGGGGTTGAAGTAGAGGCACAGCTTCTTCGTTATTATCCTGATGCCGAAATGATGGCCCACTCACTGGGCTACGTAGGGCGCATCAACGCAGAAGAGATGCAAACCCTAGATGCTGGGCGATATGCGGGAACACACTTTATTGGTAAAACAGGGATTGAGCGCTTTTACGAGACGGAACTGCACGGGCAGGCGGGGCTGCGTAAAGTTGAAACGAATGCACGTGGGCGTGTACTTAGAGAGCTTGGTCGTACTGATCCGGTACCTGGGGAAAACCTTACTTTAACGCTTGATAAGTCAATGCAAATGCTGGCTTACGAGCTGTTAGATGGCAGGCGTGGATCTATCGTCGCGATCGTTCCTGGGACGGGTGAAATCCTCGCCATGGTATCGACGCCTGGCTTTGATAGTAATCAGTTCGTGACGGGAATTGATGTCGCTTCTTATCGCGGCTTGCAGGAAAATATCGACCTCCCGCTGTTTAATCGAGCAATTCGTGGCCATTATCCGCCAGGTTCGACCATTAAACCTTTTTTGGCGCTTGCGGGGCTGGTCGAGGGTGTTATCACTCCCGATAGCACGATTAATGATCCTGGTTTCTATCAGTTACCCAATGACTCTCGTCGCTATCGTAATTGGTTGCGTTGGGGGCATGGTCGGGTAGACATGGAGCGGTCTATTGCTGTTTCAAACAATACTTACTATTACACCTTAGCTCATGATTTGGGTATCGATAATCTGCATGAACAAATGACCAACTTTGGTTTTGGCCAACGTGTTGCTCATGACGTGCAAGGTGAAAGCACTGGCCTGATGCCGTCTCGTGACTGGAAGCGGGCACGCTTTAATCAGCCTTGGTATCCCGGTGAAACACTCTCTGTGGGAATTGGGCAGGGTTACTGGCAAGTAACTCCGTTACAACTGGCTAGTGCAACGGCTACATTGGCTAATCGCGGTCATTGGGTAAAGCCACGTCTTGCGTTAGCAATAGGTGAAGAGCCCTTAGCGTTGGATTTGCCGGATACGCTGCCCGATATTCAGTTGGATAATGACAACTGGTGGGACCGTGTTTTCAGTGGCATGGAAAAAGTTATCAGCGGTAATGAAGGTACAGCACGCCGTACGGGAGTAGGGCTAGAGTACCGTATGGGGGGGAAATCAGGCACCGCCCAGGTGTTCTCGCTTGGACAAGATCAGCGTTACAACGCCGCAGAACTTGAGGAGCGCTTACGCGATCACGCTCTTTTTATGGCGTTTGCGCCAATCGACGACCCTCAAATTGCGGTCTCAGTCATTGTTGAAAATGCTGGAGGCGGTAGTACGCATGCCGCTCATTTGGCGCGTGCGATGACCGATGCATGGATATTAAGAGACGATGCGCCAGACGTTGAAGAAGTTAAAGAAGTATTGGAAGAAGATACTGCCAACGTGGAGGGTAACTAATGAGGTCATGGCAAACCCTCTCTCGCCCATTACGTCGTTATCCAGTACGCCCACCCGATAGTGGTATTGCTCGGCGCAAAAGCATCTGGGAGCGGATTCACCTTGATCCGTGGCTGTTAGGTTTGCTGCTGTTGCTGATGGGTGGTGGTCTATTAGTGCTTTATAGCGCTTCCGGGCAGCGTATTGATACCGTGATTGCTCAAGCTATACGTTTTGGTGTTGCCATCGCTGTTATGGTGGTTATTGCCCAATTATCGCCTTCCACGTTTCTGCGCTGGGCTCCCTTGGCTTACGGCTTGGGTCTAGCTATGTTGTTGGCAGTTGAAATAGCGGGTGATGTGGGTATGGGGGCAAAGCGGTGGCTTGAAATACCGGGTGTTATTCGGTTTCAACCATCTGAAATGATGAAATTAGCGGTGCCACTGATGGTGGCTGCCTATCTGAATCGTTGCCAATTACCGCCACGTTTCAAGCATATTTTTGTATGCGCGGTGATAATCGGCTTGCCGGTGGTGCTTACAGCTATTCAACCGGATCTTGGGACGTCGCTTTTAGTGGCCAGCGCGGCGGTTATTGTCGTGCTTTTGGCAGGTTTGTCCTGGCGCCTAATTGGTTTGATTGCTGCCTTAATTGCAGCAGGGCTTCCTGTTCTATGGATGAATATGCACAACTATCAGCGTCAACGGGTTTTAACATTCCTGGATCCAGATAGCGACCCCTTAGGGTCGGGTTGGAATATTATTCAATCAACAACAGCGATAGGCAGCGGTGGCTTATGGGGGAAAGGCTGGCTTGAGGGTACTCAGTCTCAATTAGAATTCCTGCCTGAGCGCCATACGGATTTTATTATTGCCGTGCTGGGTGAAGAGTTTGGTCTGGTGGGAATGCTCGTGCTGCTATCCCTGTATGTCATGATTGTGGGGAGAGGTCTTTGGCTGGCAACCTCTGCTCAGGACACCTTCGGGCGACTTTTTGCAGGCAGTATTATCCTGACGTTTTTTATATATGTGTTTGTCAATGTCGGCATGGTAAGTGGTATTTTGCCCGTTGTTGGCGTACCGCTGCCGCTAGTGAGCTATGGCGGGACTTCTAGCGTGACCTTGCTGGCAGGGTTCGGTATTCTCATGTCAATACATGCCCATCGGCGGTTGTTGCCGCGCTAGTATCGAATAGATAAGTAGCGGTGCTTTTTCACAGGAGTGGTTAGTTAATGAAATGGGCCCGAAATAAAGCAAGCGGCTGCATGGCAGCTATGTTACTGGCGTGTGCTTACACGGTTGCATGGGCTGACGACGCGTCGCCTTTTGATCCTCAGCAGCATGAAGGTACTCAACAGCTAGTTGACGAGTTAGCAGAACAAGGAATTCCTCGGCAATGGCTAACAGATGCCCTGAATCAAGCCAGCTTTAGCCAATCTGTTTTGGACGCGATGGAAGGTGCGGCTGAACGTCGCTTACGTTGGTATGAGTATCGCGATATCTTCTTAACTCAGCAACGTATTGAGGAGGGAGCCGACTTCATCAGTGAGTATGAGGATGCGTTTGCTCGGGCTGAGGATGTGTATGGTGTCCCACCAGAGATCATTGCTGCCATTATTGGTGTTGAAACCTATTACGGTAAGCATAAAGGGCGTCACCTTGTATTAGACTCATTGGCAACATTAGCCTTCAACCATCCTGTCCGTGGTGGCTTTTTCCGGGGCGAACTGGCGGCTTTTTTGAAAATCGCTCATGAGCAAGGCGTTGAGGTTGACGAGCTTTATGGTTCGTATGCAGGCGCAATGGGGTATCCCCAGTTTATTCCCACGAGTTATCAAGCCTATGCCGTCGATTTTGACGGTGATGGTAAACGAGATTTATGGGAGAATCCGGTTGATGCCATTGGCAGCGTGGCGAACTACTTTGCTGTACATGGTTGGCAGCGTGATGGGGCAATTTATCATGAGGCCGATGGCCCTGATTCAGCGCCTGAAACGCTTCCTATTAACCAAACCAGTAAGCCTGATGTGACTGTATCTGAGGCGATTGAAGCTGGCATTGAACCACAAAGTGCGCTTGATCCAGAGTTACTTGTGGTGCCTTTAAGGCTCGAGCTTGCCGATGATAGTATCCAATATCGCTTGGGGGAATATAACTTTTACGTTATTACCCGCTATAACCACAGCCATCTCTATGCAATGGCGGTGACAGAGCTATCAGAAGCGATTGCACGGCAGGTTGAGGGCTAAATATGAGAACAGTGCTGTCTGAGGCTCGTGGCATAGGTGGTGCGGTGATCATCATGGCGTTGGTTAGCGGCTGTGCCAGCCATGAAGCTCAACAAAATAGCGCCAATCAGCCTGCTAGTAAGCCTGCTGAAAGTGCGAGCGGGGCGCTCAGCAGTGGAGCAAGTAGTGGTGGTGAATCGACGGGGGAGCGCTATGCAATGACCGGCGACGCGTATCCGTTAGAGCCGCCGGATGTGAGCAAGGTGCCAAACGCTGAGCCTCGCATAGAACCGCTATCGCGTTCCGGTAATCGCTCCACTTATGAAGTGTGGGGTGAAACCTATCATGTATTGCCGGATGCAACGGGCTACGTGAAGCAAGGGACGGCCTCCTGGTACGGTGAAAAATTCCATGGCTATGCCACATCAAACGGTGAAATTTATGACATGTATAAAATGTCTGCGGCTCACCGTTCGTTGCCACTGCCAACATTCGCCCGTGTCACCAGTTTAGACAGCGGTCAATCTGTTATCGTGCGCGTCAATGATAGGGGGCCTTTTCATAGCGACCGTGAAATAGATCTTTCCTATGCAGCGGCTGCACGGCTAGGCTTTTTAGATAATGGTACTGGCGCCGTTCGGGTTGAGGCTATCGAGCCTGAACAATGGCTGGCTCAGCAAGGTAGGAGTAGCCGTCCAGTCGATGAGGTGCCTTCGGCATCTTCTACTGTGAATGCACGGCCTGTTCCAAATATTGCTGCTCAGCGACCAATGGCAGCGGATGACGCGATTTATCTACAAATTGCGGCACTGGGCAGTGAAGAAGGAGCCCAGCAGTTGCAGCAACGTTTGGTTAGTGAGCTCCCTCATAAAGTACGGGTGATGAGTGATGCAGATGTGCATCGTGTGCAGGTTGGGCCAGTGAGCCCTAATCAGGAAACCCAAGCACGTGAAGAACTCCGTCGGGCGGGCTTCCCACAAGTGTTTATCGTGAGATAGTTCACCCCATTTATTAGCTAAAATAACGTGCTTCGTTGACGTTTTTTCTTTGTTGTGAGAAGTAAGAGATGAATGTATTGATGTCTATTCGCCGTACCGCTGGGCTTTGTTTGTTTGCGGTTTTTGCCGTGGTGTCTTCACCGGCCGTAGCTCAGGTGATACCTCAGCCGCAAACGATTATTCCCTCCGCTCCTCAGCTAGCGGCGAGCTCATGGATTCTGATGGATGCCAACAGCGGTCGTATTCTTGCTGAGCATAATTCTGATGAACGCTTACCGCCAGCCAGCCTGACTAAACTCATGACCGCTTATTTGGTCGAGCGTGAGTTAGATCGCGGCACAATTAGCTTGACTGATATGGTTAATATCAGTGAGAAAGCTTGGCGTACCGGTGGCTCCAAGATGTTCATCGAGGTAGGCGATCAAGTCTCGGTCGATAATCTGCTGCATGGCATTATTATTGTATCCGGTAATGATGCTAGCGTGGCGATGGCAGAGCATCTAGCTGGTGGCGAAACGCCATTTGCCGATTTGATGAATCAGCATGCTACGCGCTTAGGAATGCACAATACTAATTTCCAAAATCCGACAGGTCTTCCTGGCGATAATCACTACTCCACCGCTCACGATATGGCGTTGTTGTCACAGCATATTATTAACGACTACCCTGAGCACTATACTATTTACTCTCAACGCAACTTCGCGTTTGGTGGCATCGACCAGCCAAACCGTAACCGGTTGCTATGGCGCGACCCGAGTGTCGATGGTTTGAAAACCGGTTGGACAACGGAGGCGGGCTACTGTCTTGTCTCTTCGGCCGAGCGTGATGGCATGCGGCTAATTTCAGTTGTGATGGGCACTAACTCAGAAGAGGCGCGAGCGCAGGAAACGCAAAAGCTACTCAGCTACGGCTTCCGCTTCTATGAAACGATGAAGCTCTATGAGCGTGGTGCAGTGCTTGCAACGCCACGGGTATGGGGCGGTGATAGTAATGAGTTGCGTGTTGGCGTTGATGATGAAGTGTTTATGACACTTCCGCGCAACCGTAATGAAGAGTTGCGTGCTCGCTTGAACCTGGATAGCGATCTTCAAGCGCCGATTGCCGTGGGTGATGATGTCGGTACGTTAGAAGTATATTTAGGTGAAGAAATGGTTGGTGAGCGCCAGCTAGTGGCGCTAGAAAATGTTGAAGAGGGTGGCTTGTTTAAGCGCCTATTTGACCAAGTAAGGCGTTTCTTCAGTGGTTTGATTAGCAACTTTACTGATAAGTAGCCACGAGCTTAAGCGCAGGATTTTTAGTATTTTGCGCTTAAGTTATTAATCTTATAAGGCTGTACTGCACTCGTACCCTGAGCAGAAGTATCTATATATTCCCGTGTAAAGGCGAGCTATGAAAAAAGGCGCGAAAAATGGGCTAAGAGATTTACGTCAGCCTGAAGTAAACGAGCCACCTAAAATCACTTTTCCCTGTGATTACTCATTGAAAGTGGTTGGCGATGCTGCTGAGGATTTTCCAGCCTGCGTGTGCCAAGTGATTGTTAAACATTCCCCAGATTTTGATGAGACGTCGCTTCAAGTCATCGACAGCCGTAACGGCCGTTTTCAATCTGTGCGTGTGACTATTGTAGCCACTGGCGAACAGCAATTACGCCAGCTGTTTGATGATCTGAAGGCTACAGGTCGCGTACACATGGTGGTATGACCTTGGCTAGTCAACCTATTGAGTTGCATCAGCTTGGCCATCGTGCCTACTTGCCTGTGTGGAGCGCGATGCGCGAACTCACCGACACGCGAGACGAGACAACGCCTGATCAATTCTGGCTAGTTGAGCACGATCCCGTTTTTACTCAGGGGCAGGCGGGTAAGCCCGAACATGTGTTAATGCCAGGTGATATCCCTGTCGTGAAAACGGATCGTGGGGGGCAGGTAACCTACCATGGCCCAGGCCAAATTGTATTATATCCATTGCTGGACGTTAGGCGTGGCAAGATTGGTGTTCGTGAGCTAGTAACTGCGCTAGAAAATTCGGTGATTGACGTACTTGCGCTTTATGGCGTTTCTGCCTGGGCGAAACCAGATGCACCTGGCGTCTATGTCGACACGCAGCAAGGTGAGGCGAAAATTGCCTCGCTAGGGTTACGAATTCGGCGGGGCGCAAGCTATCACGGGGTTGCGCTAAACGTAGACGGTGACTTATCCCCCTTTGGGCGCATCAATCCCTGTGGCTATGCAGGTATGCAGGTAACGCGATTGGCTGATTTAGTGGCGCTGCCTGTCGCTCACCAAGTGGGGAGTCAACTAGCGTCTGCATTAGCTCAGCGGTTGGATCGTCAGTTGGTGGATGTATCCTTTACCCAATAATAAGCGATCTGCACGCAAGGCACTGTTGGAACTGATTTAGCTGTGCCAATTGCGTGCAGCTAGCCTAGGCGATTTATCCGACGTTAAACGCAGGAATGCGGTTAGCGTCAGGCTCATGACCAGGAACCGCAGCAGGCGACGCGAGACCAAGATTGTTTTTCTCAAAAACACGGTCAGCGCGATAGCTAGAGCGAACCAGCGGCCCGGACGGCACTTCCATAAAGCCTTTTTCAAGACCAAGCACACGATAGCGATCAAACTCTTCTGGGGTGACCCAGCGCTCTACGGCTAGATGGTTTTTGGTTGGGCGCAAATATTGTCCAAGCGTCACGATATCAACGCCAATCTCTCTCAGGTCATCAAAGGTTTTAAGAATCTCTTCGTCTGTCTCACCTAATCCAAGCATCAAGCTTGTTTTGGTAATTATATCTGGCCGATACTGTTTGGCATGCGCTAAGACATTCAGCGTTTTGCGATAACCTGCACGTGGGTCGCGTACTTTGCTGGTTAGTCGCTCTACCGTCTCTACGTTCTGTGCCAACACTTCCAAGCCCGAATCGACTACCCGCTCAATGGCGGCTTTATCAGCGTCAAAGTCGGGTGTTAGGGCTTCTACAACTACTTCCGGCGTGCGGGATTTGATAGCCTTAATACAGTTGGCGTAGTGCGTAGCGCCGCCGTCGTCCAGGTCGTCTCGGTCAACGGAGGTCAATACGATGTAGCGCAGCCCCATCAACTCGACTGATTTTGCTGTGTTTTCCGGCTCATCTAGATCCAGCCAGCCTTTCGGATTGCCTGTATCCACTGCACAGAATCGGCAGGCGCGTGTGCATACAGACCCCATTAACATGATGGTGGCGGTGCCATTGCTCCAGCATTCGCCCATGTTAGGGCAGTGCGACTCTGCACAAACAGTGCTAAGACGGTGTGTAGAGACATTCTTTTTGACGGCTTCGAAGCGTTCGCCCCCAGGGATCTGTGCGCGCAACCATTTAGGTTTACGGTCAAGACTGGGAGACGCCTCATCTGACGACGTTTTACGCTGTTTCATGCCGTCTTTAATGACCGACATGCCATGCTCATTGCGGAATTTTTCGCCGCTAGGGACGCGCGTTGTGGGGTTATTGCTCATAGGAAAGAGCCTCTCTACTGTGCGGCAGGCAATGCCCAAACGTCGTGGCGTCTAACCATATGCTGTGGCGATGGCGTTTAAATGCCATGGCGTTGACAGTTGGATCGCCTGCGCGAATACATGCCAAACCCTGAAGATTCTGAATGATACGTAGGTAGTAGGCTAATGTAACATATCTGTTGGTTAACAAGACACTAAGCCCTCTTCATCGAACCGCCAAACAGACAGTCCAGCCAATCGATAGCCCACTATAGTGACAGTAAAGGTAGGCAGGAAACGCCGTGGCTAGGTAGTGGGCTAGATGGGGCTTGGAAATACCGACGAAAATCTGGCAGGTGTTCCCGTGTAAAGCGTAAAAAAAGATCAGCGACTGGTGTCGGAAAATGATCGCGACGATACACCGTGCACCACGAGCGCCGAATAGGGAAGTTAGGTAGCGGGAGCGCTGATAGCAGCCCTTGTTCTAGTTCAAGTTGAACCGCCAAGCGGGGCAAGACGGCAACGCCTAAGTGGGCCATAACGCCTTGTTTAATGGCTTCATTAGTGCCTAATTCAATGCGGTGGGGAAGGCCGACTTCTTGGTCAACAGCCAGTTGCTCAAATGCGATACGCACCCCAGAACCTGGCT
The DNA here is from genome assembly GCF_016107625.1 of Vreelandella alkaliphila. Taxonomy (GTDB): domain Bacteria; phylum Pseudomonadota; class Gammaproteobacteria; order Pseudomonadales; family Halomonadaceae; genus Vreelandella; species Vreelandella alkaliphila. The sequence goes on from NZ_JABASV010000009.1 coordinate 62,690, forward strand.
CACGCATCAATACATAATGGCGCGCAAAGTCGGCTAATGTTGGTGCTTCCATGTGAAGTAGTGGGTGGTCTGGCCATACGAGAGCGATGAGTTCATTTTCAAGAATGGGCATGACTACCAGGTCGTCGTCTTCAGGCACCATGGCCATAATCACGACATCATCTTTTTGTTCTGCCAGTCTTTCCAGCGCTTGACTGCGGTTGCATACCTTTAGACGAATACGTACGTCGGGATAGCGTGCTCGAAACCGTGCTAGTAAATAAGGCACCACATACTGGGCTGAGGAGACTGCTGCGATGTTCAGCTCACCGCTAATGCTGCCATTAATCTCCGAGAGATTCATTTGCAGTCTAGAGAGCTGTCCGAAAATCTCGCGTGTGGAGAGCGCTAGGGTATCCGCGGCAGGTAGCACGTGAAGGGTTTTACCGGCATATTTAAACAGCGGCTGACCAAGAGCGAGTTCTAACTGGCGAATTTGTGCGCTAACCGCAGGTTGTGTAAGCCCTAGCTGCTCGGCTGCGCGCGAGTAAGAGCGCTGGCGGTGAACTGCCTGAAATACCTGTAATTGTCGGAAGGTCAAACGGTTGAGTAGTGTAAGGGATGACATAACAACCTCTAGGTATACACCCTCCGAAGATAGAAAGTGCCACAAAACAAAAAAGTTTCAGCATTACGCTGGAAATGCTACCACCGATGATGTGCGGCGTCTTTATGACAACAATGATGAATTTGCAAAGGTAGGCATCGACGTTATGCAGTGAGTGGCCTAAACTATATTGCATTGCAGCATCAACGCTTCGGGACAGATGCTTTGCATCAACCCAATGGGAGAATTTATGAACTTTCTCGCTCATCCTTTGTTGCCTGGCAGCGCGCTGAAAAGCCTGTGGCCAGGAGCGTCTGATCAAATGGCTCCATTACCGGTCGGCGAGGCCTTTGCTAGCATGGTAGATCCGTTCGGATTCGGACGGGCTGCAGCGGGCTATTGGCGCGACAGTATTGAGCGTAGCGTCCTGTATTGGGATGTTATGCGCGAACGCGGAAATCAATATCTTGAGCATATGGAGCAAACCAAGCCGAACGTGCTTGGATTTGATACAGAGGTGCTCATTGATGGACGTACGCTTCCCCATCCAACCAATTATGAGCTGCTGAGAGTTCTTCCCCCCAGCCATATTCAGATTGACCCTGAGAAACGACCGTTTGTTGTCGTGGATCCTAGGGCAGGTCATGGCCCTGGTATCGGCGGGTTCAAGCCTGATAGCGAGCTTGGGGTTGCTCTAAAGGCTGGTCACCCTTGCTATTTTATTGGTTTTTTGCCTTTTCCTGAACCGGGGCAAACCGTTGAGGATGTGGTAGAAGCGGAAATTGCGTTTTTGCGTCATGTTATCGCTCTGCACCCAGAAACAGCTGAAAAACCAATGGTGGTGGGGAACTGTCAGGCGGGTTGGCAAATAATGATGGCTGCGGCACTTGAGCCGGATGTGTTTGGTCCGATTCTTATTGCCGGTGCTCCGCTTTCTTACTGGGCCGGGGAGCACGGTAAAGCGCCCATGCGCTATACCGGTGGTATGACCGGTGGAAGCTGGATTACTGCTTTAACTAGCGACATTGGTAACGGCCTGTTTGATGGTGCTTGGCTAGTGCAGAACTTCGAGCGTCTCAACCCAGCCAATACCTACTGGAAAAAGCAGTACCATCTGTATGACAACATTGATACCGAATCCAAACGCTATTTAGAGTTCGAGCGCTGGTGGGGTGGTCACGTTGTTTTAGGTGGCCAAGAGATCCAATATATTGTCGATAACCTATTTGTTGGTAATCGTCTCTCGACGGCCCAACTGGTGACTCGCGATGGCCGCCGGATTGATCTTCGCAATGTGCGCTCACCTGTTGTCGTATTCTGCTCGCGTGGTGACGACATAACGCCGCCGCCTCAGGCGCTGGGTTGGATTCGTGATTTATACGAAGGCGAAGAAGATATCATCGCCAACGAGCAGACGATCGTGTACTGCATGCACGACACAACAGGGCACTTAGGGATCTTTGTTTCCGGTAGTGTGTCGCGTAAAGAGCATGCTGAGTTCACGGCCAACATGGACTATATCGACGTTATGCCGCCCGGGCTGTATGAGACAACGGTTTCGCATGTCAGCGAGCGAGATGATGCGGAGTTACTTGAGCGTGATTATTTGCTTGAGTTCACATCGCGTAACTTTGAGGAGCTGGATCAGGATGTAATGCATATCCCAGAAGATGATCGTCGCTTTGCAACGGTTGCACGTATTTCTGAGATCAATCTTGGTTTCTATCGGCTGTACGTTCAACCCTGGGTGCAGGCCATGATGACGCCAGAAGCGGCACGCTGGATTCGTCGTATGCATCCTATCCGGTTAGGCTACAAGCTTCTATCTGATCGTAATCCGCTGACCGTTCCGCTGCCGGTGATAGCTGAAGCAGTACGCAGCAATCGTCAGCAAGTGGGTCAAGATAATGTTTTCAAAGCATTAGAAACGATGTGCTCCGATCAAATCGTCGCCAATCTCAATGCAGTGCGAGATTTGCGCGATAGCACGACGGAAAGGCTGTTTATGGACATTTACGGACAGCCACTACTGCAAGCAGCGGTAGGTTTGCATGGCGATGCGCATGTGCATCGTCGTCGTCCTGGAGCCGAGCCAGAGCATCAACGTTTTGTTGAAAACCGCAAAAATGAGCTGCGCAATAAAATAGCCCAGGGTGGCGCTCATGAAGCCGTCATGCGCTCAGTTATCTATGTGCTAGGTGGAGCGCCAGCGACAGATGAGCGTAATTTCAAACGGTTACGTGCTTCCCGTGCTGAGTTAGAGCCTAGTTCAACGTTGAGTGAATTTAAGCGTTTGGTACGCGATCAGTTCTTTATCCTGAAATTAGATCGTGAGCGAGCGCTATCGTCATTGCCCGAGCTGTTAAAAGGGCAAAGCAGCAGTGACATCGACGGGCATATCGAGCACCTTAAACATGTGTTCGCTGCGAGCGGTGAATTATCTGAGCACGCAGCAGAGCGTTTTGAGCAGGTGAAGATGCTATTTGATCAAGCGAGGCCGCCGAAAGCCGCTCAACCAAAAGCCTTGAGCGCACCCGCTACTGACACTAAGCAAGCAGGTGACCAGAAGGCGGCTATTGATACGCAAACCGCTGCAAGCTCTCCAGCTGAAAGCGTGTCGACAGAGACAGTATCGACGGAAAAGGAGGCTACCCAACGCGCATCTACCGAAACGGTGCCTGCTACTAATAATGTAGCAGCAGATGCAGCTAAAGAAGCAAGCAAGCCTCAGCCAAGAGCGGCGTCGCGTAGGAAACCACCGCGCAAGCGCTAAGTGTTGTAGCGTTTGTCTACGCCCCTGTTTTGATACAGGGGCGTTTTTTTGTTTCCGTATTTTGGGTTGCCGTCTGCGTATTGGCAGTCTAGTGTCTAGCTACTTCATTATGAAAAATAGTACGGATAGACACCTTGCGCTTCAGCATTAGTTTGTTACTTATGCGTCGGTTGTTACTGGCGCTTGTTGCAGGCCTGGGGTAGGGTAGGCGCATTTTTCTCATGGTCGTCAAGTGGTAACAACAGGCGACAACGTATTCAGAGCATGGGCGATAGCGCCTGAGCATTAGGAAAGTGGAGCACTATGGGCAAGTCACTGGTCATCGTCGAGTCGCCTGCGAAAGCGAAGACGATCAATAAGTATCTCGGCAACGATTTCATCGTAAAGTCGAGCGTGGGTCACATCCGTGACCTGCCGACCAGCGGCTCAGGTAAGGCAGCCTCCGACCCGAAGGAGCGCGCTCGCCAGGCTGCGGCAACACGCAAGATGTCGGCGGAAGAGAAAGCAGAGTACAAAAAACGTAAGGCTCATGATCAGTTAATTCGGCGGATGGGCATTGACCCGGATAACGGCTGGGAAGCGCGCTATGAAGTGCTCCCTGGTAAGGAAAAAGTCGTCGCTGAATTAAAGAAACTGGCTGAAAAAGCTGATGCTGTTTATCTCGCAACGGATTTGGACCGCGAAGGGGAAGCAATTGCCTGGCATTTGCGCGAGACGATTGGTGGTGATAACAGTCGTTATAAGCGCGTTGTATTTAATGAAATAACCAAAAATGCCATTCAGGATGCGTTTAAGTCGCCAGGGGCGCTAAATATTCCCCGGGTAGAAGCGCAGCAAGCGCGCCGCTTCTTGGATCGTGTTGTTGGTTTTATGCTTTCACCGTTGCTGTGGGCCAAGATTGCCAGGGGCTTATCAGCAGGTCGTGTTCAATCTGTCGCGGTTCGCTTGATCGTTGAGCGTGAACGCGAAATTCGTGCGTTTATTCCTGAAGAGTTTTGGGATGTCCATGCAGATCTCGCTTCCCCGGATGGCGAGCTGGTTAGATTTGCGTTGGTGCGTCAGGATGGTAAACCCTTCCGTCCTACCTCCGAAAAGGACACGCTTGCGCGCATTGAGCAACTGCGCAAAGCCAAGCTTGCGATTACCTCCCGTGAAGACAAGCCGACGAGCTCCAAGCCTACTGCTCCGTTTATTACCTCAACATTGCAGCAGGCTGCCAGTGGCCGGTTAGGGTTCTCTGTTAAGAAAACCATGACCATGGCTCAGCGTCTCTACGAGGCCGGTTACATTACCTACATGCGTACCGACTCCACCAATCTTTCAAAGGATGCGGTAGAGAGTGTTCGCTCGTTTATTGGTGATGAGTACGGAGCACGCTATTTGCCAGACTCTGCTAACCGTTACAGCAGCAAGGAGAGCGCCCAAGAAGCCCACGAGGCGATCAGGCCCTCTAGCGTTGAGCGCAAGGCTAGTGACCTATCTGGAATGGAGCGTGATGCAGAGCGTCTCTACGAGCTGATTTGGCGTCAATTTGTGGCCTGTCAGATGACGCCTGCGGAGTACCTTTCCAGTACGCTGAGTGTTGAGGTTGATGGCTACGACTTGCGCGCCAAAGGGCGAGTGCTCAAGTTTGATGGTTATACGCGGGTGATGAAACCATCGGGTAAAAATGAAGACCAAAGCCTGCCTGATTTGCCGAAGGGCACGGCGATGGCGCTTGAAAAGCTTGACCCGCAGCAGCACTTTACTAAACCGGCCCCGCGTTATACGGAAGCCAGCTTAGTAAAAGAGCTCGAGAAGCAGGGCATTGGCCGTCCTTCTACCTATGCTGCCATCATTTCCACGATTCAGGATCGTGGTTACGTGAAGCTAGAAAGTCGCCGTTTTTATGCTGAAAAATTGGGTGATATTGTCACCGAACGGCTGAAAGAGTCTTTCCCCGATTTGATGGATTATTCGTTTACGGCTCGAATGGAAGATAGCCTGGATGAAGTTGCGGAAGGCGAGCGTAACTGGCAAGCCTTGCTGGATGCTTTCTATGGTGAATTCAGTCAGGAGCTTAGCAAAGCCGAAAGCGACGAAGGAATGCGCCCTAATCAGCCGGTTCCTACGGATATTGACTGCCCAAGTTGCGGTCGCAAAATGCAAATTCGGACGGCTTCCACCGGTGTGTTCTTGGGTTGCAGTGGTTATAACTTGCCGCCCAAAGAGCGCTGTAAAACCACCATTGATTTAATCCCTGGTGAAGAAGCTGTTGCAGAAGATGCAGGCGAAGAAGCAGAAACCAACGCACTCCGTGCCAAGCGTCGTTGCCAGAAGTGCGGAACCGCCATGGATAACTATCTCATCGATGAGGGTCGCAAACTGCATATTTGTGGCAATAGCCCTGATTGTGATGGTTATGAGGTGGAAGCGGGCAAGTTCAAAATCAAAGGGTACGACGGCCCCATTATCGAATGCGATAAGTGTGGTTCTGAGATGCAGCTTAAGTCAGGTCGATTTGGCAAATATTTCGGCTGCACCAACAGTGAGTGTAAAAACACCCGCAAGTTGCTTCGTAGTGGTGAAGTGGCACCGCCCAAAATGGACCCCATTCCCATGCCGGAACTGGCCTGCCAGAAGGTAGAGGATCACTACGTGCTGCGTGATGGTGCCAGTGGCTTGTTCTTAGCGGCCAGCAAGTTTCCTAAAAATCGTGAAACCCGTCCGCCGCTGGTAAAAGAGCTAAAAGCCCACGCCGACGAACTACCGGAAAAGTATCACTTTATCTTAAAGGCGCCCAGCGAAGACCCGGATGGCCGTCCTGCGCAAATTCGCTACTCACGGAAAAATAAAGAGCAGTACGTGATGACCGATGAAGAAGGTAAAGCAACCGGCTGGAAGGCGACATTTGAGGCGGGTAAATGGCACGTGGAGGATAAGCGCAAGTGAGCCCACGTTCTCGTACCAACCAACTGCTTTATCAAGCTGAGCTTTTGGTTGGTCTTCCAGCAGGTAATGACGAACATGCTCAGGCTCTTCAAATGGCGATTGAAGAGAGCGCCTTGGCGCTCTTTGAGCTGGCATTAAACTCGCTGCTCAAAGAAGTGACCGAGCATGCGCGTCTTAACGAGCATGGCTGGCAAGTGCTCCTTAATGAGAAGGGGCCTGCCGTTGCTGAGCTGCAGCGCTTAAGAGATATGCTGCACCAGCCGGATAGCTGGTTGCACTGGCTGGTAGGGCAAATTGAGAAACTGCACAGTGACGAGGGGGCTAGTAAACGCGCAGTGCAGAACCCCTCAATGATCGCTGTCGGCAGCCAAGTGAGTGTTGCTGACCAGCTGTTAGCTAACCTTCATGCTGCAAAACGGGATATTGCTGCGTTACGTGAAACTAGCCAAGAGTGGTAATTATAACGACAAACGTATTGCCTAGAGAGAGTGAATCGCAAGAGGAGATATAGATGCGCTATAACCAAGTCAAAGACTTCGTTGAATGGGCCGCGGATTATCATGGGCGCATGGCGCGTCAGTATCGTGCTGCGGCTGATTCAAGCGACCAACAACGTCTTGTCATGGCGTTAACGTATTTAGCCGACAGCGAACTCCGGATGAAGACTGGGCTGGAGGCGCTTTTTAGTGATGGCTTTAATCATAAAGAAGTGTTGGAAATATGGTTTGATGACCCTAATGACTTTCCTCAGCCTCCAGCCCTTGAGGCACTTGCTCAACAAACGATTGCAGACTCAATTGATGAGCTGACTCGTGTAGCGGTTGAGTCGCATCGCAAGCTACAGGATCTCTATGAGCATCGTGCATCACGGGCAAAAATAGAGCCAGAGGAAACTTTTTTTAACGCCTTGGCGGAAGGGCATCATGCTGAAGCGCGCAAGCTAGTAACGAGTATGCAAGAATTCGAAGATATCTAGGCAGGCATTTGAGGTGATTTAGATAGCGTTTAATAATGGCGCGGTTGCCATATTGTCGCACTGGCTTATTTTTTGGCTTTTTTGAAAGCACTGACATTTGGTGTGAGAATAAGGTATAACAACCGCCACAAATGCTTTGTTGGCTGGTGATACTGGCCTATATAGAGAACGATAATGATGCCTGTAAACCGTCGCCGTTTTTTAGCGTTGGCGCTGGGCTGGCCTGCTGTGGCCAGTGCAGCGACTTCCGGTACCTTAAATAATTATGAGCCCACAGATCTGGTTGAGACGCTGCTTTCGCGTGCGAGTATTCCGCGTCACAGCAATGAACTTTGGGTATTAATTGATGATAAAGACGCCACGTTGAGTGTTTACCGTGGTAATGCGTTGGTTGAGCACTACGCGCCCATATCCCTTGGGCGAGGTGGGGCGAAAACCCAGCGGATCCGCGGTGATAATGTGACACCACTTGGCGAGTTTCGAATTAATCGATTTAATTACGAAAGTCAGTGGCATATCTTTATTGGTATCGATTATCCTACGCCACCTCATGCGAGGATGGCGCTCGAAAAAGGCATTTATTCCCAAGCGGATTATGATGCTTATTTTGATCACTATCAGCGCCACGGCTCACCGCCGCAGAATACGGCATTGGGCGGTGCCATTGGCATACATGGTATTGGCGAGGGTGATCCAGATATTCATGGCCAGTACCACTGGACTCAGGGTTGTGTTGCTGTCACCAACGAGCAAATTGAACGCGTTGCGTCGCTGGTAGGTGTTGGCACTCGCGTAGTGATCCGATAAGCTATGTCGTTGAAGGAAGTTAAAGGTTTTAAATACGTGGCTATAGACAACCGCTGTGGTCTATTATAAAACAGCGTTTGACTTGCGTGCATTGGTGTAATGCCATGGTACAAGTCGCTGTAAAGAACCTGCACCGCAGGTAGACAAAATTGAGCTAACGCTTTAGCCTTAAATTTGTCATACCCTTAACGTTGTACCCAAGGAAGACTCAAGGAGAACATTATGACTCTGAAGACTGCTCTGAAGATGACTGCCGCTGCTGCTTCACTGGCAATCCTGGCTGGCTGTGCTTCTACCAGCGCCCTGGAAGAAGTTCGCATGACTGCTGAATCTGCACAGGCTGACGCCGCAGAAGCACGCAGCATGGCTTCACAAGCAATGAACACTGCTAACCAAGCTCAGCGCGATGCGCAAGCTGCTCTGCAGATGTCTCAGCAGAACCGTGAAGAAATGAACCGCATGTTCCAGCGTTCCATGCAGAAGTAATTCTGCCTGGGCTCTAAGTGTTAAAACTTAGGGTTGCTGTAGATGTAAAAAAACCCCGCCTCGGCGGGGTTTTTTTATTTTGACTAAGGTTATGCTTCTTCCTCGGCTTGTGTCGCTGTTGTGAGCTCAATTTCTTCTAATAATCCATCAAGCTCCACAGGCTCTTCAACAGGGGCTGGTGCTGGTGCTTGGGGGCCATAAAGCGCTATAAGGCGACCATCCGGATTTTCTACTGCTAGTTTTACCTGGGCATAGTCAACTTCTGCTTGGTCTTCAGCAAGCTCGCTTACTCGTTCGATGGCATTAAGCAGTGGTTCAAAATCGCCAACGTTTTCTTCAAGCTGAGGGTAAGACTGCACAAACAGTGTGCCGTCCGCTGCCCAGCCTGCTTTAAACGGTGCATCCATCAAGTTGACTTGAGTGCCGGTAGGCATGCGCTCGTAGAGCGACTTGATATCTTCGGGGAACATGCGGATGCAGCCGCGGCTGACCCGCATGCCGACGCCTTCAGGGCGGTTGGTGCCATGAATCAGGTAGCTAGGCATCGCCAGTAATATAGCGTGACGACCCAGCGGGTTGTTAGGGCCAGCAGGCACAATAGAGGGGGCTGGCTCGCCACGTGCAGCTGCTTCACGACGCATAGAGGCTGGCGGCGCCCAGGCAGGATCTTTTACCTTCACTGTCGTGCGGGTAATGCCGATCGGTGTGGCAAATTCCTCACGGCCAACACTGACGGGATAGGTTTCAACAATGCCAGGGTTGTCAGCCGGATAATAATAGAGTCGCAGTTCAGACAGGTTTACGACCACGCCTTCGCGGGGTGCAGGCGGTAAAATATAGCGCGCAGGTATAACGATTTCTGTGCCTTCCCCAGGTACCCACATGCTGACGCCTGGATTGGCCATACGAATCTCTTCGTAGCCAATGTTATGGCGTCGCGCTATATCGATGAGTGTGTCTTCAGGATCTTCTACGACGACGGTGTAGTGTTCTCCAATAATGTCGCCTTCTTCAGGAAGGCGAAAATGGCCGCGGGGTAGTTCTCTTTGCTCAGCGAGCTGGTCAGCGCTGGTAAGCGCCTCTTCTGTAGCAGGGGCTGGGCCTTCAGCTGTATCGGCTGGAGACTGTGCATAAATAGGGGTAGAGAGGCTTGCTGTAAGTAAGACAGCTAAGCTCGTCGGGCCCCAGGCGTTATATAACTTACGAATATTCATGGTGGTTCCTAATTAATTTATGCGCCACATTGCTGCAAACTAGCATTGTCAAGGGCGGCAGTTAGAGGGCCGTGCGTAGGGCTTTCATACAAGTTTGCCCCAAGGTTCACGCCGCCGCTACTTTTTGATTGAGTGTTGTAAGCAGAGCTTCGACTTTATCAAAACGCTGTTCGGTGGTTTCCATTGGGAATTCAAATCGTAAAGTGTCTGAGCCATCCAGTCGGTAGTGCTGTGGCGATTTTTGAATAAGCGTCACAAGGGTTAGCGGATCGACCTGGGTAGAGCCGTTGAAAAGCACTCGTCCACGGTTCTCACCGGCTTCAATGCGCGCTACACCCAGTTGTTCAGCGCGGTGGCGAAGCCTAGTCTGACGTATCAGGTTCTTCAAAGGCTGAGGAAGGAGCCCAAAGCGATCAATAAGCTCGACTTGTAGCTCCTTAAGCTCAGCGTCGCTCTGGGTATTGGCGATACGTTTATACATCACCAGGCGCTGCTGTACGTCGTGAATATAGTCGTCAGGAATCAGCGCCGGCAGATTGAGGCTAATCTCGACACCGGTGTTGAAGGGGGCGTCAATGTTAGGCGTTTTGCCCGCACGGATAGCCTTCACCGCGCGATCCAGCATTTCCATGTAAAGCGTGTAGCCGATGGTTTCCATTTGGCCGCTCTGCTCGTCGCCTAGAAGCTCGCCTGCGCCACGTATCTCCATGTCGTGGCTTGCTAAGGTGAAGCCAGCACCGAGATCATCAGAGGCGCTAATCGCTTCCAGACGTTTCACGGCATCTCGTGTCATTGCCTTGGGGGGCGGCGTTAGTAGGTAAGCGTATGCTTGATGGTGGCTGCGTCCAACACGGCCACGCAGCTGGTGTAGCTGGGCCAAGCCGAACTTATCGGCGCGCTCAATCAAAATAGTGTTGGCGCTGGGCACGTCAATGCCGGTTTCGATAATGGTAGAGCACACCAGCACATTGAAGCGACGATGGTAGAAGTCTGACATGACTCGCTCAAGGCTGCGCTCGGGTAATTGGCCGTGAGCGACAGCAACCCGTGCCTCTGGCACCAGTTCGCGGATTTGTTCGGCAGCGTTTTCAATCGTTTTGACTTCATTGTGCAAAAAGTAGACTTGTCCGCCGCGTAATATTTCACGCAGCAGGGCTTCTTTAATGACGCTGCTATCTCGCTGTTGCACAAACGTTTTGACCGATAAGCGCCGTGCTGGTGGGGTGGCAATAATCGACAGGTCTCGGATGCCGCTCATGGCCATGTTCAAGGTGCGCGGAATCGGTGTTGCCGTTAGCGTCAGAATGTCGATTTCGGCGCGCAGCGTTTTGAGTTTCTCTTTCTGCGCGACCCCAAAGCGGTGCTCTTCGTCGATAATTAAAAGCCCCATTTTGGGCAGCTCAACGCTTTTAGACAGCAGTTTATGAGTACCGATTACAATGTCGGTTTGGCCATTTTTGATGCTTTCCAAGGTTTGCGTCATTTCCTTGCCGCCTGTGAAGCGTGAAATAAGGCTAATATTCACAGCGGTGTCGGCAAAGCGGTCGCGGAAGTTTTCAAAGTGCTGGCGAGCTAATAGCGTAGTGGGCACAAGCACCACTACTTGGCGACCAGTCTGAACGGCTAGGAATGCAGCACGCATGGCGACTTCGGTCTTGCCAAACCCTACATCGCCACAAACGACGCGATCCATTGGCTGAGGAGAGATCATGTCGCTTATTACTGCTTCAATGGCTGCCTGCTGGTCAGGGGTTTCTTCAAATGGGAAGCTGGCAGAGAAGCGAACGTATTCATCGCCCGGCGTATCATAAATGAACCCTTCCTGAGCCTCCCTCCGGGCGTAGATGTCGAGTAGCTCAGCGGCAGTGTCGCGGATTTTCTCAGCCGCTTTACGGCGTGCCTTTTCCCACTGATCTGAGCCTAACCGATGCAGCGGAGCGAGTTCGTCATCAGCGCCGCTATAGCGAGAAATAAGATGCAGGCTATCGACCGGGACATAAAGTTTGGCACCGTCGGCATATGAAAGCGCCAGGAATTCGTTAGCTTGACCGCCAGCTTCAAGGGTTTCCAGCCCCAAGTAGCGGCCGACGCCATGTGCTTGGTGAACAACCGGTGCGCCTTCTCGTAACTCAGATAAATGGCGCACGGCCAATTCGTTGTCGTCGGTCGCTTTTTCTCGCCGCCGACTCTGGCGCACGACATCGCCAAAGAGCTCAGTCTCGCTGATTACCGCGACATTCGGTTCGGTAAGCCACAAGCCGCTGCCTACCAAGCTTTCAGTAATGGCAATGCGATCAGTGCTGCTTAAAAAGTCTTGGAAGCTGTCAATATGGGGCAGGCTTAATTTAAGCGGCGCCAATACTTCTTCTAACGCTTCTCTGCGTCCCCGTGACTCGGCAACAAACAGTACCCGCGTAGCTTGCTGTGCATCCAGAAAGGTAGCCAGTTCGTTAAGGGGTTGCTTGGCGCGAGCGTTAATTGCCAGCGAGGGTAGTGCTTGGGCCTTCGGCGCCAGGGCATGGCGTTGCGTGTTGTCTTCGGTTAGTTCGATTCGGGGGCGGGCTTTTATCGCCGAAAAAACGTCATTAACGGGAATGAACGCGCGAAGCGGTGGTAAAAGGGGGCGTGTTGGATCAACACCCAAATTCTCGTAGCGTGATTCAATGGACTGCCAGTGTTGCTCAGCTGCTTCGAATACACTAGGCAACAGTGCTACACGGGTGTCATCGGTAACGTGCTCAAATAAAGAAGCGGTTTCGTCGAAGAACAGTGGCAAATATTGTTCCAAGCCCGGGGAGGGGATGGCTTTCAGTGCATCGTTATAGAGAGGGCACTGGCGCGGATCAACATCAAAAAGCGTTTCAAACTGTTCTCGGAAGCAAGCAATAGCGCTGCGACTGAGTGAATACTCATGAGCTGGGAGTAGCTCAATCACATCGACTTTATTGGTCGAGCGCTGATTGCCAGGGTCAAAATGGCGTAGCGTATCGATTTCGTCATCAAACAAATCGATACGAATTGGCTCATCCATACCCATGGCGAAAAGGTCGATAATTGCGCCGCGCATGGCGTATTCGCCAGGCTCGTAGACCGTTTCTACGGCACGATAACCTGCCCGCGATAGCGATTCGCGAAATGTTTCCCGATTTAGCTTAGCGCCCGCTTTTAGCGTCATCACGCGCCCAGCGATGTATGATACGGGAGGCAGACGCTGCATCAGCGTATTGATTGGCACCAGCACAATGCCGCGTACGCCATCCTGCAGTAAGCGCAGCGTACGCAGGCGTGACGAGATAATATCCTGGTGCGGGGAGAAGCTGTCATAAGGCAGTGTTTCCCAGTCTGGAAAGGGTAGAACGGGAACATTGCTATAGAATGCCAGATCCTGCTCCAGGCGCTGTGCGCTGGCAGTGTTCGGCGTAATAACCAATAATGGTGCGCTTAACGCGACCTGAGCCAGCGCCAGGGCAGTTGCACTGCCCGGCGGCGCTGTTAGGTAGAGCGTGTCGCGAATCCCTTTGGGTTGGGGCGGTTCGAGCAGAGAAAAAGAGGACATAGTCACGGTATCGTTTTGCGCTGAAACGGAATCTGGATCATACACGATCAGTACTTTCAGGCAGAGGCCTGCGCAAAGCAACCACTAGTAGTTAAGTAAGCCTTGTGGTTCCGATACACTATTGTGGTTTGTAGTCAATCCGCTTTTTCTGTAATACCCCTACATGTTGTGCGACTATCCATTCATTGCGGCATGTAGGTAAGCCCAGGATAATGCTCCAGGAAATTTCTTTTCACTACCCAATGAGGCCGCACGTGAGTCAGCAAGCTCTCGAAAACGTTTTTCAGGAATGGCAAAGCAACGAAGCTCTGGCTGAGCAAATGATTCCGCTAGTGGGTCAGCTGTATCGCCAAAATAATGTTGTCGCCACTATGTTTGGTCGTTCCTTGATTAAGCGGTCCGTCATTCGCATCCTCAAAGATCACCGCTTTGTACGCAAAATTGAAGGCACTGAGCTATCTGTTGAAGATACGTTCCCCATCGTAAAAGCGATGAGTGAGATGAACCTCGGCCCTGCCCATGTTGACGTTGGAAAGTTGGCGGTTAATTTTAAACGCCAGGGCGGTGGTGACCTTGATGCTTTCCTGCGTAAAGAACTTGCTGAGATCATTGATGGCTTTCAGCCAAACGGCAGCAAAGGTGAGCCTCAAGACGTTGTGCTGTACGGGTTCGGTCGTATCGGTCGTTTGCTGGCACGTGTAATGGTCGAAAAAGCGGGCGGCGGCAATCTGTTGCGCTTGCGAGCCATTGTCGTTCGTGGCCGCGGCGATGTGGCAAAAGACCTTGAGAAACGCGCCAGTCTGCTGCGTCGTGACTCGGTACATGGGCCTTTCGACGGCACAATTACTGTCGATGTTGAAGCGCGTACACTTATTGTCAACGGTAACGTGATTCAGGTTATTTACGCCGACTCGCCTAGTGAAATTGATTACACTGCTTACGGTATCGACAACGCGGTGATTGTTGATAACACCGGTATCTGGCGCGACGAGGCTGGATTGGGTCAGCATCTTGAGTGCAAGGGCGCTAAGAAAGCATTGTTAACGGCCCCCGGCAAAGGCGATATCAAAAATATCGTATTCGGCATTAATCATGAAACGATTGGCGATAATGACCGTATCGTGTCGGCAGCGTCCTGTACTACCAACGCCATCGTGCCAGTGCTAAAAGCGCTAAATGATGAATATGGCGTAGTGACAGGCCACGTAGAGACCGTGCACGCCTACACCAACGACCAAAATCTTATCGATAATTACCACAAAGGCGACCGTCGTGGGCGTAGTGCGGCGCTGAATATGGTATTGACCGAAACAGGTGCAGCAAAAGCGGTCGCAAAAGCGCTACCTGAACTTGAAGGTAAGCTCACAGGTAACGCCATTCGCGTGCCTACGCCCAATGTTTCTATGGCTATTTTGAATTTAACCTTGGAAAAGGGCACCGATGCAGAGGCGTTGAACGATTACCTACGTCGCGTATCGATTGATTCCTCCTACCAGAAGCAGATTGACTTCGTGGATTCAGCAGAAGTTGTATCGTCTGATTTTGTTGGCAATCGTCATGCAGGGATTGTCGATGCTAAAGCCACCATCGCAAACGGTAACCACGCCGTCGTTTATGTGTGGTATGACAATGAATTTGGCTATAGCTGCCAAGTTATTCGTATTCTTCAGCATATGTCTAATGTGAAGTTTTTGAAGCTGCCGCATTAAGCCGTTTGAGCATTAATGGCGTTTAAGCAGCAGTTAATGCGCTTTTAATCGCTAAGTTGTACCAAAAGCCACCTCCGGGTGGCTTTTTTTATGTTGAAAGCGAGATCAGATCAAGCGTCTATAGCACTTTAGGAGGCTGTCATGGATGTGGTCATTGGCCGCGCTTATCTTTATAATACGATGGATTTTTCGGGGTGGTTCAAGCGTGCTTGAGCCTGACTGGTAACGATCTGAACAGACAATAAGAATTTACTGAACAGAAATAAGCATTCGAACCCCTTACCTTCGTATATCCGATCCATCAACTGGGCGAGACTATGATCGAAGTCAAAAAAGGCCTGGATCTCCCCATCACGGGAGCGCCCGAGCAGCGTATTGAAGATGCGCGGCCTGTGCGCCACGTGGCAATCCTGGGCACCGACTACGTTGGCATGAAGCCGACGATGGAAGTTCAGGAAGGGGATAAGGTCAAACTGGGCCAATTACTCTTCACCGATAAGAAAATTGATGGTGTACGCTTTACAGCGCCCGCCAGCGGTGAAGTAGTTGCTATTAACCGTGGCGAAAAGAGACGTCTGCTGTCTGTCGTTATTAAAGTCGATGAAAATGAAGAAGCGATGACATTTGCTTCTCATGATCGTGACGCTTTAGGGCAGCTTGAACGTCAATCTGTTGTTGATCAACTGGTTGAGTCAGGGCTTTGGACTGCTTTGCGCACCCGGCCTTTCTCTCGCACGCCAGCTATCGACAGCACACCTACCGATATTTTTGTTACTGCTGTGGATACTCATCCACTTAGCGCTGACCCTGCGGTAGTGATCAACGAAAACTCCCAAGCATTTGAAGACGGCCTCAAGGTGCTAACCCGCCTGACCGAGGGCAACGTTTTTCTGTGTACGGGAGCTAATGCTTCCATTCCTGGTGGTAATGTCAGCGGCGTAAAGACTGAGAGCTTTGCTGGCCCGCATCCGGCAGGTTTGGTAGGAACGCATATTCATTATCTTTCACCGGTAGCCCTGCACAAAAAAGTGTGGCACATCGGTTATCAGGATGTGATTGCGTTCGGCAAGCTGTTTGTAGAAGGCAAGCTTGATACGAGCCGTATCATTGCTGTCGGCGGCCCGCGTGCTGAAAATCCTCGTTTATTGCGCACCCGTGTTGGTGCCAGTACGGAGGAACTCTTAGCAGGTGAGGTCATCAAACCCGATGACACCCGTGTTATTTCAGGTTCTGTGTTCTCTGGTGCCTCTGCTGAAGGGAGCCTGACTTACTTGGGACGTTTCCATAACCAAGTAAGCTTGCTTGAGGAAGGTAACAAGCGCACCTTCTTGGGATGGATGTCTACGGGCGCTAATCGGCACTCAGTCATGGGCATTTACATTTCTAAGATTAAAGGCCTGAGCAATTATGCACCAACCACTTCAACCAATGGCTCTGAACGTGCCATGGTGCCGGTGGGTAACTACGAACGCGTCATGCCGTTGGATGTCATGCCAACGCAACTGCTGCGTTCGCTGATTGTGGGCGACATTGAGGTTGCCATGCAGCTTGGGTGTCTTGAGCTGGACGAAGAGGATCTGGCGCTGTGTACCTACGTTTGCCCCGGCAAATACGAGTACGGCCCAATCCTGCGTGACAATCTCACCATGATCGAGAAAGAGGCCTGATGATGGGTATTCGACAAACACTCGATAATCTCGAGCCGCACTTCCATAAAGGTGGTAAGTACGAAAAGTTCTATCCGCTGTACGAAGCGGTAGACACCATTTTCTACTCGCCCCCCAGTGTTGCAAAAACTACCGCGCACGTGCGTGATGGCGTCGATCTGAAACGCATCATGATCACTGTGTGGATGTGTACCTTCCCGGCCATGTTCTTCGGTATGTGGAACGCAGGATGGCAGGCGAACACCGCTATCGAAGCGGGCTATGCCTCCATGAACGGCTGGCGCGAAGCCATCATGATGACCCTCGCGGGCGGTCATGATCCGAGCAGCCTGTGGGCGAACTTCGTTCTCGGCGCGACTTACTTCCTACCGATCTACTTGGTGACCTTCGCCGTGGGTGGTTTCTGGGAAGTACTGTTCGCCATCAAGCGCGGCCACGAAGTCAACGAAGGCTTCTTCGTGACCTCCGTGCTGTTTGCGCTGATTCTGCCGGCCACGATTCCGCTTTGGCAGGTTGCCTTGGGTATTACCTTTGGTGTGGTAATCGGTAAAGAGATCTTCGGCGGCACGGGTAAGAACTTCTTGAACCCTGCGCTGACTGGCCGTGCCTTTCTCTACTTCGCGTATCCAGCGCAAATCTCCGGTGACGCGGTATGGGTAGCAGCCGACGGCTATACGGGTGCGACGGCGCTCTCCATGGCGTTCCAAGATGGCATGTCCGCATTGACCGATACCTACAGCTGGTGGGATGCCTTCCTGGGCTTCATTCCCGGTTCCGTGGGTGAAGTCTCGACGCTGGCGATCCTGATCGGTGCTGCGGTCCTGCTGTGGACCAAGATTGCCAACTGGCGCATCATGCTGGGCGTTTTCCTGGGCATGGTGATCACCAGCACGCTGTTCAACCTGATCGGTTCTGATACGAATCCGATGTTCGCGATGCCCTGGTACTGGCACCTCGTCATCGGTGGCTTTGCCTTCGGCATGGTATTCATGGCGACCGACCCCGTGTCCGCTGCGATGACCAACCAAGGTCGCCTGGTGTTCGGTGCACTGATCGGTGTCATGACCGTGCTGATCCGCGTGGTGAACCCGGCGTTCCCGGAAGGCATCATGCTGGCCATCCTGTTCGCCAACCTGTTTGCGCCGCTGATTGACCACTTCTTCGTCCAGGCCAATGTGAAGCGCCGTCTCAAGCGTACTGGCGTACCGGCCGAGGAGACTGCCTAATGGCACAAGGTAACAACTCCATCAAGAAAGTCCTGATCGTAGCGTTCTCGCTGTGCATCGTGTGCTCGGTCATCGTTTCGACGGCGGCCGTTGCGCTGCGCCCTATGCAGCAGCTCAATCAGGAATTGGATCGTAAAACCAACATCCTCAACGTGGCACGTCTTTATGAGCCCGGCATGGATGTTGAGGAAGTGTTCCGCACCCAAATCACCGCGCGTGTGGTAGAGCTTGATTCTGGTGAGTATACCGATCAGTTCGACCCAGATACCTTCGATGGTTTCGAAGCTGCGCGTGACCCGGCTACCGGCCGCACGCTGTCTGGCGACCGTGACATCGCGGGCCTGACGCAGGTGGAAAACTTCGCGACCGTGTATCTGGTCGGCGATGCTGAAAACCCCGATCAGATCGTTCTGCCCATTCGTGGTCAGGGCCTCTGGGGTCGTATGATGGGCTTCCTCTCCGTTGAAGGTGACGGTAACACCATCGTCAGTATCACGTACTACGACCACGCGGAAACACCGGGCCTGGGTGCCGAAGTGAACAACCCGCGCTGGCAAGCCCAATGGGAAGGTAAAGAGATTTACAGCGAAGAGGGCGACCTCTCTCCTGAAATCCACCTGACCAAAGGCGGTGCGAGTAACGAGCATGAAGTCGATGCGCTCTCCGGGGCCACGCTGACCAGTAACGGCGTGACTAACATGCTGCAGTTCTGGCTGAGTGAAGAGGGCTTTGCGCCTTACCTGGCTAAATTCCGCAGCGGAACCGAGCCATCAGACGCCGAAGACACCGATACCGACTTCGACGACGTTGAGGGGGCCTGATCATGGCGGATGTAAATGCAAAAGGCGTTTTGACGGCGCCGATTTTCAAGAACAATCCCATTGCGCTTCAGATTCTGGGGATCTGTTCTGCTCTGGCGGTCACCACCAGCATGAGCGTGTCGCTGGTCATGGCGCTGGCGGTTATCTTCGTAACATCTTTCTCGAACTTGTTCGTATCGCTGATTCGGAACCACATTCCGTCCTCGATCCGTATCATCGTTCAGATGACCATCATTGCCTCGCTGGTTATCGTGGTCGACCAGATCCTCAAAGCCTATGCTTACGAAATGTCTAAGCAGCTATCGGTGTTCGTCGGTCTGATCATCACTAACTGCATCGTAATGGGTCGCGCGGAAGGTTTCGCGATGTCCAACACACCGGGCATGTCGTTCCTGGACGGTATCGGTAACGGTTTGGGTTACGGTTTTGTTCTGATGGTCGTTGGCTTCGTTCGTGAGCTGCTGGGTGCGGGTAGCATCTTCGGCTTCACTGTCCTGCCGACCATCCAGAACGGTGGCTGGTACGTGCCGAACGGTTTGCTGCTACTGCCGCCTTCTGCCTTCTTCATCATCGGTCTGTTGATCTGGGTACTGCGCTCCGTCAACCCCGAGCAGGTAGAAGAGAACGAGTTCAAGATGAAGCACAACACCAAGCCGAAGGAGGCCGTGTAACATGGAACACTATCTGAGCCTTTTCGTTGCTTCGGTATTCGTCGAGAACATGGCACTTGCCTTCTTCCTGGGCATGTGTACGTTCCTAGCGGTATCCAAGAAGGTGTCTTCTGCCATTGGCCTCGGCATCGCCGTTATCGTCGTACTGACGATCACGGTACCGGTCAATAACCTGGTATTCACGTACCTGCTGCAAGAAGGCGCGCTGACTTGGACCGGCATTAGCGGTGCTGAAAACATCGACCTGTCATTCCTGGGTCTGCTCTCGTACATCGGTGTCATCGCGGCGCTGGTACAGATCATGGAAATGTTCCTTGATAAGTACGTGCCGTCGCTCTACAACGCACTGGGTGTCTTCCTGCCGCTGATTACCGTTAACTGCGCCATCCTCGGTGGCGTACTGTTCATGGTGGAGCGTAACTACAACTTTGGCGAAGCCGTGGTTTATGGCTTCGGCGCGGGTACCGGTTGGGCGCTAGCGATTGCGGCCTTGGCCGGTATTCGTGAAAAGCTGAAGTACAGCGACGTGCCGGGCGGTCTGCAGGGCCTCGGCATTACGTTTATCACCGTTGGCTTGATGTCACTGGGCTTTATGTCCTTCTCTGGCATTCAGCTTTAATCGGAGCCGGTTTTCTCGGCAGCTCAGGCTGCCGAGGTATAGAAAACCTTCAGCAATAGGAAACCGACATGGTTGATACATCTGTCATCTTGCTCGGTGTTGTCATGTTCACGATCATCGTTATTAGCTTAACGGCGATCATTCTGGCAGCGCGCAGCAAGCTAGTGAGTAGCGGGGACGTGACGATTGAAGTCAACGGCGACCCCGAGCACACCCTGCAGACTCAGGCTGGTGGTAAGCTTCTTAACACCCTAGCTGCAAACGGAATCTTTCTTTCCTCTGCCTGTGGTGGCGGCGGTTCTTGCGCTCAGTGTAAGTGCCGAGTAGAAGAGGGCGGCGGCTCTATTTTGCCGACGGAAGAGTCTCACTTCACTATGCGTGAAAAGAAAGAAGGCTGGCGTCTGTCTTGTCAGGTTCCTGTGAAGCAGGACATGAAAGTAGAAGTGCCTGAAGAAGTCTTCGGCGTTAAGAAGTGGGAGTGTGAAGTTACCGCGAATCCTAACGTCGCGACCTTCATTAAAGAGTTGAACCTGAAGCTGCCCGAAGGTGAGGAAGTTGCCTTCCGCGCCGGTGGTTATGTGCAACTGGTAGCGCCGCCTTACGATATTAAGTTCTCCGATTTTGACATCGAAGAAGAGTATCGTGGCGATTGGGAAAAATTTGATATGTTCAAAATTTCCCATAAGAATAACGAGGAAGTTATTCGCGCTTACTCCATGGCTAACTACCCGGATGAAAAGGGCCTCCTCAAGTTCAACATTCGTATCGCGACGCCGCCTCCGGGTACAAGCCACCCGCCGGGCCTTATGTCGACCTATGTCTTCAGTTTGAAGCCTGGCGACAAGGTTACCGTTATGGGGCCGTTTGGTGAGTTCTTTGCCAAAGACACAGATGCGGAAATGATCTTTGTCGGTGGTGGTGCGGGTATGGCGCCAATGCGTAGCCATATTTTCGATCAGCTCAAACGCTTGAAGTCAGATCGTAAAATTACTTTCTGGTACGGTGCGCGCTCCTGGCGTGAAACCTTCTACAACGAAGAGTATGATCAGCTAGCCGAAGAGTTCCCGAACTTTGAGTGGCACCTGGCGCTTTCTGACCCGCAGCCAGAAGATAATTGGGAAGGGCCGACAGGCTTTATCCACAATGTATTGTACGAAAACTATCTGAAGGACCACCCAGCTCCTGAAGATTGTGAGTACTACATGTGTGGGCCGCCCATGATGAACGCGTCTGTTATCAAGCTATTGCTCGATATGGGCGTGGAGCCGGAAAACATCCTGCTGGATGACTTCGGCGGTTAACAACGTGATTGTGTAAGTTGCCTTCGGGCATGAGCGGGGCTGGCCTTTTGGTCAGCCCCGTTTGTATGTGAATGTTTGAAAAACGATGAGTTGCCTGATCATTTTGAAGTGGCTGAGGTACAATAGGCATTAAAATTCTACGGCACTTAACGACATGACCGTTGTCGGCAGGTGAGCAGTTAATGCAATGCTGGGAGGTGAACATGACAATCTGGCTACTGGTATTTGGTTTTATGGCGCTGGTAATGACGGCAATGGCCGTTGGCGTATTAATGGGCCGCAAGCCTATTGCCGGTTCCTGTGGTGGATTAAATCAGTTAGGCCTAAAAGAAGGCTGTGACATCTGCGGCGGCAAAGATGAGGTTTGTGAAGAAGAAAACCGCAAGCGTGGAAGTGTACGTCGGCGTAGCGATGAAAGCCGTGGAGCTGACCTAGGTTATGACGCAACGCGTCGTTAATCTAGCAATTGGCTGCTCAGACGCTCGCTCACCGCGAGCGTTTATGTAAATGCCATTGTTGAGAGCGCTTTTAAGTCAGGAATAAGGAGATCCAAGTCGTATGGCCGTTCACAATTACGATGTTGTGGTGATAGGTACTGGTCCCGCTGGGGAAAGCGCTGCTATTAACGCCGCAAAGCATGGCAAGCGAGTGGCGATTATTGAAAAGCAGGCCCAGGTGGGGGGTAACTGCACCCACTGGGGCACAATCCCTTCAAAAGCGCTGCGCCATCAGGTCAAACAGATCATGGCGTTCAATACCAACCGCATGTTCCGCGATATCGGTGAACCCCGCTGGTTTTCTTTTCCTAAAGTGATGGAGCGCTCGCGTGGCACCATCGATAAACAGGTCGAAATGCGCACAACGTTTTACGCGCGCAACCGCATTGATCTGTTTCATGGTGTGGCGCGTTTTAAAGATGAGCATACCGTGGTAGTGCGAGACCGGCAGGAAGGCGTGGAAGAGCTGGTAGCCAAGAAAATTGTTATTTCTACCGGCTCTCGGCCTTATCGTCCGGCGGATATTAACTTTCGTCATCCACGTATTTACTGCTCTGATACGATTCTCAGCCTTTCCCATACCCCGCGGACACTGGTGATCTTTGGGGCAGGTGTGATCGGTTGCGAGTACGCCTCTATCTTTTCGGGTCTTGGTGTTAAGGTTGATTTGATCAACAACCGCGATAGTCTGCTGTCATTTTTGGATGATGAGATCAGTGATGCGCTTTCCTACCATCTGCGTAAACACGGTGTGCTGATCCGCCATAACGAAGACTATAAAAGTGTCGAAGGTGATGAAGCCGGCGTAACCGTAAATCTGAAGTCAGGCAAGAAAATCCGCGCCGATGCATTTCTTTGGGCGAATGGTCGTACCGGTAATACCGATAGCCTTGGACTTGAGAACATTGGTTTAGAGGCAAACGGCCGAGGCCAGCTTAGCGTTGATGAGCACTACCGCACCGCGATTCCGCATATTTACGCTGCAGGTGATGTGATTGGTTGGCCGAGTCTCGCCAGTGCTGCCTACGACCAGGGATTAAACTCCTGTAACGAGTTACTGGAAAAAGAGTATCGCTTCGTTAGCGATGTACCCACCGGGATCTACACTATTCCCGAAATCAGCTCTTTCGGCCCCAACGAGCGTGAACTGACCGAAGCCAAAGTGCCCTACGAAGTGGGTAAGGCCTTCTTTAAAGATACTGCTCGTGCGCAAATCACCGGCGATACGGTGGGAATGCTGAAGATTTTGTTCCACCAAGATACGTTGGAGATTTTAGGTATCCATTGCTTTGGTGACCAGGCGTCGGAAATTTTGCACATCGGCCAGGCCATTATGCAGCAGGAAGGGGATGCGAATACCGTGAAGTACTTCATCAATACGACCTTCAATTACCCCACCATGGCCGAAGCGTACCGGGTGGCGGCGCAAAATGGCTTAAACCGAGTGTTTTAAAATGTTTTAAGCATGGGGGCTATGCCCCCATACTCACGCCTCACAAACCATCCAGCAGTTGCTGCGCGCGTGGTTGCCAGTCACCGTCTAAGGTGGCAGCCTGAGTGAGTGCTTCGCGCGCACCCTCCCTATTTTCCTTCTGAAGCCTGAGTATGGCTACATTGAGCCATGCAGCGCCCATGGCAGGGTCAAGCTGTGTGGCTGATTCGAAGGCTTCCAGCGCTGCTTGAGGTTGTTGATCGGCGTATAGCGCATTGCCGAGTGCAAATTGACCCAGCGGATTAGCAGGGAAGCGTTCTACAAAGGCTTGCCAACTGGAAAGTGTTGCTACAGGCCCATGCTGCTCCTCGTAAGCGCTAATGGCTTCCAGTGCATTGCGGGCGGTAACGCCTTCGGGCAGGCTGCCTGGTTCGCTAACCACAAATCCCCAGCGCTCACTGCGTGCCCAGGTAGCATCAAAGCGGCTAAACGACATCGTATGTCGTTCGATTTCGCCACTACGTAAAATCAGCGTTTCATTAGGTAAATCAAAACCAATGGCCACCGCGTAGTGCCACATCGGGAAAGCTGGCAAAGCGAGGTTTTGCATCACCACCACGGGGTCACCTGCTTCCAGGTGGCCAAGCAATGCATCCATGGTGCCACGAACGGGGATCGCTAACTGCTTATAACGGCGCACAGTGGCTAGCATTTCAGGTTGGACGCTACCCTCTCGCCCAGGCAGAAATACCTGTGGGATTAACTGCTCAAGCCCTGCATCTACCCCCTGGTGATTGAGCACCATTGCCAGCGTTGCTGGGCCACACTGATACGCCGTCTGGGCGTAAAACGGTACTTCGGTAAGCTCAGTTTGCGGTGCTAGGCTAGCTTTAGTGCTTTCTAGTAGCACCGGGCTGCGGGCGCAGCCGCTAAGCAGAGTGGGCAGCAGTAGGGCAAGCAGTAAAACGCCCGCAAAGCGGGCGTTTAAAAGGTGTTTCATCATGGCAGTCAAATTAGCGAGTGAACGGATAAACATCGGTGAGACCGAGAATGTCAGTCACCAGCAGGATAACGAATACCGCAAATAGGGCGCCAATCACGCCGGCGCCGGCGGGCAGCTGTTCGAGTTGTTCGGCCATTTGCTGCGCTTCTGCATCGCTTAGTGCGGCAACGCGGGCTTCAACGTCATCTAGATCAACACCTTGCTTGAGCAGCTCTTCTTGCACATCTGCACGGGCGAGAATTTCATTAATACGCTCGCGGTCAGCACCTGCGCGGTCGCCTGCTAAAACAGATTGGGTAGAGACTAAGTCTGTAGAGGCAGCGTCCATACTCTGCGGGGCTGTGGGCGCAGCGGCAACAGGTAGACTGGTAATGACTAACGCAGCGATCAGTAAGCTTGAGAGGTAAGCGCGCACTTTTTTCATTGTCTTCATCCTTAGACGTATCGGGGAGCAAGCTAATTTGTAACCTGAATCAATAGTATAGAAATAAACCGTACTGGATTTAAGGCGAAAACGAAAAGTGCTAATTATTTGCACTAATGCGGTAGGTCCAATGGGATTCAGCTAAAAGCCCCTTACCACCCGCCATGGTCATGGCTAGGTCATGAAGCCCTGGCCATAAGGGCACCGCAGAAGCCCCTTTCACAGCAAGATCTAACCGTTGGGCCATCAGCAGGAGTTTGTGTAAACGTTTCATTGATAGGCGACTGATCGCTTTTTGGTAAGCGGGGCGGCGTTTATCAAAAATCATTGGTTTCTGAGTTTTACACGCGTGCTCAAAGCTTTGTCCCTGATCCAAATGCTGGTGCAGCGAAAGCAGGGTGCGTAGCTCGCGACTGAGTGCCCAAAGCACGATGGGAGCTTCAACCCCTTCACTGCGCAGCCCATTAACGATACGCGAGGTCCGGCTTGGCTCTCCTTTTAAACAGGCATCCGCAAGGTTAAACACATCAAAGCGAGTGCTGTCTTCCACGCCTTGGGCAATGCTTTCAACATTAAGGCGAGTGTTAGGTGGATGAATCAGCGCGAGTTTTTGCAGCTCTTGATCAGCGGCCAACAGATTACCTTCGGTGCGCTCACCCAATAAGCGAGCCGCTTCTAGGTCAATTTGCAAACCATGCAGCGATGCGCGATCCCTCAGCCAGTAGCCTAAGCGCGAAGCATCAACGGGCCATACAGGTACAAATAAACCGTGTTTATCGAGTGCTTTAAACCAAGCGCTTTTTTGTTGCTTGGCGTCTAACTTGCCCATGCTGATCAGCAACAAGTCGTCACTGCCATCCATCAATTCAGCATACTGTGCCAGTGCTTTACTGCCATCTTGGCCGAGTTTGTGCGTCCCCAGCCGCAGTTCCAGAAGCTTATTAGAGGCGAATAAAGAGAGGTTGCTGGCGGTTTCCAGTAGCCGGCCCCAGGCAAAATTAGGTTCTACATCTAGCACTTCCCGCTCTTCGACACCCGCTTGCCGCGCGGCTGAGCGCACGGCATCGCAGGCATCACGATGTTGCAGTGGCTCATCACCGGCAACAATCACCACCTTAGGCAATTTTTTTGCTAAGGCCGCGGGAAGCTGATCCGAAAATACCTTCACTGAATGGCCTCAAGGTTCGCCAGTCTTTCGATAATGCGCTCAGCCAGTTGTCGCGTTAGCGTTTGTTCAGCTTCTTGAAAGAGGGTTTCGCGATTGAGCAGATCATCATCGCTGACCCGAATACGTGTATTGGTCGTTACCGTTGCATTATTAAGCACATAAGCATTGTCCTCTCGCTGCTGTACGGAGAGAGACGTGCTTAGCGTTAGCTCATGTTCTTGGCTGGCACGCCCTTCGCTGCCAATACGGCGTTGGCGAAGCGTCGGTGAGCCCAGCGTGACCCGCCAGGGGGCGCCATCAGAAACCTCGCTGCTTTGCTGCAGTAACCGGATGCGTAGCTGTTGGGCCAAGGCACTTTTGTCGTCGCCCTCTAGTGACAGGGCCGGCAAGCGCGGCATTGAATCTAAACCGCGCAAGCGAAACCCGCAGCCGCTGAGCAGCACCGCCGCTGAGGCGGCGATGCTGGTAGCGAGGAAACGACGGCGTGTAACGTGTTGGGATGGTTTCATCCACTCACCACAATGTTAACCAGCTTGCCGGGTACAACGATGACTTTACGAACCGTTTTACCTTCCAGATGGCGCTGGACGTTTTCGTTCTCCATCGCCAGTTGCTCGATGGCGGCTTTATCTGCGCTGGCCGGGGCTTCTAGGCGCGCGCGCAGCTTTCCGTTCACTTGCACGACTAGTTCGATACTGTCGCGGGTGAGTGCGGCTTCATCCACCTTCGGCCACTGAGCTTCAATGGCGGGCTGGTCATAGCCTAATTGTTGCCACAGCGTGTGGCATAGGTGCGGTGTAATGGGTGCCAGCAGCAGCACACATGCCTCAAGCGCTTCGCGACTGACCGCTAGGCCGAGCTCGGACGTGTCGTCGAACTTGGCCACTGCGTTAGAGAGTTCCATTACCGCGGCAATGGCGGTATTAAAGGTGGTGCGGCGGCCAATGTCATCGCTGGCTTTCTTGATAGTCTCGTGGGTCTTACGACGCAGCGCTTTTTGGTCGTCGTTTAACGCATCAAGGGTCAGTTCGCCCGGTGTACCAGCAGCAAGGTGCTCGGTCACCTGACGCCAAATCCGTTTCAAGAAGCGGTGCGCACCTTCAACGCCTGAATCCGACCACTCCAGTGACTGCTCGGGCGGTGCGGCAAACATCATAAACAGACGGACAGTATCGGCACCAAACTTGTCGATCATCGACTGAGGATCAACACCGTTGTTTTTCGATTTAGACATCTTCTCGATGCCGCCCATTTCCACCGGCAGGCCGTCGCTGATTAGAACAGCGCTTAACGGACGACCTTTCTCATCGCGTTTGACTTCTACATCAGCGGGATTGAACCACTCCTTACCACCATTATCTTTAAAGCGGTAGAAGGTTTCCGCGATGACCATGCCCTGGGTGAGCAGTTGCTGGAACGGCTCATCGGAATCCAACATGCCGAAATCGCGCAGCAGTTTATGGAAGAAACGGGCGTAGAGCAGATGCAGAATCGC
The DNA here is from genome assembly GCF_016107625.1 of Vreelandella alkaliphila. Classification (GTDB taxonomy): domain Bacteria; phylum Pseudomonadota; class Gammaproteobacteria; order Pseudomonadales; family Halomonadaceae; genus Vreelandella; species Vreelandella alkaliphila. The sequence continues at coordinate 90,052 of NZ_JABASV010000009.1, forward strand.
GTGTTCGATACCGCCGATATACAGGTCAACGGGCAGCCAGTAATTGGCGCGCTCGTCCAACATTGCTTCGTGGTTATCCGCGCAGCAGAAGCGGGCGAAGTACCAGGACGATTCCATAAAGGTATCGAAGGTATCGGTTTCGCGCACCCAGCCATCGCCCAGTTCAGAAAACTCGGGCATCTTCTTCAGCGGTGAACCAGAAGCATCCACGGTGACTTCCATGGGCAGTGCTACCGGCAGCTCATCATCAGAGAGCGGCACGGTTTGGCCTTCCGGGCCGTATTTCACAGGAATTGGTGCACCCCAATAACGCTGGCGAGCAATCCCCCAGTCACGCAGACGGTAATTGGTTTTTACTTCACCACGGCCAAGCTCAGTAAGCTTCGCGGCAATTGCATCAAACGCCGCCTGGAATTCCAGGCCATCAAATTCGCCTGAGTTAATCAGCGTGCCGTGCTCAACATAAGCACCTTCGGAAATATCCGGCTGGTTGCCGTTGGCATCGGCCACCACAGGCTTGAGTTCTACGCCGTACTTGGTTGCAAACTCCCAGTCGCGCTGGTCGTGGGCAGGTACCGCCATAACTGCGCCAGTACCAAACTCCATTAATACGAAGTTGGCCACAAACACCGGCACTTCATCACCGGTGAGCGGGTGAATCGCTTTGTGCCCAGTGAGCATGCCCAGTTTTTCTTTGGTAGCCATTTCGGCTTCCGACGTGCCACCTTTGGCGCATTCGTCACAAAACGCCGCGAGTTCGCTGTTTTGCGCGGCAGCCTGCTTAGCCAGCGGGTGACCAGCGGCGACGGCCACGTAGGTGACACCTAGCAGCGTATCTGGGCGAGTGGTATACACCGCCAGCGGCTCGCAAGCGCTACCGTCTTCCGCCTGAATATCAAAGGTCATCTCAACGCCGCGGGATTTACCAATCCAGTTGCGCTGCATGGTTTTGACCTGTTCAGGCCACTCGACATTATCAAGATCTGCCAGCAGCTCATCGGCGTAGTCGGTAATTTTCAAGAACCACAGCGGGATCTCTTTACGCTCTACCGGTGCACCAGAACGCCAGCCGCAGCCGTCAATTACCTGCTCGTTAGCCAGTACCGTTTGGTCAACCGGGTCCCAGTTCACCGTGGACATTTTCTTATAGACCAAGCCTTTTTCGACCAGCTTGGTAAAGAACCACTGCTCCCAGCGGTAATAGCTGGTATCACAGGTAGCGAATTCGCGGCTCCAGTCGTAGGCAAAGCCAAGTGCCTTCAACTGGTTACGCATGTAATCAATGTTTTGATAGGTCCACTTCGCGGGCGGCACCTGGTTTTGAATCGCGGCATTTTCCGCAGGCATACCGAACGCATCCCAGCCCATGGGCTGCATGACATTTTTACCCTGCATGCGCTGGAAACGGGACACAACGTCGCCGATAGTGTAATTACGCACGTGACCCATATGCAGCTTGCCGCTGGGGTAGGGGAACATGGATAGGCAGTAGAACTTTTCGCGGTTAGCGTCTTCTACTGCTTTGAAGCACTGGTGTTTATCCCAGTACTGCTGAGCGTCACGTTCAATCTCACGGGGGCTGTAATGTGCGTCCATCGGTGTTTTCAATGCCTTGGGGTAATTCGCCCAAAAAGGGCGCAAAGTGAATAATGGATGACGGCTGTCAGATAAGTAACGTCGATTGTATCCTATGCAGGTGTATCCTTGAACGGTTAGCCGATGATAGGCCGCACCTTGGGTCGACAAAAGGAGAGGTACCATGGAACAACATAACGATCACCGTTTGCGCGAAGGCTACGAGCGCCTGCTAGAACGCATGCAGGACGGGGCCAACGATCTTACCTGGGATAATCTACAAAAGGATTTGGACGACGCCGTTGCTTTTGAAGCGGAGCTGGAAGAGTACACCAAAGACGAGCTAGCACTGCTGCGTGCCTGGGTAGAGCGTGACCTGAAAGATATGCGCTACTACATGGCAGATTCCGGTAAACAGGTTGCTAGCTGGTTGGGCATTGATATCGACAGCCTTTCACGGCGGGTGGCGGAATCGCTGCTTTCAATCGCCGACCGCAGCGTGGTGGAGCGCGAACGCTTCGAAGATGACCTGGAAGCTGCCCGCGCCGACTACTGCGAAGGTGAAGTTGCTGCGCCTGGCCTGATGGCGTGCGTACACTGCGATGCCCAGGTGATGCTAGAAAGCGTCTCGCGCCTGGAACCATGCCACCAGTGTGGCCACCGCTATTTCTACCGCTTTCCCAGTAAAATCGTCGAAACCTAAGAGGCTAGCGCACTCATCACTTAATTGACCCAGATGCTCAGGCCTGCGATCGCGCCCAGCGAGAGCAGGCTCATCATGGCGGCATACAGTAAATTGTTTTTCATCATGCGGTAGCCGCTGATTCCGTAGCGCCCCTGCAGCGAAAGGTTTATGCCAGATAACGGCCCAACGCTGGTACCCACCGCCCAAGCGCTCAGCGCAACAAAGGCAAACAGCGTTTGCTCACCGCTGGCTAAATTCAAAATAGATGCCAGCACGGAAACGCCAATGATCGGGTGTAATCCCGCCAGCGCACTCAGTGTAATCGCCGCAAAGCTTACCATAGCCTGCCACATGCCAAAGGTAGCAAATAGCGTCCATTCGTCACCTGCTGCGGCCGCTACCAGGGTAGAAAGCCCCAGCGTTAATAAGCCCGCCGCTAAAAACAGCGAAATTTCCCCGCGCATGGCGGGTAGTCGTGTGGTGGTGTGTTGGCGAATGCGCCGCAGGGTAAAGCGTGTGCCTTCCCGTAAGTTGCTCAGTACCGCTACCACTGGCAGTAAAAAGGTAATAATACTGACAATGGTGAGCGACGGCGTCAGCCAAAAATGAAACAGCATCACCAGTGCTGCCATGCTCGCCGGCATCAACAAGCTACGTGGCGAAAGTGAAAAGCCGTCGACCTCGGTTAAATCAAACCGACGCCTCAACTCTAAGGTGGTTAATAGCCCCGATAGCACCGCCAACGGAAACCCTATCAGCGCAATCTGGCCGTACTGAACTTCAGGCGCCAAGGCAATCACCACCGCCATAGAGGCAAAGAAGGGTGACCACAATGCCGCACTTGAAAGCCCACGATTTAAGGCCAACAGCTGGGGCATGGTTAACGGAGAGCGCCTAGCTAAGCGGTCGCCCACCATAAAAATCGTCGAAAGATTCAGAATAGTGCCAAGAAAGTGCACTCCCAGCCACGTGCGCAGCACGCCATCTGCACCGGTCACCCGTTTGCCCGGTGGGCGCTTATTACCCTGGGTGCCAATCAACGAAATAAAGCTAACGCCCACCAGCATCGTGGCCACAAACACATTGCCTTGAAGCATGGCAGGCCAATTTACATTGGCACCATAAATCACCCGTGCCACCACTAGCATCAGCACTCCAATGGTAATCAATACCCCCGCCTGAATGCGCGAACGGCGCGGAATGTCCCGCCACAGCAGCGCCACCGCTGCCCACAGCACATAGCTCACTGCCTGCGCCGTCGGCACCACGCCGATAAAGCCAATAATTTGAGCAAACAGCCCAAGCAGAATCAAAACACCCGCCACCCGCTGCCGCATCGTTGTCTCTTGCATCTCAATCCCTTGCTGGTTGAGTTAGCAGGCTAATCGGCTTTTCAACAATTGGCTAGCGGAAGAGAAGCTAAGAGGGCGTTTACCGAAAGAAAAGTCGAATTTTCGTAGCGCGATGATAATGCCGCCACCACTAGCCGTGCCGTTATTACCAATGAAAGCAACTTGTAGCGCGCGGTAACGAATTTCGCGAGGAACGAGCGAATGAGGCACCCGCGAAAAGGATCAATTTTGTTCCTCCACGATTTAGCTGTGTCGAGTAATTCGTTTGGCAAAGGTATTGGCTCAAAAATGATGGCGCATTTAGGAACGTTGCCATTGTCTCAGGCCGGCGTCACCCTATTGCAGACGATCTTCGCTCTGACCTGAAAATACTTCGAAAATACCGGAATAAATGGGTTCATGTGAATGACCCATGGGATGATCAATGCCTTATCGACACACCGGAAGAGGCCGAAACAGATTACAGGTTCTACTGTTGTACTCAATTAAAGCACGTAAAATCGCAAAACAAGGCGTTTAGGAGTGATTTCAAATGCTTGTCGGGTTCGCTTCGCTCAAGTATGGCAAGCGCTGGTGACACATTAATACGGCGTTATGTGAGGCCGTGAAAGGAGTTCTTATGACTGATTATTTTGGTTCTTGCCTGTGTGGCACCGTGAGATTTGAGGTAAAAGGCGAGTTTGACAGCTTTTATCTGTGTCATTGTCAGCACTGTCAAAAAGATACAGGCTCGGCTCATGCGGCAAATCTATTCTCAAATTCAGCTAAATTGGTCTGGCAGTCAGGTGCCGATGCAGTGACTTCCTTTGCGCTTCCAGGCTCTCGTCATAATAAGAGTTTTTGTAAGTTGTGTGGTTCAGCATTACCCAATACTCAGATCGCGGGTTTGCTCGTCGTTCCTGCTGGGTGTTTGGACACTGAAATCACTATGTTGCCAACTGCACACATCTTTTTATCTAGCAAAGCTGCTTGGGATGGGGAGTTAGGGGAGGTGCCAAAGTTCGAGGGGCTGCCAGATTGAGCTATCATCACATAACCAGCGGCTGTTGGCAGATGCACCTACGTTGCGCTCTGGCAAGTCGCAAAGCCAAGCGTTAGACCTGGAATTGCCATGAGTTTAGTTGAAATATTAGCTCTGTTTACAGTGATGGCAGCTTTAGCGCTAGTTCCCAGCACTAGTGTCGCTTTGGTCGTTGCTCGCGCTTCTTCTGCCGGATTCTCGAACGGCTGTGCCGTTGCGGCGGGAATTGTAGCCGGTGATCTTATCTTGGTATTGCTAGCTGTTTTAGGGATGACTGCGCTGGCAGAAGCTGTGGGTAGTTTTTTCTTGATACTGAGATATTTGGCAGGCGCGTATTTGATCTGGTTTGGTATAAGTCTTATGAGATCGAAAGCTCCATTGCAGGTGGAGCATTCCGGCCGATCAGTATCGAAATTATCAGCAAGCTTTTTCTCTGGTCTACTTCTCACCCTTGGTGATGTAAAGGCAATATTCTTCTACGCGAGTTTATTCCCTACTTTTGTTGATTTGGCCACTATCCGGACATTGGATATCGCAGCAATTGCGATGATAACCATAGTCGCCGTTGGTGGTGTCAAATTAGGCTATGCATATTTCGCGGGGGTCGTTGCGTCATTTGGCACTAACCATAGAGCAGAACGAGCAGTTAAAGTGACGGCTGGTGGTTTAATGGTTGGAGCCGGATCGTATCTGATAGCAAAGGCTTATTGAGCTTCTCTTAGGATGATCGTTAATCAATGACCTTTCCCCCAAAACTAACCAACATGGAAGGTGGCAGATATGGCTCAAAATGGATTTTCTACAGCCTGTTGAGCCACTATAGTGACAGCATTTAGACAGTAAGGAAGTCGAATGAAAAAAATGTTTTTAGCTTCATCTTTCGTAGATGTTGCAGACCTATTTGTGAAATTTACCAGCGCAAAATGTGTAGGAAAAACGGTTACATTCATTCCTACTGCAAGCCTAGTCGAAGAGGTCAATTTTTATGTGGCCGCAGGCAGAGATGCACTCGAGAAGTGTGGGCTAATTGTTGATGAGCTTGAGATTTCAACTGCTCCAAGTGAAGAGATAAACAGCAAGCTTCAAAAAAATGACTATATCTATGTCACTGGTGGAAATACTTTCTTTTTACTTCAAGAGTTGAAAAGAACTGGTGCAGATAAAATCATAAAGGAACAAATAAGTTCAGGGAAAATGTATATCGGAGAGTCTGCCGGCTCTATTGTTATGTCGCGTAACATCGAGTATGTGAAAGATATGGACGATTTCACGGCGGCACCTAATGTAGGCTCTTTTTCATCATTAGGCATGGTTGGCTTTTATCCAGTGCCACACCATACCAACGCTCCTTTCGAGCAAGTCGTTGAAGGCATAATCACTAGCTATGATGAAAAAATAGACCTTTGCCCAATTAGTAATACGCAAGCCATTATCGTCAATGGTGATGAGTTTGAAGTCTGCACGGCCGAAACTTAACCAGACACAGCGGTTCGCGGACTGTGGTTACGAGTTACTCATTCCCCGCGCTGCTAAAAGAGGTTGCGGAGTAGTATCAGTGCTGGCAAAGCCATCAGTTCGCCGCCGGACGCTTGTTCCACGCGCCGTTTATGATGGCAGCCCAGTCGCTGGCTTTTGGGTGTGGCTATAGCGTCACTACCATACATATGTCTTCAGGCTGACGTTGAGTAGCAGGTGGAAGCTGATATGGGTGAGGTCATCACGAGACTTTATTTCCATCTGAATCAAGATCCATAATTGCTAATCTCAGGTGTTCCAAAAATACTCTCACTTTTTCCAGCGGGTATTTTTTTCCCGAGTAAAACGCATATAACACGAGATCCTCTGGCTGGCAGTTAAGATCAATCTTGATAAGCGATCCATTTTCTATATCTGCTTGGCATGCATGAGTGGGTAAAATAGCAAAGCCAAGCCCCTTCAGCGCGGCAGCTTTAGCCATGTAGCCACTGTTGACCTTATAGCTGGATTGCACCTGAATGGTCTGGTTATTCTTGAATCGCCAGGGCATGCCTTGTAGGACAGACAGGCTGGTGATGCAGGGCGCTTTGCTCAGTTCATCCAGTGAGCCCGGCAATCGGTGATGCTCAAGAAGTTGCGGTGCGGCAACTACGCAACTCGGCCAGCGTTGGATTTCTTTAGCGACCCAGCCAGAATCCTCCAATGGCCCTCTACCGAAGCGTAACACCAGGTCGAATCCTTCTAACAAACCTTCCGAAGGGTTTAATTGGGTGTCACAACTTAGTTGTATTTGAGGATGCTGGAGGCAAAAGTTTGCGGTGATTTCGGCCAGAAAGGGGAGGTCAGGCATGATGATCTTAAGGTGGCCGGATAGGGCGTCACCGTGTAGTGAGGCTTCTTCAAGTGCGTCATTCATCGCCCGTGTGAGCGGCGTGATGGCCTGATAAAGTTGCTTGCCTGCGGCGGTTGGAATCATCTTACGGGTGGTGCGTTCCAATAGTCGCAAACTAAGTTGTTGTTCCAATAACGCGACATGGCGACTGACATTGGATGTTGGCAATTGACGTTGCTCCGCTGCACGCTTAAAGCTTAGTTGTTCATATACCGCCTGAAAGCTAAGTAGCCATTGAAGTTCGATTTTCTCAATCATAGATTCTCTCAGAAAATGGGATTAATAACGCAATAATAGCGTGTTTATCCCTGTGAGTGGATTTGTGACAATCTCTACCGAATTTAACTATTGAGGTAGGGTCGATGAAAAACACTAATCGTATTGCCATTGTTGGTGCAGGGGTTGCTGGAATAGCGCTGGCAATACTCGCCACACAACAAGGCTATCAAGTGAGCGTGTATGAGCGTGACAGTAAGGTCTCGTCCATTGGTGCTGGCGTGACTTTATGGCCAAATGCAATTTTTGTACTGCAACAGATGGGGGTGGAAAAAGAGCTAAAACGCCTGGGTGGTGCTCTCCGTTTAATGCGTCAGTTTGATCAATTTGGCGTTTGGCAGGGTGAGCTTGATATTGAGGAAGTGAACCTGCTGAGTGGTTTCCCCAGTATAACAATATTGCGCCGTGATCTTATGAGCATGCTGGCCGAGAGGTTGGATGATTTGGGGGTGAAAATACACCTTGGCTGCCCAATGACGACGCAGGATATTGGCCGATTAAAGCAAGAGTTTGACGTGGTAGTAGGAGCCGATGGGCGAATGAATTCGGTGGTGCGTCACACGTTATATTCCGAAAAGGTGAGCCCCCGTTACCAAGGGTTCATTAACATCATTGGTATCAGTCAGTTGAATGAGGGGGTTTTAGATAACGCCATCCATGATTTTCGTGGCTTGGGTGAGCGGTTTGGAATTGTCCCTGTGAATAATGGGCTATGTTTCTGGGCTGGCGCATGGAATGCCGATATTGATAAACAACGGCCCTTATCTACTTGGTATGATGAGCTGCATCAGCGTTTTCGCTGCTGGCCTGACCCGGTACGCAACGTGCTGAAATTCTATGATGCAGCATCGCTCAATCGCATTTTTGTTCATGATCTTGATCCCCTGCCTTATTGGCATCAAGACAATGTTGTCATTATTGGAGATGCGGCCCATGCGTCTTTACCAACATCTGGGCAGGGAGCATGTCAGGCGCTGGAAGATGCGTGGCATCTTGTCCGGCTTTTGGGAGAGCAAGGTGAGTTGGAAAGTGTTCTGACAAGTTTTTATCAACAGCGAATCGTTAAGACATCCTCAGCTCAAACCGTTGGAAGACAGGTGGCCGAGAGGATTTTTGGAACACAACTTGCGTCTCAGCCAGCGACTTTAGGCATTTCTGCTGAGCAATTAAGCCTGTTATGGATGCAGGGATTAGAAACGCAGTAGGCGTAATTAAAGGAGCAGATAATGAGTTCTTACGGAACGTTGATATTCTTCTGTGGAAAGATGGGCGCTGGAAAAAGCACGCTGTCTGTCAGCATTGCGCGTGAGCGCGGCGCCGTGCTTCTTTCAGAGGACGACTGGTTAGCTACTCTTTTCCCAGGCGAAATCAACGATTTCAACGACTACATCAGTTACTCGTCACGCCTTAAGCCATTGCTTAGGAAACACGTTGAGCAAATACTCTTGGCAGGCACCACTGTGGTTCTAGATTTCCCCGGCAATACCAGGAAGCAAAGGGCATGGTTCAAGGATATCTACTCGCAACGAGGGATATCTCACGAACTGTACTATGTGATGGCAGAAGACGAGGTTTGTCTAAAACAGCTGAAACAGCGCCAAAGGGAGCAGCCTGAGCGGGCGAGCTTCGATACCGAGGAAGTTTTCAGGATGGTAACGGGTTTCTTTGAGTCACCTGAAGAGTCTGAGGGATTCAATGTCGAGGTTGTAGAGCGGACGTTCACATAACCTTCATATTGCCGATTTAGATGCTTGTGATACCGTTTTAGCAGCGTTTTGAAAGCATATGCTTAAAGCCTCATTATGGCCTAAAAGGAATTAGAATATGACTCAAAAAAGCGATGATAGAACAGTTAAAATGGGGATGCTGCTAGGATTTGTTGGAACAATAGTGGTGTTTGTCTCTTTCTATAGTTTTTTGCCTCAAGTTGCTGAGGAGGTTGTCGTAGTAGAGCGACTAAAGCTCGCAATAATGTGCCTTGTTTTTCCTGTTGCACTGTTTTTTTTGATGATTGTTAGAATCGGCTCTCAACGTTACGGAAACCCATCAGCGGATCCAACTAAATGTGAAGCAAATACAGAGGGGATGAAGGTTGACCTAAGAGTACTATCTAATACTCATGAACAGCTTATGATATTCGCTATTAATATACTGGCGCTATCTGTTTTAATTCCTTATCAATTATTGAGCTTGCTGCCCATCTATTCTGGAGTTTTTGTTGCTGGTCGCGTCATGTTTTGGATAGGTTACAGGCGTAATGTGTTATGGAGAGCGCCAGGGTTTGCAATGTCTACACTGCCTGCAGTGGTAGGAGTAGGGTATAGCTGTGTTGCGGTTTTATTATCTGCATTCGCAGTTTTTTAATAAAATTGAACTTGATGTTGTGTATGTTTTTTTCTTTTTATTGTCGATTTTAATTCGAGTTTGTGATTTTTACTAAAGAAGGAAGGTCTATGCTCGCACTTTCAATAGTAAGCCCGCATGGCTCTAATATAGCTTCGGGAAAAAAGACGCTGGAGGTTCGCTCGTGGCGCCCAGAATCTTTACCTATCCGTGATCTTTTGATTGTAGAAAATTCTCACTTCTTATCTGCTGATAACCCCGTTGACCCTGATGGCAGGGCTGTTGCAATTGTGGATGTTGAAGAGATACATGAATGGCAGCCTTCAGAAGTGAAGGCTGCTTGTTCAAATGGCTGGGAACCTGGTTATTTGGCTTGGTGTTTGTCAAATGTTCGTCCTATTACCAACAACCCGGTTTTTAACAACGTGGCTGTGCCAGCCAAGAGAAAGCTATATGAAGTTGAGCTGGTGCAATTTTAAGCTTAGCAATTGTCAGCATGGGAACGGTTCCTACTCCGCTATGATCGAAATGTGGTTCGGGTGAGACGCTACCCGATCCAGCCACCGGCAAACGTTGGGATAATCCACCAATGCGAACCCGCCATCTTCCGCTACATGGGTATAAGCGAAGAGGGCAATATCCGCGATGGTGTAGCGACCTGCGGCGAACCAGTCCTGTCGTGCCAAGTGATCGTCCATTACCGCTAGCGCTTCGCGCCCCAGTGCTTGTTTACTCGCGAGCTGTGCTTGGCGTTCATCGTTCAGGCCAAGGTGAGTCAGCCAGAAGCGCGGTGTGGCGATGTTGGGCTCGTGACTGTACTGTTCAAAGTTCATCCAACGCAGGGCCTGGGCCTGATCCCAGTGATCTTCCGGCCAATAATCACTCCCTTGGGCTAGATAGTAGAGAATGGCGTTCGACTCGCTGAGAAAGCGGCCGTCGTCGAGCTCCAGTACCGGAATCTTGCCGGTGGGGTTCTTCTGCAGGAATGCTGGGGTTCGCGTTTCTCCATGCACGATATCGTAATGACGATAGTCATAGGGTCTATCCAGCAAATTCAGTAATAGGCGCACTTTGTAGCCGTTGCCGGAGGGTAGGTAGTCGTGCAAGATCATCGTCTTCTCCAATGAGTTTAACGCAAGGGTGGCGGGTCTGAATCCACACCCAAGCCACGGAGGACAGTGTTTCGTTTTCCGCGAAGTTCGACAAACGAATAGTACTAATATCAGCCATCAGTGGGGCTGATGGATAGAGGCCTCGTTACATGGATATGGATCTCCTACGCACCTATATAGCCGTGGTTGATACCGGCAGCCTTACCCGTGCCGCGCGTCAGGTGCACCGAACTCAGGCCGCGCTCAGCATGCAAATGAAGCGGCTGGAAGAGCAGGCCGGCTGCAGCTTGTTCTTTAAAGAAGGCCGCAATCTAGAACTCACCAACGAGGGCAAACGTCTTGTCAGCTACGCTCGCCGATTGCTGGCAATGCATGATGAGGCGCTAGTTCAACTGAGATCGAGCGCCGCTTTACCGACGTTGCGTATTGGCAGCCCAGATGACTACGCCCAGAGCCTGCTACCTTTGTTGGTAGATACCCTTCATGATCAACACCCTAGTGTTCAGCTACAGCTGATATGCGCGCCTACCATCACGTTGAGAAAGCAGCTGGATGAGGGAGCGTTGGACTTGGCTATCCTGACGCGAGCGGCCAACAGTGATGAAGGTCATGTGCTGATGCTTGATAAGGGAATTTGGATACAGCACCCGGAATTTGACTGGCAGCAGCACGAAACGTTGCCTTTAGCTCTGTATGAAGCCGACTGCAAATTTCACAGCTCGGCTTTGGATGGCCTAAACAAAACACGCCGCTCTTACCGCATTAAGGCGCTCAGTGCCAACGCAGGAGCTTTGATGGGGTTGGTTCGGCAGGGCAAGGCCATCACTGCGGCGGCGACGGCTTCCTTGCCGAGTGATTTGGTCGAAGTCGATGCTGCCCATGAAATGCCGGCACTGCCTAGTATTGATATTGTGCTGGTCAGCTCTTCCTCTGGGCATCCTTTGGTGTCGGTGAGTTGGGCGGGTGATTTGGCAAAAGCGTTGTCGCTTAGGCTTCATGACGCACAGAAAATAACCGAGGTCTGTCGCTATGAACGTTCAGTTTAGGCGTGGTAATAACATCGCCACAGTGACCGGACGGGAGTGCATGGCCATGGTGATTTTTGATCAGGTTGATAGAGCAAGGGATAGCGACGATGGATGAAGCAGAGTCCCTTAACAGGGCGATTAATGAGGAAGTGGTAATCTTCCCATCTGATGCTAACTGGCAACGAATGTTCGAGGAGGAGCGAGAGCGTCTCTTTGATTTGTTTCCAGATGATTTTTTGGCGATCGAACACGTTGGGAGTACAGCCGTACCGGGGCTTTCTGCCAAGCCAGTTATCGATATCTTGGCTGGAATGGACTCGATGTCACGTGCCGACAAATTAATGGAACCGTTGTGCCGCGCAGGCTATGCAACATCAATGGCGTTCAACGCTTCGCTAGTTGGTCGGCGTTGGTTGATGCGGTGGGCCGAAGGGCGTAGGACGCATCACTTACACCTCATGGTCTACGGTAGCCGTGAGTGGGATCAGCGCTTGGCATTTCGAAACATACTGCGTGCCAATGCTGAGCTAGCCCAACGGTATGAGAAGAATAAGCGGTTATGGGCGGCAGAATTTAAGTCAGATAGAGAAGCCTATACGGCTGCCAAAGCGGGTTTTATCCTGGAGGCCTTAGAGAGCTCTCTATAGGCCATATAGATAGGCGAAGTGATCAATTTACCTCTCGTTATAGATTTTATGATTTTAAAAGGATGATGAAAGTGGATTGCAAACAACGAGTTTCGCGCTGGGTTATATCGATTTGCTTAATAGCGGTTCCTTCTGTGTTGATGGCTCAGGATGATAATTTGCTTACAGAGGTTGATCGTATAGAGAGACAGTTGGATGCACGCGTTGGTTTTGCAGCCTATGACTTGGAAACTGGGCAGCGTTGGGAATACAACGCAGACCAGCTGTTCGCCATGTCCAGCACCTTTAAAACCTTAGCATGTGCAGCGCTGCTGCAGCGTGTAGATGAAGGAAATGAGCAACTCGAAAGACGAGTGAAGGTATCTGCTTCTGACATTGTCACTTATTCACCCGTTACTGAAGCGTATGCGGATAATCGGGAGATATCGCTTTTTGAGCTCTGTGAAGCGACGATGACAACTAGCGATAATACGGCGGCTAACCTAATTTTACAGGCGATTGGTGGACCACAGGCCGTGACGGAGTTTGTTAGAGAGTTGGGGGATAGTGTCACGCGCTTGGACCGTTGGGAGACAGAGTTAAACGAGGCTGCTCCACATGATGAGCGTGATACCTCCACGCCCAATGCAATGGTGAGTAACCTTGAGAAGCTGGTAGTGGGAAACGCGCTATCATCTCAGTCTAAAAACCAACTGCGTGAATGGTTGGTCAATAATGAAGTGGCTGATGGCTTGTTTAGGTCACAAATGCCTGATGAGTGGGTGATTGGAGATCGGACGGGAGCCGGTGGTTTTGGTTCAAGATCGATTACCGCTGTTATATGGCCGCCCGAGCGCGAGCCTACCATCGTGGCGTTTTATATCACCGAAACTGACGCATCCTTTGAAGAACGAAATACCGCGATAGCTGAACTGGGAAGTGTGATCAGAGATGCCATTGATACGAGTGGCGCTTTGTAGTTGTCCAGGCATCGCCTCACAGGTGCCTAGTAGGCTCGCATATCGCTTTCCCGCAACACTGGTGCGTGCGGCTAAATGTTGAGAGTGGCGTGGCGGGTGCTTTCCAGTTCTTCAATCATTTTTTTAGCGGCATTAGAAAGCGTACGACTGGTGTGGACGAGATAGCCCAACGGGCGCTGGATGGGAGCGGTGTCTACATTGAGCTCGATGAGTTCGCTATCGATCATGTTTTCAGGTAGCAGGCTCCAGCCCAGGCCCACGCTACACATCATTTTCAGCGTTTCTAGATAGTTTGTCGCCATGCTAACGGGAAGCTGTAGGCCCACTTCGGCAAAACGTTGGCCAATCAAGGTACGCGTAAAGGTTTTGGCACCTGGCAGCACGCAATTGAATTCACATAATTCAGTCAAGCTGAGCGGGCTGCTGGTGTGGCGGGTACGCTGCGCCAGTGGGTGGTCGGTGGCGCAGACAAAACACAGCCGATCGCGCCATAACTCTACCACGTGAAGCTGTTCAACGGGGTGGGGGGCGAGAGTGACTATCGCCATCTCAAGCGTGCCGTCGACCACGCCTTGGTAGGCTAGCTCTGAGTCCAGAAAGTGCAGGTCTAACGCCACTTCCGGGTGGCGATGAGTGTATTGCTTTAAAAGCGGTGGCAGTCGGTGTAGGCCGATGTGGTGACTGGTGGCTAGCATTAGCTTACCGCCTACTTGGCCGGAAAGATTGGCGAGTGCTCGGCGGCTGTCTTCCACGGTAAACAGTATGTGCTGTGCTTTGGGAAGTAATACATTGCCCGCTTCGGTCAGCGCAATGCGCCGCCCGATGCGGTCAAATAACCGGGTGCCAAGTTGGTCTTCCAGAGTAGCGATGCGTTTGCTTACTGCAGGCTGCGTTAGATACAGCTGTTCCGCCGCGCGGGAAAAGCTCTGGGTTTCGGCAACGGCCAGAAATGCTTGCAGGCTTTGAGTATCCACTTGCGACTCCCTGAACAGGTATTTATCACTAGGTACTTAATAGGTGCTATCGAATAAGTATTCCAGTTTGGAATCTAATCTATGAATAACATGAATTGCTTTTATGCGCGACTCGCGTGACACTGCCTGTATAGCCACATAAGCAGCACGTAGAGGCTGCCATACCGAACTAGCAGGGCAATGCCCAGGAGAGCAACATGTCAGGTCAAACGCTTTACGACAAACTCTGGAATCAACATTTGGTGAAACAACGTGACGACGGCACGGCGTTGATCTATATCGACCGCCAGTTGCTTCACGAAGTCACCTCTCCCCAGGCGTTTGAAGGACTGCGCCTGGCTAATCGCAAGCCCTGGCGTTTAGATGCTAACTTGGCAACGCCTGACCACAACGTTCCTACGACGGTAAAAGAGCGCGCTGAAGGCAATAGCGGTATTAAAGACCCCGTGTCGTTAATCCAAGTACAAACCTTGGACGATAACTGCCTTGAGTACGGCATTGAAGAGTTCAAAATCAACGACCCGCGCCAGGGTATCGTGCACGTGGTAGGCCCAGAGCAGGGCGCAACGTTGCCCGGTATGACCGTGGTGTGTGGCGATTCCCACACCGCTACCCACGGCGCGTTTGGTGCCTTGGCCCATGGTATTGGCACCTCAGAAGTTGAACACGTTATGGCGACCCAGTGCTTGCTGGCGCAAAAAATGAAGAACATGCAAGTGCGCGTGGAAGGCGAGCTTGGCCTGGGCGTGACCGCTAAAGACGTGGTGTTGGCGATTATTGGCAAAATTGGCACCGCTGGTGGTACGGGCTATGCCATTGAGTTTGCAGGTAGTGCGATTGAGTCGCTCTCTATGGAAGGTCGCATGACCGTATGCAACATGGCCATTGAAGCGGGTGCCCGTGTGGGCCTGATTGCCGTCGATGACACGACGATTGATTATCTGGCCGAGCGTCCCTTTGCGCCCACTGCCCAGCAGTGGGAAGCCGCCGTAGCCGATTGGCGTAACCTGGTTTCCGATGCCGATGCGCAGTTCGATAAAGTAGTTACTCTGCGAGCTGAAGAGATCGAGCCTCAGGTCAGTTGGGGGACTAGCCCGGAAATGGTCACCGGTATTTCCGGCCAAGTGCCAGACCCCCAAGCCGCGTTGGATGACACCGTGCAGCGCAGCCACGCGCGTGCCCTCGAATATATGGGCTTGCAGGCAAACCAGAAAATTACCGATATCAAGCTCGATAAAGTATTTATCGGCTCCTGTACTAACTCGCGTATTGAAGATTTACGCGAAGCGGCCAAGGTGGCGAAAGGTAATAAAGTTGCTGGCTCTATTAAGCTGGCTATGGTGGTGCCGGGTTCTGGTTTGGTGAAACGCCAGGCAGAAGCAGAAGGCTTGGATAAAATCTTTATTGAAGCTGGCTTTGAGTGGCGTGAGCCGGGTTGCTCAATGTGCTTGGCAATGAATGCCGACAAGTTGGGCGCTGGTGAACACTGTGCATCAACGTCTAACCGCAATTTTGAAGGTCGTCAGGGTTACGGTGGTCGTACACATCTGGTGAGCCCTGCGATGGCCGCGGCGGCAGCGATTGCTGGTCACTTTGTTGATGTACGTACCTTACCCGCCAACGACACTAGCCACGCGCAGGAGGCCTAAGCCATGAAAAAGTTTGAACGTTTAGAAGGAATCGTAGCGCCGCTTGACCGTGCTAATGTCGATACCGACCTGATTATTCCGAAGCAGTTTTTGAAGTCGATTAAGCGCACAGGCTTTGGCGTGAACCTGTTTGATGAACTGCGCTACCTGGATGAAGGCCAGCCAGGACAAGACTGTTCGCAGCGCCCGCTTAACCCAGATTTTGTGTTGAACCAACCGCGGTACCAAGGTGCTGAAGTATTGCTGGCGCGCCGCAACTTTGGCTGTGGTAGTTCACGCGAGCACGCCCCGTGGGCGCTCGAAGATTTTGGTTTCAAGGCGGTGATTGCGCCAAGCTTTGCCGATATTTTCTACAACAATGCTTTCAAAAACGGCATTCTGCTGATTACGCTAGAAGAAGATGTTGTTGACCGCCTGTTTACGGAAGTGGCAGGCAGTGAAGGCTATCAATTAGACGTAGATTTAGAAAATCAGCGGGTCATTACGCCCAGTGGCGAAATTCTCGAATTTGAGGTGGATGCGTTCCGGAAGCACTGCCTGCTGAACGGTCTGGACGATATTGGTATTACCCTGCAGGACGAAGACGCTATTCGCGCGTTTGAAGAAAAACATCGCCAGCAGCGCCCGTGGTTATTCCGTCAGCCTGCGTAAGTGTTCATTCACCTTCAACGTTTGAAATGCTAAGGAAATTGCATGACTCATAAGGTATTACTGCTGCCGGGTGACGGTATTGGCCCTGAAATTGCGGCCCAGGCGGCTCGCTTGCTGAAGGCCTGCCAGGAAGCTGGTTTGGATATCGACGTCGAAGAAAGCCTTGTCGGTGGCTCTGCTTACGATGTTCACGGTGAGCCACTGCCTGCTGAAACTCTTGAAAAAGCCAAGGCAGCCAGTGCTATTTTGCTGGGCGCTGTTGGTGGCCCCAAATGGGATACACTCGAAGACCTTTCCAAGCGTCCTGAAAAAGGCCTGTTAGGTCTGCGTAAAAACTTGGGTTTGTTCGGCAACCTGCGTCCGGCCATGCTTTATCCGCAGTTGGCTAGCGCTTCTAGCTTGAAGCCGGAGTTAGTGGCTGGGCTGGATATTATGATTGTCCGTGAGCTTACCGGTGGCATTTATTTCGGCCAGCCACGTGGCATTGAAGAGCGCAACGGCGAGCGGGTGGGTTTTAACACCTACATCTACTCTGAAAGCGAAATTGAGCGTATTGGTCGCGTCGCCTTTGAAATGGCTCAGAAGCGCGGCAAAAAACTCTGCTCGGTAGATAAAGCCAACGTGTTGGAAGTCACTATTCTGTGGCGTGAAGTGATGGAGCGTTTGGCACCAGAGTACCCGGATGTTGAGCTTTCCCATATGTACGTGGATAACGCCGCCATGCAGCTGGTGCGCGCGCCGAAACAGTTTGATGTGGTAGTGACGGGCAATATGTTTGGCGATATTCTTTCCGATGCCGCTGCCATGCTTACCGGCTCTATTGGCATGTTGCCTTCAGCATCGCTAAACGAGAGTGGGCAGGGCATGTACGAGCCTTGCCACGGTAGCGCGCCAGATATCGCTGGGCAGAATATTGCTAACCCGTTAGCGATGATGCTATCGGTCGCGATGATGTTGCGCTATTCATTGAATGAAACCGCCATGGCTGAGCGCATTGAAGCCGCTGTTGGCAGTGTGTTGGATGATGGCTTGCGTACTGCTGACATCGCCTCTAAAGGAACGCGCCGTGTCTCTACCGATGAGATGGGTGATGCAGTATTGGCGGCCTTCGCAAAAAATTAAATTATGTATAAAGCGTGCTAACTAATTGACGCTGAAAGGTATTAACAGTCGGCCACCCTAGGGGTGGCCGACGTTGTGTCTAATATTTGTGTATAATATCGCTCTCATTCTTAGTTGGAGGACTTCACATGTTGAAAGTCGGTTTCGTGGGATGGCGTGGCATGGTTGGCTCAGTGCTGATGCAGCGCATGCAGGAAGATGGTGATTTTAACGGTATTGAACCGGTATTTTTCACCACCTCCCAAGTTGGTCAGCCTGGCCCCGATATCGGCGTGGACGTGCCTCCACTGAAAGATGCGTTTGATATTGATGCGTTAAAAGCACTGGACGTGGTGGTGACCTGTCAAGGTGGCGACTATACCAAGCCGGTTTATAAAGACTTACGTGAGGCGGGCTGGAAAGGCTACTGGATTGATGCGGCCAGCACCCTGCGTATGGAAGACGAAGCGACCATTATTCTGGATCCGGTCAATCGTAAGGTGATCGATAACCAGTTAGCGAAGGGTGCTAAAACCTTTGTCGGCGGCAACTGCACCGTGAGCCTGATGCTGATGGGCTTGGGTGGCTTGTTCGAAGCAGACATGGTCGAGTGGATGACTTCCATGACGTACCAAGCAGCTTCCGGTTCAGGCGCTAAGCACATGCGCGAGCTGTTGAACCAGATGGGTCAACTGCGCGACAGCGTAGGCGAAGAGCTTAAAGATACCTCTAGCGCGATTCTGGATATCGACCGTAAAGTGACTGCTGCGATGCGCAGTGGTGACTTTCCCACGGATAATTTCGGTGCACCGCTAGCGGGTAGCTTGCTGCCATGGATCGATACCAAGCTTGATAACGGCCAAAGCCGTGAAGAGTGGAAGGGCAGCGTTGAGACTAACAAGATCTTAGGTTTGCAAAACAACCCGATCCCCATCGATGGCCTTTGTGTGCGCATCGGTGCAATGCGTTCTCACAGCCAAGCGTTCACTATTAAGCTGAAGCAGGATGTGCCGCTTGATGAGATCGAAGATCGTATTGCTAAGCATAATGAGTGGGTTCAGCTGATCCCGAACGACAAAGACGCTACAGTTGCTGGCCTAACGCCCGCTGCTGCGACTGGCACGCTGCAAGTACCGGTCGGTCGTCTTCGCAAGCTGAATATGGGCGGCGAATACTTGTCAGCCTTCAGTGTTGGTGACCAGTTGTTATGGGGTGCTGCCGAGCCGCTCAAGCGTATGCTGAAGATCTTACGCGAGCAGTAGAGCACGCCAC
Organism: Vreelandella alkaliphila; assembly: GCF_016107625.1. Lineage (GTDB taxonomy): Bacteria > Pseudomonadota > Gammaproteobacteria > Pseudomonadales > Halomonadaceae > Vreelandella > Vreelandella alkaliphila. The sequence continues at coordinate 109,065 of NZ_JABASV010000009.1, forward strand.
GCTTAAATAAAGGCGTTGATAAAAACGGGAAGCTGTTCGCAGCTTCCCGTTTTTTTATTCTCTGGGTGTGGTAAAAAGGATGCAGAGTGTGATTTTGCTAAGTAAATGTAAGAAAGTGTGGCTTGGCCGCAACCAAATAAAAGGCAGCAGAGGCCTTTATGAGAAAACAGTTAACAGGGATGTTGGGGCTATCGCTGAGCGCTATTAGCCCGCTGGCAGTGGCGCTTGGGTTGGGCCAGGCAACGGTAAGTTCGCCGTTAGATGCGCCGCTTGAGGCCACTGTGCCGCTTCAGGAAAGCGAGCATTTCGCGCTGAGTGATTTACGTGTCGACCTGGCAAACGAATCGGCGTTTAGAGCGCTGGGGTTGGAGTGGACACCCCTTACGGCAAGTATCAGTGTTCAGGTTCAAGAGCAGCCAGCTGGGCATCGACTTTTGCTGCGCTCTTCCCAGGCAGTTCATGAGCCATGGTTGGATCTACTGTTAACGATTTCTTCGCCAGAAGGGCGGCAGACGCGCACTTTAACGCTGTTGTTTGATCCACCTGAATACGCGTTAGGTAGCCCTGTTGACGCCATTGGCTCGGCCGAAGCGACCAGCAGCGCAGCCGCTTCTATGGCATCGGTCGCACGCGATATTGTCTACGTAGCCAGTGGCGATACTCTTTGGAGCGTTGCCGCAAGGGTGAAGCCAGCCGATGTAACCATTCAACAAATGATGACGGCGCTCTTAGCAGCTAATCCCGCTGCGTTTCCCACTGGCAATGTAGATGAACTCCGTGCGGGCCAGACGCTCAATATCCCTACCCGTCAACAGGTTGCTTCACGAACGTCCAGCAATGCTGCCCCGGCGATTCAAGCGATGCGTCAGCCTGTAGACCGTCAGGTTGAGCCCCAAGAAAAACCTGAAAGCCATAGTGATTCGAGCGTGGAGCAGGCAGGCGAGCCAACCATGGAAAGTGTCGACCAGGGCACTAATCCATCCCCGCAAACATCCGATACTGTCGCCATCGAGCAAATGCTCGCTGAACAGCTGTTGGAGAGCCAGGATAGGCTGCTAGCGGCGCTTGACGAGCGCGAAGAAATGCGTGATGAGCTAGTCATGCTGCGTCAAGAGGTGGTGTCGCTAACACAAGCATTGAGTGCGTCTCAGCGCGAGCTTCAGCAAGCTCAAAAAATATCAGATGCGCTGGCGGGGAGTGCCGCGCTGATGGCAAACAGCCATACACCTAACGAGATGCCTAACCTGAACCGTTCGCAGAGTGCGTCAGACACGATTGTTGAGCGCATTACCGCCTATCAATGGCCGCTTGCTAGTACTGCGTTAGCGCTTTTGTTGGGAGCGCTAGTATGGTCTCGCAGACGTCGCGAACGGCAGTGGGAAGATGTTCCGCCCACTTCATCAGTTTATAACGCTGATACGATGCCAACTGCTACGTTTTCACCTACTACGTCTTCACCTACTGCGCTTTCACCTACTATGCCTTCATCTACTACAGAACCACCAGCGCGGGATTCATCAACAGCCGATACAGTACCGGCTAACAGTAAGCCAGTACCGATAGTTGAGGCCGAACGGCAGGAGACGTCTTCGCCTTCAGTCATGGGGAGCAGCCAATATGGGCGGAAGAGCGTCGAGGAACGCTGGGAAATCGAAGAGGTGGCATTTGAGCCACGACGTCGGGATAATGGCACATCCTAACTATCTTCTATGTGACGTGGCTTCATGACGCTGTTTTACCATTTTGACGAAACAAAGCCCTTAACGGGGCGCCTAGCGATGGGCATTGAATATGATGGTACGCGCTTTTGCGGCTTTCAGCGTTTGAAGCACGCAGCTTCAGTTCAGCAAGCGGTGGAAGATGCGCTGGAAAAAGTGGCCAGCGCACCAGTGCGTATTCATGCCAGTGGTCGAACCGATTCTGGCGTGCATGCCACCCGTCAGATCATCCATTTTGACCCGCCTGTTCAGCGTTCTGAAAAAGCCTGGATTTTTGGCAGCAACACCAACCTTCCTAGAGACGTCGCTGTGCGCTGGGTAAAACCTGTGTCCGATGACTTCCATTCCCGCCTGGGCGCACTTGGGCGTCGCTATCGTTATATTTTGTTGAATCAAATTAGCCGTCCGGTGTTAGAACGCCACAACGTAACTTGGTGTCGAGATCCGCTAGATGCCGATGCTATGCATCGGGCGGCACAGGCTTTAGTAGGCGAACATGACTTCAGCAGCTTTCGAGCGGCGGGCTGCCAGTCCAAAACGCCTTGGCGGCAAATGCACTTTGTAGAAGTGAAACGCTATGGGCCAATAGTGGTCATTGATATTCAGGGCAATGCTTTTTTGCACCACATGATTCGCAATATTGCGGGGGCGCTGGTCAGCGTAGGGCGCGGCTCACAAGATGAAGGGCACATTGCGCGCCTGCTGGCACTGAAGAATCGCCGAAAAGGCGATGTCACTGCACCAGCCTGTGGCCTTCATTTCGTAGACTCACTTTATGACGAACGATTTGATCTGCCCAAAGAGCCGTTAGGCCCCAACCTGCTCGCATTTACCGGTGAGTGGACCGGGGAACGTCAGTTACCTGATAATCCGCGCATTGCGGCACGGCGCAAGTTGACGTTTAAGAGTCAGACGCCTTTAAACCAAGAGTCAGCGCCTTCAGAGCAGCAGGAGACCCCATTATGAACGCGCGTTCTGGTCGTACACGGATTAAATTCTGTGGCTTAACTCGCCATGAGGACGTCGCGCTGGCAGCATCGCTTGGTGTGGATGCGCTTGGCTTCGTGATGTGGCCTAAGAGCGCCCGCAGCATAACGCCTGCTGTGCTGGAAGAGTTGGCAGTGGAAGTACCTGCATTTGTGACGCGTGTGGGGTTGTTTGTTAATCAGCCCGCTGAATTCATTGAGCAGTGCTTACCTTACTTGGATTTAATTCAGTTTCATGGTGAAGAGCCTGCCTCGTTCTGTCAGCAGTTTGGACGGCCTTGGATTAAAGCACTGCGCATGCGTGATGATATCGACCTGCATCAGGCGGCGGCTGACTACTCGCTTGCGCAGGCGCTGCTATTAGATGCCTATCGACCTGGTATCCCAGGGGGAACGGGAGAGACGTTTGATTGGTCTAGAATCCCCGCAACCTTAGAAAAACCTGTTATCCTGGCTGGTGGGTTAACGGCTGATAATGTGGCTTCTGCGGTTAACCAAGTAATGCCTTATGCTATTGATGTCTCTGGTGGTATAGAAATATCTCATGGCATAAAAGATGCCGAGTTAATGGCATCTTTTGTTCAAAATGTGGCGTTAGCCTGCGCCCATTAAGCTCATTGCGTAGCGTACCCGACAGGGTGACTACGCCTCATTGTTAGTTCATTTATTGTTTGCCTGTTCTGGCGATCTTGTGAGGTATGCCTGTGACTGTCTCAGCGACTGAAACCAAGTTCAGCGACCTGACCCGAATGCCGGATGCCCGTGGTCATTTTGGCCCCTACGGCGGCCGGTTTGTGTCGGAAACCCTGAGCTTTGCCCTGGAAGAGTTAGAGCAGACCTACCTGAGTCTGCGTGATGATCCCGATTTCCAGGCTGAGTTTGACCGTGATCTTGCCCATTATGTGGGGCGTCCTTCGCCGCTTTACCATGCAGAGCGTTGGTCACAGTCGTTAGGTGGCGCGCAAATTTGGTTGAAGCGTGAAGACTTGAACCACACAGGTGCCCACAAGGTTAATAACACCATTGGCCAAGCGCTGTTAGCCAAAAAAACCGGCAAGCCCAGGGTTATTGCTGAAACCGGAGCAGGCCAGCACGGTGTTGCTACGGCGACTGTGGCAGCTCGCTTAGGCCTGGAATGTGACGTTTATATGGGGGCGGCAGACGTTCAGCGCCAGAAGCTGAACGTTTATCGTATGCGCCTGTTGGGTGCACGTGTAATTCCGGTCGAATCAGGCACTCGTACGCTTAAAGACGCAATGAATGAAGCCTTGCGTGATTGGGTCACCAATGTTGATAACACGTTTTACATTATCGGCACCGTGGCGGGTCCGCACCCTTATCCGCAGTTGGTGCGTGATTTCAACTCGGTAGTGGGGCGTGAGGCGCGCCAACAGTCATTAGCGCAAATTGGGCGTTTGCCAGATGCGCTAATTGCCTGTGTGGGCGGTGGTTCCAACGCCTTGGGCCTATTCTATCCCTTCGTCGAAGATGATGCGGTGGCGATGTACGGTGTCGAAGCCGGTGGCGATGGTATCGAAACAGGCCGACATGCCGCGCCGCTTTCGACTAATGCGCCGCGTGGTGTTTTGCATGGCAACCGAACTTACTTGATGTCTGACGAAGCGGGACAAGTGTCTGACACGCACTCGATTTCTGCTGGCCTCGACTACCCAGGGGTTGGGCCTGAACACGCGCTATGGAAAGATGTTGGGCGAGTTAACTACGTAGCCGCAAACGATAAAGAAGTGCTGGAAGCGTTTCGTGAACTGACGCACATGGAAGGGATTATGCCAGCATTGGAATCGGCCCATGCGCTTGCTCATGCGAAGGTGCTGGCACCGACCATGCGCCCTGACCAGCATATCGTGGTCAACCTTTCTGGTCGTGGTGATAAAGATATCATGACCGTTGCGAACATCGATGGCATTGAGTTTTAAGGGCTAGCATGAACCGTATTGACCAGCGTTTTTCCGAATTAAAAGAGCAGGGTCGTAAGGCCCTGATTCCTTATATTACCGCCGGTGACCCTGCGCCTCAGTACACTGTGGGCTTTATGCATGCCCTAGTAGAGGCGGGGGCTGATATTATTGAGCTTGGCGTGCCGTTTTCAGACCCAATGGCCGATGGCCCGGTGATTCAAAAGGCCTGTGAGCGCGCGCTTAAGCAGGGCACTCGCTTGGTTGACCTGCTGGATATGGTCGCTGAGTTCCGCCAAGTGGATGCTAAAACGCCTATCGTGTTGATGGGGTATCTCAATCCGATAGAGCGGATTGGCTATGAAACGTTTGCTGATAAAGCGGCAAGCGTTGGCGTTGATGGCGTGCTCGTGGTAGATATGCCGCCTGAAGAGGCTGATGAGTTCGGCCCGCTGTTAAAAGCCCGCGATTTAGCAGCGATTTTCTTGGTTGCGCCTACCACTTCCAATGCTCGTGCCGCTACAATATGCGCCCACGGTGAGGGCTATCTCTATTATGTTTCGCTTAAGGGCGTTACCGGTGCTGCTACACTCAATGCTGACGATGTGGCAGAGCATCTCGCGCCCTTGCGCGAAATGACCGATTTGCCATTATGTGTTGGCTTCGGTATCCGCGATGGTGTGACTGCCGCTGAAGTGGCGAAAGTCGCTGATGGTGTGATTGTTGGCAGTGCGCTAGTGAACCGCATTGCAGAGAGCGTTGACGCACCTGAAACCATTGCTGGTCAGCTTAAAAGCGTGTTGGGCGAAATGCGCACCGCGATGGATGCCTAAGCGCATTCCCTCATCGTCTACACTGAATTGATTGACGACACTCATCAAGCTTGGCGTTGCTAAGCATGACGTATACGGAAACTTTTTGATATGAGCTGGTTAGACAAGATTGTGCCCTCCATGGGGCGTATCCAGCGTAAAGACCGTCGCGCCAGCGTGCCCGATGGCCTCTGGCGTAAATGTCCCAAGTGCGAAGCGGTTCTCTATCTCCCTGAGCTTGAGAAGCACCACAGCGTCTGTCCCAAGTGCGACCACCATTTACGGTTGACCGCGCGTAAACGTTTGGACTGGTTTTTGGATAAAGAGGGGCGACAAGAGATCGCGGCTGAGATTGAGCCTAATGATCGCTTGAAATTTCGCGACTCTAAAAAATACAAAGACCGCTTAACGGCTGCCCAAAAAGAGACCGGTGAAAAAGATGCGCTGGTCGCTATGCGTGGCGAGCTAGACGGGCTCCCGGTTGTGGCTGTTGCTTTTGAATTTACCTTTATGGGTGGCTCAATGGGGGCGGTTGTGGGCGAGAAGTTTGTCCGCGCGGCAACCATTGCACTTGAAGAGCGACTTCCGCTGATCTGCTTTGCCGCTTCTGGTGGGGCACGGATGCAAGAAGCACTGTTTTCACTCATGCAGATGGCCAAAACCTCGGCAGCGCTTGAAAAGCTTAAGCAGTCGGGTGTGCCTTACATTTCTGTTCTGACAGATCCAGTGTTTGGCGGGGTATCCGCATCGCTAGCGATGCTGGGCGATCTAAATATCGCCGAGCCCAATGCCTTGATTGGTTTTGCTGGCCCGCGCGTTATTGAACAAACCGTCCGTGAAACGCTGCCGGAAGGTTTTCAGCGCAGTGAATTTCTGCTGGAACACGGCACCGTAGATATGATTGTGCATCGTCATGAAATGCGTGCTCGTGTTGGTGGTGTGCTGCGTAAGCTGACTCATAATATCGCGCTACCTACCGAAGGTGATGTCAGTGACGACGCATCGATTGACGAGCCGTTGGTTGATGAAGCGCCAATAGCCGATGCTGTAGATGCAACAGACGTTGATACGCCTGAAACGCATAGCGAAGCCAGCACCGTTAAGAGCGACGATTCGACCCGCAATGCCTAAGTCTATAGCCCCTGAATCTTTAGCTTCTGACTCTTTAACTCCAGGGTCTTTAGCCGAATGGCTGCACTACCTTGAAACCCTACACCCCGTAGGGATTGATATGGGGCTTGAGCGCGTAGCAGAAGTTGCCAAGCGCATGGGGTTACTAAACAGCCCGATTGCACCACAGGTGATTACGGTGGCAGGTACGAATGGCAAGGGGTCAACCCTTGCCATGATGGATGCTGTCGCACGCACGCACGGTTTGCGGGTGGGGACTTATACTTCGCCCCATCTAGTACGCTATAACGAGCGTGTCACGATCAATGGTGACCATGCTGACGACCAGCGGCTAATGACTGGTTTCTCTCGCGTAGAGGAAGCTAGGCTACAAACGCCTGAAATTAGCTTAACCTATTTTGAGGCGGGAACGCTGTGCGCCCTCTGGTGCCTAGCACAGGAAAACCTCGACTTAGCGCTGCTCGAAGTTGGTCTGGGTGGGCGATTAGATGCTGTCAATATCATTGATGCAGACGTTGCTATTGTTACCACTATTGCTCAGGATCATGCCAATTTTTTGGGGTCTGATATTGCCCAAATTGGCCGAGAAAAAGCAGGCATCTTTCGTGCTGCAAAACCCGCTGTATTGGGCAGTCGACTGCTTCCCAGCAGTGTAGCAGAGGCTGCCAATGCAATTGCCGCTCCTGTTTACTGTCTTGGTGAAGCTTTTAGCCACTCAATTACTGATGACTCTGCTGCTGATAGCCTGTCTGAATGGAGCTGGAGTGGGCTGAACTGCCAGGGAGAGGTTATTTCTCTGGCAGGCCTTCCTGATCCCGGTTTGCCAATTGATAACGCAGCAACGGCTCTCCAAGCATTGACACTTAGCGGATTAGTGGTGAATGCAGACGCATGCCGCCGTGCGTTTCATGGGGTGCAAGTGCCAGGACGTATGCAGTGGATAGGGCAGTGGTGCTTGGATGTCGGGCATAATCCTCATGCAGCCGATTATGTCGCTAGGCGACTCCCATCGGTGCCTGAGGGTGGTCGGCAGTGGGCGTTGATCGGCATGCTCAATGATAAAGACGCTGATGGTGTTATTAGTGCTTTGCTACCCCGCATTACTGACTGGGTATGCGTGGCGTTGGAGGGCGAGCGTGGTCGGTCAGCTGCCGAGCTGGCGGGGCGTATCACATCTTTGGGTGGACGTGTGCATCTTTGCGCCAGTTCCCCAGAGGCCGGAGTACAGATAATGGCTGAGCAGTTGGCACCCTCCGACCGGGTGTTAGTTACCGGCTCGTTTTTTACAGTTGCGGCCTTGTTGGAAATAACACTGCCGCAAGCTTAATCGGCCTAACCGTTGTGCTCGCTAAGCTTGATGGAGAGGGATATGAAATACGGTAAAACGGAACGCATCAGTGGTATTGTCATTTTACTCGCGTTGCTGGCGATTTTCGTGCCGTGGTTGATGAGTGATCCTGCTCCCCGAGAAGAGCGCCCTCAGCCTACGTTTGTTATTGAACGGCCTGTAGAGGCAACACAGCAAGATGTTCCGGCTCCGCAAATGCCGTCATCCATCAACACGTCCTCAAGTGAAGGTCGTTCTGTAGATAGCGCGGTCAATAGTGTGCCAATTGATGCCAATCCAAGGCAGCCTCAAACCGGTCAAGCCAGTAGCTCTAACGCGCAGAGTGCTGGAGCAAATGATCCAATTGCTGAGTTAATGGCTGCAAATAACCGTGATAACGCGTCTACAAGTTCTTCTGCCAGCTCTTCTAGCACATCATCGAATGCTGCTGGTCCAACATCTTCTTCCCAAGGCGAGTGGGCCGTTCAAGTGGGAAGCTTTGGTAATGCGGATAACGCGCAGCGGCTAAGTGATCAGCTTACTCAGGCGGGGTTTAGCGCCTATCTACGCGAGCGTGATAATAACCTCACCTCTGTTTATGTTGGGCCATATGCGACGTCTGAAGATGGTGAGTCTGCGATGGCGATTATTAAGCAGCGTGCCAATGTACAGGGCTTGTTAGTGCGAGTGAGAAATTAACTTATGGCACTTACTTGGATAGACGCGCTTTTCCTGGCGGTGCTGGCACTTTCCATGTTGGCCGGCTTTACGCGCGGATTTGTCAGGGAAGCTCTTGGGCTGGCCGCATGGGTAGTCGCCTTGTTGGTAGCGCGGGTCTTGGCAGAGCCGGTGGCGGATCTAATGAGCGGGTTCATCGACAGTTTCGATGCGCGCTTAGTGTTGGCATTTATTTTAGTGATTTTTGCAGTCATTTTACTTTGTGGGATTGTGATCCGCCTCGTTCATGCGGCGGTAGAGTGGGTCGGTATGGGGTTGCTTAACCGCTTTGCGGGAGCTGCCTTTGGGCTTGCTCGTGGCGCTGTCATTTTATTGGTGGCAACCGTCCTTATTACACTAACGCCCTTAGCTGAGCTACAGGCTTGGCAAGAAGCTGAGCTACGGCCGACGTTTATTGAGCTGCGCGATTGGGCGGTAAGCCAGTTAGATCAATGGGAGCGGGAGCTGCCACAAGCACCTGACTCGCTTCGCGATATTTCGTTGCCAGATTTCCGCGCTCAGGAAGAGCTAGTTCCACAGCCTTTTACGCCAACATCTGAGAATGGTGGCCAGTGAGTCACTGCTTAATGTTGGCTCAACGCGACGTGATGTTTAGTTAGTAATACAGTTAGCCGCTGTCTACCAATGCCCGCTTTTGCGATCGAAAAATAGGCAGTGGCTCACATTCGTTTGATGAACGTACGGGTTTGCTACGGTGAACCATGGCACTAAAGCGAGGTAACTTGAATGTGCGGTATAGTGGGCCTTCTGGCCAAGCAGGCGGTAAATCAGGGAATCTACGATGCTCTGACCGTACTTCAGCATCGGGGCCAGGACGCTGCCGGCATGATGACTTGGAGCGAGGGACGCTTCCTACTGCGCAAGAGTAACGGGCTGGTGCGAGATGTGTTCCATACCCGCCACATGGCTCGCCTAAAAGGTAACCTTGGCATTGGTCACGTACGTTATCCAACCGCTGGTTCCTCTAGTGAAGCTGAGTCTCAGCCGTTTTATGTCAATTCCCCCTACGGTATTGCGCTGGCTCACAACGGTAACCTGACTAACTCTGAGCAGTTAAAGCAAGAACTTTTCTCGACTGACCTTCGTCACATCAATACCAGCTCTGATTCTGAAGTTTTGCTAAACGTATTTGCCCATGAGCTGGGTAAGCAGGGTCTGCACCTGGAAGCCGAGGATATTTTTGATGCCGTTCGTAGAGTGCACCGGCGCTGCAAAGGCGGCTACGCGGCGGTCGCGATCATTAACGGTTTTGGCATGGTGGCATTTCGGGATCCTCATGGTATTCGTCCCGTGGTATTTGGTACTCGCCAAAGTGACGAGGGCCAGGAGGTCATGATTGCTTCGGAATCCGTCGCCCTAGATGTAGGTGGCTTTGAGCTGGAGCGTGACCTTTCACCAGGTGAAGCGATTTTCGTCGACATGCAGGGACAGATTCACACCCAGGTGTGTGCTGATCGACCTGTGTTGACTTCCTGTATTTTTGAGCATGTTTACCTGGCGCGCCCCGACTCTATTCTTGATGGTGCCTACGTGTATGGCACGCGTATGCAGATGGGACGCAAACTTGGCGACCGCATTCTTAACGAATGGCCTGATCACGATATTGACGTTGTCATTCCAATTCCCGATACGTCGCGCACCTCTGCCCTTGAGATGGCTCAGCACTTGGGTGTGACCTACCGCGAAGGGTTTATGAAGAACCGCTATATTGGCCGTACGTTTATTATGCCGGGCCAAACGCAGCGTAGAAAATCGGTGCGTCAAAAATTGAACGCCATTGATGTCGAATTCAAAGGCAAAAATGTGCTGCTGGTGGATGACTCTATTGTGCGAGGAACCACCTGTAAGCAGATTATTCAGATGGCTCGCGATGCAGGGGCTCGTAAAGTGTATTTCGCTTCTGCTGCTCCGCCCGTTCGCTACCCCAATGTCTATGGCATTGATATGCCAGCAGCAAAAGAACTGATTGCGCATGGCCGCACAGAAGAAGAGGTTGGCCAACTGATTGGTGCAGATCGAATTTTCTATCAAGACCTGGAAGATTTGAAAGCAGCTTGCCGTGAGGTTAATCCTGAGATGGATGAGTTTGATTGCTCAGTCTTCGACGGTAACTACGTCACTGGCGATATTGATGATGCCTACTTGGCGGTGCTTGAAGCGAGTCGTAATGACGCGGCTAAAGATCAAAGTGCGGGCGACCATGCGCTAGTGGATATGCATAACCAAGATGATGATGATCTTGACGACTAATGCCGCTTAATAGCTCGTATTACAACTTTTATTGACGTTTTAAAAGGTGCTCAGCCATGCATGATGATAGTCACCAGGATGATTGGTCGCTAGAGACCCTTGCCATTCGCGCGGGCCATCACCGTACGTTTGAGCAAGAGCATGCCGAGCCCATTTTTCCCACTTCAAGCTTTGTTTACGAAAGCGCGGCTGAAGCCGCGCGCAAGTTTGGGGGGCAGGAGCCGGGCAACGTCTATTCGCGCTTTACTAATCCTACTGTGCATACGTTCGAGCGCCGTTTGGCGGCGCTTGAAGGTGGTGAGCGGTGCGTGGCAACAAGTTCGGGTATGTCGGCCATTTTATCGACGGCGTTGGCACTGCTAAGTGCCGGCGATGAAATTGTTGCATCTCGGTCGCTGTTTGGTTCTACCGTGAGTTTGTTTGACAAATACCTGGGAAAATTTGGCATCACGACTCGTTATGTAGAGCTATCTAACGTTTCTGCCTGGGAAGAGGCCATCGGCCCAAATACTAAACTGTTGTTTGCGGAAACACCTTCCAATCCACTGTCTGAAGTCGCAGATATTCCAGCATTAGCTGAACTTGCTAAGCGTAGTGGTGCACTTTTGGCGATTGATAACTGCTTCTTAACACCGGCACTTCAGCAGCCAATTGCACTTGGCGCTGACTTAGTTATCCATTCAGCAACGAAGTATCTGGATGGCCAGGGACGTGCTGTGGGTGGCGCAGTGGTTGGTAAACACGACGTATTGGAAGAAGTGTTTGGTGTGGTACGTACTTGCGGGCCTTGCCTGAGCCCCTTTAATGCGTGGATTTTCACCAAAGGTCTTGAAACCTTATCGTTGCGCATGAAAGCGCATTGCGAAAATGCGCTGACTTTGGCGCTCTGGTTAGATCAACACCCGGCCGTTAATAAAGTGTATTACAGTGGTTTAGAAGCCCACCCTCAGCATGCGCTTGCCAAAAAACAGCAGCAAGGGTTTGGGGCCGTATTAGGCTTTGAAGTGATAGGTGGCCAAAAAGGGGCTTGGCAAGTGATTGATGCAACGCGCATGCTGTCCATCACTGGCAATCTAGGGGATGTTAAAACGACGATTACCCATCCGGCTACCACCACCCATGGGCGTCTTTCTGATGCGCAGAAAGATGCTGCGGGCATCACGCCAGGGCTGATTCGCGTAGCGGTAGGGTTGGAAAGCCAAGCTGATATTCAGCATGATCTTGCCGCTGGCCTGGATGCTTTGGCGGCTAGCTGAGCGATTCAAATAGCGTTTTGATAATCCGGCCATTCGTGGCCGGTTTTTTATTGCTTGTTTGGCTAACGATATTGTTTTTAATACGGCTTTTTACGAATGGTTTTTAACAAACGTTTTTTACGAATGGTGTGTTCTGCTTTTTTCAGCAGTGTTTTGATTAGCAAGACGGTATGCTTTATATAAGTATGTACTTACAGCGGGCATGAGCTATCGCTGTTGTAAATGAGGAAATCAAGGATGTGGCGGAACACGCAGAGTGGTTGGGGAGTCATTAGTATTACTCTTCACTGGCTAAGTGCATTAACCATTGTAGGGTTGTTTGCTTTAGGTTGGTGGATGACAGATCTTGGCTACTACGATACATGGTATAACCAAGCGCCGTGGGTGCATCGCTCGATTGGTATCTTGTTATTAATAGCTACCTTTGCTCGCTTGGTATGGCGCTTGATTCAACCAACGCCTCATGCAGAGGGTAGTCGCTTTGAACGTCTAGCTGCCCATGCTGGGCATATAATGTTATATGTCTTGTTATTGTTAGTGCTTGTTAGTGGCTATTTGATTTCTACTGCCAACGGGCGCGGAATTAGTGTGTTTGATTGGTTTGAAGTGCCAGCGCTGCTCCACGGGCTTCCTGATCAAGCTAGTCTGGCAGGCGATGTTCACTGGTACAGCGCCCTGGCACTTATGGTATTGGCCGCAGGGCACGCGCTAGCCGCTATGAAGCATCATTGGTGGGATCGCCATTCGACACTCGTGCGGATGGTTAACCCTGCTCATGGCCGCAAGCGGTAATGGAATTTTTTTGTCCACTGCGCTGATAGTTTGCTCGTAGTGTTTATTAGGAAAATAAAGGAGATTTCCACGATGTTAAAGAAAACCGCTTTTGCTACTGCAATTGCCGCCGCTTCGCTAGCGACGTTCAGCCAAGCGCAAGCAGCAGAATATCAAATTGACACTGAAGGCCAGCACGCCTTTGTTCAATTCAAAATTAGCCACCTCGGCTTTTCCTATATTCTGGGTACTTTCGAAGAGTTTGACGGTCAATTCTCTTATGACCCAGAAGATTTAGAGGCCTCTTCTGTAGAAATGGAAGTGCAGGTGAGCAGCCTGAACACTAATCATGCAGAGCGTGATCGTCACTTCTTGAGCAGCGATTTTCTTGATGCCAGCGAATATCCTACGGCAACTTTCACTTCAACAGGTTTTGAATCAACGGGTGAAAATGAAGGCGTCGTAATCGGTGAACTAACGCTTCATGGTGAGACACAAGAAATTGAAATGCCTGTTACCTTAATGGGTGAAGGTGATGACCCCTGGGGCAATTACCGTGCAGGTTTTGAAGGCAGCACCATGTTAACACTGGATGATTTCGGCATTGATATGAGCGACTTCCCAGAATCAATGCACGAGCTGGAGCTTTACGTGACGTTTGAAGGCATTCGTCAGTAAGCGAGTGTAAGCAAAAAGCGCCATCACCCTTGCCTGGGTGATGGCGCTTTTGCGTTGGGAGTTACTAGAAACAACTTACATCTCGTAGGTTGTAAGTATTGTTAACTAGGTGGCGTTCACCGTTATCTACTCTGTTTTGAGGATTTCTCTTTGGCAGCGGTCATTATGCAGCAACGCGAGCTGGCGATAACCTTATGGCGTCAAACGTGGCCGATGGCCATTGGCGTGTTGGCGCTATTGGGTTTCCAGCTTGTAGATAGTGCTTTTATTGCCCGTTTGGGAACAGCGCCCTTGGCCGCTCAGTCGTTTACCTTTCCTTTGTCATTTCTGATTATTGGTATTCAAGTGGGAATGGGGATCGCGATTGCGGCGCTGATTTCCCGAGCTCTAGGGGCTGGAGAAGAGAGTAGAGCGAAGCGGTTAGGTAGTCTGGTGCTAATTGCCGGTGGGCTTGTCATCGGTCTATTAACTGTAGTGCTCTGGTTTCTTCAAGTACCCATATTCAGGTTGCTAGGTGCCGATGATAGCGCGCTGGTCTATATTCGCGCTTACTGGGGGCCACAGCTATTTTCGGCTTGGCTAGGCGCGCTGCTCTATTTTATCTATAGCGTGTTTCGTGCTCACGGCGATACACGGCTGCCAGGTAAGATGATGGTGCTTAGTAGCCTTGTTAATCTGGGATTGGATCCGCTATTTATTTTTGGTATTGGTTCTTGGCAGGGGTGGGGGCTAGCGGGCGCGGCTTGGGCGACCGCCATTGCATTTTTTGTGGGGCTGTTATTCAGCAGTATTAAACTAAAGCATCGAAAGTGGACGACGAATACCGCACTATGGCAAGAAGCTAGGCGCTCGTGGCGGCTTTTTACCGGTATTGCTGCTCCTGCTATGGTTAGCCAGTTGATGCCGCCACTGGCGGCGATGTTGGCGATTGCGGCTGTTGCTAGCCTAGGAGATACCCAAGTGGCGGCTTGGGGACTTGCCAGCCGCCTAGAAACGGTTTCGCTGATGGTGATATTGGCGATGACGATGTCGCTACCACCATGGCTTGGGCGTTGCTATGGCGCGGGCGACTGGGGACAGATTCAGCAACTGATGCGCTTGGCAGTGAATGTCGCGTTGATATGGCAGCTTAGCCTGGGGCTGTTGCTGGCGCTGGCTTCACCCTGGGTGGCTATGGTGTTAGCCGGGAACCAGGAGGTGCAAAGTGAGCTCGCGCTGCTAATTCGCTTTTTGTTGCCAAGTTATGCTGCGCTGGGCGTGTGTATGCTGGTGGTGTCTGCAGGTAACGCTCTCGGCTGGCCACTTAGAGCAATGCTGCTTTCAAGCGCACGCTTGTTTATTTGCTATCTACCTTGTTTATGGTTGGGTGCGCAGTTGTTTGGCTGGACAGGCTTAGCCGCTGGTGCGGCATTGGGTAACGTGTTGGCAGGTATGGTTGCTTGGATAGTGCTCAAGCGCATTTTATCCCGCCCGCATCGGCAGGCGGGATTCAGCAAGTAATGCAGTTTAGTGCTTCTTGGGGGCTTCCTGGAACGAGAAGTACATAAACAGTAATGCCATGCCCAAGTAACCCATGACAAATTCAGGCGCCGCGTTGAAGGCCAGTTTTGGGGCGTGCATCAGTCCTACAAATGAGAAGCCTGCCGCAATGGCGGCGAATGCGGCTGCACGCCGGAACTGATGATCGATCACCGATACTGTCATGGCCCCTAGGAAGATGGCCATAAACATCGCACCTTGTCCCATGACAACAATGGCACTGGAAATATCGCTGACGACGTCACCAGCACCCCGGTTGAAGCGTGTCATTACGTAGTTGGCAAAGTAGGGCAGCATCGCCAGCGCAATGGCCGGATAATAGCGGGTATCGTTCGCTTGAAATGCAGTGGCTATCATCGACATGCCGACAAATACCAAGATAGGGGCCACTACTGAGACCGGAATAATGGCCGCTAAGGCAGCGATCAGACCAAACATGGTGGCGAGGGCATAAACGGCACCGTTTAAAATGCTGTAGCCTCGTCCTGCCCCCATCCACTTCGCGCCCACCGTTGCGATATAAACAGTTGTCGGGAATACGCCGCCAAATAGAGCGCCGATCATCGTGCCTGCTCCATCCACTGCCTGGCACTCGCGCACATCGTATTTATCGCCAGCCGCTTCCATCGCTTCAACGTTATTCATGGTTTCAATAGCGTTATAGAGGGTGATGGGGAGCACGACGGTAAGTACGGCCAGCATGCCGGTAAACAGCAAGCCTAGCCCTTCATACCATGCCAAATTAGGCAGTAGGGGGTAGAACCCTAAATGTGTAAAAGCATCGCTAAAGCGTTCACTGCCCGCATCGCCAATCAAATATGCCATCGCAGTACCGACCACAATGGCAAACAGCGATGTCGGTAGCTTAAATGGCATGCTGACGCGGGCCACAAGACCAACAATGATAATGCCGAGCACCAGAAGTCCAATGATAGGCATTTCCAGGGTTTTAAATAGCATCTCACCGGCAATAAAGGTGAGTGCGACGCCAGCAACAGCGCCCAACATGGCCGCCCGTGGGAGGTGATACTGCACCCAGCGGCCAATAATGCTAATCAAGGCTTCTATTGCGCCGCTAATAAAGCAGGCGGCCACGGCAACTTTCCAGGCTAATTCCGCGTCACCGGTTAACTGCTTGGCGGGGAGCAATACGCCGAATAGAAACACAAACATGACCGGTGTGGAGATGCCGTAGGAGAGCGCGGTGACATCGCTGCGGTTTTCTTTGCGTGCGAGCCTAGCGGCACTCCATGCGTAATAAAAATTGCCTGCCATGACTGCCACTGCGGCACCAGGTAACACCTGACCATACACAATGGATGTGGGGAACCCCATGCCCAGCATGGTAATTGCGATAATGACAAAGTTGGCAATATTGTTTTGAAACAGCGCGAAGAACGCGTCGGTATCTTCTTTTTTGTACCACGGATAGTGAGTGCCGACAGCCGCCATGATAGGCCTCTTAGTTATGGTGTGTTGTATACAAGGCTATGCTGAGTGTGCCGAAGATTTGACTGATCGGTCAAGCATTGCGTTGTAGCGGACGCCGCACGGGCGCCCCAGGCTCTGGCGGCAAGCGGGCAATTGTACATAACAATCGCTTGCCTGTTCAGTGGCTTATCTTCAATTCATCTACAAAAACGCCCAGGCAATTTGCCTGGGCGTTTTAGCTGTTGACACTAAGGTTAACAACTCACTGGCGTTATTCGTTAACGGCAGCGATGGCTTTAGCGAGGTAAGGTAAATTCTCGTGTGAGAATCCTGCAACGTTGGCACGGCCAGAGCGCACCATGTAAATACCGAATTCGTCACGCAGGCGGTCTACTTGCTCGGGGGTTAAACCGGTGTAAGAGAACATGCCACGCTGTTCTGCAACGCATGCATACTTTTCATCAAGGCCGTAAGGCTTAAGGGCTTCAACGAAGTCGCGACGCAGCGTATTGATGCGATCACGCATTTCGGTCAGCTCTTCACGCCACATTGCAGACAGCTCAGCGTCGTGGAGAATTTCGCTAACAATCGCGCCGCCGTGGGCTGGAGGGTTAGAGTAGTTCTCACGGGCCACAATGGCAGCCTGAGAGCGAACGTTCTCCATCTGCTCGGCGTCTTTTGCAATCAGGATCAAGCAGCCAGTGCGTTCGCAGTAAATGCCAAAGTTCTTTGAGCAGGAACTGGTGATGATAACTTCATCAAGGTTTTCAGCCAGCAGACGAACACCATAGGCATCTTCGTCCAGGCCTTCCCCGAAACCTTGGTAAGCAAAGTCAACCAATGGCAGTAGTTTGCGCTCGCTCAGTACCGCCATTACTTCTTGCCACTGATCTTTGGACAGGTCAAAGCCGGTCGGGTTGTGGCAGCAAGCGTGAAGTACCACAACGTCGCCTTCAGGAATCTTTTTCAGTGCTGCTAACATACCATCGAAATCAAGGCGGTTGTCAGCATCAACGTAGGGGTACTTGTGAAGTTCGATACCTGCAGCGGTGAAAATGCCGTGATGGTTTGGCCAAGTAGGATCGCTGACCCAGATTCCTTTTCCAGGAAGCTGGTGAGCAATAAAGTCAGCGGCTAAGCGTAGTGCACCTGTTCCACCAGGAGACTGGGTAGCGCTCGCGCGGTTGGCTTTCAATACGGAAGAATCTGTACCTAATACCATAGGCAGCACAGCATCACCGTAAGCAGGGGCACCGTGAGAGCCAATATAGGTCTTGGTGGTTTCATTCTTGAGCAGGCGAGCTTCTGCTTCCTTGACAGCGCGCATGACCGGCGTATTGCCTTGTGCATCGCGATATACGCCAACCCCTAAATCGACTTTCTGGGGATTGGTGTCTTTTTTGAAAGCTTCGATCAGCCCGAGAATGGCATCTCCTGGGACTCGCTCAATTTGCTCAAACATTTATTCGGCTACCTCGTCGGTTCTGGCGGCAAGAATGAAATCATTAAGATGCAGGCCCTTTATTGCATGAGACCACCATGTCACGGTGGTTTTACCCCACTCAGTAACAATGACAGGATGGTGCCCAGCCTGCTCTGCTATATCGCCAACGCGCTGGGTGAATGCCAGGGCATCGGCAAAGTTGCGAAACGTAAACTGTCTCGTCAGCTTCATGATGCCATCGTGGTCAACAATCTGCCACTCTGAAAGTGCTTCTAGATGGGGTTGGCATGCGCTATAAGTGAGCGGTATGGCGTTGCTACTGCAAGGTTCACAGGTTTTCTGAGCAAGCGTTGTCATGTGTTGCCTCCTTTTAAAATTGCTCTTATTAGGGTAGAAGGCATACACAGTCGCGACCAACCTCTTTCGCGCTGTATAGAGCTTGATCAGCGCGCTCTATTAAGTTGGCTAAAGGCTCACCGCACCGATACTCCGCTACACCAATGCTCACGGTTACTTGGCCGGCACCGATTCCAAAATCGTAGCTTGCGATGGCATGTCGGAGACGGTCAGCGAGTTTATGGCATTGTTGCAGCGGTGTAAGCGGCAACACGACCATAAACTCTTCACCTCCAAGTCTTGCCACCATATCTTCGCAGCGCAGGAGTTGCTGAGTTTGCACGGCAAGTTGTTCAAGTACGCTATCGCCCTGCAAGTGTCCCCAACGATCATTGAGCTGTTTAAAATAATCTATATCTACCATCATGATAGATAAAGGCGTCCCATGCCGCGTGCTTAATGAGGCTAGGTGCGTTAAGTGCACCATGAGTTTGCGACGGTTAGGCAATCCCGTTAAAGGGTCGGTGTCGCAGAGTTTTCTTAGTCGCTGCTCTTCAGCGACTTGATCAGTAATATCCATCATGATGCCGCTCCAGCGAACACCATTGGATGCCGGGGAAGGGTTAGCACTTACCGCAATCCAGTGCGGTTTTCCTTTAGGGAAGGGGAGGCGGAAGCGAGTTGTGAGCGGTAGCATCCAGCGTGCAGATCGCTCAATAGACGACATGATTTTGGGGTGATCGTGACCGGTTAGGTGTTCAATAAGTTGGCCAGCGTCATGCGCTAATTGTTGTCGGTCGATGTGTGCCAGCGCCTCGCCCCCGCCTTCCAGATAGGGAAAGTGCATACGGCCGCAATGTGATCGATAGAATTGAAAAATAACCCCTGGTATCTGGGATATCAGACTATCAGTACTGTGCGGTACTGGGGCTGTATCATTCACGAGCATGCGTGAAGCTCCAAAGCATATGCCAAATAAAAGTTAATCGTAAAGGTTAGCCCTAAAAACGTAACTAATATGTAAGCCATTACTGACAACGCTTGCTTTTTTTAAAATCAATTGATCTATATATATTCTATAAAAGAATTTTAGTGTGACGTTAAGTGTCTTCCATAGAAACTTTGGCGCGACACGGGAAGGCCTATTGCATTTTAATAGATTGGATCATTTTTTATTGTCGGGGTGTTTCTTTGAGAGAAGTAAAGGCAGCCACTATAAAGACAGGCCATTCGGTTAGCGCTCAAAAAGTTGGCGGTGGTTTGGTAAGTTTGGTAGGTGCTGGCCCAGGGGATCCAGAGCTATTGACGTTGAAAGCGTATAAGCGGCTTCAGGTAGCAGAAGTGGTGCTCTACGACCGCCTCGTTAGCGATGAAGTGCTAGCCCTGATTGGGCCTAAGGCTGAGCGATTTTACGTTGGCAAGGCGAAGGCGTTGCACAGCGTCCCTCAAAATGAAATTAACCAAACATTGGTGGCTTGGGCCAGGCAAGGTAAGCAAGTTGTGCGTCTCAAGGGGGGAGATCCCTTCATTTTTGGCCGAGGTGGAGAAGAATTAGAAACGCTCATGGCTGAAAATGTGGCGGTAGAAGTCATCCCGGGTATTACCGCGGCATCCGGTTGTGCAGCTTATGCGGGCATTCCTCTGACACACCGAGATCATGCGCAGTCGGTTCGCTTAGTCACGGGCCACTTGCAACATGGAGAGAGCACGCTTGATTGGCAAGCGTTAGCTAGCCCTGGACAAACCTTGGTATTTTATATGGGGCTGAGTAACTTAGAGGCCATTTGCCAGGCTTTGATGGACCATGGTCTCGCACCCAGTACCCCTTTGGCGCTGATTGAACAGGGCACAACACAGCACCAATGTACGCATATTGGTTCTTTGCAACAGCTGCCTGAGGCATTTCACCAAGGTGAGATTACACCGCCTACATTATTGATTATTGGCAGTGTTGTGTCATTACATGCCACGCTTTCTTGGTTTGAGGTTGCCGCTGCCGATGCGATAGGCTTTAAGGAAAGTAAACACTAGGCTAACCAACAAACGGGTAACCGTATGGGCCGTTAGTCATATACGTTGATCGCTGGCTAGATGTTGCTAGATGTGTATGCTAGTAAAAGAATGTCAGGTGCTAAATGTCTATCAACGCTGCTGATATCGGTAGCCTAAAAAAGAAGAGAGGGACGCAGTATGCCAGAAGCAAACCACTCGGATAATCAAGCGTCAGCGAGTAAGCCAGGCATGAAAACGCTTTTTAAAGACAACCGTGTCAAAGGCATTGCTGGTATTGCCGCCATTGCTGTTATTTGGGCAATTATGGCGCAATCGAACTCGGGCACACGGCAAGAGCGTGTCGAAACGTTAGAAGGCCAGTTAGCCAGCATCGAGCAAGATAATAACCAGCTTAGCCAGCGGATTGCAGAAGTTGAGCAAGCTGAGACCGATTTAAGTGCAATGCGTGAGGAAATGGCAGCGCTGGAAGAGCAGCAGGCTCAGGCACAAAGCGATCTAGAGTCCGCTCAGCGTGATACAAGTGCGGTGCAATCGCGTCTTGAAGAGCTAGAAGCTGAGCGTGATGCACTTCAGCAAGAAGTCGATACGTTAAGTGAGCAAGTAGAAAGCGCTGAAGCCGACTTGCAAGCACTCAAAGAAGAACGTGATCAAGTGGTAAGCGCGCGTGACGAAGCTGAGTCTGCTCGTCAGGAAGCTGAAGAAGCTCGTCAAAGTGCCGAAGAGGCCCGCCAAGAAGCGGAGTCGGCACGTCAGCAAGCTGAACAAGAGCGTCAGGAGGCCGTTGACGAGCTTAGTGCCGCTCAAGAGGAACTGTCGGGTTTAGAAACCCAGATTAGCGAAGCTAGCGAACAATTGTCCGGTACTGAGGAAGAGGTGTCAGCCGTTCAAAGCGAATTGGATAATTTGCAAAGCGAGCGTGACTCGCTCACCAGTGAGCGGGATGAGTTGCAAAGCGAGGTTGATTCGTTAACCCAACTGCGCGAAGAAGAGCAACAGAGCCTCGACCAAGTGCGCAGCGAGATGGATGATCTCATGGTCGCGCTGGATATTGGTCGTGAAGAAGTAGCCAATGTTGAAAGTGATATTGAAGCCCGTGAAGAGCAGCTTGCACGCCTGGAAACCCAGCTTAGTGATTGGCGTGACGAGCTTTCATCTTTGGAGAGTCGTTTGCATGTAAGCGATGCAGCGAATGACGAAGTGCCTTCTCTTACTGATGAGCAGAGTGACAACGCTGATTCAAATGGTTCTGAGCAAGCTGAAGAAGCAAGTTCTGAAGAGCAGGATCAACAAAACAGTAACTGATCTATACACTTGATCGTGCGCTGATTGCTAGCGTAATAAAGCGGATGTAGGTACCCCCTGCATCCGCTTTTTGTATGTTGGTTTAGATTGTATGTTGGTTTAGAAATAGGCCGCCTAGGAGTATCATTCAAACCACGGATAGATTAGTCGCAATAGACAGGAGTGCCATTGATGGACGGTGTAAAACATATAGTAGCAGTGGCATCGGGGAAAGGTGGGGTCGGCAAATCGACCGTTACTGTGAACTTGGCACTAGCGCTTTCTGCCCAGGGGTATCGTGTTGGCGTACTGGATGCTGATATTTACGGCCCTAGCCAAGCGCAAATGCTGGGTGTTAAAGAAGGCGTACGGCCTCAGGCGACGGAGGACAATAAGTTTCTGCCGCTAGAAGCGCACGGCCTTCAAGCGATGTCGATGGCCTTTATGGTTAACACCCGTGAGGCGATGGTCTGGCGTGGCCCGATGGTCGTTGGTGCGTTTCAGCAAATGCTGACACAAACCCAATGGGATAATCTGGATTTCCTGCTGATTGATATGCCGCCAGGTACCGGTGATATCCAACTGACGCTGGCGCAAAAAGTGCCTGTTTCAGGCGCCGTGATTGTCACCACGCCTCAGGATATTGCGCTCCTTGATGTCCGCAAAGGCATTGAGATGTTCCGTAAGGTCAATGTGCCAGTGCTTGGCGTGGTAGAGAACATGAGTCTTTATCATTGTGAAAATTGCGGCCACGAAGCGGCTATTTTTGGTACCGGTGGCGGCGATCGCATCGCGGAAGAGTATGATACGACAGTTCTTGGGCGGTTGCCGTTAACGCTATCTATTCGTGAGTTAGCTGACTCTGGTCGCCCCAGCGTGATTTCCGAACCCGATAGCTCAGTGAGTCGCACGTTTGCAGATATTGCCAAACAAGTGGCGCAATCGGTAAATGCCAGCCATAGCGGCGGCCCCACTATTTCTTTTAGCGAGTGATGACGTAACAAATGAGTATTAAATCTGATAAGTGGATTCGTCGCATGGCGCAAAGCGATGCCATGATTGAACCGTTTGAAGCTGAGCAGGTGCGCTATGTGAATGATCAGCGCGTTATTTCTTATGGCACGTCGAGCTACGGTTACGACGTTCGCTGTGCCGATGAATTTAAAGTGTTTACCAACATACATTCGGCTATTGTCGATCCCAAAGCGTTTGATGACAAAAGCTTTGTCGATGTTAAGGGGGATGTGTGTATTATTCCGCCGAATTCCTTCGCATTAGCACGCACGGTTGAGTATTTTCGTATTCCGCGCAGTGTGCTGACGATTTGCCTTGGAAAATCCACTTACGCGCGCTGTGGCATTATTGTTAACGTAACGCCGCTTGAGCCAGAGTGGGAAGGACATGTGACGCTTGAATTTTCAAATACTACCAACCTGCCAGCCAAGATTTATGCCCATGAAGGGGTAGCTCAGATGCTATTCCTTGAATCTGATGAGATGTGTGAAACATCTTATAAAGATCGCGGTGGTAAATATATGGGGCAACGAGGCGTTACGTTACCTCGCACGTAAATAGTGCACGTAACAGTAGTTGTAAGCTAAACGAAAAACGCCTTACGCGCTAATAGCGGTAAGGCGTTTCTTATGGTCAGAGCAGTGACGTTTAGGTGTTTTCGTCAAACTCTTCGTCTAGCTCTTCTGCAGCATCTGTGTGGGAGAGCCGCATACCATGGGGGGGCAGGGGATGGCCATCCATGGTGGCGTTTTCAGCGCTATATTGCAGGCGGCCTTGCAGAAACCACTGAACGGCAATTGGGAAGATTAGGTGTTCACGAGCGTGCACCTTCTCCTTGAGCGTCTCAACGGTATCTTCATTTGTAACGTTCAGTTCTGCTTGCAGCACAACAGGCCCACCATCTAGCTCTTCAGTGACAAAATGCACGCTACAGCCATGCTGTTTGACACCGTCTGCCAGCGCTCGAGCATGGGTATTTAACCCTTGATAGGCGGGCAGCAGTGAAGGGTGGATATTGAGCATTTTGCCTAAAAAACGCTGCACAAAGCGGGGCGTCAGAATGCGCATAAAGCCTGCTAAAACAATCAAGTCAGGCTCATGACGTTCGATGACTTTGATTAGCGCTCCGTCGTAAGCATCGCGGCTGTCATATTCGCGATGAGGTAGCGCAACGGCTTCAATACCCGCTTCTAAGGCGCGCTTCAAGCCATAGGCATCCGGCTCATTGGAAATAACAGCGACGATTTCCCCACCAAGTCGATCATGGCTTTGCGCGTCAATCAGCGCCTGTAAATTACTGCCACTGCCAGAAATTAGCACCACAATACGTCGCGCCGCTGTTGGTTCTGGCGCCATGTCGTTTATGGTGTCGTTGAACGTGCCACTATTGAAGTCAGTACTGCTCATGCGCGAAGGCTCTCCAAAACGACGGCTTCCTCCTGGCGCTGAATAATCTGACCAATGCGATATACGGTCTCGCCTTGAGCTTGCAGGTGCGCCATAGCGTCTTCAGCTTGGGCCTGGGGAACTACAACCACCATGCCGATGCCGCAGTTCAGTACGCGGTGCATTTCCGTTTCACTGACATTGCCTTGGGCTTGTAACCAGTTAAATACTTCTGGGCGCTGCCAGGTAGAAAGATCAACGTGGGCTGCGAGGGTATCGGGTAGAACACGGGGAATGTTTTCCAGTAAACCACCACCCGTAATATGGGAGAGCGCGTGAACGGGAATATCTGTGCCGCGCATCATCGACAGCAACGACTTCACATAAATACGCGTCGGCGCCATTAACGCGTCGCCAAGCGGCTGCCCACCCACAGTATCATTGAGTGAAGCGTTGCTAACTTCCAGAATTTTGCGAATCAATGAATAGCCATTGGAGTGCGGGCCAGAAGAGGCCAATCCCAGCAGTACATCGCCTTCGGCTACCTTGCTGCCGTCTAAAATATCGGCCTTCTCAACAACGCCAACGCAGAAGCCTGCCAGGTCGTAGTCATTGCCCTCGTACATACCGGGCATTTCCGCAGTTTCGCCGCCTACGAGTGCGCAACCAGCCAGTTCGCAACCAGCGCCAATGCCGGTCACGACATCTGCAGCGATATCCACATCCAGCTTACCCGTGGCATAGTAGTCAAGGAATAGCAGCGGTTCAGCACCGGCAACGATCAAATCGTTGACACACATAGCGACCAAGTCAATGCCAATGGTGTCATGCTTACCAAGGTCCATGGCAAGACGCAGTTTAGTGCCGACACCATCCGTGCCGGAGACCAGGACTGGCTGTTTATAACCAGCGGGAAGCTCACACAGTGCGCCAAACCCGCCAAGGCCACCCAGGACTTCAGGGCGTGTCGTGCGTTTGGCAACGTGTTTGATGCGATCAACTAGCGCGTTGCCGGCATCAATATCGACACCTGCGTCTTTATAGCTGAGTGAGGGAGTGGCCTGAGAAGTGGAGGTATCGGTCATGACAGATCCTGTGAAGCCTATAGCAATACGGGTAGTGCTGGCGAAATGGCCAGTGCTGGGGCGATAACGGAACGGATTGTAACACCCAGAGACGTAAGTCGCATCGATGTGCGGCGTTAACCGATGTTCAATACGCTACTTTTGTTACTATTCAGTACGCTAAGGGCGCTAACCATCTTTCCAGGAGGGATATAAAGAGCATGCGACATTCATGGTGGGGCGTTGTTTTTTTGGTGGTATTGGTGGGCTGCCTCTACTTATTAGATGCGGTACTGATGCCATTTATTGCGGGTTTAATTTTGGCCTATTTGGCTGACCCGCTTGCTAATTATTTCCAGCGGTTAGGCATGAAGCGGCCTTGGGCAGTTAGTAGCGTCTTTTTTGTCCTGTTAATGATCCTTATTTTAAGCCTGCTTATTTTGATCCCGCTAGTTGTTCAGCAGACAAAACAGCTGGGAGAGGCGTTGCCGAGTGTCTTCAACTGGATTGAGAATATATTAGCGCCGCAGGTTCAGGAGTGGACGGGTTACGATTTGGGCGCAGAGCTAACGAACGTTAGAGAAACTTTGATCGAAAACTGGCGTGATGCGGGTAGCTATGCAGCTCAGGCGTTAAGTCAAATAGGCCGTTCCGGGATGGCTTTCGTTTCCTGGGTTACCTACGTCGCCCTGATTCCTGTCGTAACGTTCTATTTACTACTTGATTGGAGCAGGCTGATTTCTAGTCTTGCTGATTTGGTTCCTCGTCAATGGACAAGCGATGTTTCCCGCTTGGCTCAGCGCTGCGATGAAGTTCTATCAGCGTTTCTACGTGGGCAGTTACTGGTCATGCTGTGTTTAGGCATTATATATGCGGCGGGCCTAACGTTGATGGGGCTGAACTTCGGCCTGCTGATTGGTGTTGTGTCTGGGCTTGTCAGTATTGTGCCGTTCCTTGGTTTTATTGTGGGGTTAGTAGTGGCGCTTATCGTAGCGCTTTTCCAGTTTGATACATGGTGGGCTGTGCTGGGCGTGATCGCGGTATTCGGTATCGGTCAGGCGGCAGAAAGTGTCATACTTCAGCCTAAGCTGTTAGGCGATAAGATAGGTTTGCATCCTGTTGCAGTTATCTTTGCGGTACTGGCGGGCGGTCATCTTTTCGGTCTGACGGGCGTACTCTTAGCATTGCCTGCCGCAGCGGTCATTATGGTGCTTTTAAGGGAAATTAAAGATCGCTATAAAGGCAGTGCTCTCTATGATGCCGAGCAACGTCCGCAAGAACAGCAACATTACAATGATGGACTGGGTCGTCACGACGAAAGGGAGTCACCATGAGCCGATTACCGGCACAGCTACCGCTTGGGGTAGGGTTGCGAGACGACGCGACATTTAATAATTACTATGCCTCACAAGCAAACGCTTCATTAATGGAGTACCTGAGCCGGCAGCTTAAGTCAGATGCTGAGCCGTTCTTATATTTATGGGGCGCGCCGGGCAGTGGCCGTAGCCATCTTTTACAAGCGGCGTGTCATGCCGCCTCGGATGCAGATAAGCGGGCACTTTATCTTCCATTGGCAGACCTTGGTCATTTTCCACCGCTGATGCTGGAGGATATCGAACGTCTGGATCTCGTCGCCATTGATGATCTTGAATATGTGATAGGGCGTAAGCGTTGGGAAGAGGCTCTGTTTCACGCCTTTAATCGGCTGCGTGATGCGGGAAAAGCCTTAGTGATTGCCGCCAATACGTCTCCACGCCAACTAGACGTTGCATTGCCGGACTTGGCGTCACGGCTAACCTGGGGAGTTACGTTTCATCTGCATCCGTTGGATGATAACGAACGCCTAGCAGCGTTAAAGCTTCGCGCCAACGTACGTGGAATGCAGTTGCCTGATGACGTAGGGCGCTACATTATGCATCGCGGGCCGAGAGAGTTGGGGGATTTGTGCCATGCGCTGGAAACGCTTGATCAAGCATCGTTATCCGCTAAACGGAAGCTGACTATTCCTTTCGTTAAGTCCGCCCTTAATTGGTAAAGCGCAATTGATAAAACGCCCCTGCCAGTGATCTGGCAGGGGCGTTTTAATGACAGCAAGTCAATAACTAACAGATATTAAGCAGTTTTGCTCATTTTGCTAGCAGCAGCTTGCGCTTGCTTAACATTATCTTCTGTCAGTTTTTGGCCTTTCTGCAAAAAGTCTTGCTGAAGAGCAACGACTTTATCTGCATCGCCTTTTACACGTTCAGCTAGTTCTTTAGCCACTTTTTGCTGGCCTTCCATGTAGCTACGCAGGCCGTTGGCGTCTTTCACGCTCATCAGCTGACGCATTTGGGCGATGCCGGTATCTACGTAAGATTTGTTGGCATCAAACTGTGCGTTAAGCATTTTTTCAGAGTAATCGATGCTTAGCGTCATGTATGCACGCACAGGTGCCATGAACATGTTGTCGAACTGCTGAGTCATTTCGTTGGTGTTAAATGTTTGCATGGTAAACACTCCTGTTCCATTGCCCACTAATCGGCCCATTGATTGACGGTGCCGTTAGTGTTGGTTGATCAGCAACGGTTTTGTTAAGCATCCACCGCAGCTGATATCTAGTTATCTTGCGTTGCAGCATAACAGGGGTTTTTGTGCAGTGCAACATTGTGGTGAAGTGAATTTAAGGATCGTGTGAGTGTGGCTGTGTGAGTCGATGATACGCGCGGATTTACCTAACGCGCCGGTAGGGCTAGGCTAAGCGTATAGATAACCGTTATCACTAAAATAATCGTTGGGAAACGTGACGCTAGTGATGTGAGCGGCGTTAGCTAAGTCGTTTTTAAAAAGGAGTGCCAGGATGGACACACGTATTGAACGGGATAGCATGGGTGAGCTCGATGTGCCTGCAAATGCGCTTTATGGCGCTCAAACCCAACGGGCTATCAACAACTTCCCTGTCTCGCATACCCCCATGCCCACGGCATTTATTCACGCTGTCGCGCGGATAAAGCTCGCTGCTGCGCGGAGTAACTGTCAGTTGGGTTTGTTAGATAAACCCCGCGCGGAGGCGATTGAGAATGCGGCTCGGGCGGTGATTAGTGGCCAGCATGATGGGCATTTTCCTATCGATGTTTTCCAGACAGGCTCTGGTACGTCGACCAATATGAACGTCAATGAAGTGCTGGCGACGCTTGCCAGTCGTGAAGGGGTCGAAGTAACGCCAAATGATCACGTTAATATGGGGCAGTCGAGTAACGACGTTATCCCAACGGCCATTCACCTATCGGCAGCGATAGCCGTTAATGAAACGCTTCGTCCCGCATTGGTGACGCTGCAGGCCACGATTGATCGTAGGGCGAGTGAGCTGGCCCATGTTGTTAAAACAGGTCGTACTCATCTGATGGATGCCATGCCGCTGCGTATGGATCAAGAACTAGGAGCGTGGTCGAGCCAAGTGGGGCAGGCCATCGAGCGTTTTGATAGCGCCATGACAAGGCTGTGTCGATTAGCGCAAGGCGGCACGGCGGTGGGCACCGGTATTAACGCGCCTGAGGGGTTTGCCGAGCTAATGGCTAGCGATTTAAGTCAGCAAACGGGCCTACCTTTTGTGCCTAATGATAGCTTTTTTGCCAGTTTGGCATCCCAGGATGCTGCCGTAGAGTTATCGGGGCAGTTGAAAGGGTTGGCCTGTGTGGTTATGAAGATCGCTAACGATTTACGCTGGATGAATTCGGGGCCGTTGGCGGGGCTGGGCGAGATTGAACTTGAGGCACTACAGCCTGGTAGTTCCATTATGCCGGGTAAGGTAAATCCAGTGATTCCTGAGTCGGCCGCCCAAGCGGCAGCGCAAGTCATCGGTTTGGATGCCGCGGTAACAGTGGCGGGTCAGAGTGGAAACTTCCAGCTCAACGTGATGCTGCCGCTAGTGGCTTCGAATCTTCTCACATCGATTAGATTGATGAGTAACACAGCCACCTTGTTGGGTGAGCGTGCTATCGCCACATTCAAAGTGCGTGACGATAATTTACAGGGGCCGCTCGCACGGAATCCTATTTTAGTCACGGCCCTTAATAGCGTGATTGGCTATAACGCCGCCGCCGCGGTGGCTAAAAAAGCCTATCAAGCTGGGCGCCCAATCATCGACGTTGCGGAGGAAGAGACCGACCTAGATCGCTCAACGCTCGAACGTTTGCTAGACCCTGCAGTACTAACGCAAGGAGGCATACCTGAGTAGCCTCTATTGAGATATTAAGAGGGTAGGCGGTTAGGTTTCTTGCGTTTCCGTTTTGCCCTTTTGAATGGTTTTGTTCGCCTCTTGACGCTCTTCTGCACTGGCGTCGGGCGTTTCGTGTTCATTTTGACGCGAAGGCCGATAGCAAAAAGTGGCTAATATAGGGAAGTGGTCAGATCCGAACGCCCCAAGTCGCTGCATGTTGACGAGGGTGAAATGCTCGCTTACAAACGCGTGGTCGAGAGGCCAGCGCAATAGGGGGTAATTAGCGTGAAAGGTACTGAACATGCCGCGTCCGCGACGTGGGTCGAGCATCCCCCCTATGCGACAAAAACGTCGTGTTGTGCGTGACCAAGCGACATCATTCAGATCTCCGGCAACGAGAGTGGCCTTGGGGTTTCGGTGAATTTCTTTTCCAATCCATAACAGTTCTGCGTCACGCCATAGAGATTTTTCGCTTTCACTGGGTGCAGGCGGTCTTGGATGGACGGCAAATAAGCGAATGTGCTGACCGCTTTTAAGTTCTACCTGGGTGTGAATCGAAGGTATATCGTCCTGGATAAGCCACTTAACCTCAGTGTTTTTCAGCGCTAGGCGAGAATAAAGGTGCATGCCATAAAGGTTATCTAGTGGGATCTTAACGCTATGTGGCCACTGTTCGTCTAAAGCTGGGTCAAGCTGATCTTGCCACCATTGATCGGATTCTAACGTGAGAATCATGTCGGGCTGGTGGCGCGTTATCATCGCCAGTAATTCTTCTGACTGACGGTTTGGTGTCAGTACATTGGCGATTAGCAGCGTAATCATCTGGTCTTTAGGGGCATTATGGGCGGCTTTTACCTGCACAGGCCAGAGCTTTGTCCATGGCAAAATGTAGCGCAGTTGAAGCGCTAGCGTGGCGAGTGAGACCAGTGTCGCGGTAACTCGCCACGGCCCTGGGTCTAGTAACCACAGGCTAGCTAAGCCACACGCTAAAGCCATTACGGCAATTTGCAGTCGGGGAAATTCAAAACTGCGCACCCACCACCAGCGCATAGGCACGCGGGCAATCAGTGTGGCGAGTAACAATGAGATGGCGATGCATCCTAGCAAAGGCCCAAGCAAGGTTTGCCTCCTGGTTTAACCGTGAATAGTGGTTAATCTACGTTTAGCTTAGCGGTAACCGTAGATAAGTGTCGATAAGACATTAAAATTGAGGGGAGTTAATTCATTTACGTCATTTCAAAATGCTAAAAACTACTTGCAATTCAGCTATGAAGCCGTAGAATACGCATCCGTTGCACATCAGGACCATAGCTCAGTTGGTTAGAGCGCCACGTTGACATCGTGGAGGTCGGCGGTTCAAATCCGCCTGGTCCTACCAGATACTTAAAAGCCCCATGCCTCTTAGCATGGGGCTTTTTTTATGGCCAACCGATAAAGCTAGTCGATAAAGAGAGGGAGGTCAGTCTGGCGAATAAACGTAGCCACCAGTGCCTCAATACCCGCCTGATCTTCTTGACTAAAGCGTGCGTGCTGGGGGCTGTCTAGGTCGAGCACTCCCCAGAGATAGCTGTCGATCACGATGGGAGCAACGAGCTCTGAGCGAGAGTCAGCATCGCAGGCGATGTGATCAGCAATAGAGTGAACGTCATCAACCCGTTGGGTAGCTTGTTGGCGGGCAGCAGCCCCGCAAACGCCTTTGCTGAAGGGGATTGGATGGCAGGCAGGTTTGCCCTGAAATGGGCCAAGGCTGAGTTGGTTGGGCTGGCGCTGCAAATAGAACCCCACCCAGTTGATGTCGCTCAGTGCGTGTTGAATAAAGGCACAGGTTTGTGCGCTGTTGGTTAGCCAATCACGTGTGTCTAGCAGAGCTTCAAGCTGCCGATTAAGCAACGCATAATCAACACTATGCATACGAATTCCTTATAGGATTAAACACATCAGGCCAGCCCTAAGGCTGGCCTGATTATATCGATAGAGAAAACCGTACTGTTTATTCGATCCAGCCGGGTACAGCTGCGCCCTTAAACAATTCTTCTGCTTTTTCGATGACCTCGTCGCGCTGATAAGCGTCAACAAGTTGACGGATTTCTTCGCGATCTTCGTCTCCGCCCCGTACTGCAATCAAGTTGACGTAGGGAGATTCAGGACCTTCCTTGATTATCGCGTCACTGAGGCTCAAGCCAGCCGGTTGGGCGAACGTATTGTTAATGAACGCCATGTCGACGTCTGGTAGTACACGGGGTAGTTGTGCAGCTTCAATTTCGCGGAAACGGAAGTTGCGTGGATTTTCAGCGATGTCGATGGGGGTAGCTTCCAGGTTGCTCGGATCATTAAGTGTGATCAGGCCCTGGTTGTGCATCAGAATGAGTGCACGCCCTTCATTAGATGGGTCGTTGGGCAGCGCGATTTGAGCGCCATCGGGCAGTTCTTCGATGCTGTCGTATTTCTCAGAGTATGCGCCGATCGGGTAAACAAAAGTGTAGCCCGCAATGGCAAGATCATATCCACGGTCATTGACCATAGCCTGCAGGTACGGTTCGTGCTGATAAGCGTTCGCGTCTAAGCTGCCATCGGCGAGGGCAGCATTCGGCGTGACGTAGTCGGTGAACTCAATGATCTCGACGTTTAAGTCATACTCTTCTTTGGCAATTCGCGCTGCCACTTCCATGACTTCGGTTTCCGGACCTGCCACAGTGCCCATTTTGATGGCGCGTGTTTCTGCGTTGGCAACGTTAACTGCAAGGGCTAAGGCAGTCAGGCTGCCGATAAGTAGTTTTTGCATGGTGTCACTCCTGTGGCACAGTAAATGTTGGATGTGATTATGCGGCAATAAGAAATAAAATTCTAATGCGTTTTGGTTATATTCGACTATGCCGATAAAAGGTGCAGACTATCGTCACTTGCGATCACTTTTACGCACTAAATAGTCGCCCAGGCTTTGGAAACCTTGAACCATCACCACCAGTATAACGACGGTAATTAACATAATGGTGGGGTTGAAGCGGTTATAGCCATAGCGAATGCCTAAATCGCCCAGGCCACCGCCACCTACGGCGCCCGCCATGGCAGAGTAACTGACCAGTGTCACTAACGTAATCGTCAGTCCCGTGATAATACCGCCCCTTGCCTCAGGGATCAGTACCTTGGTAATGATCTGCCAAGGCGTTGCTCCCATTGATTGGGCGGATTCAATAAGCCCCGGGGATATCTCGTTAAGCGCACCTTCGATTAGCCGAGCTACAAATGGAATAGCAGCAATAGTTAACGGTACTGAGGCGGCATTAATACCAATAGACGTGCCGACCAGCATGCGGGTGAACGGGATAATCGCCACCATCAAAATGATGAACGGAATTGAGCGGCCAATATTGGTAACAATGCCTAGCACTTGATTGAGTGCTGGCATCGCTAATATCTGACGAGGGCGAGTCACGTAGAGCATGACGCCAAGTGGCAGGCCGAGCAGGGTGGCGATCACGCCTGAAATAGCCACCATGTAGAGCGTATCCAGCGTGGCTTGTAAAATAAGATCAAACATTGCGCTGGACATGACCAAGTACCTCTACCTGTAGTTGATGTGCTTCTAAATAAGCCATTGCTTCCTGAGTTTGAGCGGGGCTGCCGAGCAGCTCTGCAATCATCAGCCCTAGGGTGCGGTCTTGAATGGACTCGACCTTTGCCTGGAGGATGCTGACATCAACGCTGCACTCCCGCGCTAAGCGTGAAATAAGGGGCGTCGAAACAGCATCACCGGAAAACGTTAGCCGAACGACGGGATGAGTATGTTCGCTCGGTGTATCGCTTAAACGCTCGATCAGTTCTTTAGGTGGGCTTAGCTGCAAAAAGTCGTTCAGGAACTCCCTACCCAGCTGTGTGATAGGCGCAGTGAAGAAATCACCGACCTCGGCGTCTTCTACTAGCTCACCATCGGAGATGAGGCTTACTCGATGGCAAATAGACTTCACAACTTCCATTTCGTGAGTGATCAACAAAATGGTGATGCCGAGCTGCTGATTAATTTCTCTCAACAGCTCAAGAATCGAACTGGTGGTCTGGGGGTCTAGTGCGGAAGTGGCTTCATCGCACAGTAAGACGTTGGGTTTGCTGGCCAGGGCGCGGGCGATGGCGACACGCTGCTTTTGACCACCAGAAAGCTGGGCTGGGTATTGTTTGGCTTTATCAGACAAGCCCACCAGCTCCAGCAGCGGCAATACGCGATCCTTTATAGCACTGCGGCTTTCGCCCATTAACTCAAGGGGAAGTGCCACATTATCAAATACAGTACGCGTTGTTAGCAGATTGAAATGCTGGAAAATCATTCCAATGCGGTGTCGGGCACGGTTTAATTCGCCGCGACTAAGGCGGGTCATTTCCTGGCCATCGACTGATACGCTGCCAGTGCTTGGGCGTTCAAGTAGGTTGACACAGCGAATAAGGGTCGACTTGCCTGCGCCCGAAAGACCAATAACGCCGTGAATGGTGCCTTTGGGAATCGTTAAATTGACATCTTTTAGGGCATGAACGGCACTATTGCCAGTGCCATAGGTTTTACTAACGTTGCTAATTTCAATCATAGCGTCTGCCTTAACGGTAGGCCGAAGACGGAGTGCGAGGGAGCAAGCGTAGGGCGGGAAATAAAAAAAGGCCACCCTTGCGGGTGGCCATCAACGCTGGACACACCCTTTTAGCTGCACTTCACCAAGCCATTGGCTTGGTGGACGCCCGCAATCTGGGTACAAATCGGCGTCATTACATTTGCGGCGAAAGTCTAAAGAGTGGTGGGTGTCTTGTCAATTAGCGCCGTTCTATTTCATGTTTTAATGCGATAATTCAGGTTTATTTTCTGAGTCAATGATTTTTGTTAGTGATTGATTCTGATGAGTGCTAATGCGGCGCTTGTTATCAGAAAAAAAGCCGTTTCAACGTTTGTAGCAAGGCTTCTGGCTGCACACGGGTTGGGTATTAGTAGTAAGCTTGCACAGAATTTTAGGACCTGTTTTGACTTTAATGCGTTGAGAAAGAGGGCGTAGCAATATGTTTACTGGCATTGTGCAAGGCGTGGCTGAGGTCGTCGCTGTTAAAGAGCTGGAAGAGTTTCGCACCCACGTAGTCGCATTGCCGGAGGCGTTGCGTGAAGGGCTCACTATTGGTGCGTCGGTAGCCCATAATGGTGTTTGCCTAACGGTAACCGCGATAGAAGATGGGAATGTCAGTTTTGACCTGATGCGTGAAACGTTGCGTTTGACAAATCTTGGTGCAATTGCACCAGGTCAGTGCGTCAACATAGAGCGCGCGGCGCGTTTTGGTGATGAAATTGGTGGGCACTCCATGTCAGGCCACATTATTTGTATGGCCAATGTGGTGGCAATCGAAGAGGCACCCAACAATCGTCGGCTTTGGTTTTCACTGCCTGAGAGAGTCGCTAAGTTTGTATTCGAGAAAGGGTACATTGGTGTTGATGGTATCAGCTTGACGGTAGGTGACGTACGTCCCGCCAGCGATAGTGCGGGGGTGGAGTTTAGCGTCAATCTGATACCAGAGACGCTGGCGCGTACAGTTTTAAAAGACCGGTTGCTAGGCGACAGGGTCAATATCGAGATTGATCCGCAAACCCAGGTGATTGTTGAAACAGTTGAAAGGGTGTTAGCGAGTCGTCTTTAGTCGTGTTTTTTGTCTTACCGTTGACCGATCGGTTAGCTCATGGCCTGAAGTTTGCTATTCATAATAGATAGGTGGGTGACTTCCCACCAACGCTAGCGGCACACGGGGCACTCGCAACGCGTAGAGCCTTTAGGTAGTATGTGCGGCTTTTCTCGCATCAAGGGACGCATTCAGCGTAAGCGCGAAGGATAAAAACGACATGAAACTTCTGGACAACTACTTCAAGCTCACCGAGCAGAAGACCAATGTAAAGACCGAGGTGATTGCTGGATTCACCACGTTTCTTACGATGGCTTATATCATTTTCGTCAACCCGAGCATTCTCTCGGAAGCGGGGATGGATTACGGCGCGGTGTTTGTGGCTACCTGTATCGCCGCTGCTATTGGCTGTTTTGTCATGGGGCTTTGGGCAAACTATCCGATCGCGCAAGCACCAGGTATGGGGCTGAATGCCTTTTTTACCTACGGTGTGGTGCTGGGAATGGGCTATACCTGGGAGGCGGCATTGGGGGCTGTCTTCTTCTCCGGCCTGACGTTCTTCCTGCTAAGTATTTTTAAAATCCGCGAGTGGATCATTAATTCTATTCCACTCTCATTGCGTTTGGGGATTGCCGCGGGTATTGGCTTATTCCTTGCGATGATTGCACTTAAAAATGCCGGTATTGTGGTCGCTAATCCAGCCACCTATGTGGCGCTGGGTGATCTATCCCAGCCACCCGCACTTTACGCCTTACTGGGCTTTTTCGTTATTACGGCGCTTTCCTATCTGCGTGTGACCGGTGCGGTAATGATCGGTATTTTGGGTATCACGATCCTTGCGATGCTGTTCGGCCATAACCAGTATGGCGGTATTATGTCGATGCCGCCTTCGATTGCACCTACCTTTATGGCAATGGATCTAATGGGCGCACTGGATGTGGCCATGCTAAGCGTCATTTTTGCCTTCTTGTTTGTGGATTTGTTTGATACGTCAGGCACGTTGGTAGGGGTGGCCCACCGCGGCAAACTGCTGGATGAAAATGGCAAGCTGCCGCGCATTGGTCGCGCGATGATGGCCGACAGTACCGCGTCTATGGCGGGTGCTGCATTGGGTACTTCGACAACGACTAGCTATATTGAATCAACTGCGGGTATCGCTTCCGGTGGTCGTACGGGGTTAACGGCGGTTGTGGTCGGTGTGCTGTTTTTAATTAGCCTTTTCTTTGCGCCGTTAGCAGGTTCTATTCCGGCCTATGCGACAGCAGGGGCACTGCTTTACGTGGCCGTTTTGATGGCGGGTAGCTTAGCCCACGCAAACTGGGAAGATCCAACCGACGCTGCGCCTGTACTGATCGCTGCCCTGGCTATGCCGCTGACGTTCTCAATTGCTGAGGGAATTGCGCTTGGTTTTATTAGCTATGTGGCTATTAAAGCGCTTTCGGGACGGTTCAGCGATTTGAATCCCGCGGTCATAACGCTGGCGCTTCTGTTTGCAGCAAAATTTCTTTTCCTGGGTTAATTACCCGCTTTATCTTTAATCAATGAGAGACGCGATGAGCATCTACGGCGACTACATTAAGTCCGTTATTCGCACGGTTCCTGACTGGCCAGAGCAGGGCGTAAATTTTCGTGATATCACACCGCTACTGCAAAATAGTGCTGCCTTTCGCAAGTTGATTGATAGCTTTGTGCATCGCTACCAGGAAATGAACTTAGATGCCATCGCGGCGATTGATGCCCGTGGCTTCATCATTGGTGCGCCCTTGGCCTACGAGTTGGGCTGCAGCTTTGTGCCCGTTCGCAAGAAGGGCAAACTGCCTTTCAAGACGATCAGTGAGACTTACACGCTTGAGTACGGCCACTCTGAAGTTGAGCTTCATGCCGATGCTTTCCAGAAAAATGATCGTATCCTGCTGATGGATGATCTGATTGCCACTGGCGGTACTATGCTTGCAGCAGCGAATCTAATTCAACGCTCTGGTGGGCACGTGGTGGAAACCGCAACTATTATTGAGCTGCCTGAGCTGGGCGGTTCCCAGAAAATTCGCGACGCTGGCTATAGCGTATTCGCGGTATGTTCATTCACCGAAGACGAGTAACGCCTCTTATGAGCAGCGAACGCTATCATCAGCACTTCACCATTTCCTGGGATCAACTGCACCGCGATGTGCGTCAACTTTGTCATCAGTTAATTGAACGAGATTTCAAAGGTATCGTCGCGATTACCCGTGGTGGATTAATACCTGCGGCGCTCATCGCCCGTGAACTCAATATTCGCTTGATCGATACCGTTTGTATCAAAAGCTATGATCATATGGATCAAGGCGGTTTAGACATTATGAAGGGCGTTGACCATGATGGTGATGGTTGGCTGTTGGTTGATGATCTGGTAGACACCGGTAAAACTGCCCGTGCTGTTCGTGAAATGCTGCCTAAGGCGCATTTCGTGACAATGTATGCCAAACCAGAAGGGCGCCCTCTGGTTGACCAATACCTTACCGAAGTGGCTCAGCAGTGTTGGATCCAGTTCCCTTGGGATATGGGCATTGCTTATGTTGAGCCGCTGGCGGATCAACTGAAGAAGTAATATGGCTAACCCGCTACCCGACGATTGGGATCAATGGCTTGGGCAAGAATTTCAGGCTGACTATATGTCAGCCCTGAAAGCATTTTTGGCCCAAGAAAAATCAGCCAAAAAAGTTATCTACCCGCACTCATCGCATTGGTTTCGCGCTTTTGAGTTGACACCTTTAGCCTCTGTGAAAGTCGTTATTCTAGGGCAAGACCCCTATCACGGCCCAAATCAAGCTCATGGGTTGTGCTTTTCGGTGCAGCCGGGCATCCAAGTGCCTCCCTCTTTGGTCAATATTTATAAAGAATTAGCTGCTGATGTGGGGTTTACACCCGTGCGACACGGCTTTTTGGAGTCTTGGGCAACCCAGGGTGTGCTGCTGCTGAACACCGCATTAACGGTTGAGCAGGGTAATGCCGCTTCTCATCGTGGCAAGGGGTGGGAACACTTCACTGACTGCGCGATTGAAACCGTCAGTCGGCATGCTGAACCGTGCGTTTTCTTGTTGTGGGGCAGTCATGCGCGCCAGAAGAAAGTCCTGATTGATCAGTGGCGCCACTTGGTGTTGGAATCCCCGCATCCTTCGCCACTCTCGGCGCATCGAGGCTTTTTTGGCAATCATCACTTTTCCCGTGCCAATCAGTTTTTAGCAGAGCATGGGCGTTCACCGATTGAGTGGCAATTGCCGGAAACCCCTTAACCTACTGGTCAGTTGCGGGTAGAATGGCGCGCAATTTTGTAAGCTTGTCGATGCGACTTAGGTCGCCATCCTGAATCCCATGCAGCGAGGAAGTCCCATGAGTGTCTACGCCATTAATCATCCGCTTGTTCAACATAAGCTGGGACTGCTGCGCGAAGCTGATTTAAGCACCAAGAGCTTCCGAGAGCTGGCTGGTGAAGTGGCTAAGCTGCTGACCTATGAAGCAACAAAGGGGCTAGAGCTCGAAGATCATGAGATTCAAGGCTGGAACAACGAGCCTATTGCGACGCGTCGCTTGAAGGGAAAAAAAGTAACGGTTGTGCCAATTCTGCGAGCTGGTTTAGGTATGCTGGAGGGCGTAACTGACCTGATTCCTAGCGCACGCGTCAGCGTAGTGGGTCTTTATCGGGATGAAGAGACTCTTCAGCCAGTGCCTTATTTCGCCAAGTTCGCCAATGATATTGAAGAGCGCATGGCACTTGTCATCGACCCGATGCTTGCGACCGGTGGCTCAATGGTGGCGACGTTAGATATGTTGCGTGAGCGTGGTTGTGAGCATATGAAAGTCATCGTGCTGGTAGCTGCCCCTGAGGGTATTAAGCGTGTTCAGGATGCGTACCCAGATGTTGAGATTTACACCGCATCCGTTGATGACCGGCTAGATGAGCATGGCTACATCGTGCCTGGTTTGGGAGATGCAGGTGATAAGATCTTCGGAACGCGCTAAGCACTCCGACTAACAATGCCCCTTACGCTTCGCGTTGGGGGCATTTTTTTGGCTAACCACCGACAACGAAAACATTGGAAACGTTTAGATGAGACATTCAGCAAGTCATGAGTCTTGGCCCAAAATGCTGCTGACAGGTGCGCAAATGCTATTCGTAGCCTTTGGTGCACTGGTATTGGTTCCACTGCTGACTGGTCTAGATCCCAGTGTCGCACTGTTTACCGCAGGTATTGGTACGCTGGTGTTTCACGGAATTACCAAGCAGACGGTGCCGGTATTCTTGGCGTCATCATTTGCGTTCATTGCTCCCATTCAAGGCTCGATAGCAAGCTTTGGCGTGTCAGCCACGCTGGGTGGCTTAATGGCAGCAGGGGTGGTGTACGTTGCCATTTCTCAAGTAGTACGTGTTAAAGGCACTGCTTGGCTGCACAGGCTGTTACCGCCTGTTGTTGTCGGGCCAGTCATTATGGTGATTGGTTTAGCATTGGCGCCAGTCGCTGTCAGTATGGCAACAGGAGAGACAAGCGATAACATTGGCTATGGTCAAGCGATCTTTCTTTCCATGGCCAGTTTGCTGGTAACGCTGATATTAGCTGTCTTCGGGCGTGGAATTCTTCGCTTAGTGCCGATAATGGGTGGTATTGCAGTAGGGTATGGCTTAGCGCTTGTTATGGGCGTTGTCGATTTCACTGCGGTGCGTGATGCTGCTTGGCTATCATTGCCCAGCTTTACTGCGCCGAGTTTTCACTGGGCGGCTATTTTGTTCATGATTCCTGTCGCGATTGCTCCTGCGGTGGAACATATCGGCGATATGGTGGCGATAGGCTCAGTGACACGCAAAAACTATTTAGAGAAGCCTGGTCTTCATCGCACCTTGTTAGGCGATGGGTTGGCGACAATGGCGGCTGCGCTGTTTGGTGGTCCTCCTAATACAACCTATTCAGAAGTAACGGGGGCAGTGACGCTGACTAAGGCATTCAACCCCATGTACATGATCATCGCCGCAGTGATTGCGATTGTACTGGCCTTTGTAGGCAAGCTGGGCGCGTTACTGCAAACTATTCCAGGCCCTGTAATGGGCGGTATTATGACGCTGCTGTTTGGTTCGATCGCAGTGGTTGGTATGAATACCCTGGTGCGTGCAGGCCAGTCATTAACTGCGGCGCGTAATCTCGTGGTGGTTTCGTTAATTTTAGTATTTGGGATAGGTGGAATGCAGTTTGGAGGTGGTCAGTTCACCCTCCAGGGCGTGAGTTTAGCTGCGTTAGTTGGCATTGCGCTAAACTGGCTGTTACCTGCTGAGAAAGAGGGCGAATAGCCACTCAATCATACCTACCGGTTGGTCATTGGGAGTTGTTAATGGAAGAGGCAATTGATAGTCCATTTCCTGTACTCGGCATTGCTGCGTGGAGTGGTACTGGTAAGACGACTCTGTTAGCGCAGCTTTTGCCTCGCCTGCGCGAAAAGGGGCTCAGGGTGGGGGTGATAAAGCATGCCCACCATAGCTTTGATGTCGATCAGCCAGGAAAAGATAGCTATAAACTTCGTCAGGCTGGCGCTGCGCCTATGTTGATTGCATCCCGAGAGCGTTTTGCCATGATGCAAGAGACACCTGGCCAAGAAGAACCGGACCTTGGCTACCTCTTGTCACTGATGATTACCCAGGCGCCAGATTTGCTCATTGTCGAAGGCTTTAAGGCGTGGCCAATTCCTAAGCTAGTCCTGTACCGTGCAGGAATTGGCGATGTTTCCATTGTCAGTGGTGACTGGGTACAGGCGGTAGCGTCAAGTGGTTCGCTGCCTCCATCAATTCGCCCAACAGCTAAGCGGCTGGACCTGAATAATATTGAAGCGATCACTGAGTGGGTAATCGAGTGGATGAATGCTCAACCCAATGCTGTGGCTAACTAAATTAGCAGCTCCCAAATCAGTATTTTTATAACACCGTGGCTTGATTAAATAGGTAACGATATGCAGCTAACTCACCTCAATAAACACGGCGAAGCCAACATGGTCGATGTCGGAGATAAGCGAGAGACTCGCCGCGAGGCGGTAGCGTCTGGGCGTATCGTTATGCAGCCTAAAACGTTGCAGCTGTTGAGTGATGGCGAGTTGCCCAAAGGCGATGTGCTGGCGACCGCGCGCATTGCGGGTATTCAGGCAGCAAAGCGCACGCATGAGTTGATCCCGTTGTGCCATTCATTAGCGCTTTCAAAAGTCTCTGTAGATTTCGATATTGATCACGCTAACGGCTGTGTTGAAGTCTCCGCGCTTTGCCGCCTTAACGGACAGACCGGGGTGGAAATGGAAGCCCTGACAGCCGTGTCAGTAGCTTGTCTGACGCTTTACGATATGTGTAAAGCGGTGGATAAAGAGATGCGCATTGACGCCATTCAATTGGAAAGTAAGCGGGGCGGTGTTCGTGGCGATTATCAACGAGGTGTGCCAGAACCAATTGTGACTGGCGGTGGCGTTGCGGGAGAGGTTCGCTTAGGCGAGCGATGTGCATCCCCTTGCGTTCGGGTTAAGTTTCTTGCTGAGCTGCGTGAGCGGGTGGAAGAGAGTGACCTTGCCATTGGGCTTGATCAACTGCCGAGTCGAGATGTGGCGGGGTTGAAAGCGGCGTTAAGCGCTATGGATGCACGCTTTAATGTGTTGTCAGAGCAGCGCACGTTGTGTGCTATCAATCAAGTGATGGCCAACGATAGTGCGCGCCTTACCGATGAGGATGAAGTGGCCTTCTTTCCTCCAGTGACGGGTGGGTAATCAGATGGCTGATATTACAGAGACTGAATTGGATATTGCTGTCAGGGTTCAAGAAGAAGCGTTTAAAATGGATGATGGCTATGAAAGTGCGCTGCGCAAGCGCACCGATATCGGCGCTATTGTCACCTTCACGGGATTTGTGCGTGACTTTAATGAATCCCCTGATGTTATTGGGCTGACTCTTGAGCACTACCCAGGGATGACCGAGCGCACATTAACGCAGATTGGTGAGCAGGCCTATCGGCGTTGGGATTTACAGGCCGTGCGGATTATTCACCGCATTGGTGATTTGACGCCGGGAGACCCTATTGTGCGGGTGCTGGTGGCCAGTGCTCATCGCCGCGATGCTTTCCAAGCCTGCGACTTTATTATGGATTTTTTAAAAACCCAGGCGCCGTTTTGGAAGAAAGAGCACTCCCGTCAGGGGGCTTACTGGGTAAAAGAGCGGCATACTGATCAGCAAGCTGCAGAACGCTGGTAGACGATATTGCCAATAGCATTAATATCGCCAATGGCTTTAACTATCGCCAATGGCTTTAACTATCGCTAATGGCTTCTGAAGAGGGCATTTCGGTTGCCATTATTTGTAAATGTACGTCTGGCATGTGCTGTAGGTGATTGGCTAGCCAATGAATGAGCCTCGGTTGCAGTGCTTGACGCAAATCGGCCAATGTCTCTGCTGCTATTTCTAATAACTGATCATCTAGCCATTCGCTGAAACTATCTTCATCGAGTGGGCTGGTACCGCTGGCATCCAGCATCAAACGACCAATGCGGCACCAGCCAGTGTCGGTAGCCGTAACGGGAAGCGCTAAGAACAAACTGCCGCGCCGCGATGAATGAGAGCCGGTATCGAGCCCTGGATGAGGCACGACGCTGTTCTGATTAACGATGCAGGGCGGCTGGGGATAGCGTGCTTCGCAGCGTAAGCCTAGATTGTCGAACATCAACATGTCGCCATTTACCGGTGCGAGCGGGGCGTTAATACCGAGGCTGGTGGCAATCTCTTGATGGGCAGCCTGATGGCGCGCCTCCCCATGCACCGGCAGCAATGTTTTCGGCCGAATCCATTGATACAGTTTTCTCAGCTCATCTTCGGCAGGATGCCCAGTAGCGTGTAATTCTGGGTGGTTCATCTCATCGAAAATTGACACCCCAAGCTGCACTAGGCGTTTTTTCAGTTGTTCAATAGGGCGCTCGTTGCCTGGTATGGCTTTGGCAGAAAAAATGATGCTATCGCCTGGCTCAAGATCCACAAACGGGTGCCTCCGCTGCGCTAAGCGTTGTAGTGCTGCACGTGGTTCGCCTTGGCTGCCCGTAGCAATAATCACCACCTCTTCTGGCGGCAGGTAGCCTAAGTCATGGGGCGGTACTAGCGGCGGAAAGTCGTCTAGATACCCTAGGCCCTTCGCGACACTCACCATGCGTTCCATTGAACGGCCCATCAGACTGACGCGTCGGCCGCACTGTTGGGCAGCAATCCCAATCGCTAATACGCGGGCGAGGTTGCTGGCAAAACAAGATACCACCACGCGGCCTTTGCACTGCTTCAAGGTGTGAGCGAGTGCTTTTGCAACATCGCCTTCACTGCCTGAATGGCCGGGCATCGGGGCGTTAGTGGAGTCGCCTACGACGAGGTCGATAGGCGCGAGCGCACGAAATTGAGCAGCGTTAATGGGCGAACCAATTAACGGGTTAGGGTCTAGTTTCCAGTCCCCGGTGTGTAGCACGCGATAGTCGCCTGCCTGCATTAGGATTGAGCAGCTTTCAGGAATCGAATGGGTAACTTGAAGGTAACGCAGCGTGAAGGGGCCGAGCTCCATTGCATCACTCGGTTCCACAACGTTTATAGCGGCGCTACTAAGCTGATGTTCTGCAAACTTATGGCGCAGCAATCCCGCCGCTAACGGCGTTGCAAAAATAGGGCAATTCCACTTAGGCCAGAGCCACGCCACGGC
This sequence comes from Vreelandella alkaliphila, assembly GCF_016107625.1. Classification (GTDB taxonomy): domain Bacteria; phylum Pseudomonadota; class Gammaproteobacteria; order Pseudomonadales; family Halomonadaceae; genus Vreelandella; species Vreelandella alkaliphila. Next base: position 152,714 of record NZ_JABASV010000009.1, read on the forward strand.
GCCAATATGATCTTCATGGCCATGGGTAATGTAGAGTGCCTTTGGGGTAATGTTGAGTGCTGCTAATGTATCTGTATTGGGCACCTGCAGTGGAGAATTAGGTAGATCTTGGCGAATCATCATGCCGCAGTCGACGGCGATCCACTCATCATCGTATCCATACAGCGTAAGGTTCATTCCAATTTCACCACACCCACCTAGCGGCAGTAGGCGCAGGGGAGGGCGACGGCGGGGACGAAGTTGAACGCGTGGTGGGTGCATCAGTAATGAAAAGCCTAAAAAGTAAGGCCTTAACTATACGGGAAGGCAGGGGCGGGTAACAATCATCGTGGCATTTGGCTGCGGTGCTTCCTTGATAAGCATAAGGTACACTATTTCGCCTATATACCGCTTACCTACCGCTGGTAGGTGCTTGTCGAACGTGCCGTTAAAATATGTCAAGAGTGTTTATTTATGTCTCATTATTACCGTTTGGTGGTTTCTTGCCCTGATCAAGTGGGCATTGTGGCGCGTGTCTCAAGCTTTATTGCTCAACAAGGTGGTTCTATCACTGAAGCAAGCCAGCATTCTGATCTTGAGACTGGCCGATTCTTCATGCGATACGAAATTTTGGCAGATTCGTTGGGTATGTCGGCGGAGGCGTTACGTAGTGCGTTTGAGCCGGTGGCTAAAGCCTTCAATATGCAGTGGTCGCTCGTCGATACTCAAAAGCGTAGGCGTGTGGTGTTGATGGTGTCGCGGGAGTCTCACTGCCTGGTTGATCTGCTTTATCGTTGGCAGGCTGGGGAGCTTGATTGCGATATTGTCGGGGTTATTTCAAACCATGAGGATATGCGATCACTCACTGAGTGGTATGGCATTCCTTACCATCATGTGCCCGTAGATCCTGATAACAAGCAGGTTGCTTTCGAGCAGGTGCAAACTCAGATTGATAGCGCAAGGGCTGACTGCGTTGTGCTGGCACGTTACATGCAGATTTTGCCACCTTCGCTCTGCTCACGTTACGCGGGACGGGTGATTAACATCCACCATAGCTTCTTACCCTCTTTTGCCGGTGCTAAGCCCTATCATCAAGCTTACCAGCGTGGCGTTAAGCTAATCGGTGCTACCTGTCACTATGTCACTGAAGAACTGGATGCTGGGCCGATTATTGAACAAGATATTCATCGGGTAAGTCATTGCCACACGCCAACGGATCTCGTGCGTTTTGGGCGCGATGTCGAAAAAGCGGTATTGGCGCGTGGTTTACGATGGCATTTAGAAGACCGAGTATTAATCCATGGCAATAAGACCGTGGTGTTCAGCTAAGCATGTTGTTTAGATACGCAGAGTTTTTAGTCAATTCAATTTTACAGCTGGCTTGTCGCTAGCTGACGGGTAGATAGGGGCATCCATGTCTTTCGCGCAAAGTGTTTTAGCTCCCTGGGCATTGTTGCTGACGTGGTTGGTATCGTTGAGCGTACTTGCATGGATGATATGGCTGCGCCCTTGGCGAGTACTGATAGGCGATGTGGCTCTTCAGCATCGGTGGTTAGCCGCGACGCTCGCTGTAGTGTTGATGTGGCAACTGCGTGCTCAGGCAGTCGATTGGCTAACCCTGCACTTAGTATTCACTGTCTTAATGACGTTGGTATTCAAAATGCCTCTCGCATTAATCAGCAATGTGCTGATTAATGTTGCGATGTCAGCTATTGGCCGCAACGAATGGGTGTTACTAGGCGCTAATGTATTGGTAACCGGCATTGTACCTGCGGTCATTACCGGTTTGGTATGGCGATGGGTAGATCGGCGCCTGCCGGATAACTTGATGATCTTTCTATTCGTATGCGGCTTTTTTGGCGCAGCGCTGGCAACACTGGCAGGAGGGTTGTCGGCGGTCTTGCTAATCATGGTGGCGGGTACCGACTCTGAAGCTGTGTACTTAGCCCAAGAGTATGCGCGCTTCTTACCCCTGTTAATGCCCTCCGAGGCTTTCATCACAGGGATGTTGCTCAGTATTTTATTGGTGTATCACCCGAGTTGGGTAGCTACGTTTAATGATCGTCGCTATATAGACTCTCAGTAACATTGCGATAGCCGGTGAGTATCTCTATCGAGTGCCTCACCGGCATTTACACTTACTCGCTTATCCCAGTGCTTGGCCGTTACCGCCACGTATGACACCAACTCCCACCCCTTCGATATCCAACTGCTGCGTGCGTAGGTCAATTTCTATGGGCGCAAAGTCGTTGTTTTCAGCAATCAGCGTCACCGTATGGCCCTGTCGTTTAAAGCGTTTTACAGTTACTTCATCTTCTAGCCTTGCCACCACAATCTGGCCATCACGAACCCGGTCGGTGCGATGCACGGCAAGAAGGTCGCCTTCCAGTATGCCAACATCCTTCATTGACAAGCCTCGCACCCGAAGAAGGTAATCCGCTTTGGGGGTAAAGTATTCAGCGGGGAGTGGGCAATAACGATCAATGTGTTCCGCTGCTAGAATCGGGCTTCCTGCGGCCACTTCGCCAATGACAGGTAAGCCATTGGGTAGTGGTTCTACGTTGGCGGCAGGCGCTGTTGCCGAGACATCACTGACATCCTGCGGTTCCTGATTAGGCAGTCGAATCCCCCGCGAGGTATTGCGAATGATGCGGATGGCACCTTTACGCTCAAGCGCTCGTAAATGCTCTTCAGCAGCGTTAGGGGAGCGAAAGCCTAGCGCTTTGGCAATTTCTGCGCGGGTTGGCGGATAGCCAAATTCAGACATCGTTTTAACAATAAAATCAAAAACATGCTGTTGACGAGCAGTAAGTGGACGCGACATAACAAACTCCAAAAAATTAAACAAGACAGTGGCTACATGTCGGCTTAAACAGTATGTGGTTAAGTATACAGTATGTTGCTCTGTCCAGTACATGCTAGAGCGTTTCGCTATGGCATGGGAGTCGTTATGCGAATGGTGTCAGGAGTGGAGATAAGAACGGTAAGTCTGAGGGGCTCTGTCGACGGAGCGTCTGATGGCAGGCGTTTGAATAGGGGCCTAGGGTGTATTTGAGCGTTGGGTAAAAAGCTAAAGATAAGTGATTGAGCCAAATAGCGTTATGGCATAGTATTTAACGATGTTTTAAACACTCGTTTTCTGGAGGGCGCTATGGCGCAATCTGATACGGTAACACGTATCCTCGATACCGCTGAGGTGCTGTTTGCCGAGCGTGGTTTTGCCGAAACATCGCTACGCAATATCACCAGTAAAGCGCGGGTCAATTTGGCGGCTGTCAATTACCACTTTGGTTCTAAAAAAGCGCTTATCCAAGCGGTGTTTGCGCGCTATTTAGACCCCTTCTCGCAACGTTTTCATACGGCGCTTGATGAGCTGGAAGCGCAGTACAACGGTGATGTGATTCCGCTTGAAGTGCTGTTGGAAACAATGGCAAGCACGGTGCTGGCAGTGCCTGCTGAGCGCAATAGCCTGAAGGTGTTTATGCGTCTGCTAGGATTGGCGTATAGCCAGGCACAAGGGCATTTACGCCGTTATATCCAACAGCAGTACGGAGACGTATTTACCCGCTTTACTGAACTCGTGCGCCAGGCAACGCCAGATTTACCTGATGCTGAGCGTTTTTGGCGACTGCATTTCATGTTGGGCACCGTGATTTTTACGCTGTCGGGTCTAGATGCGCTGCGAGACATTGCTGCGAAAGACTATAATGAGCAAGTAACCGTCAGGGATTTGGTAAGACGTTTACGCCCTGTCGTGGTTGCTGCCATGAATGCTCCGCTACCGCCTGCTGCTGATGAAGGACATTATGCGAACGCCCACGCTAGCTGAACTACCCCCGCAGAATGGTGGTTGGATAGAAATCAATATCAAACAGCAGCAGCTATGCTGGTGGCAAGGGCGTACGCTGCAGTACACGTGCTCTGTATCCACCGGTGAGAAAGGTGTAGGACAGCAGGAAGGTAGTGGTCAAACCCCCCTGGGATGGCATTATATCCGCGCATCGATAGGTGGCGGTTTAGCTGATAATGCTGTTTTTCGGGGGCGACGGTGGACTGGGGAGGTGTTTACGTCGGCGCTTGCGGCGGAATTCCCTCATCGTGATTGGATATTAACGCGCATTTTGTGGCTCTGTGGTTTAGAGAGAGGAGTGAATCGCGGCGGGGATGTCGACACTCAGCGTCGCTTTATCTACCTTCATGGCACGCCACCTGATCAACCGATGGGTGTGGCTGCTTCACATGGGTGTATTCGGTTGCGCAATGACGATCTGCTTTATCTTTTTGAGCATGCGCCGCCGGGCACACCTGTTTGGCTTCATAATGGCTAAGCGTAGGCAGCTTATTATTGATTTTTTGACACGAGAGATTGATCAACTAAAATTGACGGCCCTTTTGTTGGATCCATCACAATGACTCAATCTTTAGGCCCGGTCATGCTTGACCTTGAAGGGCCGCGATTAACCAAAGCTGAAAAACATCTTTTGATGGACCCTGCTGTGGGCGGTGTCATTTTATTCGCTAGAAATGTCGAGAATGCTTACCAGGTTAGAAAGCTTTGCAGTGATATTCGTCGTGTCCGCGGCGAGCTGTTACTTGGTATTGATCAAGAAGGCGGTCGCGTTCAGCGAATTAAAGAAGGCGTTACTCGCATGCCAGCCATGGCACGCATTGGTGATCAATTCGCTGAGGATTCGGCATCCGGTCTTGCACTAGCAAAAGATGCGGGTTGGTTGCTGGGGATGGAAATGGCTGCTTGCGGTCTGGATATCAGCTTTGCGCCTGTTTTAGATGTCGAAAGTGGCATCTCTAGCGTTATCGGTGATCGTAGCTTCAGCACCGACCCTGCACACGTCGCTGCGCTGGGTCAGTGTTTTATCAACGGTTTGCATGAAGCGGGTATGGCGGCGGTAGGTAAGCATTTTCCTGGCCATGGTGGCGTTGCCGCTGACTCCCATGTGGCGTTACCTGTGGATGACCGTCCGCTGGCGCTTATTAAACAGCGCGATCTTGTTCCGTTTAGCCAGCTTGCTACTCAGCTTGATGGTGTTATGCCTGCCCATGTTATTTATAGTGCGTTTGACTCACGTCCTGCTGGCTTCTCACCTAGCTGGTTGGGAATGTTAAGAGAGTCCCTGGGGTTTAAAGGTTGTATCTTTTCAGATGATTTAAGCATGGCGGGTGCTCATGAAGCGGGTGACCCGAAGGAGCGCGCCAGTGCTGCCCTTGCCGCAGGATGCGACATGCTATTGGTCTGTAATGACCGCTCTGCAGCGTTAGACGTTGTTGAAGCATGCCAAGGATTACACAGCAAACGACCAATCAAGCTACGCTATGGGCGAGCCCGTCCAGATGTGGATGCGCTAACGGCGCTTGGCCGCTGGCGTCGTACCCATGCCAAATTAGAAGCGTTGGCGAACTAACCCCATCTTTTCTTAAATTATTTCGTTTTTAAGTCACTGACTAGTTAACCTCTTCTTGGAGTAACCCGATGTCCAAACTGGATAAAGAGGCGCTTGAGTCGCTTGACTCAATGCGTGAGCTGATGGATAACGCTGACTGCTTAATTTCTCAAGAACAAGTTGAGCGCGCACTGGATCGAATGGCCGAGGCAATTAGCAAAGATCTAGGGGATAAGTTGCCAGTTTTTTACTGTGTTATGAATGGCGGCTTGATCACTACAGGGCACCTGCTAACTCGATTAGGTTTCCCTCTTGAGGTTGATTATCTGCACGCGACCCGCTATCGCAATGAGTTGCGTGGTGGCGAACTTTTTTGGCGTGTTTCTCCAGAAATTCCCATGGCAGGGCGCCACGTAGTCATCGTCGATGACATTCTTGATGAAGGCTCTACGTTAGCCGCTATTCTTGCCTACTGCGAGGAAGCCCAAGCGGCGAGCGTTACAACGGCCGTGCTGGTGGATAAGCAGCATGACCGTAAAGCGGTGCCTGGCTTAAAAGCCGATTACTGTAGCCTAGAGGTTGCAGATCGTTACGTGTTCGGCTTTGGCATGGATTATAAAGGCTACTGGCGTAATGCCCCTGGAATATTTGCTCCCAAGGGCATGTGATGTTCTGGCCTAGCGGGGCGAGAAGCGCCTGGCTAGGCCTGTCTCCGCAATCATTCGGGTTGATATCTCTTCTACTGAAAAGCGTGTCGTATCGATAAACGGGATGTGCATCGAGCGATATAGCGACTCAGCCTGTTCAACTTCTTGCAAACACTGATCCATTGAACTGTAGCGGCTGTTTGGACGGCGCTCGTTGCGTATTGCTGCTAGCCTGCGAGCATCAATTGTCAGACCAAACAGCTTGTGTCTATGAGGAGCCAGTGCCTTGGGTAGTTTTAAACTGCCATCTTCATCCAGGTCATCTTCAGTTAATGGGTAGTTAGCTGCTCGAATACCAAATTGAAGCGCTAGATAAAGAGAGGTGGGTGTTTTTCCGCAACGTGAAACGCCAACCAGAATAATGTCGGCTTTATCGTATTGGTGCGTTCGTGCGCCATCATCATTATCTAGTGCAAAATGGACGGAATGGATGCGATCCATGTAGACATCATCGCTACCAATCGAGTGCGTTCTGCCGACGCTGTAAGAGGAGTGTGTTTCTAGCTCTTGCTCTAGGGGTTCTAAAAAGGTAGAGAAGATATCCACCTTGAAACCTGAGGCCTGTCGAATGACGTTACGGATATCCTGATCCACAATGGTATCAATGATAATCGGCCGATGGCCGTCACGGACGGCGGTAGAGTCGATTATTTCCGCTAAAGCTTGAGCCTTTTCCAGCGTATCAATGTAGGGCTTTGTAAGCATATTAATTTCAACATCACTAAATTGAGCTAACAGGCTACGCCCAAGGCTTTCTGCCGTAATGCCAGTACCATCAGAAATAAAAAAAGCTGTTCGCTTCATCGCTAAATCCGTCAATAAATAAAGTTGCTATTGTGGGGTGAGGCGTGGGTTAGCACAATCGTTGCCAAGCCATTCACATTGCAGTTCGTTTTAACGCATATTTAATAAAAATTACCTCATTAAGACTACATAAAAAGCCCTTTATTGCACTTTGTTGTAAAAATCCTCCACTCCGTTCGCTATTAGACCAATGGCGAATGCGGCAGGGCGATGCTAGTGTGACATGGTCAATTAGAGTCGGCCTGTCAGGTCGCAAAGCAGTCTAAAAGCGAGGGGGTTGCGTGGAAGAGTACATTCTATGGTTCGATCAGCTAGGTATGGCAGACGTCGAACGTGTGGGTGGTAAAAACGCTTCGCTTGGCGAAATGATCTCGAATTTATCAGGTGTGGGCGTGACAGTGCCGGGTGGATTTGCCACGACGGCCCATGCCTATCGTGAGTTTCTCTCTCACGAAGGGCTAAATGACCGCATCAACGCCACCCTTGCTCGCCTTGATGTCGATGATGTTAAGGCGTTGGCAGAGGCTGGCAAGACTATCCGCCAGTGGATTATTGATACGCCACTTCCCCCTGCATTTGAACATGCTTTACGCGGTGCCTATGAGCAGCTTCAGGCTAAGCATCCCAGCTTGAAAGTTGCCGTACGCAGCTCGGCCACGGCAGAAGATCTGCCTGATGCGTCTTTTGCTGGTCAGCAGGAAACGTTCCTCAATATTGAAGGTTTTGACAATATTAAACAGGCGGTGCACGAAGTGTTTGCATCGCTATTCAACGACCGCGCGATCTCTTACCGCGTTCACCGCGGCTACGCCCATGAGAATGTGGCGCTGTCTGCGGGTGTGCAGAAGATGGTGCGTTCAGAGACAGGTGCTTCCGGGGTTATGTTTACGCTGGATACCGAGTCTGGTTACCGCGACGCAGTGTTTGTCACTGCTTCCTGGGGGCTTGGTGAAACCGTCGTCCAGGGGGCTGTCAATCCTGATGAATTTTATGTGCACAAGCCCACGCTTGAGGCTGGCCGTCCCGCGGTGCTTCGCCGGACGCTAGGCTCTAAATTGATCAAAATGATCTATGGGCAAGATGCCAGTGCTGGTAAATCAGTTGAAACTGTTGATGTGCCGTTTAATGATCGTGGTCGGTTCTGTATTAACGATGAGCAGATCATGGATCTTGCACGGCAAGCCATGACCATTGAAAAACATTACCAGCGCCCGATGGATATCGAGTGGGCACTGGATGGTGATGATGGTCAGCTTTACATCGTTCAAGCACGTCCTGAAACCGTTGTTTCACAACAGGAAGGAGGAAAGTTAGAACGCTTCCACCTGCGTGAAAAAGGACGCACGCTGATTACAGGGCGGGCGATTGGTCAGCGGATTGGGCGTGGCACGGTAAAAACAGTACTTAGCCCAGAAGAAATGGACAAGGTTCAAGAGGGTGACATCCTGGTAACCGACATGACCGACCCGGATTGGGAACCGATCATGAAGCGTGCATCAGCGATTGTTACTAATCGTGGTGGACGAACTTGTCACGCGGCCATCATTGCGCGGGAATTGGGCATACCTGCGGTGGTCGGTTGCGGGGATGCAACCACTCAGCTTAAAGAAGGCATTGATGTCACGGTGTCCTGTGCCGAAGGTGACACTGGCCACGTATATGAAGGGCTTCTGGCATTTGACTGCAAGGTCTCAAGTGTCGACGCGATGCCGGAGATCCCCTTCAAAATTATGATGAATGTGGGTAACCCAGACCGTGCATTTGGCTTTGCTGGCTTACCCCACGCTGGGGTTGGCCTTGCTAGGCTGGAGTTCATCATTAACCGTATGATCGGTGTTCACCCCAAAGCGCTGTTGGATTACGACACGCTGCCTGCTGATCTTCAGCAGGTCATCGATTTGCGCACTGCCGGTTACGATGATCCTGTCAGTTTCTATGTTGATAAGCTGGTCGAAGGCATCTCAACCCTGGCCGCTGCTTTCCATCCTCAGCGAGTGATCGTAAGGCTCTCTGATTTTAAATCAAATGAGTACGAAAACCTCATTGGTGGCAAGCTTTATGAGCCCGGTGAAGAGAACCCAATGCTTGGTTTCAGAGGGGCCTCGCGTTATATCTCGGATGCCTTTAGGCCCTGTTTTGAGCTTGAGTGCCGAGCGCTGAAGCGGGTTCGTGAAGAAATGGGCTTTGATAACGTTGAAATCATGGTGCCCTTTGTCCGCACAACCGATGAAGCGCGCGAGGTCGTAGAGTTGTTAGCGGCTAATGGCTTACCGCGGGGCGGTGAGTCTAATCCTGATGGCTTAAAAGTTATCATGATGTGTGAGTTACCGGCTAACGCACTACTGGCTGATGAGTTCCTCGAGTACTTTGATGGTTTCTCGATTGGTTCCAATGATTTGACCCAACTGACGCTAGGTCTGGATCGTGACTCGGGTATCGTTGCGCATCTGTTTGATGAACGAAATCCAGCGGTGAAAAAGCTATTAGCAATGGCCATCAAAGCCTGCAAAGCGCAAGGCAAGTATGTTGGCATTTGTGGTCAAGGCCCTTCTGATCATCCGGATCTGGCCAAGTGGTTAATGGAGCAGGGAATTGATTCTGTCTCCTTAAACCCAGACGCGGTGCTTGAAACCTGGTTTATGCTGGCGGGTGAAACCATCGAATAATACTGTCAGCTTGCAGGACTGGCTCGCAACACCAGTGAGTGACATAGTGGGGTGAGTTGCTCATCTTCGCCCGGCCATTGGCCGGGCGACTGGGAATCATAAAGAGATTTTTGCTATTGGCGTAGCCAGTTGCGCAGTTTTACCAGCATTAGACCGCCGTCGCTCAGCGCACGGCGGTCTTCTATTAGCTCGCTCAAACGGTCTGGATAGTCAGTGATTATCGCATCAACCCCAAGATCAATCAGTGCCGACATGCGCGCTCGGTCATTGACTGTCCAGGCGTGTATTTCGTAGTTATAAAGCGCCGCCAATCGAATTTCTTGTGGTGTGATACGGTTATGACGCAGGCCTAAAGCATCGAATTGGCGTCGATCCAGCGTGCCAGCCAAGATCAGTTGGGCGAGTAAGGTAATGCGTAATTCGGGGGCTTGCTGTTTTAAATAAGTCACCATACTGGGTGACATGGTCGCCATGCGCATATCTAGGAATACATTTGGAAACCCGCAGTTCGCGTTCGCATTGAGCGCGTTATCCTGGGTTGCCCAGCAGCGATAACGAATGTCACTTTCTGTCTCAAGGGTTGCTAATACGGCGCGAGCAAGCCTCTCTTCGTCGCCAGGCGAGGGCTTCATGTCAATCATTAAGCCTGCGCGTCCTCGCACTAGCGCCAAAGCATCATCCAAACCAGCAATCCTTTCGTCTTGAAAGGCATCGCCAAACCAGCTGCCGACATCAACTTTGCTCAACTCTGCTCTAGTGAGTGAATCAAATTCTCGCCGATCGCCTGTTAGCCGGGCCAAGCTGCGATCATGGTAAAGAAGCACCTGGTTGTCAGCACTCAGGCGAACATCCAGTTCTACAGCATCGGCACCGTCTTCAAGCGCTTGTCTTATCGCGGATAAGGTATTCTCCGGCGCTACCATCGAGCTTCCTCGGTGGGCGATGACTGCTACGTTATCGCGTATTTCAAAGCTGTTGAGTATCCACCATGCTTGTAGCCCCGCCAGTAGCAGTACGCTTAGTTCAATCGCCCACGCAAGGCGACCAGGATGGGCGTGTTCCGACCGAGGCGAAGGGCGTGTCTCTCGAAAAGCCAGTTGCAGGTATAAGCACGCTGATAGGAGGGCATTGGTGGCAATACCTAAAAATGTAATGGTTAACGTAACCAGTACGTAGCTGGTTAAATAAGCCAACATCGCTGGAATCAGCACGGCATTATGTTCGGGTAGTCCCCATAACAGGGGCGTCACGACACTATCAAATAGCCATGTAGAGATAATCGGCAGACTGATAATGACGATCAGCAGTGTTAAGACCGCCACACCAATCGAACGATGCCAGCCGCGAGTTAAGCGCACGCTACGCTTAAGTGCTTGGAAAGGGGGGCAGTTGTCCAACGCTACTAACGGTAGCGCTAGTAACCAACGCAGGTAGAGCCACGCAGCAAACCCAAGCCAGATAACCAGTAACGGCAGTGCGCAAGCAATAAAATACCACAGCGAGGCTGGGCGGGTTTGTTGTAAATAGTAGGGATCTATACCGCTTAACCACACATCATAAAGCCACGCTAAGCCCATCATAAAAGGGGCTAAAAGCAACAAGTGGGCTCCTACCTGAAGAATGACCAGACCCGCGAGTGCTGGCAAACGGCGTGTGCTTAACCACAGTGCTTCAAAAGCGAGTCGGTAGTGGTTGTCTTTAGGTCTGACGGCCACCAGCAGCATGCCTGCTTGTTGCCAATAAATCAGTAAGAATGCAAAGCCAAGACCCACGAGCAACGCAACTAAGCCCAGTGGACTAAATAGCAGTGTAATCAGCGCATCATTGGTGACGACTGTTCGGTTGAGTTGCGCTAGTAAGGCCCGAGAGATCCACGCAATCAATGGCACTACAAGAGCAGAGGCTAATAGGGTGAAGAGCAGGTGATAAGCAATGAGAGGACGAAGATGGTCGCGCAGAGTGTGGAGTAGGGTGTAGCCCAATTGGTTAAGCGGCTGCATGGTCACAATTTTGTCAGAGTTGAATTACCAGGGTGGCACTAAGTACCACACCTGGCAAGCCCTTGCCTTAGGAAAGCTCAAGCGGTTTTTCGGCGATAATAATGCCGTTGTTATCTGCGTAAAGCCATTGTCCAGTGTGTAACGTGGCGCCTGCAAAGGTAATGGGTATATCGCGTTGCCCTTCGCCGCGCTTTTCGCTCTTGCGCGGATGGTTACCTAACGCTTGAACGCCAAGTGGTAGTGTGACAAGAATGTCGACGTCTCGTACACAGCCATACATCACCACACCAGCCCAACCATTTTTAGCGGCTTGCTCGGCGAGCATATCACCAAGCATGGCACAGCGGTGTGACCCGCCAGCATCCACAACTAGCACTGCACCATCACCTGGTTCGGCAACAGCTTGCTTAACCATTGAGTTGTCTTCAAAACACTTAACGGTACGAATAGGGCCGTAAAAACTGTCGACGCCACCATAATTAGCAAACATCGGTTCAAGTACTATTACGTCAGGATTCGCATCACATAAATCTGGTGTGACAACAGGGGTTGCATATGTCATTACACGCTCCTATGAAGCATTATCTTCAAAATTAGCCCATGAAGACCCATTGATGAAAGTCAGGCGGCCATAAAAAAACGCCCCAGCCTGCAAGCAGGTTGGGGCGTTCGGTCATCGGCTCAAAAAGGAGACATTGTCATCCTTCTTGCGATGTTGCGAGCATCGGCGATAAGTTCTCGGTACTGCAAAGAGCATTAAGCTTCTTGAGCAACCGGAATCACGTTCGAGGCGATTTTTTGATACTCCTCGATTTCGTGGAAGTTCATGTAACGATATATTTCTCCAGCGAGTGCGTCAAATTCACTCATGTATCGCTGGTACTCTTCCACTGTTGGAAGGCGGCCTTCCACGGCAGCGACGGCTGCGAGTTCCGCTGAGGCGAGGTATACATTGGCACCATCACCTAAGCGGTTCGGGAAGTTACGTGTAGACGTAGACACAACAGTGCTTTTCGCTGCAACGCGTGCCTGGTTACCCATACACAGTGAACATCCCGGCATTTCCATGCGGGCGCCAGCACGGCCATAAATGCCGTAATAGCCTTCTTCGGTAAGCTGGTGCTGATCCATTTTGGTCGGCGGCGCCAGCCAAAGGCGCGTTTTCAGGCTGCCCGCAGGCTGTTTTTCAAGTAGTTTACCGGCTGCACGGAAGTGACCAATATTGGTCATGCACGAACCGATAAATACTTCATCAATTTTTTCGCCGGCAACGTCTGAAAGCAGACGAGCATCATCTGGATCATTAGGCGCACAAAGAACGGGTTCTTTAATTTCGCTCAAATCAATTTCGATGATTTCGGCGTAGTCAGCATCTTTGTCAGCACGCATCAAGCTTGGGTTCTCAAGCCATGCTTCCATACCTTCGATACGACGGCTGATAGTGCGTTCGTCACCGTAGCCATTCGCAATCATCCACTTCAGCAGTGTGATGTTGGATTTAAGGTACTCGGTGACGCTTTCTTCAGACAGGGTGATTGTACAGCCTGCTGCACTGCGCTCTGCTGAAGCGTCGGAAAGCTCGAAAGCTTGCTCGACGGTCAGGTCTTCAAGACCTTCAATTTCCAATACACGGCCAGAGAAAGCGTTCTTCTTACCGGATTTCTCAACGGTTAGCAGTCCCTGCTTGATGGCGTAGAGGGGAATGGCGTGAACCAGGTCGCGCAGTGTCACGCCCGGCTGGCGCTCACCTCTAAAGCGCACCAGTACGGATTCCGGCATGTCCAGTGGCATAACGCCAGTCGCAGCAGCAAACGCTACCAGACCAGAACCTGCTGGAAACGAAATGCCCAGCGGGAAACGGGTGTGAGAGTCACCACCGGTACCCACTGTGTCGGGCAGTAGCATACGGTTCAGCCAGCTGTGGATGATGCCGTCGCCGGGGCGAAGAGAGACGCCGCCACGGTTCATGATGAAGTCAGGCAGTGTGTGGTGCGTATCCACATCGACAGGCTTTGGATAGGCCGCAGTGTGACAGAATGACTGCATGACCAAGTCGGCCTGGAAACCAAGGCACGCCAAGTCTTTCAGCTCGTCACGGGTCATCGGCCCTGTTGTGTCCTGAGAGCCAACGGTGGTCATCTTGGGCTCGCAGTACATGCCGGGGCGTACGCCGTCCATGCCACACGCTTTACCGACCATTTTTTGAGCAAGGGTGAAGCCCTTGCCAGTATCAACCGGCTGGTCTGGCAGGCGGAAAACATCAGAAGGCTCAAGGCCTAGCGATTCACGCGCTTTACCTGTTAAACCACGACCGATAATCAGCGGAATGCGTCCACCTGCGCGCACTTCGTCAAGAATCAGTTGGGTTTTAAGTTCGAAGGTTGTCAGTACTTCGTCGGTACCGTGCTTGCACACTTTGCCTTCGTATGGATAGACATCAATGATGTCGCCCATTTCTAGTTTGGCAACATCCATTTCAACCGGCAGTGCACCAGAATCTTCCATAGTATTGAAGAAGATCGGTGCGATTTTGGCACCAAAACAGAAGCCGCCAGCGCGCTTATTGGGCACGTAAGGAATGTCGTCGCCGAAGAACCAGAGTACAGAGTTAGTGGCGGACTTGCGTGAAGAGCCAGTACCAACCACGTCGCCTACATAGGCAACGGGGAAGCCTTTCGCTTTAACTTCTTCAATTTGTTTCAGCGGGCCAGTCGTGCCTTGCACTTCGGGTTCAATACCTTCGCGCTCGTTTTTGAGCATGGCATTGGCATGCAGCGGGATGTCTGGGCGCGACCACGCGTCAGGCGCAGGAGAGAGGTCGTCAGTATTGGTTTCGCCAGGAACCTTAAAGACGGTTAAGGTGATTTTCTCTTCCAGTGCAGGCTTGGAGAGGAACCACTCTGCAGCAGCCCAAGACTGAATAACGTCTTTAGCAACCGCATTGCCATTTTTGGCGCGCTCTTCAACGTCATGGAACGCATCAAACATGAGAAGGGTATGCTTGAGCTGTTCGCCAGCTTCTCGAGCAAGTTCTTCATTGTCTAATAGTTCGACCATGGAGACGATGTTATAACCGCCTTGCATGGTGCCGAGAAGTTTGACGGCATGGATCTTATCGATCAGTGGAGAGGTGGCTTCACCTTTAGCAATCGCGGTTAAGAAACCTGCTTTTACATACGCAGCTTCATCAACGCCTGGGGGTACTCGGTTGGTGATTAGGTCAAGAATAAACTCTTCTTCACCTGCCGGCGGATTTTTAAGTAGCTCAATTAAGGCAGCGACTTGTTCGGCGTTCAGGGGCTTGGGCGGTACGCCCTCTGCAGCGCGTTCCTCGACATGTTGGCGGTAAGCTTCAAGCACGTTGGGGCCCTCTCATCTTCTTAATGGTGACGAGCGCATACCCACACGGTATTGAGTATGTGCTCGGACACGTGACATACGCTTGACAAACAGCGTCTGGTGGATGAAATGGATTCTACGGGAAACTGTCGACAATGTTAAGGCGGCAAGCTCCTGAGGACCTTGTACTTTATGTTGAGGAGATGGTGTGGGGTTTCTTAATAGCGCGTTTTTTTCTTAATTAACCCAGCGGGTGGAAGTTTTTTACCGAACAGGCGTAATTGAGGGTGAGGGCACGTGTGATTATTGTGATGCCGCGTTACCATACTGCTTGATTATTTCGTCGTATTATTATCACTACGGCAGTTGAATCGCGGGTATTGTGGTGTGGAGCTGCAATATAAGCGTAATTATATATTAGATATGTGCTATATAAAAAGTGCTGTTACGGCTCTTTCAACAGCGAGCGTAATGGCAGGGAACAAACGCCCAGGGCGTTTATATGTTGTACAATAGTGAGATAAGCGCTTGGTAATGGTGTTATGTCGATACAATTAAATATGTTGCAACCTGTAGGTCATGCGCTTCAAGCGGATGATTTACTGCCAGAATGTCTCCATCAGTTTCTTGCTTGCTCAACGCCTGATGCTTGGCTGCAATGGGCGCTGGATAACCCAGAGATACTTCTTATTGACCACGCTCAGTGTGAGAAAAAAGCCGCTTCAACGGCAATGAGCTTGCTCTATCGTTACGTTGATCAGCCGTTACTATTAAGCAAGATGTCGCAGCTGGCTCGAGAAGAACTACTGCATTTTGAGCAGGTAGTTGGCTTAATGGAGAAGCGAGGCGTGGCGTATAGTCACCTTACTGCGTCACGCTATGCCGAAGGCTTGCGCAAGCATGTGCGTAGCAATGATCCTGACCGTTTAATTGATGTGTTAATTATTGGTGCGCTCATTGAAGCACGTAGCTGCGAGCGCTTTGCGCGCTTAATTCCTTATTTAGATGAAGAGCTTGCCAAGTTCTATCGCACGTTAGTGAAGTCAGAAGGCCGTCACTTTGAAGACTATTTGCTGCTTGCCAGACAGCAAACATCGGCATCAATAGATGACAGAATCGCCTTTTTTGTGGCGCGTGAAGCGGAGTTGATTACTTCGCCAGATACGACTTTTCGTTTTCATAGCGGTGTGCCTGCTTAAGCCACCGCTAGTCTAGGTAGGATATGTATCATGCGCGATGCTCGTGAGACAGACCAACTGACCCTGTTTGGCCATTTCTCTTTATCACAAGGAGAAGATGTGCTGACGCACTTCAGTTATGACAAGGTAAAAGCGCTGCTCGTTTATTTGTTGCTGCACCGACAGCCGGTCAACCGAGCTTCCCTCGCAGAGTTACTTTGGCCAGACCAGGGGCTGTCATCGGGCAGAACCAACCTACGTCATGCGCTTCACTGTCTGCGTCAGTCGATGGGGGACAATGCCGAGCAAGTGTTGAACGTATCTCGCCAGACCATCGCTTTTCAGTTGCCCGCCCACTGGCGGGTTGACTTGCACGAATTACAGCAATTGTTGGAAGGCCCTCGAGATTTGGCGAACCTTGAAGAGGTGATGTCGTGTTATCAGGGGGATTTGATAGAAGAACTCCAGCTTGCCAACTGCAGCGAATTTCAGCGCTGGTTAGTTCAAGTACGAAACGAGTGGCGTCAGCGTGTTATCCGTTTCGCTGAGCAGGTGTTAGATGCCCACTCCGATGTACCTGACAATTTATTGGAAGGTTTAGTCAGCCGCTTTTCTGGCTACGGACCATTCCATGAGCGCCTAGTACGTCAGTTGGCTGAGCAAAATCAGATGGCGGCTGCCCATGAACAGTACAACAGCTATTTACAGTTGTTAGCACTTTCTGGGCAGCAGCCCGAACCGAGCTTTCTACAGTTAGCTAATTATTGGTCAGATGGTCACCATGATCCGCGTGTATTGAGCCCGCAAGGCGCTTTTTCGCGCGTGTTGGCCGCGGATAGTAAGCCTCTTCGCGAAGATGAAATTGAGCTGCGCCAGTTATCTGTGATGGCTATCCGGCTTAAGTTACAAGGTGATTGGCAAGATCGCGCGGCTACTCGGAACTGTTTGGCGCTTCAATTAGAGCTACTGCGCTGGTTAGAACAGCAGTGTCATCACTTGGGTGGCTTCTGGTTGCCGGGCGCAACAGGTGGGCTTGGCTTGGCCTGCTTTGGTACCCATGGTCCGGCTCATCAGTTGGCAGAGCTGGTTGCACTTTATGAACACTGCCGCCTGGCGTTGCCTTTAGAGTCCCAGCGTCACTGGGTCGGTGACGGTGATCCTCCAAAATTTGAGCTCGCCGCAGGTCTTAATAGCGGAAGAGTGGTTTATCTACCTGAACGTCAGCTAGCTGACCCGCTTGGCCAAGTAACCCAAGTATCACTGGAGTTAATGAGTGCCGCAGAAGGTAGCGAGTTGGTAATTTCTCAAGAAGCCAGCCAGCACATGCCGCCTGCACTTGATTTGCAACCGCGGTTGGTATCTCGCTTAGTGGCTAGCGATGGCCGCGTCCGCTTGAGAGCATTAGTGCTGGGAGTGAATGAGGGCGGTAGGGATGCGCTACCTCCCAGTTTAGTGGGTCGAGAAACATCACTACGCACGCTAAGAGACGCGTTGGCGAGGGCAGGCATTGGCTTGCGCCAGAGCGTGCTAGTACGTGGTGCATCCGGGATGGGTAAATCTGCGTTAATGGTGGGTTTTCGCCAGTTAGAACTGAGTCGTGATGCTGCCATTTGTTGGCAGCCAACGACGCGGCTATCGGTGCTAGAGCCCTACGGTGTCGCACGTACTCTACTCGCTTGGTATGTTGAAGCTACGCCAACTTGTGAAGCTGTTCGCCAACTGCAAGAAACGCTCTCCTTAGAGCCTCTGGAGGATGAACGTCAGCAACTGCTTGAAGAAGCGCTCGGTGTGCGTGATGTTCAAGAAGTTGCTCAGTTAACTCAGAATGGTGAGGCTATTGAGCTAGTTGTAAAGCTGTTACACCGCTTAATCGATCATCTGGCCAGTTCACGGACATTGGTACTAATGATTGATGATCTGCAATGGCTTGATGAACCTTCATTCAAGGTGTTGGCAGGGCTACAAGCTCGGTTGCCGATCAATACTGCCTTTATGCTGGTCGCCAGTCACCATGGCCGAGAGTCACTGCCGGTCAAATTGCACTGGGATCAGCAAATTACGCTTGGAAGGCTGGATGCGCAGCAGTCGTCTCGCTTGCTTTCTCAGTTATCCCGCCGGTATCGCATTCATTTAAGCCCGCGGCTACGCAATCAAATCATTGAGCGTTGCGACGGGGTGCCGCTGTATATGCAAGAGATTTGTCGGCGTTTAGATATGGATCGCCGCGAAGGTCGCAGTGTACAGTTTGATGAGCTGCCCAAAGGGCTATTAGGACTGCTGGCTAGCCGAATTGACCAGTTGGAAGGTGATCGGGAAATTGCCCACGTAGCGGCGGTATTAGGCAAGCGTTTCCGTCTTGATTTTCTGCAAGAGTGCAGTGGTTGGGAAAAGCTGCGGCTGTCCCAAGCAATTGAGCACATGCGTCAACTGGAAATTATCGAACCAGTGGATAAAGACGGGGGCGAGCAGGAGCATCAGTTTAGCCACCAACTGCTGCAAGAAGCCGCTTATCTTTCATGTCCTAGGGACGTGCGCGTTAAGCTTCATCAGCAGGTAGTCACGCTGATTGAAGAGCGCTTCCCTGTATGGATTAGCCGCCACCCAGGTGATTTTGCAACCCACCTACGCCGCAGTGGCCATTACGCCAGGGGCGCTCGTTACTTTGAACTGGCCGCACGGGAAGCCCTCAAGGTGAGTGCTAACCGTACGGCACTGCGCATGGCAGACTTCGGACTTGCTAGCCTGCGTCATGTGGATCATGAAGTTGAGCGCGAAGTGAGCCTGCTGACCGTGCGAGGCCAAGCGGCCTTCGCCTTAGAGGGACATGGTTCGCCCACTGCGCATGAGAGCTTCGTGCGTGCGAGGGAGTTGCTCCGCCAGTCGGGTGGCGCCGCCACGGAAGATCCCGAAGACCTTGAGCAAATATTTTTGGTTAAGTGGGGCTTATGGGTTGGCCGAAGTCAGCGCTATGCCCACGCCGATGCATTTGCGCTTGCCTCGACGCTGGCAGACATTGCTGGGCGTTTAGAAGATCCGCGCTACCAAAGGCTGGCAGATTATGCGCGGGCGCATTGCGAATACTGGGCTGGACGTATTCAGCAAGCGCATGACCATCTGGACGAAATTGACCCGCTCAATGCGCAAATGATGATTGAATGGCTGCCATTCTCTGATCACCCGCAAGTAACCGCGGCTTCTTTCCAAGGTTGGGCGCTCTGCTTGCGTGGTGACTACCAACGCGCAGAGCGGCATATCTCTTCCGCCATCCGATTGGCTGAAAAAATTGGCCATCCCGGTACGCTTGCCATGGCGTTGATGTTTTCCGCCGCTCTTTATCGGCAGCTTGGCCATGTACATCTAGCAGCACGACACGCTGAGCGTGCTGCTGCAATGACGGGTACGCCCGATTTGCAACTGTGGCAGATTTCTGCCCAGGGGATTCTTGGCTGGCAGCGAGCTCTTGCGGGCGATCAGGGGGGCTTGGTGCAGGTGCGGGACAGCCTGGATCAGATGGCAGAGCTGAATGGACGTGATCGCTATCAGCGTCCGGTCCTGTGGTACTCAGATGCGTGTATTGAGCTTGGCGAGTTAAAAGCGGCTGAAGATTATCTAGATCAGTGTCTGGTCATTGCCAAAGAGCGCACAACGCTCTTTTTACCTGAGTTGGCAACGCAGTTAGCTAAAGTGCGTGATTTGCTCGGCCACCCTGCTAATGAAGTGAAAGCGCTGGCTGAAATGGCCATTAATCAGGCCCGCGAGCATGGCAATCGCCATCAGGAGCTTGCAGCGCTCGAGCTTTGGTTGACGCGTATTGCACCAAACGACTTGCAGGCCAAAGAAGCATTTAGACGCTTATTAAGTGAAGTGAGCCATAGCGATGCGCCAGTGCTTGTTCGCTGGGTTAGCCTGCTTGATAGACGGTTGCCCCACGCGGTAAGTGTTGAAAACGAAACCTGATTGGGTGACTAACGGGTTGTTGATTCCAGCCAGTTAAGTGTGGCGAGCGCCTCTTCACGGTGTTCGCCACACACATCAGCATCATAGTCGAACCGCTCACACACGGCAGGACGACTAGGATCGCCAAATAACCTACATAGATTGTCATCACTTAACTGTGCGCATCGAACGCCCGCCGGTTTGCCATTTGGCATGCCGGGTATATAAGAGGTGATCGACGGTGCAATACAGCAAGCACCGCAGCCTGCTCGGCAGGCGGCGGTGTCTGTTGCGAAAACGTGACTACTCATGGCGAGGCTTCTGCCGTTGCGCCTTTATCAATTCCTTCAAATGCCTGAACCAGTGTTTTATGGCCGCTGTGCTCTGCAATACTCTTGGCAAGCCATAAAGCAATATTCTCGACGGTTGTCGGCTTGGGCAGTACACAGCAGCGTTCTTGAGGCAGCGTGATCGAAAATGTGCCTTGTGCAGACTGGTAACGGCAGGTCAGCTTTTCATCAATCTGGCTTTCAATGTCGGCCTTTTCAAGCAGATATCGATTATCCAGCCATGCTGCCCAGCGCTGCTCAAGCGCTGGCTGACGTGCCTGATGCTGCCAGATAAACAGGCGCGAGCGGTGGCCATGGGCAATCCGCTGACAGTTGCCGAGATGCCGTTTCAGTCCGTGAGTGTAGCCATAGGCAGCGCCGTCTATAGGCTCGTCACTAAGCGTTAGTGTGACACTGTGGACATTGGCTGGCCGTTGCTCTTGCTTTGTCAGCTGTGAGCTTAAATAGTGGGTGACACGCTCAACAGTGATGGTATCCCAGGGGAGCAAGGTAAATGCTTGGGCTGGCCCGCGAACTTCCATTTCGTAAGGAGTCGCTGTTCTAATGCAGATACCTTCAGCGCAGTCAGTAACCTTAATGCCGGGCGCGTTGATAGGTACGAGCAGCGTATGGTCTAGGCCACTATCGAGTGTGCGCTTTATCCACGGCTTTACTTCTCCAAAGTCAAAAAGCATACCGTCTTCGCCTAGCTCCCCATCCAGTTGAGCATCTACTTGCCAGCTACAGCCTACCAACCCTTTTGTAGGGCACCACAGTGAAACATCAATATGGCTGAGACGATTTACAAATAACGCCATTACTCAAATCCTGCAATTTTGTGCGTTTGAAGCGATAGCCGCCACTGGGGGTTAGCCATGCAATACTCGGTGGTTGCCTGAACCGTCGCGTGATTTTTCTGCGCTATGCCGTGGTCCATCGGCTGCAAAAAAAAGTGGTTGAAGTCCAAATTGGCGAATTGAGTGGGTGGCGCTGCAGATTGTGGGAAAACCAGCTTTAACTCATCGCCATGGGTGACCACCAGTGGATTAGTGCCCTTAGGGCTAACACATAGCCAATCAATTCCTGGTGGTGGTATGACCGTTCCATTCGTTTCAACGGCCACTTCAAATCCGTCGCTGTGTAGTAGCGTGATCAGCGGGGTATCAAGTTGGAGTAATGGCTCGCCGCCAGTGAATACCACGTAGGGCGTTGCTCTCCCCGCATGAACTGGCCAAAGGGCTTTAATGTGATCAGCGAGTTCACGTGGTGTGTTAAAGCGCCCACCGTTAATGCCATCCGTACCGACAAAATCGGTGTCGCAAAAGGAGCATTTTGCGCTGGCGCGATCGATTTCACGCCCAGACCACAAATTGCAGCCGCTAAAGCGGCAAAATACGCTGGCGCGGCCTGCCTGTGCACCTTCGCCCTGCAAGGTATAAAAGGCTTCTTTGACGTGATACATCAGCCGGTAACCTGTGCAGGGGTAGATTCATACGCCAGTGGGTCTGAAGTATTGTTGGCTGCGAACGCCGCCAGCCGTTCACGGCAACTGCCACACTTGCCGCAAGCCAGTGGGCGTCCTTCATAGCAGGTCCAGGTATCACGGTAGTTCAAGCCCATTGCTAAGCCATCGCGTAAGATATCGGCTTTGCTCGCTGCTAGATAAGGTGCATGCAGCGTTATCGGTTCAAAATTAGCGATGCCAGCGACCTGATTCATTGCGTGAACAAATTCAGGGCGGCAGTCAGGGTAGAGAATATGATCGCCGCCGTGGGCGCCGTAATCGACACGCCCCGCCCCGATATTAACTGCCTTAGCAATGGCTAACGAAAGCAGAATCATATTGCGGTTAGGGACAACGGTGGTAGTGAGGTTATCAGCAGCGTAGTCACCCTCAGGCATTGATATATCTGGGTTGGTCAGCGCTGAGTTATCAATTAAACCGTGAATAGCACGTATATCAACGACTTGATGGGGAATATTGTGCTGCTTACAAACTGCTTTCGCTATGTCCAGTTCTTTGGCGTGGCGTTGGCCATAATCAAATGAGAGCGCATGAACCTCGAGCCCTTCTTTAATTGCGCGGTGAAGAACGGTATAGGAGTCCATGCCGCCGGAATAAATCACAACGGTAGATGACGCGTCTGCGCCAGAGGTAGGGGGTAACGACATAATAATTACTCATTGGCCGGAGAATTTATTGAGTGCTTTAGCGTCGCGCTAAATGAGATTCCGGGGTCCGGTCCGGAAGGACGGCAGTTTACGCAATGCGGGCTTGCCTGGCCAGTGGTAGCGGCAATTGGTACCATTTTCCGTTCGGTATGTGCATGGGTCAACATGCTAAGCTAATCCTTCTAGTCGTAAGGGATGAATCCATGGCCACCATAGAACATAGCGAAATTATTAATGCTCAGCCTGAAAGGGTGTTTGAACTGCTGAGTCGAGTTGAAGATTTTGCTGACTATTCTGATCTGATTAGATCAATTGATACCTTAGGCGATAACCGTTATCGCTGGCATGTCCACGCGGTGGGTATGGATTGGTCATTTGATGTGGCAGTAACCGAGATCAAGCCACCTTATGTGCTGGCATGGGAATCATTGGAAGGCGTTAAAAATCAAGGTCGTTATCAATTGCGTGAAGTGCCGGAGGGGACAGAGGTATCACTTACGCTGAGTTATGAAATCCGTAATCGATTGGTGGAAAAAGCGGTGAACCGTGCTGCAAAGCCATTAGTGGGAAAAGTGAGCAGGCAAATTCTTGAGCGCGTTGAAGCTCGCCTCAATAGTTAATGGCTACATTGGCGCCGTTAGTGAGCGGCGCGCAAAGAGACGTTTAACAGCAATCAAGCTCGTTTGTGCATCGAGGCATCAAGGTGGTCGACAACTTCGGCCCAGTCAGCATCATCTTCCACGGCCTCACGAAGAAAATCAGCTTGGCCTTCGTTCCAGCAGGGAGCCTCTGCGAGTGGCATTTCTTTAGGTAGGGGGGAGTGGCGCTGAATAAAGTGCTCAATGGATTCTGCATCCGAGCGTAGCCCGAGCTGTTCAAATAGCTCGCTAAAATGGTGTACAGGCCGTTCCATACGCTGCTTTCCTTTTTGGTTATTAACGTATGTTTAAACATAGCGTGTATAAGTGACTACGCCAGTGCGAATTGATCGACGTGCGGCGTTTAGCGCTCGCCGACAAGTGACGTTAAAAATCGCTGGCGTCGAATGTCCATGGAAAGGGGTTGAGCCAATAGGTGAACGAGTTTGGTGAAAGCGGCTTCCGGCGTCATGTTATCTCCAGACAGTAAGCCCGCTTCTGCTAGGCCATGGCCCGCTGCGTACTCGCCCATATGAATGCTGCCCTGGGGGCACTGGCTAATCGCGGCCAGCAGTTTTCCTTCGCCACTGGCGTTAGCAATGACATCAATGAGTGCAGGGTCGTTGGGTATATTACCTGCTCCCCAAAGCTGCAGTAGAGCCCCCTTTACGCGCGAATCACCGAGCAGAGCTTCCAATTGCCAAGGCGATATGCCGGGCCACAATGCTAGTCTGATAACGGCGCCATCGGAGACGGCTTGATAGTCTGAAAGCTCAAAGCGGGGCGCGCCGCGTTGTTGAAATCCTAAACCTCGACTTGGGTAATAAATGAAGTCTTCGCCAACGCGTTCACCGATACAGGGATAGCTTGGTGAGATAAATGCATCTAAGGATTCTGTATGCTGTTTAATCGCTCGTGAACCCCTCAGAAGGCGATTTGAAAAGTAGATCGCCACCTCCTGTAATTCAACGTTTGCAGCAAACCTTAATGCTCCGTAAAGGTTGCCGATCGCATCGCTATCAATCATTTCAAGAGGATGCATAGAGCCTGTTAATACAACCGGGCGGTCAATCCCCTGTAGCTGATAGGCAAGACTCGACGCGGTCCAGCTTAGGGTATCTGTGCCGTGGATAACGACAAATCCACGGTAGTTGGCTAAGTGGGCTGCAATATCGTTGGCAATCTGTTGCCAAGTCAGCGGCGTCGCTGCACTTGAGTCGATCAATGACGCATAACTAAGCACGTCATAAGCGGGAAGGGCATGTTGGTGCAGTATAGGAAGCTGGCTTAGTGCGTCTGCCATGCGATCTTGAAAGTTCCCCCCTGGGGCTAGTCCCTTTACATTTGGCTGCATGCCAATGGTGCCGCCAGTATAGATGACCAGTACACGCTCTTGAGTGGGGGCGGCGTTTGCCAGGGGAGAAGTGATGCTCATAGCCGTTTCCTGAATTGGGCGAATCTAAAGGGGTGCTTCTCAATCGTAGCGTCTAGGTACTTGTGTCTAAGTACTTGTGCCTAAGTGCCTGTGCTTAAGTGTCCGTGGCTCAGTATGCTATTGAAGCAGGTGCTGCAAACTGAGGCAGGTATTGCCATGTGCGACTGCTAACCGCGATGTACTAACAACTCACCACTATGATCGTCTAATTGGCGGTTACGCCCAGCCAATAAGGCAAATCCGCAACAAATAACAATTAGCAGAATAAGCAGCCATGCTATGTGGTCTAACTCTGCTCCGGCTTGCAGCATTAGACCAACCCCAAATGGGCCTAGCGCTGCCAACGTATAGCCGCCACCCTGTACTAAGCCAGAAAGCTGCCCCGCAAGACGTGAGTTAGCCGTTCGTAACACCAGCAGACTGAGCGCTAAGCTAAAGCTGCCGCCTTGTCCAATGCCCAGAAGTACCGCGCCGGGCCACTTCCAGGCTAATGGCGCAATAAGCAACATCCAAAGCCCTAGTGCGGTGCTAAAAAGGACTAGCAGTAAGGCAGGGCGTTGGTCGTGGGTTAAGCGGGCTAGCCAAGGTGCGCCCAGTGCTGAAACTAGCTGACACATGATTGAGATGGCCATTGTCCAGCCGGCCGCAGCTTCATCATAACCTCTGTAGACTAATAAGGTGGGCAGCCAACCAAACACAATGTAAGCCATGGAAGACTGAATGCCCATGAACAGCATGACATGCCACGTGAGTGGTTTACGCATTAATTGGGCGAGCGAAGCAGAGGTTCTTGGGTTGAGCGGGGTGTGTTGAGCCGTTGGCATGCTGATCATCCATAGTGCCAGGGATACTAATGCTAACAGTGACCAGCTCATTAGACTCAACTGCCAGCTGCCTAACCATTGCATTAGCGGAACACTAAGACCAGCGCCTAATGCACCGCCGAAACATAACGCCATGGTGTATAAACCAGTCAGCAGATCGGCGCTGTGGGGCAGCTCTCGTTTAACAAGCGCTGGTAGAAGGGTGCCTGCAAGGCCAATCGCACTGCCTGCCATTGCGGAGCCAATAAAAAGTGCGCCAGGCACTGGCATGCCTCTTAAGATTAAACCGCAGGTTAATAAAAGCAGTGCACTACTCAGGGCCCGTTCGCTGCCCAACTGTTTAGCCAATAGGGGAGCAAGTGGGGCTGACAAGCCTAAAAAAAGCACGGGTAATGTGGTTAAAATGCCCGCTGATGCAGGGCTTAATCCCGCAGTTTCTTGCAGTCGGGAAAGCAGAGGCGCAACTGATGACATAGCAGGGCGTAAATTAAGCCCTACTACGAACATCAGAACAATAAAGGTGTATGTGCGACGAGAAGCCATGCTGGCATTTACTTGAGGTGGGGGCGTAAGTCGCCGCGTACCGCATCAAGCAGGGTAATGAAATGATAATCTTGCTGCGTGTCTAAGCAGTCTACGCGCACCTCGGTACGCATCCCCTTATCAATATTCAGCTTGTCGTAGATTTCGAGGGTTAATTTACGTGCAGGTTTATCCCCAGGCGTAATAATGCCGTCTTCCAGCGTAAAGGTTTCAAGTAACGTTACCCGTACTCGCGTGCTGCTCTCTTCGCTAAGTACCCGTCGTACAAATAACCATCCTTCACAGGGTAGCGATTCGTTATCATTACGTTCACGTAAGAAAAGAGTGCGATAACAAGCGCCCTCTGTAGAGGCTTTTTCTGCCATGCTGCGATACGCTTGCAGTACCTGCCCAGCCGATGCTCGGGCATCCTCTAGCCGCTGTGAAATACCTTGGTGCTCACGGCTTAGTTGCTCCTGGCGTTGAAAGGTAAGCCACTGGCGGTAATCGTTAATAAGTTGAGACGACGCCATAATCACTCCATGAATAAGTTAAGCTGTACCAGCGGAATACGCGAAGCGATAACCTTCGCATATTCCTAAGCAAAGGGCTAGCGACGGGCGCGACGACGACGTTCACCGCCAGTATTGGCTGCTTGTCCTTCCGGTTTACGCTTGGCGCGGGGCTGCTTCTGACCACGGCGGCCATTTTCAATCGGCTCGGGCTTAGCGTTGGGATCAGGTTCAAAACCGGGTTCGATACGTTTAGGCAGGTTTTGCTTGATAAGACGCTCAATCCCACTCAGCAAACCGTGTTCGTCGACACATACGAGCGAAACTGCTTCTCCATCGCTGCCCGCTCGGCCGGTACGTCCAATACGGTGAACATAGTCCTCTGCCACATTGGGTAAGTCGAAATTAACGACATGGGGAAGTTCGTTGATATCTAGCCCGCGAGCGGCAATGTCAGTGGCGACAAGTACCTGCAAATCACCGCTTTTGAAAGCACCAAGAGCACGTGTTCTAGCCCCTTGGCTCTTATTGCCATGGATGGCCATGGCAGGTATGTCTTGCTTAGAAAGCTGCTCTGCTAAGCGGTTTGCGCCATGTTTGGTGCGTGTGAAAACGAGTACCTGAAACCAGCCATGCTGCTGAATTAAATGGGCCAGCAGCTCGCGTTTTTTATCACGATCTACTCGGTAAATGGTTTGCTCAATTTTTTCAGCGGTCGTGTTGCGAGGTGCGACTTCTATTAACGCGGGATTGTTGAGCAACTGTTGCGCCAATAATTGTATGTCGTTGGAGAATGTTGCAGAGAACAGCAGATTTTGACGCTGTTTTGGCACTAAACGCAATAGGCGCTTGATATCATGGATGAATCCCATGTCGAGCATGCGGTCAGCTTCGTCGAGCACCAGGATTTCGACGGCCGATAGATCCACGTGGCCCTGCTGATGCAAGTCTAGTAGCCGACCTGGCGTGGCGACCAATACATCAAGCCCCGCTTTGAGTGCATCCACTTGTGGCTGTTGGCCAACACCGCCGAAAATAATATGCGAGCGTAAAGAGAGGTGCTTGCCGTAAGCGGTTACGCTTTCGCCTACCTGGGCAGCAAGCTCGCGCGTAGGCGTGAGCACTAACGCGCGTACTTGGCGTTTGCCGGGACGTTTTCCATTCGCTAACCGCTGTAACATGGGTAACGTAAAGCCAGCGGTTTTGCCTGTGCCAGTTTGGGCACTGGCGAGCATGTCGCGACCTTCAAGTACAACGGGGATAGCTTTTTGTTGAATAGGGGTAGGCTGCGTATAGCCCTGCGCGGTAACCGCGCGTAGTAAATCGTCGTGCAGACCAAGTTCAGAAAAGCTCATGCGTTCTCCGCAATCGCTTAGTAAGTGACGTCGCTTGGCGCCGTCGTTACTGAGCGTAATGTTCAAAAAGCGAGGATGGTACACCTTCGCGGCAGCGAAGTTTGCCAGATAAAGCACGATGCCGCGATGGTCATTTTTTTGCCGATCAAGACGGTGAAATAGACATTGGCTCGAATCGGGGGTGACGTGGTGATGCTGATAGATGACCCCTTTAGTATATCATGGATACTTCATTTCAGCGTTTAACATAGCGGTTGGATGCCTTACTGATGTCACATCTGAAAATAATTTCCTTCGCGGATCTCATTGGCGATTTGCAGGGCCACCTTATCCCAACTTTCGCCAAGTGAGCGAACGAGAGCAGGGTAGCCGTCCTGCTGTAGCTCGGTCTCTGCAGAAAAACTTTTTAGCGCAAGTAGGTTATTATCCGCGCCGCGTAACTGCCATTGGCCACTGGTGACCGCTCGCCCATCGTGCCGCCCCTGAAATTGATCAACTTCAAGTAGTAATGTGAGCGCTTCAGGTGCATTGCCATCAGCATGAACGACCTGAATGGACGCGAGCTCTTGGGATAGTTGAGCACGCAATGCACGTTCTAATTGGCGTCCAATACTTTCCGCCCATTGGTGTTCTCGGGCTTCATTTAGGGTGATGTCATCAAGCTGCATGACGATACCGTCCACATCTAGATAGTGTGCTAAACGTGGTGATCGCACCTGCAGTGTGCCAATCGGCTGGCTTGGTGAACTCACTGCATTTTCGCTTGGTAGCATGTAGCGAGAGGGTGGTGTGACACTGCTAGCGCAAGCGCTTAGCAGAATGCAAAGGCCAAATAGTGATAAATAGCGGACTGCCTTACAGCGCATAGTAAGCTCCTTCTTAGCGTGGTGCGCGAGGCACGGGATCTTGAGTATCCAGGTTGTCGAATAAAAGCGCTCTTGGGTTTTCATTTAATGTGCGAGTAAGTGGTTGTAAGTCGCGCATTAAGCGATCCAGCCGTTGAATAGCCGTTGTTAAATCCTGATAGGCTGGAGATGATGGCGATACACCTTGCAAGGTGTTACGTAGCTCCTCAAGAGTCGCATTTACGTTTCCGCCCACTGCCTGAGTATCGGGATCATTCAGCAACTGGTTGATGGAAGTGCTTACTTGGCGTATCTCGTTGAGCACACTTTCAGATGCTTGTAAGTTTCGGTCTAAACCTGCAAGTAATGGCTCAACTTCAAGCGCGTTTAATTTCTCAAGCAGGCTGGTTATCTGCGCTTGGATCTGTGCAAAGCCGCCAGCGACGGTAGGGAATACTGTCCGCTCGGAGAACGTTTCGGCGACATATTCATCAGCCAAGTCGCGTTGAAAATTAAGATCAACGAAAAGTGCACCCGTTAATAGGCTGCCATTTTTGAGTGATGCACGCAGCCCTAAGCCGAAAAGGCGCTTAAAGCGCGAGTCCCACTGTTCTATGTCGATGTCGGCATTCTCAATGCCCAGTCGCTGAGGCTCGATTCGAATCAGCACCGGGATGGCAAACTGAGAACGTGAGTCGGGCTGTGGAGCGGTAAAATTCCAGGGCACCGACGCAACCGTACCGATTCTTACTCCGCGAAATTCGACGGGCGCACCTTTCGATAACCCGCGAACGGTATCATCAACCAATAGCACGTACTCTAAATACTGATTGAAGGTTCCTTCCCGGGCAGTATTTTCATCCGCATAGAGATTAAAGCGTGCATTGGGCTCTACGGGTTGCCCCATCGGCAAGTCTTCTGGCACGCCAAACGTAACGCCACCTCCCAGTAACGCTTCAAGAGACTCCACGTTGACACGTACACCATCAGCATCTAGTTGAAAATCAACACCGCTCGATGTCCAAAATCGAGTGCTATCCGTTACCAACTGGCCGTAGGGTTCTTCAATAAATACTTGGTGGTGCATTGTGCGAGATTCCGCGTCAAACCGAGTATCTTCAACTCGTCCTACGGTATAGCCCTGGTAAGAAACAGGGTCGCCTATACGAAGTGAGTTACCCAGTTGACTGACTAAGCTGATTTGCAAACCAGCCTGCCCAGCTGGGGCAACCGGTGGTGTATCACTTACCGTAAACTCGCGCTCAGGTTCATCAGACTTACCTGCCTCTAGCTGAATATAGGCACCCGACAATACCGTGCCCAGCCCGCTAATGCCCTCGCGGCCGATGCGCGGCTTTACCACCCAGAATCGGCTATCTTCCCTAAGCATAGCTTCCGCTTCTGGTTGGATGCGGGCGGTCATAACGGCGTGGGAAAGATCATCAGATAAGCGAACGTTTTGGACTCTGCCTATTTCAACATTGCGGCTGCGAATAAGCGTGCTGCCCGCTTCGATACCTTCCGCGCTGTCCATTGTTAGTGTAACGAGCGTGCCTCGGCTGGCGTAGTTGTCGTAGACAAGCCACAGTCCGATCACAACAGCAACGATTGGCACGATCCAAATCGGAGAGAGCCGTGTTTGCGGTGATGACTTCGCACGATGTAAATCGTTGTTGTCGTTGGTATCGGCTTTATTTGGTGTTGAATCATTAGCCATCAACAGTTTCCTTGGTGGCCGTTTTACGGCGTGTAGAGCGAGGAGTTGGTGTGTCCCAAATTAAGCGCGGATCAAACGTCATGGCTGCTAACATTGTGAACACAACGACGGCGGCAAACGCGAGCGCTGCCGGCCCTGGTGTAATTGACATTAACGACCCCGCGCGAATCAGAGCTACTAATATTGAAACCACAAATACGTCAACCATCGACCACCGGCCTATAAATTCAGTCAGCCGATAAAGTCGAGTTCGGCTTTGTGCGTTTAGCTCGTTGCTATGCTTTATAACCATACAGAGCCAAATCAATGCGACTAGCTTGCCAACGGGAACAATAACGCTCGCTACAAAGATAACCACGGCCACGGGCCAGGAGCCCATTTGAACCAGTTGGACAACCCCGCCAATGATCGTTGAGGGTGATGAGTGCCCTAAGCTAGTCGTGGTCATAATAGGGTATACATTAGCAGGGATATACATCACCGCTGCTGCAAAAAGCAGTGCCCAGGTGCGTTGTAGGCTGTGTGGTAATCGTGGGTGGAGCTTTTCTTGGCACCGCCGACAGTGCCCCGTGCCATGCTCGCTAAGGCGATTAATTAGGCCGCAAGTTGGGCAGCCGGTTACTCCCTGGCTTGCTGCTGTCGTTCCTGTAAGAGTGCCTTCTGGCGCGAGGGGTTCTTTCTCTAAAGAGAACCACATCCAATCTGAATCAATGGATTGTGTCGTTAACAGTAAGAGGATGGCAAATACACTGAATGCCCAAAAGGAGATGCCTAATTCAACTTGTGCCATGCCAGCTATTTTTATCAAACTCACCAGTGCCCCAACGATGAAGACATCCGCCATCATCCATGGGTTAAGCCTCGCTAGTGAACGAGCGATGTCCCGACTAAACGGCATTGGATGGCCGCGAAGTAAGCCAAACTGAAGCCAGATCACGCCGATTAGATAAATAGCGGGCAGCACAACAATGGTCATAATGACAGCGATAGCGACAACAGGCTGATGAAAAGAGATGAGCGTAGTGGCTGTCTGTGAAAGTTCTATACGATTACCAATGCCGCTGATGCTAAAGCTCACAAACGGAAATGACACTGCTGCAAGTAGTGCTATCAAGGATGAAAGCGCTAGCGCCATGCTTCTCTGAGCAGGATAACGATGTCGCTTTACCAGCACATGTGAACAGCGTGGGCAGGATGCTTTCTCTCCGGAGCCGAGCGGAGGAAGTGCAGAAACCCAGTCACACTCGTGACAGGCGCGTAAGCGTCTACGCTGGGCGCGTGTTTCGGGAGGATGGCAGTCGACCTGTGGTGAGTTCACCTGCAAAGAAGGTCGTTTAATAAACTGAAAATGAGGCAACAGCAAATTCTCAATACGTTGAGGAATCCAAATTAGTACGGTGGGCAGATACTACTGTCAAATCGAGATTTATCTTCGCCCCGCCAAAACAGCACTTGACCTAACCAACTAGTTAGACAAGGATGCCTCGGCAATGGTGCCTAATGATAGTGCCTAACATTACGTTATTAAGGAAATGAAATAATGTTGCTCCCTTTTTTGGCTGTAGTTTTGGGATTGGTGCTTCTCGTATGGAGCGCCGAGAAATTTATCGATGGTGCTGCAGCTACCTCTAGGTGGTTAGGGCTATCGCCTCTATTAATTGGCATGCTGGTTATTGGTTTTGGCACCTCTGCACCAGAAATGATGGTGTCAGTGTTGGCGGCCATGCAAGGAAATCCTGGTTTAGCGGTAGGTAACGCATATGGTTCAAATATCGCTAATATTGGCCTTGTTTTAGGTTTTGTCGCGTTACTAGCTCCTTTAGCGGTGCACTCCGGTGTGATCCGCAAGGAGATGCCACTGTTGATAGGTGTCATGCTTCTGACGGGTTATATGCTTTATGACGGTTGGATTTCTCGTGGAGAAGCAGTCTTACTGCTAGGCGCGTTGGCGCTCTTTATCGGGGTTAGTATTGTTCGTTCACGAGGGCAGCAAGATGATCCGCTAGTGGGTGAAGTTTCAGAAGCGCTGGATAGTAAAGCCATGTCCCGTGGCAAGGCGCTTATGTGGACGTTAGTTGGACTAGTTTTGTTAATCGCTAGCTCGCGCATCTTAGTGTGGGGGGCGGTCGAAATAGCGGTGGCTTTTGGGGTTAGTGACTTAATTATTGGCTTAACCGTCGTAGCAATAGGAACGTCCTTACCAGAGCTTGCTTCCTCTATCAGCGCTTTACGGCGCAAAGAGCATGATATGGTGCTGGGTAATGTCGTAGGCTCTAACCTGTTTAACAGTTTGGCTGTGGTAGGTCTTGCAGGCCTTATTACACCCATTGAAGTAGGGCGCGAAGTGCTAATTCGTGACTGGAGCGTCATGACTTTTATGACCCTCATGATGGTGTTCTTTGCTTTCTCTTGGCGGGGTCGCCCACGGCGTATAAACCGTATCGAGGGTGGCGTGCTGCTCTCTATGTTCATTGCTTACACTGGCTACATGGTTAGCATCGTCGTGATGTCCTAACTGCGTCAATGCGACACAGTTTTGAAGAAGCGCTAGTAGTGTATAACGTTTGTCACAGCATCAAATGACAACACATTCGAATCTCAGGCTTAGTTGCTGTGTTGCTGCATCGTGCCTAGAGCCCATGCTCATTGCTAAAGTGCAGCACCAGTAAGGCTTAACTAAGCTTGTGTGGCCCCGCAGTGGGATGCTTATCCAGGTCTTAGGAGAGTGTGATGGAGCTTGCCCTCTGCGTGCTATCGCGAATTCAGTTCGCCTTTGTGGAATATTTCCATGCAATTTTTCCAGTTTTTACTATCGGGCTGGTCTCCTATATAGCATTACTCCATGGGCTTTTCTTTAAAACCCAAAACCCAGCTTGGGACCGTCTTTCGCTATTTTGGACAAAGGTGTGTGCAGTTGTCTTTAGCTTGGATGTATCCATTGCTGGCAAGGCGCGACCATCAAGTGCGGAGTGCCACTAACCTTATGGCTACCTCTCAATCAGATCAGGTAATACCCTTAACTTCACGCTCATGGTTGAAATCTCTTGCTCGGCGTGAGCACAAAAAGCTCACGCTAGCCGCAATAGGTGGCGTGCTTGCAGGGGGGCTTACGGTTTTACTAGTGGTGGGGCTTGCATGGTGCATTGATCAGCTTGTAATTCATGGTCGCTCACCGGCATCACTGACAGTTTTTTTCTTGGGGTTGGTGGCAGTGGTACTGTGTCGCTCACTACTTCAAGCAATGCAAGAAGCCAGTAGTGCAGAGGCAAGTCTTCGTATTCGCCAGCATGCGCGAGAGGAGTTGCTAAATAAGGTGGCGATGCTTGGGCCCGTTTGGCTTACTCGCCAACAGAGTGGGGCGATAGCGAATCAGGCGGTAGAGCATATTGACGCGTTAGACGGTTATTTCGCGCGTTTTTATCCTCAGATGAGGATTGTCGTCGCCTTACCGCTACTTATCCTTTGCATTGCTGGATGGCTGGACTACCTCGTGGCCATTTTTTTATTGCTTTCAGCACCACTTATCCCGCTATTTATGGCGTTGGTAGGCATGGGCGCTGAGCGTTTGAATCGTGATCAATTCATGGCCGTGTCGCGTTTGTCGGCTCACTTTGTAGACCGAGTTAGAGGGATGACGACGCTCCAGCTGTTTGGCCATACCAAGTCAGCACAAAAAGATGTTTGGTATGCCACTGATGACTATCGACGACTAAGTATGCGCACGCTGCGTCTAGCGTTTCTATCATCAGCGGTGCTTGAGTTTTTTGCATCCGTGGCGATTGCAGTTGTGGCCATGTATGTCGGTTTTGGTCTACTTGGTTATATCGACTATGGGCCATCCTCTTCTCTAACCCTCTTCACTGGGCTAGCCGTTTTATTGCTGGCACCAGAGTTTTTTCAGCCTCTACGAACGCTATCCCAGCACTATCATGACCGCGCAGCAGCATTAGGGGCAGCTGAAAGTATCGTGGCAATACTCAACGAGTCAGATCTGGTCCCTTCAGCCACGTCAGTGCCTCATCCGGAGAATGCAGTTATTGAGTTTTGCGGGGCTAGTGTTGGATATGAGGGGCGTGCCACGGTCTTGTCCAACCTGAACGCTACCATCCGGCGTGGTGACGTGGTTGCTATTACCGGTGAATCAGGTAGCGGTAAATCATCCATCCTAGCCTTAATGGCTGGTTTTATGATGCCTAGCAGCGGTGAGTGCCGGTATCGCCACAGTGGTCAGGTCGCCTGGCTGGATCAAACGCCTTGCATTATTCAGGGAAGTCTTGCCGATAACCTGCGCTTAGCCGCTCCTGAGGCTGACCAAGCGTCAATGGTACGAGCACTGCAACGGGCAGGGCTGGGTGAGTTGTTATCCCAGCTACCTAATGGTCTGGAAAGTCTGGTAGGCGAGCGTGGTGTCGGACTGTCTGGTGGCCAAGCGCAACGTCTTACGCTGGCGCGTGTCTACCTTAGCGAGGCGCAACTGGTTTTGTTAGACGAACCGACGGCAAGCCTAGACGCTATCACTGAGAAGGCTGTCATTCAGGCACTGTTGGATTGGGCAAAGGAAGGCCGTACGCTAGTTATTGCAACGCATCACTCTGCGGTGGTGGCTGTTGCTAATCGCCATTTTACTTGTGAAGCTGGCCAGCTTATTGAGGCGACGGTATGAGTCAGTTTTATCGCGATATGAAACCCTGGCTGCTCATAATGCTGCGCCGTCGTCAGCGCTTTTTTATAGGTGCATTATTAGCGTTGGTGACGCTCCTGGCAGGTCTTGCACTGTTAGGGCTTTCTGGTTGGTTTATTACCGCGTGTGCGTTGGCTGGCATAGCGTTGGCAGCTGGGTTGCCCGTTACTTTGGATATTTATGTTCCCGGTGGCGGTATTCGTTTTTTTGCACTGCTGCGAACGGTGGCGCGTTACGCGGAGCGTCTTTACAACCACAATACCGTACTGACATTGTTAGCTGATTTGCGCTACCGCGTGTTTGGGGATTTAACAAGGTTGGATGAAGCAACCCTTAAGCGCCGCCGCGCGAGTGAATGGCTAAGTCGCTTAACGTCGGATATTGATACGCTTGACAACTTGTATCTGCGCTTGCTTATCCCTCCGTTAGTTGGGCTATTGAGCATCTTTGTTATATCTGGCTTTATCGCTATTTGGGTGCCAGTGTTGGGTGGTTTGATAGCCGCTGTGTTGAGCGTACTATGGTTTGTAGTGACGCTTGGTTATGCATGGTTGGGGTTTGGTAATAGCCACCAGCAAGTTAGCGACCAAGAAGAGTTACGCCGTCTAGTGCTTGATCAAGTACAAGCGTCGGCTGAGCTAATGAGTTACCAGACCAACCCTTGGTACCGTACACGGATTAATCAACACGAAGGCCAGGCGCTAAGTAATCAGCGTCAGCTTGCTTATAAGTCGGCCATTGGCAATGCGTTAGTATTAGCGGTGACCGGTATGTTGTTGGTGGGCGTATTATGGCTGGGCAGCTTCATTGTAGAGGCTGGTCACGTGTCGGGGCCTATCATTGTTATGGTGGTTATCGCTGTGCTGGGTATAAATGAAGTATTCACTACGCTGCCTAACGCCTTTCTAAAAGTCGGTGCTAGCTATGGCGCTGCTCGGAGATTAAATGCACTGAGCAGCATAATGAATGAGGCGCCGTCGTTGGCCTTGCCTGATGCTTCTCACGGGCATTCAGTGGCGTTTAAGAATGTTTCTTTTCGTTATCCCGCAACAGCCTATTCGGTGCTGTCTGAGACTTCATTTACCTTGCCTGCCGGAGAGCGAGCAGTAGTGACAGGTATCTCAGGGGTAGGCAAGTCAACGTTGGCTAACCTTGTTATGGGTAGAATATCGCCTTCAGAGGGGCAGGTTTGCGTTGCCAACTGTGCGCCTTCTAACGTTACTGTGGAAAGCCGTGCCAAGAATTTTGCTTTGCTCACGCAGCAGATTGATCTTTTTGATGGATCGTTAGCGGCGAATCTGCGTATCGCGAACCCTGAGGCAAGCGATGATCAACTGTGGGAAGCTCTCTCTCAAGTTGCCCTAAAGGATTGGGTAAAGCAGCAACCAAATCAGCTTATGACCCAAGTCGGCGAAAAGGGGCAGCAGCTCTCAGGAGGGCAATCACGTAGAGTGGCATTGGCTCGTATTTTCTTGCGTGATCCAGCAGTCGTGCTTTTGGACGAGCCCTTTGCCGGTGTGGATGCCTTCACCGCTATGCATATTGCTAAATCTCTTGATCATTGGCTCACTGGTCGAACAGCGATCTATTTTATTCACCAAGTAGAATGCCCGTCGTTGCTGCCTGGCGTTAACTATCACTGGCGACTTGCTGGGGGGAAGTTAAATACGGATACTCTTGATAATGTTGGAAATAATTTATCCTAATGACAGGAGTTTCGTATGCATGAATTTCTTCTTCAGCTGCCTAAGGTAGAGCTTCATTTGCATATCGAAGGTTCACTAGAGCCTGAGTTAATGTTTGAGCTTGCCAAGCGAAATGGTATTGAGCTTCCTTATGCTACGGTTAAAGAGGCAAAAGCAGCTTACGAGTTCGATGACCTACAGGGGTTCCTAAATCTTTATTACCAAGGCATGAACGTGCTGCGTACAGAGCAGGATTTTTATGACTTGGCGATGGATTATTTCAAGCGTGCTCGTGGGGAAGGGGTAGTGCACATTGATATGCATTTTGACCCTCAGGCCCATCTCCAGCGTGGTATTCCTCTTGACGTTGTGATGGCGGGATTGCTTCATGCGAAAGAAGAGGCAGAGGCAACGCTTGATCTGTCTGTTGGTGTGATTATGGCTTTTTTGCGTGATCGTCCGGCTGAAGAAGCGCTCAGCGTGCTTGAAAACGCTGCTCCATACTGGAAGTTTTTAGATGCAATTGGTTTAGACAGCGCAGAGCGTGATAATCCCCCGGTAAAGTTCCAGGCACTGTTTGCGCGAGCCAAAGAACTTGGCTTGGTGCGTGTTGCCCATGCAGGAGAGGAAGGGCCTGCTGAATATATTGCTGAAGCACTGGATCTTCTCGATGTTCAGCGAATTGACCATGGGGTTCGCTGCCTCGAAAGTGACGCAGTGGTTAAACGGCTCAGGGAGCGTCAAATCGTACTAACGGTTTGCCCGCTGTCTAATGTCAGTCTGAAAGTGGTTGATGATCTTCGAGATCACCCTCTTCCCCAGTTATTGAAAGAAAACCTTAAGGTGACAATTAGCTCAGACGACCCGGCTTATTTTGGAGGTGGGTTGCTGACAAATCATGTTGCCTGTGCTGAAGCATTTGGCTGGGGTGCGGAGGTGTTCCGCATGCTGAACCGTAATGCAATCGAAGAAGCGTTTGTTGATGAGTCACGTCGCCAAGAACTTTTGCAACGTCTTGAGTTGGTATGAAAGAAGCGCCGACCTCGTGTTGATAATGGCTTATGTAAATCGCTTCCCATTTCACTGTCGGCCAGCATAGGTTTGGTCGCTGCCCGTAATGAAGTTCCTACTAGACAAACGGTATTCTCAAGTAGTCGCATATCTTCTTTCTAGGTGGTCATTCAACAAGATAAAAAAGTGTTGACGAATAAATAGAAATGAGTAGAATACGCCCCACATCGAACGGCAACGCCATTCGATAGCTCTTTAACAATTTGATCAGGTAATTCATGTGGGCGCTTGCCGATGAGGGTGA